>CAWEUQ010000031.1:0-494463 GCA_963812275.1 uncultured Alphaproteobacteria bacterium | reverse complement strand
AGAAGGGCGAATCCAGCGCGCTGAGGAGGGGGAAACCTGCATCGCGCGCGTTCACCGTCTCCTCTCCCTTCTCGAAGGGCCAGGCAATACCGATCGCCGGATCGTCGTAACGCAACCCGCCTTCGAGATCGGGGGCGTAGGTGTTGTCGCAGAGATAGAGCAATTCCGTATCCGGCTCGAGCGTGCAGAAGCCGAAGGCGAAACCATGGGGGACAAAAAACTGCCCGCCTTCCCAGGCGCGCAACGTGGTGGTCACCGACTTCCCGTAGGTCGGGGAACCAACTCGAATATCCGCCGCGACGCTGAAGATCGAGCCCCTGACGACCCGGATCAGCTTGGCCTGGGTCGCGGGCGGGCGCTGGAAGTGCAGACCGCGGACGGTCCATTTGCGGTTGGAAAAAGAGTGGTTTTCCTGGACGGGATCGAAGTCGATTCCAAGCGACGCGAGGAAATCCTTGCGGAATATCTCCTGGAATCTTCCGCGGTCGTCTCCGGAGATCCTGTTCCGGATCAGGATGACGTCCGGAATGGACAGCTTTTCGGATGAAATGGTCATCGGCCCGTTCGATGCAACTTCCGGCTTGGCGGCAAGGCGGCGACAAGCGGTCGTCTCTCGGCGCATGTGAAGCCGTCCGGGGGTAGGGCCGGACGGATCGGGCGTCAACCCGGCCCCTTTGGTATGGAACGTGGTCGCCGTTCGTGCGGTGGAGCCGGCTACATCCCCTGGCGGAGCGCGGCGGTATGGACCGGCGCGTCCCAGAGCGCCGTGATCGCGTCGTCGAGCTTCGTCACGGTGATCGAGCAGCCGGCCATTTCGAGCGAGGTGACGAAGTTGCCGACCAGCGACCGGGTGATGCGGAAGCCGCGGGCTTCGAGCTTCACCCGCGCCGCGTGGTACATCAGGTAGAGCTCCATCAGCGGCGTGCCGCCGAAGCCGTTGACCAGGAGCAGCGCGTCGCCGGGCTCGCCGAGTTCGCCGGCGATGGCCCCGACCATCTCCCCGGCGATGGCGTCGGCGGGTTCGAGCTTGACCCGGCGGCGGCCGGGCTCGCCGTGGATGCCGACGCCCATCTCCATCTCGTCGTCGCCGATCTGGAAGGTCGGCGTGCCGGCCGCCGGCACGGTGCAACTGGTCAGCGCCACGCCCATCGAGCGGGTGCCGGCGTTGACGCGGTCGCCGAGCGCCTTGAGGTCGGCGAGCGAGCGGCCCTCTTCGGCCGCGGCGCCGACCACCTTCTCGACCACCATCGTGCCGGCGACGCCGCGCCGGCCGGTCGAATAGGTCGAGGTCTCGACCGCGACGTCGTCGTCGGTGACCACCGTCATGATCTCGCGGCCGGCCATCTCGGCCGCCATCTCGAAATTCATCACGTCGCCTTCGTAATTCTTGACGATGAAGAGAATGCCGGCGCCGCCGTCGACGGCCTCGGCGGCGGCGATCATCTGGTCCGGGGTCGGCGAGGTGAAGACCTGGCCGGGGCAGGCGGCGTCGAGCATGCCGTGGCCGACGAAGCCGGCATGCAGCGGCTCGTGGCCGGAGCCACCGCCGGAAATCAGCGCGACCTTGCCCGGCGCCAGCGTCGCGCGGCGGACGAATTTCCGCTCCTCGCCCATCGCGACGATATCGGCATGGGCGGCGACGAAGCCGTCGAGGCTTTCGGCGAGGATGGTGTCGGCGCCGTTCATGAACTTCTTCATCGATGAGTCCTCCCTTGGCGGCGGCGCCGTCAGCTCTTGCCGATCAGGCGCGTGAGTTTCTGGACGAAATCGCCGACCATCCGGTCGAGGTCCTGGTTGCGGGCCTCGTCGCCGAGATCGGGCAGATAGACGGTGTGGGGGCGCAGGTGCCGTCCGTCGTGAGCGACCGGAACCCGGCGGGGATGGGCGGCGGTATAGGCTTCGACGAAGCGCTGGCGTTCGTCGGGGGAAAAGTGGCAGATCTCGAAGATCGTCTCGATATGGCGGGCCGGGATCGGCGTCGCATAGCCGGGATTGGTGATCTGGGAAATGAAGCTGCGGTTCTTGCCGAGCGCGCCGGCGAGCCGCTGCCGCGTGCCGGAGGGCCGGGTCTCCATCACCTTCTGGAGGATCGCCTTGTAGCGGATGACGGCTTCGCCATCCGGCGTCGGGTCGCCGCGTTTCTTCGCGGTGCTCACGGCGCGCCCGCTTCCGTGCCGGCGATGGCGAGCTTGGTCCGGCCGACCAGCGGCGGCGCCACCGACAGCGTCGTCAGGCCCGCGCCGACCAGGGCGGGGATGTGGGCGGGGTCGCTGCCCATGTCGCCGCAGAGACTGACGTCGCGGCCGATTTCGCCGGCAACCGCGACGACCCGGCGGATCAGGCTGATGACGGCCGGATGGCCGGCGTCGTTCAGCGCCGCGACGGCGGCGATGTCGCGGGCGCTTGCCGTGACATACTGGGTGAGGTCGTTGCTGCCGATCGAGAAGAAGTCGGCCTGGGCATAGAGCGCCGGCTCGATCGCCACCGCCGGCACCTCGACCATGATGCCGAGCGCCGGCCGGCGGCAGGCGACGCCTTCGGCGGTGAGGCCGGCGACCGCCTCGTCGAGCATCGCCGCGGCGCGGTCGATCTCCTCCGGCACGGTCACCATCGGCAGCATCACCTTGACGTCGCCGAGTGCGGCGGCGCGGGCCATCGCCCGGAGCTGGACCATGAAGACGTCCGGATGGGCGAGCGACAGGCGGATGCCGCGGGTGCCGAGGAAGGGATTGGATTCGCCGTCGATGGTGAGGCCCGGGACCGGCTTGTCGCCGCCGGCGTCGAGGGTGCGCAGCACCACCGGCCGGCCAGCGGCCCATTCGACGATCCTCGCGATAGGCGCGGAACTGGGTCTCCTCGTCGGGGAGGCCCTCCGGCCGGTGGAACAGGAATTCGGTCCTGACCAGGCCGATGCCGTCGCAGATCGCCGGGTCGATCGCGTCGAGCTCCTCCGGTTCGGCGACGTTGATCATGACGCGGATCGGGACGTTGTCGCGGGTCCGGGCGGGAAGCCGGAGCCCTTCGCTCTCGCGCGCCGTCCGCGCCACGGTGTCGGCGCGGGTGGCGTCGAAGGCCGCCCAGTCGTCGGCGGTCGGGTTGAGGACGATGCGGCCGGCCTCGCCGTCGACGATGGCGACGTCGTCGTCGCCGACATCGATCGGGCCGATGCCGACGACCATCGGCACGCCGCGCGAGCGGGCGAGCATGGCGACATGGCTGGAGGCGCTGCCGGCGAAGAGCGCGAGGCCGCCGCCGCCGGCCCAGTCGACCGACAGGAACCGGCTCGGCGTCACATCCTCGCCGGCAAGCACGGCGCCGGGCGGCGTCGCATCGTCGTCCTGGCGCGACAGCGCCCTGAGCACCCGGTCGCGGATATCGGCGAGGTCGGCGGCGCGGGCGCGGAAATAGTCGTCGGCGGTCGCCTCGTAGTCGGCGATCTGGACGGCGATGGCGTCCGACCAGGCGGTGACGGCGTCGACGCCTTTGGCGATCGCGGCGAAGGCGGCGGAGGAGAGGGCGTCATCCTCCAGCATCGCGACCTGGAAATCGAGGATGTCGGCGGCTTCGCCTTCGAGCTTTTCGGCCAGCGCCGTGATCGCCGCGATCGAAGCGGCGATCGCGGCTTCGAGGTCGGCGCGTTCGCGGGCCGGGTCGCCGGTCGGCTGGCGCCGCGCCGCGCCCGGACGATCGAGCCGCACGACCGGCCCGGCGGCGATCCCGGGTGCGGCGATGCGACCGCGCCGTTCAACTGCCGGCCGCATCGGCTCCCGCCTCGTCGAAGTCCCGCTCGACCAGTCCGATCAGGGCGGCGACGGCATGGTCGGCGTCGGTGCCGGCGGCGCGGATGTGGAGATGCGTGCCCTGCGGCACCTTGGCGCCCATCACCTTGACGATGCTCTTGGCGTCGATCCACGGGCCGTCCGAGGAGAGGCCGAGCTCGATGGTCGAACCGAAGGTCTTGGCAAGCTTGGTCAGCTTCACGGACGGGCGCGCGTGAAGGCCGACCGCATGGGTCAAGAGGACGGTGGCGGAGACTTGCCGGTCTGACATTCCCTGTTCTTCCTTGCCCGTCGCCGCAATCACGCCGGCGACAGCTCCTCGGCGGTTCGCTTGACATCCTCGAGTGGCGCGCCGCCCGACGCCTCGGTCGCCGCCATGACGGCGCCCTCGACGATCGGCGCGTTGCATATCACGATCCGGCCGCGCCGTTCGGCGGGCTGCATCTCGATCGCCATTTCGCTGTTGGTCTCGGCGCCGCCGAGATCGACCAGGACGGCGATGCCGGCATCCGACCACGCCGCGTCGATCGCCTGCATGATCGCCTCGACGCTGGTGCCGAGGCCGCCGGCGGGATCGCCGCCGCAAAAGGCGAGCGGCACCTCCTCGCCGACCATCTGGCGGACCATCTCGGCCGTGCCGCGCGCGACGTCGGCGGAATGCGAAACGATGACGATGCCGACGTTGCTGCTCATGCGGGATTGTCCAGAACGGTGGTGATGGCGCGAATCATCAGCGCGCTCGACCGGGCGCCGGGGTCCATGTGGCCGATCGAGCGGTCGCCGAGGAAGGAGGCGCGACCGCGGATCGCCTTCATCGGTATGGTCGCCTCGGCGGCCTCGTCGGCCACCGCCGCGACGTCGCCGCCGTCGCGGAGCGCCGCGTGCGCGGGACCGAGGACGTCGAGCATGGTCTTCTGGCCGAAATCCGACTTGCCGCGCGCCTTGACCGCGTCGATCGCGGCGCCGAAGGCGGCGACCAGGGCCGCGCGGTCGGGCTCGGCCGGAAGCTGCTTGCCGAGGGTCATGAACAAGCGTGCCATAGAGCGGGCCGGAGGCGCCGCCGACCTTCATCACCAGCGCCATGCCGATCGCCGACAGGGCGTCCGGCAGCGGCTTGGCGGCGTGGGTGTCGATGTCGGCCATCACCGCCTCGAAGCCGCGCTTCATGTTGAGGCCATGGTCGCCGTCGCCGATCGCCTGGTCGAGCGCGGTCAGTTCCTCGACATGATCGAACATCGCCTGCGCCACCGACTCGATCAGCCGCCGGCGCATCGCCTCGTCGATCGTCATGGCAGGGGAATCCAGCTCTGTGTCGGCCATTGCCTCAGGAAGTCCTTGCGGTTCCGCTCGCGGCAATGCGCCTGCCGGAAGCGTCGAAATATAGGGGATCGACCAGCGCCAGCGAAACCCGATCGCCCTTGGCGAGGTCGGATTCCGGATCGGCGAGGGTCACCAGCTTGTGGTCGCCGACCGTGACATGAAGGTGGTTCTGGTCGCCGAGATGCTCGATCCAGTCGACGGTGCCTTGCGCCGAACCGTTGGTGGCCTTGGCGATCCTGAGATTCTCGGTGCGGGCGCCGACGGTCTTGCCGCCGGCCGGCGCGCCGCCGTCGGGGATCAGCCCGACCGGGATCAGGTTGATCGCCGGCTGGCCGAGGCGGGTTGCGACATAAACGCTCGCCGGCGTCGGTATAGATTTCGCGCGGCGTGCCGATCTGGATCAGCCGGCCCGATTCGATGACGCCGATTCGCACGGCCATGGTCATCGCTTCGGTCTGGTCGTGGGTGACGTAGAGGATGGTCGCGCCGAGTTCGTGCTGGATGCGCTTCAGTTCGAGCCTGAGGTCCGAGCGGAGCTTGGCGTCGAGCGAGGAGAGCGGCTCGTCCATCAGGTAGATCGACGGACGGCGGACGAGGGCGCGGCCGATCGCCACCCGCTGCATCTCGCCGCCGGAAAGCTGGGTGGCGCGGTTCTGGAGCTTGGCCGAAATGCGGAGCATCTCGGCGATCTCCTCGACCCGCTTGCGGATCTCGGCCTCGGGGACGCGCCGGGCCGGCGAGCGGAGCGGGAAGGCGAGATTGTCGTAGGCGGAAAGATGCGGATAGAGCGAGTATTGCTGGAAGACGAAGGCGACATCGCGCGCCGCCGGCGCGGCGGTCGTCACGTCGTGGCCGCCGATGGTGACCGATCCCTGCGTCGGCGCGTTCGAGGCCGCCGATGAGGCGAAGCGTCGTCGTCTTGCCGGCGCCGGTCGGGCCGAGCAGGACGACGAACTCGCCGTCATGGATCGTCAGGTCGAGACGGTCGACGGCCGCGACCGTCTTGAACCGCTTGGTCAGCGCCGGAGAGGACGACCTCAGCCATGGGCCACTCCCTCGTTGAGCGCCGTGCGGATCGCCCGGCCGCGACGACGCGTCGAAGAGCGACAGTCGTTCGGAGCGGAGCGCCAGCCCGACGGTCTCGCCGGTTTCGGCCTTGATATCGGCCGACAGGCGCGCCTTGACCTGGCCGTGGGCGGTGTTGACGGTGACGATCTGGGTGGTGCCGAGATATTCGGTGCCGAAGACGGTGCCGCGCAGCTTCGAGGCGTCGTCGAAGCGGACATGCTCGGGCCGGACGCCGAGGGCGAGGTCGGTCTCGGCCGCGAGCTTCGCGCGGCGTCGGGATGGCGATCTCGGCGCCGTTGACGCCGACCGACGCTCTCGCCCGGGCGCCAGGCTGCCGCGGAAGGTCAGGAAGTTCATCGGCGGCGAGCCGATGAAGTCGGCGACGAACATGGTGGCGGGGCGGTCGTAGATCGCCTGCGGCGTGCCGAATTGCTCGATGTCGCCCTTGTTCATCACCGCGATCTTGTCGGCCATCGACATCGCTTCGAGCTGGTCGTGGGTGACGTAGACCGTGGTCGCGGCGATCCGCATGTGGAGTTCGCGGAGTTCGCGCACCATCAGGTCGCGGAATTCGGTGTCGAGGGTGCCGAGCGGCTCGTCCATCAGGAAGGCCTTGGGCCGGCGGACGATGGCGCGGCCGAGGGCGACGCGCTGGCGGTCGCCGCCGGCAAGCCGCGAGGTCGGCTCGTTGAGGAGATGATCGATCCGCAGGAAGCGCGCGGTCTCCTCGACGCGGCTGCCGGATCTCGGCGCGCGGCATGCCCTCGCATTTGAGCGGAAAGCCGATGTTCTGGCGGACGTTCATGTGCGGATAGAGGGCGAAGAGCTGGAAGACGAAGGCGATGTCGCGGGCCGCGGCCCGGTTGAAGGTGACGTCCTCGCCGCCGAGCAGGATGCGGCCCGAGGTCGGCAGTTCGAGCCCGGCGATCATCCGCAGCGTCGTCGTCTTGCCGCAGCCCGACGGGCCGAGCATGACGAAGAATTCGCCGTCGGCGACGGTGAAATCGGACTCGCGGACGGCGACGAATTCGCCGAAGGCCTTGTGGAGTTTCTCGACGCGGATCTCGGCCATGGCGCCCTAATCCACGAAATGGCTGACGATGATGAACATCACCGTGCCGAACAGGATGGTGGCGAAGGACCAGCCGTAGAGGACCAGCGAGAAGGGCTGCATCAGCATGATGACGCCGAGCGCGATGATCACGGTGGCGGTGTTCTCCCACGGGCCCCGGCGGAAATAGCGGGCGGCGGGGTGGACCTCGTACTGGTCGAGCGGCTCCTCGTCCATCGCGGAATGCGGCGGCACCGGCAGTTCGTCGGCGACGGCCTCCTGCCGCGCGTCCATGGTCGCGTCGATGGAATAGGGGTCCGTGGGCCGGGTCATTTGCGCACCGCGCCGAAGGTTATGCCGCGCAGGAGATGCTTCCTGAGCAGGATGGTGAAGACGAAGATCGGGATCAGGAACAGCGTCGTCGCCGCCGCGACCGCCGGCCAGTCCTGACCGCCCTCGCCGATGATGAAGGGGATGAAGGGCGGCATGGTCTGCGCGTCGCCGGAGGTGAGCAGGACGGCGAAGGCGTATTCGTTCCAGGCGAAGATCAGGCAGAAGATCGCGGTCGCGGCGATGCCGGTCGCCGCCTGCGGCAGCACCACCTTGATGAAGGCGTGGAGCCGCGAATAGCCGTCGATCATCGCGGCTTCCTCGTATTCGCGCGGGATCTCGTCGATGAAGCCCTTGAGCAGCCACACCGCCAGCGACACGTTGACCGCCGTGTAGAGCAGGATCATGCCGAGATGCGTGTCGGAGAGGCCGAGCGTCCGGTACATCAGGAAGATCGGGATCGCGACCGCGATCGGCGGCATGAAGCGCGTCGACAGGATGAAGAAGAGGATGTCGTCGGCGAGCGGCACCTTGAAGCGCGAGAAGGCATAGGCGGTGATCGTGCCGAGGAAGACGGCCAGGAAGGTCGAGCCGAAGGCGATGATGATCGAATTGGTGAAGCGCGGGATGACGTTGGACGGGCCGGCGATGACCATGTTGCGCGAGCGGACGATCTCGTCGCACTAGCTCTCCGGCGCCGGCAGCGCGGCGATGTATTCCTCGGTCTGGCGCGAGCGCGTCGTGAACAGGTTGCAGTAGCCTTCCAGCGACGGCGTGAACAGCACCTTCGGCGGATAGGCGATCGAATCCGGCGGCGTCTTGAAGCTGGTCAGCACGATCCAGGCCAGCGGGATCATGGTGATCAGCGCGTAGACGATGACGATGGTGCCCGAGACGCGCCGGGCCATCGGCGTCGGTGCGACGACGGAATGGGCCTGGGTTGCGGTGCTCATCGCTGCTTCACCCGGTTGAGTGCCTTGACGTAGATGTTGGCGAGGCCGAAGACGGCGACGAAGAGGATGATCGCCAGCGCCGAGGAATAGCCGGTCTTCCAGCTCTCGAAGGCCTCGCGCTTGAGGGTGATCGACACCACCTCGGTGGTCGAGCCCGGCCCGCCCGGAGGTCAGGAGGTTGATCAGGTCGAACATCTTGAAATTCTCGATGCCGCGGAAGAGCACCGCCAGCATGATGAAGGGCAGCGCCATCGGCAGGGTGATCGACCAGAAGCGCCGCCAGGTCGAGGCGCGGTCGACCTCGGCCGCCTCGTAGATGTAGTCGGGAATCGAGCGGAGGCCCGCCAGGCAGATCAGCATGACGTAGGGCGTCCACATCCAGACATCGACGATGACGATCGCCCAGGGCGCCAGCGACACCTCGCCGATCATCTGGAAGGACGACGGATCGATGCCGGTGAAGAAGGAGATGCCGTAATTGAACAGGCCGATCTGCGGCTGGTAGAGGAATTTCCAGAAATTGCCGACCACCGCCGGCGACAGCATCATCGGAATCAGGATGACCGTCGTCCAGAAGCCGTGGCCGCGCCACCGGCGGTCGATCAGATAGGCGAGCGTGAAGCCGATCACGGTCTCGATGACGACCGTCCAGAAGACGAAATGCGCGGTCACCTGCATCGAGTGCCAGATGTCCGGATCGCTGAGGATCTCGGTGTAGTAGCGCGTGCCCTGCCAGATCAGCGGGGCGCTGCGGTTGGCCTTGTAGTTGGTGAAGGACAGATAGATCGTCCACAACAGCGGAAAGATGTTGATGGCGAGCAGGAGCAGGATCGTCGGGGCGATGAACAGCCAGGCGATGGCCTTGTCCGACAGGCCGCGGATGCGGCGGGCGAGCGGGGCCGGCGTGGCACCGGCCACCCTGTCGGCAACGTTCGCTTTTGCTGAGGAGTCGGTCATCCGTCGCGATCCGGGGCTTCGCCTGTCAGTCGGCTCGAGTGTTGCTTGAAAGGTCCCTCCCGGCCAACCGGGAGGGACAGTCTACGCGATCGGAAGGCTACATCTTGCCTTCGTCCTGGAAGGTCGAGGTCCAGTCCTTGACCAGCGCGTCGAGCGCCTCCTGTGCCGTGCCCTGATCGGCGACGACATAGTCGTGGATGCGCTTCTGCATGGACTGGAGAAGTTCGGCATAGGCCGGCTCCTGCCAGAAATCCTGGACCTGGCCCATCGCCACCAGGAAGTCGGCGGCATAGGGCGAGGACTTCGGATAATCCGGGTCGAGGAGCACCGCCTTGGCGGTCGACACGCCGCCGAGCGACTGCCACTTCTTCTGGACGTCGGGGGTGGCGAACCACTTGATGTATTTCAGGGCGTCGTCCTGCTTGTCGGAATAGGAGACGACCGAGATGCCCTGTCCGCCGAGCGTCGAGGCCGCGACCTTCTCGGAGGGATTGACGAAGAAGCCGATCTTGTCGCCACCGACATTCTCGTCCTTGTACATGCCCGGCCAGAAGGCGAACCAGTTCATCATCATCGCGACCTGGCCCGACTTGAAGGCGTCGAGGCCTTCCTGCATGTAGGCGTCGGAATAGCCGGGAGGCGTGCAGCACTTGTAGAGTTCCTTGTAGAACTCGAGCGCGGCGACGGCGTCCGGCGAATTGACGAAGCCCTCCATGTCATAGGGCTTGTCGGGGTTCTGGTACTGGAAGCCCCAGGCATAGAGCGCCGCGGTGACGCCCATGGTGATGCCTTCCGAGCCGCGCTCGGTGAAGATCGCGGCGCCGTAGACCTTCTTGCCGTCGACCTCGCGGCCCTGGAAGAATTCGGCGATGTCCTTCAGCTCGTCCCAGGTCTTCGGCGGGGCGAGATCGCGACCGTATTTTTCCTTGAACGCGGCCTGGAGTTCCGGCTTCTCGAACCAGTCCTTGCGATAGACCCAGCCGAGCGCGTCGCCCATCGCCGGCAGCGCCCAGTAGTTCGGCGTGCCCTTCGGCCAGGTCGAATAGGCGTAGACGGTGGCGCGGCAGGAAGTCATCCATCGAGATGCCTTCCTTGTCGAAGAAGTCGTTGAGCTTGACGTAATGGCCGTTCTCGGCCGAGCCGCCGAGCCACTGGCTGTCGCCGATGATCAGGTCGCAGAGCTTGCCGTGCGAGTTCAGCTCGTTGAGGAAGCGGTCGGCATAGCTGGTCCACGGCACGAATTCGAACTTCATGTCGATGCCGGTTTCCGTCGTGAAGTCCTTCGAAAGTTCGACCAGCGCATTGGCCGGATCCCAGGCCGCCCAGCAAAGGGTCAGGTCCTCGGCCTGGCTCTGGTTGACGAACGCCGCGGTCGCCAGGGCCGAAGCCGTCAGCGTGGCCGCGAGGGTAAGCAGCTTTCTCATCCCATGTACCTCCCAGGTGTGGAACCATCGCGCATCGCCGGTCGCTGCGGAGCGGCTACGCGCGCCTCCAGGCCGTCGACCGGCGCTGAATCGCAATATTCCTCGTGTGTGCGGATTGATGCCGAAGCCCTCCCTTGCCCGGCGGTGTGTTTAGTAATTTAGTTTAGTGAAACACAGTTCACTAAACAACGCAAGCGGCCTTCGCGATTTTGTGACGGCCGGGCTCGATGCCGGTGGATTCGCCGCCCTCCGGAAGGCGCGGAGCGTGTGGCTTCATCCGCTGGCACGGTTCATGGATAGTGACGGGCAATACGAATAGCGTCGGGAGCGCAGCAACGATGACAACAGCCGCGAATGAATCCCTGCCGATCGTCGACCTCACGCCCGGTCCGGGCGCCGACCAGAGAATCGCCAACCAGGTCGGCCGGGCGGCGCGGGACGTCGGCTTCTTCTTCGTCACCGGCCACGGCATTCCCGCCACCCTGATCGAAGAGGTGTTCAGCGAATCGGCGCGATTCTTCGCACTCCCCGAGGCGGAAAAGGACGCAACAGTCGATCCGCCACTCGCCGCACAATCGCGGCTATGTCGCGATACAGGGCGAGAGCCTCGACCCGACCAAGCCGGCCGACCTCAAGGAGGCTTTCAATATCGGGCTCGACCTTGCCACCGACGATCCGCGGGTCATCGCCGGCGAACCGTTCCGCGGCGTCAACCTGTGGCCCGATCTCGCCGGCTGGCGCGACACGATGCTCACCTATTTCGACGCGGTCTGGTCGGTCGGCCGGCGACTCCATCGCGGCGTGGCGATCGACCTTGGGCTCGTTCCCGACTTCTTCGAGGACAAGCTCGACCAGCCGATGGCGACGCTGCGGCTGTTGCATTATCCGCCCCAGCCGGCCGCGGCGGCCGAGGGCCAGATCGGCGCCGGCACCCATACCGACTACGGCGACGTGACGCTTCTCCTCACCGACGAGGTCGGCGGCCTCGAGGTCCAGACGCGGGCGGGGGAGTGGATCACGGTTCCACCGACGCCGGGGACCTTCGTCTGCAATATCGGCGACTGCCTGATGCGCTGGACCAACGACGTCTATGTCTCGACCCCGCATCGGGTGGTCAATCGCGGCGCCGACCGCTATTCGGTCGCCTTCTTCCTCGATCCCAATCCCGATGCCAGCATCGCCTGCCTGCCGACCTGCGTCACCGCCGAACGACCGGCGCGCTACACGGCGACGACCGGTGCGGCCTATCTGATGGATCGGCTCGCCCGGACCTACGATTTCCTCGATGCGGGCAAGGCCCTCGGTGCCTGATCCGCGCTCAACACGGCCGCTGCCCACAATTTGGGCAACGATCGCGCCGCTCAGAGGCAACTGACGGCTGATTGGCCGCCGGGCCGCGCGCTACCGGGAATCCCAGGCCACTTCAAATCGCATGCAATCTGCAAATCTGCGTCCCGCAGGAGCGAGTTGGCACGACCGTTGCGATCATCAGGCCAAAGGACGGGTCCGCGGTCAGTTCCGTCTCGGGTGACCATCTCGATCAAAGGGGAATCATATGTCGAAATTCGAACTGAGCCGGCGGAAGCTTCTGCAGGGTGGCGCCGCGCTCGGCGCGGTCGGCCTGACCTCCGGCATCCTGCCGATGATCCGCCCGGCCTTTGCCGCGCCGCTGACCATCGGCATCGTCTATGTCGGTTCGCGCGACGACTTCGGCTGGAACCAGGCCCATGCCGTCGCCGCCGAGGCGCTGAAGCAGATCCCCGACGTCACCGTGGTCGAGGAAGAGAACGTGCCTGAGACCGACGCGGTGTCGAAATCGATGGAGAGCATGATCCAGCTCGACGGAGCCGGCCTGATCTTCGCGACCTCCTTCGGCTATTTCGACCCCTTCATGCTCGACATGGCCAAGAAATATCCGGACGTCGAGTTCCGTCACGCCGCCGGCCTGTGGACCGACAGCAACCCGAAGAACGCCGGCAGCTATTACGGCTATCTCGACCAGGGCCATTATATCGATGGCGTCGCGGCCGGCCTGTCGACCAAGTCGAACAAGCTCGGCTTCGTCGCCGCCAAGCCGATCGGCACCGTGCTCCTCAACATCAATTCCTTCCTGATGGGCGCCAAGAAAACCAATCCGGATGCGACCGTGCAGGTGATCTTCACCGGCGAATGGTCGCTGCCGGTGCGCGAGGCCGAGGCGACCAACGCCCTGATCGACGCCGGCGCCGACGTCATCACCTGCCACGTCGACAGCCCGAAGGTCGTCATCGAGACGGCGGAAGGACGCGGCGTCAAGACCTGCGGCCATAACGCCAGCCAGGCGCCGCTGGCGCCGAACGGCTTCATCACCGGCGCCGAATACAAGTGGATCACCATCTACTCGCAATTCGCCGATCTGCTGGCCAAGGGCGAACCGCTGCCGAACTTCGTCCGCGGCGGTTACGACAAGGACTATGTCCAGAACACCGCCTACGGCGCCGGCGCGACGCCGGAAGCGATCGCCGCCGCCGACGCCGCGAAGGAAGAGGTCAAGGCGCTGAAGCCGATCTTCGTCGGGCCGCTGAAGGACAACCAGGGCAACGAGGTGATCCCCGCCGGCACCGAGCACGCGCCCTACGACGTCTGGCTCGAGCAGACGGGCTTCCTCGTCGAGGGCGTCGTCGGCTCGATCACCTGAGCATCAGTCGCGCGGGTGGCCGGGTCCGGCCACCCGCCACCTCCGAAACGAGGTAATCGCCCGTGACCGCGACCAGCCAGACCGACATCCCAGCACCGGACTTCGCCGCAGGCAGCAGCGAGTGGATCACCCGCATCCTGCGCTCCGCCGAGGCGGTGGTGATCCCGCTGATCGCCCTCATCGCCGCCGCGATCCTGTTCTCGATCTTCCTGCTCGTTCTCGGCAAGTCGCCGATCGACTTCTTCAAGCTGCTCTGGGTCGGCGGCTACGGCAGCGCCTTCTCCTGGACCAACACGCTGGTGCGCGCCGGGCCCCTGATCTTCACCGCGCTCTGCGTGGCGATCCCGGCCCGGCTCGGCATGGTGGTGATCGGCGGCGAGGGGGCGCTGGTCCTCGGCGGCTTCACCGCCGCGGCGATCGCGATACCCTTCCTCGGCTGGGGCGCGCCGTGGCTGATCCTGACGGTGATGTTCGTCACCGCCGCCGTCGTCGGCGCGGTATGGATCGGCTTCGTCGGGGTCCTCCGCCACTATCGCGGCGTCAACGAGACCATCGCCAGCCTGCTGCTCTTCTATATCGCCGTCGCGATCATGAATTTCTTCGTCGAGGGGGCGCTGCGCGATCCCGCCAACCCCAACAAGCCGTCGACCCCGGCGATCGGCGACGCCAACATGATCGGCAACATTCCCGGCACCGACATCCATTGGGGGCTGGTCGTCGCCATCGTGCTGGCGATCGCGGTCTGGGTGCTGATGAACCGGACGCGCTTCGGCTTTGCGGCGCGGATCACCGGCGGCAACGTCCGGGCGGCGCGGGCACAGGGCCTGCCGGTCGGCCGGCTGGTGGTCGTCTCCTGCGCCATCGCCGGCGCCTGCGCCGGCCTTGCCGGCTTCTTCGAGGTCGCCGCGATCCAGGGCCGCGCCAACGCATCGCTCGCCGCCGGCTACGGCTTCACCGGCATCCTCGTCGCCTTCCTGGCGCGGCAGAATCCGCTGGCGATCATTCCGGTGGCGATCTTCCTCGGCGGCATCGCCGCCGCCGGCGGACTGGTCCAGCGCCGCATGGGGATGCCGGACGCGACGGTCCAGGTCCTGCAGGGGCTGATGTTCGTCGTGCTGCTGGTCAGCGAGACACTCTACGGGCGGCTGCCCTTCTTCCGCGGCAAGAGGTGACGACGATGGAACAGGATTCGAACCTTGCCATTGTTCTTCTCGCCATGCTGGCGGGCGCCATCCGGGTATCGACGCCCTTCCTTTTCGTCAGCCTCGGCGAGTGCCTGACCGAGAAGTCCGGCCGCATCAATCTCGGCCTCGAAGGGACGCTGGTCTTCGGCGCGATGACCGCCTACGCGATCTCCTACCATTCCGGCTCGCCGTGGCTCGGCGTGCTGGTCGCGGGCTTCGCCGGCAGCCTGTTCGGGGCGTTGCACGGCTATATCTGCAAGCTGCCCAAGGTCAACGACATCGCCATCGGTATCGCCATGATGCTGTTCGGCACCGGCCTCGCCTTCTTCCTCGGCAAGGCCTACATCCAGCCCCAGGCGCCGCGGCTCCCCTCGATCTATTTCGGCTGGTGGTCGGACAATCCGCAGGTCCAGTCGGCGCTCCAGGTCAATCCGCTGTTCCTGGTCGGTATCGCGCTGGCGGTCTTCCTGTGGTGGGCCTTCAAGAATACCCGCTGGGGCCTGATCGTCCGGATGACGGGCGATTCGGCGCCGGCCGCGCTGGCGATGGGCTATTCGGTCAACTGGGTGCGCTTCATCGCCACGACCATCGGCGGCTTCTGCGCCGGCGTCGGCGGCGCCTTCCTGTCGCTCTACTATCCGGGCTCGTGGAGCGAGGGCCTGTCCTCCGGCCAGGGCCTGATGGCGGTGGCGCTGGTCATCTTCGCCCGCTGGAACCCGCTCGCCTGCTTCGCCGCCGCGCTGCTCTTCGGCGCCGCCGGCGCGCTCGGGCCCGCGCTCCAGTCGATCGGCATCACCCAGGGCTACTATTTCTTCAACGCCGCGCCCTACGTGCTGACGCTCCTCATCATGATCGCCTCGACCTCGCCCAAGCGCTCGCTGAAGGGCGCGCCGGGCGAATTGTCGATCACCAAGTAGCAGGAGAGGGGCCCGATGTCGGTCACCGAATTCCCCGCCGAACGCCTCGCCACGGGCAACACGGTTCCGGCCGACCCCTATCACTGGCCCTTCGACGGCGCGCTCCGTCCCGACAACACCGCGCTGATCATCATCGACATGCAGACCGACTTCTGCGGGCCGGGCGGCTATGTCGACAAGATGGGCTACGACCTGTCGCTGACCCGGGCGCCGATCGAGCCGATCCGAAAGGTCCTCGCCGCGATGCGGGCGAAGGGCTATCACATCATCCACACCCGCGAGGGGCACAGGCCCGATCTCTCCGACCTGCCCCACAACAAGCGCTGGCGGTCGCGGCGGATCGGGGCGGGGATCGGCGATGCGCGGGCCCTGCGGCCAGATCCTGGTGCGTGGCGAGCCCGGCTGGGAGATCATTCCGGAGCTCGCGCCGCTGCCCGGCGAGCCGATCATCGACAAGCCCGGCAAGGGCTCCTTCTATGCCACCGACCTCGAACTGATGATGCGGACGAGGGGCATCCACAACCTGGTGCTGACCGGCATCACCACCGACGTCTGCGTCCATACCACCATGCGCGAGGCCAACGATCGCGGCTTCGAATGCCTGCTGCTCGAGGATTGCTGCGGGGCGACCGACCACGACAACCACCTCGCCGCGATCAGGATGATCAAGATGCAAGGCGGCGTCTTCGGCGCCGTCGCCAATTCCGACGCCTTCGTGGAGGCGCTGCCGTGATGGCGGAAACCGCCCGCGTTCACAGGCTGTCGGCGAGGGCACCGGATGACGTCGAGGCCCTGAGCGCGGCGATCGCCGCGGGCGCGATCGACCCGAAGGGCATCGTTGCCATTCTCGGCAAGACCGAGGGCAACGGCTGCGTCAACGATTTCACCCGCGCCTTCGCCACGTCGAGCCTGCGTCAGGCGCTGGCCGACGCATTTGCCGGCCGAGGATGTCGGCCGCATCTCGATGGTGATGTCCGGCGGCACGGAAGGCGCGCTGGCGCCGCATTGGCTGGTGCTCGAGCGGCGGAGCGCGGAGACCGGAACCGGACCGGCGCTGGCGATCGGCTCCGCCCATACGCCCGCGCTCGCGCCCGAGGCGCTCGGCCGGCGCGGTCAGGTCGAGATGGTGACGGCGGGCGTCCTGGCGGCGATGGCCGACGCCGGCATCACCGATCCCGGCGACGTTCATTTCGTCCAGATCAAATGCCCGCTGCTGACCGCCGAGCGGATCGCCGAGGCCGAGGCCCGGGGCGAGACCACGGCGGTCCGCGACACGCTGAAATCGATGGGGATGTCGCGCGGCGCCTCGGCGCTCGGAGTCGGCATCGCGCTTGGCGAGATCGATGCCGACGCGGTGACCGACGAGACGATCGGCCGGGATTTCGCGCTGTGGTCGGGACGCGCCAGCACCTCCGCCGGGGTCGAACTGATGAACCACGAGATCGTCGTCCTCGGCATGAGCAAGGACTGGGTCGGCTCGCTCGGCGTCGATCACGCGGTGATGGCCGACGCGATCGACATCGAGCCGGTCAGGGCGACCATCGTCCGGCTCGGGCTCAAGGCGGACGGCCAGATCGCCGCGAGCGACCGGCCGCGCATGGTCGCGCTGCTGGCCAAGGCCGAGGCCGGGACCTCGGGGCGCCTGCGCGGCCACCGCCACACCATGCTCGACGATTCCGATCTCTCCGCCACCCGCCATGCCCGGGCCTTCGTCGGTGGCGCGCTCGCCGGGCTGGTCGGCCACGGCGAAATCTTCGTCTCCGGCGGCGCCGAGCACCAGGGACCGGACGGCGGCGGCCCGGTCGCCGTCATCGCCGAACGCAGGGAGATCGCCAACTGATGTCAGCCGCTCTCGACACCGCAGTCTGGCACGCATTCACCTCCCCCCTTGTGGGGGAGGTCGGATTTCCCCGATTCGCGATCAGCAAATCGGCGTTGGAAATCCGGGAGAGGGGTTTCCCTGCTCGGGGGCGCCACGGCGACGATGTTATACCCCTCTCAAGCCTCGCTAACGCCCGGCTGCGCCGGACGAAGCGAGGCTATCGTCCCCCACCGAGGGAGGATGAGGGAGGCGCCCGCGTTCAGCCGAGAGGAACACCGTCATGAGCGCCGCGCTCGACACCACGGCCGAAGCCAGGCCGAAGCCCCATCGCGCGGTCAGTCTCGAAACCATCGGGATGACCAAGCGCTTCGGCTCGCTGGTCGCGCTCGAGGATGTCTCGATCAAGGTCGAGGCCGGAACGGTGCATGCGCTGCTCGGCGAGAACGGCGCCGGCAAGTCGACGCTGGTCAAGTGCATCATGGGCTTCTACCAGCCGACCAGCGGCTCGGTCCTGGTCGATGGCCACGAGGTCGAGATACGCAATCCCCGCGATGCCCATGCGCACGGGATCGGCATGGTCTACCAGCATTTCACCCTGGTGCCGTCGCTGACGGCGGCGGAGAATCTGGTGATCAGCCGCGCCCACCCGCCGGCGGTGATCGACTGGCGGAAGGAGATGCGCGGACTCGGCGAATTCCTCGAGCGGATGCCGTTCAAGGTGCCGCTCGACGTGCCGGTCTCGAGCCTGTCGGCCGGCGAGAAGCAGAAGCTCGAAATCCTCAAGCAGCTCTATCTCGACCAGCATTTCCTGATCCTCGACGAGCCGACCTCGGTGCTGACGCCGGGCGAGGCCGACGAGGTGCTGGGGCTGCTGCGCGGCATGACCCGCGCCGGCGACCTGACCATCCTGATGATCACCCACAAGTTTCGCGAGGTCACGGAATACACCGACGCCTTCACCGTGCTCCGCCGTGGCAAGATGGCGGGCGCCGGCCAGGTCGGGGCGGTCTCGGTCGACGAGATGAGCAAGATGATGATCGGCGAAGCGAAGATCCGCGAAGGCGCGGCGCGCAAGCCGATGCACGACCAGCCGGTGGTCTTCGAGATCGCCGGCCTCTTCGCCGACGGCGACGAGGGATTGCCGGCGGTCGATGCGGTCAACCTCAAGGTCCATGCCGGCGAGATCGTCGGTATCGCCGGGGTGTCCGGCAACGGCCAGTCGGAACTGGTCGAGGTGCTGTCCGGCCAGCGCGACGCCTCCGACGGCCGGCTGTTCATCCACGGCCAGCCCTTCGTCCCCAATCGCGACCACATGGATCGCTACAAGGTCTTCGGCCTCCAGGAGGAGCCGCTGCGCAACGCAGCGGTGCCGCGGATGACGGTCGGCGAGAACATCTCCTTCCGCACCTTCGACAAGCCGCCGATCACGACGCTCGGCTGGTGGCTGTCGCCGGGGCCGATGCGGGCGCGGGCGCGCGAACTGATCGCCGCCTATCGGGTCAAGACGCCTTCGACCGAGGAAATGATGGAGAATCTCTCCGGCGGCAACGTCCAGCGCGCGGTGCTGGCGCGCGAGTTGTCGAGCCAGGTCGATGTCCTGATCGTCGCCAATCCCTGCTTCGGTCTCGATTTCGCCTCCGTCGCCGAGATCCGGGCGCAGATCATGGAGCAGCGCAATCGCGGCGCCGCGGTGCTGCTCTTCTCCGAGGACCTCGACGAGATCCTCGAACTCGCCGACACCATCGCCGTGATGTCCGGCGGGCGGATCGACTATGTCGTGCCGGCGGCCGAGGCCGACCGCACCTCGATCGGCCGCGCCATGGCGGGGCACTGACGATGGCGGAGGCAGAGATGATCACCGTCGACGCCGAGCCCTTTGCCTTCACCTTCCCGCCCGGCAAGGTGGCGCTGATCGTCATCGACATGCAGCGCGATTTCGTCGAGCCCGGCGGCTTCGGCCACACCCTTGGCAACGACGTCACCCGCCTCCAGGCGATCGTGCCGACCGTGGCCGGACTGATAGCCCTGTTCCGCGCGAAGGGCTGGCCCGTCATCCACACCCGGGAAGGGCACAAGCCCGACCTTTCCGACTGCCCGCCGGCCAAGCGCCAGCGCGGCGCGCCGAGCCTCAGGATCGGCGATCAGCGGCCCGATGGGCCGGATTCTCATTCACGGCGAGCCGGGCCACGGCATCGTCTCCGAGCTTGCGCCGATCGACGGCGAGATCGTCCTCGACAAACCAGGCAAGGGCGCGTTCTACGCGACGAGCCTCGGTGACGATCTCGCCCGCCTCGGCGCAACCCATCTGGTCATCGCCGGGGTGACGACCGAGGTCTGCGTCCAGACGACGATGCGCGAGGCCAACGATCGCGGCTTCGACTGCCTGCTGGTCGAGGACGCGACCGAGAGCTACTTCCCGGCCTTCAAGGATGCGACCATCGCCATGATCCGGGCCCAGGGCGGGATCGTCGGCTGGACCGCGCCGCTTTCCGCGCTGGAAGCGGCGGTCGCGGCGGAGGCGGTGTCATGAGCGCGCCTTTCGACGCGGAAAAGCATGTCGATCACATGGCCGCGGTCATGGGGCTCGCCATCGACCCGGCCTGGCGGCAGAGTGTCGTCGACAACATGGCCGCGACCGCGGCGGTGGCCGAGCTGGTGCTGTCCTTCCCGCTCGACGATCACGTCGAACCGGCGCCGGTCTTCGAGGCGTGAGCGCGCACTTTTCCCTGCGGCCGGCGAACGAGATCGCCGCGGCGGTCAAGGCGCGCGAGGTTTCGGCGCGCGAGATCGCGCAAGCCTCGATCGACCGGATCGAAGCGCGGGACGGCAGGCTCGGCGCCTTCACCGATCCGACCTTCGAGCGGGCGCTCGCCGAAGCCGATGCCGTCGACGCGGCGGTCGCGGCCGGCAAGGCGCCGCCGCTTGCCGGGGTTCCCTATGCGGTCAAGAATCTCTTCGACATCGAAGGGGTGACGACCCGTGCCGGCTCGTTGATCAACCGCAACAGTTCACCCGGCGGCGCGCGACGGAACGCTGGTCCGGCAGATGACGGCGGCCGGCGCCGTGATGCTCGGCGGGCTGAACATGGGCGAATACGCCTATGACTTCACCGGCGAGAACGCCCATGACGGGCCGTCGCTCAATCCGCACGACACCGGCCGCATGTCGGGCGGCTCCTCCGGCGGCTCGGGAACCGCGGTCGCCGCCGGCATGGTCGCCGCGTCGCTGGGTTCCGACACCAACGGCTCGATCCGGGTGCCGTCCTCCTTCTGCGGGCTGTTCGGCCTGAAGCCGACCTTCGGCCGGCTGTCGCGGGCCGGCAGCTTTCCCTTCTGCGCCAGCCTCGATCATCTCGGGCCGATCGCCCGTTCGGCGCTCGACCTCGCGCTGATCTTCGACGCGCTGCAGGTTGACGACCCGGCCGATCCGGCGCAGGTCCCGCGGCCGGCGCTCGATACCATGGCCGGCATCGACGACGGGATCGACGGCCTGCGGATCGCGGTCGCCGGCGGCTATTTCCGCGAGCGCGGCATGCCCGAGGCCTTCGCCGCGGTCGATCACGTCGCCCGGGCGCTCGGCGTCGACCGCGAGGTGATCGTCCCGGAAGCGGCGCGGGCGCGGGGCGCCGCCTACCTGATCACCACCTCGGAGTCCTCGAATCTTCATCTGCAGCGGCTGCGCGAGCGGGCCGGCGACTTCGATCCGGATACGCGCGGCCGGCTGCTCTCCGGCGCGATGGTGCCGGCGACCTGGACGATCCAGGCGCAGCGGTTCAGGTCGTGGTTCCGCGAGGCGATGCGCAAGGTCTTCGAGGAGGTCGACATCATCCTCGCCCCGGCGACGCCGTTCCATGCGTTGCCGTCCGGCACCAGGACGGTGACCCTCGACGGGGTCGACGATGCCGGCCCGGCCGAATATCGGCATCTTCACCCAGCCGATCAGCTTCGTCGGACTGCCGGTGGTGGCGGCGCCGGTGTGGCTCGACGCCGCGAGCCTGCCGATCGGGGTGCAGGTCATCGCGCCGGCCTGGCGCGAGGACTGGGCGCTGCGCGTCGCGCGGTATCTCGAGGCGACGGGCGCCTGCCGGGCGCCGGTCGCCAGGGCCTGAGGGGGACGGGACGGATGAGCAGGGACGCGCGTTGGGCCGGCCGCAACAGCGACAAGGATGTGCTGCGCGCCGATATCTGGGACAGGCTCGAGGCGACCGGGGTGAATGTCGGGCCGGTCGCCAGCCGAATCCCGAATTTCGCCGGCGCCGACCTCGCCGCCTGGCGGCTCGCCCAGGTGCCGGCCTGGAAGGCGGCGCGGGTGGTCAAATGCAATCCGGACCCGCCGCAGATCCCGGTCCGGCTCCGCGCCCTGCACGAGGGCAAGATCCTCTATGCGCCGGTGCCGGAACTGACGAAAGGCTTTCCCTTCGTCCGCCTCGATCCGGCCGAGCTGAAGGCGAAAGGCATCGAATTCGAGACCGCCGCGACCTCGCAGAGCTTCGTCGCGGTCGGCGAGCCGGTTCAGTTCGAGGAGATGGAGGTCCTCGATTTCGTCGTCGTCGGCTGCGTCGCGGTTACCCGCGCCGGCGGCAGGACCGGCAAGGGCGGCGGCTTTGCCGATCTCGAACTCGGCATCTTCCGCGAACTCGACAAGGTCGGGCCGGCGACCGAGATCGCGACCACTGTCCATTCGAGCCAGGTGGTCGACGACGCGCGCCTGCCGATGATGCCGCACGATTCGGCCCTGCACTGGATCGCGACGGAGACGGAGCTGATCGAGACGAAGACGGACTTCGGCCAGCCGAAGGGCGTCGACTGGGCGCGCGTCCAGCCCGACCAGTACGAGAATATCCCGTTCCTGGTCGAGTTGCGCGACCGGCTGGAGAAGTGATCGGCGGAAGGGTGAGACGGTGATGGAGATCGACAAGCCGGCGGTGAAAGCCGAGGTCGAGGCGGCTTTCGCCGACTATGAGCAGGCGCTGGTCACTAACGACGTCGCGGCGCTCGACCGCCTGTTCCTCGATTTGCCGACGACGATCCGCTACGGCGTCACCGAGAATCTCTACGGCTATGGCGAGATCGCCGCCTTCCGCGCCGGACGCGCTTCGGCCGGCCTGGCAAGGACGCTGGAGCGGACGGTGATCACCACCTTTGGCGACGATTGCGCGGTCGCCTCGACCCTGTTTCGCCGCGGCACGGCGCCGGGCAGGATCGGCCGCCAGATGCAGACCTGGGTCAGGACGCCGGACGGCTGGCGGGTCGCTGCCGCCCATGTCAGCGTCATCGCGGAGGCGGATAAGGCGCGGCGGCTACCGCGCGTGGTTGACGTGAGCCTCGCTCAATCGGGGATGCAGGAGCTCTGCCCATGAAGTCCAGAGCAGACGTGAAAGCTCGAGTCCAAGGCTCGCCTCGATAGCAATTTCGAGATCGGTGTCGCGCGAAGCCTCCTTCTCGAGCACGGCCGAGGGCCAGATAATAACCCGGGTTTCTTCGGCGGCCCTGACGGTTACCGGTGCCATCAGCTTCTTGCCGCGACTGAGAAACGCCGTCGCGCCGAGGAAGCGCCCCTCGCCGACCGTGTCGACGAGCGTGCCATCGACCTCGACACGAGCACTGCCCTTGGCGATCAGCGACAGGGCCTCGACCGGCTTTCCCTGGTCCAGCAGAACCGACCCTGCCGGCAGCGTGGTCCAGGTGCCGAGGCGGAAGAGACCGGCGGCCTCCCGCTCCGACATGTTGCGAAGCGCCAGGTCGTAAAGGCGCTTCTCATCGTCGCTGAAATTGACCGGACGGCGCTCCATCTCGAGCTTCACGATCCAGAAGAGATTGATAGCAATGAAGACGAGGCTCCAGGCGATGGTCGGCCACAGGGGATCGGGCCGAAAGTAGAAATAGGGAAGCGCCATGATTCCGCCGAGGACGGACAGGATTCGCAGCCAGAGGATGTCCCGCACCGAATAGGAGAAGAGGTAAACGACATTCGCGACGTTCACCAAGACCTCGAGTCCGAACATTTTTCGCCTCATCTCATCGGGTCTTCCGGTTCCGGGATATCGTCGGGAACCGGAAGTTCATGGAACGCAAACCATAATACGCGACGACGGGAAGATCTCAGGCGCCGATTTCGGCACGATCGACCCTGCAAAGCCGGCGATCCAGCGCGCGGGCAGGCGTGGTTGGCGGGCATGTGACTGGCATTTTCGCCGCGCCGGTGCTACCGCTCCGGCGCCGTGAGAATCGGCACCACCCCATCAGAGCGAGTACCCGAGCAATCAATGCCCCGTTTCAAGGATAACGACGTCACCGAACGGCGCGCCACCGCGCAAAAGGCCAAGCAGGCCATGCTCGAGCGGTTCCGGGCGCGGCCCGCCGAAGACGACCCCGTCGTCATCGAGCGCAAGGCCAAGCGCGCCGCCGCCGCCAAGGCCCGCGAAGAGCGCGCCGCGGCCCGCGAGGAGGCGAACCGCCTCGAAGCCGAACGCAAGGCCGAGGAAGAACGGCGCGCCGCGGAAGAAGCCGCGCGGCTGGCCAAGGAGCAGGCCGAGCAGGAAGCGATCGAACGCCGCGCCGAAGCCGACGCCGCGGTCGCGCTTCTCGCCGAACAGAAGGCGGCACGCGACGCGCGCTACGCCGCCCGCAAGAAAAAAGGCCGCCGGTAGGGACCTGCGGCGATCCTGGCGGGCAAGGACACCGCCTTCGCTGACTAGGTCGCCCCGGCGACACGCGCGCCGCCAGAGCGTGGGTGGAGGAGTTCTGCCCACGATGTCCAGAGCAGCCGCGACAGCTCAAGTCCGAGGCTGGCTTCGATTGCAACTTCGAGGTCGGTGTCACGCTTGGTCTGCCGCTGAAGCACGTCCAGGGGCCAGGCAATGACCCGGGTCTCCTCGGCCGCCTTGACCGTCACCGGTGCCGTCAACTTTTCGCCGCGACTGAGAAACGCCGTCGCGCCGAGGAAACGCCCTTCGCCGATCGTGTCGACCAGATTGCCGTCGAACTCCACCTCAGCCTGACCCTGGGCAATGACCAAAAGAACCTCGACCGGCTTGCCCTGCTCCATCAGGGCCGAGCCAGGCGAAAGCGTCGTCCAGGTGCCGAGACGGAAAAGGCCGACGGCTTCATGCTGGGACATGTTCCGGAAGGCTATCTCGTAAAGGCGGCTCTCATCATCGCTGAACTTGACCGGGCGACGCTCCATGAGGAGCTTTGCGATCCAGAACGAATTGATGGCGATGAAGACGAGGCCCCAGGCGATCGGCGGCCAGATGGGATCGGGTCGAAAGTAATAGTAGGGAATCGCCGTGATCCCCGCGACGACGGCAAGAACCCGAAGCCAGAGGATATCCCGCACTGAATAGGCCAGGAGATAGAGGACGTATGTGACGTTCAGCAGAATCTCGAATCCGGACAATTGCCAGTCTCCCCAGAACGGGCCAAAGGACGCCTTCGGAGGCGACACGATCGAACTGCCGGACAGGTTAGCAAGTCAGTCCGACAGGCGAAGGGGAAGGTGCCGCGGCCGGTAAACGAACCGTCTTCAGCCGGATTTCCGGAGCCCGGCAAGCAGCAGGCGGACGCCATCGCCGAACACGGTCTCGAAACGCGACATCGCGACGAAGTCGCGGATATCCTCGGGAAGGTCGTCTCGCATGGCGAGATCGCCGGTGTCGATCTCGGCGGCGCCGAGGAGAAGCGCCATCAGCGCCGAGCCGAAGCGGAGGCCGTCTCCGGCGGCGAGCCCCAGGCATTCCTCCAGGCGGCGCGCGACCGACATGTAGACCGGCAGCGACGAACGCTTGGCCTCGGCCAGCGCCGACATCGGCACATTGTGCTCGATGACGCTCGACATGCGGGACGCGAGCGCGATGAAGAGGGGATCGCTGCGCGTCATCTCTGCGATGGCCTCGATCGCCGCGTCGTCGCCGATGCCGGGCGCGATGGCCTCGGTGATGCGCGCCGCCCAGTCCTTCAACGCTTCGGTATAGAGTGCGAGGAACACCTCCTCGCGGGTCTCGAAATAGAGGTAGAGCGTGCCCTTGGCGAGGCCGGCCCGCCTGGCGAGCCCGGCTCATCGTGACGCCGTCGAAACCGGATTCGCGGGTATGGGCGGCCGCCGCGGCAAGGATCGCCGCGCGGCGATCCTCCTTCTGGTCGGGCGTCCGCGCCCGGCGCTGTGCTGAAGCAGCCTTTTTCGCCATGCGACGAGAATCTCTTTGACAAATGACCGCTGGTCATTAACTAAATGACCAGCGGTCATTTAATAGGCTGGGTGGGCCTGTTCCGCAAGCTGGTTCGGAGACGTTCGATGTCAGAGAAGAAGGTGATCCTCGTAACCGGCGCATCGTCCGGCATCGGCCTCGCGACGGCACTGAAGCTCCTCAAGGACGGGCATGTCGTTTACGCCGGCGCCCGGCGAACCGCGCCGATGGCCCCGATCGAGGCGGCGGGCGGCCATATCCTCGCGCTCGACGTCAGCGACGAGGCATCGATGACGGCGGCGGTGGCGGAGATTCTCGACAAGGAGGGCCGGATCGACGTGCTGGTCAACAACGCCGGCTACGCGGTCTATGGCGCCGTCGAGGACGTGCCGATCGCCGACGCGCGACGGCAGTTCGAGGTCAACCTCTTCGGCCTGGCGCGGATGACGCAACTGGTGCTGCCGGGCATGCGGGAGCGCAAGGCCGGCACCATCGTCAACATCTCGTCGATGGGCGGCTCGATCTATACCCCGCTCGGCGCCTGGTATCACGCCACCAAGCACGCGGTGGAGGGATTTTCGGACTGCCTGCGGCTGGAGATCGGGCCATTCGGCATCGACGTGGTGATCGTCGCGCCCGGCGCCATCGATACCGGTTTCAACGCCATCCTCGGCGAGCAGGTGATGAAGGCCTCCGGCACCGGCCCCTATGCCGCGATGGCGGCGGCGATCGCCAAGGCGGCGAAGCCCGGGCGGGGCTCGAGCCCGGCGGTCATCGCCGACGTCATCGCCAGGGCGGTCGCGGCGCGGCGGCCGAAGACCCGCTACCGCGCCGGGCAGTTCTCGCGGCTGCTGGTTGTCCTCCGCCGCACGCTGCCGACCCGGCTTTTCGACCGGATGATCGTCACCTTCGCCGGTTGACCTGCTACCGGCTCCCCTCCGCCTGGCGCTCGAACAGCATCGAGTCGCCGAACTCATGCGTCCGGTAGCCATGCTCGGCGATCGCTGCCGTGACCCGGTCCAGGGTCGCATCGCCGGCAAAGGCACGCAGCATTTCGAAATGGCTTTCTCCCGGCTGGTGAATGCCGGTCAGGATCGCATCGACCAGATGGAGCGTCGAACCGCGGCCGATCCGTCCCGACGCCGTGCCGCTCGCCCGCGCGGACGTCCCCGTCCCGGGTCGCGACCGCTTCAAGGGCGCGGACAACGGTGGTGCCGACGGCAACGACCCGGCGATGCCGCGCCCGGGTCGAAGCGATCGCCACCGCGGTCGGTTCGGGGATGCGATAGGGCTCGTCGAAGGGGAGGCGCGCGTCGAGGGCGGGGTCGCCGGTCGAGGAGATGCCGGCGGCGTGCGTCAGGCTGGCGAAGCCGATGCCGCGCCGCCGCCAGGCCGAAAGCGTGCGCCAGTCAAGGGCAAATCCCGCCGAGGGCGGCTCGAAGGCGATCGGCTCGCCGGCGATCCGCGTCCAGACGTCCCACAGCGCCAGCGGTTCGGGGACGTGGGCGTACTGGATCGGCCGCCCGTGCCGGGCGAGGCCCCGAAAGACGGCCGCGCCCGTGGCCTCGAAGCGAAGCACGATCAGGCGCGGATGATCGCCGAGACGTTCGATCACCGCGGCAAGCGGGCCGAGGGCGAGCCGATCGCCGGCGCGGAGCGGCGGCGGCAGCGGTCGCTCCTCGGTCGGCGTGCGGTGGTCGCCGGCGCCGAAGGCGACGGCATGGAAGCGCGTCGGATCGCCGAGGGTCGCCCAACCGGCGAGTCGGATCTCGATCGCCGCCCCGCTCGCAACGTGAATTCCGGCCAGGCTCGCCGGCAGTGTCGCCGCGTCGTTTGCGACGACGAGGTCGCCGGGCTCGAACAGCGATGCGACTGCATCACGCGCCATGTGGCGGATCCTGCCGCCGGCGTCGACGACAATCAGTCTCGGCGATGTGCCGGTCGGCCGGTCCGCCGCTGTCATGAAGCTGCTCCGGCGAGGCTCTGCGCCGGCGCCGACAGGGCGCTGCCGATCGCCGCGACGATTTCCGCCGCCGAGTCGGCGGGACGCTTCAGGGTCGCCGGGTCGGCGTCGGGTATGGCGGCCGCGTGGAGCGCCGTGTCCATGTCGCCGGGGTCGATCGACAGGAAGCGGATGCCTTCGGCCGCCGCCTCCTCGGCCCAGATCGCGGTGAGGTGGCGGAGCGCTGCCTTGCTTGCGCCATAGGCGCCCCAGCCCGCATAGGCGTTCACCGCCGCGTCGCTGGAAATGTTGACGACCAGCGCATTCCGGCCGTTCCGGGCCGACGCTGCGAGCGCGCCGAACAGCGCCTTGGTCAAGCGAAACGGTCCGAGAAGATTGACGGCGAGAGCCTGTTCGAGGTCCTCGCATTCGGTGTCCGCCAGCAGCGACAGCGGGGTTGGGCCGAGGGCGGAGGCGTTGTTGATCAGGACGTCGAGGCCGCCGAGGCCACCGAGTATCTGCAGGGCAATGGCGTAGATGTCTTCCTTTCGGCCGACATCGCCGACGATGCCGAGAGCGCCGGTTTCCGCCGCCACCGTGTCCACCGCGCTCGCGGTACGGGCAACGAAGGCGACCTGGGCGCCGCGCGCGGCAAGCTGGCGGACGAGGGCGAGGCCGAGGCCGGCGGTGCCGCCGGTGACGAGGATGCGAAGGGTGCCGAAATCGGCGGCGAATGGCATGGCGTCTCTCTCCTGTCTCGATGAAGAGTGTCTCGCCTACAAGTTCAAGTGAACTTTAAGTCAAGCGATATTTGTGCTATTGCTTGGTTCATGGACTCGATGATGACCATTTCCGACGTCGCCCGGCGGAGCGGCGTCGCATCTTCGGCGTTGCGATTCTATGAGGAGCGCCAGCTGATCAAGTCCGAGCGCGCCGGCTCCGGCCACCGCCGCTATCACCGTTCGGTGTTGCGCCGCATCGCCTTCATCGTCTTTGCCCAGAAGATTGGGTTGTCGCTCGACGAGATCGGCGGTGAGCTTGCCAAGCTGCCGGTCGACCGGGTGCCGACGCGCCGCGACTGGTCGCGGCTGTCGAGCGAATGGACGAAGCGCATCGACCAGAGGATCGCCGAACTCGAGCGCCTGCGGGCGGGCCTGACCGAATGCATCGGTTGCGGCTGCCTGTCGATAGATCGCTGCAGCCTGGCCAATCCGGCCGACCGCTTCGGACGATCCGGCGCCGGCCCTCGCAACTGGCTGGTGTGAGGGCCGGCCCCGAAGCGGGTGGTGCGGCTAGCCGGTCACCGCCCCCTTGTCGGCCGATGTCGCAAGCGCCGCGAACTTGGCCATCACCCCCCGCGTATAGCGCGGCGGCGGCTGGCGCCATGCCTTGCGGCGGCGCTCGATCTCGGCATCGTCGACATCGAGCTGGAGAAGCTGCTTGTGGGCGTCGACCGTGATCGTGTCGCCTTCCTCGACGAGGGCGATGGTGCCGCCCTCGTAGGCCTCCGGCGTGACATGGCCGACGACCATGCCCCAGGTGCCACCCGAGAAACGGCCGTCGGTGATCAGGGCGACGGCGTCGCCGAGCCCGCGGCCGATGATGGCGGAGGTCGGGGCCAGCATCTCCGGCATGCCGGGGCCGCCCTTCGGCCCGAGATAGCGGAGCACCAGCACGTCGCCGGCCTTGATCTTGTCCGACATGATCGCTTCCAGTGCCGACTGCTCGTCCTCGAAGACGCGGGCCGGACCGGTGATCGTCGTGCTCTTGAGGCCGGTGATCTTGGCGACCGCGCCCTGTTCGGCGAGGTTGCCGCGCAGGATGGCGAGGTGGCCTTCCTTGTAGAGCGCGTTGTCGATCGAGTGGATGACGTCCTGGTCGGCGCGGGGCTCGGACGGAACTTTGGCGAGCTCCTCGGCCATGGTGCGGCCGGTGACCGTCATGCAGTCGCCGTGGAGGAGCCCGGCGTCGAGCAGCAGCTTCAGCACCTGCGGCACGCCACCGGCCTTGTGGAGATCGACGGCCATGTATTTGCCGGACGGCTTGAGATCGCAGAGCACCGGCGCCTTGAGGCGGATGCGCTCGAAATCGTCGAGCGTCCACTCGACCTCGGCCGCATGGGCGATGGCGAGGTAATGCAGGATCGCGTTGGTCGAGCCGCCGGTCGCCATGATCAGGTAGACGGCATTCTCGATCGACTTGCGGGTGATGATATCGCGCGGCTTGATGCCCTTCTTCACCGCCTCGATCAGCACCCGGGCCGATTCCGCGGTGGAGTCGATCTTCTCCTGGTCGGGATTGGCCATGTTGGACGAGTAGAGCAGCGACATGCCGAGCGCCTCGAAGGAGGAACTCATCGTGTTGGCGGTGAACATGCCGCCGCAGGAGCCGGTCGACGGGCAGGCATGGCGCTCGATGCCGTCGAAATCTTCCTTGCTCATGTTGCCGGCCGAATAGGCGCCGACCGCCTCGAAGGCCGAGACGATGGAGAGGTCCTTGCCCTTCCAGCGGCCGGGCTTGATGGTGCCGCCATAGACATAGACGGCCGGGACGTTGGCGCGGGCGATGCCCATCATGCCGCCCGGCATGTTCTTGTCGCAGCCGCCGATGACGAGGACGCCGTCCATCCACTGGCCCTGGACGCAGGTCTCGACGCAGTCGGCGATGACCTCGCGCGAGACGAGGGAGTATTTCATCCCCTCGGTGCCCATCGACATGCCGTCGGAGATCGTCGGCGTGCCGAAGATCTGCGGGTTGCCGCCGGCTTCCTTGATCGCGGCGACCGCGGCGTCGGCGAGCGGCTGGAGCCCGGAATTGCAGGGCGTGATGGTCGAATGGCCGTTGGCGACGCCGATCATCGGCTTCGAGAAGTCGGCGTCCTTGTAGCCCATGGCGTAATACATCGCCCGGTTCGGCGAGCGGGCGACGCCCTGGGTGATGTGGCTCGAACGTTCGTTGGCTGGCATGGCGGCTCTCCCTGATCCCTGCGTGTCGCGGCCATGCCTAGTCGGTTCTCGAACGTGTGTAAAATATATATTTTGCGCATTATTAGGTCGCTGTGCATATTAGAGCATGGATTTGCGCCAGCTTCGCCATTTCGTCGCCGTCGCCGAAGCGCTGCATTTCGGCCGCGCCGCCGCGAAGCTCAACATGACCCAGCCGCCGCTCAGCCAGAGCATCCAGGCCCTGGAAGCGGCGCTGGGCGTTCAGCTTTTTGCGCGCACCCGGCGCAGCGTCGCGCTGACGCCGGTCGGCGCCGCATGGCTGCCCTATGTCCGCGAGGTGCTGGCCGAGGCGGCCGACCTGCCGGAAATCGCTTCGCGCCTGTCGCGCGGCGAGGTTGGCGCGCTGCGGCTCGCCTTCGTCAGCACCGCGACCTACAGCGTCATGCCGCCGCTGATCAGCCGCTACAAGGCGCTGTTTCCCGAGGTCGACATCTCGCTGCGCGAGGCGACCAGCGACGTGCAGATCGACTGGCTTCTCGACGGCGATGTCGATGCCGGGCTGCTGATCGCCGCGCCGCAGCCGATCATGCCGCCGCAACTCGGCTATCTGCCGCTCTACCGGGAGAGCCTGGTCGCGGTGGTGCCCGAGGCATGGATCGACACGGCGAGGATCGTGCCGCGGAAAGGGAAATTGCGCTTCGACCAGATCCGGGAGGAGCCGCTGATCCTGTTCCCCCGCCAGAGCGCGCCGGCGCTCCACGACCTGATCACCGGCTATTATGTCGAGGATGGCAGCGCCCCGTCGATCGTCCAGGAGGCGGTGCAGATGCAGACGATCATCGGCCTCGTCTCCGCCGCGATCGGCATCGCGCTGGTTCCCGATTCGATGCGGGGGCTCGCCCGCTCCGGCGTCGTCTATCTGCCGCTGGCGGAAAAGCCGCCGGCGATGGAAACCGGGCTCGCCTGGCGCACCGACAGCGCCGCGCCGACCCTCGGCCGCTTCATCGCGCTCGCCAGGAATTCGGCGTTGGCTTAGGTCAGCGAAGCGATATAGGCACGCCAGCTGCCGAAGCTGGAAATGTCGCGGGCGCCGTCGATCGCCACCGGTTCGCAGAGGAAACCCTTGACGCTGGTTCCGTCGCCGAGCTTGACGGTGCCGATGCCGAGCGGCGCCGGGATCGACGAGACGAAGTCGCCGAAGGCTTCGCGCGACAGCGCCCAGACCTCGGTTTCGATCGCGTTTCCGATCTGGTTGGTCCGCATCAGCCCGGGACGCGGCGGCGGTCCGCCGGGCAGGGCGAAGAGGCGATAGGTCGGCTCGGTCGTGGTCTTGCGGACGAAGATGCCGCCCCGCGACGTCAGTTCGTGGTTGAGCGTCATGCCGGAAAGATGCGCGCCGACGACGGCGAGTTCGACGCTGGCGGGCGGCGCCTCGGCGGGCTGCGCGGCGATCGCCGGCACCTTGAAGCCGTTGGCGCCGATCGTCACCGCGGCGGCGCGGTGGAAAGCGGCGCCGATGGCGGCGAGCAGGCCGTCGCGGCCGGCCGGCGCGATCAGGGTGACGCCGGCGGGCAGCCCGTCGTCGCGGAAGGGGCCCGGCACCGCCAGTGCGCAGAGGTCGAGCAGGTTGACGAAATTGGTGTAGGTGCCGAGCCGCGAATTGGCGCCGATCGGATCGGCCGCGACATCGGCGAGCGTGCAGACATCCGGAATCGTCGGGACGACGAGCACGTCGATGTCTTTCCAGATTCCGGCCGTCGCCCGCTTGAGCTCCGCCAGCCGGTAGATGCCGGCAAAGGCATCAGCCGCCGAGAGCGCGGTGGCGCCCTCGATGATCTGCCGGGTGATCGGATGGAGAGCGCCGGGGCTGGTCTCGATGAAGTCGCGGATCGCCTCGTAGCGCTCGGCGACCCACGCCCCCTCGTAGAGCAGTGCCGCGGTGGCGAAGAACGGCGCCAGGTCGACCGGGCGATGCGCCGGCCCGACCTCGGGGAAGAGGGCGAGCGCGGCGTCGAAGGCCGCCGCCGCCGTGTCGCTGCCGAAGACGCGGCTCGCATCGTTGGGGACGCCGATGCGCACGACCGGCGGCAGGGTCGGCCGGCCGACCGGAATCGGCCGCGACCATGGATCGGCCCGGTCGTAGTCGGCGGCGACGGCGAAAGCCGACCAGGCGTCGGCGACGGTGCCGGCGAAGATCGAAACGCAGTCGAGCGTCCGGCAGGCGGGCACGACGCCGCGGGTCGAGATCACGCCGCAGCTCGGCTTCAAGCCCGACGATATTGTTGAGCGCGGCCGGGACCCGGCCCGAGCCGGCCGTGTCGGTGCCGAGCGCGAAGGAGACCAGCCCGCGCGCCACGGCGACGGCCGAGCCCGACGAGGAGCCGCCCGGCACCAGCGACGGGTCGAGCGCATTCTTCGGCACGGGATAGGGCGTCCGCGTGCCGACCAAGCCGGTGGCGAACTGGTCGAGATTGGTCTTGCCGATCAGAATCGCGCCGGCCTCGACCAGCCGGTCGACGGCCGGGGCGGAGGCCGTCGGGGTATAGGCATAGTCCGGGCAGGCGGCGGTCGTCGGCATGCCGGCGACGTCGATATTGTCCTTGACCGCGAAGGGTACGCCATAGAGCGGCTTCGTCGGGTCGTGCCGCGTCCCGAGTTCACGCGCGGCGGCCAGCGCATCGTCCCGATCGACCAGCGAAATGAAGATGCCCGGGTCGTCGGTGTCCCCGATCGCGGCAAAGGCCGCCTCGACCGTGTCGGTCGGCTTGCTGCCATGGCGATAATCGGTCATCAGCCGGGAAATTTCAGCGTCGTGGGATATCGGCAAGACGGTCTGTCCGCTTTTGTGACAATGATCATTCGGCGAGCAATTACCGGGCCATTCGCGGGGTTTTCGTACCCCAAAGGCCCGCCGAATCAGGCTTTGTCCCTCAGGACGTTGCCATACCTTTCACGATCGCATGCAATGCGCAATTTATTGCGCCGCAACATTTGCGTTGCAACATTATTGTGCGTGCGCAACATTGAGGCATGTCCGACGCGGACCTTCGCATCCTGATCATTGACGAGAATGTGGTTCGAGCCTCGATCCTCGAGGACGGCCTCAAGGAGGCCGGCCTGAGGCGTGTGTCGATCATCAGCGACATGCGGGAACTGCTTCGCCAGATCAGCGTGCTCGACCCGGACGTCATCTTCATCGATCTCGAGAATCCCAACCGCGACGTCCTCGAGCAGATGTTCCAGGTTTCGCGCACCGTCCGCCGCCCGGTCGCGATGTTCGTCGATCGCAGCGACACCGCCTCGATCGAGGCGGCGATCGACGCCGGGGTTTCGGCCTATGTCGTCGATGGCCTGCGCAAGGAACGGGTCAAGGCGATCCTCGACATGACGATCAGCCGCTTTCATGCCTTCAACCGGCTGCGTGAGGAACTCGACCGTACCAAGCAGGCGCTTGAGGATCGCAAGGTGATCGACAAGGCGAAGGGGATCCTGATGAAGAACCGGCGGATCGGCGAGGAAGAAGCCTACGCCCTGTTGCGCAAGACGGCGATGAACGAGAACCGCCGCGTCGTCGAGGTCGCGCAGGGTCTGCTCACCGCCACCAAGCTGCTCGGATGACGCGATGATGATGGATCGTCCGGTCGATGTCGAAACCCGGGATGCGGCGCCGCTGCCGCATCAGCTGACTCTCGGCTTCATTCCGCTCGTCGATTGTGCGCCGCTGGTCGTCGCCGCCGAAATGGGTTTCGCGGCGGAGGAGGGGGTGACCCTCGACCTCGTCCGCGAAACCTCCTGGGCGAATATCCGCGACCGGGTGACGCTCGGCCACTTCCATGGCGCCCAGATGCTCGGTCCGATGCCGATCGCCTCGACCCTCGGAATCGGCAGCCACCTCGACGTGGCGATGGTCGCGCCGTTTTCGCTGGGGCTCGGCGGCAACGCCATCACCGCCTCGGTCCGGCTCTATGGCGAGATGGAGGAGATCGGCGCACGGCTCACCGACGAACCGGCGGCGATGGCATCGAAGCTCGCCGGTGTGGTCGCCCGCCGGCGTGAACGCGGCCGGCCACCGCTGACTCTCGCCATGGTCTTCCCCTTTTCGGGCCATAACTACGAACTGCGCTACTGGCTCGCCTCCGCCGGCATCGATCCGGACCGCGACGTGCGCCTGGTGGTGCTGCCGCCGCCGTTCATGGTCGACGCGCTCGCCGAGGGACATGTCGATGCCTTCTGCGTCGGCGAGCCGTGGAATTCGCTTGCCGTCGATCGTGGCACCGGGGTGATCATCGCTTCCAAATCGGCCTTGTGGCGACAGGGACCGGAGAAGGTGCTGGGACTGCGCGCCGATTTTGCCGAGGAGAATTCAGCTGCGCTCCATGCCGTGATGCGCGCGCTCTATCGGGCGACCGCCTGGGCCGGAAATCCCGACAATCGTCCGGTGCTGGCCGAGCTTCTGGCGCGGCCCGGCTATGTCGGCGGCTCGGCCGAAATCATCGGGCGGGCGCTCGGCGGCCGGATCGTCCGGCGACACGGATCGGCGGCGGAGACGATCCCCGACTTTCTCGTCTTCCACGACCACGCGGCGAATTTTCCGTGGCAGAGCCACGCCCTGTGGTTCTACACGCAGATGGTCCGCTGGCGGCAGATCGACCATACGCCGGAAAAGGCGGATCGGGCGAAGGCGGTCTACCGGCCGGACATTTACCGCGCGGCGCTGACGCCGACCGACGCCGACCTGCCCAACGCAAGCTCCAAGGTCGAGGGGGCGCTGACTCAGGCGACTCCGGTCGCGTCGCGATCCGGACGGATGGTGCTCGGACCGGACGGATTCTTCGACGGTCTGCTGTTCGATCCCGACGATGTCGAAGGCTATCTCAGGTTGCTCGGTCGCTCATGACGGGGCGGGAGGCGCCGTCCTTTGCCGGCGCGAGCCCGAGGAATCGCTCGAACCAGCGATAGCGCCAGTTGAGGAGGAGGAGCGCGGCCCATACCGGCAGGACCGCGGCGACGCTGATATAGACCCCGGGGCCGACGCTGATCAGGCCGAAATAGTCGGCAAGCGTCTCGGTGGCGAGCACGGCGACGAAGACGATCGCCAGCGCGATCGCCATGATCGTCGGTCGCTTGTCCGGCGTGACGCTGGGCACCCAGCCGGTGAACAGGCGGATCGGCGGCGCCAGGAAAAGGATCAGGACGAAGGCGGTGAAGGTCGCGAACATCGACAGCGCCGACTGGGCGACGATGGTTGCCGCCGCCACCGAGAATTCCGCTCCGTCGTTGACGCTGAGGCCGGTCACCCGCTCGAAATTCCGGAGGGCGAATGGCGGGAGTGTGTAGGACTCAAGGTCGCCCTGCACACGTTCGAAATGGAAGGTGTAGAGCGCAACGCCGAAGACCATCGTCACCACCGACACCGGGATCACGAAGCGCACCAGCTTGCGGATCAGGTCCTCGTCGAGCGCGGTCGGCCTTGCCCACAGGGTCAGGAAGAAGGTCGGAATGCCGACCGTGAACAGCGTCAGCGCCATCTGGGCGGGCTCGAAGGGGAAGGTCAGCCCGAGCATGGTGATGGCGATGATGACGAGGATCGAGCTGGCGACCCGCGACAGGAAGAGCAGGAGCGCGGTCGTCATGCCGGACAGCACTCGCTGGCCTTCGTAAAAGGCGGTGCGCAGCGGCTGGAAGTCGTCGTTGAGAAGGACGATGTCGGCGACGTTGCGGGCCGCGGCGCTGCCGCTGTTCATGGCGATGCCGAGCTGCGCCTTCTTGAGGGCGAGGACATCGTTGACGCCGTCGCCGACCATCGCGACGTGATGGCCGTTGGCCATCAGCGCCGAGACGATCTGTTCCTTCTGCGCCGGCGCGATGCGGCCGAAGATGTCCGCCTTGTCGACGCTGGCGGCGAAGTCGGCCGGGCTGAGCGCCGCCAGATCCGGGCCCGAGACCAGGCCCTCGACCGGCAGCTTTGCCTGGCGCGCCAGCGCCGCCACGGTGTTCGGATCGTCGCCGGAGATGATCTTCAGCCTGAGCCCCAGACCGGCGAAGGCGGCGAAGGTTTCGGCGACATTCGGCCGGAGCTCGTCGGCGAGAATCACGAGGCCGAGAGGAACCAGCGGCGGCAGGCCGGGCGCGTCCGCGTCGCCGGAAAAGACGGTTGTCTCCGGCGTGCCGGCGAAGAGGAGGACGCGGAGTCCCGTGTCCGCGATCGCCGCGACGCGCCGGGCGAGGGCTTTGGCATCGGCCGAAGGCGCGAGGTACGGCGTCAGCATCTCACAGGCGCCGAGGGCATGGACGCCGCGGAGCGGCCCGTCGGCGAAGGCGACCGCGCTCCATTTCCGCGCCGAGGAAAAGGCGATGACGTCGCCGGGCGTCAGCGCTTCGCCGGGCAGGCTCGCCGAGAGCGCGGTCGTCGTCTGGTTGGGCGAGCCGACGCTGCGGGCATAGGTGCCGATCAGCGGTTCAAGATCGTCGCGCCTTTGGTCGCCGAGTGGCTCGACGGCATCAAGGGTGAGAGCGTTGGTGGTCAGCGTCCCGGTCTTGTCGACGCACAAAATGTCGGCATTGCTCAGCGACTCGACGGCGTTGATCTGCTGGACGAGCGCACCCTGTTTGGCGATCGCGGCGGCGCCGAGCGAATAGGCGACGATGATGACGAAGAACAGGCCATAGGGCACTTGCCCCGACAGCACCGCGGCGAGCTGGACGATCCGGCTGCCGGGAAGGTCCTGAAGCAGGGCCGAGACCAGGATGGTGCCGCTCATCAGGACGACGACCAGCATGACGAGCCGCACGGCGAAATCGATCTGCTTCTGCAGTGGCGTCTTGACGAACTGGAAGGCGCGCGCCTCGGCCGTCAGCCGATTGGCATAGCTCTCGGCGCCGACGACCTCGGCGCGATAGGTGCCTTCGCCGCTGAGGCAGATGCTGCCCGAAAGCAGCGGGTCGCCGACCGACTTCCGCATCGCCTCCGATTCGCCGGTCAGCAGCGCCTCGTCCACTTCGAGGACGCCGCCGCCGATCACCGGACCATCGACAAGAACCTGGTCGCCGGGCCGCAGCCGGATGTGGTCGCCCCTGACGATTTCGTCCGGATCCGCGGTCCGCTCGGCGCCGTCGCGCACGAGCGTCACCTTCGGCCGGTGGAGCAGGGCGATCCGGTCGAGCTGCCGCTTGGCGCGCAGTTCCTGGACGGTGCTGATGATTGCGTTGACCAGCCCGAGGCCGACGCTGGTCATCGCGTCGTTCCATTCACCGAGCGCGATCAGCGCGATGCCGATGGTGAAGAGGATGTTGTTGAAGAAGCTGAAGAGGTTGGTGCGGATGACGGTGAAATAGGAACGGCTCGTCGCGATTCGCACGGCATTGCCTTCGCCGTTGTCGCGCCGACGGCGCGCTTCCGCCTCGCTCAGTCCGGCGGCGGTCGCCGCATCGGCCTCAGCCATGATTCCGGAGGCGGGGTTGGTTGCGGCAATCACGGGACCTGAGCGGGTTCATTGCTGGCTCCTTGCGCCCTTCCTAGCATCGGCACGCTTGCGAATCCCTAATCGACCGAACCGACACGCCGCAGCATGGCATTCCGTGTGCGTTGCACAAAAATAGCGCGCGGCTGCATAAAACTTCGACTTGTTCCCGGACGCCGGCGCACGTAAGCCTGATGGTGACGGAGCAAATCACCGCTCCCCCTGACAGGGGCCAATGACGGTCCCGCCGGTCAGACCTCACTCCCAGACATCGGCCTTCTGAGGCCGCGCGTCCGTCGATGGGCGCACCATGGCACCGCCGCCAACCCGCTGCGATCCCTCGAAGGATTCCGGCGCGGTTCGGCGGCTTTTTTGCATCTGCGCCCTTGGTGGCGGAGCAGGAGACAGGAACATGAAACGGCGTGATTTCATTCTTCGCGGAGCATGGCTTGCCGGCGCGCTGGCGGTCTCGGCCAGTCTGCCGGTCGCCGGTCGGGCGGAGATGCTGCTTCCCGAAAAGGACGAGCTGACCTTCGGCTTCATCAAGCTGACCGACATGGCGCCGCTCGCGATCGCCTATGAGAAGGGCTACTTCGAGGACGAGGGCCTGTTCGTCACCCTCGAGCCGCAAGCCAACTGGAAGGTGCTGCTCGACCGGGTGATCACCGGTGAGCTCGACGGCGCCCATATGCTGGCCGGCCAGCCGCTCGCCGCCACCATCGGCTACGGCACCAAGGCCCATATCATCACGCCCTTTTCGATGGACCTCAACGGCAACGGCATCACCGTCTCCAACGAGGTGTGGGAGATGATGAAGCCGAATATCGCGATGCAGGCGGACGGCAAGCCCCAGCACCCGATCAGCGCCAGCGCGCTGAAGCCGGTGGTCGACAAGTTCCGCGGCGAGGGCCGGCCGTTCAACATGGGCATGGTTTTCCCGGTCTCCACCCACAACTACGAGCTCCGCTACTGGCTGGCGGCGGGCGGCATCAATCCCGGTTACTATTCGCCAAGCGATGTCTCGGGCCAGATCCAGGCCGAGGCGCTGCTTTCGGTGACGCCGCCGCCGCAAATGCCCTCGACCCTCGAAGCCGGCACCATCTCCGGCTATTGCGTCGGCGAGCCGTGGAACCAGCAGGCGGTATTCACCGGCATCGGCGTTCCGGTGATAACCGACTACGAGATATGGAAGGACAATCCGGAAAAGGTCTTCGGCATCACCGCCGAATTCGCGGAGAAATATCCGAATACGACGCTCGCCATCACCAAGGCGCTGATCCGCGCCGCCAAGTGGCTCGACGAGAATGACGACGCCAATCGCGCCGAAGCGGTCGAGATCCTGTCGGACTCCGCCTATGTCGGCGCCGACGCCGCGGTGATCGCCAACTCGATGACCGGTACCTTCGAATACGAGAAGGGCGACCGCCGGCCGGTCCCCGACTTCAACGTCTTCTACCGCTACTACGCGACCTACCCCTATTACTCCGACGCCGTCTGGTACCTCACCCAGATGCGCCGCTGGGGCCAGATCGACGAGACCAGGCCGGACGGCTGGTACGACGAGATCGCCAGGTCCGTCTACCGCCCGGACATCTATCTGAAGGCGGCGCGGATGCTGGTCGACGAAGGGCTCGCCGACGAGGCCGACTTCCCCTGGGACACCGACGGCTATCGCGACCCGACCGACAAGTTCATCGACGGCATCGCCTATGACGGCCGCAAGCCCAACGCCTACATCGACTCGCTGCCGATCGGCCTGAAGAGCGGCCAGACGGTCGACGGCGCCGGAGTTGTCGGCGGCTGACAATCCGAACGCGGGCGGCGGATCGCCGCCCGCCAATTTCAAAAAGAACCGGAGCCCGGTGCATGACCTCTGCAAGCGACATCATCACCAACGGAACCGCCCCGACCGAACGGGCCGCGCAGCGGCGCGAACGGATCGAGGCGGTCGGCCGCCTGCCGGGCCTCGGCTGGACCGTTCCCCTCCTGAAACTCGCCACCGGCGACGAGTTGGGCGAGCAGCTCAAGGCGATCTGGCGAAGCCTGCTGGTGCCGCTGCTCGGCATCGTCATCTTCGTCGGCCTCTGGGCGGCACTGGCGCCGCGGGTCGAGACCTCGCTCGGCGCCATCCCCGGCCCGGCGGAAGTCTGGGACCAGGCGGTGGTGCTGGTCGAGGAGCACCAGGCCGAGCGCGACAAGGCCGCCGCCTTCTATGAGCGGCAGGAAGCCCGCAATGCCGAATTGGCGGCGCAGGGCCACGGCGACCGCGTCAAGTGGCGCGAATATACCGGCCGTCCGACCTATCTCGACCAGATCGTCACCAGCCTGATGACGGTCGCGCTCGGCTTCCTGATCGCGACGCTGATCGCCGTGCCGGTCGGCATCATGTGCGGCTTGTCGCCGACCGTGAACGGGGCGCTCAATCCGCTGATCCAGATCTTCAAGCCGGTGTCGCCGCTCGCCTGGCTGCCGATCGTCACGATGATCGTCTCCGCGCTCTATGCGACGACGTCGGACGCCCTGCCCAAATCGCTGGTCATCTCGGCGATCACGGTGACGCTCTGCTCGCTGTGGCCGACGCTGATCAACACCTCGCTCGGCGTTTCCTCGATCGATCGCGACCTGATCAATGTCAGCCGGGTGCTTGCGGCTGTCGACGACGCGCAAGATCACCAAGCTGGTGCTGCCCTCGGCGCTGCCGCTGATCTTCACCGGGCTCCGGCTGTCGCTGGGCGTGGGCTGGATGGTGCTGATCGCGGCGGAAATGCTGGCGCAGAATCCCGGCCTCGGAAAGTTCGTCTGGGACGAGTTCCAGAACGGATCGTCCAATTCGCTCGCCCGCATCATGGTCGCGGTGCTGACCATCGGCATCATCGGCTTCCTGCTCGACCGGGTGATGTACGCCCTGCAGGCCGCCTTCACCTACTCGACCTCGCGCTGAGGAGCGGGCGATGGCATTTCTCGAAATCACCGACCTGACCAAGTCCTACGGTCACGGCGACGAGCGCCGCGAGGTTCTCGGCGGCATCAACCTCAAGGTCGAGGAGGGCGAGTTCGTCGCCATCGTCGGCTTCTCGGGCTCGGGCAAGACCACCCTGATCTCGGCGATCGCCGGGCTGATCGCGCCGGACCGCGGCGGGGTCATTCTTCGAGGCAAGCAGGTCACCGGACCCGGCCCGGGCGTCGGCGTCGTGTTCCAGTCCTATTCGCTGATGCCTTGGCTGACGGTCGAAGGCAACGTGGCGCTGGCGGTCGACTCCGCCTTCGCCGGAGAGAGCCGCGCCAGGCGCCGGGAACGGATCGACCGCTACATCGACATGGTCGGTCTCGATCATGCCCGCGGCCGGCGACCCGCCGAGCTCTCGGGCGGCATGCGCCAGCGGGTCGCCGTCGCCCGGGCGCTCGCGACCCAGCCGGAAATTCTGCTCCTCGACGAGCCGCTGTCGGCGCTCGATGCGCTGACCCGCGCCAAGCTTCAGGACGAGATCACCGCGATCTGGGAGCGCGAGCGGCGGACGGTCGTCCTGATCACCAACGATGTCGACGAGGCGATCCTCCTCGCCGACCGCATCATCCCGCTGACCCCCGGCCCGGGCGCGACGCTCGGCCCCGAATTCCGCGTCGACTTCGCCCGTCCCCGCGACCGCGCCGCGCTCAATGATGAACCGGCCTTCAAGCAGCTCCGCGCCGCGATCACCCGCTGCCTGCAGGGCTTCGGCGCGGCGAGTGGCGAAGCGGTCGAGCCGTCGCTGCCCAAGGTCATCTCGCTGGCGGAGAAGAGCCTGCCGCCCAAGGCCTATCGCGACGAAGCGGCCTCGCCGATCGAGGCCCGCTATCTCGAATTCTACAACGTTGGCAAGACCTTCGCGACGCCAAAGGGGCCGCTGAAAGTCGTCGATGGCTTCGATCTCAAGATGGAGCAGGGCGAGTTCGTGACGTTGATCGGACACTCCGGCTGCGGCAAGTCGACGGTGCTGTCGATGGCGGCGGGACTGCAGTCGATCTCCGACGGCGGCATCGTCCTCGACGGCAAGGAAGTCGTCGACGCCGGCCCGGAGCGGGCGGTCGTCTTCCAGTCGCCGTCGCTGTTTCCGTGGCTGACCGCGCGCCAGAACATCGCCCTCGGCGTCGACCGCGTCTATCCGAAGGCCTCGCGCGCCGAGCGGCGCGAGATCGTCGACTACTACCTCACCCGCGTCGGTCTCGCCGATGCCATGGATCGCAAGGCGGCCGATCTTTCCAACGGCATGAAGCAGCGCGTCGGCATCGCCCGGGCCTTTGCCCTGTCGCCGAAGCTGCTGCTGCTCGACGAACCCTTCGGCATGCTCGATTCGCTGACCCGCTGGGAGCTCCAGGACGTGCTGATGGACGTCTGGAAGCGCAGCCGGGTGACGGCGATCTGCGTCACCCACGACGTCGACGAGGCGATTCTTCTCGCCGACCGGGTGGTGATGATGACCAACGGTCCGAATGCCCGCATCGGCAAGATCATGGAAATCGACCTGCCGCGGCCGCGGAGCCGGCAGGCGCTGATCGAGCACCCCGACTATTACCGCTACCGCGGCGAACTGCTCGCCTTCCTCGAGGAATACGAGGGCGGGGCGAAGCCACGGGAAAAGACACCGCCCGCACCGAAAGCGGCCGCGACCATCGGCGCCGAGCAAGCGGCGTGAAGGAGAAAGCAGCCATGGCACAGAAGCTGGTGGTGATCGGCAACGGCATGGCGCCAGGCCGGGTCCTGGAGCACCTGTTCGAGAAGGCGCCGGGCGCCTTCGAGGTGACGATCTTCAACGCCGAAACCCGGGTCAACTACAACCGGATCATGCTGTCGCCGGTGCTTTCCGGCGAGAAGTCCTACCAGGACATCATCATTCACGACGACGACTGGTATGCGACCCATGGCGTGACGCTCCACAAGGGCAAGGCGATCGTCGCGATCGACCGCGAGGCGAAACGTGTCGTCGCCGCCGACGGCACCGCCGCCGGCTACGACAAGCTGGTCATCGCCACCGGCTCGCGGCCCTTCGTCGTCCCGGTCCCCGGCCATCAGTTGCCGGGGGTCCTGACCTTCCGCGATCTCGACGATGTCACCGCGATGCTGGAAGCGGCCCGCCCGGGTCAGCGGGCGGTGGTCATCGGCGGCGGGCTGCTCGGGCTGGAAGCCGCCGCCGGCCTCAACCTTCGCGGCATGGACGTGACGATCGTCCATCTCGCCCCGACCCTGATGGAACGCCAGCTCGACGAGTCGGCGGGCTATATGCTCGAACAGACGATCAGGGCGCGGGGCATCGACGTCATCACCCGCGCCAATACCCAGGCGATCCTCGGCGATACCGAGGTCGAAGGCGTCCGCCTCGAGGACGGCCGCGAAATCCCCGCCGACATCGTCGTCATGGCGGTCGGGATCAGGCCGAATGCCGATCTCGGCGGCAATGCCGGGCTGATGGCCGGACGCGGCATCGTCGTCAACGACCGGATGGAGACGTCCGACCCGGATATCTACGCCGTCGGCGAATGCGCCGAGCATCGCGGCATCTGCTACGGCCTCGTCGCGCCGCTCTACGAGATGGCGTCGGTGATCGCCGACCAGCTGACCGGCACCGACCGCCACTATACCGGCTCCGCCACCTCGACCAAGCTCAAGGTCACCGGCGTCGACCTGTTCTCGGCCGGCGACTTCGCCGAAGGCGCGGAGCGCCAGGAGATCCTGCTCCGCGACGCTTCGCAGGGGATCTACCGCCGGCTGGTGATCGAGGGAAACCGGATCGTCGGCATCGTCCTCTATGGCGATACGACCGACGGCGCCTGGTTCTTCCAGTTGCTCAAGGACAAGACCGACATCAGCGATCTCCGCGAGACGCTGATCTTCGGGCAGGTCTATGCCGGGAGTGCCCCGGCGGACCCTATCTCGGCCGTTGCAGCCTTGTCGGATGACGCGGAAATCTGCGGCTGCAACGGCATTTGCAAGGGCAAGATCGTTTCCGCGATCTCGGAAAAGGGCCTCGCCAGCCTCGAGGACGTGCGCGCCCATACCAAGGCGTCGAGCTCCTGCGGGTCGTGCACCGGGCTGGTCGAGAAGCTGCTCACCGCGACGCTCGGCGACGCCTATAACCCGCAGGCGATCAAGCCGATCTGCGGCTGCACCGATCTCGGCCATGGCGAGGTCCGCCGGCTGATCGTCGCCCGCGAGCTGCGGTCGATTCCCGAGGTGATGCAGACGCTGGAATGGAAGACCTCCTGCGGCTGCGCCAAGTGCCGGCCGGCGCTGAATTACTATCTCCTCGCCACCTGGCCCGGCGACTATGTCGACGACCAGCAGTCGCGCTTCATCAACGAGCGCGTCCACGCCAATATCCAGAAGGACGGCACCTATTCGGTGGTGCCGCGGATGTGGGGCGGCGTCACCACCGCCAGCGAATTGCGGGCGATCGCCGACGTCGTCGACAAGTTCGCGATTCCGACGGTCAAGTGCACCGGCGGCCAGCGCATCGACATGCTCGGCGTCCGCAAGGAGGACCTGCCGGGCGTATGGGCCGATCTCAACGCCGCCGGCATGGTCTCCGGCCATGCCTATGGCAAGGCGCTGCGCACGGTGAAGACCTGCGTCGGCACCGACTGGTGCCGCTTCGGCACCCAGGATTCGACCGGCCTCGGCATCCGCATCGAGAAGTTCATGTGGGGCTCGTGGACCCCGGCCAAGGTCAAGATGGCGGTCTCCGGCTGCCCGCGGAATTGTGCCGAGGCGACCTGCAAGGATGTCGGCGTCGTCTGCGTCGACTCCGGCTACGAGATCCAGATCGGCGGCGCCGCCGGCCTCGACATCAAGGGCACCGAGGTGCTGACCAAGGTCGCGACCGAGGACGAGGCGCTCGCGGTGATCGTCGCCACCGTCCAGCTCTATCGCGAGCAGGGCTGGTATCTCGAGCGCATCTACAAATGGATGGCGCGGGTTGGCCTCGACACGATCCGCGCCCAGGTCGTCGATGATTCCGACAATCGCAAGCGGCTGTTCGAGCGCTTCGCCGTCTCGCAGCGCTTCGCGCAGAGCGATCCCTGGAAGGAACGCGCCGCCGGCGGCGACGCCCACGAATTCAGGCCGATGGCGGATCTCACCTATGCGGAGGCATCGGCATGACCGCGATGACCGGCGACTGGCTGCCTGTCGGCATGGAGACCGAGATACCCGTGCAGGGCGCGCGGGTGGTGAAGACGCCGGCCGGCGACATCGCGATCTTCCGCACCATCGACGGCGCGGTGCTGGCGATCGAGGATCGCTGTCCGCACCGGCACGGGCCGCTCAGCCAGGGCATCGTTCACGGCGACACGGTCACCTGTCCGCTCCACAACTGGGTGATCTCGCTGAAGACCGGCGAGGCGCAAGGCGCCGACACCGGCTGCGTCCGCACCATCCCGGTCCGCGTCGAGGCCGGCCGCATCTTCCTCAGCGCCGCCGGTCTCGGCGCGTTGCGGGCGGCCTGAGCGATGGCGGCGGCGCTGAGCGTCCGGACCACCTGCCCCTATTGCGGGGTCGGCTGCGGGGTGCTGGCCGAAACGGCCGCCGACGGTTCGGTTTCGGTGCGCGGCGATCCCGATCATCCCGCCAATTTCGGCCGGCTTTGCTCGAAGGGTTCGGCGCTCGCCGAGACGCTGTCGCTGGAGGACCGGCTTCTCCATCCGATGGTCGACGGCCGGCGCGCCGGCTGGGACGAGGCGCTCGACCGGGTTGCCCGGGGCTTCTCCGAGGCCATCGCCGCGCACGGACCGGACGCCGTCGCCTTCTACGTCTCGGGGCAACTCCTCACCGAGGATTATTACGTCGCCAACAAGCTGATGAAGGGTTTCATCGGCTCGGGCAATATCGACACCAATTCGCGGCTGTGCATGGCCTCGGCGGTGGCCGGTCACCGGCGCGCCTTCGGCACCGATACCGTGCCGGTCGACTATGCCGATCTCGAAGAAGCCGATCTCGTCGTCCTGGTCGGATCGAATTTCGCCTGGTGCCACCCGGTCCTCTTCCAGCGCCTGCTGGCGGCGCGGGAGGCGCGGGGCACCACCGTCGTCGTCATCGATCCACGCCGGACCGCCACCGCCGAAAGCGCCGACCACCATCTCGCCATCGCGCCCGGCGGCGACATTCCGCTGTTCAACGGCCTGCTCGCCTGGCTGTGGAAGGCTGGTGCGATCGACCTCGGCTTCATCGCCGGCCATACCGGCGGTCTCGACGCGGCGCTGGCGCTGGCGGAGCAGACCGGCCTTGCCGATGTCGCCGCCGCGAGCGGGCTGACCGAGGCCGACCTCCGCCGCTTCTACGAACTCTTCGCGCAAACCCCCCGGACGGTCACGGTCTTCAGCCAGGGCGTCAACCAGTCAGTCTGCGGCACCGACACGGTCAACGCCATCATCAACTGCCATCTCGTCACCGGCCGCATCGGCAAGCCGGGCGCGGGGCCGTTCTCGATCACCGGCCAGCCGAACGCCATGGGCGGCCGCGAGGTCGGCGGTCTCGCCAACCAGCTTGCCGCCCATATGACATTCGAGGATCCGGAGGATCGCAGTATCGTGCGGCGCTTCTGGAAGGCGCCGCGGATCGCCCGCAAGCCGGGTCTCAAGGCGGTCGACCTCTTCCGCGCGGTCGGCGCCGGCGAGATCAAGGCGCTGTGGATCATGGCGACCAACCCGGCCGACTCGATGCCCGACGCCGACGCGGTCCAGCGCGCATTGGCCATCTGCCCCTTCGTTGTCGTCTCGGACGTCTCCGCGCGGACCGACACCGCCCGCTTCGCCGACGTTCTGCTGCCCGCCACCGGCTGGGGCGAGAAGGACGGGACGGTCACCAATTCCGAACGCCGGATCTCCCGCCAGCGGGCGATCCGCCCGGCGGCGGGAGAGGCGAAGCCGGACTGGTGGATCGTCAACCAGGTCGCCCGGCGCATGGGTCACGCGGGCGCTTTCGCCCATCAATCGGCGTCCGAGATCTTCGCCGAACATGCCGCCCTCTCGGCCTTCGAGAACGACGGCACCCGTGCCTTCGACATCGGCGGACTGGCCGGGCTCGACGGCGATGCCTATGACGCCCTGACGCCAGTGCGCTGGCCGGTCGGCAAGGATGGTGGCGCGGCCGACCGGGTCTTCGCCGACGGACGGTTCTTCACGCCCGACGGGCGCGCCCGCTTCGTGCCGGTCGCGCCGCTGGCGGCGTCGTTTCCGCCGCGTCACTATCCGCTGGTCCTCAACACCGGGCGGGTGCGCGACCATTGGCACACGATGACCAATACCGGTCGCTCGCCGCGGCTTTCGGCGCATGTCGCGGAGCCCTTCGTCGAACTGCATCCACGCGATGCCGCCGATCGCGGCATCCTGCCCGGTTCGCTGGTCGAGGTCGAAAGCCCGCGAGGGCGGATGGTCGGCCGCGTCGCGATCGACGACCGCCAGCGGCGCGGCTCGGTCTTCGTGCCGATGCACTGGACCGACCAGCATGCCAGCGCCGCCCGCATCGATGCGCTGGTCGCCGGCAACACCGATCCGGTCTCCGGACAGCCGGGGTTGAAGCAGACTCCGGTCGAGGTCCGGCTGGCGCGCTGCGTGTGGCATGGCTTCGCGGTTCTGGCCGAACGGCCGGGCTACCTGCAAGCCGACTACTGGGCCCTGGCGCGGGCGAAGAACGGATGGCGGCTGGAACTCGCCGGCGCCGAAGCGCCGGCCGACTGGACGGCCTGGGCGCGCGCCCTGATCGGCTTTCCCGACAGCGGCAATCTTCTCGCCTATCACGACGCTGCCACCGACCGGCATCGCTTCGCCGCCTTCGACGGCTCGCGGCTGGTCGGCGCGATCTTCGTCTCGCGCGATCCGGTTTCGGTCGGCCGCGCCTTCGTCGCCGAAGGCCTGTCGGCGCCCTACCAATCGGCGGGCGACCGGCTCCGCCTGCTCGCCGGCCAGCCGACCGCCGACCGGCCCGATCCCGGCGCCATCGTCTGCAGCTGCTTTTCGATCGGCATCAACCAGATCGTCGAGGCGGTGGTCGGCGGCGGCTGCCTCAGCGTCGCGGCGGTCGGCGACATGCTCCGCGCCGGCACCAATTGCGGCTCCTGCCGTCCCGAGATCAGGAGGGTGATCGATGAACGCGCCGTACAGGAAGCCGTCTGAATCGCCGGCGCCGCGGATCGCGCCACTGCCGAAGCTGCCGGTCTTCTACGATCTCGTCGGCAAGCCCGTCATCGTCGTCGGCGGCTCGTCCGGCGCCGCCTGGAAGGCGGAACTCCTGGCGGCGGCCGGGGCCGACGTGCGGGTCCTCGCCGGGGATGCCGGCACCGGGATGGTGGCGCTGGCCGAAAGCGCGCGGACGACGGGATCGCTCCGTGTCGAGGCGCGGGCGTGGTCGGCTGACGACTTTCGCGGCGTGGCGATGGTCGTCGCCGACGCGGCGAGCGACACCGAGGCCGCCGGGATCGCGACCGCGGCGCGGGCGGCCGGCGCGCCGGTCAATATCGTCGACCGGCCGGCCTTCTGCGATTTCCAGTTCGGCGCCATCGTCAATCGCGCGCCGGTCGTCGTCGCCATCTCCACCGATGGCGCGGCGCCGGTGCTCGGCCAGGCGATCCGCCGCCGCATCGAGACCCTGCTGCCGCGTTCGATCGGGCGCTGGGCCGTGGCGGTCAAGGGATTGCGGCAGCGGGTTGCCGGGCGGATGGTCGACCCGGCGGCCCGCCGCGCCTTCTGGGAGCGCTTCGCCGATATCGCCTTCGCCCGCGAGCCGGGCGACTCCGCCGACCGCGAACTGGCGGCGATGATCGACGGCGTCGCGGGCCGGACACGAACCGGCAGCGTGACGCTGGTCGGGGCGGGACCGGGCGATGCGGAATACCTGACCCTCAAGGCGGTCCGGGCGCTGCAATCCGCCGACGTCATCCTGTTCGACGATCTGGTCTCCGACGAGGTGCTGGACCTCGCCCGGCGCGAGGCGAAGCGGATGCTGGTCGGCAAGCGCGGCGGCCGTCCGTCCTGCCGCCAGGAAGACATCAACGCGCTGATGGTGAAACTGGCGCGCCAGGGCAAACGCGTCGTCCGGCTGAAGGCCGGCGACCCGATGATCTTCGGTCGCGCCGGCGAAGAGATCGCGCGACTTGAAGCCGCCGGCATTCCGGTCGAGGTCGTGCCGGGGATCACGGCGGCCTCGGCGATGGCGGCGCGGCTCGGCGTCTCGCTGACCCACCGCGACCACGCGCAAAGCGTCCGCTACGTCACCGGTCATGGCAAGGGCGGCGCGCTGCCGAGCGAAATCGACTGGCGGCTGATCGCCGACCCGGCCGCGACCACCGTCTTCTACATGGGCGGGCGCTACGCGGCCGCAATCGCCGGCAAGCTCATCGAGCACGGCCTGCCGGCGACGACGCCGGTCGCGATCATGTCGTCGATCAGTCGCGCCGACGAGAGCCGGTGGTCCGGGACTCTGGCCGATCTCCTGACCGCGCCGGCGCGCACCGACGGCGGTCCGGTGCTGATCGGCGTCGGTCGGGTCTGGGCGGCCGCCGCGGCCGCCGCGGCGGTGCAGGTGACGGCGGAACGCCGGGCGTCCTGACCTTCGCTGTTTTGTCGATCGAGCGATTCCGGGGAAGAAAATCCGACGCCGGGCTGCTATGAACCGGGCCCATGACGATTGCGCATCTCTTCGATCTGACCGGCAAGGTCGCGATGGTGACCGGCGCCCGGCGCGGGCTCGGCCAGGCAATGGCCCTGGCGCTGGCCGACGCCGGCGCCGACATCGTCGGCGTCGGTCCGAATGCCATGGACGAAACCGCGCGCGAGGTCGCCGTCGCGGGGCCGCGCCTTCACCGGGATCGCCGCCGATCTCGCCCGGCCGGTTGACTGCGAGGCGCTGGTCGGCGAGGCGATTGCCGCGCGCGGCCGCATCGACATCCTGGTCAACAATGCCGGCATCATCCGCCGCGCCGATCTCCTCGATTTCTCCGAGACGGATTGGGACGAGGTGATGCAGATCAACCTCAAGAGCGCCTTCTTCCTGTCGAAGGCGGTCGCCCGCCACATGGTCGACAGCAAGACGCCCGGGCGGATGATCAACGTCGCCTCGATCCTCTCTTTCCAGGGCGGCGTCCGGGTGCCGTCCTATACGGCGAGCAAGCATGGCATCGTCGGCCTGACCAAGCTGCTCGCCAACGAACTGGCGCCGCATGGCATCACGGTCAACGCCATCGCGCCGGGCTACATGGAGACCGACAATACCGAGGCGCTGCGCAACGATCCGGAGCGGATGCGGCAACTGATCGACCGCATTCCGCTCGGCCGTTTCGGCAACGCCGACGAGCTCGCGACCGCGGTGCTTTTTCTCGCCGCGCCGGCAAGCGGCTACGTCACCGGATCGGTGGTCACCGTCGACGGCGGATGGCTGTCGCGGTAGTCGGCCCGTCCGTTGAAGCGAACGGACGGGCCTGATCGCACCTCAGCCCTCGGTCTCCAGCCCCGACGGCACCTTCTTGTTCTCGCTTTCGAGCTTGATGCCGGCGCCGAGGGCAACGGTCTCGATCAGCGCAGCGAAATCGGCGGCGAGATAGGCCTCGGGGTCGGGCTGGATCTGCGCCGCCCCGATGTGGGCCTGCAACGCCTCGCGGGTCGCCGCCGTCACCGGCATCGGTACGTCCATGGCGCGGGCGGCGGCGAGCCCGAGGTCGAGATCCTTGCGCAACAGCGTCGGCGTGAAGGTCGTCGTCCAGTCGAGATTGACCAGTGCCGGCGACTTGTACCGGGTGAAGATCGAACCCATCACGCTGTTATTGACGAATTCGAGGAAGGCGTGGCGGGGAACGCCCGCCTTTTCGGCGAGGACCGTGATCTCGGCGAGATTCTGGATCACGACGCCGAGGAAGACGTTATGGGCGATCTTGCAGAAGCGGGCGAGTTCGGCCTCGCCGACATAGGCGACGCCGCGCGCGGCGAAGGTCTCGATCAGCGGCTTGACGATATCGAAGGTCGCCTTCGGGCCGGAGGCGACGGCGCTGAGCTTGTCGGCCTTGACGCATTTGGCGTTGCCCGAGACAGGCGCCGCGATCATCGCGCTGCCGAGCGACATGACGCGGGCGCGAATGGTCTCGCTGTCCGCGATGCCGATCGACGAGCAGTCGACCAGGATCTTCGGGAACGCGCCCTTGCCGTGCGGCGCGACGCCATTTGCCCCGAAGCAGACCTCCTCGAGGTCGCTGCCGGTGCTCACCATGGTGAACAGGACATCGACGGAGGCGAGGTCGGACGGCTGGTCGACGATGGTCGCGCCGAGCGCGGCCAGCGGCTCGGCCTTCGCCCGCGTCCGGTTCCAGACGCTGAGCGGATGGCCGGCCTTGAGCAGGCGTTCCGCCATCGCGAAACCCATGCGTCCGATCCCGATCCAGCCGATGGTGGGTGTGTCTTGAGACATTGCTTCTTTCCCTGAAAATGAAGACGGCCCGGGCGCCCGCGATAGGTGAGAGAGTAAGGGCTGGTCCGCCGCACGTCACCCTCTGGCGGGTTGAAACGCCGGCATGGCGAGCAATCAGGCGACGAGCTGCTCGGTTTCGGGATCGAAAATCAGCGCCCGCGCCGGATCGATCTGGAATCGAAGCCGCTGGCCGGCGACGATGCTGCCCGGTGGCAGGCGGGCGATCACTTCGCTGCCGGCAAGCGTCAGGAAGGCGAGGTTATCGGCGCCAGTCGGCTCGACCACGTCGATCGACGCTTCGAAGCTGGAACCGGGCGGCGCATCGCCGCTATCGGTGAAGATCGCCTCGGGCCGGATGCCGAGAAGGACCTTTCTGTTTTCATGCGCCCGATGCGCCGCGCCGAAATCGCCGAGGACGAAGCGGATGTCGTCATCGCCGGCGCGCGTGACATGGACGATCGCCTTGCCGCCGCTTTTCTCGAGCATGCCGGGGATCAGGTTCATCGGCGGCGAGCCGATGAAGCCGGCGACGAAGAGATTGGCCGGGCGGTCGTAGATCACCTGCGGCGCCGCCATCTGCTGGATGGCGCCGCCCTTCATCACCACGACCTTGGTCGCCAGCGTCATCGCTTCGATCTGGTCGTGGGTGACGTAGACGATGGTGACGCCGAGCGTCTGGTGCAGCTTCTTCAGCTCCGTGCGCATCTCGACCCGGAGCTTGGCGTCGAGGTTGCGACAGCGGCTCGTCGAAGAGGAAGACCTTCGGGATTGCGGACGAGCGCCCGGCCCATGGCGACGCGCTGGCGCTGGCCGCCGGAAAGCTGGCTCGGCCGGCGGTCGAGAAGGGCGTCGAGTTGCAGCAGCGCCGCGACCCGCTTCACCTCGGCGTCGCGCTCCGCCTTCGGCACGCCCCGCACCTTCATGCCGAAGCTCCATGTTCTGATGCACGTTCATCGACGGGTAGAGCGCATAGGACTGGAACACCATGGCGATGTCGCGGTCCTTCGGCGCGAAGTCGTTGACGACGCGGCCGTCGATCAGGATCTCGCCGCCGCTGACCGGCTCGAGTCCGGCGACCATGTTGAGAAGCGTCGACTTTCCGCAGCCGGACGGTCCGAGCAGCACGAGGAATTCTCCATCCTCGGCGCCGAGGCTGATGCCGCGCAGCGCCGCGAGCGTGCCGAAATTCTTGGAGACATTTCTGACTTCGACGGACGCCATTCTGACGAACTAGCCCTTGACCGATCCGGACATCAGCCCGCGGATGAAATATTTGCCGGCGACGATGTAGAGCACCAGCGTCGGAATAGCCGCGAGCATCGCCGAAGCCATGTGGATATTGTAGGGCTTCTCGCCGGTGCTCGTATTCACGATGTTGTTGAGCGCCACCATGATCGGCGCGTTCGAGCCGAAGGCGTAGGCCGAGCCGAACAGGAAATCGTTCCAGATGTTGGTGAACATCCAGATCACCGAGACGATCAGGATCGGCGCCGAGATCGGCAGCATGACGCTCCAGAAGGTCCGGAAGAATCCGGCGCCGTCGACCTGCGCCGCCTTCACCAGTTCCTGCGGCACGCCGACATAGAAGCTGCGGGCGAAGACGGTGGTGAAGGGCAGGCCGTAGATGGTGTGGACGAAGATCAGCCCGACCAGTTTTCCCGACAGGCCGAGACTGCCCAGCGTCCGCGCCATCGGGATGAGGACCGCCTGATAGGGGGTGAAGGTCCCGAGCAGGATCAGGCCGAAGACCAGCTTCGAGTAGGGAAAATGGAATTTGGTCAGCGCGAAGCCGTTGATCGCGCCGACGATGGTGGCGAGGATCACCGCCGGAATCACGATGATGAAGGTGTTGATGTAAAAGCCGTTGATGCCGGTGCATTCGACGCCGACGCAGGCGGTCGACCACGCCGCCTTCCACGGCTCGAGCGTCCAGTGGATCGGCAGCGCCAGGATGTTGCCGGAGCGGATTTCCTCCATTGGCTTCAGCGACGTCAGCACCATGACGACAAGCGGGAAGAGGAAGGTCAGCGCGAAGAAGACGAGGGCGGCATAGACCCCGATACGGCCGATCATCCGCGAGCGCCAGATCGCCCCGGCGGTCGGCATACGGGCGACCGCCTCATTGCTCATGGCGCGACTCCCGCCGGAGCTCGGACCAGATGAACGGCACCATGATCGCCAATACCGAGAGGAAGATCATCAGCGAACTCGCCGCGGCGAGGCCGAGCCGCTGACGCCCGAAAGCGAACTGGTACATGAAGTTGGTCGGCAGGTCGGTGGCGAAGCCCGGTCCGCCGCCGGTCATCGCCACCATCAGGTCGAAGGTGCGCAGCGCCAGGGCGACCATGATGATCAGCACGGTGGCGAAGGCCGGCCGCAACAGCGGCATCACCACGCTCCAGTAGGTGCGAATTGCGCCGGCGCCGTCGATCTTCGCGGCCTTGACGATCTCCGCGTCGACGCCGCGAAGTGCTGCGAGGAACACGGCCATCGCGAAGCCCGAGCCCTGCCACACCGCCGCGATGATCAGCGTGTAGATGGCGCGATCGGCGTTGACGATCCAGTCGAACTGGAAGGACTCGAAGCCCCAGTCGTGCATGAGCTTGTCGAGGCCGAGGCCGGGATTGAGCGCCCATTTCCACGCCGTGCCGGTGACGATGAAGGAGATGGCCAGCGGATAGAGATAGATCGTGCGGAACAGGCCCTCGGCCTTGACCTTCTGGTCGAGGAGGATCGCCAGCACGAGACCGAGGAGGGTCGAGATGCCGACGAAGCCGACGGCGAAAATGACGAGGTTGGTGACGCTGGCGTGCCAGCGGCTGTTCGACCACAGCGACACGAACTGCTGGATGCCGACGAAGGTGTAGCTCGGAAAGCTCTTGGAGTCGGTGAAGGAGAGGAGTGCCGACCACGATACGAAGCCGTAGACGAAAACGAAGACGATCAGCACTGTCGGGACGACGACGAGGATGTTGACACGCTTGGCGATCCAGCGCCGGAGCGGGCCTCCCCTTCCAGGCTGGTCGCTGTCACGTCCGCTTCGGATGTCGGATGCCGTCATCAGTGCGGTTCGCGCCCCACGCGGTCATTGGCCGGACGCGTTTCCCGTCCCCTCAAGAGAGCGCGGCGGCGGGAAATCCCCGCCGCCGGCAAGCAGGTATGGATCAGAGATCCGCGAGGCCTTCGTTGATCTTAGCAATCGCCTCTTCAGCCGTCATGTCCGGCGTATTGGCGAATTCGTTGACAACGTCCTCGAACACGCCGCGCACGTCGGTGGTCTGCGCCGAATTCTGCGACAGCGACGGCACCATCGTTCCGGCCTTCACGGCTGCGGCGCGATCGGCAATCCCCTTCTGGCCGCAGGCGCCGAAGTTGTCCGGCTTGACGTCGAGCCGCGCCGGAATCGATCCCTTGCGGATGTTGAACTGCTTCCTGGATCGCCGGGTCCATGGTGATCTCGGCGAGCTTGTCCTGCGCCGCGATACCCTTTGCGTCCTGTCCCTTGAAGAAGCCCCAGTAGTCGGCAAGCCAGACGAACTGGCCTTCGGTGCCCGGACCGTTGGCGCAGACATAGTCGACATTCGCCACCTTGCCGGCGACGTTGAATTCGCCGAGCGCCCAGTCGCCGGCCAGCGCCATCGCCGCCTTGCCGTCCATGACCATGGCGATCGACAGATTCCAGTCGCGGTTGGGATAGCCCGGATCGACGTAGGAGAGCACCTTGCGATAGGTGTCGAACACTTGCTTCATCGTGTCGCTATCGAGCGCCGCCGGATCGAGCTCCTCGATCGCCGACTTGTGGAAGGCCGGGCCGCCGACGCCGTTCAGGACCGCTTCCCACAGGAAGAGTTCTTGCCATGCCTGGCCGCCATGGGCGATCGGGATGACGCCATCGGCCTTCATCTTGTCGGCCATCGCGAAGAAGTCGTCCCAGGTCGCCGGCGCCTTGCCGCCGTACTTGTCGAGCAGCCCCTTGTTGATCCAGATCCAGTTGTGGCGGTGCGTATTGAAGGGCGCGCCGACCCAATGGCCGTTGGTATAGGCATAGGCCTTGAGCTGCGGATCGAGGACGCCGTCCTTGTTCCAGCCCTGGGCCTCGGCCACCGAATCGAGATCGATCAGCAGGTCTTCCTGGGCGAATTGGCGAATCTGGGCGCTGTGCATCTGCATGCCGGCAGGCGGGTTGCCGGCGGCGATGCGGGCCTGCAGCACCTGATAGGCGTTCATCCCGGCACCGCCGGCGACGGCGGCGTCTTCCCAGACGATTCCGGCTTTTTCGGCCGCATCCTTGATGACCTGCATGGCGTTTGCCTCGCCGCCCGAGGTCCAGAAATGCATCAGCTCCAGCGTGGTCTTGTCCTGGGCCTGCGCCGGCAGACCGATGCCGAGAACGGCCGCGGCAGCGACGGACAGACCGATCATGGTCTTCTTCATGGTGGATTTCCTCCCTTGTACGTTTCGTTCCGGCTGCACGACGGCGCCGGAATTTGGCATTGCCCGACCGCGGATTTCGGCTCGGGAACAACGAGAACCCCGGAAAATGTGCGCCCGGTTTCTGGCGTCACAGCGTCTTCTGGTCGGCTCCGACGTTTTCGATCCGCGCCAACTGGCGGCGTGTTGCGGTGCCGTTGAAATCGATTTAAGTTGATCGCCGATGAGAAGGCAAGTGAAATCCAGAGGGCATCTCTGCCGTCAGTTGTTGGAGGGGGAGGGAAGGGCTCCGGATCAGGGGCGACGGCGATCCGGAGCCAGTCGAATGGGAGTGGCGACCGGCTTTTTCTGCCAGCGACCGCGCCATATCTCTGCCGGCGCCGCGAGAAAATCGAAAACGATTTAAGAGCGCTGTTGAACAGTCGCCGGGGATGTTGACGCCAGGCGTGGGCGAAAAAACGATTCACAAAACGGGAGGAAAAAAGTGGCGAGACTGGATGGAAAACTGGCGCTGGTGACCGGCGCGAGCCGGGGTTACGGCCGCGCGATCGCGGCGCGGCTGGCCCGCGACGGCGCCGTCGTCGCTGTCCATTACGGGTTCAACAAGAAGGAGGCGGACAAGACCGTCGCCATCATCACGAAGGCGGGCGGCAAGGCATTTGCCGTCAAGGGGCCGCTGGATGGCTCGCTGGCCAGCGTCGACGCGATGTTCGCCAACCTCGACCGCGGTCTGAAGAAGAACGGTCTCGGCCGCACGATCGACATCCTCGTCAACAACGCGGCCGGCTGCCTGCGCGGCCCGATCGAGGAGACCAGCGAGGAGATCTTCGACGAGAGCTTCGCGGTCAACGTCAAGGCGCCGTTCTTCGTCACCAAGAAGGCGCTGCCGCGAATTCCCGACGGCGGCCGCATCATCAACATCTCCTCCCAGACATCGATCGTCGCCTTCCCCAATATTGCGGCCTATTCGATGACCAAGGGGGCGATCGACATGATGACGCTGGTGCTCGCCAAGCAGCTCGGCCCCCGCAACATCACGGTCAACGCCGTGCTGCCCGGCGTCGCCGACACCGACATGAACGAGAGCTGGCTGCCTGGAAACGAGGAGGGCCGCGCCTTCGCCGCGGGCCTGAGCGCCTTCAACCGCATCGCCGACGTCACCGACATCGCCGATATGGTCGGCTTCCTCGCCTCCGACGATTCACGGTGGATCACCGGACAGCACCTCGATGGCGGCGGCGGCAGCGTCCTGTAGGCGAAGCAGCCACGCGCGACGGCTCGGGTGTGATCACAAGACTTGCGGCGCACCGCCGTTGCGCGTCGAGGTCACGATCGCCTCGAACAGCCGGATATTCTCGATCAGCTCTTCGCTGGTGAAGCGATAGGTGCCCCGGCCTTCCACCGCGTCGGCCCAGGCTTCGAAATTCGGTGTCACCGCATCGGTCGCTTCGTAGGTCGTCGTTGTTCGCTGCAGGTTGGCATCGCAATAGGTCAGGTGCGTCGGCTTGCCCCGGTCGACATTCGCCTCGCTGACGATCTCGACCCAGCCGGCGTCGCCATAGATGGTGAAACGGCCGTAGAAGGGCGTCACGGACAGTGAGGTGAAGGTCGCCCGCGCACCGGATTTGAAGGTGATGCTGGCGGTGACGAAATCCTCCGCCGGCGGCGCGAAGATCATGCTCGCGGTGCGGGCGCGAACATCCGAGGCCGGGCCGACGAAATGGACGAAAAGGTCGGTCATGTGGATGCCGACCGCGGTCATCATCCCGGCCGGGGCGCTGTCGTTGCTGAGCCGCCAGTTGTCGGCGGCGAGCTTGCGGAACTGGTCGTGGCTGACATTCGCCTCGAACAGCAGGATCTTGCCGAGCGTGCCGGCGTCGATCATCTGTCTGCAATTCCTCGAAGGCGGGCTCGTAGCGCCGCTCGTGGCCGATGCCGAGCACCTTGCCGGCCTTGTCGCAGGCGTCGACGATCCGCCGCGCGCCGTCGCCGGTCATCGTCAGCGGCTTCTCGCAGAAGAGATTCTTGCCGGCGGCGATGACCCGGAGCGCCTGCTCCTCATGCAGCGCGTGCGGCGTCGCCAGGATGACGCCCTCGACCGCCGGATCGGCGATCGCCTTGTCGAGATCGGTTTCGAGCGTGAAGGGATGCTTTTCGCGGAACGCCTCGATGTCGGCGGGCGGAAACGGATCGACGCCATAGAGCACCTCGAAGCGATCGCTCTTGTCGAGGCAGCTGACGATCTGCTTGCCCCACCAGCCCAGTCCGGCAACGGCTACTTTCATTGTCTCAAGTCCTCCTGGTGTCGCGTGCGCAGGTGGTGCTGGCGGGTTTCTATTCCACCGGCTCGAGCCCGTCCGAGACGTCGATGTTCTCGCTCTCGAGCTTGACCCCCGAGATCAGCGCCATGGTTTCGAACATCGCGGCGAAATCCTTGGCGAGATAGGCCTCGGGATCGGGCTGGAGCTGCGCCGCACCGAAATGCGCCTGCAGCATCTGGCGGGTCGCCGCCGTGATCGGCATCGCGACGTCGAGCTGCCGGGCGATTTCGAGACCGAGATCGATGTCCTTGCGTTGGCCGGCCGGCGGGAAGGTCGTCGTCCAGTCGAGATTGACCAGCGCCGGCGTCTTGTACTTCGTGAAGATCGAACCCATGACGCTGTTGTTGAGGAATTCGAGGAAGGCATGGCGGGGCACGCCGGCCTTCTGCGCCAAGAGGGTCACCTCCATCATGTTCTCGTTGACCACGGCGAGCAGCAGGTTGACCGCGATCTTGCACATGCGGGCGAGTTCGCCCTCGCCGGTATAGGCGGCGCCGCGACGGGCGAAGGCGAGCAGCACCGGCTCGACCTTGTCGAAGGCGTCCCTCGGGCCGGAGACGGCGCAGGACAGCTTGCCCGCCCAGATGCATTTGGGATTGCCGCTGACCGGCGCGGCGAGGAACTGGACGCCGATCTTGTCGAGGCCGGCGCGGATCTCCGCCGATTCGTCCATGCCGATCGTCGAGCAGTCGACCAGCAGCGGCGGCTTCTTCTGAACGCCGTCGCGAAACACGCCTTCCGGGCCGAAACAGACGTCGATGACGTCCTTGCCGGTCGACAGCATGGTGAAGAGCACGTCGACGTCGGCGAGGTCGTCCTTGCTGGCGACGATCGTCGCGCCCTCGGCGGCGAGCGGCTCCGCCTTTGCCGGCGTCCGGTTCCAGACGGTCACGGAATAGCCGGCCCGCAGAATGAGCGTCGCCATGGGCAGCCCCATGCGCCCGACACCAATCCATCCAATCTTCATCATCTGCTCCTTCGAAACGGGGTTTTTTGTTCAGCCGGCCGTTGGTGTCCGCATATCGGCGGGTTCCGCCGCCGACGCGTCGACCCAGCCGGGCATGTTGGAGAATGTCTCGGCATAGGAATGGGAGAACGCCTCGATCACGTTGCCGAAGGGGTCCTCGCAATAGACCAGCTTGCAGTCGCGTCCCGGCAGGAAGGCCCAGATCCTGGTCCGCTGGCGGCCGCCATTGCCGACGATACGGGCGACCAGGCCCTCGAGGTCGGGGTCGGTGACGCAAAGGTGGAAGACGCCGGTCTGCCAGTAGCGGAAGTTTTCGTCGGGGGCCGTTGCCGGCGGGTCGACGAACTGGAAGAGCTCGATGCCGACGCCGTTGGCGGTCAGGAGATGCGCCTGGTGGGCGCGCTGGAGGCGCTCGCCGAAGATCTCGCGCACTTCCGGCACCTCCGGCCGGTATTCCAGCACGCGCCGGAAGATCAGCCGGAAGCCCATCACCGTCGCATACCAGTCGATGGCCGCATCGATATCCGGCACGCTGAGGCCGATATGGTTGAAGGCAAGCGGCGCCATCTCAGGCCCCGATCGCGGCGGCATGAACCGGTTCGCCAGTCACCCGCCGGGCGCGGCGCGGCGATGCTCGCCTCGAGCGCCTCGGCGATCAGCGCCGACGGCCGTCTCGGCGTCCTTGCCGCCGATCGCGACGATGCTGCTCCGTGGCGCGCCGGGCCAGCGCTCGATCCGCACCGGGCTGTGGAAGAGCCGCTGGACGCCATGCATGACCAGCGGCCGCGGATCGTCGCTGGTCCAGAGGACGCCCTTGACCCGGAACAGCCTGTCGCCATGGTCCCGGACGATTGCGCCGAGCCGGGGTTCGAGCCGTGTCCAGTCGAGCGGCGACGCCTGTTCGATGAGCCATGTCCGGACAGCGTCGTCGTGATGGTCGGGGCCGTGATCGTGATCGTGATGGGCGCCGGCCCGGTGTCCGTCGAGATTGAGCCAGCGGTCGAGGTCGGCCCGTCCGGTCCGCGAATCGTAGAGCGATGCGCCGAAGAGACGGTCGGCGTCGATCGCGCCGTGATTGGCGACCGCGATCGTCGCGCCGGGGTTGAGCAGGGCGAGCCGCTCGGTCAGGGCGGTCACGGCCACGGGATCGGCGATATCGGCCTTGGTGATGATGCGGCGGTCGGCGACGGCGGACTGGCGGAGCGCCACCTCATGGCTGTCGAGATTGGCGAGGCCGTTGACGGCGTCCACCGTCGCCACCACCGCGTCAAGCCGGGTCAGGAGGCGCAGCCGCGTATCGCCCATCAGCCGTTTCAGGATGGCGACCGGATCGGCAAGGCCGGTGGTTTCGACGACGATCCGCGAGGGGCGAAGTTCGGTGCGCCGGGTCAGTTCGAAAAGCGTCGTCGCCAGATCGTCGCCGGCGGTGCAGCACAGGCAGCCGTTGGCGAGCAGGACCAGGTTTCCGTCCTGCAGCGTCTCGGCGAAGATCGCGTCGTCGATGCCGACCTCGCCGAACTCGTTGACGACGACGGCGGTTCCGGCCATCGCCGGCTGCTTGAGCAGCGCCGCGATCAGCGTCGTCTTGCCGCTGCCGAGAAAGCCGGTGACGATCGAAACGGGGATGCGATCGGCGCTCAAATGTCCTCTGCCCAGGTCATTGCCGAAGAAGAAAGAGCGGGGCCGGCTTTCGGGAGAAAGAAGTCGGCCCCGGAAAGAGGCGTCAGAATTCCGACTTCGCCTCCTCAGTATAGGGTTTGACGATCCACGAGCCGTCGGTCGGCACGCCGGCGCGCTCGAACAGCCCGTCCCGGGCCGCGTCCACCTTCTTGCGGAAGGACGGGAAGTCGACGTTGACCAGCTTGCCGTCGCGCTTCACCACCTTGCCGGCGACGAAGATCGTATCGACGTTGCCGACATTCGAGAATTCGACGACGCCGCCGACCGGGTTGTTGACCGGGATCAGGTTCATCGCGGTCGGTGGTGATCAGCACGATATCGGCCTCCTTGCCCGGCGTCAGGCTGCCGATCTTGTGATCGAGGCCGCAGGCCTTGGCGCCGCCCAGGGTGGCGAATTCGAGAACGCCGCGGCTGGTCAGCGGCAAGGGATCGACGATCTTCTTCTCTTCCAGCGCCGTCTTGTTGACCATCAGGCGCGTGCTGGAGATCAGCGCCCGCATCGCGCTGAACATGTCGCCGGGCACGGTTGTGACGACGTCGATCGAAATGCAGGGCTGGACGCCGTTGGCGAGCATGCGCAACGCCGTCGGCAGACCGTGGCCCATATGCATTTCGAGTTCCGGCGCGATCGACCCCGTGCCGCCGGTGTCGCCGATGATCTTGAATTCGTCGTCGGCGATGGTGTTGCAATGGACATAGGTCACGTCGCTGCCGAGCATTCCGCGCTTGTGCATCTGCTCGACCGGGCGGCCCATGCCCCACAGGCCGTCGCCGACATGGACGGTGACCCTGAGGCCGAGTTCCCGCGCCACCGCGAAATCCTTCTCGGTGATGTCGAGGGTGGTGAACTGCGGTCCGCGCGAGGCGACCGCCATGGTCACCAGGCCGTCGTCGGAGGCGAAGTGCTCCTTGCGGACGCGCTTGAGGTCTTCCCAGTCGGTCGGCTTGTCGCTCGGCGGAAACCACTCCTCGTTGGAGTTGCCGTAGCCGAAGACGCCGCGCATGCCGGAATCCTTCAGCCCTTGGACGGAGGCGTCGGAATGTTCCGGCGAATTGTTGTTATGCGACCAGTCGTAGAGGGTGGTGATGCCGCTATCGAGGGCGTCGAGCGCGCCGAGCAGATTGCCGACATAGTTGTCGTCCGGCGTGTAGAGACCGCCCATGACGACGCGCACGCCGGTGAAATACTGCGCCAGCGTCCAGTCGGCGCCGGTCGCGCGCAGGAGCGATTCCCACGTATGGCGATGGGTGTCGACGAAGCCGGGCACGGCGATTTTGTTGGTCCCGTCGATGACCTCCGCGTCGTCGGCGGAGATCGAGGCGGCGACCTCGACGATCTTGCTGCCGTCGATCAGGATGTCGCCACGGTGAAAATCACCGACTTTCGGATCGACCGAAATGATGGTCGCGTTACGAATAAGCGTGCGGGCCATGTATGTTCCTCCCTGGAATTCTGGCGATGTGCTGGCGGCGGGTCGATCCGCTTCCTCGTGGTATCTTGAGCGGCGCCCCGCCGCTACTTTCTGCCGTCGGCGTCGTCCTCGGGCGTGAAATAGCCGGCCTTCTCGAGGCTCGGCGCGCCGCTATAGCCCCAGATGGTGATCAGCGGCTCGGTGTCCGATCCATTCTCGAGGCCGTGATAGGTGTCCCGCGGGACGAAGGCCACGTCGCCGGTCTCAAGCACGAAGGACTCGTCGCCGACATGCTTGATGCCCTTGCCGTGGATCACATACTCCCACTCCTCGGCATTGGGGTGGCGGTGAAGATCGTGCTTCGACCCGATGCCCGGCGCCAGGATGGTCTTGCCGATCACCGACAGTTCCGATCCTATCGTCTTCTCCGTGATCAGCCAGCGGACATCCATCTTCACCCAGCCGCGATCCTCCGACAACGTCCTGTCGCATTTGACGGTTTCCGGCTTGATCTTGAAGCGGCTGGTCTCCTTGGCGGTCATGGTCTCGTGTCTCCCGGGACAGTGTCCTTTTGTGATGTGGCCGTCGTCTAGTATTTGTTTGCGATAGGCAGGTCTTCGGCGGGGAAGAGGGAGATGACGGTGCATCCGGTGTCGGTGACGACGACCTCCTCCTCGATGCGGGCGGCGGAATAACCGTCGGTGGCCGGGCAGTAGGTCTCGAGCGCGAAGACCATGCCGGTCTTGATCTCCATCGGGCTGTCCATCGACACCAGCCGCGAGATGATCGGCCGCTCGTGCAGCGCCAGGCCGAGGCCGTGGCCGAACTGCAGGCCGAAGGCGGCGAGTTCGCTGGGGAAGCCGAACTCCTCGGCGGAAGGCCACACCGCGGCGACCCGGTCGGTCGAGACGCCCGGCTTGATCAGCTCGATCGCCCGGTCGAGCCACTCCCGGCACTTGCGATAGGCGTCGTGCTGGGCCGGCGTCGCCCGCCCGACATTGAAGGTCCGGTAGTAGCAGGTCCGGTAGCCCTGGTAGGACTGGAGGATGTCGAAGAAGGCCTGGTCGCCCGGCCGGATGATGCGGTCGGTGAAGTTGTGCGGATGCGGGCTGCAGCGCTCGCCGGAGATGGCGTTGATCGCCTCGACGTCGTCGGAGCCCATCTCGTAGAGCATCTTGTTGGCGAGCGCGACGATGTCGTTCTCGCGCACCCCCGGCTTCAGCTCCTCCCAGATCATGTGATAGGTGGCGTCGACCATGGTCGCGGCCTGGTTGAGGAGCACGATCTCGTCGATATTCTTGATCTCGCGGGCGTCGAGCATGATCTGCTGGCCGTCGACGATGGTCATCCCGGTCTTCTGCAGCTCGAAGAACATCGCGGTCTCGGCGAGGTCGACGCCGACCGGCATGTCGGCGACACCGGCCTCGCGCATCAGCGAGGCGATCTCCTCGGCATGGTTCTGCATCAGGCCTGCGGCCGGCGGCACGGTGCCGCGCATGCCGAGCATGCCGGCGCGGACATGGTCGGGCTGCAGCCAGTCGCAATAGAGCCGGTGGTGGACGGCGGCGGAGCCGAAGTCCCAGACGATCGGCTCCTGGCCGCGCATCAGAAGCGCGAAGCGGCAGAGCTTGTCGCGCTCCCACTCGCCGATCTTGGTGGCCGAGATGTAGCGGATGTTGTTGACGTCGAACAGCAGCAGCGAGCCGCATTCGGAATTCTCGAGCGCCTGCTTGGCCCGCGCCAGACGATAATTGCGCAGCCGGTCGAAATTGACCCGCCCCTCGAAATCCACCTGGGTGTGGCCGGGCGCCGGAATCGCCCGCTCCCAGTTCCAGTGATGGTCGAGATCTTGCGGCCGGAGAATGGTCGGCTTCAATGCTGCGGTCACGGCTTCCTCCAGTTTTCTATTTGGCCCGGGCGAGGGCGAAGGTCAGTGGATCGGGAATGTGCGCACCGACAGACGTCATCGGCCCGTGGCGCAATTGAAAACGATTTAGGTTTGCCGGCGGCGATAAAGCAAGAAAAAATGCCGAAGGCGATTTTGAGGCTACGTTTGCAGAGCTCGCTATTCAAGCAGGTCTGCGGTCACTGATAGACAAGGGAAACCAGTCCATTCCGGACAATCGGCGCGCTTCGGCGAGATCGCCGAAAACGCGGTTGCCGCCTGCGGCTATCGATCGGATAAATCGTTTTTGCATCTAATGATCCCGGCTCGCGGATGAAATGCGGGTGCGGGAGTACATCGCCGCCGCCAGAAGGATGAGAATTCCCGGCATGAAATATTGCCAGGCCGTGCCGAGACCGAGGAAGCCGGTCGCGCTGGTGATCTCCTGGATGAGGATGACGCCGGCCAGCGCACCGAGGAAGGAGCCCCGGCCGCCGAAGATGCTGGCGCCGCCGAGAACCACCGCCGAGATGCTCTGCAGGGTGTAGTTCTGGCCGACCGAGGGGTCGCCGATGCCGACCTGGGCCGAGAGCAGGATGCCGCCGATCGCGGTGAAGAAGGAGCAGAGCATATAGGCGAGGATGACGCTGCGGTTGACCCGGGCGCCGACCCGCTGCGCCGCCACCTCGTTCGAGCCGATCGCCCGGATCTCCATGCCGAAGCGCGAGCGCCGGAGCACGATCTCGCAGACGACGACGACGATCACCACGATGACGAAGGCGATCGGAAACGGCCCGAGCTTGTAGGCGATCGTCCGCACCACGCCGGAACGGAAGAAGCCGTCCGGCACCGAGCGGAAGACGAGCGCCACGCCCTGCAGGGCGATGAACATCGCAAGCGTCGTCACCACCGGCGACAGCCCGACGATCCGGATCAGCACGCCATTGATGAAGCCGACCAGCACCGCCGCGCCGATCGCCAGCGAGAATCCGGCGACGAGTTCCAGCCCGGTCTGCCCGTCGCCCATGAAGAAGGAGAGGATGACAACGGTCAGTCCGGTCAGCGGACCGACCGACAGGTCGATGCCGCCGGTCATCAGCACGATCAGCTGGCCGATGCTGACGAAGGCGAGCGCGCTGGCGAGGAACAGCGTGCCGCTGATGCTGCGCGAACTGAGGAAGAAGTCGTTGACCGAGGCCGTGTAGAGGCCGAGGACGACGATCAGCGCCAGCAGGATGAGGGTCGGCGAATGGTCGCCGGACAGGAACCGGTGGAAGCCGCCGGTGGCTGACCGTCCGTCGTCCGACCGCTCGCGTGACCGGTCGGCGCCGATCGCGGCGCTGGTGATGTTCTCCTCGGTGATCGCCGCGCCCTCGAAGGTCTCGACGACGGCGCCGCGCGAAAAGACGAGGACCCGATCGCAAAGGCCCTGGAGTTCGACCGCGTCCGACGACAGGACCACGACGGTCGCCCCACCTTCGGCGACGTCGCGGAGAATCCGATAGAGCTCGATCCGGGCGCCGGCATCGACACCGCGCGTCGGCTCGTCGGCAAGCAGCACCGCCGGCTCCTTGGCGAGCGAACGGGCGAAGAGCACTTTCTGCTGGTTGCCGCCGGACAGCGTCGAGATCGCGACCTCGGGCGAAGCCGCCTTGATCGCGAGCGAGTCGATCTCGCGATCAACCACCGCGGCTTCCCGCGGCGCCGAAACGAAACCGAAGCGCGACAGGGCGTCGAGGACGAGCGCGACGAGATTCTCGCGGATCGACAGCGAGAGGAACAGGCCCTCGGAATGGCGGTCGCCGGGAAGGTAGATGATGCCGCCGTCCTGCGCGGCGACCGGATCCGAGGTCGTGACCGGTTGGCCGGAGACGGTGATCTCGCCCGTGACCGGGTTGAGCCCGGCAAGGGCACGCAGGAAGTCGCGCTGTCCGTTGCCCTCGACGCCGGCAAGCCCGACGATCTCGCCGGGCCAGGCGCTGAGATCGACCCCCTGCAATTTGGCATTGGCGATCTTGCGGGCGACGAGGATGGGCGCGGCGCCCTCCACCCGCTCGCCCTTCGCCGGAAAGGCGCGATCGATCGAACGGCCGATGATCAGCGAGAGGATTTCCTCCTCGGACGTGCCTTCGGCCGCGAAGGTGCCGCGGAAGCGGCCGTCGCGCAGGATGCTGATCCGGTCGGCGACGCGGCGAACCTCGGGGAGGCGGTGCGAGATGTAGACGACCGCGGTCCCGCGCGACTTGATGCTTTCGATCTGCTCGAAGAGCCGCTCGGTTTCGGTCGCGGTCAGCGCCTCGGTGGGCTCGTCCAGCACCAGGACCTTGGGCCGCAGCGCCAGCGCCTTGGCGATCTCGACCAGCTGGCGTTCGGCGATGCTGAGTTCGGCGACGCGGGTGCGCCGGTCGACATGCGCACCGACCGCATCGAGCTGCTCGGTCACCCATTCGTCGCTGGATTGCGCCCCGTCGCGTTTCTCGCGGGGCACGCAGTAGAGGAGGTTCTCGGCGACCGTCAGGTCGTCGAGAACCGATGTATGCTGGTAGACGACCGCGATGCCGAGCTCCTGGGCCCGCAGCGGGGACGCCTCGTCCAGCCTGGCGCCGCCGATTTCGACAGTGCCCGAGTCGGGGGCCGTCGCGCCTGCCGCGACGGCCATGAGGGTCGACTTGCCCGCACCATTCTCGCCGAGCAGCGCATGGACTTCGCCTTCGACGACCTCGAGCGAGACGCCGTCAAGGGCGACCACGCCCGGGTATGTCTTGACGACATCCGCCAGGCGGAGAACGACGCGAGCAGTCATTTTTTGCCGGCTACTCGGTCTTGCCGAATTGCTCGAGCTGCTCGGGCGTCAGGACGACCGAAATGAAGGCATCCGGTGGCTGGTTCGGATCGCATTTCGGGTCGAGCCCGGCCAGCGTGTCCTCATAGACCGGCAGCTTGTAGACGGTCGGCTCGTTGTTTTCGATGCCTTCCGCGGCGGCGATCGCCTTGCGCGCGGCAACCCGGCCCATCCATGTGCGAGCCGACAGCGTGCCGTATTCGAGGTTCGGATTGGTCGGCTTCAGCTTCGCGTATTGGCAGCCGAATTCGTTGCCTTCGAGCGTGGCGATCGGCACCAGCGGCTTGCCGGCGGCCTCGTAGGCCCGCAGGACGCCGAGACCGGTAAAGCCGTCGCTGTCGTTGATGATGCCGTCGATCTGGTCGTATTTGGAGAGCAGCGCGGTCAGGGTCTTCTGGAGCAGGGCGGCGTCCCAGTTGGTGACGGGCCAGTCGTCGTAGCCGGTCAGCATCGTGATGTCCGGATACTTCGCGAGCGCGGTCTTGATGCCGGCGAGCGAGTTGGCGCTGACCGGGTTGCCGGGAGGGCCCCCGAGGAAGATGATGTTGCCCTTGCCGTCGAGCGCCTTGGCCATCCATTCGGCCCAGACCGAGCCGGCATCGACCTGATCCCAGTCGACATAGGCGACGTAGTCCTCGCCGGGCGTGCCGCCCGGATCCGCCGCCCAGGCCACGACCTTGACGCCGGCGTCGGTCGCCGAACGGATCGACGGCAGCTGCGCCTTGCCGAAGTCCGGGATGAGGACGAGGGCGTCGATGCCTTCGGCAACCAGGCCGTTGACGTCGGCGATCGACTTCTGCAGGTCACCCTGGCCGATGCGCACGACCTGTTTCACGTTGGGGCACTTGGCGGCTTCCGAACGAACCGCCGCCATCGATGATTTCGACCAGCCGTTGACGCCGAAGCCGTCATGGATGCCAAGCGTGATCGGCTTGTCGCCGCAGAAGGACGTGTCGTCGGTGACGCCCGACGCCGCGACGATTTCTTCGGCCGTCATGTCGGCCGCATGGACGGGCGCCAGACCCGCGGTCGCCACGGCGACACCGATCGCACCGGCGATCGGCCAGGCGCGCAGCCCGAGTTTCGAAAGGTTATTGGCAGTCATAGTGATCCTCCCATTTTGGCCCGTGCCGGACCCGACTTGCGACGGTGCTGAAGGAAGACAAGGTTCCGTCGCCGACCTTGACCCTCTTTCCGTTCGGGTATTTCCGGGCCGGTTTATCCGGCCTTCGTTGCGGCGCCCGAAAGCCGCGTCTTTTTGAATCTGGCGAAAAGCTCCCGCCATTCGACCAGGCGCAACGCCATTCCGAAGGCGATGATCCCCGCCTGGATGATGAATTGCGCCGAGGTTCGCGCGCCCATGCCGATCGTCACCTGTTGCAGCTGGGTCAGGAAGATCGCGCCGACGGCCGTCGCGGCGACGCTGCCGGCGCCGCCGAGCAGCGAGGTGCCGCCAAGCACGACGACGGTGATCACCGGCAGGAGATAGGTGTTGCCGACCAGCAGACTCGGAATCCCGAGATAGCCGGCGAGAAGGACGCCGGCGATGGCATATGTCGCGCCGGCGATGACGTAGGTGACCGTCTGATAGAGCACGACCCGCATGCCAGCCGCCCGCGCCGCGCGCTGGTTGGCGCCGATGGCGACGAAGCGTCGGCCGAATTTCGTCGCCCGGATGGCGATCTCGACGATGACGATAGCGACGAGCGCGACGATCGCCAGATAGGGGATTCCATAGACCCGGCCGACGGCGAAATCGCCGAGCACCGACGGCACCTCATGCGTCGAGGTGCCCTTGGTCATGTAGAGGACGACGCCATAGAGCAGCGCGTTGACGGCGAGCGTGGCGACAAGCGGCGTGATCCGGAAGCGGGTGATGGCGATGCCGCAGACGAGGCCCGAGATGGCGCCGGAACCGATCGCGACCAGCGCCCACTGGAACAGGAGGCCGTTGTCGCCGGCGGGAAACTTGGTGACGAAGACGGCGGCGAGGGAAATCACGCCGGGGACGCTGAAATCCAGGCCGCCCTGCTGGATGACGAGCGTCTGCCCGATCGCGGCGATCGGCCAGGATCGAGGCGAAGGACAGGACGGTGAGCATGGAGCTCGCCGACACGCTGCCCGGCGCCAGCAGCGGGCTGACGACAAACAGCAGGATTGTCGCGGGCCAGATCACCAGAAATTGGGGCTGGAATATCCGCCAGAAGCGGAACGCCCTCATCTTGTTCCCCCCCAAGCGCTTCCAAACCACCTGAAACGATTTAAAAGCGGGGTCAGGCGAATTGCAAGTGAAAAGCCGTGATCGGAGCCAGAGCCGCGACCTTTGGTCGGCCCATGGATGTGGAAATGGAGGTTAGCGGATCGGCTTTTCCACCTCTGCCGCAAACCGGCGGTTGCAGGGCTCCGGTCCCTACCGTCGTCTTCAAAACGATTTACCTGCCGGGCCACGTGTGCGCAGGATCGGGATTGCCGAGACCGCCAGACGGCTGAGGTATCGGATCGGCATTCCCGATCCGCCCAAACCGGCGCTCTCGAATTGAGGATCGACAGCATGGCCAGAAAGACGGATGACGTTGCCATTGTGCCGACCGGCGTCGGCGCCGGCGCGCATCGAGGCGGGCTTGCGGGCCCCGGTGGTTTTTGGCATCACGCCGTGCCCGCTGCCTGTCAGGGCAGGTCGGCTTCGCCGATTCAGGATGCACTTTCTGGGGCCCGCGGCCTGCGTCGTTTTGCAATTCGACGGGCGGAGTGAAAGATGAGCAACCGCAACCGTCCGCCGCAGCGTCTTGAACGTCCGCCGACGATTCGCGACGTCGCCGCCCGGGCAGGCGTCTCGCCGGGAACGGTGTCGAATACCCTTTCCGGTCTGCGTGGCGTATCGGAGGATCGGCGCCGCGCCGTGCTCGAAGCTGTCGCGGCGCTCGGATACAAGTCCAATTACATGGCGTCGAGCCTGCGGCGTGGCGAGACCCGGACGGTCGGCATTGTCGTGCCGAACCTTGCCAACGAATTATACGCCGGGCTGGTGCGCTGCTGGGAGCAGCATGCTGCCGCCAGCGGCTATGAAATTCTTGTCGTTGCGAGCGATGACGATCCCGCGATCGAGGCGCGTCGAACCGGATCGGTAATCGCGCGCCGCATCGACGGCCTGCTGGTCGCCGCGGCCAGCGACGACTTCGGCGAATGCCCCGAGTTTCCCGACAATCTGCCGCCGACGGTTCTGGTCGACCGCGCCTTCGGCCATCCCCGTTTCGATACCGTGGCCTCGGATAATTTCGATGCCGGCTATCGCGGAACCAGGCGCCTGATCGAACTCGGCCATCGCGACATCACACTGCTGATCTCGAATACCGATCAGGTCAGTCTGAAGGACCGCGTCGAAGGATACCGTCGCGCGCTGGCCGAAGCGGAACTCGGCGAACGCGAGAGGATCGTCCTCAGTGGCTGCAACGCCGACGCCTGTCGCAGCGCGATCGAACAGGATCTGCGACGCCCCGACCCGCCGACCGCGATCTTCGCCGCGACCTTCTGCGCGACGATCGGATCGATCAAGGCGATCAGCGCCCTCGACCTCGCATTTCCGGAAGCCGTATCGCTGCTCGGCTTCGAGCATTCGGATTGGATGACCGCGGTGCGCCCTTACATCAGCGCGGTCGAGCAGGCCGTCGACGAATTGGCGAGCCGCTCCTGGGAAGTCCTCCGCGGGCGGATGGCCGGCGACGATGGAGACTTGATCCGGGTGATCATTCCATTCCGCTTCAACTTCCGCGAATCGACCCGTCCCCCCCGGGGGGTGGAGCGACCTCTGCCGGCCGAGAAGGTGCCCACCTCGGCCTAGCCGAGTTCGTTGTCGAAATTTCCGCCTTCGAGGATCGCCTTCAGCCTTGCCAGGAAGGCGGCCGAATAGGCACCGTCGAAAGCGCGATGGTCGAAGGACTGTCCAAGCGTGCCGACCGGCCGGATCGCCAGCGCATCGCCATCCTCGCTCTCGACGACGACCGGCCGCTTGCGGATCGCGTCGGTCGACAGGATCGCGACCTGCGGGACATTGATGATCACCGCCGTGAACAGGGTGCCGAAGGCGCCGTTGTTCGAGATCGTGTAGGTCCCGTCGGCGAAGTCGTCGGCGGCGAGGTCGCCGGACCGCGCCTTGCTGGCGAGGCGTGCGATCGCCTTGGCCAGACCGCTGACGGTCAGATCGCCGGCGTCGTGGATGACCGGAACCACCAGGCCCTGATTGCCGAGATCGACGGCGATGCCGAGATTGACCCTGCGCGACACCAGCAGACGGCCATTGTCGTAGCGGGCATTGACCTCGGGGAAGTCGCGGATCGCCAGGCACGCCGCGCGGGCGATGAAGGGCAGGTAGGTGAGGCTGATGCCGTGGCGCTCGGAGAAGCCGGGCTTGTAGGCCCGGCGCAGGCGGTCGACACGGGAGAATTCGATATCGACGGCCTGGAACACATGCGGCGCGGTCTGCCATGCGCGCGCAAGGTTCTCGCCGGTCTTGCGGCGGATACGGCCGAGTTCGACGACGGTCTCGTCGGCGCGCGCCTGGAGCGGCGCGGCCGGAGCCGGTGCGGTCGGCGTCGGCGCTTCGGCGCGCGCTGCGCGCGGCGCCGCCATCGCCGACAGCACGTCATCGCGATTGATCCGCGACCGGCCCGCCGCCTTGACCGACGAGCCGATGGCGTTGAGGTCGAGGCCGTTCTGGGCGATCAGCCTGCGGGCGAGCGGCGTCACCCGGACGTCGAGCGCGGCGCCGTCGCTCGCCTTGCCGTAGTGGCCGGTCGGCGTGCGAACTTCGTCGAAGGGAGTCATCTGCATCGCCGGATAGCTGCCGTCATGGCCGTTCGCCCGGGGCGCAGGCGGCGGGGCCGCGGCGGCGGGCCGGGCCGCGGGCGCCGGCCTTGCCTCGGCAACGGGTTCGGGCTTCGCCGGGGCCGCCTCGGGCTTCGCCGGCGCTGCGGCTTCACCGGACAGGCTGATCACCGCCACGACCGCGCCGACCGGGGCGGTCTCGCCGGTGGCGACGCGGATTTCGGACAACACGCCGTCGGCGGTCGCCTGGATCTCGGTGGTGACCTTGTCGGTCTCGATCTCGAAGAGGTCGTCGCCTTGCTTGACCTCGTCGCCGACCTGCTTGAACCAGGTGGAAACGGTGCCCTCGGTGACGGTCTCGCCAAGCTGCGGGATCAGAATGTCCACGACGATATCCCTACCATTCGACCGCGATGTACTGGGTTTCGAGGAACTCCATCAGTCCCTCATGCGCGCCTTCGCGGCCGATGCCCGACTGCTTGACGCCGCCGAACGGCGCCGCCGGATCGGAGACGAGACCACGGTTCAGGCCGATCATCCCGAATTCGAGCCGTTCGGAGAGCGCCAGGCCACGCTTCAGGTCGCGGGTGAAGAGATAGGCGACGAGTCCGTATTCGGTGTCGTTCGCCCGCCGGATCACGTCGTCCTCGTCGGCGAAGGATTGCAGCACCGCGACCGGACCGAAGATCTCGTCGCGCAGACACTCGGCGGTATCGGGGACGTTGGTCAGCACGGTCGGCGGATAGAAGAAGCCCGGGCCGTCCGGCGCCTTGCCGCCGGTCAGCACCGTCGCGCCCTTGTCGACCGCGTCGGCGACGAAGGCGACGACCTTGTCGCGGGTCGCCTTGTTGACCAGCGAGCCGACGGCGACGCCGTCTTCCAGCCCGTCGCCGACTTTCATGGCGGCCATCCGCTTCGTCAGCTTCTCGGCGAAGGCGTCATGAACCTTGGCGTCGACATAGATGCGGTTCGCCGCGGTGCAGGCTTCGCCGAGATTGCGCATCTTGGCGAGGATCGCCCCCTCGACCGCCAGATCGATATCGGCATCGTGGCAGACGATGAGCGGGGCGTTGCCGCCAAGTTCCATCGCCGGCTTGACGATGTTGTCGGCGGCGGACTTCAGCAGCGTCCGGCCGACTTCCGTCGAGCCGGTGAAGGAGATCACCCTGACCCGCATGTCGTGGAGCAGGGCGTCGACCACCGCCCCGGACTTCCGCGACGGGATGACGTTGACGACGCCTTTCGGCACGCCCGCGGCCTCGAGGATCGGCATCAGCGCCAGCATGGTCAGCGGCGTTTCGGACGCCGGCTTGACGATCACCGGGCAGCCGGCGGCGAGCGCCGGGCCGATCTTGCGGGTGCCCATCGCCGCCGGATAGTTCCACGGCGTGACCAGCACACCGATGCCGGCCGGCTTGTGATGGGCGACGATCCGGGCGCCGGACGCCGGCGAGCGCATGATGTCGCCGATATTGCGGACGGCCTCCTCCGCATACCAGCGGAAGAATTCCGCCGCATAGGCGATTTCGCCGCGGGAATCGGGCAGCGCCTTGCCGTTCTCCATCGTGATCAGCCGGGCGAAGCGCTCGCTCTCGGCCATGATCATTTCGAAGGCCTTGCGCAGGATCTCACGCCCGTTCGCGCGGCTTGCGCCCGGCCCAGTCCTCGAAGGCGGCCTCGGCCGCGTCGAGCGCCGCCATCGCGTCGTCGACGGTGGCGCTCGCGACCGAGGCGATGACCTGCTCGGTCGCCGGGTTGAGGACGTCGAAGGTGCCGCCGTCGGACGCGTCGCGCCATTCGCCGCCGATATAGAGCTGCGTCGGGAGTTCGTTTTGTGCGGGTCGGTTCATTCGTCCCTCTCAGTTCAATGCCCTGGTGACCCGGTCGACGATACGATCGGGAGTAGGCAGGACGATGTCCTCGAGATTGTCGGCGGCGGGCAGGGGGATATGCGGCGTCGTGATCCGCACGATCGGCCCGTCGAGATCCCAGAACACCTCGTCGGCGGCGATCGAGGCGATCTCGGCGCCCCAGCCGCAGAGCCGCGGATTCTCCTCGACGGTGAACAGCCGGCCGGTCTTGACCACCGAGCCGAGGATGGTCTGCGTATCGAGCGGCACCAGCGAACGGACGTCGATGACCTCCGCGTCGATGCCGTGTTCGGCGGCGAGTTTCTCGGCCGCCTGCAGCGCCCGCGGCACCATCAGCGCCAGCGCCAGGATGGTCGCGTCCTTGCCCGGCCGCACGATCTTCGCGGTACCGAGCGTGTCGAGGATCTCGCCGTCCGGCACTTCGCCCTTGGCGGCATAGAGCGACTTGTGCTCGAAGAAGATCACCGGGTCGTCGTCGCGGACCGCCGCCGCCATCAGGCCGACGACGTCGACGGGGGTCGACGGGGCGACGACCTTGAGGCCGGGGATCATCATCGCCCAGTTTTCCACCGACTGCGAGTGCTGGGCGCCGAAGCGGGAGCCGGCGCCGTTGCCGGTCCGCACCACCAGCGGACAGCCGACCTGGCCGTTGGTCATGTAGCGGGTCTTGGGAAATTCGTTGGCGATATAGTCGAAGCAGACCGCCAGGAAATCCGAGAACATGATCTCGGCGATCGGCCTGAGGCCGGTCATCGCCGCCCCCATCGCCGCGCCGAGGATCGCCTGCTCCGAGATCGGCGTGTCGCGGACCCGCCGGTCGCCGAAGCGCTGATGCAGTCCGACGGTCGCCTTGAACACGCCGCCGGCCTTGGCGACATCCTCGCCGAAGAAGATCACGCGCTCGTCGCGCTCCATCTCCTGAGCGATGCCGCGCGCCGCGGCGTCGCGATAGGTCAGTTCCGCCATGCCCAGCCCCCATCGGCGTATACGTCTGTGGTCAAGATTTCCTCCGGTGGCGGCGGCGCCGCCTTGCAGGTCTCGGTCGCTTCGTCGACCCGGCGCCGGATCTCGGTATCGATCGCGGTGACTTCGTCGCCGCTGATCCCGAATTCGGCCAGCCGCTCGCGATAGATCTTGATCGGGTCGCGTTCCTTCCAGGCTTCCAGTTCGCCTTCCGGCCGGTACTTGGCCGGGTCGGCGCGCGAATGGCCGGAATGCCGGTAGGTCATGCATTCGATCAGGCTCGGGCCATCGCCGGCGCGCGCCTTGTCATAGGCGATGCGGGCCACCCGATAGACCGCGTCGGCATCGTTGCCGTCGACGACGATCCGCTCGAGCCCGTAGGCGCTGGCGCGGTCGGCGGCGGGATGTTCGACCGCCGTGACGTCGGCGATCGGCGTGTATTCCATATAGAGGTTGTTCTCGCAGACGAAGATCACCGGCAGCTTCCAGATCGCGGCGAAATTCAGCGCCTCGTGGAAGGCGCCGATATTGGTGGTGCCGTCGCCGAAGAAGCAGACCGAGACGTCCGTGTCGCCGAGATACTGGGCGCGGAGCGCCGCGCCGCAGGCGATCGGCAGGTGCGCCCCGATGATCGCGTAGGAACCCATGACGCCATGATCGATCGAGGTCAGGTGCATCGATCCGCCCTTGCCGCGCATCAGTCCGTTGTCACGCTGCATCAGTTCGCCAAGCACCTTGTCGAAGGGAACGCCGCGGGCAAGCGTGTGGGCGTGGCCGCGATAGGTGGCGAAAGAGAGGTCGCCCGGTTCCATCGCCACCGCGAAGCCGGCGGCGATCGCCTCCTGTCCGAGCGACAGATGGCTCGTGCCCTTGACCAGGTTCTGCAGGAACAGGTCGTAGGCGCGGGTTTCCATTTCGCGAATCTCGACCTGCCGCCGATAGAGATCGAGCCGGGTGTCCTGCCCGATATCGTCGTTCTTGAGCGCCGCGGGCGCGGCGCTTCTTTTTGCCGCGCCGCGCGCGGTCTTCGTTCCCTTCACGGCAAGTCCTCCCTGGCGCCGGGTGGCCGAGGATGGTGCCCCGGCATTCTTGTTACAAGACCCGTCGAGTAGACGAGGTATGTAATGGCTAAAATCGTTTTAAGAAACAGGAATCCTAGCCATATTGGATAATCGGGCCGGCGGGCAGCCTACACCCGTTCCGCAATCGATTGCCACAACGCTCCGGTGCGCGGGCGTCTTGGGCTCGCCATGCGGTTTCAAACCATCTCTGTGGGCTGGCGTCGCCGGGTTGGCCCCATTCGCTGCCGCGCCATCCGCGAACGCGCGCCAGACGTCCGGTCAGAACACGGCGTTGACGTGCTTTGCGTCCGGAATTGCGGCATGTAGGGGAACAAATCCCTGGGATGGGGGATAAACTCGTGATTTAGGGATGGGCGCGTAGGTTGCCGGGCGGCGAGTTGGCCGGGGCGGGCCGAAAACGCCGCAGGTACAGGCTGAAGCGTTGCATGCCGCGGCGCTTCCTCGATGGGATGGGTTAGTTTGCGTTTTCGGTTTCCCGGACGCATCGCAATGGTCCTGACCGCGATCCTCATCGCGGACGCCGCCATGACTCCGTCTTTTGCCATCTGGCCCTTCACCCGCAAGGACAATGTCGAGGCGGCTGTTCCCGATCCGGTCACCTATACGATCGACGTCGAGGTGGTCGGAGGCAGCCGGAGCTTCCAGCGTTCGCTGCGCAATGCCGCTTCTCTCTATTCTCGCCGGAAGACGCCGGCGTCGGGTCTGGTCGGCCTGATGGCGCGGGCGCGGGCGGATATCGGCAGCCTGACCGCGGTGCTCTACCAGAATGCCCGCTACGCCGGCCAGATCGCGATCACCATCGGCGGGCGACCGCTCGACGGTTTGAGCCCCTTCGATCCGGTCGGCCCCCAGCCGGTGCCGGTGAAGGTCGTCGTCACCGCCGGACCGCAATTCATCTTCGGCAAGGTGAATGCCGGTCCGCTGCCGCCGGACATGACGCTCAAGGACCTCAAGATCGAGCCGGGCGCGATCGCGGAGTTGGGGCGCATCGTCGGTGCCGAGGACACCATCGTCGGCGGATGGCGCGACGAGGGACGTCCGCTTGCGGCGGTCGTCAATACCGACGTCGTGGCCGATCATGGTACGCGGACCGTCGACGTCACCATCCGCGTCGATCCCGGGCCAACCGCCGATTTCGGCAGGGTCACCGTCAGCGGTACGGATCGGGTCAGGCCCGGGCTTGTCGAGGGACGCGCCGGCATCGATGCGGGCACGCTCTACTCGCCGAAGAAGACGCGACGCGCCGAGGAGCGGCTTCGCGACCTCGGCGTCTTCGACAGCGTCCGTGTGGTGCCGGGAAACAAGCTCGATCCGGACGGCACCATCCCGGTCGAGATCGCCGTCACCGAGCGAAAGCGCCACGTCATCGGCGCCGGTGTCGACTATTCGAACACCGAAGGCGCCGGCGCGAAGATCTACTGGGCGGACCGCAACCTGTGGGGCGGGGCGGAGTCGCTCCGACTGTCGGCGGGCGTCTCGGGCTTTTTCGACCCGAACTACACCGAGCCGGACTACGACTTCGCCGCGACGTTCAAGAAGCCGGCCGTCTTCGATCCGATGACCGATTTCACCCTGCGGACCGAGGCATTTCGCCAGACCTCGGACGCTTACCGGGCGACCACGCAGGAAGCCGAGGCTGGCCTGAGTCGGATCTTCACCGACACCGTCAGCGGATCGCTGATGCTCGGACTCGAGAATACCCATATCGACCAGGCGATCCCCAACGAGGACTACCTGATCGCGACGCTGACCGGCGCGGTCGATTGGGATACCCGCGACAACAAGCTCAACCCGACGAAGGGCCTGAATGTCCACCTCGAGGCGGCGCCTGCCTACGATTTCCTGCAGGACCAGACCTTTGCGACCTTCAAGGAGGACATCTCGATCTACCGGGCCGTGGATGCCGAAAGGCGCTTCGTGCTGGCCGGTCGCGTCCAGTCGGGCGTGCTGACGGTCAACGATGTCCGCGACGTCGCGGCAAGCCGGCGGTTCTATGTCGGCGGTCCTGGCACGGTGCGCGGCTACGGCTATCAGAATATCGGGCCGCGCAACAAGAAGGGCGACCTGATCGGCGGACGCAGCGATTTCGCGGTCTCCGGAGAGCTTCGCTACCGCGTCTCCGACTCCTTCGGTCTCGCCGCCTTTGTCGACGCCGGCAACGCCTATGCAGACATGCTGCCGGATATCGGCGATCTCAAGGTCGGCGTCGGCGCCGGCATCCGCTACCTGACGCCGGTCGGTCCGTTGAGGCTGGATCTCGCCTTCCCGCTCGAGCCCGGCCCTGATGATCCCTCATTTGCAGTCTATGTCGGGCTTGGTCAGGCTTTCTGATTGGCCGGACGCGACGAAGGGAAACGGCAACTCACATGTGGCGTGCGCTTCGCTATGCAGGCTTTGCGATTCTGGGACTGGTCGCCCTGGTCGCCCTGTTGCTCGTCCTGCTGGCGACGCCGCCCGGCCGTTCCGTGCTCGCCGGCATTGTCGAGCGGGCGGTATCCGGCAACGGGCTGACCCTGTCGATCGGCTCGCTGTCCGGCTGGCCGCCCTTCGCCTTCGGCGCCGACAAGATCGTCCTGTCCGATAGCGGCGGAACCTTCGCCGAGGTCGACGGACTGGCGATCGACGTCGATGTCGGGGCCCTGCTGACCGGCACCATCGGTGTCAGATCGATCGGCGCCGATCGGATCGCGATCGTCCGCGCCCCGGTACTGGAGAGCGCCGGCGCCGGCAGCGGTGGCGGCGGGCTGTTTCCCGTCACCGTCCGGAACCTCGACATCGCACGGCTGGAGCTCGGCGAAGCGCTGGTCGGCCGCCCCGCCGCGCTTGCGGTCGCCGGCAACTTCGCGATCCGCGCCGATGGCGGCATCCAGGCTGATCTGAAGGCCGATCGTGTCGACGGCGAAGCCGGCTCCGTCACGGCCTCGGTCGATCGCGCCGACGGCGCCGCGCCGATCGCGCTCGACGTGACGGTCGAGGAGGCGGCCAACGGCATCCTCGTCGGCCTGATGGGCCGTGACGCGGGACCGGGCTACCGGCTGGTCGCGCAGACCTCGCTGACCGGCGGCGGCCTGACCGGCGCGGTTTCGCTGACCTCGGACGGCGCGGCGCGATTTACCGGCAATGTCGGGCTCGTCACCGGCGGCGACGCGCAACGCCTCAAGGTCACGGGCGAAGGCGACCTCGCCGAACTGGTGCCGCCGGGCTTCGCCGACATCCTCGCCGGCCGCATCGATGTCGCGGTCGATGTCGAATGGAACGCGGTGGCCGGCGCGAGCCTGCCGCACGTCGTCATCCACGACGGCCGGGTCTCGACCGGCGCCGTTCAGATCGCCGCCTCGGGCGTGTTCGGCGGCGCCGATACCGACCTCTCGCTGAAGGTGGAGGCATCCAACCCGAATGGCGGCGCGCTGACGTTGCCGGTCATCGCCGGCGACCCGTTGCGCTTCGACAGCGTGTCGCTCAACGGCCGGATCGCACCGGGCGAGGGGGCCCGCCGTCTCGATCTCGTCGGCCGGATCGGCGGCCTGTCCGCCGCGGGGATTTCGGTACCCGGCATCGGGCTGTCGCTCGCCGTCGAGGCGGCGGGTGACGATCCCCTTGCCGCCGAGAGCCTGCCCTTCGCGCTTCGCGTCGAGGCCGACGCCATCGACCTCCCCGCCGGGCGGATTGCCGCGACCGATGCCGCGCCGCTGCTGGTCACCGCCGACGGTACCTTCGATGTTCCGACGATGGCGGCGAAGCTTGACGCCGACCTGTCGGCGATCGGCGGCCGCGCGCTCTTCTCCGGCAACGTGTCGGCCGGAGACGGCGACCGGCGAGGTGCGCTTCCGCTTCGCCGATCTGTCGCCGCTCGCCCCGCTGCTCGGGCGCGACATTTCCGGCGCCCTCGCCGCGACCGTCAACGGAACCTACTTCGGCGCCGACGGCGTCCGGCTCGCCATCGACGGGACCGCGACCGACCTCGATCCTGGCGAGGCGACGGTGGCGTCGCTGCTCGCCGGCCAGACCCATTTCACCCTCACCCTCTCCGACGACAGCACCGGGCGGCTGGCGTTGCAGGATGTCGCGGTCGACGGCACCGCCGTGACGCTGGCGGGCGACGTCGCCCTTGCCGGGTCGACGGTCGACGGACGTTTCACCGGCAGCATCTCCGATCTCGCCCTGCTCGCCGAGCAATCGACCGGCGCCGCGAAATTCACCGGCAAGGTCAACGGCTCGCTCGATGCCCCGACCTTCGACGTGACCATCGGCATTGCCGACGGCCAGCTGGTCGGCCAGGCGATCGCCGATGCCTCGATCCGCGTCGCGGGCGAGCCGGTTGATGCGGGGTGGCGCGCTGCCCTGACGCTCGGCGGTTCCTTCGCGGGACGGCCGCTGCAGGGTACCGCCGAGGCGATGCTCGATACGGCGTCGGGCCGTTTCGCGCTTCCCTCGGTCGATCTGGCGATCGCCGAGAACCACATCACCGGAGCGATCAGCCAGGCCGATGACGGGCTGCTCGCCGGCTCCCTGTCGCTCAAGGCGCCCAATCTTGCGACGCTTGCCGCGCTCGCCCTGGTCGAGGCGACCGGCTCGGCGGAGGCGGAGATCCGCTTCCAGCCGGATGGCGGCCGCCAGGCGATCGACGTCTCCTTCACCGGACGCGATATCTCGGCCGCGACGCTGGTCGCGAAAAAAGCCGATGGCACCATCCGCGTCGACGATGCGCTCGGTACCCCGCAGATCGCCGGCAATGTCGACGCGGCGGGGATCAGGATCGGCTCCGTCAGCTCGACACAGCGAAGATGTCGGCGACGGTCGAAGGCGCGACCACCCGTTTCGAGGCAACGGCCAAGGGACCCGACATCGATCTCGGCGGCAAGGGCAGCCTGACCAGCGAAGCGAACGGACAGCTCCTCGAGGTCAGTGCCCTCTCGGGCACGGCGTTCGGCTTCCCCGTCAACGTCGATACGCCGGCGCGCCTCCAGCTCGGCAACGAGACGCGGGTCGAAAGCGTCAGTCTCGCGCTCGGCGGTGGCCGGATTTCGGCGGCCGGGTCCGTGTCGCCGCGCCTCGGTCTCGACGTCACGATCGACAAGGTGTCGGCCGCCATCGCCAACCAGTTCTCGCCGGGCCTCGGCGCGACAGGAACGATCTCGGGATCTGCGAAGGTCACCGGCACGACGGCCGCGCCCACCATCGCCTGGCAGATCGAGATGTCGGGATTCGGCGTCGCGCAGACCACGTCGACCGGCCTTCCGCCCGCTGGCGATTTCGGCGAAGGGCGACGCCACCCTGGGCGGGACGACGATCGCCGCGAAGATTTCCGGTGCCGGCGCCACCCTCGACGCCACGGGCCGGGTGCCGTTCTCGGGCGGCGATCCCGACATCCGGGTTCAGGGCACCGCCCCCCTCCAGCTCGTTGCCCTCTTCATCGATCGCGAAGTGGCCCTTGCCGGCACGGCGCAACTCGATCTTCGGGTCGCAAGCGCGACTTCGATATCGGGAACCGTCACCCTTTCGAATGCGACCTTCGTCGATGCCGAAACGCAGTTTGGCGTGAAGGGCGTTGGCGGCAAGATCGCCCTCAACGGGCAGACCGCGACGATCGACCTGAAGGGCGAGATGGCCCAGGGTGGAGGGATCACCATCGGCGGCACGGTCGACATCGATCCCGCCGCCGGGCTGCCGGCGAATCTGAAGATCGGAGTCAAGGACGGTCGCTATGTCGACGGTCGCATGGTCGACGCGACCTTCTCGGCGGCGCTGACCCTGTCGGGACCGCTCATGACGACCGGCAAGGTCGGCGGCCGCGTCGATATTTCCAGGGCGGAGATCCTGCTGCCCGACAGTTTCGGCGGCGGCGCAGCGCTCGACGTGACGCATGTCAATGTCGCGCCGGGCTTCGTCCAGCCGGTCAAGCCCGCTCCGCCCGCGAGCACGAGCGGCGGCGGCCAGGGCGGCGGCGGACTGGCGCTCGGGATCACTGTTGCCACGACCAACCGCACCGCGATCGCAGTGCGCGGTTTCGGGCTCGACGCTGCGGTCGGCGGCTCGCTGCAGGTCACCGGCACCACGAACGCCCCGATCACCGTCGGCGGTTTCGAGATGGCACGCGGCCGCATCGAGGTTCTCGGACGGCGTTTCGAATTCACCCGGGGCCGGATGACCTTCGCCGGCGATCTCGTCCCGGTCCTCGATTTCGAGGCGGAAACGCAGTTGACGGAGATCGTCGCCATCGTCAACGTCGATGGTCCCGCCGACGATCCGCAGATCAGCTTCACCTCCAGGCCCGCCTTGCCGGAGGAGGAGATCATTTCCCAGATCCTGTTCAACCGGACGGTGGGCAGCCTGACGGCATTCCAGGCTGCCCAGCTCGTCGACGCGATCGGCCAGTTCTCGGGCGCCTTCGCCCGTGGCGACGGCATCTTCACCCGTGTCCGCAGGATGACCGGCCTCGACGACATCGATGTCCGCCAGAACGAATCCGGAGGAACGACCGTCGGCGTCGGCAAGCGGATCAACGACAATCTCCGCGTCGGTGTCGAGCAGGACACCGGCGGCTCCGGCCGGGTCACCATCGACCTCGACATCACCCGCAACCTCAAGGCGCGCGGCACCGCCGGCGACGACGGGTCCGGTTCGCTCGGCCTGAATTACGAATACGAATACTAGGAAGACGGGTTCCGCGACGCGGCGTGGGATAGCCCCGTCCGGGTTGTCAGACGAAGCCCGCGATCATCTCGCCGACCGACCGGGCGACCGGTCCGCTGAGATAGGGGCGGATGTTCTCGGCGAACCACGGCGCGGCGACGTTCGCGGAAAAATCCCTGGTGGTCGCCGCGTCGGCGAAGGTGATGACGAGGATCGCCTCGGTATCGTCGACCTTCAGGAGCTGCGCCGTCCGGATCGCCGGATAGGCCGGCCTGACCTCGGCGATGAACTGGTCGAACTTGCCTGTCATTTCCGTCCAGTCGGCATCGGCCTTGATCGGAAGGTGGTTGACGACGGTATGCATGAAATCCTCCTGAAGTGACGAGCCGGGCCGGGTGCGGTCAATCGACGGCGATCACCACTCCAGCACCACCTTGCCGCATTCGCCGGCCCGCATCACCTGGAAGGCGGTCTCGAACTCCGCCGCCGGCAGCCGGTGGGTGATGACCTTGCGCACGTCGAGCCCGCTCTGCAGCATCGCCAGCATCTTGTGCCAGGTCTCGAACATCTCGCGGCCGTAGATGCCCTTGATGGTGAACTGGCGGAAGATGATCTTGTTGAGATCGAGCGGCGCCGGCTTCGCCGGGATGCCGAGGATGGCGATCCGTCCGCCGACCACCATGTGATCGAGCATCTGGTCGAGGGCCGCCGGGATGCCGCTCATTTCGAGCCCGACATCGAAGCCCTCCTGCATGCCGAGCCGCGCCATCACGTCCTGCAGGTCTTCTTCGGCGGTATTGACGGGCACGACCCGGGTCACCTCCGCCGCGAGCTTCAGCCGTGTCGGGTTGATGTCGGTGATGACGATGTGGCGGGCGCCGACATGGCGGGCGACCGCCGCGCTCATGATGCCGATCGGCCCGGCGCCGGTGATCAGCACGTCCTCGCCGACGAGGTCGAAGGACAGCGCCGTATGGACGGCGTTGCCGAGCGGATCGAGGATGGCGCCGATCTCGTCGTCGATATCGTCCGGCAGCGGCACGACGTTGAAGGCCGGGATGCGGACATAGTCGGCGAAGGCGCCGGGAATGTTGACACCGACGCCGCGGGTTTCCGGATCGAGGTGGAATCGGCCGGCGCGGGCGGCGCGGCTGTGCATGCCGATGACATGGCCTTCGCCGGAGACCCGCTGGCCGACCGCGACATTGTCGACCTCCGCGCCGATCTCGACCACCTCGCCGGAATATTCGTGGCCGACGATCATCGGCACGGGAATGGTCTTCTGCGCCCATTCGTCCCAGTTGTAGATGTGGAGGTCGGTGCCGCAGACGCCGGTCCGCCGCACCCGGATCAGGACATCCTTGGGTCCGGCTTCCGGCTTCGGCTCGTCGCGGAGCCAGAGGCCCGGCTCGGCTTTCGCTTTGACAAGTGCGCGCATGGTTGTCCTGTTCAGATGAGCCCGAGGTCCTTGCCGGCGTCGATGAAGGCGTCGGCGGCGAAAGTGATGTCGGTCTCGCTCAGCGCCGCCGACATCTGGGTGCGGATTCGCGCCTTGCCCATCGGCACGACGGGATAGAAGAAGCCGGCGACATAGACGCCGCGGTCGTGCAGCGCCTTGGCCAGTTGCTGCGCCCGGTCCGCCTCGTGGACCATCACCGGCACGATCGGGGTTTCCCCGGCGATCAGGTCGAAGCCGGCGTCGGCGAGTGCGCTCCGGAAACGGTTGGCATGGGCAGCGAGCAGTGCCCGGCGGTCGTCCGCCTGCTCGGCGATCGCGATCGCCGCGAGCGCTCCGGCGACGGTCGGCGGCGGCAGGCTGTTGGAGAAGAGATAGGGCCGCGCCCTCTGCCGGTAGAGGTCGATGACCGGCTGGCGCGCGGCGATGAAGCCGCCGATGCCGCCGCCAAGCGTCTTGCCGAAGGTGCCGGAGATGATGTCGACGCGGTCCTCGACGCCGGTCAGCGCCGGCGTGCCGCGGCCGGCCTCGCCGAGATGGCCGGTGGCGTGGCAGTCGTCGATCATCACCATCGCGCCGTGGCGCTCGGCGAGGTCGCAGATTGCCGGCAGGTTGGCGACATGGCCGTCCATCGAGAAGACGCCGTCGGTGGCGATGAGGATCGTCCGCGCCCCGTCGCTGCGGGCCTGCCGCAGCCGGTCCTCCAGTTCGCTCATGTCGCCGTTGGCGAAGCGATAGCGCTTCGCCTTGCAGAGCCGGATGCCGTCGATGATCGAGGCATGGTTGAGCGCGTCCGAGACGATCGCGTCTTCCTCGCCGAGCAGCGGCTCGAACAGCCCGCCATTGGCGTCGAAACAGGCGGCGAAGAGGATCGCGTCGTCCGTCCGCAGATAGGCGGCGATCGCCTGCTCGAGCTTCCTGTGCAGCGTCTGGGTGCCGCAGATGAAACGGACCGAGGCCATGCCGAAGCCGAAGTCGTCCATCGCCGCACTTCGCCGCGGCGATGATGTCGGGATGATTGGCGAGGCCGAGATAGTTGTTGGCGCACAGGTTGACGAAGTCGCGCCGTTCGCCGCCATCCTCCACCTCGACGTGCCCGCCCTGCGGCCCGGCGATCAGGCGCTCGGTCTTGTAGAGGCCGTTCGCTTTCAATTCATCGAGCGTCGCGACGATCTTCTCGACAAAGCTGTCTTTCATCATTGCTGAGGTCTTCCGGCTGCAGGGGTATTCGGCAAGGCGACGCGGAGTATACAGCAGCCGGCCGGTTAGCCGGCGCTCGCTGCGAGATAGGCCGCGAACCGCCCCGCCACGTCGGCGTCCGCCGCGTCGCCGTCATGGACGAGAACGCGATAGCGGAGCGATGTCGTCATGCCGCGCGGGATCTCCCGTCGCTCGAGCCGGAACGGCCCGACGGTGACGACGCCCCAGTCGCTGACGAACCAGGTGATGTCCGCGTGGTCCGCCGGATTGGGGCAGACGGCGACGCCGGCGACATGGCCGCCGCCGACCGGCCCGGAATAGTCGATCCACCGCGCGTCGCTGCCGGTGATCGCGGCGCCGCCTTCGCGTCCGGTGTCGTCGATCAGCCGCCCGCCGGACGTCACCGCAATCGATTCGGCGACCCGGACATTGAAATAGGAATGCCGCGTCGGCCCGATATGCAGGTCCCATTCGGCCGCCGCGAGTTGCGACGTGACGTCGATGACGAACAGATCCGGCTCGACGGCGATGTCGAGGGTCCGGGTCTCGGTCGCGGCGAGGCGGCCCTGGGGCGCCGCCCACTCGATCGGGCCGCGCCACTCCAGCGACTGGGTGATGCGATAGCTCTCTGGTCCCGTCTGCTCGCCCGTCGATCGCGTCGTCGCGATCCGGCCGGGCGCCCGGCCCTGGAAAGTGTCGTTGAGATAGAAATTGTAGGTGTATTCCTCGAAGCGGTCATCGGCCGCCGGCATCATGCAATGGACGTGGTCGGAGCCGATCCAGAACGAATTATGATGCGGGTGATCGGCCGGCGCTTCCGAGGTGACGGCGAAGCCGGCGGGCGTGTAGAGCGGATAGACATAGGCGCGCTTGTCACCCTGGGTCAGGGCCAGCAACGGCCGGTCGTTGAGCCGCAGGACGCGGCGCTCGGTGCTCGCCCATGCGCCGCGCGGCAGCGCGATCGGGTCGTCGGAAAACGAAAAACGATTGGCGTCGGTCATGAAAATCTACCTGAGAAGCGCGGCAAGCACGTCGTAGGCGCCGTTGATGTCGGCGGCAATCGCCGCCCGTGCCGAGTCGGGATCGCCCCGGCCGAGCGCCTCCGCCATGCTGCGGTGATTGGCGTTGGCGGCGACGTAATTTCCCGATCCGCGGAGCAGATTGAAATAGGGACTGATCTGCAGCCAGACGATTTCGATCAGCGACACCAGCGTCGGCGATTTCGATGCCTGGTAGGCGCCGAAATGGAAGGACCGGTTGGCCTGGAGGAAACCCTTGGCGTCGCTCGCCGCGATCGCCCGGTCCATCCGGTCGAGATCGATTTCCAGAGCGGCGAGGGTTGTCTTGTCGGCGCCCTTCGCCGCCCAGGCCGCGGCGGCGCCTTCGAGTTCGAGGCGCACGTCCCTGAGGTCGGTCAGCCGTTCGAGCGTCAGCAGCGGGATGCCCATCGACCGGCCGGAGACGACGGTCAGCGCCTTTTCCGCCGTCAGCCGCTTCAGCGCTTCGCGCACCGGCATGGTGCTGACGCCGAAGGAGTCGGCGAGACTCTGGATCGTCACCAGTTGCCCCGGTGCGATCCCGCCATCGAGGATCAGCCCCGCGACCTGATGATAGACGCGCTGCTGCAACGTGTCCCGGTCCAGCGGCTCGACCCGGATATCCAGCTTGTCGACCGTGGTTTCCATCCCCTCCACCTGCGTTCCGCGCCGATTGGTGTTTGGAACCGCTTATAGACGGCGCATTGCTATCTTGCACGATCTTTGACCTTTGATCTATGATCACAAGCAACAAGCAATTTGGCTATGGACCGTTTCATCGCCAAAGAACGAGGGAGGAACTCAATGAGACTCACATCACGGATTATTGGCTCCGCGACCGCGGCGGCCCTTCTCCTTGGGGGAGCGGCGCTCTTCGGCACGGCGGCCCAGGCCAAGGACAAATACAAGATCTTCCTGAGCATGAGCTACATCGGCAACGACTGGCAGGCCGAAGCGGCCAACATGGTCAAGGCGATGGCCGCCGCGCCCGACATGCGCGACAAGGTCGACCTGCAGGTCCAGGTGGCGGGGCCGAACGCCCAGCGCCAGATCCAGCAGATCAACGCCATGGTCCAGCAGGGCGCCGACGCGATCGTGACGTTCCCGATCTCGCCGACCGCGCTCAACCAGGTGGTCAAGAACGCCTGCGACAAGGGCGTGCTGGTCTTTGCCTATGACGCCGAGATCACCGAGGACTGCGCCTACAACGTCCATATCGATCAGCCGGAAGCCGGCCGTGTCACGGCCGAGTGGCTGGTCGACAAGCTCGGCGGCAAGGGCAACATCGTCGTCCTGACCGGCGTGCCCGGCACCTCCGTCGATACCCAGCGGACCGCGGCGGCGAAGGAAGTCTTCGCCAAGCATCCCGACATCAAGATCGTTGCCGAGGCCGTCGGCATGTGGAGCCAGGCGGTGACCCGCACCGAACTCTCCAAGATTCTCGCCACCCAGAACTGGGACGAGATCGACGGTCTGTGGATGCAGGTCGGTTGCTACACCGCCAACGCCATGCAGCTCGAGGCCGGCAAGACTGCCGACCAGCTTCTGCCCTGCGCCGGTGAAGGCGCCAACGGCGGCCGCATCCAGATGCTGCCGGCGGACACCGAGGTCGAGGGCGCTTCCAGCCCGTATGCGCCGCTTGGCGCGCCGCGTATCTCGTATGCGTCGCCGCCCTATTCGGGCGGTCTCGCGCTCAAGCTCGCCGTCAAGAAGCTCGACGGCGGCGATGTGCCGAAGCTGACCGTCCTGCCGCTGCCGCTCGTCACCAACGAGACGATCCAGCTCTGCCAGGAAGGCTCGTGGGAAGAGATGAAGAACGGCTGCAACGCTTTCAGCCCGGCCCTCGTCCCGAACCCCGGCTGGTTCGCCTCGATCTTCTCCGCGGAGACCCCTGAGCTCGGCCTCAACGCCGCGCTGGTCGGCCAGCCCGAACTCTAGGTTCCGATCCGAAAATCGCACGGGGCGGCTCTGCCCGCCCCGTGCCGTTCCTCGAAGACACAAACAGCCATTGCAGACGGTCGCATCGCGCGGCCGATTCAGGGAGGGCGCGATGACGGAGCCTACCGGCGCCCCGGCGGTGGCGGTCGAGGGGTTGCGCAAGGCTTTCGGCGCGACTGTCGCCGTCGACGACGTCAGTTTCAGGATCGCCCCCGCGACGGTCCATGCACTCCTCGGTGAGAATGGCGCGGGCAAGTCGACGATCGTCAAGTTGCTCTCCGGCCTGATCGAGCCGGACAAGGGCCGCTTCGAGGTCCAGGGCAAGCCGAGCCGCCTGCGGTCGCCGAGGGCGGCCCATGCCCTCGGGATTCAGACCGCGTTCCAGGAAATGACCCTGGTCCGCGATCTCACCGTCCTCGACAACATGCTGCTTCCCTATGCGCCGGTCGGGCCGACCGCGATGATCCGCCGTCGCGCCGCCGAGGCGGAAATCCGCGCGCATTTCGACACGCTCGGATTCGATGTCGACCTGCGCGACGACGTCGGCGATCTCGACCTCGCGGTCCAGCAGAAGATCGAAATCGCGCGCGCCATCTACCGTAAGCCGCGCATTCTTCTTCTCGACGAGCCGACCTCGACGCTCGCCGGCCGCGATGTCGACTGGCTCGGCGAGGTCATCGCCCGCCTCAAGGCGGACGGCGTCACCGTTGTCTTCATCTCCCATCGCATGCGGGAGGTGCGCGCCTTCTGCGATCACCTGACCATCCTCAGGAACGGTCGGCACATTTCGACCGGAACGGTCGCCGATTTCACCGATGCCGAGATCATCGAGATGATCATCGGCCGCTCCATCGCCCAGACCTTTCCCGCCCGTCCCGAGAAGAGCCCGACCGATGCCCCGGAGGTCTTCGCCGTCGACAATCTCGCCGCCGGTGCGAAGCTCCGCAACGCCAGCTTCGCCCTCCACAAGGGCGAGATCCTCGGCGTCGCCGGGCTCCAGGGCATGGGCCAGCTCGACCTCTTCCTCGCCTCCTTCGGCATGACCGAGATCGACCGTGGCGGCTTGCGGGTCGACGGAAGGCCGGTGACGATCGCCTCGCCCCGCGACGCGATCCGGCCGAATATCGCCATCGGCCTGCTGCCGGAAGACCGCAAGACCGAAGCCTTGTTCCTCAAGCTCAGCGGCCTCCACAATGCCTCGCTGCCGGTGATCCAGCGCTACGCGCGCGGCGGCCTGATCGACACGGCCCGCGAGAAGGACGCGGTCGAGCGCGTCTTCGACCGCGTCGAGGTCGATCATCGCGCGCTGTGGACCCGCGTCGGCTCCTTTTCCGGCGGCAACCAGCAGAAGATCGCGGTCGCCAAGTGGCTGTTCGCCGAGAGCCGGATCCTCCTGCTCTTCGACCCGACCCGCGGCATCGATGTCGGCACCAAGCATGAGCTCTATGTGCTGATGCGCGCCTTCGCCGAACTCGGCGGCTCGATCCTGTTTCATTCGACCGAGATTCCCGAACTGGTGCATCTCTGCGACCGGGTGATGGTCCTCTATGCCGGCGAGATCGTCGCCGAGCTCGACGCCGACAATCTGTCGGAGCACAACATCATGCGGGCGGCGCTCGGCGCCGATACCGCGGCGACGGAAGCGGTGGCATGAACGCGCCGGCGACAACGGCCACCCGCGACGCGCAGGCGCGGCGCCATGGCTTCGATCTTCGGGTCGGCCGGTTGAGGGGCCTGGCGACCGCCATCGTCGTCTTCGCGATCCTTCTGGTCGTCGTCGACCTGATCAGCGCCGGCCCGCTCAATTATTTCGACATCAGCTTCCTGTCGAGCGGCGGCGCGACGCTGGCGCTGGCGGCGGTCGGCGAGACCATCGTCATCCTCTCCGGCGGCTTCGACCTCTCGGCCGGCGCCGTCCTGTCGCTGGTCAATGTCGTGCTGGCGACCAGCATGGACCCGATGAATTTCGAGGCGTCGATCCTCCTGTGGACGGCGGTTGGCATCGGCGTCGGCATGCTGGTCGGCGCCTTCAACGGCTTCTTCATCGCCTTCCTCAGGCTGCAGCCGATCGTCGTCACCCTGTCGACCATGTTCATCATCCAGGGCGTGACGCTTCTCATCCTCGACAAGCCGGGCGGTTTCGTCTCGCCATCGATCGGCGGCTTCTATCTCGGCGACTTCCCGGGCGCTCTGGTTCCGCCGGAGACGCTCGACAGCCTCGGCATTGCCCCCAACCTCGTGCCGATGCCGATCCTGCTCCTCGTCGTCGTCGGCTTCTTCTGGCTGTGGCTGAAGCGCACCCGCTTTGGCACCGCGATTTACGCGGTCGGCAGCGATTCGAACGCGGCGGCGTCGGCCGGGCTCCGCGTCGACTGGACCCGCTTCGCCGTCTACGTCGTCGCCGGCGGTTTCTACGGTCTCGGCGGCGTCTTCATCAGCGCCCAGACCGGTTCCGGCGATCCGCTGGTCGGCAACCCGCTGCTCCTGTCGATCTTCGCCGCGGTGGTGGTCGGCGGCACGCGCCTCGGCGGTGGTCGCGGCGGACCGGTCGGCTCGATCTTCGGCGCCTATATCCTGATGATCGTCGTCAATATCCTGCTCGTCCTCAATGTCTCGGCCTATTATTCGACCGTCGCCGAGGGCCTGATCCTGCTGCTTGCGGTGCTGGCCGGCTCGATCTCCCGGGGCTCCGAGCTCGCCCGCCAGATCCGCGGCGGCTGGACCCGGTTCGGAGCCTGGCGCGCCGGCAGCCTGCCGTCGCAGATCGGCGGCGGCGACCGGCGGCTGGCGATGACCGATGTCGCCCGGCCGGAATCGCGGACCGCGGCGCTGCCGTCCTTCTGGACCCGACACGGCGAGACGCTGCGTTTCGCGCTGCCGGCGTATCTCGTGCTGGTGCTGGTTGTGATCGTCACCCAGGTCTGGCTCGGCAACGCGGTCCTCAACTGGACCTACTGGAATTCGATCATCGTCCTGTCGAGCTTCCTCGCCATCCTGGCGCTCGGGCAGGGCACCGTCATCCTCACCGGCGGCCTCGACCTTTCGGTGCCTTGGACCATCGGTTTTTGCGGCATCCTGCTCGCCGGCATGGTTCAGGGGTCCGACGCGGCGCTCGTCTATGCGCTGCCGGTGGTGTTGATCGTCGCCGTGCGTGATCGGCCTGGTCAATGGTCTCGGCATCGTCTGGCTCGGCCTCTCGCCGATCGTCGTGACGCTGGCCACCAACGGCATGCTGCAGGGCGCGGCGCTGGTCTATTCCAACGGCACGCCGGACGGCTTCTCCTCGCCGCTGCTGCGCTGGTTCATGACCGCCAAGGTCCTCGGCATCACGCCGGTCGTCTATTTCATGGTCGTTTTCGTCATCTTCTCGGTGATCTTCCTGTCGCGAACCTCCTTCGGGCGGCGTGTCTATGGCATTGGCAATGGATTGCGCGTCGCCCAGCTCTCCGGCATCGCGGTCGGCCGCACGCTGGTCGGCGTCTATGTGCTGTCGGCGGTCTGCGCGGCGCTGGTCGGCATCCTGCTCACCGGCTTCTCCGGCCAGGCGAGCCTCGGCATGGGCGACGAATATCTTCTGCCGTCGATCGCGGTCGTCGTCGTCGGCGGCGCGTTGATCACCGGTGGCCGCGGCCATTATCTCGGCATGCTGGGCGGCGTCCTGCTGCTCACCGCGCTTCAGACCTTGCTGGCCGGTACGACGCTGCCCTATGCGACGCGGGCGATCATCTACGGTGTGGTTGTGCTCGGCGCGGTCATCGCGCTGCGGGATCGACGGGAGTTGAGTTGATATGAGGAATGCGTGTCATGGCTGAAGCGGCTGCGAGCAACGATCTGGCGGCGGGCATCGCCGGCCAGCGGGTCCTGATCACGGCGGGAGCCGGCGGCATAGGCCTGGCGATCGCCAGAAGGCTGGCGGCCCATGGCGCCCGTCTTTTCATCTGCGATGTTTCCGACGAGGCGCTGGCCGCCTTCGGTCGTGACTTTCCCGACGCCGGCTGGATCAAGGCCGATGTCTCGGACGAAGGCGATGTCGATCGCATGTTCGATGCGGCCGCCGCCAGGCTCGGCGGTCTCGACGCGCTGATCAACAATGCCGGCATTGCCGGGCCGACCGGCGGCGTCGATGCGATTTCTCCGGCCGACTGGCGCCGCACCATCGATGTCTGCCTGACCGGCCAGTTCCTCTGCGCCCATCGGGCGGTGCCGATGCTGAAGAGCGCCGGCGGCGGCTCGGTCGTCAATATGTCGTCGGCCGCCGGCCGCCACGGCTATGCCTTCCGCACGCCCTACTCGTCGGCGAAATTCGGCGTGATCGGCTTCACCCAGAGCCTCGCCAAGGAACTCGGGCCCGACAATATCCGGGTCAACGCCATTCTGCCCGGCATCGTCGAGGGCCCGCGCATGACCGGCGTCATCCGCGCCCGCGCCGAGCAGGTCGGCGTCTCCTACGAGGAAATGGAGACGGAATATCTGTCGCAGGGTCTCGCTCCGGCGCATGGTCAGCCCGAATGACGTCGCCGCCATGATCGCCTTCCTGCTCTCCGATGCCGGCGCCAATGTCTCGGGCCAGTCGATCGGCGTCGACGCCAATGTGGAGACCCTGTAGATGTCGAAGATCGCGATCATCGGCTCGGGTTTCATCGGCCGCGCCTGGGCGATCACCTTCGCCCGCGCCGGCCATGAGGTCGCGCTGTGGGACGCCGACAAGCAGGCGCCGCATCGCGCAATCGAATTCATTTCGCGGTGTCCTGCCCGATCTCAAGACCAACGATCTGCTGATGGGCCGCGAGCCCGATGCGGTCCTCGCCGGCATCCGGGTCGAGGACGATCTCGAGGCGGCACTTGCCGGCGTCTCCCATGTCCAGGAGAACACGCCGGAAAAGATCGAGATGAAGAAGGAGATCTTCGCCCGGCTCGACGCGTTGACGCCGCCGGACGCGGTAATCGCCAGTTCGAGCTCGGCGATCCTGCCTTCGGCCTTCACCGAGACCCTTTCCGGTCGGGCCCGCTGCCTGGTGGTCCACCCGATCAACCCGCCATACCTCATTCCCGCCGCCGAAGTGGTGCCGGCGCCGTGGACCTCGCCCGAGGTGCTGGAGCGGGTGCGCGAGCTGCTCGTCTCCTGCGGCCAGTCGCCGATCATGATGAAGCGCGAACTCGACGGCTTCATCATGAACCGCATGCAGGGCGCGCTGCTCGAAGAGGCGTTCCGCCTGGTCGCCGATGGCTATGCGACGGTCGAGGACGTCGATATCGGCATCCGCGACGGCCTGGCGCTGCGCTGGTCCTTCATGGGACCGTTCGAGACGATCGACCTCAACGCGCCGGGCGGCGTCCGCGACTACGCCGTCCGCTACCAGGGCATCTACGAGAATCTCTTCTCCCAGATGCAGCGCCGTGTCGATTGGGCCGGTCCGGTGATGGACGTCGTCGAACGCGAGCGCCGCGCCAAGCTGCCCGAGTCGGATCTGGTCAGGCATCAGGCCTGGCGGGACCGCCGGCTGATGGCGCTGATCGCCCACAAGCGGCGCGCCGCGAAAGACATAGTCGAGTAAGAAGGAACGGAAGAAATGGCAGCCAAGGACAAGGTCATCATCACATGCGCGGTCACCGGCGCCATCCACACGCCCGTCGATGTCGCCCTACTTGCCGGTGACCGCGGAGGAGATCGCCGACGCGGCGATCGGCGCGGCGGAAGCCGGCGCCGCGATCGTCCATCTCCACGCGCGTAACCCGGAAACCGGCCAGCCCGACCAGTCGCCGGATGCCTTCACTCCCTTCCTCAAGGTGATCAAGCAGCGCTCCGGCTGCGTGGTGAACATCACCACCGGCGGTGCGCCGACCATGGCGATCGAGGAGCGCGTCCGCCCGGCCGCGACCTTCAAGCCCGAGGTCGCCTCGCTCAACATGGGATCGATGAACTTCGGCCTCTACCCGATGCTGAAGCGCCAGAAGGAGTTCAAGTACGACTGGGAGCGGCCCTATCTGGAAGGCTCGCGCGAGCGCATCTTCAAGAACACCTTCGCCGATATCGAGTACATCCTGTCGACCTGCGCCGAGAACGGCACCCGCTTCGAGATCGAGTGCTACGACATCGGCCATCTCTACACGCTCGCCCATTTCGCCGAGCGCGGCATCGTCAAGCCGCCCTTCTTCGTCCAGTCGGTCTTCGGCATCCTCGGCGGCATCGGCCCGCACCCGGAAGACGTCGTGCACATGAAGCGCACCGCCGACCGGCTGTTCGGCGACCAGTACCGGTGGTCGGTGCTCGGCGCCGGGCGGAACCAGCTGGCGATCGCGGCGACGGCCGCGGCGATGGGCGGCAACGTCCGCGTCGGCCTCGAGGATTTGCTGTGGCTCGGTCCGGGCCAGCTCGCCAAGACCAATGCCGACCAGGTGAAGCGGGTGCGCCAGATCATCGAGGGGCTCGGCAAGGAAATCGCGACGCCGGACGAGGCGCGCGAGATCCTCGAGCTCAAGGGCGCCGACAAGGTCGCGTTCTGAGGAGGGGCCAATGCTGCGCATCGAAGTCCTGATCGAGGACAAGGACCGCCTCGGCGAAGGCCCGCTCTGGGACGTCGACGAACAGCGGCTCTACTGGATCGATTCCTACGGCCCGACCGTCCACCGCTGCGACGCCGCAGGCGGCGACGTCAAGCACTGGAGCGTGCCCGAGCCGATCGGCTCGATGGCGCTGCGCAAACAGGGCGGCGCGGTCGTGTCGCTCCGCACCGGCTTCCATTTCCTCGATTTCGACTCCGGCGAGGTCACCCGGATCAACGAGACCCAGCCGGGCGAACTGCGGCCCCGCCTCAATGACGGCAAGGTCGATCGTCAGGGCCGCTTCGTCGCCGGCTCGATGGATTACGAGGAGCGCGACGGCGTCGGCAAGCTCTTTCGCCTCGATCCCGACCTGTCGCTGCACACGCTGGACACCGATATCATCTGTTCCAACGGCCCGTGCTGGAGCCCGGACGGCAGGACCTTCTATTTCGCCGATACGACCCGCAACGTCATCTACGCCTATGACTACGACATCGGAACCGGCGACGTCCGCTCGCGCCGCGTCTTCACCACCTTCGACAAGCTCCGCGGCTTTCCCGATGGCGCCACCGTCGACGAGGAAGGCTACGTCTGGAGCGTCGAGGTCTATTCCGGACGGCTGATCCGCTTCGATCCCGAAGGCGTCGTCGACCGGATCGTCGGCCTGCCGGTGCAATCGACCACCAGCATGATCTTCGGCGGCGCCGATCTCGATATCGTCTATGTGACGTCGATGGCCCGGCCGATGGGCAATGAATATCACAAGGAGCGCGAGGCGGGTTGCCTCTTCGCGATCCACGGGCTCGGCGTTCGCGGCTTGCCCGAGCCGCGCTTCGCCGGCTGACACGAAATCCGTTCAGGGAGGGAAACGACAATGCGTATCGAGGTTCTGGTCGACGTCAAGACGACCTTGGGGGAGGGCCCGCTCTGGGACGTCGAGCAGGAGCGGCTCTACTGGATCGATTCCTTCGACGGCCGGGTCTTCCGCTGCACCCATCACGGCAGCGAGGTCCGCGCCTGGGACGTGCCGGAGAAGATCGGCTCGATCGCCATCCGCAAGGACGGCAACGGCGCCATCTGCTCGCTCGCCAACGGCTTCCATACCCTCGACTTCAAGACCGGTGACGTCGAGCTGATCCACGATCCCGAGCCCGGCAAGGACGCCAACCGCATCAACGACGGCAAGGTCGACAAGCGCGGCCGCTTTATCGCCGGCTCGATGGATACGCAGGAATCGGGTCCGAACGGCGCTCTCTACCGGCTCGATCCGGACATGTCGGTGACCAAGATCGACGACGGCATCATCGTCTCCAACGGTCCGTGCTGGAGCCCGGACGGCAAGACCTTCTATTTCGCCGATTCCTGGTCGGGCGAGATCTGGGCCTACGACTACGACCTCGACACCGGCAACGTCTCCAACCGGCGGACCTTCACCAAGGTCGACACGTCGCAAGGCGGCGCCGCCGATGGCGCCACGGTCGACAGCGAAGGCTATGTGTGGAGCGCCGGCGTCTATGTCGCGAAGCTCTATCGCTACGCGCCGGACGGCACGGTCGACCGTGTGATCGACATGCCGGTCAAGAAGGTGACCAGCGTCATGTTCGGCGGCCCGAATCTCGACATCCTCTACGTCACCTCGATGGCCAAGCCGCCGCTGCCGCGTTTCCCCGGCGATGGCGTCCTGCGCGGCAGCCTCTTCGCCATCCACGACCTCGGCATCAAGGGCGTTCCGGAGCCGCGCTTCGGCGGGTGACCGGAACCGGTTCGGCCTTCCGGGACGCTGGCGCACCCGGTTGGCCGAACCGGCCGTTTTTCCAGGCCGCATGTCGCAACATCCTTGCAGTCTCGTGCTATGAGGCTGGCATGCGTATTGCCGTCTTCTTCACACCCCCCGGGAATCATCCGCTGACCCTCGCCGCCGCCGACTGGCTTGGCCGCGACGCGTTTTCCGGCGAGACGAGGGCACGGGAGCCGGTTCCCGGTTTCGAGACCAGCGAAATCGAGGCCCTGACCGCTGCGCCGCGCCGCTACGGCTTTCATGCGACCCTGAAACCGCCGTTCCGGATCGCCAACGGCCACAATCTTGACGACATGAGGGAGGCTCTTGCAGCCTGGTGCCGGGGGCGTCCGGCCATCGTGATTCCGTCGCTGGACCTGACCGCCATCGGGCCGTTCTTTGCGCTCACGGTCGGCCGGGACGGGGAAGCGGTCGACGCGCTGGCCGCCGATGTGGTCCGCGCCTTCGAGCCGTTCCGGGCGCCCGCGACCGAGGAGGAGATTGCCCGCCGCCGTCCGGAAATGCTGACCGAGCGGCAGCGGCGGAATCTTGATGAATGGGGATATCCATACGTGTTCGGCGATTTCCAGTTTCATATGACCCTGACCGGTCGCGTTCCGGCTGACCGCCGCGCGCCAATGGCGACGGTGCTCCGCCAACGCTTCGCATCGTTCATCGGCCGGCCGCTCGCCATCGACGCGCTGTCCCTCTTCCGCGAGCCGGAACCGCCGTCGGATTTCGTCGTCGACCGTCACGTGACTCTGGCGCCGATCGCGGAGCGGGCGGAAAGGGCATGAGCGAGACGATCTTCAGAAACGGCCGCGTCGTTCTGCCGGAAACCATTCACGATGGCGACGTCGTCATTCGCGACGGTGCGATCGCGGAACTCGATGATGCCGGGATCGGGGTCCTCGGGATCGACCTCGAAGGCGACTGGCTTCTGCCGGGGCTGGTCGAGCTTCACACCGACCATCTCGAGGGGCACTACGCCCCGCGTCCCAGGGTGCGCTGGAACCCGTCCGCGGCCGCCCATGCCCATGACGCCCAGATCGCCTCCTCCGGCATCACCACCGTCCTCGATGCCCTGCGGGTCGGCATGGACGAGGATTCGCAATTGACGGCTGAGGACATGAAAATCCTCGGCGACGCGATTGCCGCCGGCCACGCCCGTGACAGCCTGCGCGCCGAACATTTCATTCACCTGAGATGCGAGGTCTGCGCCCCGGATGTCCTCGACGGCTTCGCGATGTTCGCCGACCAACCGCTGCTGCGTCTTGCCTCGCTGATGGACCATACGCCGGGCCAGCGCCAGTTCACCAGCATGGACGCCTACCGCGCCTACTACCAGGGCAAGACCGGCATGTCCGACGCCGAGTTCGAGCGTTTCGTCGCCAGCCGGCAGGCCCGCGCCGGCGCGCTGTCCGATGTCCATCGCCGGGCGATTGCCGGGATGTGCCGTGAGCGGGGCATCGTCCTTGCGAGTCACGACGATGCCACCGAGGCGCATGTCGCCGAGGCGGCGGATTATGGCGTCGCTCTCGCCGAGTTCCCGACGACGCTGGAGGCGGCCAGGGCATCGCGCGCCGCCGGCCTCAAGGTGCTGATGGGCGCGCCCAACATCGTCCGCGGCGGTTCCCATTCCGGCAACATCGCCGCCGGCGACCTGGCCCGCGCCGGCATGCTCGACGTCCTGTCGTCCGACTACTTCCCCTTCAGCCTGCTGCACGCGGTCTTCGTCATGGCCGAGACGCTCGACCATGTGACGCTGCCCGCCGCGGTCGCGCTGGTCTCCCGCAACCCCGCCGAAGCCGCCGGCTTTGACGATCGCGGCGCCATCGAGGTCGGCAAGCGGGCCGATTTCGTCCAGGTCCGGGTCGATGGCGACCATCCGGTCGTTCGCGCCGTCTGGCGCCAGGGCCGCCGTGTCGCCTGAGATCGCCGGCCCGTCTTCCCGCCCTGTCGGTACGCTGGTTCTCGTCGTCGGGCCGAGTGGCGCCGGCAAGGACTCGCTGATCGCCTATTGCCGCGAGCGTCTGGCCGGCTCCGGCCGGGTCGTCTTTCCGCGTCGGGTCATTACCCGTGAGGACGGTGGTGACACGGAAGACCACGAAACCGTCTCGGAAGACACCTTCCACCGCATGGTTTCGGAAGGCGCCTTCGCCCTCCACTGGCGCGCCCACGGCCTCGGCTACGGCATTCCGGCGTCGATCGCCGCCGACCTCGCCGCCGGCCGCGCGGTCCTCGTCAATGTCTCGCGCTCGGTCATCGCCGAGGCGCGCCGCCGGTTTCCGCCGGTGCTCGTCGCCTCGGTCACCGCCCCGGTCGAGATCCTCGCCGAGCGCCTCGCCCGCCGCGGCCGGGAATCGCCGGAGCGGATCCGCTTCCGGCTCGAGCGAAGCGGAAGCTATTCGGTCGCAGGCGATGACGTTCTGGTTCTCGACAATTCCGGCCCGATCGAGCGGAGCGGCGAGGCCCTGATCGCCGCGATTGCCGGGCTCGGTGCCTGAGGCCGCTTGCGGCGGCGGGCCTCCGGGTCTACCTCCGGGTCACAAGAATCCGGCATATGGGAAGAACGCGCCATGTTTGAGAAATTCGGCCTCCTCATCGACAACGAATGGCGTCCGGCCCGTTCGGGCAAGACGATGCCCGTCCACTCGCCGGCGACCGAAGAGAAGATCGGCGAGGTACCCGTTGCCGACTCGGAGGATGTCGCCGACGTCCTGGCCAGCGCCCGGCGCGGTTTCGCGACCTGGAAGGCGATGGCCGGCCTGGGACCGGGCCAGGATCATGCGCCGCGCCGCCGACCTGATCCGCGAGCGGGTCGAGGACATCGCCACCGTGATGAGCGCCGAGACCGGCAAGCCGCTGGCCGAGGCGCGCGGCGAGACCAACGGCACCGCCGATCAGTTCGAGTGGTATGCCGAGGAGGCAAAGCGCGTCTACGGCCAGATCATCCCGGCCCGGGTCGCCGGAGCAGCGGCTCTCGGTGATCTACCAGCCGGTCGGCGTCTGCCTGTCGCTGTCGGCCTGGAACTTCCCGGCCTTGCTGCCGTCGCGCAAGATCGCCGCCGCACTCGCCGCCGGCTGTTCGGTGGTGGCGCGGCCGGCGTCCGAGGCGCCGGGGTCCTGCTTCAAGATCGCCGAGGCGCTGGTCGACGCCGGCATCCCGCCCGGCGCCGTCACCGTCCTCACCGGACCGTCGGCCAAACTCGCCGCCGAACTGATCGCCTCGCCGGTGATCCGCAAGGTCTCGCTCACCGGCTCGGTCGCCGTCGGCAAGAAGGTGCTCGCCCAGTGCGCGGAAGGGATCAAGCGCGCGTCGATGGAGCTCGGCGGCCATGCGCCGGTCATCGTCCACCGCGACGCCGATCCGGTCGCCAGCGCCCGCGCGTCGGCCATGGCCAAGTTCCGCAATTCCGGCCAGGTCTGCATCTCGCCGACCCGCTTCTATGTCCACGAGAGCCTCAAGCAGCCCTTCGAGGATGCCTTCGTCGATTTCACCCGGTCGATCGTCGTCGGCGACGGGTTGAAGGACGGCGTCACCATGGGGCCGATGATCCGCGGCAGCGCCGTCGATGCGGCGCTCGAGCTTGCCCGGGATGCGGTCGACAAGGGCGGCCGGCTCCTCCACGGCGGCCGTCGGCCGGCCCATCTCAACAAGGGCCATTTCATCGAGCCGACCGTCATCGCCGACGTGCCGGACGACGCCCGGATCATGGTCGAGGAGCCGTTCGCGCCGATTGCGCCGCTGACCACCTTCGACGACGAGGACGAGTTGATCGAGCGGGCCAACGCGCTGCCCTTCGGGCTCGCCGCCTACGTCTTCTCCAATGACGCCGACCGCGCCCAGCGGACCGCCGAGCGGCTCGAGGCCGGCATGGTCGGCATCAACGAGATGCTGCTCGCCGGCGCCGAGGCGCCCTTCGGCGGCATCAAGGAATCCGGCTACGGCCGCGAGGGCGGATCGATCGGCATCAAGGACTATCTCGAGCCGAAGTTCATCCGCCACCGGCTGATCCCGTCGGAGTGAGGCGGCGCAGGGTATCCACCCCTCGTCAACCTGAGGTTGACGGCCGCGGCCGGGCCTCGAAGGACCGCTCCGCGGAGCACCTCGGGATGGCTGTCGTTGTGCTGAAACCGAGTGGCCCCTGCGGGAATCCACCCCCCTCATCCTGAGGTGCGCGGCCGCGCAAGCGGCCGGGCCTCGAAGGACGCAACGCGTGCGTGCCGCCGGTTACTGAACCAGCCGCGCGCCGGTCTGCCGGTCGAACAGGTGGATCAGCGCCGGATCGGCCGTGAGATGGAGTGTCTCGCCGGGTGCGACCCGGACCCGCTCGCGGAAGACGCCGACCAGATCGTGGCCGCCGAACTTCATGAAGACCTGGGTTTCCGAGCCGGTCGGCTCGACGACCTGGACCTTGGCGGCGAAGCCGCTGTCGGCGAGCACCAGGTGTTCCGGACGCACGCCGAAGGATGTCGGCCGGCCGTTGGCGGATGCCGGCAGGGCGGGCGAGGGCAATTCGCTTCCGTCATCGGTGACGAAGGTGGAGCCGCCCTCGTCGGCGCGAATCCGGCCTTCGATGATGTTCATCGACGGCGAGCCGATGAAGCCGGCGACGAAGAGGTTCGCCGGCTCGTCGTAGAGGTCGAGCGGCGAGCCGATCTGCTCGACGACGCCGTCGCGCAGCACGACGATCTTGTCGGCCATCGTCATCGCCTCGATCTGGTCGTGGGTGACGTAGATCGTCGTCGTCTTCAGCCGCTGGTGCAGCTCCTTGATCTCGGTGCGCATCTGGACGCGCAGCTTGGCGTCGAGGTTGGAGAGCGGCTCATCGAACAGGAAGACCTGCGGGTCGCGGACGATGGCGCGCCCCATCGCGACGCGCTGGCGCTGGCCGCCCGAGAGTTGCTTGGGCAGCCGCTCGAGCAGGCTTTCCAGGCCAAGGATCTCGGCCGCCCGGTTCACCTTCTGGTCGATGACCTGCTTGCTCTCGCGACGGAGCTTGAGCGAGAAGCCCATGTTCTTGGCGACCGTCATGTGCGGATAGAGCGCGTAGTTCTGGAACACCATGGCGATGTCGCGATCCTTCGGACGCAGGTCGTTGACGACCCGCCCGCCGATGCCGATCTCGCCGCCGCTGATTTCCTCGAGCCCGGCAATCATCCGCAGAAGCGTCGACTTTCCGCAGCCGGACGGCCCGACCAGCACGACGAACTCGCCGTCGGCGATATCGACGCTGACGCCGTGGATGACCTCGACCGAACCGAAGGACTTGAAAACCTCGCGGACCGAAACTTCCGCCATATTGCTTCTCCCTTTCCGGGCACGCGCGTGGCCCGATTCCCCATTCGTGCGCATACTCTGGTCCCGGACCGGAGCGTCAGCCGGATTAATATACTGTTCCTGGCGGTGAAGCGACCCCGTTGGGATCGCGATAATTGCCCGGTCGCACGCGCAAGGCAAGGCGGACGATCGGCGGCACGAACCAGGTCGGCGACCTTGGCGATGCGCCCCGAACGCTTCACATTTTATGGTTCCTGTGATGCGGAATCGTCCGTCGCAACGTCCCCGACGTGGTCATGCCGCTGCCCTGGACTTGCGCCAAATCAACGCGTCGGGCAACGATCGGTGGTGGTGTGGGCTTTGAATGACAGGAGACGGGCATGATTCGATCGGTGGTAGTGGCGGCGGTGACTTTGACGGTCGGGATGGGCGCCGCTCTGGCGCTCCAGCCCAACGAGCAAAGGGGTTTCACCTTCGTCAAGACGAATTGCGCGATGTGCCACGCCGTCGGCAAATACGGCGGCAGCCCGCTTCCCATCGCGCCGCCCTTCCGTACGCTGCACGAATTCTACCCGATCGAAGACCTCCAGGAATCGCTCGCCGAGGGGATCGTCACCGGCCACCCGTCGATGCCGCAATTCCAGCTTGAGCCGGATCAGGTCGACGACGTCATCGCCTACATGAAAACCCTCGAATAAGCGCCCGCATCGGCCGCATTCTGGCCGGCCGCGGGGCGCCGCCGGGGGCCTCCGCGTGGTCGGCATGCTGATCGGCGGGATACCCGTCCCGGCGCGACAAAACTGCCAGTCAAGACAGTCACAAACTTGCGGTCTACGGCGGATAGGCTCGCCGCGGAATTGATTCGCCGTTCCTTTCCTCAGTCGAAGTGCGGGCATTCGACCATGAAAATCGCATTTGTGATCCCGGCCTATAATGAAGAGGCTCTGATCGGCCGCTGCCTCGAATTGGTCCTGCGTGAGCTGGCGCGGGGCGACTACGAGAGCGATGTCGTCGTGGTGAATAATGCCAGCACCGACCGCACCGCCGAGATCGCCGGTCGTTATGCCGGGGTCCGGGTGGTCGACGAACCCCAGAAGGGTCTGGTCAAGGCACGCCAGGCCGGCTACGTCGCCACCGACGGCGAATTGATCGCCAACGTCGACGCCGATTGCGCGCTGACCCCCGGCTGGATCGAGACCGTTCTTCAGGAATTCCGGAGGGACGAGCGGATCGTCGCCCTGAGCGGCCCCTTCATCTATGACGACCTGACGATCGGCCAGCGCGCCCTGACCAGGACCTGGTATGGCGCAACCTATTGCATGTATGTGCTGGACAAATACGTGCTCGGCGTCGGCGGCATGCTGCAGGGCGGAAACTTCGTTGTCCGCCGATCGGCCATGGAAGAGATCGGTGGATTCGACACGTCGATTGAATTCTATGGCGAGGATACCGACATAGCCCGGCGGATCAGCAAGGCGGGCCGTCTCAAATGGACGTTCCGTCTGCCGATGCATTCGTCGGGTCGCCGCGTCGCCGGAGAAGGGATCGTCACGACCGGGCTGCGCTACGCGGCCAACTACTTTGCCGTCAATTTCGGCTGGCGTCCGGTTACCAAGACCCACCGCGATTTTCGGCCCGAGAACGATAATGTCAGGCCTCTGCCAGTGGTGATGAAGAAACGCGCGAAGAAATGAATCTTGACCTCGATACCCGAGAAGGCTGGCCGGACGACCTCCGGATACTCCTCGACGCCTATCCGCGCGAGGTTTGGCCGGACCACGTCAATCTCGGCGAGATGGCGCGTTTCTGGCTCCATATCCATGATCAGTTCCGCGGCCTCGGCGGCGAATTGAAGGATATCGGCGAGGATTTCCGCGAAGGCCGGATCGAGGTGGTCGACTATCGGGCCCGGTATCCCCGCCGCCTCAGCCAGTTCCTCGGCGGGCTGGAGGGCCATCATTCGATCGAGGACTACCAGTTCTTTCCGCTTTTCGCGGCCGCCGAGCCGCGGCTGGCCAGGGGCTTCGAGGTTCTCGAGAGCGATCACGAGAGCATCCACGCGGCGATGATCGCGGCCTTCGAATTCGGCCAACGCGCTGGTCGGAACCCTCGACAAGGACCGCGATGCGGTGATGAGGGCCGCCGAGCAGCACGACAAGGACAGCGAGCGGTTGCTGGCCAAGCTGATCCACCATCTCGACGACGAGGAGGATCTCATCATCCCGCTGATCCTCGATCGCGGCGAGGGGCCGCTCGGCATCTCCTGATCCGGCTCGCCTCCCGCGCCGGGCCCGCGCTCGGCATTTGCCGCTCCAACGCCCGCATGTCATAGAAGACAAACAACAATCGGCGTTCGATTGGGGCGGGGCAGGCTGTCGACATGGACGATGGCATTCCAGGGGTAAGACAGGCGCACTACAGCCTTCTCGGGCTTCAGGCGGTGCCGCATGACGGCGGCGTGGTCGTCCGGCGCGGCAAGACGCGCCTGCTGCTCAGTGGCGAAAAGGCGGCGGAGATGCTCGACCTTCTGGTCGCGCGTTCGGCCGAAGGCGCCGGAGTCGACCTCGACAACCTCAAGGCCGGGCTCGATCCGTCCGACCACGAGAGCCTTTCCGCCGTCGTTGAGACGCTGCGCGCAGCCCGGTTGCTTGTCCCGGCCCACGAAGTCGTTTCCGGCGAGCGGCGTGACGACGTCTTCTACTGGAATCACGGCACCACCGCCGCGGCGACGATTGCCAACCTCGAACGGGTCGATCTGGCGATCTTCGGGGTCAACCACGTCTCGTTGCCGCTTCTCGGCAATCTGAGGAGTTGCGGTTTTCGCCGCCTGACGCTGGTCGATCATCCGGCGCTCCGCAACCTCGATTTCTTCGACGACGGTCAGACGCTGCGCCCGGAGATCGCCGGCGCGATGTCGGTCAAGCCGCGCTCGGTCAAGGAATGGGAGGCCCGGACCAGGCCCTCCGATTGCCAGATCGTCTGCAGCGATTTCGGCGGATCGGCCCTGATGCGGGACTGGAACCGCGCCTGCGTTGCGGCGAACACGCTGTTTTATCCGATCGTCCTCGAGGACGAAGTCGCTCGCCTCGGGCCGCTGGTGATTCCGGGCGAGGGGCCCTGCTTCGAATGCCTCTGCCTGCGGCAGGACGCCAATTTCGACGAGCCGGAACGCCAGCGCGCGACGGAGGCGCACGCCTTCTTCGGCCGCACGGTTTCCGGCTATCTCCAGCCGATGGCGCGGGTCGCGGCGGATATCGCCGCCATCGAGCTTCTCAAGTTCTTCGGCCGGACCCTGTCCGATGGCGCGGCGGGTCGTTTGGTCGAAGCCGACCTGATGGCTCCCGCCTTGCGGACGCGGACCGTTCTCAAGGTGCCGCGCTGCCCGGTCTGCGCGCTGGCGATGGTCGTCGCCGAGCCGGACGATGCCGGGACTGAGGCGGAGTGATGCCGACCGCGACCTTCCGTGCCGCCAGCGAGGCGCTCTTCGATCCGGGCGTTGGAATCGTCGGCGCCTTCGACGAGGTTGCCGTCGAGCCGGACGCCCCGCGCTACCGCCACTTTCGCGCCCGTCTCTGCAATTTGCCGACGATCGGCGGCGTCGCGACGTCGCGCGTCATCGACGTGGCGGCGCCGGATCGCGGCGATGCCTTCGACGCGGCTCTGCGCTCCGGGGTCTGGCGCTATTGCGCCGCCATGTATGAACGCGGCGGACTGCCGGTGGCCTCGGCGGCCGAGGCGAATTTCGCTTGTCTGGCGCCTGCCGATTTCGCCCTGTTCAGCCAGGCCCAATACGCCCGGCCCGGCTTCCCCTATGTCCCCTTCCTCGAGACGACGCCGGTCAGGTGGACGAGCGCCGTCGACCTCGCCACCGGCGAGACGATCCACGCGCCGGCGGCGATGGTCTGGTTTCCGTTTTCCTATGCGCGGACGGCCGGCGATCTGCCGATCGTGTGCAGCGATTCCGCGGGCCTCGCCAGTGGCGAAGGGGTCGCGACGGCTGCGCTCGCCGGTCTCTTCGACGTCGTTGCCCGCGACGCGGCGGCGCTGTTCTGGCAGGCGAATATCCAGCCCCCGAATGTGCGGCAGGAAACGCTGCCTGCCCGGTTGCGGGAGATGGTGCACCGCTTCCGGCGGAGCGGCGATCCCGTCACCATCCTCGACGTGACCACGGACAACCGCATCCCGGCCTTCGTCGCGGTTGTCGCGTCCGAACGCCGCGATCACCCGGCCCATGTCTTTGCCGCCGCAGCCGATCTCGATCCGGCAGCCGCCGTTGCTGCCGCGCTTTGCCGCCTTGCCGAAAATCGTTGGCTGGCCGCTGAGACGATGCGCAATGTCCCGCCACCCAGCGCCACGAATGATTGGGAAGACGTGATTGCCCAAGCGGATCACGCCGGTTTCGCCGCCGATCATGACAACCGGCACCTGTTCGCCCTGGCTCTCTCCTCGGACGAGACCATTGATCTCGTCGAACATGAAAGTGTTGCGACCGGATCCGTCGATACCGACCTCGAGGTCGCGATCGGCCGGATCATGGCGACCGGCTACCGGGTCTACGCCGCGAATCTGACCAGCGTCGATATCGGCGGTCTCGGGCTCAACGTCTGCCGGGCGCTCGTGCCGGGCTACCAGCCTCTGTTCGCCGGACATCACAACCGGGCGCTTGGCGGCCGCCGCCTTTACGACGCGCCGCAGAAGCTCGGTCATCGCGGCATCGCCGAGGGCGGCGGCGGCAACGCCGCGCCGCATCCCTTTTTCTGAAGTCGAGACGGAGCGACCGCCATGTCAGCCTGGTTCGATGGAAGCGACGCCGACCTGGGAGCATGGGCGACCTACCACGAGAACGCCAGGCGCGGCCGTCGCTCCGCCGGTTTCGCCGGCAGGCGCGGGACGGAGCGATCGCGAATCGGAGGCGCCCTTGCCCGGTGCGCAGGTCTTCGCCCTTCAGGCTGGCGGGTCGCTCGTCATGTTGCCCGGCGAGGGGACGGTCGATCCGGTCTATGCCGGCGGCGGCGTCATGGCGCTGGCTTCGCTTGCGGCGATTCTCGGTGTAGCCGGCAAACCGCGCGGCGATCGCGATGTCGTCGAGATCTATCTCCATGCCAACGCCGTCGAGACGCTGCCGGCGAGCCTCTGTCGCTACGACCATGGCCGGCGCGAGCTGCTCCTCGTCGGGCGGGAGGCGCTCGGACGACGACTGGCGGCCGCGTCCGCCGAGCCGGGACTGGTCGCGCGCGCCGAGGCCCTCGTCTTCCTCGTCGGGAGGCTCGAAGACGCCGTGGCGGCCGAAGGCGAGCGCGGCTATCGCAATGCGTTGATGACCGCCGGCCGGCATGCCCAGTCATTCGATCAGGCCGCCGAGACATCCGGCCTCTGGTGTCAGGAGATCGAAGGCTTTTACGATCGTGAAATCGACGACCTGCTTGCGTTGGATGGCCTGTCGCGCAGCGCCCTCTGTGTCATCGCCCTCGGCACGGCCGCCGACGGCTAGAGAGGACGGGAGCGCGGGTGTCGGACAGCGAAACACGCATCGGAGGCGGGACGGGAAAGCGCCCCTATGTCGATCTGGTCCTTGGCGCCTGGCGGCCGTGGGAAGCCGCGACGCAGCTTGCCGCGGCGCTTGGCGTCACGCTCCCGCCCGGACCGGCGCGCGCCCTGTCGGCATGCGACGAGATCGACGACGCCGCGGTTGGCGATCCGCTCATCTTCCGGGCCCATGCAGCGGCGGCCCGCATCGCCGCCGCGCTGCCGGCCGCGGGGGTCGTCGTCGTCCTGACGCCGCGTTTCGGCCTTCCCCTTCGCCACGACAACGAATGGTTCTTTCTGTTCTTGAAGCGGCGCGGCATTGCCATCGTGTTCGTCGGCGACGAGCCGGAGGTGACCGTGATTGGCCGGTCGGTTTTCGAGCGGCGCGGCGACGTCGGCGAACCGCCGCTTGGCGCGACCCTTGGAGCCCTGTCCCCGGCGCAGGAACGTCTTCTTCGGTTCTTCCCCGGCTTGCTGCCGCGATCGCTGGCGGAGAAGCAGCGGATCGCGATCGGCGACGCCTTCCTCGTGCCGGTTGGTCCGGATCACTTCCTGATCCCGCCCGGATGGCGCGACAGCGACCCGCGGGAGGCGGCGCCCGACCTCGACGCCATGGCCGATCTCGAAGCAGCGGACGCCGGCCTGGCATCGCTCGCCCAGCGCTATTGCACCGCCCATTTTGCCGACAGTGCCACGCTCTGCGGCTTGAGCGCCGCGATCGAGGAGGGCGGCGCGCTCGATATCGCCTCCGAACTCGCGGAACGGGCGCGCCAGGTGGCGCTGACGCCGGCGGAGATGGCGACCGCCGACATCCGCCGGCAGGAGATCCGGCGTCGGCTGGGCAGGGCCGCGCAGATGCTCGCCTTGCCGCCGCCGTCACGTCGCGCCTCGAACGAAGCGCGCCACCGCCTCGATCGATTGAAACTCGGCGCCGCCCTCGCCGTCGGCCGAACCGCCGGGCTTCATGCCGATCTCGGACCCTTGGCGGCAAAGCTCGGTGCCGGGGAACCCATGGCGGCCGGGCGACCTCCTGCTGCTTGACGACTATGCCGCTGGCGCTGGCGGCGGACGAGCCGGACCGCGCGCTGGCGCTGGCGGAGCAGCTTCGCGCGGCCCTTGACGGCGATCCCGGGGCCGACCGGCGGCTGGTCTTCCGGAATGCCATGACCCTCGCGCGCCTCTGCCGCGGCGATCGCGGAGCGCCATCGCGCCATGCTCGATCGCGCCTTCGCGACCTCGGCGGGGCTGAGGAGCCTCGGCGAAGTCGTCGAGATGAATGTCCTGCGGGCCTCTGCCGAGGCCGACCCCACGTCGCCGGCGGCGCAGCTCGCCTGGCTCCGTGCCACGCTTGCCTGGCTTGCCTTCGGGCCGCCGGAGGCGGCGCCGGCCGGCATCGTCGCCATCCTTCTTGGCGAGGGTGCCGACTATGTCCGCGCCCGGCTCGACATCGATATCAGCGAGACGATCGCCGACCGGATGGCAGCGGCCTGGCCGCGCATCGAGGCGGAGCTCGGCGGCGAGTATCCGGCCGTCCTGGTGATGACCGAAGCGGTGCGCCCGAAGCGTGTGCTCGGCGGGTCGGGCGCGTCGATCGGCTGGATGGAATCGTCCGACGCCGCCCCGACCTATGTTCGCCCCCGCGTCCGGTTGGTGCGACTGGTCGAGGCTGCCCTTGCCACGCTCTGCCCGGCGCTTGCCGATCTCGACCGTGGCGTCTTCCTCGTCGATACCAACCTCGGCCTCGACATTCCGGCGACGCGCGACGAAGCGCTGTCGGTGGCGTTGCGGACCAAGGCGGATGAGCTGGTCTTCGGGACCGAGCACGTCCCGCTCGATGCCGGCGCCCGCGCCAGGATCGCCAACGGTCTGGTGGTTCGCCTTTCGGATACGGTCGTGATCGGCGACGGCGACGACCGCCTGTCCTGCCGTTTCCGGCGCCACCGCCCCGAAGCGGCGCTGGCCGCGGACCAGGCGGAGGCGATCGCGCCGCTTCGTGACAATCCGCGGATGCCGCTCGCCACGCTCGCTGTTCTGCTCGGCCGGACCCTCGCCGATACGGAGCGCTTGTACCGGGCGATCGAGGCGCTAGGTATCCTTCGAATCGTTGTCGAGAATTCGGGAGCGCCCGCCGCGGAGGCGGCGCCGACAGTGGAGAAGGAATGACCGGGACCGGGATCAAGCGGCGATCGACCATCACCTGTCCCCGGTGCGGCCACCGGGCGACCGAAACCATGCCGACCGATGCCTGCCAGTATCTCTACGAGTGCCCCAGTTGCGGCGCCGTGCTTAAGCCGGAACAGGGGGATTGTTGCGTGTTTTGTTCCTACGGCGACGTTGCCTGCCCGCCGGTCCAGATCGCGCGGCTGACCGGTGAGCCGACCGGCTGCTGCTTCTGAACGCCACGCAGGTTTCGTGCCGCGATCCTTAGCGGCGGCCGCTGCCGCGGATTTCGGACATCGTGCGGGTCGGGGTGATCGCCTCCGGATCGAACTTGAGGTCGATGATCGCCGGCTTGCCCGAATGCAGCGCGTTGTTGAAGGCGGCGGCGAAGTCCTCCGTCCGCGTCACCGTCTCCCCATGCCCGCCATGGGCGCGGGCCAGCGCCGCGAAATCTGGATCGACCAGGTCGGTGGCGATATGCCGGCCGGGATAGTCGCGCTCCTGATGCATGCGGATCGTGCCGTGGATGCCGTTGTTGACGACGACGACGACGATCGCCGCCTTCTCCTGGACGGCGGTGGCGAATTCCTGGCTGGTCATCTGGAAGCAGCCGTCGCCGGCGAAGGCGACGACGGTGCGGTCGGGATAGGCGAGCTTGGCGGCGATCGCCGCCGGCATGCCGTAGCCCATCGAGCCGGACGTCGGCCCGAGTTGCGTGCCGAACCGGCGATAGCGGAAGAAGCGGTGCAGCCAGCCGGAATAGTTGCCGGCGCCGTTGGTGATTGTCGCGTCGTCCGGCAGGCGATCGCGCAGCCATGCGATGATCTCGCTGAGCTGCACCGGGCCGGGATTGGTCACCGGCCTCGTCCAGGCGTGGAAGCTCTCGTTCGCCACCTGCGCTTCCGCCTCCCAGGCGATGCCGGCCGGCGGCGGCTCGAGCCCTTCCAGCGCCGCGACGAAGGCGGTCGGGCTGGCATGGATCGCCAGCGTCGGGTGATAGACCCGGCCGAGTTCTTCCGCGCCCGGATGGACATGGACCAGCTTCTGCTCCGGCTCCGGTATCGCGATATGGCCATAGCCGCCGGATGGCATCTCGCTCATCCGCCCGCCGACGAGCAGGAGCAGGTCGGCTTGCTTGAGCCGTTCCGCGAGTGCCGGATTGAAGCCGAGGCCGAAGTCGCCGGCATAGTTCGGATGCTCGTTGTCGAACAGCGTCTGCCGGCGGAAGGAGCAGGCGACCGGAAGGCGGAAGCGCTCGGCGAAGCGCCGCATGCCGGCGACAGCGCTTTCGCTCCAGCGCGATCCGCCGAGGATGACCAGCGGCCGCTTCGCCGCCCATAGCAGCTTCTGCAACTGCGCCATCTGGGTCAGCCCGGGATAGGTCTCGACCTGCACCCAGGGCCGGGCATCGGCGATCGTCGCATGGTCGCGCAGCATGTCCTCCGGCAGGCCGAGCACCACCGGGCCCGGTCGACCCGAGGTCGCCTCGTGAAAGGCTCGGCTGACGAATTCCGGAATCCGTTCGGCGCGATCGATTTCGGCCACCCATTTCGACACTTCGCCGAAGAAGGCCTTGATGTTGATTTCCTGGAAGGCCTCGCGCTCGCGCATGTGGCGCGCCACCTGGCCGAGCAGCAGGATCACCGGCGTCGAATCCTGTCGCGCGACGTGGAGCCCGGCCGAGGCGTTGGTCGCGCCGGGACCGCGCGTCGCCATGACGATGCCGGGCCGCCCGGTGAGCTTGCCCCAGGCGTCGGCCGCCATCGCCGCGCCGCCCTCCTGGCGGAAGGTCGTGACCCTGATCGACGAATCATAGAGCGCGTCGAGCAGCGCGAGGTAGCTCTCGCCCGGCACGCAGAAGGCGCGCGTCACGCCGTTCAGCTCAAGGGCATCGGCCAGGATGCGGCCGCCGGTTCGGGTGGTTGTCATGGACCTGCCGTGTGATCTTCCAAAGGCGGGGGAGAGTATAGCCCGAATGTGATCCGGGCCAATGTTGTCGTACAAATCCGGCTGGCGCCGCGCTAGTCGAGCTTGCTCCCTTGCACCCGCGTGACCGGGATCGCGTCGAGATCGACCCCCTCCAGGCAGCGGACGTTGACCGCCCACTTGTCGGGCGCCGTGCGCGGCCGGCGGAACGGCAGGATACCGCAGGTCGGGCAGAAATAGTCCTTCGCCGTCCGGGTATGGAATTGATAGAGGGTGAGGTCCTCGAGCGGCGTGAGGACGCGGATGTCTTCGGGGTCGACGCGATGGATCAGCGCGCCGCGCCGCCGGCAGATCGAGCAGTCGCAGACCCGGACTTGGTCGAGATCGGCGTCGACCTCGAAGCGGACGGCGCCGCAGTGGCACGAACCCTCGTAGGTCGTCTTCATCCCGCTCGCGTTTCCCGCATTCCTGTCTCGCGGTTGTCGGCCCTTACGCCCGGAATCGCCAAGGGGGATTCCACAATTGGCGGATCATGACACCCTTCGTCAACAGCCTGCTAGACGATGAAGAAGTCGTGGTGGGAAAGGCTGGTGCCCTTGTCGACCTTGGCGAACAGCACCTGGTTCCCGGATGCGTCGCCGTTCTTGGCGTAGAAGATATCGCCCGTCGACTTCTGGTAGACGATTTGAGGGCTGGAACCCTCGGCCTTCGCGCCCTTGGTGAAGTATGTGTTCGCCAGTTCGCCCGCGGGCCCGATCTTGGTGAAGATGGCGCTGTCGAGCTGGATGACGTCGTCGCCCTTGCCGAAGTCCGTGATCTTGTCGACGTTGTTGTTGCCGAGCTGGGTCGAGAAGACGAAGGCGTCGGCGTCCTGGCCACCGGTGAGCTTGTCGTTGGCCTTGCCGCCGTCGAGGCTGTCGTTGCCCTTGGAGCCGTGGATGGTGTCCTTGCCGTTCTTGCCGTTGAGGACGTCGTTTCCGGATTTGCCGGTGATGTCGTCCTTGCCCTTGCCGCCGTTGATCTGGTCGTCGCCGCCGAGGCCGGAGAGGGTGTCGTTGGCTCCCTTGCCCTTGATGATATCCGCCGCATCGGTAGGCAGAAGCTGGCCCTTGACCGTGGTATCGGCGTTGACGACGTCCTTCTTGCCGGTGCCGACGATTACCGTCTGCAGCGCGGTCAGGACGACGTCGTTGCCATCGCCGCCCTTGTAGGTGACCGAGAACTGGCGCTGGTCGAAGACGACCACGGATCCTTCGGGCAGGCCGTCGAACGTGCCGACCACCGCATCGCTGCCGTCATTGGCAAGGATCGTGAAAGCTGGTGCCGGGGGCGGGTGCGAAGCCGTGATCAATTCCCCGTCGAGCGTTGCGCCCCCGAGATCGACGCGTCCCGTTGACGACGAGCTGGTCGTAGCCACCGGTGCCCGGCAGCGGTCCCGCCGATCTCCGCGACGAGAGATGCGCCGGTGGCGAAGGTAATGTCGCCGGTTGTCAGGATGCCGGCGCTGGCGCCCGCGTTGACGCTGCCGCCGGCCGCAGACATTCACCGTCCCGACGCCGCCGTTGCCGCCGAGCGTGCCGCCGGACTTGACCGTGACCGAGGTGGCCGATGCGCTGCCGTCGGCGCGGAACGTGCCGTCGGATGCAGCGATCACGCCAAGCGAGCTGAGTATCTTGCCGGTTACTTGCAGGACGCCGCCCGAAACCGTGGTGGTCCCGGAATAGGAGTTCTCGCCCGACAGGACCAGCGTGCCGTCGCCGGTCTTGATCAGATTCCAGCTCTTGGCGTCGTTCCCTGTGCCGCCGGAGCCAACCTGGTCGGTGATGACGTCGGCGATCGTCACGGTCTCGTCGGCCGCAGGGTCGAAAGTCAGCGTCCCGGTGCCCTGAAGGAAGAGCCCGGTACCAAAGGCGGAGCCGTGCAGGAGCGACTTGCTGTCTCCGCCGGCGACAGCGCCGCCGGAGGTCGATGCGGTCCCGCCTATGGTGAGGCTGCCGCCCTCGACGACGAAGATGGCGCCGCCCATGCCGGCGCCGCCGCCGCCCCCGCCATCGATGCCGACGTCGCCGGTGCCGCCGCCGAACCCGGGTTGGCCGCCAGAACCGCCACCGCCACCGAAACCGCCATTGCCGCTGCCACCGCCACCGCCGCCGCCAAATCCACCATCGCCGAGCTCACCGCCGCCGCCGCCGAAGCCGCCGTCGGCCTGGTAAGCGCCGCCGCCACCGAAGCCGCCGCTGCCACCGTTGCCAAGGTCGAAGCCGCCGCCGCCGCCGCCGAAGCCGCCATCGCCGCCGCTACCCCCATTGAGCGCGACGCCATTCTCGCCACCAAAGCCGCCGCCGCCGCCGGGTAAGGTCAGACCGGAATCTTCGCCGCCGCCGCCACCACCACCGCCATTTGCGCCGCCCGAACCCCCAAACAGCACACCGAGGCCGTTCCCTCCGCTCCCCGTCAGTCCGGCGATCGAGAGCAGACCGTCGGCGCCGTCCCCGAACAGCAAGCCGCCCAGCCCGCCATCGCCGCTATATCCGCCGCCGCCGGCGGACAGGTCGAGTCCGGCGTCGCCGAACAGGCCGCCGCCGGCCCAATGTCCGTTTCCGAATATGCCGCCGCCGCCGGATTGGCCGTTGGCGCCGCCGAGGCCGCCGCCATCGCCGCCAAGCCCGCCGCCACCGCCGCCGCCACCGTAGGTCAGTCCCCCACGTCCGCCCTTGGCGGCATTGTCGACGAAGCTGACGCCGTCGAGGGTGACGTCCGCCGATGAGTTGACGAAGAGGGCGCCGCCCGCGCCCATGCCGCCGCCGGCATCACCGGAACCGTCGCCGCCATGCGCGAGGCCGTTCGCCAGGGTGAGATCGCTGATCGTCACCTGCGGGCGTTGTGCGATGATCGACCCGGCATATCGGGAATCGTGAAGCGTCGCATTGTCGACGCCGATCATGAAGATGCGCGTGACGCCGCCGGCGTCCACGGTGTGACCATTGCCGTTGATCGTCACCGAGTTGAAGACCGGCGACAGCGGCCCGGTCAGGTTCACATCGACATTGATATCGATCTGATGCGGCCCGGTGGTCGCGTTTGCCTGAGCGATCGCCCAGCTCAGCGTTCCGACAGACCCGGTCGTACCATCGGAAGCGGTTCCGGGATCGTTGGCGACGGTGACCGTGAATATTGTCATCGTGCGCCTCCTCCGCGCGATTTCAAACGCGACTCATCCAGCATCGCAATGCACCGACGCTACCAGCTCAATCTTTACGGAAAAAGTCTCGCAATCATTAACGGCGGCGTGCCCCTTACGGCTTTCACCGATACCGACTGCCGCCCCCGGCGGTCGGCCAGCGATTGCCTTATGTCGAGGCGAATCCCGAGCGGTGGGCCCAGCCGGTCATCCGCTTCTCGATCCACGCCATGATCGCGTACATGACGATACCCTCGACCGCCAGCACCACCAGCCCGGCGAAGATCAGCGGCACCTTGAACTGCGACTGGGCCTGCAGCATCAGGTTGCCGATGCCGTGGTTGGAGGCGATCGATTCCGAGATCACCGAGCCGACGAAGGCGAGCGTGATCGCGATCTTCAGCGAGCCGAAGAAATAGGGCAGCGCCCGGGGGATGCCGACCTTGCGCATGATGTCGAGCTTGGAGGCGCCGAGCGCCTTGAGCACGTCCTCGAGTTCCGGCTCGATGGTGGCGAGCCCGGTCGCGACATTGACCACGATCGGGAAGAAGGAGATCAGGAAGGCGGTGATCACCGCCGGCACCGCGCCGATGCCGAACCACAGCACCAGGATCGGCACCACCGCGACCTTGGGGATCGCGTTGAAGCCGATCATCAGCGGGTAGAGGCCGGCATAGATCGTCCGCGACCAGCCGATAAACAGCCCGAGCGCGAGGCCGAAGCCGACCGCGAGCAGGAAGCCGGCCATCGTCGTCCCCAGCGTGAACAGCGACTCGTACCAGATGGCGTGCCAGTACTGGACCATGGCGCCGGCGACCGCCGTCGGCGGCGGCAGCACGAAGGGCGGAATGTTGAGGACCGTCACCGCCAGCTGCCAGACGACGATCATGCCGACGACGAACGCCCAGGGCGCGGCCTTGATGGCGACGGAGGAGGGCATCACTTGCGCGCCTCGACGATATGGCCGCGCAGCTCATGCACCATGTCCTGGAACGGCGCCGCGTAGGTCAGTTCGAGGTCGCGCGGGCGGGGAAAGTCGATACGCCGCTCGACGAGGATATGCCCCGGCCGCGCCGACATGACGAAGATGCGGTCGGCGAGGAATACCGCCTCGCGCAGATCATGGGTGACGAGGATGATGGTGACGCCGGAGGCCGCGTGAATGTCGCGGATGACGCACCACAGCTCCTCGCGGGTGAAGGCGTCGAGCGCGCCGAAGGGCTCGTCGAGCATCAGCAGCTCCGGCTCGTGGACCAGCGCCCGGCAGAGGGAGGCGCGCATCTGCATGCCGCCGGAGAGTTCCCAGGGGAACTTGTCGCCGGCGCCTTCGAGTCCGACCTGCGCCAGCAGTCGCTCGCCCCGCTTCTGGTAGGCGGCGCGGTCGCGACGGATGCGGCTCCGGTGCGGTTCGACGATCTCGAGCGGCAAGAGCACGTTGTCGAGGGTCGAGCGCCACGGCAGCAGCGTCGGCGCCTGGAAGGCCATGCCGGCGATCTTGACCGGCCTGTCGACGACCTCGCCGGCGACGGTGACGACGCCGAGCTGCGGGAATTGCAATCCCGTCGCCAGCTTCATCAGGGTCGACTTGCCGCAGCCCGACGGTCCGACCACCGCGGCGAAGTCGCCCTTGTCGATCGCCAGCGTCAGATCGTCGACCGCCAGCTGGGTGCCCGGCCCGCCATAGGCGTGCTGGACCCCTTCGAGGGTTACGAAGCCGTGCATGGCGGGCTTTCGGTCTTTGAGTGGCGCCCCCTCTCCCGGCGGGAGAGGGCAGGCGGCCTTGACGTCGCAGGTCGCATAGCGGCCGAGACGTTTAGGCCGGCAGGGTGAGGGGCGAACCCGAAGCTCAAAGGACTCGCCCCTCACCCCGTTTCTGTAAGCTCGCCATTCGGCTCGCCAAGAGAAACGCCCTCTCCCGTTGGGAGAGGGGAAAGGTTGGGACGCGCCCGGGCTCACGAACGACGCGATGCGTCTGCATGATGGCGGCTCCGGAGATTGAAGCGGCGGCTATTCCACCTTCCGCTCGTCCGCCTCCGGCAGGAAGCTCGGGTCGAAGGTCGCTTCGGCCGTCGGCTTGGAGGCGAATTCGAAGGTCAGGCCGATCTGGTCGATCGCCTTGCCGAGCCGCTCCATGTCGACCGCGCCGAGGCCGTTCGCCTTGACCTCGTCGGTCAGCGACATTCTGGTCGAACGCCATCTTCAGGCGTTCCAGTTCGGTGTCCCTGTCGACCACCGCGTTGGCGGCGGTGACATATTCGATCGCCGCCTCGGGATCGGCGATGGTTTCCTTGATCGCCTTGTTGAGCGCCTTGAGGAAGCCCTTGACCGCGTCGGGATGGGCCTCGGCGAAGGCCGGCGAGACGATGATCGTGTTGCCGTAGAGGTCGACGCCGTAGTCGGCCATCAGCATGACGGCGATATCGTCGACGGGCACGCCGTTGGCCTTGAGGTTGATGAAGGACGAGAAGGAGAATCCGGTGATCGCGTCGACCTGTCCGGACGCCAGCATCGGCTCGCGGACCGGGAAGCCGACATTCTCGATCGTCACCTTCGAGGCGTCGATGTCGTTCGCCTCGACGAAGATCGGCCATTGCGCATAGGCGCCGTCGGGCGCCGGGCGCGCCGAGCTTCTTGCCCTCGAGGTCCTTCGGCGCGGAGACGCCGAGGCTCTTGCGGCCGACGATGGCGAAGGCCGGCTTGTTGTAGACCATGTAGACCGACTTCAGCGCCGTGTCCGGGTTCTGGTCGTTGAACTTGATGACCGAGTTGATGTCGCCGAAGCCCATGTCATAGGCCCCCGAAGCGACGCGATTGATCGGCTCGACCGAGCCCGAGCCCGTATCCATCGTCACGTCGAGCCCTTCGTCGGCGAAATAGCCCTTCTCCTGCGCGATCAGGAAGGGCGCGGCCGGCCCTTCGATCTTCCAGTCGAGCGAGAATTTGATCGGTGTCTGGGCCGCCGCCGGGATGGCGAGGCCGACGGTGGCGGCGAGCAGCAGCGCCAGGCGCCTGCCGGGATGAAGAATGGACATGCGATACTCTCTCCGTTGCTGGAAATCGGCGCCCCGGAGGGCGCCGGCTGAAGAGTTTCCCGCAATTTCCGTGCCGTCATCGACTGGCCGGCTGTCGGACGGGTCCTGGCGTCTCGGCCTAATCGATAGGCAGACCCTGCCCGCCGCTCAGCCAATGCGGTCAGATGTCTTCGACCGTGACGACGGTGAAGGTGTGCAGTTCGCCGTCGTCGTCGCGGATCGACAGGTATTCGCCCGGAACGAACTGGTGGCTCGACAGCTTGAAGCCGGATTCGTCGCCCTCGTCGCCGTCGATATCGTAGGTGAATCCCCACGACCCGCCGGGACGATGGACCAGGTGGCCGACATCGTCCTCCTCGCCGGCCCAGAACCGGACCACGCGGCAGACGTCACGGTGTTTTTTCCAGCCTTCGGCGTTGAGATGGCCCTCGGCGTCGAGAGGCGCCGTGAACCGGTAGCCGTGGCGGTCGCTGCCCTGCGGGAAATCCTTGGTGCGGGCGAGGTTCAGGCGAATCGTCTTGAGGGAATAGGGGTCGCTCATCGTTCCTCCGGATTGTTGTGCGACAGCTTAGCAGACCGCCCGCGCCTTTCCACTTCGGGGTTTCCCGGAGGGCGCGCGGGGGCATAGAGTGCGGTTCGCGGAGTGGAGGAAGCAATTTGCCCGTCATTGCGACGATCCTGAAGTGCCTCGCCGGCCTGTCTGTTTCTTTCGTCGTCGCCTCGGCCGCCGCCGCCCAGTCGGGCGACCCCGAGTATCCGACGACGGAATTCGCCGACGGCTCGAATACGGCAACGGTCGCCGTCGGCCCGCTCGCGGCAACCATCAGCCTCGAACGGCGGCCCGACGCCGACCCGGATTTCGATACGCCGGTCCTGCGGGTCAAGGTCGACGGACGCGACGTGCTTGAGGTCGTCGGCGTTGCATCGGGTTTCGACTTCCCGGCGACCGAAGCAAGCATCGCCGAGATCGACCCCGGCAATCGCGGTCCGGAGGTCTTCTTCACCAGCTATACCGGCGGCGCTCACTGCTGCACCCAGGTGATCGTCGCGACGGAGGCCGGCGGCCGGTGGATCGCCGTGCCGATCGGCGAATTCGACGGCGATGGCGGCTACCTCAGCGACGCCAACGGCGATGGAACCGCCGAGATCGTCACCTACGACAATCGCTTTCTCTATGAGTTTGGCTGTTACGCCTGCAGCGCCGCGCCGCTGATGATCATCGGGGTCCGGGACGGCAAGGCATATGACATCTCGGCCGAGCCCGGTTTCCTCGCCGCCCACCGCGACTGGCTCCGGCAACTCGAGGAGGGCACTGATCCGGCCGAGCAATGGACGTCTCCCGGTTATCTGGCCGGCTGGGTGGCCGCGAAGATCCGGGTCGGGGAGGGCGACGACGCCTGGCGGCAGTTGAACGCCAACTGGAACCTCGCGGCCGATCAGGGCGAGGAGGTCTGTCTTGTTGCCAGGGACATCGCGGATTGCCCGAAGCTCAGCCGCGCCGTGCTGAAGTTTCCCGAGCGATTGAAGCTCTTCCTGCAACGCACCGGCTACATGTCCTGATCGGCGCCATCGACGCGGGCGCCGGCTCGGCTCGTCCGCTGATGCTCGGCTTCTGGGCATTGCCTATCGATTAGGCAGAACGCCACACCGATTGGCGTTGCCGATCCCCGTCGTCCGCCTTCGCCGACAGCCGCTCCGTCAATCCGTCAAGCCCTGCCGAGGCTTGGACCGCTGGCACAGCTCTTGCCCCAAGGTCGTGGCAGGAGGGACGTTGCATGCAACACGGCGCGGATCTGGAATTGGCGAGCGTCACCAAGCGTTATGGCGAGACGCTGGCCGTCGACGCCATATCGCTGAAGATCAAGGCCGGCACCTATTGCTGCCTGCTCGGGCCGTCGGGCTGCGGCAAGACGACGACGCTGCGGATGATCGCCGGCCACGAGTCGATCAGCGACGGCGACATCGTTCTCGGCCCCGAGGTCGTCAACGACAAGCCGCCGGCGACGCGCGGCACGGCGATGATGTTCCAGAGCTATGCCCTGTTTCCCCATCTCAACGTTCGCGACAATGTCGCCTTCTCCCTGCGGATGAAGGGCGTCTCGAAGCCGGAGCGTCACGCCCGCGCCGACGAGATGCTGAAGCTGGTCGCGATGGAGGCCTATGCCACCCGGCAGCCGGGCCAGCTTTCCGGCGGCCAGCAGCAGCGCGTGGCGCTGGCGCGCGCGCTGGTCACCGACCCGACCATCCTTCTCCTCGACGAGCCGTTGTCGGCGCTCGATCCCTTTCTCCGCATCCGGGTGCGGGCCGAGCTGAAGCGGTTCCAGCGCGAGCTCGGCATCAGCTTCGTCCATGTCACCCACAGCCAGGAAGAGGCGATGGCGCTCGCCGATCTGATCGTCGTGATGAATGACGGCAGGATCGAGCAGAGCGGCACGCCGCGCGACATCTTCAATGCGCCGCGAACCGAATTCGTCGCCCGCTTCATCGGCGGCCACAACGTCATGCCGATCGACGGTCGCACCGTCACCGTGCGCAGCGACCAGCTGACCGTCTTGCCCGCCACCGAGGCCGGCGAGGGCGCCACCGCCGTCGTCGCCGACATCGAATACCAGGGTGCTTCGATCGTCATGAATCTGAAGACCGACGACGGGCTCGATCTGGTCGCGCTGGTTCCGGAGCGGACCTTCTACGAGCACGGATTCACCGCCGGACAAGCCGTCCGCGTCGGCTGGAGCCACGACGACCTCCATGAACTCAGCGCGTCGGCCTGACGCCGGCGCACCTCCTCCACCCGTCAACAAAAAGGAGTACGGGAGAATGACAGAAACGAAAAAGCCGAAAGGTGTCTCACGACGGACGCTGCTGAAGGGGACCGCCGCATTCGCCGGCCTGGCCGGTACCGGCGCGCTGGTCAGCAGTTTCCCGTCCCCGGCCGTCCACGCCGATGAGCCGGTGACGCTGCGCTATCTCGGCACGGCGGTGAACCAGTCGGCCGACATCGCCAAGAAGGCGCAGGAAGATATCGGGGTCGTCATCGAATACGTCGCGGTCGAGACCGACGAGGTCGCCAAGCGGGTGATCACCCAGCCGAATTCCTTCGACCTCCTCGACAGCGAATATTTCTCGCTGCCCAAGTTGCTGCCCTCCGGCAACCTCCAGGGCATGGACGCCAACAAGATCAAGTACTCGGACCAGATCGCCACCGTCTTCACCAAGGGTGAAGTCGCCGGCAAGAAGATTGGCGACCAGGGCACCGCGCCGCGCAAGGTCTTCTATCTCGACGGTCAGTTCTCGAAGGATTTCTCGGCCGAGCCGACCGAGTGGATCTCGCTGATCCCGACCACCTATAACGCCGACACCCTCGGCATCCGGCCCGACCTCATCGGCCGGCCGATCGAGAGCTGGGCCGAGCTGGTCAATCCCGAATTCAAGGGCAAGGCGGCGATCCTCAACATCCCGTCGATCGGCATCATGGATGCGGCGATGGTGATCGAGGCCGTCGGAAAATACAAATACCCCGACAAGGGCAACATGACCAAGGAGGAGATCGACATGACCACCGATTTCCTCAAGGAAGCCAAGGCGGCCGGGCAGTTCCGCGCCTTCTGGTCGGACTTCAACGAGTCGGTCAACCTGATGGCCTCGGGCGAGGTCGTCATCCAGTCGATGTGGTCGCCGGCCGTCACCGCCGTCCGCTCCAAGGGCATCGCCTGCACCTATCAGCCGCTCAAGGAAGGCTATCGCGGCTGGGCCTCCGGCTTCACCTTGCCCAAGACCCTCGAAGGCAAGAAGCTCGATGCCGCCTACGAGTTCATCAACTGGTTCCTGTCGGGCTGGGCCGGCGCCTATCTCAACCGTCAGGGCTACTACTCGGCCGTCCTCGAAACCGCCAAGGAGAACATGGAGCCCTACGAGTGGGCGTTCTGGATGGAGGGCAAGCCCGCCGAGAAGGACATCCTCGCGCCCGACGGCACGCTTCTGGAGAAGGCCGGCGCCACCCGCGACGGCGGCTCCTACGACGCCCGCATGGGCGCCATCGCCTGCTGGAACTCGGTGATGGACGAGAACAACTACATGATCACGAAGTGGAACGAGTTCATTGCTGCGTGATGCAGCCGCTCCACTGACCGCAAGCGTCCCGGGCGATACCGCCCGGGGCGCGACCCGTCGCGCCCGCAAGAGCAGGCTCGACGGCGATCCCGCCGCGCCCTACTGGCAGGCGACGCCGATCGCCGTCGTCTTCTTCGTGTTTTTCGTGCTGCCGTTGGTCGTCACGTTGATCGTGTCGTTCTGGAACTACACCGAATATTCGATCGAGCCGGCCTTCGTCCTGTCCAACTACGCCCAGGTCTTCGATGGCTGTTTGGCGAAGCTGCCGGAGCTCTGCACCACCTTCAAGACCTACCTGTCGACGCTGAAATTCTGCCTGATCGTCTGGCTGGTGACGCTGGTTCTCGGCTTCACCGTCGCCTATTTCCTCGCCTTCTGCGTCCGCTCGCTGACCATGCAGGTGGTGCTCTTCCTGATCTGCACGATTCCCTTCTGGACCTCGAACGTCATCCGCATGATCTCGTGGATTCCGCTGCTCGGCCGCAACGGCCTGGTCAACCAGACCCTGGTCGATGCCGGCATCGTCAGCGAGCCGCTCGAGTGGCTGCTCTATTCCAATTTCGCCGTCGTGCTGGCCTTCGTCCACCTCTACACGCTGTTCATGGTGGTGCCGATCTTCAACTCGATGATGCGCATCGACAAGTCGCTGGTCGAGGCCGCCTATGACGCCGGCGCCAGCGGCTGGCAGACGCTGTGGAACGTCATCGTCCCGCTCGCCAAGCCCGGCATCGCCATCGGCTCGATCTTCGTCATCACCATCGTCATGGGCGATTTCATCACCATCGGCGTCATGGGCGGCCAGCAGATCGCCTCGGTCGGCAAGGTGATCAATGTCCAGACCAACTACCTCCAGTTCCCGATCGCCGCCGCCAACGCCGTGGTGCTGCTGATCGTCGTGCTCCTCATCATCCTCGGGCTGACCCGGATGATCGATATCCGCAAGGAGCTCTGAGCGATGGCCGAGACCCGATCGCGCGCCTTCTACGTCCTGGCCTTCGTCTTCGCGCTGTTCGTGCTGTTTCTCTACGGCCCGATGCTGACCATCCTCGTCCTCTCCTTCCAGGGGCCGCAGGGCGGGCTGACCTTCCCGCTGAATGGCCTCTCGCTGCACTGGTTCCAGAGCCTGTGGGAAGGCATCGGCACGGTCGATATCGGCGCGGCGCTCCGCCGCTCGATCTGGCTCGGCCTGATCGTCATGGTGCTGACCGTGGTCATCTCGGTGATGGCCGGGCTTGCCTTCCGCCGGCGCTTTCGCGGCTCGACGCTGCTCTTCTATGTCGCCATCGCCAGCCTGATCATGCCGTCGATCGTCGTCTCGCTCGGCATCGCGCTTGAATTCCGCATCCTCGACGAGGGGATCAAGGCGGTCGGCGACGCCTGGGGCATCGAGTCGATCCAGCGGAGCTACACCACCGCCTCGGGCCTCTTCACCTCCGGCATCGGCGCGCATCTGTCATGGACGCTGCCCTTCGGCCTTCTCATCATGTTCGCCGTCTTCAATCGCTTCAACGCCTCCTATGAGGAAGCCGCCCGCGATCTTGGCGCGACGCCGTGGCAGACCTTCCGCTATCGTCGTCCTGCCGATGATCGCGCCGTCGCTGATCGGCGTCGCGCTGTTCGGCTTCACGCTGTCGTGGGACGAGGTGGCGCGCTCCAGCCAGGCGACCGGCTCGGTCAACACGCTGCCGCTCGAATTGCGCGCCCTGACCACGACGGTGACGACGCCGGTCATCTACGCGCTCGGGACCGTGACGACCGGCATCTCGATGGTGGTCATCGCCGTTTCGCTGGCGCTGGTGACGGTGGTCCAGCGTCGCCGTCGCCGGGCCGGGTCGGACGCCGGCAAGGGGCTCGTCTGAGACGCCATGCGCATCCACATCGTCAACCCCAACACCACGGCCTCGATGACGGCGAAGGTCGCCGAGGCCGCCCGCCGGGTTGCCGGTCCGGGTACCGAGATCGTTGCCGGCCAGCCGGAGCATGGCCCCGCCTCGATCGAGGGCCATTTCGATGGCGCGTTGAGCATCCCCGCCATGCTCGTCGAGATCGCGAAGGCCGAGGCGGCCGGCGCCGACGGCCACGTCATCGCCTGCTTCGACGATACCGGCCTCGACGCGGCGCGTTGCCTTGCCGACGCGCCGGTGATCGGTATCGGCGAAGCCGCCTGTCACGTCGCCAGCCTTGTCGGCGGCCGCTTCTCGGTCGTCACCACCCTGTCGCGCTCGATCCCTATCCTCGAACACAATCTGGTGCGCATGGGGCTTGCCGCGTGTTGCGGCGGAGTCCGCGCCGCCGAGGTCCCGGTGCTGGCGCTTGAGGAACCGGGTTCTGCCGCGCGCGACCGCATCGCCGAGGAGATCGGCCGGGCGATCGCCGAGGATCGGGCCGAGGCGATCGTTCTTGGCTGCGCCGGCATGGCCGATCTCGCCGCCGACCTGTCGCAGCGCTTTGGCCTGCCGGTCGTCGAGGGTGTCGGCGCCGCGGTCAAGTTGGTCGAGATGCTGGCCGTTCTCGGCCTCAGGACCTCGAAGACCGGCGGCTGGGCGTCGCCGCTCGCCAAGGGCTGGGCGGGACCCTACGCCGACCTTGCCCGGGCCGCCGCGGCCGATATCGGCTGATCCCGGTCTCCCCGATTTTTCGGGAACATTCCCGGTTCTTGTGCGTTGGCGAGGATACCCCACCTTGAAGAACCCACCGGATTCGGCGACCATAGGACGCATGGCGAGACCTCCCGCGGCAAGACGCACTGGCACGAAGGCAGGCGATACGGCCGCCGAAAAGCGCCCGCGAACCGTCAAACCAAAGGCGCCCGGAGCCCCTGTCCCGGACGTCGATCTCGCCGAACTCGCCGCCAACCGCGTCGCCATCGAGAACGTCTCGCCCGAAGTCGAGGCCGGCCGCTTCCCGGCCAAGGCCGTGGCGGGCCAGCCGTTTGCGATCGAGGCGGACGTCTTCTGCGACGGCCACGATTCGATTGACGCGGCCGTTCTGATCCGCCGCGCCGACGAGACCGTCTGGCAGGAAGTGCCGATGGCCTTCCTCGGCAACGATCGCTGGCGCGGGACTGCGACGGCGGCCGACAATGCCCGCTACGTCTACACCGTCATCGCCTGGCGCGACCTGTTCGCCAGCTGGCGCGACGAAGTCACAAAGAAACACGCCGCCGGTGTCGATATCGCGCTCGAGCTGACCGAGGCGCGAAACCTCCTGGTTCACACCCTCGAGGAAAGCGATCGGGCCAGCGCCGCCGACAGGAAGCGGCTGAAGGCGCTGGTCGCCGAGATCGACGCGACCGACGGCAAGGCGGAGCGCCTCGACCTTCTCTTGTCCGCCGCGACCATCGACCTGATGCGGTCCGCCGGCATCCGCACGAACCTGTCACGCTACGCCCGCGAGCTGCCGCTGACCGTCGACCGCAAGGCGGCCGCGTTCAGCGCCTGGTACGAGCTGTTTCCCCGCTCGATGTCGGACGACCCCGCCCGCCACGGCACCTTCGACGACGTCATCGCCAAGCTGCCCTATGTCCGCGACATGGGCTTCGACGTCCTCTATTTCCCGCCGATCCATCCGATCGGGACGGCCTTTCGCAAGGGCAGGAACAACACCCTGACTCCCGCTCCCGACGATCCGGGCAGCCCCTACGCGATCGGCTCGCAAGACGGCGGCCACGACGCCATCCATTCCGAACTCGGCAGTTTCGACGACTTCGCCCGGCTGATCGCTGCCGCCCGCGACCACGGACTGGAGATCGCGCTCGATTTCGCCATCCAGTGTTCGCCGGACCACCCCTGGATCAAACAGCATCCCGAGTGGTTCGACTGGCGTCCGGACGGCACGATCAAATACGCCGAGAATCCGCCGAAGAAGTATCAGGACATCGTCAACGTCCACTTCTACCGCGACGCCTTCCCTTCCGTCTGGTATGCGCTCCGCGATATCGTCCTGTTCTGGGCGGATCATGGGGTGCGGATCTTCCGCGTCGACAACCCGCACACCAAGCCGTTTCCCTTCTGGGAGTGGATGATCCGCGACGTCCAGGACAAGCATCCCGACGTCATCTTCCTGGCCGAGGCCTTCACCCGGCCGAAGGTGATGAGGCGTCTCGCCAAGATCGGCTTCACCCAGTCCTATTCCTACTTCACCTGGCGAAACACCAAGGCGGAACTGACCGAGTATCTGACCGAGCTGACGACGTCGGACAGCCGCCACTACATGCGGCCGAATTTCTTCGTCAACACGCCGGACATCAATCCGCCCTACCTGCAGACCAGCGGCCGGCCGGGCTTTCGCGTCCGCGCCGTTCTGGCCGCGGGCCTTGGCGGCAACTACGGCGTCTACAGCGGCTTCGAGCTCTGCGAAGCCGCTCCGATCCCAGGCCGCGAAGAATATCTCGATTCCGAGAAATACGAGATCAAGGCGTGGGACTGGAACAGCCCCGCGAACATCCGCGCCGACATCGCCCTGATGAATCGGCTCCGCCGCGAACACCCGGCCTTGCAGGACTTCACCAACCTGACATTCCACAACGCAGGGAACGACAACATTCTCTATTTCGCGCGCTCGACCCCCGCCAAGGACGACTTCCTCCTCTTCGCCGTCAACCTCGACCCGCATAATGGCCAGGGGGCGGATTTCGAGATTCCGCTCTGGGAATTCGGGCTTCCCGATGAGGCCGCGATCGACGGGGAGAACCTCGTCACCGGCGAACGCTTTGTCTGGTACGGAAAAAATCAACAAATGTGGCTCGACCCCAATCAATATCCCTATCTGATCTGGCGCCTGCTTCCCTTCGAGGGAGCGCACAAATGAGCAGCGCGGGCATGGCTGAAAGCAAGGCTGCGGCGGCGGCCCGGAAGAAGGTCGACGGCAAGATCGATCGGTCGCAGACCGACTGGTACAAGGACGCCGTCATCTACCAGCTGCACATCAAGGCCTTCTTCGATTCCAACGGCGACGGCATCGGCGATTTCGGCGGCCTGATGCAGCGCCTCGATTATGTCGAGAGCCTCGGCGTCGATGTCATCTGGATACTCCCTTTCTATCCCTCGCCCCTGCGGGACGATGGTTACGACATCGCCGACTACCGCTCGATCAATCCGTCTTACGGGACGATGAAGGACTTCCGCCGCTTCGTCGCCGAAGCCCATCGTCGCAACATCCGGGTGGTCACCGAGCTGGTCATCAACCACACCTCCGACCAGCATCCCTGGTTCCAGAAGGCGCGCCGCGCCAAGCCCGGATCGGCCGCGCGCGACTTCTATGTCTGGAGCGACACGGACGAGCTCTACCAGGGCACCCGCATCATCTTCATCGATACCGAGAAATCGAACTGGACCTGGGATTCCGAGGCCCAGGCCTTTTTCTGGCACCGCTTCTATTCCCACCAGCCCGACCTCAACTTCGACAATCCGAAGGTGCTCGCCGAGGTCAAGCGGCTGATGCATTACTGGCTCGACATGGGGGTCGACGGCCTCCGCCTCGACGCCATTCCCTATCTCGTCGAGCGCGACGGCACCAATAACGAGAACCTGCCGGAGACCCATGACGTCCTGAAGGAAATCAGGGCGGAGATGGACGCCCATTATTCCGATCGCATGCTGCTCGCCGAGGCCAACCAGTGGCCCGAGGACACGCGCCCCTATTTCGGCGAGGGCGACGAATGCCACATGGGCTTCCACTTCCCGCTGATGCCGCGGATGTACATGGCGCTCGCCCAGGAAGACCGCCATCCGATTACCGACATCATCCGCCAGACCCCCGAGATTCCGGAGTCGTGTCAGTGGGCGATCTTCCTGCGCAACCACGACGAACTGACGCTGGAGATGGTGACGGCCGAAGAGCGCGATTACCTGTGGCGCACCTACGCCCGCGATTCCCGCGCCCGGATCAATCTCGGCATCCGCCGCCGGCTCGCGCCGCTGCTCGATAACGACCGGCGCAAGATCGAGCTGATGAATGCGCTGCTTCTCTCCATGCCCGGCACGCCGGTGATCTACTATGGCGACGAGCTCGGCATGGGAGACAACTATTTCCTCGGCGATCGCGACGGCGTCCGCACTCCGATGCAGTGGTCGGGCGACCGCAACGGCGGCTTCTCCCGCGCCAACCCGCAGCAGCTCTACCTGCCGCCGATCATGGACCCGGTCTATGGTTTCGAGGCGGTCAATGTCGAGGCCCAGCAGAACGAGGCCGCCTCGCTCCTCAACTGGATGCGGCGGCTGATCGCGGTCCGCAAGCAGCACCGCGCCTTCGGCCGCGGCACGCTGACCATTCTCTATCCGAGCAACCGCAAGATCCTTGCCTATGTCCGCGAGTTCGACGGCGAGCGGATTCTCTGCGTGGCGAACCTCTCCCGTCAGGCCCAGGCCGTCGAGCTCGACCTGTCGCCCTACAAGGGCGCCGTCCCGGTCGAACTGACCGGCGGCGCGACCTTCCCGCCGGCCGGCGACCTCCATTATATGCTGACGCTGCCGGCCTACGGCTTCTTCTGGTTCCTGCTCGCCGAGGAGGCGGATGCTCCGCGCTGGCACATCCAGGCGCCCGACCCGCTGCCGGAATTCATCACGCTGACCGCGCCGGGCGGCAGCCTCAGGAAGGCGCTCGAGGGCCGCGAGCTCGGCCAGCTTGAGCGCGATGCCCTGCCGGAATTCATCTCCCGCCAGCGCTGGTTCGCCGACAAGGGCGCCAACGTCCGCCGCGTCAAGGTCACGCCGCTCGGCAGCATTCCGGGCGAGCAGAACCAGCTCGCCCTGCTTCAGCCGGAAACCACCGGCGAGGAGGCTCAGAGCTACTTCATGCCGCTCACCGTGCTGTGGGGCGAGGCGAACCTTCACTTTGGCGCGCCGAAGCTTTCCTACACGCTGGCCAAGCTCCGCTCCGGCCCCAATCTCGGCGCGCTGCTCGACGGTGCCTTCGACGAGCGTTTCCACAGCGACCTGCTTTCGGCGATCCGTGCCGGTGGCGATATCGCGATCGATGCCGGCAAGCTCCGCTTCAACAGTACCGATACCCTGCGCCAGCTCGAGCTTTCCGGAGATCTGCGCAGCGCCGGCGTCGAGCAGAGCAACGTTTCCTTCATCGTCGGCGACGAGGCGATCGTCAAAATCTACAGGCGGCTGCGCGAAGGCGAACAGCCGGAGATCGAGATCGGCCGCTTCCTGACCGAGGTCGCGGGATACACCCACACCCCCGCCTTCCTCGGCTCTGCCGAATTCGCGCCCGTCGACGGGGAGCCGATCACCCTCGCGTCGGTCTTCGCCTTCGTCCGGAACCAGGGTGACGCCTGGGGCGTGACCCTTGGCGGGCTCGACCGCGACCTCGAGGAATTTGCCCTGATGCCGCGGGAAGAGGGCGAGACGTCGTCGGCAATGGCGCCGGATCTCCCTTTCCATCACCCCCTTGATCTCGCCGCCAATCTTGGCCGCCGCACCGCCGAACTTCATGCGGCCTTCTGCACCCGGACCGACAATCGCGCCTTCCGTGCCGAGCCGATCAAGGCGGCCGATATCAACCGGTGGGCGAAGGCCGCCACTACGGAGGCGACACGCGCGATCGCCGCCGTGGCCAAGGCGGCCAAGACCCTCGAAGGCGCCGATCGCGATGACGCTGCGGCCCTGCTTCGGGCGCGCAAGACTGTCTTCCGCCGTATCGCTGCCGTGCGCGACTCGCTGCTTGGGTTGCCGTTCGACGGGCTGAAGACGCGCATCCACGGCGACTATCACCTTGGCCAGGTGCTCGTCGTCGAGGACGACATCATGATCATTGACTTCGAGGGCGAGCCGCGGCGTGGCGTCGCCGAACGACGACTGAAAACCTCGCCGCTGCGCGATGTCGCCGGCATGCTGCGGTCGTTCGATTATGCCGCGTCTTCGGCCATCGATCATGTCCGCACGCGGACCGGCCGCGACGACGACGGCATCCGCGCCCGCGCCTTTGCCTGGCGCGACCAGGCGAGCCATGACTTCCTCGCCGCTTATTGGCAGGTCGCCGACGACGCCGGCTTCCTGCCGACCGACCCGGCGGCGCGCGATGGCCTCCTCGACCTTTTCCTGATCCAGAAGGCCGCTTACGAGATTCGCTACGAGGCGGCGTCGCGGCCGACCTGGATCCCGATCCCGATCCGCGGTCTCCTCGGGATCCTCACACGGGAAGCCGAATCCGATGGCGCGTAAGACGACAAAGCCTGCGACATGGCGGCCGGACGACGCGGCGATCGAGGCGATCGTCCAGGGCCGCCACGGCGATCCCTTCGCCGTCCTCGGCATGCACGCCCACGCCAATAGTCCCGTCTCGGTCCGGCTGTTCTGGCCCGGCGCCGACGAAGCGAAGGTCATCGACAAGGCGACCGGCGACGAGGTGGCGGTGCTCGAGAAGCTGCATCCGGACGGCTTCTTCGCCGGGCCGGTGCCCCGGCGCCGCAAGCCTTTCCCCTATTTGATCGAATGCGCCAATTCGGCCGCGAGCTGGCGGACCGAGGACGCCTATCGTTTCCCGACGTTGCTCGGCGATCTCGACGTCTACCTGATGGGCGAGGGCCGCCACCGTCGCATCTACGATCGCCTCGGCGCCCATCCCCGCGTCATCGACGGCGTCGATGGTGTCGCCTTTGCCGTCTGGGCGCCAAACGCCAGCCGCGTCAGCGTCGTCGGCGATTTCAATCAGTGGGACGGCCGCCGCCATCCGATGCGCAAGCGCCTCGATGTCGGCGTCTGGGAGATCTTCATTCCCGGTGCCGGGCCGGGCGCGACCTACAAATACGAGATCCTCGGCGCCGATGGCCGTCTCCGGCCGCTGAAGGCCGACCCGCTTGCTTTCGCCCAGGAGAGACCCCCGGCCACCGCCTCGCGGGTCGTCGCCGCCGACACCCATCAATGGCAGGACGACGTCTGGCTTGGCGAACGCCAGGACCGGCAGGGCCTCGCCGCGCCGATGTCGATCTACGAGGTCCATCTCGGCTCGTGGCGGCGGAAGGAAGGCAACAGCTACCTGAGTTATGCCGACCTCGCCGATCAACTCGTCGGCTACGCCACCGACATGGGCTTCACCCATATCGAGCTGATGCCGGTGTCGGAATTTCCCTTCGACGGATCGTGGGGCTACCAGCCGATCGGCCTCTTCGCTCCGACCAGCCGCTTCGGCACGCCCGAGGATTTCGCCCTTTTCGTCGACCGCTGCCATGCCGCCGGGCTTGGCGTCATCATCGACTGGGTGCCGGCCCATTTCCCGTCCGATGCCCATGGCCTGATGCGGTTCGACGGCACGGCGCTCTACGAGCATGAGGATCCGCGGCTCGGTTTCCACAAGGACTGGAACACGCTGATCTACAATTTCGGACGCAACGAGGTCCGCAATTTCCTCATCGCCAATGCGCTCTTCTGGCTCGAGCGATTCCATATCGATGCGCTGCGGGTCGATGCCGTCGCCTCGATGCTCTATCTCGATTATTCGCGCAACGCCGGCGAGTGGATCCCCAACGTCCATGGCGGCCGCGAGAATCTCGAGGCCATCGCCTTCATCCGCGAACTCAACACCGTCACCTTTGGCGAACACCCGGGCACCACCACCATCGCCGAGGAGTCGACGGCATGGCCGCAGGTGTCGCAGCCGGTCGATGGCGGCGGGCTTGGCTTCGGCTACAAGTGGAACATGGGCTGGATGCACGACACGCTCGAATACATGAAGCACGAGCCGGTCCACCGGAAGCATCATCACCACCAGATGACCTTCGGCATCCACTATGCCTTCAGCGAGAATTTCGTCCTGCCGCTCAGCCATGACGAGGTCGTCCACGGCAAGGGCTCGCTGATCGGCAAGATGCCCGGCGACCCCTGGCAGAAATTCGCCAACCTGCGCGCCTATTTCGGCTTCATGTGGACCCATCCCGGCAAGAAGCTGCTCTTCATGGGCGGCGAATTCGCCCAGGATCGCGAATGGAACCACGACCAGTCGCTCGACTGGCATCTCCTCGACCAGGCGCCGCATCGTCAGATCCAGTCGCTCGTCCGCGACCTCAACCGGGTCTATCGCGACGTCCCGGCCCTCCACGTCAGGGACAACGATCCCGCCGGTTTCGAGTGGGTGGAGGCGACCGATGCCGCAAACAGCGTTTACGCCTACCTTCGCTATGGCGGCGACGGCGATGCGCCGGTTCTGGTCGTCTGCAACTTCACCCCGGTGATCCGGGAGAGCTACCGCCTCGGCGTGCCGCGCGAAGGGCGCTGGGTCGAGCGGCTGAACACCGACGCTGCCTCCTACGGCGGCTCGAATGTCGGCAATGGCGGCGCGGTCGTCGCCGAGCCGACACCTTGGCAGGGGCGCCCGGCGTCGCTATCCCTCACCCTGCCGCCGCTGGCGACGATTGTCTTCGAGCATATCGCTTAGAGACCTCTTCTGGAGATCATGACGATGCTGCGCCTCGAGCCCGGCTTGCCTCATCCCCGAGGTGCGACCTGGGATGGAGCGGGGGTCAATTTCGCCCTCTTCTCCGCCAACGCCACCAAGGTCGAACTCTGCCTGTTTGATGCCAATGGCCGGCGCGAGACCGACCGTATCGAATTGCCCGAATACACCCACGAGGTGTGGCACGGCTATTTGCCGGATGTCCGGCCCGGGCAGCTCTATGGCTATCGTGTTCATGGTCCGTATGAGCCGGCCGAGGGGCACCGCTTCAATCCCAACAAGCTGCTGATCGACCCCTATGCCAAGGCGCTCCGCGGCGACATCCGCTGGCACGACGCGTGTTTCGGCTATCGGGTCGGCTCGCCGCGCGGCGACGCTCAGATGGACCGTCGCGATTCCGCATTCGTCGTGCCGAAATGCGTCGTTGTCGATACGGCCGCGACCTGGGGCGCCGACCGGCCCCCGGTCCGCAAATGGGCCGACACCATCGTCTACGAGGCCCATGTCGAGGGCATGACCGCCGGGCGCAAGGACATGCCCGAGCGGGTCCGCGGAACCTTCGCCGGGCTGACCGACCCGCGCGTCATCGATCATCTCGTCGATCTCGGCGTCACCGCGCTGGAGCTGATGCCGATCCAGGCCTTCTTCGACGACCGCTATCTGGTCCAGAAGAAGCTGGTCAACTACTGGGGCTACAATACCGTCAACTATTTCTCGCTGGCGCCGCGCTATCTGTCGCCCGGCGCCGGCATCGACGAATTCAAGGTGCTGGTCCGCAGGCTGCACGACGCCGGCATCGAGGTCATCCTCGACGTCGTCTACAACCACACCGCCGAGGGCAATCACCTCGGTCCGACCCTGTCCTTTCGCGGTATCGACAATGCCAGCTACTACATCCTGGCGGAGGACAAGCGCTACTATTTCGACGCGACCGGCTGCGGCAACACGGTCAATCTCCGCCATCCGCGGGTGCTGCAGATGGTGATGGATTCGCTCCGCTACTGGGTCGAGCAGTACCACGTCGACGGCTTCCGCTTCGATCTCGCCTCCTCGCTCGGCCGCGAATACGACCAGTTCGTCCCGAACGCGGTCTTCTTCGATGCCATCCGTCAGGACCCGATTCTCCAGCGCGTCCGGCTGATCGCCGAGCCCTGGGATGTCGGGCCGAACGGCTATCAGCTCGGCAATTTCCCGCCCGGCTGGGCCGAGTGGAACGGGCGCTACCGTGACACCATGCGCAGCTTCTGGAAGGGCGACGACGGCACCTTGCCGGCCTTCGCCAGCAGCGCCCTCGGCTCCGCGGATCTCTTCGATCACCAGGGCCGCAAGTCGTGGGCAAGCGTCAACTTTGTCACCGCCCATGACGGTTTCACCCTGGCCGACCTCTGGTCCTATAACGAGAAGCACAACGAGGCGAACCAGGAAGGCAACCGCGACGGTCACGACGACAACCGCAGCTGGAACTGTGGCGTCGAGGGGCCGACCGACGATCCGGCGATCCTCGATCTGCGCGACAGGATGCGGCGCAACATCGTCGCCACCCTGCTCCTGTCGCAGGGGACGCCGATGTTGCTGATGGGCGACGAAATCGGCCGAACCCAGGACGGCAACAACAACGCCTATTGCCAGGATAACGAAATGAACTGGCTCGCCTGGTCGAATATCGGCAAGCGCGACGCGGCCTTCCTCGAATTCGTCCGCGGCATGATCGCGGTCCGCAAGCGTCATCCAGTCCTGCGTTCGCGCGCCTTTTTCCATGGTCACAGCGTCGACGACAATGGCACGCGCGACGCCGTCTGGTTCCGGCCGGATGGCGCCGAGATGGACGATGCGTCCTGGGGGGACGGTCGCGCCAAGGTCGTCGGTCTTCTGCTCAGTCAGCCGGACGAGGAGCTCTTGATACTCGTCAATGCCTATCACGCGCCAATGGACTTTGTTCTGCCGCGCAGCGCTTCGGGGAGTTGGCGGGTGATGGTCGACACGGCAACCGGCGAAATCGATCCGCCGCGGAAGGTCGAGGCCGCGGGGGCGGTGGCGCTCGACGGCCGCTCGCTGCTTCTGCTCGGCGGAAAATGCGGATGACCGCCCGCGACGACCTCTACAGGCTCGCTGCCCGGGCCGGGATCGATCACGATTTCGTCGCCAAGACCGGCAGCACGGTCACTGTCGCCGACGATGTGTTGCGCGCCGTCCTCGGCGCGATGGGAATCGCCGCGTCGACGGACGCCGATGTCGCGACCAGTCTTGCCCTCGTCTCGCCGATGAAGGATGCCGCGCTGGAGGCGCCGCCGGGGGGCGTCTGCCACGTCCCGGACTGGCTCGAGAACGGCCGCTGCTGGGGTATCGCCTGCCAGCTCTACAGCCTGCGCTCCCCGCGCAATTGGGGGATCGGCGATTTTGAGGACCTCGGGCGGATGGCGGAGGTCGCCGCCGGCGCGGGCGCCGATTTCCTCGGCGTCAATCCGCTCCATGCGCTGTTCATCGCCGCGCCCGATCGCTGCAGTCCGTTCTTTCCGTCGAGCCGCCAGTTCCTCAATCCGCTCTATATCGCCATCGACAGGGTGCCGGGCGCCGAGACCCTCGGCGACGCGCTCGAAATCCCCGAGGAGATCCGCGCCAGCGACCTGATCGATTATGCGCGGGTCGGGCCGATCAAGCGCAAGGCGCTCGGCTTTCTGTTCCGCGTCTTCGAGGATCGCGGCTCCGAGGCCGAGACCGCGGACTTTGCCGGCTTCGTCGCCGAGCGCGGCCGTTCGCTCTACCTCCACGCCCTGTTCGAGGCCCTGTCGGAGGAGATGGTCGAGCGCGGGCAGGGCGCGACCTGGCACGGCTGGCCCGAGGACTATCGCGATCCGGCGAGCGAAACCGTCCGCGCCTTCGCCAACAATCATGCCGCCAGCGTCACCTTTCATTCCTGGCTGCAATGGCTGGCCGATCGGCAGCTTGCCGGCGCCCAGGCGCGGGCGGTCGCCGCCGGCATGCGCATCGGTCTCTATCTCGATCTGGCGGTGGGCGTGGCGCCCGACGGCTCCGACACCTGGGCCGACCGCGATCTCGTCGTGTCCGGTGCCCGCATCGGCGCGCCGCCGGACTATTTCAACGCCGCCGGACAGGATTGGGGGCTGGCGCCGCTGTCGCCGAGCGGCCTCATCGCGCATGATTTCAAGCCGTATCGTCAGGCGCTCGACACCGTGCTCCGCCATGCCGGCGCGCTTCGCATCGACCATGCGATGGGCCTCTATCGGCTCTACTGGATCGCCAGCGGTTTCAATGCCGCCGATGGCGTCTATGTCCATTATCCCGTCCAGGCGATGCTGCGAACGGTGGCCGACGTTTCGCGCCACCGCCGCACGATCGTCATCGGCGAGGATCTCGGCGTCGTGCCGCCGGGTTTCCGCGAGGTGATGCGCGCCGCCGAGATGCAGAGCTATCGCGTCCTCTTCTTCGAGAAGGACGACGATCGCTTCCTGCCGCCCGAGGCTTATCCGCGCGAGGCGATGGCCTGCATCACCATCCACGATCTCCACACGCTCGCCGGCTGGTGGCGGGGTCGCGATCTCGAGGTGCTCGACGCCGCCGGCGTTTTGCAGGCTCATGACATGGGGCAGCTCTTCGAGCAGCGCGCCCACGAGCGCCGCCGGCTGCTCGGCCTTCTGTTCGAGAAGGATCTGTTGCCGAAGACCATGATGCCGGTCCTCCACGACGAGACCGAAGCGACCACCGACCTGCCGTCGGCTATCGCCGTGGCCCTGCACCGCCTGATTGTCCGCACGCCCTGCCGCCTGGTTGCCGTGGCGGCGGAGGATCTTACCGGCGCGATCGAGCAGGTCAACGTTCCCGGCACCACCGACCAGCATCCCAACTGGCAGCGAAAGCTGCCGGCCCTGGTCGAGGACATCGCGGGGCTGCCGCTGTTTGGCGCGATCACCGGGGCGATGCGCGACGAACGGCCGAAGTCCGGCTGATCCGCGCCGGCCGCGTCACCTCCCGCGTGGCCGCAGCGGCGGCAATTCGAGCGCGTCGCGGAAGTCGGCGTCGCGAAGATCGAGCTCGCGGCCGGTGAAAGCGTCGCCCTTGGCCGAGCACAGAAACACCACCGCCTCGGCCGGCTCCGCCGGTGGCGTCAGCTCCTCGCGGGTCATCAGGGCCGTCGGCCCGACGCCCGCGGCGCGGATCGCGCCCTGCATCTCCGTGTCGACCAGCCCCGGCGCCAGCCCGAACACGCGGATGCCCTTGTCGCCATATTCGGCATCCAGCACCTGGCCGAGCATCATCAGCCCGGCTTTCGCCACGCAATAGGCGCCCCAGCCGGCGACCGGGAATCGCGCAACGCCGGACGATATGTTGACGATCGTTCCGCGTCCGGCGGCCAGCATCGCCGGGAGGACGCCATGCACGAGCACTGCCGGACCGGTGAGGTTGACGGTCATGTTGGTCGACCAGTCGGCGAGGTCGATCGTGTGGAAGGCGCCAAGCGGTTCGATGACGCCGGCATTGTTGATCAGGATCGTCGGCGGCCCGAGGCGATCCGCGACGCTGGCGATTGCCTCTGCGATCGAAGCCTGGTCGCCGACATCGCATGCCAGGCCGATCGCCTTGCCCCCGGCCTCGACAATCGCCGCGGCGACGGCCTGCGCCGCCGCCGCCCGGCGCGCGGTGACCGCGACGGCCGCGCCGGCGCCGGCCAGGGCCCCGGCGATTTCGGCGCCGATCCCGCGCGACGCGCCGGTGACGAATGCGATCTCTCCGTCGAGGCCCACTCCGTCAGTCCATGTGCCATTGCAGCGGCAGCAGGAAGGGGAACCCGGTCCGCTCGTCGACCTCGATCTTCATCAGCGGCGTCATCGATTCGCCCCAGCGCCTGTCGACCGGACTGTCCTTGAGATAGGCGATCGTCGCCTCGAGATCGTCGGTCTCGAAATAGCCGAAGAGGGTGAGGCCATGCCGGAAGATCGAATAGTTGCGGATTCCCGACGCCGTCAGCGCCTCCAGCATCTCCGGCCAGATCTCGTCATGGCGCTTCTTGTATTCCTCCTCGTAGCCCGGCCGGACTTCGAGCACCCAGGCGTATTGGCTCATCGCGTTTCTCCGAGATAGTCGTGAATGATGCGGCCCGGAACCAGCGTGAAGTCGGCCCGCCAGTGGAAACTGTCGAGCATGTCGACGACGGGCAGCCGGTGCACCGGCGCCTGGGCGTTCGGCCTGAGCTCGACGGTCGAGGCGCCGCTCCAGCATTCGTGGACGACCACCTTGCCGAGCCGTCGCGCGGTCAGCTGGCGGATCGCCGGCCGGCCGTCGATGTGATCGACCGCCTTGAGGTTGATGTTCTCGGCGAAGTCGAAATGCCGCCGCAGGCTGTCGAGGTCGTCCCGCCGCTGCTTGTAGGCCATCGTCCCGGTGATGATGTCGATGCCGTTCCGCGCCACGGTGCCGACGACCAGGTCGCCGCGATGCTCGATCGTCGGCTGGCCGAGCTTCTTCGGCTGGCCGTGGACCTCGCGGCCATGCGCCACGCCGACGTCCGAGGACAGGAACAGGTAGGGCGAATAGGAGCCGGCGATATCCGTGCCGGGCAACCGGCAGCCGACGGAGACATTCGACTCGCCGTAGGGGCCGGTCCATTCGGTGTCGTTCATCCGGTAGATATGGGCGACGACGACGTCGCTGGTCGGCTCCAGCGGCGGCGGCAGCAGGCGGGCGACCGCCGCCTCGCTCGTCCGCCACACCAGCGACAGCACCTCGACGTCGCGGAAGGTGAACGGGAAGGGCGGTATCGTCGGCGCGTCCCATGGCGTCGAGAAACCCGGCGCGACGATATCCTCGACGGTCAGCCGGTCGAGCCCGCCATTCCTCAGGTCCTTGCTCACACCGCCTCCATCCGGCCGCTCGCCGCCGATCGATACATCGCGTCGAGCACTTCCACCGCCCGCTGGCCGACGATCCCCGGCGCGCCGTTGGCGGTGGGGCGGCCGAGGCAGAGATCGACCAGCACGTCGAGCGGCTCGACGCAGGAATAGGCGCCGTCGCCGGGATTGAGCGCGATCACTTCGTCCTTGCCGTCGCGGCGGCGAAGCTCCAGCCGTTCGCGCTCGATGTCGAGGACCAGCATCCCCTCCGAGCCGAAGATGCGGAGGTCGATCTGCACCGGCCGGCCTTTCGGCAGCGTCGCCGCGCCCGACACCGATGCCGTCGCGCCGCCGGCGAAGCGGACCACCGCCGCGTCGTAATAGTCGACGTCGGTCGGCGACTGGCCGGTCATCGCGAAGACTTCGGCCGGTTCGAGGTCGACGACCCGGAACAGGAGCCCGAGCGCGTGGACCAGTTGTCCCCAGCCGAAGCCGCCGGCGCGTTTCGGATCGGCCCAGGTCGATGGTGGCGGCCGGAACATCGCCCCTTCGGTCTCCAGCATCGGCTGGCCGGCGAAGAGGTCGTCGAGGGCGTTGGCCATTTGCAGGACGACATGCTCGATCCTGCCGACCCCGGCGACCAGCCGCGCCGCCTCGGCCGCCATCGGCTTGAAGTTCCAGCCATAGGGGACGACGATCTCGCGCCCCGCCTTGGCCGCCGCGGCGACCAGCGCCCGGGCGTCGGCGGCGTTGGTGGTCAGCGGCTTCTCGACCAGCACGTGGCAGCCCTTGGCGAGCGCGGCGCTGGCGTGCTCGAAATGGAGGATATGCGGCGAGGAGATGACGACGCCGTCCATTTCGACGGTTTCCAGCATCTCGCGATAGTCCTCGAAGCCTTGCCCGATGCCGAACTGCGCCTGCACCGCCGCGAGGTCCTCGGCGCCCAGCCGGTTGACCGCGACCACCTCGCAATCGGTATTGGCCTGCAGCACCGGGATGTGGTTGACCACCGCCCACCAGCCGGCGCCAATGACGCCGATCCGCGCCTTGCCGCTCATGTCGCGGTTCCCATCGCCTCGAGCGTCGAGCGGTGGACGTTTTCCATATGCCGGATCATTGCCTTCTCCGCTGCGTCGGGATCGCGGCCGACGAAGGCCGCGACGATCTGCTGGTGGTCGGCCAGCGACTGCCGCAACACCCCGGGCGTTTCCGAAGCGATGCGGCGATATTCCATGCCGAGCACATACAGCGAATGCGAGACGCGAACCAGAAACGGATTGCCGGTCGCGTCCATGATCGTCTGGTGGAATTCGAGGTCGGAGACGCGGAAGCCGAGCGGGTCGCTCATCAGGCCGGCCTGCAGGGTGACGATCGCCTCGAGCCGGGCGAGATCGACGTCCGTCAGCCGTTCGGTCGCCATCCTTGCGATACGGCCGTCGATCAGGATCCGCGATTCGTAGAGCGCATGGACATTCTCGGAATTCAGCGTGATCAGGAATTGCAGCGGCGCCAGCAGGTCGTCGGCTTCGAGCGAGGTGATGAAGGCGCCGCCGCCCTGCCGCGACTTGACGACGCCGAGGATCTGCAAGCCCCGCAACGCTTCGCGCAGGCTCGGCCGGCTGACCTGCAGCATCTGGGCGAGGTCGCGCTCCGGCGGCAGCTGGTCGCCCGGCTTGAGGTTGCCGGTCCGCACCAGGTCGAGGATCTTCTTTGCCACCTGGTCGGCGACCGAATGACGCTCGATCGGCGATATGACCGTCATCGGGGTGTCGGACACCGGCTTATTCTCCCAGGGCTCGTGTCCTGATCTGGTCGAGACTGACCGCCAGCATCAGCACCACGCCCTTGGTCACATCCTGCCAGAAACTCGACACGTCGTTCAGCGTCAGGCCGTTGTTGAGCGTCCCGAGGATCAGCACCGCCAGCAGCGTCCCCCAGACGCTGCCGCGCCCGCCATAGAGGCTGGTGCCGCCGAGGATGATCGCCGCGATGACGGTGAGGAGATGCGGTGCGGCCGCCGCCGGCGCCGCCGCGCCGAGCATGGCGGCGAGCACCAGCCCGGCCACGGCGCCGGAAATGCCGGAGAGGATATAGAGCGCCATCTGCACGCGCTCGACCGGCAGGCCGATCAGCCGGCTCGCTTCCGGGTTGCCGCCGACCGCGTAGACGAAGCGGCCGAAGCGGGTTCGCCGCAGCACGATCGACAGGACGATGAACACGACCAGCATCAGGATCGGCGGGAAGGGGATCGTCAGGATCCGCCCCTGGCCGATCCAGTTGAAGCCGGGCACCATCAGCGGCTTGGTCAGCCCGCCGGTCAGGATCAGCGCCGCGCCCGAGACGATGCTCATCATGCCCAGCGTGACGATCAGCGGGTTGAGACGGAGTCGCGTCGTGAACAGCCCGTTGACCGCGCCGACCAGCGCGCCGAGGCCGATCGCCACCACCGCCGCCAGCCAGATGTTCATGCCGTAGTCGCCATGCAGCACCGCGATCACCACGCCGACCAGCCCGGCGATCGCCGCCACCGACAGGTCGAGCCCGCCGGCGATGATCAGCGGCGTCCCGGCTGCCGCCATCAGCCCGATGAAGGCGATGTTGGAGCCGATCGCCATCATGTTGCGGACCGTCATGAAGAACGGCGACAGCAGCGAGAAGACGAGGAGGAGCAGGATGTAGAAGACGAAGAGCATCACCACGCCGGACGACGGCCGGCCGAGGAAGGTGAGGAACGGGCCGCGCGTCGAGCCGGCAACGGCAGTGGTCGGATTGGCGGAGGACATCTTTTGGCTTCCGTTCATGCGGCGGTGAAGGCGGGGTCGTTGGCCGTCGCGGCCATCAGCGTCGCGGGCGGCGTCCCCTTGTCGAAGCGGCCGACGACCTGGCCGCGATCGAGCACGATCGCCCGGTCGCCGATCCCGGCGACTTCCTCGACGTCGGAGGAAACCACCAGCACCGCGAGGCCGCGGTCGGCCAGCGCCCGCAGTTCAAGGTAAATCTCGCGCCGCGCGCCGACATCGACGCCGCGGGTCGGCTCCTCGAGGATCAGCAGCTTGACGCTGTCGACCAGCCAGCGCGAGACGCAGACCTTCTGCTGGTTGCCGCCGGAAAGCGTCCGCATCATCTGCTCCGGGCCGCGGGTGCGGATGCCGAGCAGGTCGATCCAGCGTTTGGCCTGGTCGGTCTCGGCGGTCCGCGACACGAACAGGCCGTGGACGTAGCGATGCTGGAACGGCACCACCATGTTCTCGCGCACGCTGAGATCGCCGATGATGCCCTCGTGCTTGCGGTCCGCGGCGACGAAGCCGATGCCGCGCGCCTTGCCCTGGCCGGCCGATTCCGGCCGATACGCGCTGCCCGTAATGTGGATCGTCCCGCCGGTCGCCGGGCCGAGCGCGCCGTAGATGGCGCGGCCCAGCGTCTCGATGCCGGAGCCGATCAGGCCGAACACGCCGACGATCTCGCCGGCGCGCACCGACAGGTCGACGCCGTCGAGCTTGCCGGCAACCGTCAGCCCGCTCACCGTCAGAATCTCGTCGCCGGTCTCGCCCGCGCCCTTGATGTCGTAGAGCTCGTCGGCGACCCGGCCGAGCATCGCCGCCAGCACCTCGCCGCGCGAGGCCGAGGCGGTGTCGAAGGTCCCGGCATTCTGCCCGTCGCGCAGCACCGCGATACGGTCCGATATCTCGAACACCTCGTTGAGGTAGTGGGAAATGTAGATGACCGCGACCTGCTGTTCCTTGAGCCGCCGGATGATGCGGAAGATCATCTCGGCTTCCTGCTCGGTCAGCGCCGCCGTCGGCTCGTCCATCACCAGCACGCGCGCCTGGCCGGCGAGCGCCCGGGCGATCTCGACGATCCGCTGCTCGGCCACCGACAGCCGCTTGACCAGCGCCTCGGGATCGATCGAGGAAAAGCCGAGCTGGTCGAGGAGCGCCCGCGACTGCTCGCGCATGGTGCGGTCGTCGACCATCGCGAATCCCGGCCCGCGCCGCACCGGCAGGTCGGCCAGCGATATATTCTCGGCGACCGTCATGTCGCCCATCACCGATATCTCCTGCGGCAGCAAGCGAACGCCGGCCGTCACCGCGGCGCGTGGATCGGGAAACACGCTGGTCTCGCCGTCGACCTCGACCGTGCCGGCGTCGCGGGTGTAGACGCCGGTCAGGATCTTCACCAGCGTCGACTTGCCGGCCCCGTTCGAGCCGAGCAGCGCCAGCACCTCGCCGGGCGCGACGACGAGATCGACGTCGCTGAGCACCGCCACCCCGCCGAACGACTTGCCGATCCCGCGCATCTCGAGGCGGGGAGGGGCGGCAGGGCCTCGCTCTTCTTTCGCCATCGTTCAATCCGACCTGGCAGGAGAAACGCCCTCCTCTCCCGGACGGGGAGAGGATACTGAGCCTTCGCTGGCGAAGCCGGCGTTAGGCGAAGTTGGTGAGGGGTTATGGCAGCCCGCAATTGAGGCGCCGAAGATATCGCGCTTCATCCTGATCCCTCCCATAACCCCTCACCAAGCTCGACCGGGCTCCGCTTCGCGGAGCAAGGTCTCCGCTATCCTCTCCCCGTCCGGGAGAGGAGTGGCGCCTTGACGACATCGGAGGTACGTCTCGCCGGCGCATGCCTGTCGGGGTGGAGAGCCGGGTCGAACCCGGCCCTCCGTCGTCAGCCTACTCGGTCGGGATCAGGTCGAGGGCGTCCGCCATGTCCGGCGACTTGCGAATCTCTGCGAGATGCGCCTCGAAGGCCTCCTGCGGGAAGGTGATCTCGAGGCCCGCGCCGTCGACGCAATCGAAGTCCGGGTAGTATTGGCAGATGTTGCCCTTGTCGACCATGACATGGGTCATCAGCACCGTCGGCGGCAGCTTGATGCCGGCGAGTTCGGCCAGCGCCATCGGCACCAGGAAGTTGCCGTAGCGTTCCGGGAAGTAGCCGACCGAGGCGACGAAGGTCGGCTCGGCCATCATCGTCGCCAGTTCGTCGGCGCCCATGCCGACCGCGATGAGATCGGCCTCGCGGCCCGCCTGCTTCACCGCCCGGATGGTGCCGGTGGTCGCCTGGTCGTTGATCGCCGTCGTCATGATCGGAACGCCCTCGGGAATCCGGCCGAGCACGTTGTTGGTCTGGGCGAAGCTCTCCTCGAGGGTGTTCTTGGTGTCGATGGTGATGACGTGGTCTTCCGGGAAGCCTTCGACCGTGGCGAGGAAGCCGGCGAGCTGGCCGCCGGTCCGCATCGCCGGCACCGCGCCCGACTGCGGCAGGTCGCCGAGGATGAAGTAGCCCTCCTTGACCTTGTCGGCGCCGAACTTCTTGATCGCCGCCTCGCCGAGATAGACGCCGCCCATGTAGCCGGACTTCGGATTGTTGGCGCCGAAGAAGGTCGCGCCGGGCATCGGGATGTCGATGGCGATCACCCCGATTCCCGCGTCGTTCATCTTCTGCATGATCGTCGCGCCGAAATTGGCGTCGGTCTGGAATTCGATCACGAAGTCGACTTCGCGGTTGATGAAGCTCTCGGCGTTGGTCAGCGCCGTCGCCCCGTCGAGATGGTTGTCGGCGACGACGACCTCGATCCCGGCGGCTTCGGCATTCGCCAGAATTCCCTTCTCCACCTTCGAGCAGAAGCTGATGCCGCGGTCGAGGTTGGCGAAAGCGATGACGTATTTGTCGCCGTTCTTCGGCGGCTTGACCTTCATCGCGTCGACGACCATCGCGCCGAGCGCGTCGGCGGGCAGCATCTCGCCGGAGAAGCCCGTCGGCGTGAAGCCGTGGAAGTCCTGTGCCGGCGCCAGGGTGGTCATCAGCGCCAGGGCGGCGCCGGACAGAATCATGCGGACAGCATGCATGCGCATAGTAATCTTCCTCCCAGGAATGACTGACCGTGTTGAAAATTGGTCAGACCAGTTAAGTTCTCTGCATTGATAATCCGCAATGGGCGTTTTGCCAAGCGGTGCGACAGCAAAAAGGGTGGAGGCCATGCCGACTATCGTTTGTTACGGAGATTCAAATACTTGGGGTGCTGTTCCGATGGACGGACGGATCCTGCCGCAGCGCTTTGCCCCCGAGGAACGCTGGGCCGGCGTGCTGCGCGCCAAGCTTGGGGCCGGCTATACGGTTATCGAGGAAGGCATGAACGGTCGCACCACCTGCCTCGACGATCCGATCGAGGGCGGCCACAAGAACGGCCTGAAATTCCTGCCCGTGGTCCTTGAGACCCACGCGCCTTTCGATCTCCTGATCATCAAGCTCGGCACCAACGATCTGAAATACCGGCTGTCGATGACCGCCGACGATATCGCCGACGGCGCCGGCCTTCTCATCGACGCGGCGAAAAAGTCGGCCTGCCCGCCGGACGGCAAGCCGCCGGCCGTGCTGCTGATCTGCCCGGCGCCGCTGGCCGAACTGACCTGGCTCGCCGGCATGTTCGTCGGCGGCACCGAGAAGTCACAGCGCCTCGCCGGCGAGATGGCGCGGGTCGCGAAGGAGCGCGACGTCGCCTTCCTCGATGCCGGCACGATCGTCAAGTCGAGCCCGGTCGATGGCATCCATCTCGATGCGGAAGGACAGCGAAAGCTCGGCCTCGCGATCGCGGATCTGGTGCCGACGATCCTGCCCAAAGCCTGATTTTCCCTCGGTTCCGCAGCGGACGGGAAGGGGGGCGGCCGGGCCGTTCCCCACCTAAAACCGCTGTATTTCCGGCACCAAAAAAAACGACTTGTATATGTGAAAAAACCGACATAGCCTTTCCTGAGGCCGGCGCGAAGATCGGTCGCAGAAGTCGGGAAACGCGGGATGGGCGTGACGCTCAAGGGACTGGCATGGGATCACCGGCGGTGCTGGGGTCCGCTTGAGGCGAGCATTCCGGCCTATTGCGCCGCCCATCCCGATATCGACATCCGGTGGGATCGGCGCAGCCTCTTCGAGTTCGGCGAGGGCCGTCTCGACGAGGCCGTCAGGACCCACGACCTCGTCGTCTTCGATCATCCCTTCGTTGGCGAGGTTGCACGTGACGGTCTCCTCGTGCCGCTCGAACTCGTATCTCGATGCCGAAGCAAAAGCGGCTTTTGCGGCCGACTCGGTCGGCAAGTCGTGGCAGTCCTATCAGGCCGATGGTCGCCAATGGGCGCTGCCGATCGATGCCGCGGCGCAGGTCGCGGCCTACCGGCCCGACCTCCTCGACGACTACGCCGAGCGCGCGCCGCGCACGCACGCGGACGTCGTCGCCCTTGGCCGCCGGGTCGCCGCCGCGGGCAAGTGGCTCGGCCTGCCGCTGGTGCCGACCGACGCCATGTGCCTGATCATCACCGGCGCCGGGTCGACCGGCCACGCGATCGGCGCGTCGCCGGAGGTCTTCCTCGGCCACGATGCCGTCGCCGAAATCGTCGATCGGCTGCGCGAGATCGCGGCGATGGTCCATCCGGACTCGTGGTCGTGGAATCCGATCCGCTGCTTCGAGCACATGATCCACCACGACGACGTCGTCTATGTCCCCTTCGCCTTCGGCTACGTCAATTACGCCTCGCGCGTCAGAGGCGCCGCATCTCCGCTTCGCCGACATTCCGGCGACGCCGCCGCGGGGGTCGCTGCTTGGCGGCGCCGGCATTGGTGTCAGCGCCTTCTCGCAAAACCGCGACGCGGCGGTCGCCTATGCGCTCCATCTCTGCGGCGCCGACTACCAGCGCGGCGACTACGTCACCGCCGGCGGCCAGCCGGGATCGCTGTCGGCCTGGACCGATGCGGCGGTCAACCGCGCGACGCGCAATTTCTTCGCCGATACGCTCGCCACCCTTCAGGGCTCGTATCTGCGCGGAACCCATCCCGGCTTCATCACCTTCTTCCGCGCCTGCGCTCATCAGGCTCAGGCGGCGATCAGGGGCGACCTCTCGGCGAGCGATCTCGCCGACTGGCTGAATGCCCGCCACGCCGAGACCGTTGGCTCCCTCGACCAGGAGTCCGGCATGAACGACGATCGCGCGCATTCCCGGCATGGACGGGGAGTTGTCGGCCGACCCGCGCGAATCCGCCGCGCGCCCGGCCTACAAGGCGCCCGCCGCCGAGAAGGCGCTCGATATCCTCGAATTCATGGCCGGCAACCCGGACGGCGTCACCCAGACCGAGATCTCGCTCGGCCTCGGCCGCTCGATCCATGAGATCTACCGGATCATCCAGCTTCTCGAGAAACGTGGCTATCTCGTCCGCGCCCCGAAGTCGGACCGCTACCGCCTGTCGCTGAAGCTGTTCGAACTCGCCCACAAGCACCCGCCGGTCAATCGCCTCGTCGACGCGGCGCTGCCGGCGATGCGGGCCCTGGCGCAGGATTCCGACCAGAGCTGCCATCTCGTCGTCCTCAACGGCCTGCAGGTGCTGATCGTCGTCCAGGTCGAGTTGCCCCTGCCGATGCGCTACTCGGTCGCCCTCGGCTCGCAATTCCCGATCCTCGAAACCTCGTCCGGCGCGGTGCTCCTCGCCAGCCGCCCGCAGCCCGACCGCGACCAGCTCGTCGCCCGGCTGCTGGCCGCCGATCCGGGCGCCGGCGGCGCGGATCTCGACGAGCGTCTCGCCGCGATCGAGGCGCACGGCTACGAGATGCGCCCCTCGCTCGCCGTCGAAGGCTGCACCAACATCTCGCTGCCGATCCGCGATCACACCGGAATCACGGTGGCGGCGATCACCGTTCCCTATCTGCCGCAGACCCATGCGCGCTTCGACCGTCACACGGTCCTCAAGCTGGCGCAGGCGACGGCACTCGAAATCTCGCGCGCCCTCGGCGCTCCCGACGACGCCGGCAAACCCGCCGGTGAACCTTGAGAGCGGCCCCCTAAACCCCCGCAGGCGCGAGACAACAGGGAGGAAGTCAAGTGAAGAAATCGATCCTGGCACTGCTCGCCACCGGAGCAGCGTTGGCCACCGTCATGGCCGTATCGGCCCGGGCCGACGAAATGCCGCAGCGTATCGGCTACGTCGTCAACTACGCCACCCATGAGTGGTACCAGAATGTCATCAAGGGCATGAAGGACCACGCTGCCGAGCTCGGCATCACGGTCGAGGTCAAGGACGCCAATCTCGACGTCGCCAAGCAAGTCTCGGCCGCCGAGGATTTCATCGCCCAGGGCGTCGATGTCCTCATCCTGACGCCGGTCAACGAGGAAGGCGTCGTGCCGCTTCTCCGCCGCGCCAAGGCGGCCGGCATGCCGGTCGTGCTGGAAGGCAATCCGGTCAAGGGCATGACCACCATGGTCGCGATCTGCGACTATGACACCGGCTACGACGCCGGCGTCGCGGCCGGCAAATACGCCAAGGAGAATCTCGGCGGCGTCGCCAAGGTGATGAATGTCGGCCTGCCGCTGCTCTCGGCGACCGTGCTCCGCTCGATGGGCTTCATGGACGGCATCAAGACCGAGATTCCGGACGCCGTCCTGGTCCACGACCTCGATGGCGGCGGCAATCCGGACCGCGCGCTCGAGGTCTCGACCGCGGCGCTCGCCCAGAATGACGACATCAACATCATCTACGGCATCAACGACTCGTCGTCGCTCGGCGGCCTTCAGGCCTGGAAGGCGGCCGGCAAGTCGCAGGACGGCCTGCTCGTCGTCGGCACCGGCGGCGAGGGCCTCGCCTTCATCAACGCGATGGAGAACGAGCCGTCCTACCGCATCGAGGCCGCGATGTTCCCGGAGAAGGAGGGCTACACCACCATCGAAGCCGCGGTGGCGCTCTACAACAAGAAGCCGGTGCCTGAGCATATGGTCAGCCCGACCGCGCCGATGATCGGCGACGACTGGAAGAAGTTCTACGACTATGACGGCACGACCCGCACCATCAAATGGGACGCCGTCAACGCGCTTCATGCACCTGACAAGTGCATGAAGACGGCAATGGACCTGAAGTAGGTCTTTCGCGGAAAATGCCCGGAGCCGCCCGGCGGCTTCGGGCGAACCCCTGAAGATGGCGAATGCACCGATGGTGACCGAAGCCTCAGCCCCTCCGAAGTCGGGAAGCCTCGTCGGCGCGCTGGCCAGCAACAGCCAGATCGTCCTCGTCGCGGCGCTGGTCGTCATCTGCGTCGGCATATCGCTGGTGGTGCCGCAATTCTATTCCGGCGCCAATATCATCGCGATCCTGCGCCAGGTGGCGATGGTGCTGATCGTCGCCTGCGGCATGACCATGCTGCTGATCACCGCCGAGGTCGATCTCTCGGTCGGCGCCTCGCTCGCCTTCGTCGGCGTCGTCGCCATGGATGTCATCAACGTCACCAACAGCGTCTTGCTCGGCGCGCTCGCCGGCATCGCCTTCGGCGCCTTCGTCGGCCTCGTCAACGGGCTGGTGGTCACCCGCCTCAAGGTCAATTCGCTGATCGCCACCATCGGCACGATGATGATCCTCCAGGGCGGCGTCTTCCTCTACAGCCGCGAGGCGATCCAGAACCATCACCACCTGCCGTCCTTCGTCGATATCGGCGCCGGCTATGTCGGCCCGGTGCCGATCCCGGTCATCGTCGCGGCGGTGATCTTCATCGCCTCCTATGTCGTGCTGCGGCACACCACCCTCGGCCGCTACCTGTTTGCGGTCGGCGCCAACGAGAAGACCGCGCGTCTCTCCGGCCTCCGCACCACGCGGCTCAAGCTCTTCGCCTTCGTCCTGACCGGCGCGCTGGTCGGCGTCGCCGGCCTGATCCTCGGCTCGCTGATGAATGCCGGCCAGCCGACCGCCGGTCGCGGCTTCGAGCTCACCGTCATCGCCGCCGTCATCCTCGGCGGCACCAGCCTGTCCGGCGGCCGCGGCACCCTGATCGGCACGCTGCTCGGCGTCCTCGTCCTCAAGGTCATCGACGACGGCATCATCGTCCTGCAATGGAACCAGGACCTGCAGATGATCGTCCCCGGCGTCGTCCTCATCGCCGCCATCTATCTCGACGTCCTGCGGAGGAAAGCCGATGCCCGCTGACGTCGCCCAGGCTTCGGCCGCGCCGGCCGCCGCGACGCCACCGCCGCTCGAAATGACCGGCATCGCCAAGCATTTCCCCGGCGTCATCGCCCTCGACAATGTCGACCTCAGCCTCGAGGCCGGCAAGGTCCATGCCCTGATGGGCGAGAACGGCGCCGGCAAGTCGACGCTCATCAAGATTCTCGCCGGCGTCTACGGCAAGGATGCCGGCACCATTCGCATCGCCGGCCGCGAGACGACGATCGCCAGCCCCGGCGAGGCGCTGCGCCAGGGCATCAAGGTGGTCTTCCAGGAGATCGCGCTGATCTCGGAATTCACCGTCGCCGAGAACATCTTCCTCGAGGACTATCCGACCGGCCGCACCGGATCGATCGACTGGAGGAAGATCAGCCGGGACGCCAAGGCCCTGTTCGAGCGCATCGGCTTCGATGTCGATACCTCGGCGCGCACCGGCTCGCTGCCGATCAGCCAGCAGCAGATGGTCGAGATCGCTCGCGCTCTCGCCCAGGAGGCGCGCATCGTCGTCATGGACGAGCCGACCTCGTCGCTGACCCCGAACGAGGTGGCGCTGCTCTTCACCGTCATCCGCCGGCTGACCGCGCTCGGCATCGCCGTCATCTATGTCAGCCACAAGCTCGACGAGGTCTTCGAGATCGCCGACACCGTCACGGTGCTCCGCGACGGCCGCCACATCTCGACGAAACCGATCGGCGAGCACACCCACGACACCCTGATCCAGGACATGATCGGCCGCCAGATCGACGATCTCTTTCCGCGCAGCCGCGGCAAGGCCTCCGACAAGGTCGCCCTGTCGGTGAAGGGCGTCTCGACCGAAAAGATCGACGACATCTCCTTCGAGGCTTATGCCGGCGAGGTGCTGGGTTTCTTCGGCCTGATGGGCGCCGGCCGGACGGAACTCGCCAAGGCGATCGTCGGCTTCGATCCGATCGACAAGGGCACCATCGAGATCGGCGGCAAGCCGCTCCAGCCGCACGATACCCGCACCGCCGTCTCGCTCGGCATCGGCCTCCTCACCGAGGACCGCAAGGGCGAGGGCCTGATGCTCGAACTGCCGGTCGTCTACAACCTCAGCCTCGCCGCGCTCGACAGCTTCGCCCGCGCCGGCTTCATCGACGAGGGCGCGCGAGCGCGAGGCGTCGCAGTCCTTTGTCGACCGTTTCCGCATCCGCACGCCGGGTCTCTATCAGGAGATCAAGAATCTCTCCGGCGGCAACCAGCAGAAGGTGCTGATCGCCCGCTGGCTGATGCGCGGCTTGAGCGTCATCGTCGTCGACGAGCCGACCCGCGGCATCGACGTCGGCGCCAAGCAGGAGATCTTCGCGCTGATCGACCAGCTTGCCGCCGATGGCCACGCGATCGTCATGATGACCTCCGAGATGCCGGAACTGCTCGGCCTCAGCGACCGCATCATGGTCATGGGCGAGGGCCGCATCACCGGCTCCTTCAGCCGCGACGAGGCGACCCAGGAGAAGATCCTCAATGCCGCCATCGTCTAGCCTCGCCGCGCGGTCGGGCGCACAGCTCACCGACACCTTCGCCATGCTCGGCCGGCGTCAGGAGATCGCGCTGGTCCTGTCGATCCTCGCGCTGATCGCCTTCTTCTCCTTCACCTCTGACTACTTCTTCACCGTCCGCAATCTGACCAACGTCCTTGGCCAGGCCTCGCTGGTGATGATCGCCGGCATCGGCGTCGCCATCGTCTTCATGTCGGGCGAGGTCGATATCTCGGTCGGTTCGCTGCAGGCGGCGATCGCGATCCCGCTGATCGAGGTGATGAATGCGACCGGCTCGCTGTGGCTCGGGCTGGCGGCCGCGCTGCTGCTCGGCCTGCTCGTCGGCGTGATCAACGGCTATCTCTCGGCCTATGTCGGCATCAATTCGCTGATCGTCACCCTCGGCATGCTCTTCATCCTGCGCGGCGGAGTCTATCTCTACACCGGCAAGACCGCGATCCCCGACGAGGCTTATCTCGACAGCTTCTTCTTCATCGGCAACGAGCGCTTCCTCGGCGTCGTGCCGTGGCCGGCGATGATCGCGCTCGGCCTGCTGCTGGTCTTCATGTATGTGATGAGCTACCGGCCGTTCGGGCGAAAGGTCTACGCCGTCGGCGGCAATGCCGAGGTCGCGCGGCTTGCCGGCTTCCCGGTCCAGCGCATCAAGTTCATCTGCTTCGTCATCTCCAGCGTCATGGCGACGATCTCGGGCATCCTGCTTGCCTCGCGCCTCGGCTCGGCGGTCCATCTCGCCGGCATCGGCTTCGAGTTCCAGGTCGTCGCCGCGGTCGTCCTCGGCGGCGTCAGCCTCTCCGGCGGCATCGGCTCGCTGCTTGGCATGGCGCTCGGCGTGCTGATCCTCGCTTTCATGTCGAACGGGCTCGGCATGCTCGACCTGCCGACCGAATGGCAGCTTGTCATCACCGGCATCATCATCATCGTCGCGGTCGCTTTCGACGAATTGAAGCGACGTCGCGCGAGCTAGGAGGCGCAAGTCATGGATCGTTTGAAGGGGAAGATCGCGGTGATCACCGGCGCCGCGGACGGCATCGGCCACGCCATCGCCGAAGGCATGGCGCGCGAGGGCGCCCATGTCTTCCTCGGCGACATCGCCGACAAGAAGGGCAAGGCCTTCGCCAAGGCGCTGCGGGACGAGGGCCTCGAGGCCGACTACCTCCATTGCGATGTCGCCGAGGACAAGGACATCGAGAAGCTGGTCAAGACCGCGATCAGGAAGGGCGGCCGCCTCGATATCCTCGTCAACAACGCGGCGATCGCCATCGGCGGCTTTCCCGTCCACGAGATGACCGACGAGCAGTGGCACCGGCTGATCGCCGTCAATCTCACCAGCGTTTTCCGCGGCTGCAAATATGCCCTGCCGCAGATGATCAAGCAGGGCGGCGGCGCCATCATCAACATGGCGTCGGCGCAGGGCCATGTCGGCCTCGACGGCTGGACCGCCTATGCCGGGGCCAAGGGGGCGGTGATGTCGATGACCCGCCAGATGGCCGTCGAGTTCGGTCCCGCCAAGGTCCGCGTCAATTCGATTTCGCCCGGCACCATCAACACCCCGATGAACGAGCAGGTGATCGCCGATCTCGGCGACCATGTCATGCGCGCCTGGGTCAAGATGCATCCGATCGGCCGCATCGGCGAGCCGAACGAGATTGCCGAGGCGGCGATCTATCTCGCCAGCGACGCCGCCGGTTTCACCACCGGCATCGATCTTCGTGTCGATGGCGGCCTGACCGCGGCGCCGCGCTACGTCCCGGACCTTGTGTGAAGGAGGGTGCCGTGAACGACCAGCCGACGATCCAGCGCGCGCTCGAGGGCGTCACCGTCCTCGATTTCAGCCACCTGCTGCAAGGGCCGTTCGCCACCCAGCTCCTTGGCGACATGGGCGCCAACATCGTCAAGATCGAGCGTGCCGGCGCCGGCGACATGTTTCGCTCGATGACCTTCTTCGCCAAATGGGTCGGCGGGTCGGAGAGCCCGAACTTCCTCGCCTGGAATCGCAACAAGCGATCGATCGCGCTCAACCTCAAGAGCAGGAAGGTCCATGACCTGATCATGGACATGGCGAAAAAGGCCGATGTCGTCGTCCAGAATTTCCGCCCCGGCGTTCTCGATCGCCTCGGCTACGGCTACGAGGATTTCAAGGCGGTCAATCCGCGTATCATCTACTGCTCGGGCTCCGGCTATGGCGAGGAGGGACCCTATGTCGATCGCCCCGGCCAGGACATGCTGATCCAGGGGCTCGCCGGCCTCATTTCCAATACCGGTCGCGGCGACCAGGCCCCGGTGCCGGCCGGCGCCGGCCTCGCCGACCAGATCGGCGCGATGAACATGGTCTACGGCATCCTCGGCGCGCTCTACTGGCGCGAGAAGACCGGCAAGGGCCAGAAGATCGAGGTCAACCTGCTCGCCGGCATGCTCGCCCACCTGGCGCAGGAATATGTCGCGGTCCTCAATCTCGGCCAGGATCTCGAACGCCCGAATTCCGGCATCGGCCATCCCGGCATGCAGGCGCCCTTCGGCATCTACCAGACCAGGGATGGCTACGTCTCGATCGCCATGAGCCCGTTCAAGACGCTCTATGAGGTGCTGGAGGCGCCGGAGCTCGCCGTCTATGACGACCTCACCACCCTCTACGACAAGCGCGACGAGGTCTGGGAGAAGGTCAATGCCGAAACCCGCAAATACGGCTCGGCCGAGCTCCTCGAGCGCATGCTCGCCGCCGACATCTGGTGCGCCGAGGTCAAGGACATCCGCAAGGCGGCGGAAGACCCGCAGGTCACCCACATGAAGATGATCGGGTCCTACGAGCATCCGAAGGGCGGCACCGTGCGCGTCGTCGCCCCGGCGATCCGGATGAGCGAGACCCAGCCGATCATCGAACGCCCGGCGCCGATGGTCGGCCAGCATGGCCGCGAGATCCTCGCCGAGTTCGGCGTGCCCGAGGCCGACATCGAGGCCCTTGTCGCCGCCGGCGACATGACGATCGAGACCTGACATGGCCGAAGCCGCCGCTCCGGAAACCCTTTCGGTCGATCGCCATGGTGCCGTCGCGGTGGTCACCTTCCGCCGCCCCGAGCAGCTCAACGCCATCAACACGCCGATGATGGCGGAGATCACCGACACCTTCCTCGCCGCTTGGCCGCGACGCGAGCGATCAACGTCATCGTCGTCACCGGCGAGGGCAGGGGCTTCATGGCCGGCGCCGACATCAAGGAATATGCCGGCGAGGCCGATACCGCTTTCGACGCTTTCCAGAAGCGCGGCGGCCCGATGTATGCGGCGATCGAAGACAATCCCAAGCCGGTCATCGCGGCGGTCAACGGCTATGCCCTCGGCGGCGGTTTCGAACTGGTGCTCTGCTGCGATCTCGTTGTCGCATCCAGCGCGGCGAAGATGGGCCTGCCCGAGGTCAAGCTCGGCCTCGTCCCCGGCGGTGGCGGCACCCAGCGCGGCGTCAGGAAGCTCGGCGCCAACCGCGCCGCCTGGCTGCTCATGACCGGGGCGATGCTGCCGGCGGCGACCTTCGAGCAATATGGTCTCGTCAACCTCGTCACCGAGCCGGACGAGCTGATGCCGCGGGCGCTGGCGCTGGCCGGCGAGATCGCCACCGCTTCGGCGGACGCGATCCGTGAACTGAAGACACTGGTGCGGGTTGCCGGAGAGAGCGATCTCGCCACCGGCCTCGACCAGGAACGCGACGCGGTCTGCTCGCTGTTCCGCACCGATTTCGCCAAGGCCCGCGTCCGCGAATTCGCCGAGAAGAGCGCCGCCCGCGAGCGCGAAAAGCGGGGCTGATCCCGATGGTGGACCACCAGGAGCATCGCGCCCTCCCTCTCCCCTCGTGGGAGAGGGCTTTGCGGCTTGGCGAGCCGAAGGCGAGCCTGGAGGCAATGGGTGAGGGGGCGTCTGCCGGGCATCGCGGCACCACGCCCGACGAAGCAAGCAACGCACTTTCCTCTCCCATAGGGAGAGGGCTGCCGGCCTTGGCGTCGCAGGGAGCGCAGCGACCGAGACGCCTAGGCCGGGAGGGTGAGGGGATGCGACCTCATCACACCGGTCGCATCCCCTCACCCTTTGCGTCTGCCGCTCGCTTCGCTCGCCAAGCCGCAAAGCCCTCTCCCTGTGGGAGAGGGAAGCAATGTCGCGTCCGTCCACGAAGGGAGTCCGCACCGATGAATGACGCCCCCTATCGCGGTCTCGGCTGGGCGCATGGCTGCCTCACCGTCCAGCGACTCGGCGCCATGCTCGCGCCCGTCACCTTCCTGCTTGCCGACGGCCGCCAGGTCAGCCCGATGCAGGTCGCGCCCTGGGCCAATGAGCCGGACATCGGCGAGCAGCCGGGTATCCTGAGAAGGCTCCGCGGCGAGTGGCCCTGCGTCCCCTTCGGCTACTCCGTCCCGGCCGAGGGCTTCACCCCCGCCTGGGCCGCCGCCATGCGGCCCGCCGAGCCGGGCGAGGAAGTCCACGGCCATTCCTCCAACGTCGACTGGCAATGGCAGGAGGCGGAGGACGGCGTGCTGAAGCTCGCCCTCGACTACCCCGAGATCGAGCAAGGTCGCCCGCGTCGAGCGCACCGTCACGCCCGACCCTGACGCCCCCGCCGTCGACATCGCCTTCCGCATCGAGGTGCGCGAGGATTGCCGTCTGCCGATCGGCCTCCATCCCGTGTTCCGGCTGCCGCTGGTCGCCGGGGCAGCGCGGCTCGAGCCCGGCCGCTTCGACCACGGCCTGACCTACCCCTCGACCGTCGAGCCCGATGCGCCGCTCTTCGCCATCGACGCCCGCTTCGACGATCTCACGTCCGTCCCCGGCCGCTTCGGCACCGTCGTCGATGCGAGCCGCCTGCCGCTCACCGCCGAGGCCGAGGAACTGCTCCAGCTGAACGGCATCGACGGCAGCGCCGCGCTCGCCAACGAGGCGGAGGGCTACCGCGTCCGCCTGACCTGGCAGAAGGAACACTTCCCGAGCCTCCTCCTCTGGTACAGCAACGGCGGCCGCAAGATGGCCCCATGGAACGGCCGCCACGTCGCGGTCGGCATCGAGCCGATCTGTTCGCCCTTCGGCCTCGGGCCGCCGACGGCGCTGGCCGACAATCCGATCGCCGCCGCCGGCACCCCGACCGCGCTCGCCTTCACCGCCGGCGAACCCTTCGTCACCCGCTATCGCATCGAAGCGGAACCGCTCTGATGGCCGCGGCCCTTCACGAAAGCCTGGTGAAGCCCAACCGCCCGCTGGTCACCGACCTCGACGGCCTTGCCGCCATGGTCGCCGATGGCGACTCCTTCGGCGTCGGCGGCCACCACTTCGCCCGCCTGCCGATCGCGCTGCTGAATGCCATCACGGCGCGCGGCGCGAAGGACCTCCGCTTCGTCTCCTGGGCGGGCGGCCTGTCGCTGGAAATGCTGCTCGAGGCCAATGCGGTCGCCAGCATCGACATCTGTTTCTCGAGCCTCGACATCTTCGGCCTGCCGCCGCGCTTCCGCGCTGCCGCGGAAGCCGGCCGGATCCCGGTCAGCGACTGGACGGCGCTGGCGATGATCCAGGCGCTGCGCGCCGCCGAGCAGAACCTGCCGTCGCTGCCGTTCCAGTTGCCCGAAGGCTCCGACATGATGGCGCGGGTCCCGGGCGCCACCACGGTCCGCGATCCGGCGAGCGGCGAGGCGGTCGGCGTCGTCCCGCCGCTCCGCCTCGACACCGTCATCCTCCACGCGCCGCGCGCCGACGCGATGGGCAACGTCGAGATCGTCGGTCCGCGCGCCCTCGACTGGCCGATGGTCGCCGCCGCGCGGAAGGTGCTGGTCACCGTCGAGGAGATCGTCCCGGTCGGCGCATTGCAGCAGGGCGGCCGCCAGTCGATCCTCACCCGCAACCGCATCACCGCCATCGCGAAGGTCGCAGGCGGCGCCTGGCCGACCTCGTGCCTGCCCGCCTACGTCACCGACTATGCGGCGCTGAAGGACGCCTTCGCCGCCGACGCGCCGCTCGCCACCTCGCTCCGCCTGCCGGCCGGCGGCGTGCCGCGCGCAGCTGCAGGCGCGCCGCCACCGTCCCGGCGCGCGCCGCCCGTGACATCCGCTTTCCCGCGGTGGTCAATCGCGGCAATCCCGCCGCCACGACCGACGAGGCGATGGCGGTCCGCATCGCCGCCGAGCTCGACAACGAAAGCTTCGCCAGCGCCGGCGCCGTCTCGCCGCTCGCCAACGTCGCCTATCGCCTCGCCAAGGCGACCCACGCGCCGGACATGATCGTCACCACCATGACCTGCGGCCATCTCGACATCGCGCCGAGCACCATGAGCCTCAGCCTGATCGAGCCCTTCGACGCCGAGACCGCGGTCGCCCATGCCGGCGGCGACGACACCTATTCGGCCTACTATCAGGGCGGCGCCGTCACCCACGAGATCATCGCCGCCGCGCAGGTCGATCGTCGCGCCCGGGTCAATAACATCGCCATTCGCCGCAAGGACGGCGGCATCATCCGCCTGCCCGGCCAGGGCGGCATGGCCGATGTCGCCAACATGCATCGGAACTACGTCATCTACGTCACCCGCCACGCGCCGCTGTCGCTGGTCGCCGAGGTCGATATCGTCAGTTGCGGCCGCGGCTATGTCACCGATGCCGAGCGCGAGGCCCAGGGCTATCGCCCCGGCGTCGTCCGGCTGATCACCGACCTCTGCGTCTTCGAGCTCGACCGCGAGTCCCGCGAACTCATCGTCGTCGAGATGTTTCCCGGCGTCAGCCGCGACGCGCATCACCGAGGCGACCGGCTTCCCGGTCCGCTTCTCGCCCGGATGTCGCGAAATCCCGCCGGTGCCGGCCGAAACGCTCGACATCCTGCGCGAGCGCATCGATCCGCTCGGCCTCCGCCGGCTCGAATTCGTCGGCTCGCGCCAGCGCGGCGCGCTGCTCGACGAGATCGTCGCCGCCGACCGCGACCTTGTCGCCGTGCTGGCCGAGCGCTCAGGATAAGGAAGGGAGAACCGGATGAAGCCCCTGCTCGACATCTCCGCCGCCCGTGTCTTCTTCGACGGCATCTTCTCCGAGCCCCGCGTCGCCCATCCCGAGGGCGTCGCCGTCCATGCCGACGGTTCGATCTGGTGCGGCACCGAGGTCGGCGACCTGCTGCGCATCGACGCCGAAGGCAAGGCGGTCGAGCGGATGGGGTCGACCGGCGGCTTCCTGCTCGGCATCGCCTTCGATCGCGCCGGCAACGTCTTCGCCTGCGATCTCCGGCACGCCGCGATCTTCCGCTACGACGCGGCGACCGGCGCCTTCGACAGGTTCGCGTCCTCCGGCATCAAGGTGCCGAACTATCCGGTCGTCGACGAGGCGCGCGGCTGCCTCTACGTCTCCGACAGCGCCGGCGATCCCGGCGTCGGCGTCTTCCGCTACGATCTCGCCACCGGCGAGGGCGGCGTCTGGTGCGAAGGCCCGACCCGCTTCGCCAACGGCATGGCGATGGCGCCGGACGGCAACGGCCTCTACGTCGTCGAGAGCAACGTCCCGGCGGTAAGCTTCGTCCCGATCGCGGCCGACGGCTCGGCCGGCGCGCTGGAGCGGCGCGTCTCCGATGTCGACAACGTCCCGGACGGCCTCGCCTTCGCCCCGGACGGCGCGCTCTACATTTCCTGCTACGAGCCGAGCCGCATCTACCGCTGGCGCGACGGCGGCCCGCTCGAACTCCTGATCGAGGATCCCGCACGCCACGACCATCGCGCACCCGACCAACGTCGCGCTGAAGGGCACGAAGATGTACACGGCCAATCTCGGCCGCTGGCACATCACCGAGATCGACCTGTCGTCGCTGTAACAGATTAGCCGGCTTATTAAAAGTCGACCTTCCAGCGCATTCGCCGCCATTGAGGCGCCGCCGCCTATTCACGGAACAAGCCCCGGCTGGGTGGCATACGTTTTTTTTGTATTGTGGGTTGAACATACTCCCCGGCGCGGGCACTCTGCATTGACATGAAGCCTTGGTCGGCGTGGGCCTTGCAGGCATGACAAACTGGGGGTGAAACGCGATGGTCGTCAAGACGGAGAGCTTCGAAGGGGTCACGACGACACCGAATTCACCCAATTATAACGGCGACGAATTCTGGCACAGGCCTGGATTCAACAGCGTCTATGAGTTTGCATCCGGCCTGCGGTTCGTCGATCCAGTCCCGAATACCGATGTGCATGATGTGTGGACAGGCGACTTCACCACGTTCAGCCCCAACTCGGAATGGTTTGAAGATACCGACGAAATCGCAAACGCAGGCGATGTCCCGTTCGGGAAAGCCTATATAGGCGCTTGGGACTACGGAGGCTCAATGACCTTCGGCTTCGACACGAAGGTCTACAAGGTCGGCGGCTACGTCACCGGCTACGACTTCGCCCAGCTCGCTCTCACCGCCTACGACAAGAACGGTCACCTGATCACCGGTGCATCGATCAAGAGCGTGCTTGTCGACGACTGGGGCACCAACTACATCCAGGTGATCAGCAAGAAGCCTATCGACAAGGTCGTCTTCACGGGGGATTACATCGTTCTCGACGGCCTGAAGTTCGACACCTCGAAGCCCGACAAGATCAAGGGCAACAAGGATGGCGGCAAGGTCAACGGCACCCATGCCGACGACCTGATGATCGGCAAGAAGGGCGACGACAAGTTCAAGGCCAAGGCCGGCGACGATACGCTCTTCGGCAAGGCCGGCAACGACAAGCTCCATGGCCAGAATGGCAACGATACCCTCAACGGCGGCACGGGCCATGACAAGCTGTGGGGCGAAAAAGGCCAGGACAGCTTCGTCTTCGATACTGTCGCGACCCAGGATACGCTCAAGGACTTCAACCCGGTTGACGACACCATCCTGCTGTCGAAGGCGGCCTTCACGGCGCTGTCGCTCGGCCAGCTGCCGTCCGACCAGTTCGTGGTCGGCAACGCCGCCCTCGATGCCAACGATCACATCCTCTACGACCAGGCGAGCGGCCGGCTCTACTATGACGCGGACGGCGTCGGCGGCGTAGCGCCGGTCGAGGTCGCCAAACTGCCCGCGGGCCTCGCCGTCACCCACGAGGATTTCTTCGTCGCCTGATCCGGCCCGGCGCTTCCGCGACTGCCGTTTCGGCAATTGCCGTTGCCGGTGGGAGGAGGGGGCCGACGCCCCGTCTCACCGCGGCATCGCGGCGCCCGCCGCCGAGTCGGCGAAGCGGCGCTCGGGCGTGATCGAAATGCGGTCCGTGCAGAAGCAGCGCCCAATTTGCCTTCAACCTGACCCAGCGGATTCCGACTATCCGTCATCGCTGCACCCGCCGCGGACCGGGCGGGGGTCTTCGCGATTGAGCGCGCCACACGGGTAAGCCCGGGTGGGCCGCCGGACTGCGGCGGGCGAGGGGCGGTTCGAAGGAGGGCCAAGGAATGGATTTCCTGCCGACTAAGATATTGAAATAATAAAGAAAATGATCTTTTATTATTTATATTGGAGTAATTCTCCGATTTATTCTATGGTCGCAAAATATTTTTTGATAAAGGGGGGCGAAGCATGTCTGCCTTTTTTACCAAATCGAATTTTTCGTTTCAAAATGGTGCTGGTTTCGACCACACCAACGTGATCGCCACGATAGTTATCGATTTCGATTCGGATGGCGATCTGGATGTAGTCGCGGGCCGATTTTACCAGCCCCCGGCGACCGGCGGGAGCGTTCCCCTGACGTTCCTGAGGAACGACGGCAGCGGTCATTTTACCGACGCGACGAGCACTTTCTTTCCGAGCGCCGGGCCGGCGGTGATCGGGCCTGATAATTCCGTCGTCGTCTTTGCCGATTTCAACGGCGATCACAGGCCGGACCTCTTTATTCCGTGTAATGGGATCGATACCTACCCTTGGCCGGGGGCTCAGAACGTTCTGCTTCTTTCCTCGGGGTTACATGGATTTACGCAAGCGACAGGAAACCTTCCGGCCCTCCTGGACCATACAAATGCGACAGCCGGCGCGGACATAGACGGCGATGGCGACACCGATATTCTAGTCGTGAATGATGATTTTGGAACACCAGCCCATTCGCCGCTGACTGAATCCTATTTTCTGATCAACGATGGAACCGGTCATTTTACGCGTAGCGACACCCGATTACCTGACATCGCTCTAACTCACGCCTTGACTTCTTCATTTTTTGACGCCGACAACGACGGAGATCAGGACCTTGTTCTTGCCGGAGATACGGGGCTGGGCCTGCTATTGCTAAATCCAGGCGACGGGGATTTTTCCGATGCAACCATTCTTGCGTTACCACCACTCGAGAAAGATGCAACTGCCCTGGCAACGCGTGCATTCGATATAAATGGCGATGGGTTTCTAGATTTGGTGGTTACATATGAGAAGAACTACAATAGTGCTGGAATAAAGACGTTTATCAACGATGGGAGTGGGCATTTCATCGACGAAAGTACTTCGCGCTTACCAAAAATTCATCTTGATCACGACTATGTCTCAGAAGCTCATGTATTCGACTTAAACGCCGATGGTTTCTCCGATCTCATGGTGGAACAGCCGGTAGCGGAAACTTTTTTTATAAATGACGGAACCGGCCACTTTGTTACACTACCGTCATCGTTCTGGCCTAACGATAACGGAACTCGATTGTACAATTTGGACGCCAATGGAGACGGACGACAAGATATCCTCGCCTACCATAATCATGGCGGTGCGCCGACCTCAGACTACACGCTTTATACGCAAAACGATCCTGGCAAGCATCCCACCGGCACGAAAAAGGCTGACGGACTTCTCGGCGATACGAGCAAGGAGACGCTCTCCGGGCTTGGCGGTAATGACGTGGTGTTTGGGGGGGCCGGCAGGGACAAGCTCCTCGGCGGTGGCGGCAAGGACTATCTCAATGGCGGGGCCGACGGCGACAGGATCGAAGGCGACGCGGGTGCGGACACGCTGGTCGGCGCCCTCGGCAAGGACAAGCTCACCGGCGGCGGCGGTCGCGATCTGTTTCAGTTCAACTCAACCCTCGAAAGTCCTGTTGGCGCTGCCGACAAGATCAAGGACTTTCATCGCGATTTCATTGACCTCCACAACATTGATGCCAACACCAACTTGGCTGGCGACCAGGGCTTCACTTTCGTAGGCGCGGATGCGTTCAGCCAGCATCCCGGCGTGAGTGGTATCCTCCGCTTCGGCGGCGGGCTGCTGGAGGGTGATGTCAATGGTGACGGCATCGCGGATTTCGCGATCAAGGTGCAAGGTGTGAAGCACCTGCATGCCGCCGATTTTCACCTCTAATTCCACTTCATTCGCTTCTCCAATATGCATTCCGATGGATTTCCCTTTCGCCCCGCGAGCGAAGAGGAATCCCCGTCTCACCACGGCATAGCGGCGCCGGCCGCCGGGTCGGCGAAGCGGCGCTCGGGCGTGATCGAATACCACTCCGGCCGGGCCGGATCGCGGTCATAGGCGTAGCCGCCGGTTTCGCGATAGAGCTCGGCATATTCGGCGACCTTGTCGCGGTCGAGCTCGACGCCGAGGCCCGGCCCCTTGGGCAGGGCGATCTTGCCGTCCTTGTATTGCATCTTGCCGCCCTTGATCACGTCGTCGGTGAGGTGGTGGTAGTGGGCGTCGGCGGCGAAGCCGAGATTGGGCAGCGCCGCGCCGAGATGGAGCATGGTCGCGAGCTGGACGCCGAGTTCGCCGGAGGAATGGACGCTCGCCCCCCACTGGAAGGTCTCCAGCACCTGGCCCGCCTTGTAGGCCTGGCGCAGCCCGCCCCAGAAGGTGGTGTCGAGCAGGATGACGTCGACCGCCTCGAGGCGGATGCAGGCTGCGAGCTGCTCGAAATTGACGACGACGGTGTTGGTCGCGGTCGGGATGTCGATGGCGTTGCGGACCCGGCGCATGCCTTCGAGCCCCCAGGCCGGGTCCTCGAGATACTCGTTGTTGAGGTTGCCGATCGCCTTGGCGACGCGGATGCTCTCCTCGACCGTCCAGGCGCTGTTCGGGTCGAGCCGCAAGCCGTCGCCGGGAAAGGCTTCGCCGAGCGCTTGCATCACCTCGATGTCGTGATCGGGCGCGAAGACGCCGCCCTTCAGCTTGTGGGTCTTGAAGCCGTAGCGGGCAACGAGGTCCTTGGTATGGGCGACGATCTCGTCCGGCGTGATCTCGCCGCCGGCCGTCCCGTCCTGGCTCTCGTAGCGGTAGAACAGGTAGGTGGCGAAGGGCACCGCGTCGCGCACCGCGCCGCCGATCAGATCGCAGGCGCGGATGTTGAGGAACTTGCCGGCAAGGTCCATGCAGGCGAATTCGATCGCCGCGTGAAGCTGCATGCGGTTGTTGTAGAGCGAGGCGACCGGATTCATGATCTTCCACCGCAGCTGCTCGAGCTGCAGCGGGTCGTGGCCGAGGAGGTAGGGCTTCAGTCCCTCGATCGCCAGTTGCGCCGATTCGCCGGCGCCGCCCATCTCGCCGACTCCGGTCAGCCCCTCGTCGGTGTCGATCTCGACCAGGGTACGGACGAAACGCCCCCAATGGGCGCCGTTGGAATGGCGAAGCGGCGCTTCGAGCGGAACGGTGACGGTCGTCGCCCGGATATCGGTGATCTTCATCGGTCTCTTTCTTCAGTCCTTCGGCCGGGGCGCCGCTGATCGGCAGCAACAGGCCGCCATCGGCGACCAGCGTCGAGCCGGTGACGAAGGAGGCCTTCGGCGAGGCGAGGAAGGCGACGGTCTCGGCGATCTCCCGCGGTTCGGCGATACGGCCGAGCGGGTGCATGGCGCGGATCGTGCGGGTCAGCGCTTCCGGATCGTCGTCGAGCGAGATCGCCCAGCGCAGCATCGGCGTGTCGACGCTGCCGGGCGCCACCGCGTTGACCCGCACGCCGTATTCGGCGAAGTCGAGCGCCATCGACCGGGTCAGGCCGATCAGCCCGTGCTTGCCGGTCGTGTAGGCGGCGACGCCGCGCTGGGTGGCGAAGGCCTGGACCGAGGCCATGTTGACGATCGCGCCGCGCGTTGTCTTGAGATGCGGAATGGCGTGGTGGCAGACGAGGTAGACGCTCTTGAGGTTGATATCGATGACCTCGTCCCATTCGGTTTCGGTCGTCGTCTCGACCGTGCCGTAGCGCTGGATGCCGGCATTGTTCGAGACGATGTCGATCCGCCCCCAGGCGTCGACTACGTCGGCGATGCAGCGGGCGACGTCGGCGCCGACCGATACGTCGGTGACGATCGCCCGCGCCTCGAATCCGCGGGCGACGAGGTCGCTGGCAATCTCCTCCGCCGGAACCTTGTCGCGGTCGACCACGGCGACCTTCGCGCCGCGTTCGGCCAGCAGCGCGGCGACTGCCGCGCCGATCCCCATCGCGCCGCCGGTGACGATCGCCACCTTGCCGGCGAACTCCTCGCTGCTGTCGCTCATGCGCGCCCCGCCTTGTCGGCGGTCGCCAGCTTCGCCTGGATGACGGCGATGACGTCTTCGAGATGGTCGCGCATCAGGCGCCGGGCGTCGGCGGCGTCGCGCGCCTTCAGCGCCGCGAAGATCAGCCTGTGCTGATCGTGGTCGCGGCGTCGGTTGTTGTAGAGATCGAGCACGGCCATCTGCTCCTTGATGTGGACTTCGGTCAGGCTGAAGACGACGTCGGCGAGCACGCTGTTGGCCGACGCCTCGGCGATGGCGCGATGGAAGCGCATGTTGACGATGCCGAGCACGGCGTCTTCCGTGTCGCGGCCGGAGAGATGCGCCTCCGCTTCGGCGAGCAGGTCGGCGAGGTCGTCGATGTGCTTCTCGGTCGCGTGGATCGCGGCAAGCTCCGCGACCGCCGGTTCGATCAGCAGCCGCGCCTGTAAGAGGTTGAGGATGGTCTCGGTGCTGAGCGTCCCGGCATAGGGGTTGGTCAGCATCAGCCGCGGTTCGGCGCGACTGACGTAGATCCCGGAGCCGTGGCGGATGTCGAGATTGCCGGCCATCTGCAGCAGGCGCAGCGCCTCCCGCATCGTCGGCGTCGCCACCGAAAAACGCTCGGACAGTTCCTTGACGCTGGGCAGTCGGTCGCCCGGCCGGAGTCCTTCTTCCAGGATCAGCGACAGCACCTCCCGGGTCAGATGGCTCGACAGCGAGATCGGGGCGCCCGGTCGCTCGACGACATTCACGCTGGTTTTCTCCATTTGACCAGCTCAGTAACTCAATAATTCACATGATGTCCAGAGACACGTCTGAGACGCGGCTGTCCCGTGCCCGCCAGTCCATCCTTCCGGATCCGATTCGCCCGCCGTCCGGGCCCGTCGCAACCCCGTCCGCGAGCCGTTTCCGAAGCGTCCCGAAATTTGGGGCGACAGGTCCGGCGCAATTTCCGGCATTGACTCCCGCCCTCCGATATTGAAAGACTTGAACTCTCGTTCCAATTTTGAATGATTTCAATGTCAAAAGAAAAAGTCCTGATCATCATTGGCGACGCCGCCGAGACCGTCGACACCCTCTACCCCTATTTTCGCTTGCAGGAAGCGGGTTTCGAGCCAGTCGTCGCCGGTCCGGAAGCGCGGATCTTCCAGATGGTTCTGCACGAGATCCGCCCCGGCTGGACCATCACCCGCGAGTGGGAAGGCTACCAGCTCAAGGCCGATATCGCCTTCCGCGACATCGATCCGGCCGAATACGCCGGCATCTTCTTCTCGGGCGGCCGGGCACCCGAATATATCCGCGACGATCCCGACCTGATCAGGATCACCCAATCCTTCTTCGACCACGGTCTCCCCATCGCAAGTGTCTGTCACGGCGTCGAAATTCCGGCCCGGGCCGATCGAGTCCGCGGCCGCCGCATGGCCACCGTGGCCAAGTGCCAGTTCGATCTCGAGGTCTGCGGCGGCATCTTCGTCAACGAGCCCTGCGTCATCGACGGCAACCTGTTCTCGGGCCGCACTTTCCACGACCACGGCCACTACATCGGCCCGTGGATTCAAAGGCTTGAGGCAGAGCGCCGGAAGCGGCAGGGCGAGTCGGCACTCGCCGCCGAATAACGGTTCACAGCCTGAAAACACTGAAGAAAAGATCCAAAAGGAGGAACCCAACCGACATGAAAAAGACCATGCTCGTTGCCGCCGGAATGCTCGCCGCGTCGATGACGCTGGCGCAGGCGGAATGGAAGCCCGACAAGCCGATCACGGTGATCGTTCCCTATCCGGCCGGCGGCGTCACCGACCTCGTCGTCCGCGTCATCGCCAACGACCTCGAACCGAAGCTCGGCCAGAAGGTCGTGGTGGTGAACCAGCCCGGCGCCAATGGCTCCGTCGGCACCAAGGCGGTGATGGATTCGCCGAAGGACGGCTACACCTGGCTGTCGGGCGGTGTCCGCGACATCGGCACCTATGGCGTCATGGGCATGCTCGACACCGGCATAAAGGACTGGAATCCCTACCTGATCGCCTCGATCGGCTCGATCCTCTCGGTCAATCCCGATACCGGCATCGATAGCGTCCAGGGCTTTGTCGACGCGGTGAAGGAGCAGGGCGATGCCTTCCTCGTCGCCACCGCCGGCCCCAATTCCTCGGGCGGCACCGCACTCGGCGCGATCGCCCAGGTCGCCGGCATCGATCCCAAGCAACTCGTCTATGACGGCGGCAACCCGGCAATTCTCGCCACGGTTTCCGGCGAGGCGCAGGCGACCACCCAGCTCTCGCTGGAGCAGGCGGAAATGATCCGGGCCGGCCGGCTGAAGCCGCTGGCCGCGATCGGCAGGACCGCGGTCACCCTCGGCGATCAGAAGATCCATCCGATTTCCGACGATTTCCCGAACCTGCCGCCGACCGAGAACTTTGTCGGCATCTACCTTCCCGAGGGAACGCCGGCCGACGTCGTCGATACGCTGAGCAAGGCCTGGGTCGAGATCGTTTCGAACTCGAAGGATCTGGCGAATCTCTGCGAAACCCGCGGTTGCGGTGTCGCGCCGATGGCGCCAGAGGCGGCCCTCAAGGCGGCCGACCCCTTGATCGCCGCCGCTGCCTGGGGCCTCTATGATCGGGGCGAAGCTGCTGAATCGCCTGAGAAATTCGGCATCATGCGTCCGGCGGCGAAATAGGCGAAGACGGACGGGCAGGGGACTCACTCCGGCCATGGACGAATGGGACGGCAAGGCTCTGGTCAGGGCGGACCTCGCGACGGGAGTCGTGATCGCCGCTCTGGGTCTTGCCGTCATCGTCATTTCGGCGGGCATGCCGACGTTCGCCGACCGGCACGTCAACCCGTTGACGGCGCCGGGCATATTTCCCGGCGTCATCGGCGTCGCGCTTCTCCTTTGCGGCCTGATCCTCACCATCCGCTCCGTGCGGCGGTACACCGCCGAGACCGCCACCCAAATCCCGTCCGAAGGCGCCGGCCGGATCGTCGGCACCCTGGCGCTGATGCTGGTCGCCGTCGCGCTGGTCGGTCGGCTCGACTTCCGTCTCGTCTCCGGCGGTTTCACGCTGGTTTTTGCCGCCCTGTTCCTCAACTGGCGGGTGACCGGCCGACCGCTCCTCCGGAAGGTTGTCGCGGTCGGCCTGACCGTCCTGATCACCGGCCTGCTCATCCCGACGCTGTTCGAAAGCGTCTTCCTCGTTCGACTTCCCTGAGGGTCTGGAAATCGTGCTTGACGCCCTTGTCGGCCTTGCGACTTTCGAAACGCTGATCAATGTCCTGTGGGCGACCCTCGGCGGCATGGTGATCGGCGCGCTGCCGGGCCTGACCGCGACGATGGGCCTCGCCCTGATGACGTCGCTGACCTATGGAATGGGCGGCGACCAGGCGATTCTGGTCCTGATCTGCCTCTATGTCGGAACGATCTACGGCGGCAGCCGCAGCGCCATCCTCCTCAACATCCCGGGAACCCCGGCCAACGCCGCGACGGCGGTCGAGGGATTTCCCATGGCGCTGTCGGGCCGGGCCGCCCAGGCGCTCGGGCTGGCGACGCTTGCCTCGCTGGTCGGCAGCCTGTTCGGCGCCCTCTGCCTCTATCTGATCGCGCCGATGCTGGCGGAGGTCGCGCTCGGCTTTGGCTCTTTTGAATACTTCCTGCTCGGCATCTTCGGCATCCTGATCGCCGGAACGATGACGTCGGTCGAGGATCCGCTGAAGGGATGGATCGCCGGTTTCTTCGGACTTCTGGTCGCGATGATCGGTCTCGAGGCGATGCATGCCTACGAGCGGTTCTCCTTTGGCAGCCTCGAGCTCGCCGGCGGCATCGCGTTGATCCCGGCGATGGTCGGCGCCTTCGGCGTCTCCGAGCTTCTGATCTCCATGGGCAAGGGAAAGGCGCGCGCCGCCACGACGATGTCCGATCGGGCCGGTGTCCTCTCCTGCACCCGCGACCTGTGGCGAAGCCGCATGACGGTCGGTCGTTCGAGCATCATCGGCACCGCCATCGGCATCATTCCGGGCGTCGGCGAGGATGTCGCGGCGTGGATTTCCTACGCCGCCGGGCGGCGCTACAGCCGTCGCGCCTCCGAATACGGTACCGGCTCGCCCGATGGCCTCATTGCCGCCGAGACCGCCAACAGCGCGGCACTTCCCGGTGCCATCATCCCCGCGCTCACGCTTGCCGTGCCGGGTTCGGCGCCGGCCGCGGTGCTGCTTGCGGCGATGTTCATTCACAATGTCCGTCCGGGGCCGATGATCATGATCGAGAATCCCGGATTCGTCGCCAATGTCGTCTGGATCCTGGTCTTCGCCAGCGTCGCGATGGCGGTCCTTGGTCTCCTGCTCACCCGACCGCTGGTGATGGTGCTGAAGATCCCGAAGGAATATCTCACCCCGGTCATCTTTTCGCTTTGCCTCATCGGGCCCTATGCTCTTTCGCAGCGACTCTTCGACGTCTACGTGATGATGGCTTTCGGCATCCTCGGTTTCCTCATGCGAATGATGCGCTACCCGATGGCGCCGCTGATTCTCGGCATCATTCTCGGCGGCATGATCGACCAGAACCTGCGGCGCGGGCTGGTTCTCTTCGAGCGCGACCCGACGGCGATCCTGACGCGCCCGATTTCGCTGGCCCTGCTCGTGCTTTGCCTGGTGACGGTGCTGGCGGCGGTGCCGGCGACGCGGCGGATAGGCGCGCGAATCTTCGGTCGCCGCGTCGAAAACGTACCGGGCTGAAGGTCGAGATCGCTCCGTGTCCGTCCAGCTCCACAAGGCCATCGACATCCTCGAACTGATCGAGGCGTCGGAACGACCGCTGGCCCTTGGCGCCATCGCCGAGCGTGTCGCCATGGGCAAGCCGGCCGCCCACCGCCTTCTCCAGGTTCTCGTCGCGCGCGGCTATGTCGAGCAGGACCCGGAAACCCAGAACTACCTCGCGACCCTTCGCCTCGCGATCGTCGGCTTCGGTCATCTCGCGGCGACCGGGATGCGGGAGGTGACCTACCCCGAACTCCACCGGCTCGCGGCCGAATCCGGCGAACTCGTCCGACTCGCGGTCGTCGAGAACGAGGAACTGACGTGGATCGTCGAGGCGCAGGGCGCCCGCGCCGGCCTCCGGTATGATGGCAATCTCGGCCGGCAGGCCGTCCTGCATGCGACCGCGGCCGGCAAATCCTGGCTGTCGACGATGTCCGACGACGAGGCCGTGCGACTGGTGCTGAAGAGCGGCTTCCCATCGCGCGAAGAGGTCGGCCCGAAAGCCATCAGGACCATCGAGGAACTGATCCAGGCGCTTCGTCAGTGCCGCGCCGCCGGCTATGCTACGGCGATCGAGGAAGCGGCGCTTGGCGTCAACGCGGTTGCTGTGCCGGTGTTCGATCCGCAGGATCCGAAGACCGCTGTCGCTTCGATCATCGTCGTCGGTCCCAGCGCCCGGATGACGCCGGAGCGGATGGAGGCCATCGTGCCGCTCCTTCATGCCTCGGCGTCGCGGATCAGCAGCCTCTGGCCCATTCGCCGCCACGCGACGCCGCTGGCGCCGGCGCGAGCATCGTGACGGTTTCCGTGAAGACCGATGAGGGCGCCCTTCTCATCCGGGACGACATCGCGCCGATCACGCCGCCTTGAGAACCTCCAGCGCCCGTGCGGCAATCGCCTCCGGCGTCAGACCGACCCGTTCCGCCAGCGTCGGAACGGCAGCCAGCTCGATAAAGGCATCCGGGATGCCGACCCGCGCCAATGGCCTGGCGACGCCGGCGTCGTAGAGCGCCTCCGCCACCTGCGTGCCGAGCCCGCCCCTGGTCACGTGGTTTTCCGCCGTGACGACGCCGCGCACCGACGCTGCGAAGGCGGCGACCGTTTCGCTGTCGAAGGGCTTGACGGTCGGGACATGCAGCACGCCCGCGTCGATCCCTTGTGCCGCCAGCATCGCCGCGGCATCGAGCGCGCGTTCGGTCATGAAGCCGGTAGCGATGATGCCGATGTCGGCGCCTTCCTTCAGCACGAAGGCCTTGCCGATCTCGAACCGGTATGACGCGGGGTCGAGGACGCGGTTCACCTTGCCACGCAGGAGCCGCATGTAGACCGGCCCGTCATAGGCGGCGATGGCGTGGGTGATCTGGGAAATGTCGGTGGCGTCGCAGGGATCGATGACCACCAGGTTGGGGATCATCCGCATCAGTGCGAGATCCTCGATCGCCTGGTGGGTGCCGCCATAGCCGGTCGTCAGCCCCGGCAGGCCGGCGACGATCTTGACGTTGACGTTGCTGTGGGCGCAGGCGATGGCGATGTAGTCATAGGCGCGCCGGGTGGCGAAGACGCCGTAGGTGGTGGCGAAGGGAACATGCCCCGTCCGTGCCAGGCCGGCGGCGATCGCCACCAGGTTCTGCTCCGCCATGCCGACGTTGAAGAACCGGTCGGGAAAGGCGTCGCGAAACGGCAGGATGTCGGTGTATTTGCCGAGATCCGCCGTCAGGCCGACGATATCGCCGCGTTGCCGGGCAACCTCGACAAGGGCAGCGCCGAAGGGAGCGTCGACCACCGGACGCGCGGCGGCTTCCTCGTCGACGCCCATCGCCTTTGAATAGGTGCGCTCGGCCATGATCAATCCCCGCTCTCGAGTTCGACGAGCAGCGCGTCCCATTCGTCGGGCTCGACCCGCACGAAGTGGGCCTTTTCCCGCTCCTCCAGCGTCGGAACACCGCGGCCGGGTCTGGTTCGCAGCACGATCGCGTGCGGCTTGCCCCCGGTCGCCCGGGCCGCCATCAGTGCCGCGACGACGGCCTCCATGTCGTTGCCGTCGATCTCCTGGGTCTGCCAGCCGAAGGCGCGCCACTTGTCGGCGACCGGCTCCATGTCGAGCACAATCTCGCCGTCCGCCTGGATGCCGTTGCAGTCGATGAGGGCGACAAGGTTGTCGAGGCCGAAATGGCTGCCCGACATCGCCGCCTCCCAGGTCGCGCCTTCCTGCAATTCGCCGTCGGAGAGCTCGCAGAAGATCCGCGACGTCGAGCCATCGAGCCGCAGCCCGAGCGCCATGCCGACGCCTTGCCCAAGGCCGTGGCCGAGCGAGCCGCCGATGATCTCGACACCGGGCGTCGTGTCGAGCGTCGACATCTGCAGCCGGCTGTCGTCGGCGCCATAGGTCGTCAGCTCGTCGAGTGGAAACACCCCGGCTTCGGTGAGCACCGCCCAGAGCGCGATCGAATAGTGGCCGGTCGACAGCAGGAAGCGGTCGCGGGCCGGGTCGTCGAGCTTTTGCGAATCCCAGCGCATCTCATGGAAATAGACGGCCGCCAGCACGTCGGCGATGCCGAGGCCTTGGCCGACATAGCCCTGACCGGGACCGCGCGCCATCACCAGCATGTGCCGCCTCATGCGCTTGGCATGGGCCATCAGCGCGCCGATGTCGGCGTGCAGGGGAGGATGGTTGGGTATCGTGCTCATCGATCAGTCCTTGTCGAGGCCGCCGCTCATGTCGAGTCGTTCCGCGACCATATAGTCGGGTGCGTCGAGCGCCAGCGAGGCCTGATGACGCGAGTCCTTTCGCCGCCATATCGATTTCCCGGTCCTCGGCGAGGGCCCGACGGGGGATCGCCTGCGCAGCGGCGAACAGCGGGCCGGACCGCCGATTGCGCCGACCGGTCGGGGGGCGCCTTGATGCGGATGTTCTTGTGCGCGACGCCGGTCCTCCGTAAGAGTCCGCGGCCATGGACGTTGTCGCCGGAGCGCCGGCCAGCAATCTGAAAGGTTGATCGTGGCTCAGTCGCCGACCAGAAGCCGGGCACGGACCGCGCCGAAGAAATCGGACGGCGACAAGGGCGGTGCGGCTCTGGGCTACGCTCGGCCGCGCACCTACGAGGAACTGCGCGCCGTTCTTTCCTCGGGCACGGTCCACTTCCCCAAGCGTCTCCGCCAGGTCGCGATCTTCCTCTGGCAGCATCCGAGCGACGTCGCGCTTGGCACCATCAGCAGCGTCGCTGGGCAGGCCGGCGTCCAGCCCTCGACGCTGGTGCGTTTCGCCAAGACCTTCGGCTTCGCCGGCTTCTCGGATTTCCAGGAAATCTTCAAGGAACACGTCAAGGGCTCGTGGCCCGAGGGGCGGGAGCGCAACGGATCGGCGCGCTCCGTGGCAGGCCGGACCAACGCCAACCTCCACTTCGTCAACGGGCTGGTCGCGGCGTCCCAGGCATCGCTCGGCCGCATTGAAGCCGGTTTCGATGTCGACGGCTTCGAGCGGATGATCGCGATTATGGCGGATGCCGATCTGATCCATGTCATCGGCAGCAAGCGCGCCTTTCCGGTGACGGCCTATGTCTCCTTGGCCCTCTCGCAGCAGGGCGTGAGGAACGTCCTGGTCGACAATGTCGGCTCGACCGCATTCGACCAGATCGGCTGCGTCGACAATCGCGATGCGGTGCTCGCCGTCAGCTTCAGTCCCTATAACTCCATCACCCCGGAACTGGTTGCCGCCGCGCGCGAGCGCGGCGCCGGGATCGTGTCGATCACCGACAGCACGTTCAGTCCGCTGGTCAAGTTGTCGGACGCCTGGGTCGAGGTGATAGAGTCGGATTTTGCCGGCTTCCGCTCGCTTGCCGCGACGCTTGCCGTCGGCATGGGTCTCGTCAACGGCGTCGTCGCTCGTCGCAGCAGCTAGCGAAACGAGCGCCCCGGCAGGTCCGTCGCGCGATTGACGGAACAGAAAATTCCTTCCATATTGATCGAAATAGAAACTTCGTTCCAGGGACAGGAAGCGCATGGAGGCACGGCTCGACGGCAAGGTGGCGCTCGTCACCGGAGCGACACAGGGTATCGGCGAGGCGATTGCCGACGCGGCGGTACAAAGTGGCGCAGCCGGGTTGTTGCTGACCGGCCGGGATGCCGAACGCGGAAACCGCGTTGCCGAGAGGCTCTCCGCGGCGGGTGTCGAGACCGAATTCGTCGCCGCCGACCTCGCTGCCCCCGACGTGCCGGAGCGCCTGGTGTCGGCGTGCCTCGCGCGCTTCAGCCGCATCGACGCCCTCGTCAATGTCGCCGCGATGACCGATCGCGCCTCCTTCCTCGACGCCGATATCGACCTCTGGACGAAGCTCTTCGACGTGAATGCGCGGGCGCCCTTCTTCCTGATGCAACATGCGATCAAGGCGATGCGCGAGCGCGGCGAGGGCGGCGCGATCGTCAACATCCTGTCGATGAATGCCCATTGCGGCACGCCTGAACTCGCTGTCTATTCCGCAACCAAGGGCGCTCTCGCGACCCTGACGAGAAACGCCGCCAACGCTCATCGCTGGGACCACATTCGCGTCAACGGCATCAATGTCGGCTGGACGCTCACCCCGGCCGAGAAGGTGATGCAGGCCGAGACCCTCGGTCTCGGTGAGGGATGGGTGGAGCAGGCGGAAAAGACGCTTCCCTTCGGCCGCCTGCTCTCGCCCGAAGACATTGCCAACCTGGCGATTTTCCTGCTCAGCGATGCCGGCGGCCCGATGACCGGCGCGCTGGTCGACCAGGAGCAATGGGTGGTTGGGGTCAACAGATGAGCGCAGCGCCGGGTCATGCCCGGGCTCTCGATTCCTCGACCCTCGCCGGGCTGCCGGACGCCGTCCGCAAGCCGGCCTACGACCGCGAGGCGCTTGCCGTCGGCATGGCCCATGTCGGGGTCGGCGCCTTCCATCGCTGCCATCAGGCCGAGTTCACCGACGACCTGCTGGCCGAGCGCTTCGACCGCTGGGGTGTGGTCGGGATCAATATCCGTGAGCCGCGTCTGTCGGAAACCTTGGGAAAGCAGGACGGGCTCTACACGCGACTTCTGCGCGACGGGGAACAGGTCGACGCCCGCGTGATCGGCTGCATGGTCTCGACCGTCGACGCTCAGACCGACGCCGGGGCCGCGCTGAATGTGCTGGCCTCCCCGGAGATCGAGGTGGTCACGCTGACCGTCACCGAAAAGGGCTACTGCCACAAGCCGGCAACGCGGCGTCCTCGACGAGGCCCATCCGGACATTCGTCCACGACATCGCCGAACCGGGCGCGCCGCGCAGCCTGCCGGGCCTGATCGTGAGCGCGCTCGAACGGCGGGCGCAGTCGCACGGCCGCCCAATCACGGTGGTGAGTTGCGACAACATTCCGTCCAACGGCGAAATCCTCGGCAACGTCGTGCGCGCCATGGCCGACAGGCGCAGGCCCGGCCTCCTGGCATGGATCGACGCCAACGCGGCCTTTCCGTCGACCATGGTCGACCGGATCGTGCCGGCGACGTCGGACGCCGACATCCGCATGGTCGAGGAGACCTTCGGCTACTGCGACCACGCTCCGGTCGTCGGCGAGCCTTTCCGCCAGTGGGTGATCGAGAACCGCTTCGCCGGTCGGGCGCCGCAATGGGACGTGGCCGGCGCGACCTGGACTGACGATGTCGCGCCGTTCGAACTGATCAAGATGAGGGTCCTGAACGCCGCCCAGACATCGCTCTGTTATCTCGGGCTCCTCGCCGGATACGAGCATACCTGCGATGACATGACGGACGCGACCCTCACGGCGTTTGTCCGCCGGATGCTGCTTGAAGAGAGCGTTCCGACCTTGCCGCCGGTGCCCGGCGTCTCGCCCGGTCGCTACGTCGAGCAGACCTTCGACCGGTTGCGCAACACCGCCATTCGCCATCGCAACCACCAGATCGCCACCGACGGCTCGCAGAAGATCGTCCAGCGTATCGTCAATCCAGTCCGCGAACGCCTGCGCCGGGGCGAAAGTGTCGAGTTGCTGGCGGTGGTGGTCGCGGCGTGGATCGTCTATCTCGCCTACGCGTCGGACGGCTTCGGGCGGCGGTGGTCCGTAGAGGATCCGTTCGCCGAATGGATTGCCGCGATTGCCGACCGCGTCGGCAAGGATGGGGCTTCGCTGGCCGCGGAAGTCCTCTCCAACGAAAGCCTGTTCGACAGGGAACTCTTCGAGAGCGAGACGTTTCGGGCGACCGTCGCTCGTCATCTCGACGGACTCCTTTCGGGCGATCCGATCGCTTATGTTCGCGGCGTGGTTGCTAGCTCCGCCGTGTCTGGCAGAGCAGCGAAGGTGGCGCGATGATGCTGCCGAGGAAGACAGGGAGGACATCGTGAAGCTCGGCTTTCTGACCGCGCCATTTCCCGAAACGCCCTTGATGGAGGTCGCCGACTGGGCGCAGTCGGTTGGCTTCGAGGCGCTGGAAGTCGCCTGCTGGCCGAAGACGTCCGGGCCGACCCGCCGCTATGCCGGAACATCCCATATCGACGTCGCCAATACGTCCGGCAGCGAAGCGAAGGACATCGTCTCGGCCCTTGCCGAAAAGGACATATCGATTTCGGCGCTCGGCTATTACCCGAACCCGCTGCACCCCGACCCCGCGCATCGCGACACGGTCATGGATCATCTGAAGAAGGTGATCGTCACTGCCGGCCGGATGGGCGTGTCGGTGGTCAACACCTTCTGCGGCGGCGATCAGTCCAAGCATGTCGACGCCAACTGGGACGACGCGCTGAAGGTCTGGCCGGACGTCATCGCTTTCGCCCGCGACAACGGCGTCACCATCGCCTTCGAGAACTGCCCGATGATCTTCAGCACCGACGAATGGCCGGGCGGCCACAACATCGCCTATTCGCCGTATGTCTGGCGGCGGATCTTCGAGACCTGGGGCGACGATGTCGGCATGAATTTCGATCCGTCGCATCTCGTCTGGCAGATGATCGACCAGGAACGCTTCATCCGCGAATTCGGCGCCCACATCCTGCATGCCCACGGCAAGGACGTGATGATCGACCGCGACGGCCTCTATGAACGCGGCACGTTCTCGTCCGGCATCGGCTGGCAGATTCCCCGTATGCCCGGCCTCGGCGACGTCGACTGGAACGTGATCTTTTCCGGCCTGTATCGGGCCGGCTATGACGGTCCGATCATCATCGAGCATGAGGACCGGAATTTCGAAGGCACCGACGAGCTGGTGAAGCGCGGCTTCCTGCTCGCCCGTGACGTTCTGCGCCCCTTCGTCAAGTGACGGGCGCAGTCATCGCTTGAACGACCCGAAAGTGGAGGAAAGGAAGAATCCCATGCACAAGTCAATCTCTCTCGGAATTCCGGGCATCCTGGCTGCCGCACTGGCCGCCTCGCTTGCCGGTCCTGCGGCTGCCAAGGACAGCTACACGATCGGTATTTCGAACACGGTCCAGGGCAACGGCTGGCGCGAGGAAATGATCTGCTCGATGAAGGCGCAGGCGCTTGCATCGGGCGAGGTCGACTCGCTCAACATCGCCCATCGCAACACGGATGCCGCCGGTCAGCTGGAGGACATCCGCAACCTGATCGCGGCGGGCGTCGACGCCATCGTCGTCAATCCGGCCAACCCCGAAGGCATCAATCCCGCCATCAAGGAAGCCACCGATGCCGGCATCGTCGTCGTCGCGGTGGACCAGGCGGTCACCGAGCCCTCGGCCTATGTCATCTCCAACAACCAGGAAGAATACGCCTATCTCGGCGCCAAGTGGCTGTTCGAGCAGCTCGGCGGCAAGGGCGACGTGATCTATATGCGTGGCGCCGCCGGCGCCTCGGCTGACAGCGATCGCGACAAGGGCTTCAAGCGCGCGCTCGCCGAATACCCCGACATCAACATCGCCCAGGAGGTCTTCACCGGCTGGCAGCAGGATCAGGGCAAGCAGCAGATCCTCGACTACATCGCCACCGGAATTCCGTTCGACGGCGTCTGGACCTCCGGTATCGACAACGTCATCGTCGATGCGCTGGTCGAATCCGATGTCGATCTTGTGCCTGTCGTCGGCGCCGACAACGCCGGTTTCGTCGGCCAGCTCAATTCCGTCGATGGACTTGTCGGCGCGGCGGTCACCAATCCGGGTTCGATTGGTGGCGCCGGCGTGACCCTGGCGCTGAACATCCTCGACGGCAAGATGCCTTCGGAAAAGACCGTCCTGGTCAATCCGGAACTCTGGCAGAACGCCACCGACGAGGGCAAGGCTCAGCTGGCCGCGGCCGCCGATCCGTCGCTCGATCCCGAGTGGCCGGTCAGCATCTCGATCCCGGACTGGACCACCTACACCAAGGACCAGATCATCGCCTGCAAGGGACCCGGCGAATAATCCCGGCCCCGCAGGAAGACCGGACGCGCGGCCCAGACCGGCCGCGCGTTCGATTCGAAGTTTTCGGACCAAGCCGGACTTAGGAACCAGTGACGACGGATCTGCTCCTGGAAGCCACGGGTGTCGCCAAGAATTACGGGGCTGTCGCGGCGCTGCGCAATGCTTCGCTTTCGGTGCGGCCTGGCGAGGTCCATGCCCTGATGGGCGCGAATGGCGCCGGCAAGTCGACGCTTGTGAAGATTCTCACCGGCGCCATCCGCTACGACGCCGGCACCATCCTGATTCGCGGCGAGAAGCGCGACGTCCATTCGCCGGCCGAGGCGCGGCGGGCCGGGCTTGTCTCGGTCTATCAGGAGCCGGCACTGATTCCGGATCTCGACGTCGACGCCAACCTGCGCCTTACCGAGACGCCGGTTGCGCCTTTTCTCGACTGGGTCAAGGAACTCGGGGTTCCCGGGCTCGACCTCCGCGAGACGGTTCGCAACATGCCGCTCGCCGTGCTTCGTGTCCTCGATCTCGCCCGCGCGCTCGCTATCGAGCCCGACGTGCTGCTCCTTGACGAGATGACGGCGGCATTGCCGGCGAACCTCGCCGAACGGGTGATCGACGTCATCCGGCGGCAGAAGGAGACGGGCCGGTCGGTGATCTTCATCTCGCACCGTCTTCTGGAAATCTCGGCGCTTTGCGACCGTGCCACCGTGCTCCGCGATGGCGAGACGGTGGGAATTGTCGACATGGCGCCGGGCGCCGGAGAACGGATCGTCGAGCTGATGCTTGGCGCGCCGGTCGAAAAAGCGCGCGCCATCGTCCGGCGCACTGATGCCGCACGCATCGACGAGGCGAAGGCGGCGACGCCGCGCCTCCGCGTTTCCAGCCTTCGCGTCGGCACCAAGCTCGAAGATGTTTCCTTCGATCTCCACGATGGCGAAGTGCTCGGCGTCGTCGCGCTCGAAGGGCAGGGGCAGGACGAATTGTTTGACGTGCTGTCCGGGATGCGCCGACCCTCGGGCGGCACGATCCGGGTCGACGGCCGGGAGGTCCGCTTCGGCCATCCCGCCGATGCGATCCGCGAGGGCCTGGCCTTCGTGCCAGGCGACCGGACCCATGCCCTCCTGATGCAGCGGTCGGTGAAGGAGAATATCGCCTTGCCGTTCAGCGCCCGGCCCCGCGCCTGGGGACCGCTCGACACCGGCATGGAGCGCGACAAGGTGACCGCTGCGATCGACCGCCTGCAGATCGATACCCGTGCGCAAAGCGAAGTCCGGCGGCTCTCCGGCGGCAACCAGCAGAAAGTGACGATTGCCCGCTGGATCGCCACCGGATCGCGCACGATCCTCTGCTTCGATCCGACCCGCGGCATCGATATCCGCACCAAGCGCGAAATCTACCAGCTTCTGCGCGATCTCGCCGAACAGGGTTCATCGGTGCTGCTCTACACATCCGAACTGGCGGAGGTTCAACAGGTCTGCGATCGCGCCGTCGTCATCTTCTCGGGCCGCGTCGTCGATGTCCTGCCGGCCGAAATTGCCGACGAACCGGCGCTGATACGGGCAGCCTACGGGCTGCCGCGCGCAGGCGACGGCAAGGCTGCGACACCGGTCAGCCAGCGACGCTCGCCCCGGAAACGGGTATCCCGTCGTGAACGGCGGCGCACCATGAGCGGTTTTGTTCGCCGCAACGGCTGGGTCATCGGGCTGTTCGTGTTGCTCGGACTGCTGCTGATGTTCACCCGCTATATCCAGCCTGACTACGGCGCGGCAGGCTTCGGGTCGCTGACGCTGGCGGTGCTGCCTTTCGCCTTCGCAGCGGCAGCCCAGGCCCCGATCGTCATCGCCGGCGGTATCGACTTGTCGATCGCCTCGATGATGGCGCTGACCAGTGTCACCGCGGCGACGATGATGGACGGCGCCAGCGAGGAATTCGCGATCGTGGTCGTGCCGGTCGTTCTCCTTCTCGGCGTGGTCCTCGGTGCGATCAATGGCGCACTGATCGTCGTCACCCGGGTTCCGGATATCGTCGTCACCCTGGCGATGCTCTTCGTCTGGGAGGGCACGTCGCTGCTCGTGCTCAACGCGCCCGGCGGGGCCGCGGCCGAATGGCTGAAAGCGCTGCTCGTCGGCACGGTCGGTGTGCCCGGCGTTCCAGCCGCAATAACCGACTGGATCCCGACAGCGCTGGTTCTTCTCGTCGTCTGCCTGGCGGTGGTCTGGGTTCCGCTGACGCGGTCGCGCCTCGGCCTCTCGATCTACGCGATCGGCAGCGACAGCCTCGCGGCGTTCCGCAGCGGTGTCTCGGTCAGCCGCACCAAGATCGCCGCCTATGCCATCGGCGGGCTCTTCGCTGCCATGGGCGGTCTCGTCCTGACGATGAGCACCGGCATCGGCGCGCCGATCCCGGGGCCGTATCTGCTTGCCAGCGTTGCCGCGGTGGTGCTCGGCGGTGTTACGCTCGGCGGCGGCCAGGGCGGCCTCGTCGGTCCGATCGTCGCGGTCTTCATCCTTCGTCTCGTTCGCAGCGATCTGACTTTCCTCTCCGTCGACCCGAATGTCGCAACCATTGTCGAGGGAACCATCATGGTCATCGTGGTCATGCTCGGCGCGCTTGTCGCGATGCGGAGCCGGTCGTCATGAGCGACGCCGTCCGCACGCCCGATTCCGTGTCGCCCGGCCGTCGCATCCGCCGATTCATGGCCGACCGTCCGCTCATCCCTTTGATCGTTCTGCTGATCGGGCTGATCGTCGTCCTCGAGTTCCTTCGCCCGGGCATCGTCAACGAACGCTGGGTCGCCAACACGATCAAGTTCGCCATCCCGCTGGCGATCCTCGCGGGCTGCCAGACGATGACCATGCTGACCGGCGGCATCGATCTGTCGGTCGGCGTCGTCGCGACGATGAGTGCCTTCATCATGGCGACGCAGGTCGGGACTCATGATCCGGCGATTGCCATCCTCATCTCGCTCGTCCCCGCCGCCCTGATCGGCCTCGCCAACGGCATCGGCGTCGGCATATTCCGCGTCCATCCCCTGATCATGACGCTTGGCATGAGCCTGATCGGCACCGGGGTGCTGCAAGTCTACCAGCGGACGGTCATCGCAACCGGATCGTCGGTTCCCGACGTCCTCGCCTGGCTCGGCACCGGACGGACCTACGGCATTCCGAATGCGCTTGCGCTGTTCGTTCCGATCGCCGTCCTGATCATCTACATGCTTCGGCGAACGGGCTTCGGCCGGCTCCTCTACGCCGTCGGCGACAACGAGCAAGGCAACGCGCATCGCCGGCGTTCTCTACTGGCAGGTCATCCTCGCGCTCTACGTCCTTTCCGGGCTGCTGGCTGGTGTCGCCGGCCTGCTCTATGTCGGCCTGATCAAGGCGCCGTCCCTGTCGCTGGCGGCGCCGCTTCTCCTGCCTTCGGTCGCGGCGGCCGTCATCGGCGGCACCTCGATCTTCGGCGGGCGTGGCGGCTACACGGGGACGATCATCGGCGCCCTGATCCTGACCGTGCTCGCCACCCTCCTGACGGTGCTGCAGATGCCGGAGGGGTCGCGACGCATCCTCTTCGGCCTCATCATTCTTGCCGTCACCGCGCTCTATATCCGGATCACCGAGGACTCCTGAGCCGGCTGCGTCTGGACGGAAGAAGCGGCGGCCCCACGGTCCGCCTCCGTCCCGATCAGGGGGAAGGGGATCAGGGCATGCACGCCTGCCGCGAAGCAACTCGTCGCACTGCCCGGATGTTGCACAGGAAGATGCTCGAAGCGTCGCGGAAGCCGCCGATAGGCACACGCGGTCGGCGATGGTAAGGAACCCCGATCGCGACGTTTCGGCGTAAAAAGACTTGCAGGAGGAAACCATGAAGAAGTTGATGAACGATCCCTATGCCTATGCGGCCGAGACGCTGGAGGGGCTTTGTCGGGCGCATCCGCAATACTACCGGTTCAGCGATGAAAGCCGGCAGGTGGTGGTCAGGCCGGACAGTCCGGTCAGCGGCAAGGTCGGCATCGTCACGGGCGGTGGATCGGGCCATTTGCCGGTCTTCGTCGGCTACGTCGGGCAGGGATTGCTCAACGCCTGCGCGGTTGGCGACGTGTTCGCCTCTCCCTCGGCCGACGACATGGCGATTGCGATGCGGGCGGCCGACGGCGGCGCCGGCGTCCTGCGCCTCTACGGCAATTACGGCGGCGACGTCATGAATTTCGACATGGCCGGTGAACTGGTCGAACTGGACGGGATTTCCAGCACCACCGTGCTCGTCGCCGACGATATCGCCAGTGCCTCGAAGGAGGAGCGCAGCAAGCGACGCGGGGTCGCCGGCATGGTCTATTGCTTCAAGATGGCGGGCGCGGCCGCGGCGGCGGGAAGTGACCTTGCCGAAGTCACACGGATTGCCCAGAAGGCCGCCGACGCCTGCCATTCGATGGGTATCGCGCTCGGGCCCTGCATCGTGCCGCAGGCCGGCAAGCCGACCTTCACGATCGGCGAGGATGAAATGGAAATCGGCATGGGCATTCACGGCGAGCCCGGCGTCAGCGTCGGCAAGCTTGAAAGCGCCAACGCGATCGCCGACACGCTCGTCGACCGGCTGGTCGAGGATGGAGCGTTCACAGGCGAGGTTTCAGTGCTGGTCAACAGCCTCGGCGCCACGCCGCTGGAGGAGCTTTATATCCTCTATTCACGCATTGCCGACCGCCTCGAGGGGCTCGGCCTGAAGATCGTCACGCCGCTGGTCGGTCGCTATGCCACCTCGATGGAAATGAGCGGAGCTTCGGTGACGATCGTCCAGCTCGATGACGAACTGAAGCGCCTTCTCGCCGCTCCGGCGGAATGCGCCTTCTGGAGGGTTTAGCCGTGCCGCTCACCGTCGACAGCATCCGGTTTGCGATCGACCGCATTTCGAAGGCCCTCGAGACCGAGGCGCCACGGCTCACCGAACTCGACGGCAAGCTTGGCGACGGCGATCTCGGAATCACTCTCGACAAGGCCTTTCGCGCCCTTACGACATTGTCGCCGGAGCTTCCGGACACGCTGGGGCAGGCGTTCGGCAAATGCGCCGGCGCGGTGAACAAGGCGTCGAGTTCGAGCTACGGAACCTTGATGGCGACGGCGCTGCTTGCCAGCGGCAAGTACGTCGGTCCGCAGGCCGAATTGCCTTGGGAGAAGATGTCGGAGCTCGCCGCTGCCGCGCTCGCAGCGTTGCAGTCGCGGGGAGGAGCATCGTTCGGCGACAAGACCGTGCTCGACACCGTCAATGCCGTCGTCGAGGCGACGGCGGGGCAGACCGATCCCGATGCGATGCTCACGGCCGCCCGTGCCCGCGTCGCCGCGGTGCTGGATGAGTTCCGGGACAAGCCGAACAAGATCGGCCGTGCCCGGATATTCGCCGAGCGCAGCATCGGACTCGACGATCCCGGCATGGAGGCGTTCTCGGTGATGCTCAACGCTCTCGCGGATCAACCGGGGTAACATCGAAAACTTGATACTCGTCCAACGGAATTGCACCTGTCGAAGAGGAGATTTTTCGTGTCAGACCGCATTGCCCGCGTCGATTTGATTCGTTTTGCATTCGAGACCGAGGGGCTGGGGCTGCCCGCAGCAGGCACCGCCGGCGTCGGCAACGTCATTGCCAAGAAAGGCGGCCGCATATCCAGCCAGCGCTGGGCAGTCCGCATCGAGACCGACGGCGGCGCCCGGGGCGGGTACGTCACGCACTGGATCGGCACGCCGGCATCCTTCGCCCAGGCGGCGATGCTGGCGCCGCGCCTGATCGGCTGCGATCCCGACCAGCGTGAGATGATCTGGCAGGATCTGAAGCGGGAGGTTCGCGCCTATGACCACATGGGCCACGGCCCGATCGACATCGCTCTCTGGGACCTGCAGGCGAGGCGTCTCGGCACCTCGGTCGCGGCGCTGCTCGGCGCCTTCCGCACCCGGCTTCCGACCTATGCCAGCACCTACCACGGACAGGACGAGCCGGGCGGCCTCGATACGCCCGAGGCCTTCGCCGACTATGCGGTCGCCTGCAAGGAACAAGGCTTTGCCGCCTTCAAGATCCACGGCTGGCACGATGGCGATGTAAGGCGCGAAACCAAGAACGTGCTCGGCGTCCGCAAGGCGGTGGGCGACGATTTTCCGTTGATGATCGACCCGGCTTCGGAATTGAGAACATGGCTCGACGCGCTCGCCGTCGGCCAGGCTTGCGACGAAGCCGGCTACCTCTGGTACGAGGATCCCTATCGCGATACCGGAGGCGCGGTCGAAGGCCACAAGCGGCTCCGCGAGCGGCTGAAGACGCCGCTCCTGGTCTGCGAGCATGTCCGCGGCCTCGAGGCGAAGGCCGCCTTCATCATGGCCGGTGGCGGCGACATCATCCATGCCGATCCCGAATATGACATGGGGATTACCGGCGCGCTCAAGATCGCGCATTTCTGCCAGGCGCTCGGTCTCGACGTCCAGTATCACGCCTGCGGCCCTGCCCATCGCGCGATCATGGCGGTGACGCCGAATACGCGCTTCTACGAGATGGCGCTGGTCGGTCCGGACATGCCCAACGTCGTGCCGCCGGTCTATGACGCGAGCTATTCCGATCAGCCCGACGCGGTTGGCAAAGACGGCTGCGTGCCGGTGCCGGATGGGCTCGGCCTTGGCGTCGAATATGACTGGGACTTCGTCGAGAAAAACGCTACCGAGACCCTGACATTCGGCGGCAGCTGATCAAGGGATATCGTCGACGAACCCCGTGACTCCGACAGACCGCGTCCGCGTTCCCGACGTGGCAATCCGGGTGTGCCGGTCTCGCCAAAACCAACCGACCGGCGCCGCCTCGATTTGTGTCCGCCGGTCATAATTCTGACCGACAATAGTGGCCTGAAGGGAGAGAGACGGAACTTGCCAATGTGGAGGAAAGGCAGGTCAAAAATGATAACGCAGTCACCGGTAGCTTCGGAAAGCGTCCAACTCGATGCCGTCATCGTCAAGGTCGAAGAGTTCGACCGGGACGGGAAGCTGGTTCACGAAAGCGATTTCACCGGAGAGTTTCCGGACCGTCAGGCCGCAGCGGCTGCGATCGAACCGCATTTGCGACAGTTCGGTTTGTCGGGCTACAACCTGACAGCGGATTTCTGGTGGGGCCGTTCGTCATCCGGGCACGAGACGCGCTTCTTCATCAGGTAGGCTTCACCGACCGGTCGCGGGCTACCTAGACGACGATGCCGTCTTTCTCCCAGAGGCGGAATCCGCCCTTGAAGGCGTTGGCGTTGTCGCCGCGCCGGCAATGCGGCGGCAGTTCGTCGAGAAGCCGCACATTACCGCCGCCGATGACGACATAGTCGGGCTCGGTCGCCGCTTTCAGTCGCTCGACCACTTTGAAGACTTCGTGCCGCCACTTCTTCTTGCCGAGACGCTTCAATCCAGCCTCGCCGACATAATCCTCGAAGGTCCGGTGCTTCTTGTAAGGCAGATGCGCCAGTTCCATCGGCTGCGCCACCTTGTCGACGATCAGCGCCGTGCCGAGACCGGTGCCGAGGCCGAGGAACAGCATCCGCCGCCCTTCGTAGCTGCCGACCGCCTGCATCAGCGCGTCGTTGACGACCTTGACCGGACAGGCGAAGGCTGACTTCGAAATCGAAGCCGACCCAGCCGCTTCCGAGATTGGCCGGTTCAAGCATCGGCTTGTTGTGCAGCACCGGGCCCGGATAGCCCATCGCGACGACGTCATAGTCCCATCCCTCGGCGAGTTTCTTGACGTCCGCGACCATCTGTTCGGCGGTCATGGTCGGGCCCGAGTCGACCTCGCGTTTGGCGCGTCGACCGGTCGCCAGGATTTTCACATGCGTACCGCCGATGTCGATCGCCATGACTCTCGGCGGGCCTTTGGTCGTTGCCGCCTTTCCGGTCTTCACTTCAGCCATTTTCGTTGCTCCCTGTCGCCGCCTGGTCCGCCAGCACGACAATTTGCGCTGCCCGCAGCCGTCCGGCAGGAATGGTCGGATCCTGCCGTTGCAGCCTCGCCAGCGCGTCGACCTTCTCCGCCCCTGTGACGACGAACAGGATCGCTGCCGCATTGTCGAGAACCGGATAGGTCAGCGTCATGCGCGGATGCCCCTGATAGGGCAAGGTCGTCGCCACCCATCTGTCGGTCACCGCGAGCACGGGATCGTTAGGGACCAGCGAGGCGGTGTGGCCATCCGGCCCGAGGCCGAGATGGACGAGATCGAGGCGCGGGGGCGACCCGACCAATGCTTCGAGCGTGCGGGCATAGGCGGCAGCGCCCGCGGTGAGATCAGGGTCCTCGACGGGCATCGCATGGATATTCTCTGCCGGGATCGGAACGCGGCTAAGCAGGCTCTGCCGAAGATGCATGAGGTTGCGATCCGGGCTGTCGGCCGCGGCGACCCGTTCGTCGACCTGGAATATCTGAATCCGGCTCCAGGCGAGGTCCTCCTCCGCCAGAGCCGCGAGCATGATCCACGGTGTATGGCCGCCACTGACCGCCAGGGCAAAAGAGCCCTTCTCCGTGATCGCCCGGCGCGCCGCCGCGGCGATCCGCGTGGCGCCCTCTTTCGCGACGGCTTCGGCGTCGCCAAGCACCTCGATCTGCATCTAGACCTCCACCAGGTGGCTGTTCTGGTTCCACCGGACGATCACGCGGTAGTCGTGCTCGAATCCGAGGACACTGACGGTTGCCGTGCCGAGGGCGAAATACTGCCCGGCGACGGGCGGCAGGCCAAGCCAGCAGGCTGTCAGGATGCGCAGGACATGGGCGTGTGCAAACAGCGCGACATCGCCCTCGGCCTTCAGCGCCCGGGCAATCACGCGGCGGGTCCGCTCGCCGACATGGTCGACGGTCTCCCCGTCGGGAACGCCGCCTTTCCAGATCAGCCAGCCGGGCCGCTCCTTCTGGATATCGACCGTGCGGCGGCCTTCATAGGCGCCATAGTCCCATTCCATCAGGTCGTCGTCGAGCTCCGCTCCACCGGCATAGCCGGCGAGCCGGCAGGTCTCCACCGCGCGGATCAGCGGGCTCGACAGCACCAGGGCGAAGGGCCGGCCGCGAAGCCGCCGGCCGATGGCGCGGGCGCGGGCCACGCCTTCCTTGTTGAGCGGGATGTCGGTGCGGCCGGTATGCCGGCCGATCTTGCTCCAGTCGGTTTCGCCATGGCGGAACAGCCAGAGTTCCCGATGATCGCTCACGGCCGCGCCTCCATTCCGGCTCAGGGAGCCGGGTCGATCCATCCGTGCGGCGGGACGAGATCCTTGAGCGCTTGCTTCGGGCCCCAGGTTCCCGGTTTGTAGGGATGGACGGGGACCTTGTTGCCGAGGATCGGGTCGACGATCCGCCACGCGATCTCGCTGGCGTCCTGTCGGGTGAACAGCGAGTCGTCGCCGTCGAGGGCGTCGCCGATCAGCCGCTCGTAGGGCTCCATCTCGTCCTTGACGTCGTCTCGGGCGATAAGCTCGAACTGCACGCCCTTCATCTCTTCGCCCGGCGCCTTTTTCCGCGAACCGATGGCAATCACGACCTCGGGGCTCAGCCGGAAACGAACATAGTTCGACTGGCCATCGAGGTTCTCGCCGAAGGCATCGAGCGGCGGACGATGGAAGCGGACGACGACCTCGGTGACATGAACCGGCAGGTTCTTGCCGGCGCGGATATAGAAGGGCACGCCCTCCCAGCGCCAGGAATCGACGAACAGCCGCACGGCGGCGAAGGTCTCGACCTGCGAATCCTTGGCGACGCCCGGTTCGTCGAGATACCCCTCGAATTGTCCGCGCACGACATCGGCGGGGTCGAGCGGACGGATGGCCTTGAAGACCTTGACCTTCTCGTCGATCAGGCCGGCTTCGAAATCCCCGGCCGGCGCCTCCATTGCCAGGATGACGAGCACGTTCATCAGGTGGTTCTCGATGACGTCGCGAATTGCGCCGACCTCGTCGTAGAAATGGCCGCGTCCCTGGACGCCGAAATCCTCGGCCATGGTCACCTGGACGCTCTCGACATAGTTGCGGTTCCAGATCGGCTCCAGATACGAGTTGGCGAAACGGAAATAGAGCAGGTTCTGCACGGCTTCCTTGCCGAGATAGTGGTCGATGCGGAAGATCGACGACTCGTCGAAAGCCAGATGAAGAATTCGGTTCAGCCATTGCGCCGAGGCGAGGTCGCGGCCGAAGGGCTTCTCGACCATCAGCCGGGCGCCGGTGGCGCAGCCCGACTGCTGCAGGCCCTGCACGACCGTCTCGAACATGCTCGGCGGGATGGCGAGATAGTGCAGCGGTCGCGACGCGCCGTCGAGCGCGCTCTTCAGCTTCTGGAAGGTGCCTGGATCGCGATAGTCGCCGCTGACATAGCGAAGCAGGCCGGCGAGCTTGGAAAAGATCGCGTCGTCGACCGAGCCCTTGTCCTTTTCGATGCCGTCGCGTGCCCGCGCGATCAACTGGTCGAGTGACCAGTCGTCGATGGCGACACCGACGACCGGAACATCCAGCATGCCCCGGCGGACCATCGAATAGAGCGACGGGAAGGTCTTCTTGTGAGCGAGGTCTCCGGTCGCGCCGAAAAGGACCAGGGCATCGGATTTCGCTTGAGCCATCGCTTTCGCCACCAGTTGTTGCGGGGAGTTCGGGAGGTCGGCGCCCTCAGGGTTTCTTCTCGAGATGGCCGCCGAATTCGTAGCGCATCGCCGACATCACCTTGTCCGCGAAATCGGCATCGCCACGCGAGGCGAAGCGCTCGTACAGCGCCGAGGACAGGACGTGTGCAGGAACGCCCTCGTCGATCGCCGCCTTGATCGTCCAGCGGCCCTCGCCGAAGTCCGAAACGCGGCCGGCATAGTTCGAGAGTTGCGGGTCTTCAAGCAGCGCTTCCGCCGCGAGGTCGAGAAGCCACGATCCGATCACGCTGCCGCGTCGCCAGACTTCCGCGACATCGGGAATGTTGATATCGAACTGGTAGTATTCGGGATCGCGGAGCGGCGTCGTCTCCGCGTCGACTTCCTGCTTTCTGGTGCCGATATTGGCGCTGGCAAGGATGTTCAGGCCCTCCGCATAGGCCGCCATGACGCCGTATTCGACGCCGTTGTGGACCATCTTGACGAAATGGCCGGCGCCGCTCGGTCCGCAATGCAGGTAGCCATGCTCGGCGGTGCCGCCGACCTTGTCGCGGCCCGGCGTTCGCGGCGCCGAGTCGATCTTCGGCGCCAACGACGCGAAAACCGCGTCGAGATGCGCCACAGCTTCGTCCGGCCCGCCGATCATCTGGCAGAATCCGCGCTCCAGACCCCAGACGCCGCCGCTTGTGCCGACATCGACATAGTGGATCCCGGTCGGCGCCAGACGCTTGGCGCGATCCATGTCGTCGCGATAATAGGAATTGCCGCCATCGACGATCATGTCGCCTTTTTCCATGAGCGGGGCAATCTGGCCGAGGGTTTGCTCGACCACTGCGGCCGGCACCATCATCCAGGCGGCGCGCGGCTTGGTCAGCTTGGCAACGAAATCCTCCATCGACGAGGCGCCGACCGCTCCCTCTCCGGCAAGTTCCTTGACCGCGGCGGGGTTGACGTCGAAGACCACACATTGGTGGCCGTCGCGCATCAGGCGGCGGACCATATTGGCCCCCATGCGGCCGAGGCCGATCATCCCGAGTTGCATGGTTCCCGTTCCTTCCGATTGTTGGATTTCAGAGATCGCTCGCCGGAATCAGGCGGCGAGCGCTTCGACCTTGGTCTCGATGCTGGCCAGGAGATCCGCGAAGGATTTGTCGAAAGAATCGCGGCCCTCGATCTGCAGGTCGGCGGCGAGGGCGTCGACGTCGACGCCAGCCTTGGCGATCGTCGCGATCGTCGCTTCGGCGTCGCCACCGTCAGCCGCCAGCACGCCGTCGACCTTGCCGTGATCGCCGAAGGCGAGCAGCGTCGCTTCCGGCATGGTGTTGATCGTGTTGTCGGCCGCCAGCGCGGTGACGTAGAAGGTGTCGGGCACCGACGGGTCCTTGGCGCTGGTGCTCGCCCACAGCATCCGCTGCGGCGACGCACCGGCCGCGGCGAGCTTTTTCCAGCGATCGGATGCCAGAAGATCGCAATACGCCTTGAAGCAGCGCTTGCCGATGGCGACACCGAGCTTGTTGTGGAGGTCCGCCGGAAGCTTCTTCGACGCCGCCACATCCCAGCGCGAGATGAACAGCGAGGCGACCGAATGGACATTGAGGTCCTGCCCGGCCGCGACCCGACGCTCCAGCCCGCGCATGAAGGCTTCGGCCGCGTCGACATAGTGCTCCCGCGAGAAGAGCAGGGTGACGTTGATGGATATCCCGGCGGCGATCAGTTCCTCGATCGCCACGACGCCGGCCTTGGTCCCAGGCACCTTGATGAAGACGTTGGGCCGCGCCGCCTGCTTGTGCAGCTGTTTGGCCTGGGCGATCGTCCCCTCGGCGTCGTCGGCGAGTGTCGGCGAAACCTCCAGCGAGACGAACCCGTCGATACCGCCGGTGGCATCGTGGATCGGCCGAAACAGGTCCGCGGCGGCGGTGATGTCCTCGAGCGCGATCTCGAAGAACAGCTCTTCCGTCGACAGTTTGTCGCCCATGCGGCTGCGGATCGCCTTGTCGTAGTCGGCGCTGCCGGCGATTGCATGCTGGAAGATGGTCGGGTTGGAGGTCAGGCCCGTCACCGATAGTTCGGAGATGTAGCGGGCGAGCGTTCCGCTATCGAGAAGCTCGCGGCGGATGTTGTCGAGCCAGATGCTCTGTCCGACATCGTGCAGTGTCTTCAGGGGATTCATGATTTCACCTCATGTTTGTCGAGGAGGCGCGAAACGCGCTCTGCAACTGCCTTGGGCGTGATCCCAAGCTTTTCGTAAATGACTTCCGCGGGGGCCGACGCGCCGAAGCGGGTCAGCCCGACGACGTCGTCGGCGAATTCGTACCAACTATAGGGCGCGGCGGCCTCGACGGCGACGGTCGGCATCGCGGGCGGCAGGACCTTGTGGCGTTCCGCCGCCGGGCGGTCGCGGAATATCTCGACACAGGGCATCGAGACGACGCGCGCGTTCACGCCTTTTTCGGCGAGGAGGTCGCGCGCACCGAGGGCGATCTCGACCTCGGAACCGGTCGCGATGATCGCCGCATCGCCACCGGGCGCGATCACCGTCGCGCCTTTGCCGACGTCGACGAGGCCCGCATCGAGTATCGGCAGTCCCTGACGCGACAGCACCATCACGGTCGGGCCGGGATGGGCCAGCGCCTCTGCCCATGCCTGAGCGGACTCATTGGCGTCGGCGGGGCGGATCACCCGCAGGCCCGGCGTTGCCCGCATGCTTGCCAGATGTTCGATCGGCTGATGGGTCGGGCCGTCCTCGCCGAGACCGATGGAATCGTGGGTGAAGACGAAGACCACCGGCAGCCGCATCATGCCGCGAGGCGGATCGGCTCGACCATGTAGTCGCGGAAGGACAGGAAGGTCGAGCAGAAGGGTCGGATGCCGCCATGGGCCGCCATGCCATTGCAGATCGCGCCCATGGCGTGTTCGCGAATGCCGAAATGGATGTTGCGGCCGGTATAGTCGCCCTGGTTGATGTCGCCCGATCCGTTGACGGCCGTGTGCGTCGACGGCAGCACGTCCGCCGTTCCGCCGGCGAGTTCCGGCACCCTGGGGGCGAACGCGTTCAGCGCCTTGCCGCCCGAGACCCGGGTCGCGACCCGTTCGCCCGGCTGGAACACCGGCAGCGCGTCGCGCCATCCCGGATGGCAGCGCGCCGGACATCACCCGGTCGAACTCCGCGGCGTCGGCCGGCTCGTCGGCGCGATAACGCGCCATCAGGTCTTGCCACGCCGCGTGGGTCTCTGCTCGCTCCGCCACCTGTCCGCGCCAGTCGGCATAGACGGCGTCGGGGATTTCGAACGGCGGATACGACCAGCCCAGCTTTTCGCGGGTCTTCGCCACATTCGCCTCACCGAGCGGCGATCCGTGCGCCTTGGCCGTGTCCTGGACCGGCGAGCCGTAGCCGATGTGGCTGTGCACCAGGATCAGGCTCGGTCGATCGGTCTCGGCGACGGCGGCGGCGATGGCACGATCGATCGCGTCGAGATCGTTGACATCGGCAGCCTCGGCGACATGCCAGCCGTAGGCGTCGAAACGCTCGGCGACATTCTCGACGAATTCCTCGTCTGCCTGGCCTTCGAGTGTCACGTGATTGGTGTCGAAGAACACGGTCAGCTTGCCGAGTGCGAGATGCAGTCGGCCGGCAAGCGAAGACGCTTCGCTGGTCATGCCTTCCATCATGTCGCCTTCGCCGCAAAAGGCCCAGGTGCGGTGATTGACGATATCAAGCCCCGGTCGATTGAAGCGGGCGGCGAGCATCTTCTCGGCGAGCGCCATGCCGACCGCGTTGACGAAACCCTGGCCGAGCGGCCCGGTGGTGATCTCGACGCCCGGCGTCATGCCGCGTTCGGGATGGCCCGGCGTTCGCGAATCCCACTGACGGAACTGCTTGAGATCGTCGATCGACAGATCGTAACCGCTGAGATGGAGGCTTGCGTAAAGCAGCATCGAGGCATGCCCGCCGGACAGGACGAAGCGATCGCGATCCGGCCAGTCCGGCGCGGCGGGGTCGTGCCGGAGGTAATGAGTGAAAAGCCGGTAAGCCAGCGGCGCCAGACCCATCGGTGTGCCGGGATGGCCGGAATTGGCGCGCTCGACGGCGTCGACGGCGAGGAAGCGGATGGCGTTGATCGAATCGCCGCGGATGTCGGCCGGGCCGGAGGCATCCGAGGCCTTGTTCACCACGACGAGGTTTTCGCGAAGATCGGACTCTTGTTTCATGGCCTCTCCTTTCCTCGCGCGCCTGGCTTTGTCGCCAAGCGGTCGATCCATCGTCGGAAATTCACTCGGGGACGCCCGGCTCGCTCGGTGCGGCGCCGTTGTCGCAGCTCAATCTAAACATTTCGTGCCCGGAATCGGACGGGTCTTCTCTATTAATAATTGTCCACTTTCGCCAAGAGACTGGCGTCACATTGCATGTTTTTTGTGAACGAGCGTCTGAGGCCGGGCCTTGGCGACGATGGCGACGGCGTGGTCGTGTCCTTCCCAGGCTTCGCCGTAGCGGCGGGTGAAGTTCATCTCCGACCGGCCCTTGTAGCTGTCGGGCACGATTGTCACGCCCCACAGGCCGAATGGCAACGGCATCGCCGGGAGGTCTTCCACCGACTGCCAGCCGTCCCAGCCGCAATGCAGCGTGAAGGGATGACGGTCCTCGATCAGGAGCGTCCGGCCGCTTGCCAGTGAAGCCACCGGCGTTTCGTTACGCCAGCGGGTGAATTTCGCCTTCGGTGTCCGCCCGCCATAACGCTTGCGCACGACGTCGAGCAGTTCGACCGGATGGCCGCGGTCGCGGGCGATCAGCAGCTTCAGAAATTCCGAATGCGACCAGATCAGCGGCATGGCGCTGCCGGACGGCCGGCCGGGAAACAGCTCGAGTTCGGGAATCGCGTCTGCGTCCCACACCTGTTCCGGCAGCAATCCGCCGGGGCTGGCGCAGCGATGCATGGTGCGCAGATATTCGATCGGATCCTCGCCGGCCTGCAGGGCGAGATGGCCCCGCTCCCCGGTGAGCAGAGGCCAGGCGCGGCCGACGCCATTTCCGTCATAGGCGCGGCCATCATCATATTCGCCGTAGCCGTCGTCGTTGTAGCGGCGATAGACGGCGCCGGACGGGGTTTCGACCCGTAGCATGCTGTCGACGATCCTGATCGTGTCCTGCACGCGCGGATCGCTCGCCTTGCGCAGACCGAGGCGCACCAGCCAGGAGAAGTCGAGCGCCACCAGACAGGACGCTTCGATCATCTCGCCATTGCGGTTGCGCAGCATGATCCGGCCGGTGAGGCCGCCGTCTTTCTCCGGCGGGGCAATGCGCACGTAATATCCGGCGACACCGGTCTGTTCGGCCATTGGCGTGCCGGCAACGTAGCACCATTGCTCGAGCCGCTCATTCCAGTCATCGGCGAGGTCGAGGGCATAGTCGCGCTCCCCGTCGTCCAGCCACGGGGCGGCCGCAGCCAAGGCTGCGATGACCACCGCGACGGTGAAGGCGCTGATTCCCGGATTCTCTTCCCAGCGATCCTGATCGCTCGACGGACCGTGGCGGGCGATCGACCCGACGGCGGCGCGGACCATCTCGCGGACGCCGGGCAGGTCGGTCTGTCCGATTTCGTGAAGCTTGGCGGCGAGCAGGATCGGAAAGCCGGTTTCGTCGAGCTGGATGCCGGTCCAGAAGGGCTGGCCGTTGGGAAAGAAATTCTGCGGCCAATGGCCGTCGGGGAGTTGAACGGCCATCAGATGGGCAAGGATGTGCCGGGCATCGTCGGTTTCGTTGACCGCCAGAAAGGCAAAGGCCGCGAGCGTTGCGTCGCGCGGCCAGACCAGGTGGTAGCCGCCAAGGGTATTGGTGCGATTCCCCCACGGCGTGCTCATGCTGGCCACCAGCGCCCCGGGATACATCCGGTCCTCATGGGACTTGAGCACCGTCGCCGACATCAGCGCCTCTTCGGCCAGTCCCGCTTCGGGCGAGGGCAGGGAGAGTCTGCCGCCCCAGTCCTCCCAGGCGTCGAGGAAATCCTGGCGAATCAACTCATAGCCCACCGCCAGCGCCGAGCGGGCGAGAGTCCGCGCGCTCTTCGCTTCCGGCGCGAAGCCGAGTGCGATCACGCCCTGGCGCTCGGCAAGCGACGCCGACATCGCCACGTTCCCGCGCTCGGCGCGGGAGAAGCCGAAGGTGAAGCGGCCGTTGCGGGCGAGGTCCTGCCAGCCGTCCGAGGCACCGACGAAGCCGGCGCTGAGGTCGTCCATCGGCACGTCGGCAGTCAGGCACATTGCGCCTATGTTCATTGCCGCAAAAGCCTCGCCGTCCTCGACCCAGGCGGTATTGTCGTAGCCGCTGGTCCCGAGATGCGGCGCCGCGATCACGCCGAGGCGATAGGGCCCCTCGACATCGAAGTGCATCAGCAGCACGTCGCGCGAGGGATCGGGCAGTACCTCGACCGTCAGTCGATAGTCGTCTCCGGTATGGGCGATGGTCAGCAGCGGCAGGTAGGGCTTGGGCTTGGAAAGTTGGTACCGGCGAACGCGCTTCAGATCGATCCAGCGGTCTTCGCCGATGAGGTAGAAGCTGAGATCGCGTATTTGCGGCCGTCCGGTCGACGGCCAGTAGATCTCGTTGATGATGCCGTGACCGACCGTCACCCAGAGCCGGGAGTTGCCGAGCGCCGTGGTTACGAAATCCTTGTCGCTGGAGGCCCACGTCGGAGCGATCCCCGGCCCACCGAAAGCATTGCCGCCCATCTCATTCGACCTTGCGCACATGACGTGGAACCGTCGGATCGGGTATCACAAGCAATCGATGCCGTCGCGACAAATTGCACATTAATGTGGCTCGACGATTAAGGTGCGGAATTGCCGCCTGCATTGGGGCTGCGGCGGCATCCCGCAGCGCCTCATGATCCCAATCCCGCGATTGAAGGGAAACACCCGTGGCGTCCAGCTATGTCGGCGATCTCGCGAATTTCATCATAAGCCACGGGGCGCCCGTGATCTTCGTGGCGATTGCCCTGGAATCCCTTGGGGCGCCTTTACCCGGTGAGACGCTATTGATCGCCATCGGCACGGCGGCTGGCATCAGGAATGCCGATATCCTGCCGCTGTTTCTTGTCGCCTGGGCGGGTGCGTTTCTCGGCGACAACGCAGGCTATGCGATCGGCCGGCGGTTCGGGCGAAAGGCGATCCACAAATTCGGCTCGCATTTCGGGCTGACCGAGGCCCGGATTGAAGGCTTCGAGCAAACATTTAGTCGTTTCGGGGTCTTCATCGTTGCCTGCGCGCGGTTCATCGTTCCCCTCCGCCAGCTCAATGGCCTGATCGCCGGCAGCCTGCATATGGCGTGGTGGAAGTTCGCCATTGCCAATGCCGTGGGCGCCGCATTGTGGGTCGGTCTCTGGCTTGTCCTCAGTTCGCGCCTTTCATCGCTTATCGAGCACCTCGACCAGTTGCATGTCGTCGGCATCGCCGTGCTGGTGCTGGCCGTGCTCGGGATCGGCGGTTTCGGCGTCCTGCGATACCGCCGGGCAAAAGCCAACGGTTGATTTTCCGCTCAGGTCGATCCCGGCAGCATCGATTTCAGGACGCGGTCGCGCAGGAAGAAGTGGTGGTACAACGCCGCGGCAGCGTGCAGGCCCGCGACGTAGATGATGACGTCGCCGAGAAGTGTGTGGAGGTTGGTGACTGTCTTGCCGAAATCCGGCGAGGCAGTGAGATACGGGCCGATCCCGCCGATCCAGAGCGGCGTAACCGGATGTCCCTCGTACCAGGCGCCGATGATTGCTGTGGCCGGCACCAGGAACAGCAGCGCGTAGAGCAGCCAGTGGGTGAGCCGCGAAGCGAGCATCATCCAGCCGGGCATCGGTACTTCCTCGGGGGCGCGGTCGAAAGCGCGCCAGATCAGCCGCAGGACAAAAACGACCAGCACCAGCAGCCCGAAGGTCTCGTGCAGGGCGAGGTCCGCGGCGCGATCCACCGAGTAGACGCGAGACTCCGGGCCGCCCTCGGCCGTCAGCCACGCTCCGCCGACCAGCACCACCGTCAGCCAGTGAAAGGATTGAGAAACCGCGCCGTACCGGACGGCCGTACTGAGCATCTTCATGAGCACCCCAGGAGGAAAGCGATGTTGACCGAGTTCACCTATGCGGCGTGTATGTCGCCGGAAATGCGGCAAGATGCACCTGTCGGGTATCCAGCCGCACGCCAACGCCAGACAAAGAGCCTCGTGCGACATCCATGGCTGGCGCGTCACTGAAGGTTCATTATTCCCGTCATATGCCTTCCGAATGCTTAAGGTGGAATCATCGGACAACGCGCCGCCCGGTATCAGGCATCCGATCGCACTGACGAGGGGCGACCGTTCCGTCCGACTTCGAGCCGCGGTTTGCTTTCGACCGAACGGCCGGTCATGTAACTCTTTCTTATGCGTCTGCTGATTCTTCTTGGCATGACGCGTGGTACGAACGAACCGACAGCACAGGCAACGAGCCGACATCGATAAGACGGCTTGGCGTGATTCTGAAGCCTCACAAGTTGGAAAGCGGCATGATCGATCAATCGACATCCACCGAACCGACCACAAAGGCTGCGGCGGTCGACACGCCAAAGACCGACCTCAAGACGGGACTCAGTCAGTCGGAAGCCGCCCGTCTGCTCGCCGAACGCGGCCCCAACGCCATCGAGGAGAAGCGCGCCAGCCCACTCCTCAAGTTCCTTTCCTTCTTCTGGGGTCCGATACCTTGGATGATCGAGGTTGCCGCGATCCTGTCTGCGGCCGTTCAGCACTGGGAAGATTTCGCGATCATCACGATCATGCTGCTGATCAATGCCGGGGTCGGCTTCTGGCAGGAGTTCCAGGCGGACAACGCCATCGCGGCGCTCAAGAAGAATCTTGCCCTCAAGGCCCACGTCCTGCGCGATGGCACGTGGCAGGACATTGCGGCAAGCGAGCTGGTGGTTGGCGACGTCATTCTGATCCGGATCGGCAACGTCATCCCTGCCGACGTGACGCTGGTCGAGGGCGACTACCTCAGCGTCGACCAGTCCGCGCTGACGGGCGAGTCGCTTCCGGTCGACAAGGCGGTCGGTGACGTCGCCTATTCCAGCGCCATCGCCAAGATGGGAGAAATGAAGGCGGTCGTCACCGCGACGGGCGCCGCAACCTATTTCGGTCGCACCGCCAAGCTGGTCGAAACCGCCTCCACCACGTCGCACTTCCAGAAGGCGGTTCTGCGGATCGGCAACTTCCTGATCCTGATGACCCTCGCTCTGGTCGCCTTGATCCTCGTTGTGGCGTATTTCCGCCAGGATCCTCTGGTCGATACCGTCCTCTTCGCCCTGATCCTGACCGTGGCCGCGATTCCGGTCGCGTTACCCGCCGTGCTCTCCGTCACCATGGCGGTCGGCGCGGTCAACCTGGCGCGGATGAAGGCGATCGTCTCCCGGCTTGTCTCCATCGAGGAGATGGCCGGCATGGACATCCTCTGCTCGGACAAGACCGGGACGCTGACCAAGAACCAGCTGACGCTCGGCGATCCGATCGTCCTCGCCGCGACCGACGCCGACGCCATCATCCTTGCCGCCGCGCTGGCGTCGCAGGCCGACAATCCCGACGCGATCGATCAGGCCATCGTCACGGGGTTGAAAGACGCAAACGCGCTGAAGTCCTATCAGGTGGCGAAGTTCGTACCCTTCGACCCGGTCAGCAAGCGGTCCGAGGCCGACATCTCCACCAGCGACGGCAAGTTCAGCGTCGCCAAGGGCGCGCCGCAGGCGATCCTCGAGCTGGTTGGCGGGGATCCCGATCTCGCGGCGAAGGTTTCCGAGGATACGGACAAGCTGGCGGCCAAGGGTTATCGCACGCTTGGGGTGGCCCGAACCGATCCTCAGGGCAAATGGCAGTATCTCGGTCTGTTGCCGCTCTTCGACCCGCCGCGCGACGACGCGCTGGAGACCATCCACCGCGCCCGGGCGATGGGGCTCGATGTCCGCATGGTCACCGGCGATCACGTCGCGATCGCCCGTGAAATCGCCGGCAAGCTCGATCTCGGCACCGACATCATCGCCGCCGACAAGGCCTTCGACAAGGACGGCAAGTCGATCGGCTCGGTCGATATCGAATCCGCCGACGGCTATGCCCAGGTGTTCCCCGAGCACAAGTTCAAGATCGTTCAGGAGTTGCAGGCCCGTGGCCATATCGTCGGCATGACCGGCGACGGCGTCAACGACGCGCCGGCGCTCAAGCAGGCTGATGTCGGGATCGCGGTGAGCGGGGCGACCGATGCTGCACGCGCGGCCGCGGACCTCGTGCTGACCGGCGTCGGCCTGTCGGTGATCACCAGCGCGATGGAGGAAGCCCGCAAGATCTTCGAGCGGATGAACAGCTACGCGATCTTCCGCATAGCCGAGACGATGCGGGTTCTCCTGTTCATGACGCTGTCGATCATCGTCTTCAATTTCTACCCGGTCACCGCGGTGATGATCGTGCTTCTGGCGATCCTCAACGATTTCCCGATCATGATGATCGCCTACGACAATGCTCCGGTCGCGCTGCGCCCGGTGAAGTGGGACATGCATCGCGTGCTGTCGCTCAGTCTCATCCTGGGCGTTCTCGGTGTCATCGCCTCCTTTGGACTGTTCTGGATCGCCGAGGAGTACCTGCACCTGCCGCGCGAAACCATCCAGACGCTGATCTTCCTCAAGCTGCTGGTTGCCGGTCACCTGACGATCTACCTGACCCGCAATACCGGCGCGATCTGGGAGCGCCCGTGGCCGAGCTGGAAACTGATCGTCACGGCGGAAACCACGCAGGTGATCGGCACGTTGGCGGCCGTCTATGGGTGGACCGTCACGCCGATCGGCTGGAAATTGGCCCTCGGCGTCTGGGCCTATGCGCTCGTCTGGTTCCTGATCAACAGCGCGGTCAAGGTCTACTTCTACCGCTTTCTGCGCCGGGGGAGGGATACGCCGCCGCCGGCCCGGCCGGCGCAAGGCGCAGCCAGCGCCGGTTGACTCGCTCGCTACCTAAAGACCTGCGCCATCTCCTCGTCCGAAAGGATCGGCGGCTCGCCAGGCATCAGGGGCATGGATGACTTTTCATTCAGCTCCGCCGGCCGTGGCGCGGCGCCAGCGCGCCGCGTAGTCGGCAAGGCCGGGAAGGTCAATCTCTTGCGGCGCTCGCAGGTCGACCGGGACGGGGTCGGCGCGGCTCCCATGGCTTGCCAGCAACGCGGCGCCGGAGGCTGTCCCATTGGCTTCGGTATTGAAAAGGGTTCGTCGCTTTGGCCGGAGCGCGGCAACAAGCGCCGGGTAGACCGGATCCTTGACGAAGGAGCCATCGAGCACCGTCGTACCGTTCTCGCCGAGAACATCGAGACAGGTGTCGGTCAGAAGCGCGACATAAAGAAGAGCCAGGGCGCGCTGTTCCGCTGGCGACACCGGCGGCGTCCCGACGATGCTCCCTTTGCCGGCGCTGCCGGGGAACAGGACATCGTGATCGCTGAAGGAAGGAAGCGCCATCGTTCCAGCCTCGACCAGCCGCGCGACATCCGCGACGGCTGCGGCGCCCTCCGGGGCGTTGCCGGCAAGGGCCGCGAATTCGCGCCCCCCCATGGCGAGAACACCGGCGAGCGGTCGGCCAAGGACATCGGCATTGCAGAGCCGTTGATCGGAGGCCACGAAGTCCGCCGGTCGCCTGATATCCCCGAGCCCGACGATCCATGTGCCCGTCGAGATGAGCGCGATGTCATCGAGGCCGGCTCGCTGGTAGCGATAGAAATTGGCACTGGAATCGTGGATGCCGCAAAGGACGGCGATCCCGGCCGACAGCGCGTGGCGTCGTGCCAGCTCGGGCCTGATCGAACCAAGCTTCTGCCACCCCGGCATCAGTGGCGGCAGCAGGCGGTCCCAACCCCTCTTCGCGACGATCGGTAGATATCGCTGCCGCAGGACGTCCCAAAGGTGGGATTGGGCGCCGAGATAGGTGAGTTCGGTTGCCGCAACGCCCGACAGGCGCCACGCCCAGTATTGGGGACCGCCGAGGAAATGCTCGGCCCGCGCCACGGCGTCCGGCCATTCCATCTCGAGAAAGAGCAGCTGGCGGGCAAGATGCGCGAGGCCGGGCATGATCGGACTGCCGCGATCACGCAGCGAACCGGCGAGTTCGGCGTAGCGGCGATTGACCTCGTCCGAAGGCTCGTTCTCGTAGTCGACCAGGGGCATCTGCAGCCGGTCGCCGCCGATCAGGGCGCCGAGCGAGCCGTGCGACGTCGCGACGACGGCGCCGATCGAATGGCGCTGAGCCAGCCCCCGAAGCTGATCGAGGAACCAATCCTCGATTCTGTCTTCGTCGGGATGGAGATAGGGCGGCCCCGGAATAGGATCGTTCCCGGTAGAGACAGTCTCTTCTATGACACCCTCGGCCGTCGCGGCCGACAGCTTGACGTTCGTCTTGCCGATGTCGAGGACTGCAACGTGCTTCATCGGGGCGGCTTCCACACTCTATCTGCGCGTTGTCGAGCGTTCGATGAGGGTACCCGGCACCACGCGCAGCAGACGGCCGGCCGAACTCGACGACATCATCGATTTGAGGATAACCATCGCCTCGGCGACCATTGCCGGACCGTCCTGGACCACCGTCGTCAGGTCGTAGGCCTTCCAGGACGCCTCGGGTACGTCGTCGAAGCCGGCGACCAGCACGTCCTCCGGCACCCGCCGTCCCAGCGATCGTCGCAAGGCGTCGAGTGCGCCGATCGCCATCAGGTCGTTTGCGCAGAAAATGGCCTCGGGGTGTCCGTCGCCTTCGTGGAGGGAAAGGGCTGCATCGAATCCGCCTGAATATTGATAGTCGCCGGATGCGACCCGGACCTCCGGGAAGCCGTGCTTCCGAAGCCTCTCGGAGTAGCCTCGCAGGCGCTCGTTACTCGCGTGGCTACCCGCGGAGCCGGTGATGAAGGCGAAAGACCGTGCGCCGCGCGTGACGAAGAGATCCGCTACCGCGCCAGCGCCTCCGGCGCTGTCGGAACATACCGACGTCACCCAACGGTTCTTGATCGGCGTATTGAAGGAGATGGTGGGAATCTTGAAGCGAGCGAAGGCACTGGCGGCGGCATTCGACAGGACGGGCAGCGCGCTGACGATGGCGTCGACGCGATAGCTCGCAAGCTTCGGCACCGCTCCGTCGAGGGAATGGTCGCCTTCGACGTGGACGAGAAGCACCTGGTAGCCGTCGTCCTGCAGCGCCTTGGTGAAGGCCTCGAGCGTGTTGGCGTAGAACGGGTTGCTGGTTCCGCTGATCACGACGGCGACGAGATGGGAGCGATGGTTGAGCAGGATTCGCGGAATGAAATTCGGGCTGTAGTCGAGCTTCTTCGCCGCCTCGAAGACTTTCCGCCGGGTTTCCTCCGATATGCTCTTTCCCTCACCAAAAGCCCGCGATACCGCGGATTGCGAGACCCCGGCCAATCGCGCGACATCGGTCGAAGAAGGGTATCGCCGGCTGGTTTTCATGACCAGCCAGCGCACTCGGGTACGTGTTGTGCCGTTGCCAGGTTGCGCCTCCGCCGATCCTATACCGTCTTGAGCATGCCGCCGTCGACGAAATAGGTCGAGCCGACGGAATAGCTGGCGCGGTCCGAACAGAGAAAGACGAAGAAGTCCGCGACCTCCTCGGGCGACGCGAAGCGACCGATGGGCGCGTTTTCCTTCGCCAGCTTGTCAATATAGCCCTGCCAGTCGCCGCCCGAATCGGCGGTCAACTGTTTTGCGGTCTTGATCCAGTCGGGTGTCAGAACGAAGCCCGGGTTGATGGCGTTGACCCGGATCCCGTCCTTGATGAACTCCGTCGCCATTGTCTTGGAGAGCATGACCAGCGCGGCCTTGGTAACGTTGTAGATCGGCTCGTACCAGAGCGGCTGCGTGGCGCATATCGACGCGTTGTTGAGAATGACGCCACCGCCGCGACGGCGCATCGACGGAACCAGTCCGCGCGCCAGGCGGACGGCCGCCATGACGTGCAGCTCCCAATAGGCCTGCCACTTGTCGTCCGGCGCTTCCATGATCGTTTCGTTGCTGCCGGAGCCGGCATTGTTGACCAGGATGTCAGCGCCGCCGAATTCGCTCTCGGCGGCGTCCACCACCCGTGCGACGCCGTCGACCGTGGCGATGTCGGCCGCGACGGCGATGATCCGGGCCTGTGAGGTTGCGGCGATCTCCTGGCGTGCTGTCTCGAGTCGCTCGGCATTACGCGCGGAGATCACGACATGGGCGCCCTCGGCGGCGAAGCCCTTGGCGACGGCGAGACCGATGCCGATGCTGCCGCCGCTGATCACAGCTACCTTGTCGCGCAGACCGAGGTCCATTGAATTGCTCCTGACTGCTATTTGACGATCGGGATTTTCGACCGATCGATGGTGATGGCGACGGCGACGATGAGCACCGCGCCGAACACGATGTTTTGCGCGAAGATGTTGACGCCGAGGAAGGTCATGCCGATGCGCACGACGGAGATGATCAGCGCGCCGACGAGGGTCCGCCAGATGCTGCCGACCCCGCCGGTGATCGCAGTGCCGCCGACGACAACGGCGGCTATCGACGGCAGCAGCAGTTCGGCGGCGAGGGTCGGCGAGCCGCTGGCAAGCCGGCCGGCGAGAATCACGCCGGCGAGCGCGGCGAAGGCTGAGGAAAGGATGAAGGCGAAGACCTTCTGCCGGTCAACCTTGACGCCCGATGCATAGGCGGCCGGTTCGCCCGCGCCGATCGCGGCGCTGTAGCGGCCAAACCGGGTCCGGCTCTGCAACGTGTGAGCGATCACCAGCACGATCAGGCCGATGATGACGACGTTCGGGATGCCGAAGACGGTCCCGGTGATCCACTCCTGGAAGCCGCGCTCCGTGTCCTCGAGCGTGATCGACCTTTCGTGGGAAATCACCAGCGCCGTGCTGAACAGCACGCCGCCCATCGCCAGCGTGGCGATGAAGGACGGGATCTTCAGCCGGACGTGGGCGAGGCCTGAAAGCAATCCGACGATCGCGCCAACACCGATTGCCAGGACGAAGGAACCATAGCCGAGCCGGGCGATGGTCAGGGCGACGATGACGCTCGCCAGCGACGCCATCGACTGGATCGAGAGGTCGATACCGCCGAGCATGATGACGAAGGTGACGCCGGTCGCCAGGATGAAGAGGACGGCCGTATCGCTGGCAAGCTGGAGCAGGGACGCGGGCTCGAGGAAACTCGGCTCGACGACGCCGATCGAGACGACAAGCACGGCGAGCGTAGCCAGCGGCAGCCACTGCCGGAGAGTGTCGATTCCCAATTTCTCGACAATTGCGTTCATGGCTGTGCCTAGACCATGTGTCCGATTAGATCGACCTGCCGCGGCTTCGCTCCAGGCTTGGTTTCGGTGCGATAGGTGATCGCTCCGTCGCGCATCACCAGCACGGTGTGGCTGAGGCCAATGGTCTCCTCAAGCGTGTCCGACGTCAGGATGACGGCGACTCCTTCGCCGGTCGTCGTGCGAACCAACTCATAGACCTCTTCCTTGGCCCCGACATCGAGGCCGCGGGTCGGATGGTCGAGGATGAGGATCCGCGCCTTGGCGTTCAGCCATTTGGCGAGCACCACCTTCTGCTGGTTGCCGCCCGAAAGGTTCAGGCACAGTGTGTTGATGCTCGGCGTCCGGACGTTGAGGCGCTCGACCCAGCGCGTGGCCAGGCGCCGCTCCTCCTTCGCGTCTATCAGGCCATGGCGGGTGAGGCTGCCGAGATCGGCAAGCGTGATATTTGCGGCGACAGGCAGGAACAGGACCAGGCCCTCCACCCGTCTTTCGCGAGGGATATAGCCGAAGCCGACATCCACCGCCTCTGCCGGGGACTTGAGCTTCACGTCCCGGCCATGGACCAGCAGGTGGCCGTCGTCATGCGGCGCGAAGCCGGCAAGAGTGCGGGTCAACTCCTCGCGGCCCGACCCGATGACGCCGGCGATGCCGAGAATCTCGCCGGCATGGAGTTGGAACGACACGCCCTTGTAGGCGTGGCCGAGCGAAAGGTTATCGGCCTCGACGACCACCTCGTCGGCGAAGGGCTTCTGCAACTGCTCGCGGTAATATTCCGACTGCAGGCTCCGGCCGACCATCAACTGATGCAGTTCGGCAACCTCGGCGCCCTCCGATTTGAGATCCGCGACCACCGCGCCGTCCTTCATCACGTAAATCCGGTCGGCCAGTTCCAGAACCTCGTCCAGGCGGTGCGACACGAAGATGAAGGAAGCTCGCGATTTGAGCGCCCTCACTCTGGCGAAAAGGATCTCGATCTCGGCGCGTTCGAGAACGGATGTCGGTTCGTCGAGCAGGATGACAAGATGGCTGCCGGCTTGCTCCTCAAGCGTCAGGGCCTTGGCGAGCTCGACCATCTGTCGGGCCGCGAAGCCGAGGTCGTCCGCCCTGGTCCGCGGATCGACGTCTACCTCGACCTTGCGGAGCTGGCGCTCGGCCGACGCATAGAGGGCGCGCCAGTCGACGATGCCGAAACGGGTGAACTGCGCTTCGTTACCAAGGTATATATTCTCGCCGACGGTCAGGTTGGTGAGCAGCGACTGCTCCTGGAAGACCATGCCGATGCCCTTGCTATTGGCATCGGAGGCATTGGCGAGGCGCGTCGGCTCGCCGGCGATCAGAACCTCGCCGGAGTCGGGTTGATAGACGCCACTGAGAATCTTCATCAGCGTCGACTTGCCCGCTCCGTTTTCGCCGATCAGCCCGACCACCTCGCCGGGCTGGACCTCGATCGAAACGTCCTTGAGGGCGTGGACGCCGGGAAACCGCTTGTTGACGTTGACAAAGGCCAGGGCCGGAGCGGTGGAGGCGGGCGTGCTCATTTGACGATTCGCATCAGCTTGCGATCAACCGAGAGTGCCACGGCGGCGATGATCATCAGGCCCTGGACGCCGATTTGCACGCTGGGCGGCACGCCCATCAACACCATGCCGTTGTTGAGCACGACCACGATGAGCACGCCGATCAGGGTCTGCTGCACACCGCCTTGCCCACCGGAAAGCGCCGTCCCGCCGACGACGACCGCCGTGATCGTCGTGAACAGCCGGCCGGTTCCGATCTGGGCGTTGCCGAGACCGAGTTGCGCGACCGCGAGGATTCCGCCGACGGCGTAGAAGGCGCCGGCAAGCGTGAAGGTCAGGATGCGGACCCGCGCCACCGGGATGCCCGAAAGCGCGGCAAGTTCCTCACCGCCGCCGAGGGCATAGATATAGCGGCCGAGCCGTGTGTAGTTCTGGATCACCAGGGCGATGGCGAAGCAGAGGAGGGCGAGCCATACCCCCCACGGGAAACCGAGGAAGCGATCGATCGCGAGACCGCGGATCATCGGATCGTTGACGCGCGTCGCCATGCCTCCAAGCAGCGCGTTGGCGACACCGACGCCGATGAACCACGTGCCGAGCGTCGTCATGAAGGAGGGGATCTTGAGTTTTACGTGGACGACGCCGTTGACGAAGCCGACGGCCGCGCCGACCAGCAAGACGATCAGCACGCCGAGGAGTCCCAAGTCGTTATCGTTGGCGCCGTTGAGCACCAGCATCGACAAGATGACGGCGCCGAGGGTCAGGATACCCTCGACCGAGAGGTCGATCGATCCCATCAGGATGATGAAGGTGGCGCCGAGTCCGAGCACCAGCGGGATCATCGCCGTCTGGCTGATGCGGACGAAGTTCCCGAAGCTCAGGAAATTGGGATTGACGACGCCGATGATCACGCAAAGCAGGACGAGGACGATGAGCGGCGCCCAGGCCGCGATCCGTCGGCGGCGGGGACGCGCCGCCACGGCGGAGTCCGGAAGGCTCGCGGAGGTTTCCAGGGACATCGCAGGCTTCGCTCTATCGGCCACCGGGAATCAGGCCATCGAGCCGCAGCGACGGAGGTGTCGTGCGGTTCGTCGTGACCGTCGGAGATGGACGCGCCGGAGCGCGCCCACCTGACTGGCTCAGCTGTACTGGATCTGGCCGGTAACGCGACCCCAGATATCGTTCCAGTCGAGCTTCGGCTCGGCAGCGATGTTGGTATCGTAGAACGACTGGGCGTTGTCCGACGTGATGATAACGCCCTTGCCGTAGAACTCACGATGGTCCTTCGGCTCGGTCGTCGGGTCGAAGGCGCCCGTCTTGGCGTGATAGCCGATCGACAGGCCCATGCCGCCCTGCCAGAAGGGATCCCAGGCGACGGTGCCCGCCATTTCTCCCTTGAGAACCGCTTCGACGGCGAGCTTGATACCGTCGATGCCGGTGACCGGCACCTGTCCCGCGCGGCCGTCTGCGCGCAGCGCCTCGACCGCGGCGAGCGCCATATCGTCGTTGGCTGCCCAGATGCCGCCGATCTGGTCGCCAAACTGGGTCAGCCAGGCGTTGGTCTTTTCGAGCGCTTCCGTGGCCGACCAGTTTGCTACCTGCATGTCGAGCAGCTTGACATCGGGATTGCTCTCGAGCGCCTGCATGAGGCCCGCCTTGCGTTCGATCGCCGGCACGTTCGACTCGATGCCGCCGAGCGCAACGATGCCGCCCTTGCCGCCCATCGCCTTGATCAGTGCTTCCGCCATCGCCTTGCCATAAGGCACGCCGCTGAACGAGATATGCGCCACGTAGTTCGGATTGAAGTCCCAAGGATGCAGGTCGTCGGGCTTGTTCCACTGGGTGACGACATAGGCGCCGGCATCCTTGCAGGCTTCGACGATCGGCCGCGCGTCCGGGCTGTCGTTGGGATCGACGTTGATGACGCAGTTGCCGCCGGTCTTGGCGAGGATCGCCTTGATGTCGGCGATTCCCTTCTCGCTGTTCCCCTCGGTCACCAGCGTCACGTAGTCGGCGCCTACGGATTTTGCGAAGGCCTCGCCACCTGCGTTCCAGGTCGCGTGATACGGATTGGACAGCGACCGGATCGAATTGACCACGGTCGGTGTGTCGGCTGCGAAGGCAGGCCGCGTGATGATTGCCGGGAAGGCCCCCGCCATGCCCACCGCGGCGGCGCCTTTCAGGAAATCGCGACGCCGCACCGACTGGTTCATTGCCTTGCTGAACAACTTTTTCACCATTCTGAAATCTCCACCCTAGCTAGAGACACCGTGGCCATCGACGTCGTTCGTTGTTTGTTAAATTGACTAGTGAAATTGGCCGTGCATAGCTATGCACGACGGATTTGGACTGTCAATATTGTCTGGGAGGACCTCGATGCGATTGAAGGACAAGATAGCCGTGATTACGGGCGGCGCCCGCGGTATTGGTCGAGCCATCGCCGAGCGCTATGTCGCGGAAGGGGCCCGGGTTGCCGTGGCCGACCTGTTGATCGATGAAGCCGAACAAACCGCTTCGGCAATCGGTCCCGAGGCGTTTGCGGTCGCCGTCGATGTGACGCGGCGTGACTCCATCGCAGCGATGGTGGATGCCGTCATGGAATGGGCCGGACGCATCGACATCCTGGTGAATGGGGCGGGCATCTTCGACATGGCGCCGCTCACCGAGATCAGCGAACAGCATTTCGACAAGCAGTTCGCCGTCAATGTGAAAGGACTTCTCTTCACCACTCAGGCGGTGACGGACCGCATGGTCGCCGCCGGACACGGCGGCAAGGTCATCAACTTTTCGAGCCAGGCCGGGCGCCGGGGCGAGCCGCGTGTTGCCGTCTATTGTGCCACCAAGGCTGCCGTCATCAGCCTGACCCAGAGTATGGCGCTCGAACTGATCAACTACGGCATCAACGTCAACGGGATCGCCCCCGGTGTCGTCGAAACCCCGATGTGGGAGCAGGTCGACGCTTTGTTCGCCAAATATGAAAACCGTCCGATCGGCGAGAAGAAACGCCTGGTCGGTGAGGCGGTGCCTTTCGGCCGCATGGGACTTCCGGAAGACATGACCGGTGCGGCGGTGTTTCTGGCCAGCGCCGACAGCGACTATATCCTCGCCCAGACGCTGAACGTCGACGGCGGCAACTGGATGAGTTGACAAGGCCCTGCGGCGGGGCTCTGCGCCTCGGTTGCCTGTTCGTCGCGCCCGGGACCGGTCGGCCCTCCACCTGCTTGGGCACTCAAGATGTCGATCGGTGTCGGCGTGCGACCGGCCTTGCAGGACGCCGGCGCGATTGGCTCGCGCTCCGGGGCGCTTTCCTGTCTGGGTGAATCCGGAATTTCCACAGGCAAACGGCACGCCGGCAGGTCGGCGCGCCGGGGTCCTTGACTCCCTCACATCCATCTTATCATAATATCATAGCAGCGATGGATGGGGTGAGACGTTTGAGCGTGTCCGATCTGGCAATCGAACGTGATGTCTGGAGCATCGCGATGGCGCGCTCCGAAGCGCACAGCCAGAATCGCGCGGTCAGCACGACGCGAGGCCTGCTCGGCAAGATCGTCCATGCGGTCGGCCTGCGCATCATCGGCGGCGAGTTGCCGCCCGGCACGGTGATGCCCAACGAAGCCGACTGGTGCGCTCAGCTTGGTGTGAGCCGTACGGTGCTGCGCGAAGCGACCAAGGTCCTGATCAGCAAGGGGCTGGTCGAGTCCCGTCCCAAGACCGGAACGAGAGTCCGCCCTTACGAGGATTGGAACCTACTCGATCCCGACGTCCTCGCATGGCAGTTGGCCGTCGTGCCGCGCGATCGGTTCGTCCGGGAGATATTCGAGCTTCGCCGGGCGATCGAACCCTCCGTCGCCGCGCTTGCCGCGGGGCGGGCGAGCGAAGCGCAACTGGACGAAATGGCCGCCGCTCTCGAAGGCATGGAAGCGGCCGGCGACGAAGGCCGGCGCTTCATCGATCCCGATACCCGTTTCCATCTCGCCATTCTCAATGCCGTCGACAACGGCATGATGCGTTCGCTCAGCGCGGTTATCGAGACGGCGCTGACGACCAGTATGTATCTCTCTCTCGACAATCCGCGCGGCCAGCGACACTCAGTGCCGCTTCATCGGGCCGTCTATGACGCGCTGCGCGCCCGCGACCCGGACGGTGCCCGCGATGCGATGGTCAAGCTGATCGATGACGCCGAGAGTGATGCTCTGCGGGCTCTGGAAACTCAGCGACGGGAAGGACGGCCCATGAAGAAGGTTTCACGCCAATGACGAAGCGCAAGCTCCGCTCGGAAGCCTGGTTCGGCGGAACCGGGATGAATGCGATGATGCATCGGAGCTGGATGAAGAACGAGGGCCTGCCGGCCGATTCCTTCGACGGGCGCCCGGTCATCGGCATCTGCAACACTTGGTCCGAGCTGACGCCCTGTAACGCCCACTTCCGTCAGATCGCCGAGAAGGTCCGGCGCGGGGTGCTCGAGGCCGGCGGATTGCCGCTCGAGTTTCCGGTGATGTCGCTCGGCGAATCCAATCTTCGACCGACGGCGATGCTGTTCCGCAATCTCGTCAGCATGGACGTCGAGGAATCGATCCGCGGCAATCCGATCGACGGCGTCGTGCTGCTGGTCGGCTGCGACAAGACCACGCCGGCGCTCTTGATGGGCGCGGCGAGCTGCGACCTGCCGACCATCGCGGTCTCCGGCGGGCCGATGCTGAACGGTCGCTTCCGGGGCGAGGAGGTCGGCTCCGGCACCCACTTCTGGCGCTTCAGCGAGGACGTCAAGGCGGGCAAGATGAGCGTCGACGATTTCCTCGAGGCGGAATCCTGCATGGCCCGCTCGGCCGGTCACTGCATGACCATGGGCACGGCCTCGACGATGGCGAGCATGGTCGAGAGCCTCGGCATGGGGATGCCCGGCAACGCGGCGATTCCGGCCGTCGATTCGCGGCGCAACGTGCTCGCCCAGCTTGCCGGGCGGCGCATCGTCGAGATGGTCCGCGAGGACCTCGTCATGTCGAAGATCCTGACTCGCCAGGCGTTTGAGAATGCCATCCGCACCAACGCCGCGGTCGGCGGCTCGACCAATGCCGTCATTCACCTGCTGGCGATCGCCGGGCGTATGGGTGTCCCGGTCGAACTCGACGACTGGGACCGCTTCGGCCGCGACGTTCCGACGATCGTCGACCTGATGCCGTCCGGCCGCTTCCTGATGGAGGATTTCTATTATGCCGGCGGCCTGCCGGTGGTGCTGCGGGCGCTCGCCGACGCCGGGCTTCTCAATCGCGATGCCCTCACCGTCAACGGCCGCACGATTGGCGAGAACAACGCCGATGCCGAGAACTACAACACGGAGGTCATCCGGCCGCTCGACAATCCGCTGACGAAAGACGGCGGCGTCATGATCCTGCGCGGCAATCTGGTGCCGGGCGGCGCGGTGATCAAGCCATCGGCGGCGACGCCGGCGCTGATGCAGCACAAGGGCCGGGCGGTGGTCTTCGAGAATATCGAGCACTACCACCAGACGATCGGCGATCCCGATCTCGACATCGACGAGACCTGCGTGATGGTCCTCAAGAACTGCGGCCCGCGCGGCTATCCGGGCATGGCCGAGGTCGGCAACATGGGCCTGCCACCGAAGGTCCTCAAGAAGGGGATCACCGATATGGTGCGCATTTCCGACGCGCGGATGAGCGGCACCGCCTATGGCACGGTCGTCCTCCATTCGACGCCGGAAGCCGCGATGGGGGGGCCGCTGGCCGTGGTCCAGAGCGGCGACATGATTTCGCTCGACGCGGCGAACCGCAAGCTGACGCTGGAACTCACCGACGCCGAAATCGCCGAGCGCCTGCGCGGATGGCAGCCGCCACCCCCACCGATGAGCGGAGGGTACCAGAAGCTCTATTTCGACCACGTTCTCCAGGCCGACAAGGGCTGCGACCTCGACTTCCTGCCCGGCACCCGCGGCGCCGCCATCCCGCGCCATTCCCACTGACGGTTCGAGCCCGGCTCCATGGAACAGACTGACGCCAAATATCCGTCCCTCGAGAACCGCGTCGTATTCGTCACCGGAGGCGGATCGGGCATCGGCGAGAGCATCGTCGAGCATTTTTGCGCGCAAGGCGCGCGGGTCACTTTCGTCGATGTCGCAACCGAAGCCTCCGAGGCTCTGGTGGCGCGGATCGCGGCCCGTGGCCACCACGCCCCGCGCTTCTTGTCTGTCGATCTGCGCGATGTCACGGCGTTGGAAGAGGCGATCTCCCGGACCGGCAAGGATGACGGGCCGATCAAGGTCCTGGTCAACAATGCCGGCAATGATGACCGTCACCAGCTCGACGATCTTACCCCGGACTATTGGGACGACCGGATGGCGGTGAACCTCCGTCATCAGGTCTTCGCGACCCGGGCCGTGCGACCCCAGATGCGCGACTCCGGCGGTGGCTCGATCGTCAATCTCGGCTCGATCACCTGGATGGTCGGCGACGGCGACTGCATCGCCTACGTCACCGCGAAATCCGCCATCAACGGCATGACCCGCGGCCTCGCCCGCGAGCTCGGGCCTGAGCATATCCGCGTCAACTGCGTCATGCCCGGCTGGATCATGACCAAGCGCCAGATGGACCTCTGGCTCACCCCGGAAGGCGAACGGCAGATCGACGACCGCCAATGCCTGCCGGACCGGCTCTATCCGCCGGATATTGCCCGCATGGTGTTGTTTCTGGCTTCAGACGACAGCCGGATGTGCACCTCGCAGAACTACATCGTCGACGGCGGCTGGGTGTAGGCCGATGGGAACCGGAAATTGCCCCAACAAAGAGAATCCGATCGATGGGGTCGAACCCCCGGCGACCGGGAGGGACTATCCGTACCAACCTGAACAGGGAGTAGGACCATGAAGCTGATTGCCAAGAGCCTGTTTTCCGTGGCCGCGGGGCTCGCCGCCCTCGCTGCGGTACCGACGCTGAGCCATGCGAAGGAGTTGAGGATCCTCGCCTGGGAAGGCTATGCCGACCCCGACTGGGTCAAGGAATTCGAAGACCAGACCGGCGCCGACGTAAGCGTCGTCTTCATCGGCACCGACGATGAGATCTGGGCCAAGATCAAGGGTAGCGAAGGCAAGGATTTCGATCTCTTCGCCGTCAACACCGCCCAGCTCCAGCGCTATCTCGATCTCGGTCTTGTCGAGCCTTACGATCTCGACAAGGTCCCGAACCAGAAGAAGACCCTGCCGCGCTTCCAGGACCTCTCCAAGGTCACCGGCGTGATGCGTGACGGCAAGGTCTACGCGATTCCCTATGCCTTCGATTCGATCGGCCTGATCTACGACACGGAGAAGGTGAAGACACCGCCGGATTCCTGGGAAGTGATGTGGGATCCGCAGTACCAGGGCAAGGTCCTCGGCTATGACAACGGCGAGCACAATTTCACCATCGCCGCCCTGACGATGGGGATCGAGGATCCCTACCACCTCACCGACGAGCAACTGGCCGCGGCCGAGGAGAAGCTGATCGACCTCAAGCATAACCTGCTGAGCTTCTACACCACCGCTGACGAGGCGCTGCAGCTCTACCAGCACAACGATGTCGCCATCATCTTCGCCAACTACGGCCAACAGCAGGTCAAGGCGATGCAGGATGCCGGCGCGCCGATCGCCTACGTCAATCCGAAGGAGGGCGCCCCCGCCTGGCTCGACACCTGGGCGATGACCACCGGCGTCCAGGACAAGGACCTCGCCGAGGCATGGGTCAACTTCGTCCTGCAAAAGAAGATCGGCGAACAGCTCTCCGAGCGCACCGGCTTCGGCAACACCTCGGCTCCCTTCTCCAGCGCGGGCGAAGGCGATAAGATCATCTGGCTCGAGGATGTCGAGAATCCGACCAAGCGGGCGGATTTGTGGAACGAGGTCAAGGCGTCCCCGTGATCCTGACCTGAATGATCCTGGCCGCCGGGCGCTCGATTGGCCCGGCGGTCATTTTGCGACGCGCCCCGAAACGTCATTCAACCGGCACGATGAACGAAGAACCGAAAACGCTGGTCGAGCTCAGGCGGGTCGCGAAGACCTATAGCGGCGTCGAAGTCCTGCATGACGTCGACCTGAACCTTCGCGACGGCGAGTTCATGACCGTGCTCGGACCGAGCGGCTCGGGCAAGACGACCGTCCTTCGCGTCATCGGGGGGCTCGTGCGGCCGAGCCGCGGCGCGGTGCTCCTCGACGGCATCGATATTTCAGGAATGCCGATCAACCGCAGGCCGTTCAATACAGTCTTCCAGGATTATGCTCTGTTTCCCCACATGACCGTCGAGGCCAATGTCGGCTATGGTCTCAAGGTGCGGGGAGAGCAGAAGACGAAGATCCAGGAGCGGGTCGTCGAAACCCTGCGTCTCGTGGCACTTGAGGATTTCGCCAAGCGCTATCCGTCGCAGCTCAGCGGCGGTCAGCAGCAGCGCGTCGCGCTCGCCCGCGCCATCATCTGCGAGCCGCGCCTGATCCTTCTCGACGAACCGCTGGGCGCCCTCGATGCGGAGCTGCGCCGCCAGATGCAGCGCTTCCTCAAGCGGCTGCAACGGGAGATCAGGACGACCTTTCTCTTCGTGACCCATGACCAGGAAGAGGCGGTGACCATCGCCGACCGGATCTGTGTCATGAACCACGGAAAGATCGAGCAGGTCGGGTCGCCCGAGGAGGTCTACTACCGGCCCGTCAACGAATATGTGGCGCGCTTTTTCGGCGACAACAATCTGCTCGATATCGTCGTCGGCGATCTGAGCGAGGGCAGGCGGCAACTCTCCGCGCCGGTTGGGACCTTCCGATGCGCCGTCGAGAGTCGTCCGGAGGTGGCGGGTGCGACCAAAGGCGGTCCTGGCAAGCTTCTCGTCCGCCCGGAAGCGGTCGTGATCGGCGACGCCGCGGAAGAGGCACCGAACCGGATCAGGGTCCGGGTCGAGGAAATGAGCTTCGTCGGCCCGGTCTCGCAGATCGCGGTGAGTGCCGTCGCACAGCCCGATCTCAGGCTGATGGTCAAGCTCCCGAGCCGATCGTCCGGCATTCCGCTTGCCGTCGGCGACGAGACCGACATCGGCTGGAGCGACCGGGAATGCCACGTGGTGACCGGGTGACCGAGGTCGTCGACAGCGATCGGACAGCGGACGAGGGTCTCGCCGTCTTTCGTTTCGCCACCACGATCCTCGCCTACGCGATCCCTTTCGTCTTCATCCTGCTGCCGCTGATCCTGTTCCTGATCCAGAGCTTCTACCATGTCGAGGACGGCAACATCGTCCGCGACTTCACGCTGCAGAACTATGAGCGCTTTTTCACCGGGCGCGCCTTCCTTCCAGTCTTCCTCAACACGATCCTGCTCTGCCTCGGCGTTGGCGCGATCACGGTCCTGTTCGGCTATCCGGTTGCCTATTTCCTTGCCAGCCTCCGAGGGCGGCGCAAATACGTGATGATGGTGATCTTCGTCGTTCCGCTGATGATGAGCTACATCATCAAGATCTACGCCATCCGCGCCATTCTCGGCGGCAACGGATTTCTGAACCGCATCCTGCTTTTTCTCGGCGTCATCGACGAGCCGCTGACCTTCCTGATCTTCAATCTCAAGGCGGTTCTGGTCACCTTGTCGATCATTCTTCTGCCCTTTGCGGTACTCCCGATCTTTATCGCGCTGGAGCGCATTCCCAAGTCGATTGTCGATGCCTCCGCCGATCTCGGCGCCAGCGCGTTCCAGAGCTTTCGCGACGTCGTCTGGCCGCTGAGCATGCAGGGCACCATCGTCGGCGCGACCTTCACCTTCGTGCTCGCGCTCGGGGATTTCATCACCCCCCAGATGGTCGGAGGGATGAGCGGCTTCACCTTCGGCCGCATCATCTACAGCCAGTTCGGATTCGCCTTCAACTGGCCCTTCGGCGCGGCGCTGTCGGTGGTCTTGCTCATCGTGGTCCTGATCGCCATCGTCGGCACGGGCCTGATCACCCGCAGGAGGCACCAGCTGTGATCCGCCTGTCGGCCATGGCAATGGCCATCCTCAGCCTGATCGCCGGCTTTGTCCTCCTCGTCCTCTACGGGCCATTGTTCGTTGCCATTTTCTTTTCCTTCTTCAAGTTCGAGAACAACGCCGTTCAGTGGGACAGCTTTTCTTTCGACGCCTATTGGTCGCTGGTTCACGACGAGAGCATCATCGACGCCGTGCTGAATTCGCTGCTGGTCGGCGCCGTCTCGATCAGCCTCGCCCTGATCCTCGGCACGGCATTGGCTTTCTATTACAACGGCGCCCGGTCGCGATTCCGCGAGGTGCTGCAGCTCGTGATCTTCCTGCCCTTCCTGATGCCGCCGATCATCACCGGCCTGTCGCTGCTCGTCTTCTTCCGCGAGACCGATATTCCCCGATCCCTGCTGACCGTGATCGTCGGCCATACGGTCTTCGTGCTCGCCCTCGCTTATCGGATCATCCTCGCCCGGTTGCAGACGCTGCGGGCGAGTCTGGTGGAGGCGTCGCTCGATCTCGGCGCCAGCCGCTGGCAGACCTTCCGCTACGTGCTGGCGCCGAGTCTGATGTCGGCGATCGGCTCCGCCGCCATCCTCGCCTTCGCCCTGTCCTTCGACGAAACCCTGATCACCCTGCTGGTCACCGGGACGCAGAGTACGCTGCCGATGCGGCTCTGGGCGATGATGCGGATGGGCTTCACGCCCGACATCAACGCCTTGGTGACGGTCATCCTCGTCGGCACCACCGGCCTGTCGCTTCTGGCGATCCGCTTCGTCAAGCTGCCCGCACACAACTGACCGGCACTGCCGGACGTCGGCCCGCGCGCCAGGGCCCTCACGACATTCGGCCTGACACCGGTGCGGATCAGCGTGCTGGCGGTCCGCCGGCGAGCTCCGAGAGGCGATCGAAGTCGGGACCGGATGTCGGGATATCGACACGGAAGACCTCGGCGATGACGCGGGTCCAGCCATGGAGGAAATACACCCAGCCGTCCTCGACCGTCAGCGGCGAGCGAGCCGCCGCCGCTTTCGCCTGCCGCAGGAAGACCAGATCGCCGCGGTAGTTGAGTTCCCACGCAAAGCCATGCTCGGGAAAGATCGCTGCGTCGGTGATCGGCGAGCCCGGCGCGTCCTTGCCGAGGCCTGTCGCGTTGACCACCAGGGATCCCGGCGCCAGACCGGCCATCACCCGGTCGTTGTCCTCCGCTTGCGACACCTGGACATAGTCGACCGGCATGGCCGACCCATAGGTCCGATGCACTTGCCTGATCGCGTCGAGGCGGGACGGGCTGCGGTCGGAGATGATGAGCCGCGACGGCCTGTCGTCGCCGCGGGTGGCCCGCATCAGGTGCCAGGTGATCGACGTCGAAGAGCCGCCGGCGCCCATGAAGAAGGCTTCGGCGCCTGTACGCGCGAAATATCCGGGAGGAAGGAGTGCGTCGAGGGCGAGGCCGCCCGTGATCGGGTCCTTCGCCGACGCGATCAACCGGCCGTCCTGCTTCGAGAGGCAGCTCAATTCACCGGTCAGGCCGGCGAGTTCGTCGGTCTCGTCGAACAGGTCTCGGCAGGCGACGAACAGATCGATCTTGTGCGTCGTCACCAGCGCTCCGAGCGACTGCTGGTCGTTCTTGATGAAGGAAACAACGGCGCGATAGGCGTCGGCCGGCGCGTGGAGTGGCAAATCGATCCCGACGATCCGCGCATCGGTCAAGCCCAAGCGCGTCCGCCCATTTCGGAAAGACCTTGAGGATCGACGACTGGCCGGTCGTCACCCCGATAAAATAGATCGTCGGCGCGGTGGCTGGCGCGAGTTGGGGCATGATCAGAATTACCGTTGGAGATCGTGCTGCGGCCCATCGGCCGCCGCCGGACGAAGGCGGTCGAGCTTTCTGCTCATCCGATCACGTCGAGGCGCGCCACGGCAAACGGGGCAAGCGACAGGCTCGCACCGGTGAAGGGCCTGCCTTCGTCGCCGAAGGCAGGATCGCGCACCGCCTCGTCGAAGCTTTCCTCGTCGAGCAGGATCAGGGTCGCCTGGCCCTTCGGCAAGCCGCGCAATTTCACCTCGACAGGTTCGTCGCGGAGATTGGCGAGCCACACATGGGTGGTCTTTCCCTTCCGCCACGCGAGCGTGCGGACGCGATCGGTGTCACTGGATTCGGTATCGATCCGTTTTGCGCCGGCCGCGGCGGCAATGCCGCGGATGATGTGAAAGACCGGATAGACCTTGGCGCCCCGCGCCGTATCGAACCACGGCTGCGGGTATTTCTGCTTGGCATAGGCGATGCCGAATTCGCCGACCGGCGACGCCATCGTCGCCGCTTCCAGTCCGCCGGCCGCGACCTGGCTGAGATAGCCGAGATGCCACGCGGCGCCGAACAGGCCACGATGACGCGGGTCGACGCGCGCCATGGTGACGCGGCCGCCACCGGGATTGGCAGTGACGGAGGCGCCGTAGGGGTTGAAGCTGTTGCCGATATGCGAGGGACCGATGCGATAGGGCGTCCTGCCGATCAGCGCCTTCGTCGAGTGAATGATGTGCCCGATCGACTCGAGCGTCTCCATCACCGAACGGTCGTCGGCGGCATGCACGAGCGCCGAGGTCGCGTGGGTGACGAAGTCGAAAACCTTCCGCGGCGGACGCTTGCGGTTGAGTTCGGTGAAGTTCGACAGCATGCCGCCGCCGACCCGGGCGTTCCTGAATGTCTTGCGCGCCGCCGCGGCGATCGCCTCGTAGCTCGGCACGCCCTCGGGAAAGGGGGTGCCGGGCGGATAGGACTTGAGGTCCGCCGCCGGCGTGACGATCACCGCCGCCGGCTTGAACTTGGCGGCGCGGACGGCTTTCGCCGCCTCGGCAAGCTCCTTCATCGGCCGGTCAGCGCCCGGAATGATGATTTCGAGGACGACCTCCGCGCCGGTCTCCCGTGCGAGTTTCGCATAGTCGGCGAGCGGCTTCTGCCAGGCCTTGCTGCGAAGATCGATCCGGCAGTTGACGTGCTGCACCCCCGCGGCCTTGACCAGCGGCGCGACCCGCGTCGCGGCCCGTGCATCCTCGGGAAGGACGCTGACGCCGATCTTCGGCATCTTTCCCGATGGCTCGCCAAGCCGAACAGTGACAGGTCCCGCTAATGCGGCGGGCTTCCCCGGCAGCTTGCCGGAGAATGTCAGCGTCGCGGTCTGGCGGACGGTCTCGCCTTTGGCGATTGCATAGGGATAGGGGAGCGAGAGCGGCCGACTGTAGGTCTTGAACGAAGCGTCGGTCCAGTTGCGATGGTCCTCGGTCTCCCACGTATCGCCCTCCATCCGCAGCTCCGCCTTGATCCCGCGCAGGGGCGCGTGGCTCATGGCGCGCACGAGCAGGAAGGGCTGGTCCGGAACGATTTCCTCCGGAACCGTCGATCTTTCGGTTCCCCCGTCAGCATGCTCGACCGTCACCGGCTTGCCGACGAAACCCTTCAGTGGATGGAGGATGACGAAGCCTGTGCGGCAGGTCTGGAAGTCCTGTGCCGGTCCGCCGACGGCCAGGCATTCGAGCGTCCCGTCAGGTGTCCCGGTGTAGCTCAGGCGCGCGGAAAACGTGCCGTCGGCGGTCCGCCACAAGGCGTCGAACGTTGCCTTGAAGCCGTCGCGACTCTCGTCGACGGTCAGGTCGGTGATCTCGGGAGTAGGCGTACTCCAGTTGCGGTCGCGGACCAGGAAACCGATCGCCCGAATCGCCTCGGTTTCGCCGATCCTGATCCAGCGGAGCTGGCCGTCTTCAAGCGTTGCGGTCAGCGGCCCGGCGGTCAGCAGCCGCTGGGCCGGCGCCGGTTCGTCCGTGCCGAAAAGTTTGATCGCATGCGTGTCCATGGCCCAATCCCCGTATGGACGAGAGGGGAGGCCGCGACCCCCCGGTCACGGCATCCCCTCGGTTCGTCCTGTCCTGCTGCTCGGTCCGGCTGAAAGTCAGGCGATCGAGGCGACCGCCCTTTCCGCCATGACCTTGATGAGGTTCGCCCGGTATTCGGCCGAGCCGTGGATATCGGAGAGCAGGTCAGAGGAATCGATGGCAACGCCATCGATCGCATCCGCGTCGAACTTACCCGACAAAGCCGCCTCGATGTCGCCCGCCCGGAAGACGCCGCTGGCGCCCGCGCCGGTCACCGCGACGCGAACGTCGCCGCCCTTGACGACCGCGACGAACACGCCGGTCAGGGCATAGCGCGAGGCCGGATTGTGGAACTTTTCGTAGGCCGCCTTGGTCGGCACCGGAAAGCTGATCTTGGTGACGATCTCGCCGTCGTCCAGTGCGGTGGAGAACATGCCCTGGAAGAAGTCGTCGGCGGCAATGTCGCGCTTATTGGTATGGATCGTCGCGCCGAGGGCGAGAGCCGCCGCCGGATAGTCGGCGCCGGGGTCGTTGTTGGCGAGCGAACCGCCGATCGTGCCCTTGTGACGAACGGCGGGATCGCCGATCTTCTCGGCAAGAGCGGCAAGGGCCGGAATCGCTTTCTGAACGACATCAGAAGAGGCGACCTCGGCATGGGTGGTTGCCGCGCCGATGGTCAGCACCCCGTGTGCCTGCGAGATGCCCTTGAGCTCCGACAGCCGCGACAGGTCGATGAGATCGGTCGGCTCGGCCAGGCGATGCTTCATCGTCGGGATCAGCGTCTGGCCTCCGGACAGGTAGCGGCCATCGGCCGACTTGGAGAGAATCTTCGCCGCCTCGTCGAGGCTCTTTGGGCGGTGGTAGCGGGTCTCATGCATGGTTTTCTCGCTCCCTAGGCAGCGTTTTTGGTCGACACGCTTCGCAGCGCTCTCCAGACCTTCTCCGCGGTCGCGGGCATCTGGAGATCGTTGGTGCCGATTGCGTCGGTGATCGCGTTGATGATCGCCGGAGGCGCGCCGATCGCGCCGGCTTCGCCGCACCCTTTGACGCCGAGCGGATTGCTGGGGCTCGGGGTCACCTGGAACGCATGATCGAAGGCGGTCGGCAGATCGTGGGCCCTTGGCATGCAGTAGTCGTTGTAGGACCCGGTCACGAGCTGGCCGCTCTCGGCGTCGTAGACGACCTCTTCGAGCAGGGCCTGGCCGATGCCGTGGATCACGCCACCATGGACCTGACCCTCGACGATCATCGGATTGATGACATTGCCGAAGTCGTCGATCGCGGTGAAATGGACGATCTCGGTCGTGCCGGTGCCCGGATCGACTTCCACCTCGCAAACGAAGGCACCGGCCGGGTAGGTCAGGTTGATCGGATCGAAATAGGCCTTTTCGTCGAGGCCCGGCTCCAGATCCTTCGGCAGCTTGTGGAAGGTGTAGGCGGCGAGCGCGACCTCGGTCATCGTCAGTTTCTTGTCAGTCCCGGCGATGATGAAATTGCCGTCTTCGATCTTGATGTCGTCTTCGGAGGCTTCGAGAAGGTGCGCTGCGATCTTCTTCGCCTTGGCTTCGACCTTGTCGAGCGCCTTGGAAACGGCTGAGGTGCCGTTACCCGCGGTTCGCGAGCCGTAGCTCCCCATTCCCTGCTGGATCTTGTCGGTATCGCCTTCGATCACCGACACCGATTCGATCGGTAGGCCGAAGCGATCGGCGGCGATTTGCGCATAGGTCGTCTCGTGGCCCTGGCCGTGGCCAAGGGTTCCGACGAAGACCTCGACCGTACCGACCGGGTTGACCTTGATCTCGGCCATTTCCCACATGCCGACACCGCAGCCGAGAGCGCCGCCGACTGCCGATGACGGCGCCACGCCGCAGGCCTCGATGTAGCAGGACAGGCCGATGCCACGGAGCTTGCCGCGTTTGGCCGACTCGGCCTTGCGGGCCGGAAATCCGCTCCAGTCGGATTTAGCCAGGACGCCGTCGAGAAGTCCGTCGTAGTTGCCGGAATCGTACTGCCACAGGACCGGAGTCTGGTACGGAAAGTCGCGGACGAAATTCTTGCGCCGGAGTTCGGCGCGATCGACACCGAGCTCACGGGCCGCCGTTTCGACCAGCCGTTCCAGCATGTAGGTCGCCTCCGGCCGTCCCGCGCCGCGCACCGCGTCGACCGGCACCGTGTTGGTATAGACGGCCCTGACATTGACGTGGATCGCCGGGATCGCGTACTGGCCGGACATCAGCGGGCCGTAGAGATAGGTCGGGATCAGCGACGAGAAGAGCGACATATACGCGCCGATATTGGCGATCGTGTCGACCTTGAGCGCGAGCATCTTATGGCTCTCGTCGAACGCCAGTTCGGCCGTGGTGATGTGATCGCGGCCATGGGCGTCGCTCTGGAATGCTTCACTTCGACTTGACGCCCATTTCACCGGCCGGCCGGTCGCCTTGGCCGACCACAGGCAGACGACCTCCTCTGAGTAGGTGAAGATCTTCGAGCCGAAGCCGCCGCCGACATCGGGGGCGATGATCCTGAGCTTGTGCTCGGGCGCGACGTTGATGAAAGCCGATAGCACGACCCGCAGCAGGTGCGGGTTCTGCGTCGTGTTCCAAAGCGTGAAATGCTCTTCCGCCGGGTTATAGTCGGCGACAACGGCGCGGGCTTCCATCGCGCTCGGCACCGTCCGGTTATTGACGACCTCGATCCTGACGACGTGTTTGGCCGTTGCGAAGGCCTTGTCGGTCGCGGCGGCGTCGCCGAGCTCCCAGTCAAAAATGAGGTTCTTCGGGGGCTGGCCGTGCTCCCACACGGCGCCGTCCGCCTCGAAGTGGTGGACCGCGGGCGCATCTGGCTTCAGGGTATCGGCGGTTCGGGTCACCGACGGAAGAACGTGATAGTCGATCTCGACCGCGTGGGCGGCGTCTTCCGCCTGGCCGCGGGTCTCGGCGACAACGGCAAGCACCGGCTGTCCGACGAAACGCACCTTGCCGATGGCGAGCGGCGGGTAAGGCCCCATCTTCATCGGTGAGCCATCCTTGGAATGGATCGCCCATCCGCAGATCAGGTTGTTGATACCGCCAGCCGCCAGTTCCTCGCCGGTGTGGATGGCGACGACGCCCGGCATCTTCTGCGCGGCCGAGAGATCGACCGCCTTGATGTCGGCGTGGGCGTGCGGCGAGCGCACGAACACCGCGTGAAGCTGACGCGGCAGATTGACGTCGTCCGTGTATTTGCCCTGGCCCGTCGTGAAGCGCCGGTCTTCCTTGCGCAGGACCCTGGCGCCGATTCCGTCTTTTGCCATAACCGAAATCCTCCCCTCGGGCTTCGCTTCCGCAAAGCCGGTGTCATTTTACATTTTGGCCGCGCCGGCCTTGATTGCCTTGACGATATTCACGTAGCCGGTACAGCGGCAGATATTGCCTTCCAGCTCATTCCGGATGGTCGCGTCGTCGAGCTGCTTGCCGCGCCGGCGCACCATGTCGACCGCGGTCATGATCATGCCCGGCGTGCAGAAGCCGCATTGCAACCCGTGATTTTCGTTGAAGGCGACCTGCATCGGATGGAGTTCGCCGTTTCTGGCGAGGCCTTCGATGGTATCCACCTCGCTGCCGTCCGCCTGAACGGCGAGCATCGTGCAGGATTTTACCGCGACGCCATCGACCAATACCACGCACGCGCCGCACTGCGACGTGTCGCAGCCGACATGCGTTCCCGTGAGATCAAGTTTCTCGCGCAGCACCTCCACGAGGAGCGCGCGGTCCTCCGTCTCGACCGAGACGGCCTTGCCGTTCACGGTCATCGCCACCGTCGTCATTGACACCTCCCTCGACGTTTCCCGACCGGTTTATCCGGCTTGACCTATGGTTGATTGACCATGGATTTCAGTCAAGATACCATGAACTGGCATTACAGGTATACCAATGACTGAAACGGCCGTTCGTCAGCGTAAGCTCTATGAGGAAGTCGCGGAGCGGCTGGAGCAACGCATCGCCGGCGGCGACTTCGCACCGAGCGATCCGCTCCCCTCCGAGCGCGAGTTGATGGAGACCTATGGCGTCGGACGCCCGGCGATCCGGGAGGCGCTGTTCCATCTGCAGAAACTTGGCCTGGTCGAACTGCGCTCGGGCACCCGGGCGCGCGTCACCCGGCCGACGCCGCAATTCGTCATGGATGGTCTTTCCGTCACGGCGCGTCACATGCTCGCCTCGCCGGACGGAATCCGGAATTTCCAGAGCGTGCGCGTCTTCTTCGAGGCGGGCCTTGCGCGGCACGCCGCGGAGTTTGCCACAGAGGATGACATTGCCGATTTCGAGGCCGCGCTCGAGGCCAATCGTGAATCGATCGGCGATCTCGGCCTGTTCGAACGCACAGATGTCGCGTTTCACTATGTTTTGGCGTTGATCCCGCGCAATCCGATCTTCACCGCGATCCACGCGGCCTTCGTGGAATGGCTGCTCGAACAGCGCCAGACCACGCTGGCCCCCGGTGTTGATGTGATTTCCTACAAGGCCCATCGCGCGATCTTCGAGGCGGTGGCGGCGCGCGATCCCGACCGCGCCGAGCGCGCGATGCGCGAGCATCTCGAATTCGTGGCGCGCCGCTACGCCAGTGTCAGCGAGGAGCGGTGATGGCGGCATATGCGATCATCGTCGACTTTCGCCTGAAGCCGGGCAAACGCGAGGCGTTTCGCCGGCTAATCGACAGCAACGCTCAGGCCTCGGCCGATATCGAAGAGGGATGCCGGCGTTTCGACGTGCTCGAACCGCTCGGGGAAGCCGATCGCATCCTGCTTTACGAGATCTACACGGACCGCGCAGCTTTCAACGCGCATGTCGAATCCGATCACTTTCTCCGCTTCGACCGGGAGAGCAGCGATCTGGTGGCGGCGAAATCGGTTATCGAATGCAGCCTCGTTCTGGAGGCCGCGCCTTAGTTCAATAGAACCCGGTCAGCAAGCATCGGGCAGTAGAGGGGAGAGAAAGAGACAATGGCAGACCAGGGCCTGAAGGCCATGGCCGGAACGAAGGCGCCCAAGTTCGGGCACTTCATCGTCGAGTTCGCGACCCCCGGCATCGGACATATTCTCAAATCCGCCGGATGCGACTTCGTCCTCTTCGATCTCGAGCATTCGGGTTTCAGCTTCGAAACCGTCAAGAGCGCTGTGCGCTATCTTGAGGCGGCGCAGCTCCCGATGATCGTGCGCGTACCGTCGCGCGAATATCACCACATCGCCCGCGCTATGGACATGGGCGCCGAGGGCCTGATGCTGCCGATGGTCGGCAACGTCGACGAGGTCCGCCATATCGTCGAACTCGATGAAATATCACCCGATGGGAAAACGCGGCGTCGCCCTCGGCGTCGCCCATGACAGCTATCGGCCGGGCTCGGTCGCCGACAAGTTCAAGGCGGCCAACAAGCGGACGACGCTGTTCTGCCAGATCGAGACGGAGGAGGGCGTCGATAATGCCGACGCCATGGCGGCGATCGACGGCGTCGACTGCCTCTGGGTCGGCCATTTCGACCTCTCGGTGTCGCTCGGGATTCCGGGCGAATTCGATCACCCGAAATTCAAGAAGGCGATCGACACCACAGTCGCCGCGTGCCGCCGTCACAAGAAGGCCTGTGGCCGGCTGGTGCCCAACGTCGCAACCGGGATCGAGTTCTACAACTGGGGCTTCGATTTCATCTGCTATTCGGGAGACGTCTGGGTCCTGCAGGCGGCGGTCGCCGAGGCGATTACCGAGCTTCGCGCCGGCTGCAAGGCGAAGAAGCCGAAGAAAGCAAAGTGAGCACCCGGGCCATGGCTGACACATTCCGCGTGGCATTGTCGGGCGACTTCAAGAAGGCCGACGGCTCGCCGACCTACCCCGATTTCGACCTCGCGCCACTGATCAACGCGCCAGGCGTCGAGGTCGAGTTTCTCGAGTTGGAGAGCCCACTCCGCGCCGAACAGCTCGAGGATGTCGACGCCCTCATTCTGCTGATCCATCGCTTCGCGAAGGAAAGCGTGCCGAAGAGCGGACGCCTCGCCGTCGTCGCCCGATTTGGAGTCGGCTACGACACGGTGGATGTCGACGCCTGCACCGAGGCCGGAATCGCGCTGGTGATCACTCCGGATGGTGTCCGCCGGCCGGTCGCTGTCTCGATCATCACCTTCATGCTCGCGCTGACCGGCAAACTGATGGTCAAGGACAAGCTGACCCGCGAGGCGGATGCCGGCTTCGCCAGGCGGTCGGAGCATATGGGCGTCGGCCTCGTCGGGCGGACGCTCGGATCGCTCGGCATCGGCAATATCGGCGCCGAAATGTTCCGGATGGCCAAGCCCTTCGACATGACGTTCATCGCCCACGATCCCTTTGCCGACAAGGCGGTCGCGGCCGAGCTCGGTATCGAACTCGTCGGACTGGAGGATCTCTTCCGCCGTTCCGACATCGTATCGATAAGCTGCCCGCTGACGGCGGAGACCCGCCACATCGTCAATGCCGAGCGGCTCGCGCTGATGAAGCCGACGGCCTATCTGATCAACACTGCCCGCGGCCCGATCGTCGACCAGAAGGCGCTGACCGAGGCACTGCAGCAGGGGCGGATCGCCGGTGCGGGACTCGATGTCCTCGAGCAGGAGCCGCCGGACCCCGACGACCCCATTCTCAAGCTCGACAACGTCATTCTCGCGCCGCACGCCTTGTGCTGGACCGACCAGTGTTTCGCCGGCAACGGCGCGGCGGACGTCAAGGCGGTACTGGACATTCAGCATGGCCGCGAGCCGCGCGGCGTGCTCAATCGCGCCGTGCTGGCGACCGATACCTGGAAGCAGCGGTTGGAGACCTACCGCTCGCGCTTCGGAGGCTGAGGAATGAAGACGGCGGCGCACTCATCCTTGTCGCACTGGGAGGCTGGTGCCGCCGGCTATGGGGCCCGCGTGGCCGCGGATGTCGCAAGCGACGGACACTCCGGCGACCGCCAATTTGACAATCGGGCAGGTCAGCCCGGAAGATTGATTTAAAGGATCGAAGAAAGGGCCGGAACGGCCCGCATTCGAGAGAGCGACAGAGGCTCGTACCAAGAGCAGCGACGTCGCCAAAGGGAGGGAGAAACGACAATGAGTGATAGAGAGAGCCGCGATTTCCAGGCTGGGCTCGCCGAAGAAGTCGACGCCTGGCTGCGGGGCGAGCCGACGCGCCGAACCTTCATCAAGCGGTTCGGACAGGCGACCGGCATGCTGGCCCTGTCCGGCGGTGCGCTTTCGCCTTTCGTCAGCTCGGCGCTGGCGCAGGCGGAGATGCAGCTTGAGGATCCGTCGACGCCACTCGGCAAGGCACAGGCGCTCGCGCTGGCCGCTTCGAGAGAGGGGCCGAAGGACGGCTCCGCCTACCGCGCCGTCGAGGCCGCCAAGCAGTATGCCGGCGTCAACCTCAACATGACTTACGAGGCGGGCCTGCAGGCGCTCGACCCGCGCAACTTCTCCGGCCCGCTGTGGGACCAGCTCACCGGCATCAAGTCGACGGTCGTCGAGTTGCCCGCTCCGGACATGTACTCGAAGCCGATTGCCGAGCATATCGCCGGCTCCGGCGCCTTTGACGTCCTCGACCTGCAGCCCCAGTGGACGCCGGCACTCGCCGACGGCGGGGTGATCGCGCCGCTCGACGACTACATCGCAAAGTACATGAACGTCGCTGACCTCGAGGACTACCATCCGCTCTACAAAGCCCTGCCGACCTACAAGGGCAAGACCTGGGGCTTCTTCGACGACGGCGACATGTTCGCCCTCTACTACCGCAAGGACATCTTCGAGGATCCGAAGTTGATGGAGGCCTACCAGGCCAAGTTCAACAAGAAGCTCGAAGTACCGAAGAGCTGGGAGGACTACGTCCAGGTCGCGCAGTTCATCACCGACCAGATGGCGCCGAACGTCTATGGCGCCGGGCACTTCCGCAAGGCGGGTTCGCCCGGCAACCAGTTCGACTTCATGCAGCAGTACCGCGCGAATGGCGGCGTCTTCTTCGACGGAGACATGAAGGCGATGCTGGCCAGCGACGCCGGCGTCAAGACGCTGGAGAATATGAAGGCCGCCAACGCCGCCTCCATTCCCGGCAACAACGAGCTGGATGCGGTGTCGCTATGGGTGGCGTGGCTGCAGGGCAAGATCGCCATGATCTACTCCTGGCCGCCAACCGGCCGCATGAGCGCGGGCTACTCGCAGAGCGACAAGGCGATCAGCTTCATTCCGCAGTCCTCGATTGCCGGCAAGGTTGGCTATGCGATCGTTCCCGGCGGCCACCCCGAGCATGCCTTCGGGTTCAACAAGGCGCTCGCTGCGGATTCGGCGAATCCCGAGGCGGCCTATCTGTTCATGCAGTGGGCCTGTTCGCCGCCGGTGTCGCTGGCACGCTGCATGCTGCCCTACGCGCTGCGTGACCCCTACCGGATCTCGCACTTCAAGTCGGAGCTTTACGGCGAACTCTTCCCGAGCGCTCCGGAGTATCTGAAGAACCTCAACAACTCGGCCAATGTCGGCCTGCTCGACCCGATCATGCCGGGAGCGCAGGACTACCAGCTGTCGCTCGACCGGATGTGCACGTCGGTGTGGGCGGGCACGGATCCGATGGAGGCGCTTCAGACCGCCGCGGCGGAATGGGACGCGACCACCGAGAATCTCGGCGTCGATTCGCAGAAGGCCTTTTACGAGGAGTTCCTCAAGCTGCCCGGCGCCACCGTCGAAAACACGGTCGAAGCTTTGGGCATGGCCGTGACGCTCTAGTCAGCCCGTCGAACGGGAGCCGCCGTCTCGTCGGCGGCTCCCTTACCGCCATTCGTCGCCGGGCTTGTCTCGCTCCGGCGGCGAAAGGCGCAAATTCAAGGACGGTTCCCAGGGAAGGGCCGGAGCGACAATGGCCGACGCCGCCGCCATCCAGAGTAATTTTCCAGGCGCCCCGCGCCGGCGGCTGCCGTCGGCAAGCCGTAGCGACTGGCGCTTCAAGTGGCTGCTCGTCACCCCCGCTGCGCTGCTCATCCTGGCGATATCGATCTATCCGCTGGTGTTCTCGCTGTGGGTGATCTTCGTCAATTACGATTTCCAGATCCCGGGTCATGCCTTCGTCGGCTTGAAGAATTTCAGCCAGGTCATCTCCGACCCGGTGGCCCGCTACTCGCTCTGGGTTACCTTCGCGCTGACCTTTTCCGACGTCGCCACCGAGTTTCTTCTCGGCCTCGGCATCGCCATGGCGATGGCGAATACCTTCCGGGGCAGGGGACTCGTCATCTCCATCATCATTGTGCCGCTTTTCATTTCGCCGGTGATTGTCGGCCAGGCCTGGGCCCTGCTCCTGCAGCGGCCATTCGGTCCGACGAACTACCTGCTTGGCCTGCTCGTCGGCCACGATGTGACGATCAGCTGGCTTACGGAGTTTCCCTATAACTTCCTCGCGCTCATCCTTGCCGATGTCTGGCAATGGACGCCGTTCATGTTCGTCATCCTGCTCGCCGGACTGACCTCCATCCCGCCGCATCTCTATGAGGCGGCGGAGCTTGACGGCGTCGGGCCGTGGCAGACCTTCCGGTACATCACCGTGCCCTATATTGCGCCGATGATGCTGCTGGCCATCACCTTCCGTTTGCTCGACGCGATCCGGCTGTTCGACACGATCTTCATCATGACCGGCGGTGGTCCGGGCACGCAGACCTACAGCACGTCGTACTACCTTTACACGATCGGGTTCGGCCAGTTCCATCTGTCGCGAGCGACCGCCGGGGCGTGGATATTCCTGATTATCACGCTGGTCGTCATCGTGTTCCTGGTCCGGCGGCTTCTGAAACCGGAGGCGAACTGACGATGGCTTCCTCCTGGGTCCGGCGAAAACGCTTTCCGATCGGCCGCATCATCCTGCTCGGGTTGTTCCTGGCCTTCGTGATCGCGCCGCTCTATTGGGTGTTCATCACCTCGATCAAGCCCAGCGACGACTATCTGGCAACGCCGCCGATCTGGTTTCCGGACGCGCCGACGCTGGTGCATTACACCGCCGCGCTCTTCGCCTATCGCGGCCTCGAAGGACTGGTCAACAGCCTGATCATATCGATCTGCGCGACTATCCTGTCCTGCACGGTCGGGACGCTGATGGCCTACAGCCTGGCGCGCTTCAACACCGGCGGCCAGCACCTGTCCTTCTGGGTCCTGTCGCAGCGATTCCTGCCGCCGATCGCGATCATCCTGCCGCTGTTCCTCAACTACCGGCTTCTCGGATTGCAGGACACGCATATCGGCATGATCCTCGCCTATACCGTCTTCACGCTGCCGGTCGGGGTGTGGATGATGTTCGCCTATTTCCGGCAGATGCCGCGTTCGCTGGAGGAAGCGGCGCTGGTCGACGGCTGTACCCGCTGGCGCGCCTTCCTCACCGTTGCCGTGCCGCTGGCCATGCCGGGCGTCGTCGCCGCAGCCATCTTCACCTTCATCGCCTGCTGGACCGAGTTCTTCTTCGCCCTCGTTCTGACCAGCCGCAACGCTTTCACGCTGCCCACCATCTTTCGCGCGTTCCTCAGCTTCCAGGGCGCGCAATACGGCGAGGCAAGCGCGCTCGCGATCGTGTCGCTGGTTCCGTCGATCATCCTCGGCGTGTTGGTACAGAAGCATCTTGTTCGCGGGCTGACGCTCGGCGCAGTGCGCGGCTAGGGGAATTTGAAATGGCCGAAGTGAAGATCAGTGGCCTGCATAAGAATTACGGCGCCTTCGCCGCCGTGCGGGGTATCGACCTCGACATACCCGATGGCGAATTCACCGTTCTGGTTGGCCCCTCCGGTTGCGGCAAGAGCACGCTGCTTCGCACCATCGCCGGCCTCGAGGAGATTTCCAAAGGCGAGATCGAGATCGGCGGCGAGATCGTCAACGACATGCGCCCGCGTGATCGCGACGTGGCCATGGTGTTTCAGGACTACGCCCTCTATCCGCACATGTCGGTGAGCCGGAATATCGGCTTCGGGCTGAAGGCGCGGAAGATGGCGAAGACCGAGATCGATGCGCGCGTCGCCGCCGCCGCCGAGATGCTCGGCATCACCAGCCTGATGGATCGCTATCCGCGCCAGATCTCCGGCGGCCAGCGCCAGCGCGTCGCCATCGGCCGGGCCATCGTCCGCAACCCAAGGCTCTTCCTGTTCGACGAGCCGCTGTCCAACCTCGACGCCCAGCTCCGCGACGAGATGCGCGGCGAAATCAAGCGGCTCCACCAGGAAATCTCGACGACGATGATCTACGTCACCCACGACCAGATCGAGGCGATGACGCTGGCTGACCGGATCGTGCTGATGCGCGACGGGGTGATCGAGCAGGAGGGGGCGCCGCTCGACCTGTTCGAGCGGCCGGCCTCGATCTTCGTCGCCGGGTTCCTCGGCTCGCCGAAGATGGCCTTCCTGCCGGGAACCCTGACACGGAATGCCGAGGGCGCCGCCGTCGTGCTGAAGCAGGAAGCGACGACGCTTCGACTTCCGGCGGATCGCACCCTCAATGGCACCGCGGACGGCACGCCGGTGATCCTCGGGGTGCGTCCCGAACACATCAACCGCGCGCAAGGGGAAGCATCGATGCCGGGTCACGCGCGGCTGGAGGCGAAGATCGACCTGCTGCAGCCGACCGGTTCGCGGACCTATGCGACCTTCAGGATCGCGAATATTCCCGTCATGGCCGAGCTCGAGGCGCATGACGTCAGCCGGCCCGGCGAGGCAATCGCCGTCGATCTCAACCTCAATCGCGCGGCGCTGTTCGACGCGGCGACCGAGAAGGCGATCTGACCGGGGGATCACGCCTTCCCTGTCGATGCCAGGCGGAATCGTGCTCTAGGAAACAGGTTGCGCTTGACCGCCGCTTCATCGACCGTGACGCCGAGACCCGGCGTGTCGCGGCTTTCGATCCAGCCGCCCCGCATCTCGATCGGGTCGGTGACCGGGCGCTATCTGGAGCACTGCTTCGGCTGGGCAAGTACGCGCGCTAGTCTCCCTCGCCGGGCTCCGGCGAGAAATACTGCTCGAGCTTTCCCGGGACGCCGTCGAATGCCGCGGCGTCGGGCGGCGCATCGCGGCGGTTGGTGATGTTGGGCCAGATTGCCGCAAAATCGGCGTTGAGCTTCAGCCAGTTCTCGAGGCCTGGAGCCGTATCGGCCAGGATCGCTTCCGCCGGGCACTCGGGTTCGCAGACGCCACAGTCGATGCACTCGTCGGGATGGATGACGAGCATGTTCTCGCCTTCATAGAAGCAGTCGACCGGGCAGACCTCGACGCAGTCCATGTACTTGCACTTGATGCAATTGTCGGTGACGACGAAAGTCATGACGCCCTCGGCGGCCAGACCCGGTCGGGTCGATAGAACAGGCCGAGCTTGAAGCTTTCGGCGATGCGCGTCGCCTTGTCGACGAAGGCAGCGGCCAGGTCCGAGGTGAAAAGCTCGCCGCAGGTCTCGGAGAAAAGGACGAGCCAGCGATCGAACAAGTGCGGCTCCATGCCCTCGATACGGCGATGGACCGCCAGCGGGTTGCCCTTGTAACGGCCGCTGGTCAGCGTCAGCGACGACCAGAAGTCGCGCATGGTCGCCAGGTGTGGTCCCCAGTCGCCGGGGATCGCGTCGGCGAAGATCGGCCCGAGTTCGGGGTCGGATCGGATCCTGGCATAGAAGACATCGACGAGATCCCGGATCCCGTCCTCGGTAACCGTGTCGCGCACCGGCGGCTGCTTGGCCTGCGCGTCGTTGTAGATGGGCATCGCCCGCCTCGCTTTATAATCAGTATTCGGGATACATCTAATCGCCGGCTTGCGACAAAGCAATATATGAAATACTGATTTGAGGACGACCCCGAGGGAGGTTCCTGTGCGGCTGACCGTCTACACCGACTATGCGCTGCGGCTCCTGATGTATCTTGCGGTCAAGGACCACGAGGACGGGGGGCTGGCGACGATCGGTGAAGTCGCCGAGCGCTACGGGATATCCAGGAACCATCTGATGAAGGTTGCCTATCAACTCGGCGCCGCCGGCTATATCGAGACGGTTCGCGGGCGGGGCGGCGGCCTGCGGCTCGCCATGGCGGCGAGCGAGATCGGGCTCGGCGACATCGTCCGCCAGACGGAGCCGGACATGGCGCTGGTGCCCTGTTTCAACCCCGTCGACGCGCCTTGCACGATCCGTTCCTGCTGCGTCCTGCGCAAGGCTCTGCAGAAAGCCGGGGATGCCTTTCTTGCGACGCTCGATGACTATTCGCTCGGCGACCTGGCAAGGCCGCGAACGCCTTTGCGCAAGCTGCTTGCGATCGCCTGACAGCAACCGACAATCGTCGTGCGGCCCCGACGCCGCCCCATCGTCGGATTTCTTCTGGTTATCCGGCCTTCAATAATTCGGGTCGTCGATCGACGGGGTGGGATCGGCGAAGTCGGCCAGCTTGGCCGCATCGACGATGGTGACGTCGCGGTTGCTGATGGTGACACCATGCCCGGCGAGTTGCGCAAGATTGCGCGACAGGTTCTCCGGCGTCATGCCCAGTCGCGCCGCGAGGGTGCGCTTGTCGTAGGGTAGTGTGAAACGGCCATTGCGGCCGTTGGACAAATCCTTCGCCAGAATCCAGTTCGCCAGCCGCTCGGCACTCGTCCGCAGCTTGTGGCTCTTCAGTTCCTTCATCACGCCGCGGAACGAACCCGAGAGTTCCCGGACGATTGCGCGGGCGAAGGCGCCATCCCTGTCGAACGCCACCCGCACAGCTTCGGCCGGCAGCATCAGGATTTGCGATGGCTCGATTGTCCGGCCGGAGGCCAGGTAAGGAAGATCCTGCACGACCGCGGCCAGGATGAAGGTGCTGAACGGCCGGCAAACCGCGATCGTGGTCTCGCGTCGGCCGTGGCGCGAGTAGAGCTCCACCCCGCCTTCGAAGACCACATGCAGGAAGTCGGGCTTCTCATGTTCGACGATCAGCGACATCTGGGCCGGAAAGCGCTGCAGGTAGGCAGCCGCGATCAGGTCGCCAAAATGCGACTCATCCATATCCCTGAACAGATGAACAGACCGAACCTGCTCGGCGTCCGTCACACGCATGGACGTCTTCTCCCCCGGAAAGTCTGAACGGGAATTGACAAGTGTCAATCATCAGGCCGAAAAACAGAATTTACATGTAATACGAAGATCAATCGTGAGGCCGTATAAAGTAAAAATACCAAGACTTCTGTTATTATCCAAGTCTCCGTTGATTTGCATCAATCGAATTTCTCCGACAACATGAAATTCGTTGCCTGACATCAATCCCTGCACCGAAGGGGGGCAATATGCCGGGCACGGCTGACGGACAGAAACGGGCGCTTGGACTGTCGACGGTCGCTTTTACCGTCTGTTTCGCGGTCTGGACGATCTTCGCGATCATCGGGGTCCGAATCAAACAGGACCTCGGCCTGAGCGAGACCGAATTCGGCCTCCTCGTCGGCCTGCCGATCCTGACCGGATCGCTTTCCCGCATATTCCTCGGCATCTGGACCGACCAGTATGGCGGCAGGGTGGTGTTCACCCTGACGATGCTCGCCGCGGCGGTGTCGACCTACCTGCTGTCCTTCACGTCGACCTATCCATTGATGCTGGTCGCCGCCCTCGGCGTCGGGCTCGCCGGCGGTTCCTTCGCGGTCGGCATCGCCTATGTCTCGAAGTGGTATCCGCCGGAGAAGCAGGGCACGGCGCTCGGCATTTTCGGGGTCGGCAATGTCGGCGCGGCGGTCACCAAGTTCTTCGCGCCCTTCGTGCTGGTCGCCTTCGGCTGGCAGATGGTGGCGGTGGTCTGGGCCTCGGTCCTCGCAGTCATCGCCATCGTCTTCTTCTTTACCAGCCAGGACGACCCCGAGTTGGTTGCCCGGCGCGCGCGGGGCGAGAAGCCCCGCTCAGCCCTCATGCAACTCGAGCCGCTCCGCCACCAGCAGGTCTGGCGTTTCGCGCTCTACTACTTCTTCGTCTTCGGCGGCTTCGTCGCGTTGGCGCTGTGGCTTCCGCACTATCTCATCGACGTCTACGGCCTCGGCATCGAATCGGCCGGCATGCTCGCCGCGCTCTACTCGATCCCGGCCAGCCTGTTCCGCGCCTATGGCGGGCATCTGTCCGATCGCTACGGCGCCCGCACGATCATGTACTGGACCTTCTTCGTCTCGCTGATCTGCCTGTTCATGCTGTCCTATCCCCAGACCGACTATGTCATCCACGGCATCGACGGGCCGATCGCCTTCTCGACCCAGATGGACCTCATTCCCTTCGTCATCACCATCTTTGTCCTCGGCTTCTTCATGTCGCTGGGCAAGGCCGCGGTCTACAAGCACATCCCGGTCTACTATCCCGCCAATGTCGGCTCGGTCGGCGGGCTGGTCGGCATGATCGGTGGCCTCGGCGGCTTCGTGATGCCAATTGCCTTTGGCGTCATGGCCGATCTCACCAGCATCGCGACGAGCTGCTTCATGCTGCTCTTCCTGGTCGTCGCCGTGTCGCTGGCGTGGATGCATTTCGCCATTCGTTCGATGGAGCAGCGGGTCGCCGGCGAGGCGCTCGCCAAGCTGCCGCCGCTGGCCGAACTGGAGCACGTCCACAAGCCGGCGGAGCATGGCAGCCGCAGCGCGCTCATCGACGACTGGCGGCCGGAGGACGACACCTTCTGGAAGGAGAAGGGCCGCCGCACGGCCCGGCGCAACCTGTGGATCTCGATTCCCGCGCTGCTGCTCGCCTTCTCGGTGTGGATGGTGTGGAGCGTCGTCGTCGCCAAGCTGCCGGCGATCGGCTTCACCTACACCACCGACCAGTTGTTCTGGCTGGCGGCGCTGCCGGGCCTGTCCGGGGCGACGCTGCGGATCTTCTATTCCTTCATGGTGCCGATCTTCGGCGGTCGGCTGTGGACGACGGTGACCACCGCCTCGCTGCTGATCCCGGCCTTCGGCATCGGCTACGCGGTGCAGAATCCCGAGACGCCCTACCTGATCTTCCTGGTGCTGGCGCTGCTCTGCGGTCTTGGCGGCGGCAACTTCGCCTCGTCGATGGCCAACATCTCCTTCTTCTTCCCCAAGAAGGAGAAGGGCAACGCGCTGGCGCTGAATGCCGGCCTCGGCAATACCGGCGTCAGCGTCGTCCAGTTCGTCGTGCCGCTGGTCATCACCGGCGGTGTCTTCGGCGTGGTCGGCGGCGAAGGGCAGACCCTCTCCGACGGCTCGATGCTGTGGATCCAGAATGCCGGCTTCATCTGGGTGCCGTTCCTGATCCTCTCGACGATCGCCGCCTGGCTCGGCATGAACGACATCGCCTCGGCCAAGGCGTCCTTCTCCGAACAGGCAGTGATCTTCCAGCGCAAGCACAACTGGATCATGTGCTGGCTCTACACCGGCACCTTCGGCTCCTTCATCGGATATTCGGCCGGCTTCCCGCTGCTTGCCAAGACGCAGTTCCCGGATGTCGACTCGCTGAAGTTCGTCTTCCTCGGCCCGCTGGTCGGCGCGCTGTCGCGGGCGGCGACCGGCTGGGTCTCGGACCGCTGGGGCGGTGGCAGGGTGACGCTCTGGGTCTTCGTCCTGATGATCGCGGCGGTCGCCGGCGTCCTCTACTTCCTCGGCATCAAGGACCAGCCGGGCGCCTTCTGGGGCTTCTTCGCGATGTTCATGATCCTGTTCTTCGCGACAGGTGTCGGCAACGCGTCCACCTTCCAGATGATCCCGGCGATCATGCGCAAGGAGACGTCGCGGCTGATGCCGGGGGCGCCCGCCGCCGAACAGGTCCGCCAGGGCGACAAGGAATCGGCGGCGATCATCGGCTTCACCTCGGCGATCGCCGCTTACGGCGCCTTCTTCATTCCCAAGGCCTACGGCTCGTCGATCGCGGCGACCGGCGGCCCCGAGATGGCGCTGTGGGGCTTCATGATCTTCTACGTCACCTGCGTGCTGGCGACCTGGTGGTTCTACACCCGTCGCGGCGGACTGCTGCGTGACGTCGAGCATGGCGGCGGCGGCGCAACCTCCACCACGATCAAAGCGGCGGCTTGAGGAGACACCGATGAGCCACTTCCTCGACCGCCTGACCTTCTTCAACCGGGTCACCGAAGACTTCGCCGACGGCCATGGCATCGTCACCCACGAAGACCGCCGCTGGGAGGACGGCTACCGCAAGCGCTGGCAGCACGACAAGATCGTCCGCTCGACCCATGGCGTGAACTGCACCGGCTCTTGCTCGTGGAAGATCTACGTCAAGGGCGGCATCGTCACCTGGGAGACCCAGCAGACCGACTACCCGCGTACCCGTCCGGACCTCCCCAACCACGAGCCGCGTGGCTGCGCCCGGGGTGCGAGCTACAGCTGGTATCTCTATTCCGCCAACCGGGTGAAGTATCCGCTGGTCCGCTCGCGCCTGCTCAGACTGTGGCGCGAGGCGCGGGCGTCGATGACGCCGGTGGCGGCGTGGAAGTCGATCGTCGAGACCCCGGCAAAGCGCGCCGCCTATGTCGAGAAGCGCGGGCTTGGCGGCTTCGTCCGCGCCGACTGGGACGAGGTCAACGAGATCATCGCCGCGGCGAACGCCTACACCGTCAAGACCCATGGGCCCGACCGGGTGTTCGGCTTCTCGCCAATTCCGGCGATGTCGATGGTCAGCTATGCGGCGGGCTCTCGCTACCTGTCGCTGCTCGGCGGCGTCTGCATGTCGTTCTACGACTGGTATTGCGACCTGCCGCCGGCCTCGCCCCAGACCTGGGGCGAACAGACCGACGTGCCGGAATCGGCCGATTGGTACAATTCCAGCTTCCTCATCCTGTGGGGCTCCAACGTCCCGCAGACCCGGACGCCGGACGCCCATTTCTACACCGAGGCCCGCTACAAGGGCGCCAAGAGCGTCGTGATCTGCCCGGACTATTCCGAGGCATCGAAATTCGCCGACCTTTGGATCTCGCCGAAGCAAGGCACCGACGCCGCGCTCGGCATGGCCATGGGCCATGTCATCCTGCGCGAGTTCCATGTCGACCGGCAGGTTCCCTACTTCCAGGACTATGCGCGGCAGTACACCGACATGCCGATGCTGGTGCGCCTGGTGAAGCAGGGCGAGCACTATGTTCCGGAGCGGTTCCTCCGCGCCTCCGACCTCGCGGACGGCAAGGAGACCAACAATCCCGAATGGAAGACGCTGGCGATTGACGAGACGACCGACACCATCGTCGTGCCGCAGGGTTCTGTCGGCTTCCGCTGGGGCGAGAAGGGCAAGTGGAACCTCGAAGAGAAGGCCGGGGACGGCCGCGATACCAAGTTGCGCCTGTCGCTGGCGGAGGTGAAGGACGGCGTTCTGCCGGTCGGCTTTCCCTATTTCGGCAATCGCGAACACGACCACTTCCTCGGCACCGACCACCCCGACATTCTCCTCCGCAACGTCCCGGTGAGGCGCTTGCAGCTTGCCGAGGGCGAAACGGTGGTGGCGTCGGTGTTCGATCTCTTCGTCGCCAACTACGGCGTCGACCGCGGCTTCGGCGGCGAGCATCTGGCGGCGGACTATGACGAGGTCGCGCCCTACACGCCCGCCTGGGCGGAGGCGATCAGCGGCGTGCCGCGCGACCAGATCATCACCACCGCGCGGGAATTCGCGCGCAACGCCGAGAAGACCAACGGCCGCTCGATGGTGATCCTCGGCGCCGGCCTGAACCACTGGTACCACATGGACATGAACTACCGCGGCATCATCAACATGCTGGTGATGTGCGGATGCGTCGGCCAGTCCGGGGGCGGCTGGTCGCACTATGTCGGGCAGGAAAAGCTCCGGCCGCAGACCGGCTGGCTGCCGCTCGCCTTCGGCCTCGACTGGAGCCGCCCGCCGCGGCAGATGAACTCGACCTCTGCCTTCTATGCGCACAGCGACCAGTGGCGCTACGAGACGCTCGATGTGTCGGAGATCCTCTCCCCGACGGCGCCGGCGGGGCCGTGGGAGGGCGCGCTGATCGACTACAACGTGCGGGCCGAGCGGATGGGCTGGCTGCCGTCGGCGCCGCAGCTCGAGACCAACCCGCTTGAGGTCTCCAAACAGGCGGACGCAGCGGGCATGGAGGCGAAGGACTACGTCGCCAAGGGCCTGAAATCAGGCGACCTCAAGCTCTCCTGCGACGATCCGGACAATCCAAAGAACTGGCCGCGCAACATGTTCGTCTGGCGCTCCAACCTGCTCGGCGCGTCCGGCAAGGGGCACGAGTATTTCCTCAAGCATCTGCTCGGCACCAAGCACGGCGTCATGGGCAAGAACCTCGGCGAGGACGGCAAGACCAAGCCCGCCGAAGTCGTCTGGCACGAGGAAGCGCCGGAAGGGAAACTCGACCTGCTGGTCACGCTCGATTTCCGCATGTCGACGACCTGCATGTATTCCGACATCGTGCTGCCGACGGCGACCTGGTACGAGAAGAACGACCTCAACACCTCCGACATGCACCCCTTCATCCATCCGCTGACCAGCGCGGTGGAGCCGGCGTGGGGCTCGCGCAGCGACTGGGATATCTACAAGGGTATCGCCGAGGCCTTCTCGCGGGTGTCGGCGGAGGTTCTCGGCGTCGAGAAGGACGTCGTCCTCACCCCGATCATGCACGACACCGCCGGCGAGATCGCCCAGCCCTTCGACGTGAAGGACTGGAAGACCGGCGAGATCGACCCGATCCCCGGCAAGACCATGCCGGCGGTGACCGTGGTCGAGCGCGACTATCCCAACCTCTACAAGCGCTTCACCTCGCTCGGGCCGCTGATGCAGAAGCTCGGCAATGGCGGCAAGGGGATGAGCTGGAACACCGAGCACGAGGTCGATTTCCTCAAGTCGCTCAACGGCGAGGTTCTCGAAGAAGGTGTCAGCAAGGGCCTGGCCCGGATCGAGACCGATATCGATGCCTGCGAGGTCATCCTCTCCCTCGCGCCGGAAACCAACGGCGAGGTCGCGGTCAAGGCATGGGCGTCGCTCGGCGGCTTCACCGGGCGCGAGCACACGCATCTGGCGATCCACAAGGAGGACGAGAAGATCCGATTCCGCGATATCGTCGCGCAGCCGCGCAAGATCATCTCCTCGCCGATCTGGTCGGGGCTGGAGTCGGAGAAGGTCTGCTACAACGCCGGCTACACCAACGTCCACGAACTGATCCCGTGGCGGACGCTCACCGGCCGCCAGCAGCTCTATCAGGATCACCTGTGGATGCGGGCCTTCGGCGAAGGCTTCTGCGTCTATCGCCCGCCGATCGACACCAAGAGCGTCAAGCCGGTCATCGACCGCAAACCGAACGGCAACGCGCCGATCGTCCTCAACTTCATCACGCCCCACCAGAAATGGGGCATCCACTCGACCTACACCGACAACCTCCTGATGCTGACCCTGTCGCGCGGCGGCCCGTGCGTCTGGATCAACGAGACGGACGCCAGGTCGGTCGGGATCGTCGACAACGACTGGATCGAGGCGTTCAACTCGAACGGTGCGCTGGTCGCCCGCGCCGTCGTCTCGCAGCGCGTCAAGGCGGGCATGTGCATGATGTATCACGCCCAGGAAAAGATCGTGAACGTGCCGGGCTCCGAGCAGACCGGCATGCGTGGCGGCATCCACAATTCGGTGACGCGCACGGTCCTCAAGCCGACCCACATGATCGGCGGCTACGCCCAGCAATCCTGGGGCTTCAACTACTACGGCACCGTCGGCTCGAACCGCGACGAATTCGTCATCATCCGCAAGATGGCGAAGGTCGACTGGCTCGACAAACCGTCCGCCGATCAACCCGCGCCCGTGGAGGCCTGAGCCATGAAGATCCGCGCGCAGATCGCGATGGTGCTGAACCTCGACAAGTGCATCGGCTGTCACACCTGTTCGGTCACCTGCAAGAACGTCTGGACCAGCCGCGAGGGCATGGAATACGCCTGGTTCAACAACGTCGAGACCAAGCCCGGCATCGGCTACCCGAAGGACTGGGAGAACCAGAAGCGCTGGAAGGGCGGCTGGCGGCGCAAGCGCAGCGGCAAGATCGAGCCGCGCATCGGGTCGAAGTGGCGGGTGCTTGCCAACATCTTCGCCAATCCCGACCTGCCGGAGATCGACGACTATTACGAGCCCTTCACCTTCGACTACGAGCACCTGCAGAAGGCGCCCGAGATGAACACCATGCCGACCGCGCGGCCACGCTCACTGGTCAGCGGCGAGCGGATGGAGAAGGTCGAATGGGGACCGAACTGGGAGGAAATCCTTGGCGGTGAATTCGCCAAGCGCTCGGCCGATGTGAATTTCGAGGGCGTCCAGAAGGAGATCTACGGCCAGTTCGAAAACACCTTCATGATGTATCTGCCGCGGCTCTGCGAGCACTGCCTCAACCCGGCCTGCGTCGCTGCCTGCCCCTCCGGCGCGATCTACAAGCGCGAGGAGGACGGCATCGTCCTGATCGACCAGGACAAGTGCCGCGGCTGGCGGATGTGCGTCTCCGGCTGTCCCTACAAGAAGATCTATTACAACTGGTCGAGCGGAAAATCCGAGAAGTGCATCTTCTGCTTCCCGCGCATCGAGGCCGGCCAGCCGACCGTCTGTTCGGAAACCTGCGTCGGGCGCATCCGCTATCTCGGCGTGATCCTCTATGACGCGGATCGCATCGAGGCGGCGGCGAGCGTCGCCGACGAACAGGACCTCTACCAGGCGCAACTCGACGTCTTCCTCGACCCGAACGATCCGGAGGTTATCGCGGAAGCCCGAAACCAGGGGATTCCGGAAAACTGGATCGAGGGCGCCATCCGTTCGCCGATCTGGAAGATGGCGATGGAGTGGAAGGTCGCCTTTCCCCTCCACCCCGAGTACCGCACCCTGCCGATGGTCTGGTACGTGCCGCCGCTCTCGCCGATCCAGTCGGCGGCCGCTGCCGGAAGCATCGGCGTCGATGGCGAGATGCCGGACGTCCGCTCGCTGCGGATCCCGCTGAAATACCTCGCCAATCTGCTGACCGCCGGCAAGGAAGAACCGGTAGCGCTCGCCCTCGAGCGCATGCTCGCCATGCGCGGCTACATGCGCGCCAGGACGGTCGACGGCGTCATCGACGAAGGCATTGCCCGTCGTGTCGGCTTGCTGCCCGAGCAGATCGACGAGATGTACCAGATCATGGCGATCGCCAACTACGAGGATCGCTTCGTCATTCCCACGGCGCATCGCGAACTCGGCGAGGACGCTTTCGACCTGCGCGGCTCCTGCGGCTTCTCCTTCGGCAACGGCTGCTCGGGCGGCGAAACCGAAACCAACCTGTTCGGGTCGCCGAAAGGCGCCAGGACCCCGATGGAGGTCATGTGATGATACGGACTTTCAAGGTGCTGTCGGCGCTCCTTTCCTATCCGACCAGCGACCTTCAGAAAGCGGCCGGCGAGATGCGTCGCGCGCTTCACGACGAAGCCATCGTCTCGCCCGCCGTCCTGGCTGAACTCGACGGTTTGATCGGCGAGATCGCCGATGGCGACCTCTTCGATCTCGAGGAGCGCTACGTCGTCCTGTTCGATCGCACGCGATCATTGTCGCTTCACTTGTTCGAGCACGTTCATGGCGAAAGCCGCGACCGCGGCCAGGCGATGATCGACCTGAAGAGCCTCTATGAACAGAACGGGCTGGCGATCGATGCCACGGAGTTGCCCGACTTCCTGCCCCTGTTTCTCGAGTTCCTCGCGACGCGGCCGATCGGGGAAGCACGCGATCTGCTCGACCAGACGGCGCACATCGCCGTCGCGCTGCGCGCCCGGCTGGTGAAGCGCGAGTCCTCCTATGCCGCGATCTTCGCGGCCCTGACCGACCTCGCAGCCGCCGATCCGGCAAGGATCGCAGTCGACGACTTCCCCGGCGAGGCGGACGTCGATCCGGATGATCTCGCCGCCCTCGACGCCGCGTGGGAGGACGCACCCGTCACCTTCGGGCCTGAGGCGGCAAGCGGCTGCAAGGATGACCTGATCGCGCGCATCCGGGCGGCGAAGCGCCCCGCGGCACGGCCGGCATAAGGAGCGAGCCATGGTCGACTATCTGAACCACGCCGTCTTCGGTTGGTATCCCTATGTCTGCCTGACCGTCTTCCTCGTCGGCAGCATCATCCGCTTCGACCGCGAGCAATATACCTGGCGCAGCGGATCGAGCCAGCTGCTGCGCCGCCGTCAACTGATGTGGGGCTCGAACCTCTTCCATGTCGGCATCCTGATCATCTTCGCCGGCCATTTCGTCGGCCTGCTGACGCCGATCTGGGTCTTCGACATGCTGGGAATCTCGCATGGCTTCAAGCAGATGCTGGCGATCGTCGTCGGCGGTGTCGCCGGCCTGACCTGCCTGGTCGGCATCGCGCTCCTGACCCATCGTCGACTCCTCGACCCGCGCATTCGTCGCAACTCATCCTTCGGCGACAACGCCATCCTTCTCATCCTTTTCGCGCAATTGCTGCTCGGGCTTGCGACCATCGTCGTCTCCCTCAATCACCTCGACGGCCATGAGATGGTGAAGTTCATGACCTGGGCGCAGGGAATTCTGACGTTGCAGCCCGGCGTCTCCGCCGCGATTGCCCACGTCAGCCCGATCTTCAAGCTCCACATCTTCCTGGGCATGACGATCTTCCTCATCTTTCCCTTCACCAGGCTCGTTCACATCTGGAGCGCGCCGGTCTGGTATCTTGGCCGTCGCGGCTACCAGATTGTCCGCTCGGCGCGCCCGGCCGGAAATCCGTCGCGGTCTCCGTCGCCCTTGCGGGACGGCGGCGCGCGGGTGGACGCCAAGGCTGTCTGGCCAGGGGAGCGGCGGGCATGACCGAGGTGATCGGCGCCAGGCCCGCCGCGGCACCGCCGCCGCCTATCGCGGTGAATGGAACCATCATCCCCCGCGCGGCAATCACCGGCGAGGTCCAGTACCACCCGGCGCCATCGCCCTCGGCGTCGTGGCAGAAAGCCGCCGAGGCGCTCGTCCTGCGCGAACTCCTGCTGCAGGAGGCCGACCGACTGGCGATCGCCGCTACCCCGCAGGTCGATGACAAGCAACGGCGGGAGACCGACGACGAGGCACGCATTCGCGCCCTGATCGAGCATGCGGTGCGTGTTCCGGAGCCGAACGACGCCGAGCTTCGCCGCTATTACGACGCGAACCGTGCAAAGTTCCGGCCGCCCGAGATCATCGAGGCGCGACACATTCTCGTCGCCGCCAGGGCAAGCGACGCCGCGGCGTTTGCGGCTGCCCGCGAAAAGGCCGGATCGCTCGCCGCCGAGCTCGCCGCCAATCCAGGCGCTTTCGACGATCTGGCGCGGGCCCACTCGGACTGCGGGTCGTCAGGCGAAGGCGGCCGCCTCGGGCAGTTGACGCCCGAGGAGACGACGCCCGAATTCGCCGCCGCGGTCGCCGACCTCGCCGAAGGCGAGACGACCGCGGTGCCGGTCGAGACGCGCTACGGCCTTCACATCATCCGCCTCGACCGTCGGATCGTCGGCGACGTGCTGCCCTTCGAAACCGTCGCGGCGCGGATTGGTGCGTATCTCCGCGAGCGCGCCTTGCGCACCGCGACGGCGCAATATCTCGCCCGGCTTGTCTCAGGCGCCGAGATCACCGGCATCGCAATCGCCGGCGCGGAAGCGCACCGGGTCAACTGAGAGGATCGGGCTTTGCTGCTTGGCGATGTCATCGCGCGCCTGACCGACGAGACGACCGCGACCGAAACAATCCTCGGGCTCGGCGACCTCGGGCTCCTCGCCGCGGTGCGCAAACAGGCCGACGAGAATGGCGTCGCGCTTGGCGCCTATGCCGCCTGGATGGTGCGCACCTATGCCGACAACGCATCTTCCGACGAATGGACGACCCTGATCGGGGCCCTCGGCCGCTCCGAGGACCCGGGCGCCACCTGCCTGCAACGCGCCTTTGCCTACGTCCTCGCCGGAATCGCCGCGCTCGAGGAAGGCTCGTTGGTCACCGACTCAACGGCCGGGTGACCGAAACGGACGGGTATCGTCAGGCGGCATGGGATCCGCGATGGCGTCGACGAGAGAGTCCGCCCCGAGACCGATTTTGTCGGCCCCGGACCAGCCGTCGGGTGTCGAAGAGACCTCGCCCTCGGTTCAGGCCGAGGCACCTTCCTTCAGGACGGCTTCGGTGATCTTGCTGTCGTCCTCGAGCGAGCGAACGGCGGCGATGTCCTTCTCCTTGAGCGTGGCGTGATACGCCTTGACCGCGTCGAGGGGCATGATCTCGCCATCGGCGACCAGTCGCATGTAGTGAACGATGTCGAGCTGGCTCTCGGCGAGATTGATCTTGCGCCCGAACAGCGCGACGCGGGCACCGTATTTCTCGGCCTGATGGATGAGTTCGAACGTGTCGCGATTGGTCCCGGCTCCACCGCCGAGCACGCCGACGACGAGCTGCGGATCGAAGGAGACGAGCTCTTCCAGCGCCTTCGGTCCGTTGAACGGGTATTTCAGGAATTGCGGGCGCTTGTTCTTCAGGATGCCGGAAAGGCAGCGCGCCAGATTGTCGTTGACGAATTCACCGATCGACTCCGGCGGGATACCGGATTCGACGTTGGGATTGAACACCTCCAGGAAGTATTTGATGCCGTTGGCGGCCGCGTCTTCCCGGAAGGCGCTGAAGGCTTCCAGCGAACGCAGGTCGGCCTCGATGTCGTTGACGAATGTCATCGAGTAGAGGCCGAGGTCCGACAGATTTGCCGCCGCGATGTCTTTCAGGACGGGCGTGCGGAACGGCCGCGACGCACCGAGCTTGCCATAGCCGTTTGGCCGTGCACCCCAGATATCGCTGGTGTCGTTGGCGCGGAACGCCGGTTTCACGGCGCTGCCCTCGAAGGCGCCCGCCTCGGTGAGCAGCTCGAGATTGGATGCCGAGACCAGCATGATGTCCACCTTGTCCTGGCGAACGATCTCGGCAATCACGTCGAGAAATTCGGCGCGCGTGCGGTAGCGAACAAGCTTGCCCTGAGCATCCCGGATTGGCCCGGTGCCCGGGATAGGGTTCGACATGTCGCCATCCTTGGCATCGGCGATAATGAAGTCGCCTTTCGCGTAGTTGCCGGCGCGGATCTTGGCGAGCTTTGTGTCTAGGCGGTACATGATTGCTCCTCGTGGAAAGGCGGAAGATTGAATGGCCCGTGCTCGGGCGGTGAGGTGGACGGCGAGGTCATGTCGACCCAGCCAATGTCTTTCGGTGGCTCTGGGATGAGCGAGCCGGTGTCGTCGCCCCGCCGAGCACGAGAAGCGTGCCGGCGAGGAATGTGTCGCCCAGCCCGATCGTCGCGGCCGGCTTCTCGAGATACGGGGCCGGACAGCACGCGACCGACCAGCCACCGGACCGCAGGGAGGTCGGAATCGGCGGGGTGCAAAGTCGGGCGCTGTCCGGCAGCCGATCGGGAATCGCGAAATAGCCGTTGGCGGCGCGCGCCGAGGCCAACAGGCAACCCGTCTTCAACGCCTCGAGCTCCCGCTCGCTATCGCCGCGGGTGACGGCGAATGCCCATTCGTCTGCGTGGACGCAGACCCGCTCCAGTCCATGGGCCTCGGCCAGGCGGATGGCGGCCGCCTCCGGCGGCCCGCTTTCGCCGGTCAGGTCGGCCAGCTCGGAAAGACTCATGCCCACCGACGTGACGGCGGGCAGGAGCTCCTCGATCGTCCTGTCTCGAAGCGCGGAGCCCGGAAAATCGCCGAGTTCCACATGGACCATGGCCAACCCGGCCCTACGCCAGGCAGCGGCGACCCCGGCGGCATAGTCGAGCTCTTCCGTGGCGCGCTCCGGTGGCATCTCGTTGAAGCCGCAAAGCACCCCGGCGCCGGCGTCCCCGGCCGTTTCCAAAGAGGCGCGAACGAAGGCGGCATCGCGGTGCAGCTCGCTATGGTCGAAGCGGACGATCGTTCGCGACGAGCGCGGCAGCCGGCTTTCGCCAATCCTTTCGCCGGCGGTGAATTCGAAGATGTAATGCGGCGGGCGCCCGGCACCTTGGGGCACGACGGATGAGACTGGTGCGACGCCATTCTCGGTTGCCACCAGCGTCTCGGGATGAAGGACAGCGAGCTGGTCGGCGCTGCGATCCTCGAGCGCGATCAGCGCCGGAGCGCCGAGGAGAGCGAGCATGTAGGCCGCCTGCGCGCTCGTGCCGCCAACTGCCTTGCGCCCGGTCGCATGGCGATCGATCCAGCCCGGGCCGCCCGGCCAGTCGACGAAGAGTTCCCCGCCGATTCCGTTCATCGCTCGCCGTTCGAGCTCGGCGAGCATGGCCGCGCTTTCGGCGCCGTCGTCTCCCGCGGCAGTCAGCTGGCCGAGGGTCTCCTGAAACGAAAGATAGACGTCGACACAGGCACTGAAGCCGCCAACGGTCAGACGGGACCGCTCGACGAGGTCGGGCAATCGCCCGATGAGCTCCTCGTATTCGTCGGGCCAGGCGATCGCGCGGGTCATGCCGTCTCGGCTCTCCGGTCAAGCCAGAATGAGATGAAAGACGAGGTAACGAAGGGAGACTGCAGTAGCGAGGATGGTTCGTGCCGGCGCGACAGCGACGATACGATCGAGCCCTGACCGCTTCCTGAAGGCCGCATTTCCCTCCCCCGCGTTTGCTTATTTTTGCATGTAAGTGCGAATATTTCTCCTTGTAGACGCAGAAAACCGCAGGGTCAAGCTGGTGTCGGCGACGAATAGCGATTATCGTGCGGCGACTCGGTTTGAATCTTCTGGATCTGGAATGCCCACGGCCGAAAAGACCGTCATACCGCAGCACTCCGGCCGCCTGGACAGCGACTTTTCGCTTCCTGCACGGCGGCGGAGCGAACTCCTCAAGGTCGCCAAGACCCGCGGCTCGATCACCGTTACGGAGATCGCCAGCGAGTTCGCCGTCTCGGCCGACACCATTCGTCGCGATCTCGATTACCTGTCGAGCCGGGGGCTCCTGACGCGAACCCATGGCGGGGCAGTCCCGGTTGACGGATTCGTCGACCGCGACACGCCCGTCGCCCTGAGGGTCAACGCCCGGGCGGCGGAGAAGGCGCGCATTGCAAGGGCGGCGGCGGCGCTGATCGTTGACGGCGAGACGTTGATCGTCAACGGCGGGTCGACGACGCGCGCCTTCGTCGCAGAGCTCGGCTCGTTGCGCAATCTGACGATTGTGACAAACAATCTCGGTGTTCCCGCGGCGGTGCCCCCCAATACGACCCGCGGCGTCTATCTGCTTGGCGGCCACGTCCGGCAGGAGTTGCAGGTGACGATCGGCGCAGTCGGTTTCGCCGACGCCGGACCGATTAGTGCCGACACCGCAATCATCGGCGTCGGCGGCGTTTCGGCACGGGGTCTTTCGACCACGATGCTCGAAGAATCGACGATGATCACGGCGATGATGGCGTCGGCTCGCAGGGTCATCGTGCTCGCCGATGCCGCCAAGTTCGGCGCTACGGTGCTGGCGCATATCGCGCCGCTCCAGCGTGTTCACTTGCTCGTCACCGACGCCCATCCTCCGCCTGACCTCGCCACTGCTCTTGACGATGCCGAGGTCGAAGTCATCGTCGCGAACTGACAGCCAGGGTCGCCATTCCCCCGCGCCACGAGGTGCGTCGTCCCGCTTCGAACGTGCCGGCTACGGTGCGCCTCTCCCGGACAATCAGACAAATCCCCGATCGCGCCGGCCCCGGTAGCCGCGCCCGTTTGTTCCGGCTGTGCCCGGCAGGTGTGCGGTTTTCGCGTAGAATGCGACTTATTGCGGAACTTAGTCGCTTGACGCTTGGTAGATACACTGATAAAAACGCAAAAGACAGCGCTTTCACGCTAACGGTCCTGGAATCCGGTCCGGCCTTTGAGTGCGGTCTGCTACCGCGCGATGCGTTGTAGGGTGGAGCTTGCGCAAAGTATTGACCTCCATGTTTCCAATGGAGGCAAAGTTCAACGTGGGAGGAAAACATGAATCTCGGAAAATCAATGCTGCTTTTCAAGTCGGCGGCGGTCGCTCTTGCTCTGACCGTGACCGGTGTCCAGGCGGAAACCAATCTGGAATTCATACAGTGGTGGGAGCCGGAGCTGCCCGCGGGCGCGCTTCGTGGCATCATCGATGACTTCGAGGCACAAAACCCCGACATCAAGGTCACCCTCGTCAGCGGGCCCTATGCGAATACACACGATCAGATCGTTGTCGGCGCCGCGTCTGGTACGCTCAGCGATGTCGTTGGCCTCGATGGCGCCTGGGTGAACGACCTGGCGAAACAGGGCGCGATCGCCCAACTCGACGATCTGATGGCCGCCGCGAATTTCGACCCGAAGCAGGTCGCCGCGATCATCAAGGTCAAGGGCAACAGCTACATGTTCCCGGTGGCGTCCTTCGTCTACCCGGTGTTCATGAACCTCGACCTGCTCAAGGCGGCCGGCATTGAGAATATGCCCCAGACCCGCGCCGAGTTCATGGAAGCGGCGAAGAAGCTGACCGACGCATCCAAGAACCAGTATGGCTGGGTGCTGCCGCTTTCGCTTCAGGCTCCCAACGGCATCCAGAACGACGTGATGTCGTGGCTCTGGGCCTCGGGCAAGAGCATGCTGAAGGACGGCCAGCCCGACCTCACCAACGAAGACGTGGTCGGCACGCTTGAGTTCGTCAAGTCGATGTACGACGCGGGCGTGATCTCGCCCGGCACCTTCGCCAAGAAGGAACAGGACAAGGTCGAGGAATTCGTCAACGGCCGCGTCGCGATGATGGTCGACTCGCTCGCCCACATCAACCTGATCCGCGAGCGCAACCCCGACCTCAACTTCGGCATCACCGCGGTGCCGGCTGTCGCGGGTTACGACGGCAAGCGCGGCCTGCCCTACGCTTCCTGGGGTATCGGCGTCAGCGAAAACAGCGAGCACAAGGCGGAGGCCTTCAAACTGGTCTCCTACCTCTTGAGCTCGGAGGTCAACGCCAAACTGGTGTCGATCGCCAACGCCTTCCCCGGCAACGTCAATGCCAAGCCGGACTTCGTGACCTCCGACGAGCTGTTCGCCACGGCGTTCAAGATCTTCCAGGACGGTTATCTGGCCAACGAATTCGTCGGCCTGCCGGTCGCCGAAGAGCTGATGCGCCAGCTCGATGAAGAGGTCCAGGCGATGCTCGAAGGCAACGAGACCGCCGCCGAGGCCGCGGCAAAGGCGCAAGCCAAGTGGAAAGCTGAGTTCTAGGCTTCGCAGGTCTGGCACCAGAGCGACGCGCCCGCCGGCGCGTCGCTTTCCGCCGTCGGAACACAAGAACGGCGTATTCCCCTGTTGCTGCCGCCTGTTCTAGGATCGCGCCTTCGGACTGCGGGACAGGGCGGGAGTTCACGAGGTCTATTTGAATGGCAAACCCGGTAACCCGTCCTGCGGCATTCGCCGGCGCCGGCGCGGGCATCGGTTTTGTCTCACAGAGAAGCCGGCGCGCGGCCCAGCCCTACTTCTACGCCGCGCCGGCGATCACGTTCTTCTTCATCCTCATGCTCTTTCCGATGGCGATGGTCTTCCGCTACTCGCTGCTGGAGGGCGCGATCATGACCCGGGCGCCGACCTTTGTCGGTCTCCGGAACTTCCGTGAGCTCTTCTCCGATCCCGTGTTCTGGGAGTCGATCGGCCACACGCTCTATTTCACGATCATGAGCGTCATCTTCCATCTCATCATCGGGCTGGGCTTTGCGCTGATGCTGAACGCGAAGCGGCTGAACCGCACCGTGAGAAGCATCCTCAGGGTTCTCTACATCCTCCCCTGGCTGTTCACTGCCGTCATCATCGCCATCATCTGGCGGCTGATCCTCGATCCCAGCGGCATCGTCAACTTCCTGCTGACCGACCTCAACATCCTGGACTACAAGGTCGAGTGGTTCTCGTCGCCGGCGACCGCGATCCACGCCCTGACCTTCGTCAACATCTGGGCCGGCTATCCGCTCTATATGGTCAGTCTGCTGGCGGGCCTTCAGGGCATTCCGGACGAGCTGTACGAAGCGGCCAGCATCGACGGGGCGTCAGGGCCACAGAAGCTCTGGCATGTGACGCTGCCGCAGCTGAAGCCGGTGGTGGTCAGTATAGCGCTGCTTGATTTCATCTGGACGATGCAGGTGTTCCCGCTGGTCTGGATGACCACGGCGGGCGGCCCGATCCATGCCACGGAGATGATGAGCACCTACACCTACAAGCTGGCCTTCTCCCGGTTCGATTTCTCGGTCGCGTCGGCCAGCGCGGTGATCCTCTTCATCCTGTCGATGAGCGTGACCTACTTCTACATCAAGCATCAGCGGGCGAGGTAGCCGACATGGCCGATCGCTCGACCAGAAGAGACCTCCGGACGACGTGGCTGCTCTACATCGGTCTGGCGATCGGGCTGGTCTTCGCGGGATTTCCGATACTTTGGATGTTCTTCACATCGTTGAAATCCAATACGGAAATCTTCTCGCTGCCGCCGACACTGTTGCCCAAGGTCTTCACGCTCAAGGCCTACGACTCGATCTTCAGCGATCCGGTGAAGATCCGGTTCTTCATCAACAGCTACCTGGTCGCCGGCGTTGTCACGCTGCTCACGATCATCGTGGCGACGCTGACGGCCTACAGCTTCAGCCGCTATGAGTACCGGGCCAAGAAGGCGTTCAACCTGCTGGTGATCAGCACCCAGACCGTGCCGCCCATTACCCTGCTCATCCCCTATTTCGGGATGGTGGTCTCCTTCGGGATCTACAACACCTACCTGGCGCTGATCCTGACCTACATGGTGTTCACGCTGCCCTATGCCATTCTCCTGATGACGGGGTATCTCAACACGCTGCCGAAAGAACTCGACGAGGCCGTGCTGGTCGATGGCGGCTCGAGTTGGACCGCGCTGTGGCGGGTGATCGTCCCGGTCTCGCTGCCGGGCATCGTCGCGACTGCGGTCTACACTTTCCTCCTGTCCTGGAACGAGTTCCTGTTTGCGCTGACGCTGACGAAGTCGATGGACCTCAGGACCGTTCCCATCGGCATCAGCTTGTTGATGGGGCAGCACGCATTCGAATGGAACGAGATGATGGCCATGAGCGTGTTGGGCTCGTTGCCCCTTCTATTCCTGTATCTCATCGCACAGCGATACTTCCTCGCCGGCATGACCGCAGGTTCCGTGAAGAGCTAGTTCAACAGAGTGTGGGGTCGGCTAGGGCGAGGCTGCCGGGCGGTCACGCCTCTGCCTTCAGAGCCACGGGGCATCCCGTTTCCATGCCCATGCCGGATGCGCTATATAATGTATTATGTAACGTATCGATTGGATTCTGAACGCTCATGTCTGTTACCCGGATCCGCAAAAACGCGGGCGACACGCGTCAGTCGCGCTCGCTGGTGGCCCAGGCCTATGAAACGCTGAAGGAACAGATTCTCGACAACACGCTCAGCCCCGGCGAGCAGTTCCTGGAGAGCGATCTCTCCGAGCGGCTCGGGATGAGTCGGACGCCGATTCGAGAAGCGCTGATCCGGCTGCAGAGCGAGGGGCTGGTCGAAGTGAGCCCGCGTCACGGTATGCGGGTGCTGCCGGTCTCGCCCGGCGACATGGAGCAGATCTACCAGATACTGACGGCGCTCGAATCGGCCGCGGCCGAGCAGGCGGCGCTTCGCAAACCGTCGGCCGGGGATCTTGCGCCGGTCCTCGCCACCTGCGAGGCGATGGAGGTCGCCCTCGAGAAGGACGACCTCGACGCCTGGGCGCGGGCGGACGAGCAGTTCCACAAGCTGCTCCTGAACCTCGCCGGGAATCCGCGGCTTGCCGCGCTCTGTTTCAACTTCTGGGACCAGACCCACCGCGTCCGGATGATAACCCTGCGGCTGCGGCCGAAGCCGGTTTCCTCGACCAGGGACCATCGTGCCCTTCTGAATGCCATCAAGCGCGGCGACGGCGAACGCGCCCGCAAGCTCCATCGCGCCCATCGCAAGGCGGGCGGCGAGATCCTGGTCGAGCTGCTGAAGCGGCTGAACCTCAAGAGCCTCTGATGAGCGACACCGCTTCTGCCGCGGAGCCATATTACGGCGAGCTATCCTCCTGCTCCGCCACCGAGGCCTGCCTCGAGCGCATCGAGAAACTCGATCCTCTCCTCCATGCTTTCATCACAGTGACCGCCGAGCCGGCACGCGAAGCCGCGCGGGCGGCGGATGCCGCGGCGCGCGAGGGCAGGTCCCTGGGCCTCCTCCACGGCATGCCGATCGCCGTCAAGGACTGCATCGACGTCGCGGGCGTCCCGTGCACCGGCGGCTCGAGTTTCTTCGCCGACAGGATCGCGGAGGCCGATGCCGAAGTCGTGACCCGGCTCCGGGCCGCCGGCGCGGTGCTCATCGGCAAGACCAACCTCCACGAATTCGCCTATGGCGGAACGACCCAGAACGCCTTCTACGGCGGGTGCCGGAACCCCTGGGATACCGGGCGAATCCCCGGCGGCTCCAGCGGTGGGTCGGCCGTCGCGGTCGCGGCCGGGCTGACGGTCGGTGCGCTCGGCAGTGATACCGGCTCCTCGATCCGCATGCCCGCCGCTCTGACCGGGACCACCGGCTTCAGGCCGACCGGAGGCAGCGTCTCCTCGGCCGGCGTGCTTCCGGTCAGTCCGCCCCATGACGTCGTGGGGCCGATCGGGCGGAGCGTCGCCGATGTCGCCCGGATCCAGGCAGCGATCGTCAGCCCGGATCAGGCTTCGCGGCATGGCATGGCACCGACCGATCTCATGACCCGTCTCGAAGAAGATATCACCGGGCTTCGTCTTGCCGTTCCCGAAGACTTCTTCTTCAGCGAGGCCGAACCGGTGATCGCCGAGATCGTCCTGGAGGCGGCACGGATCCTGGAACGGCGCGGCGCCCGGCTTGTGACGAAGTCCATTTCCGGCGCGGCTGAGGCGCAGTCCAACTTGATGCCGCTGCTTTTCGTCGACGCCGCGGATTTCCATCGCGAGCGCCTCGAGGGCAGCCCTGAGGGATTCAGCGTCGGGGTGCGGACGCGCCTCCAGCCGGGGCTCGACATGCGAGCGGTCGACTACGCCCATCGCCTCCGCTGGCTTGAGGACTGGCAGGTACGATGCGAAGCCTTCTTTCGCGACGAGGCCGACGCCATGATAACGCCGACTGTGCCCATCGTCGCGCCGGAGGTCGGCGACGACAGCAAGCTCACCGAGGTCTCAAGCCGCCTCAGCCGGTTCTGCTGGACCTGGCCGGCGGCGCGAACGCCGGCGCTGTCGGTCCCCTGCGGCTTCTCGGAGGGATTGCCGATCGGGATGCAGATCGCGGCCGGACGCTGGCAGGACGCGCGCGTCCTGACCTTGGGTCACGCCTTCCAGCAGGTCACCGGCTGGCACCGGATGATGCCGGACCTCTGAGCGGCGGGACGCGAGCGGGCGTCAGTGCAGCCGCTTCGGTTGGAGCTCAGCGATAACGGCGTTGGTGACGTCCGAGGCGGTATCGGTACCTCCGAGCTCGATCGGCAGCACGGCGCCGGTCTCGCAAGCGCGGTCGATCGCGCCACGGATGTCGGTCGCGGTCTCGCGGAAAGGACCGTGGCCATGCCGTTCGGCGAGCCAGTCGAACATCATCGCGGCGGAGAGGAACATCCCGATCGGATTCGCCTTGCCGGTCCCCATGATGTCCGGAGCACTGCCGTGGCAGGGCTGGAACACGGCGTGGCCGTCGCCGATGTCGGCGGAGGGGGCAAGGCCGATTCCGCCGAGGAGCGCGGCGCCAAGATCGGACAGGATGTCGCCGAACATATTCTCGGTGACGATGACGTCGAAATCCCAGGGGCGCCGGACGAAATTGAGGGCGGCCGCGTCGACGTACATGTGATCGGCGCTCGCCGCGCTGGAGTGACGCATGGCGACTTCGTCGAACACCTTGCGGAAGAAGGCGAACGACGACAGGACATTGGCCTTGTCGACGCAGGTCACGGTCGCCCGGCGATCTGCATGGCGATGAGCGGCGAGGCGGAAGGCGAAGTCCGAGACTTTCTCGACGGCGGAGCGCGTCACCTCAAGCACGTCGCACGCCATCCGGTCACCTTCGATCGTTCCCTCGAGGCGCCGGGCGAACAGGCCCTCGGTCAACTCGCGTATGAGGACGAAATCGATTTTCGCCGTGCGTTCGTCTGTGAGTACCGGCTTGAGCCCGGGAATGGTCCTGACCGGACGGACGCCGGCGTAGAGGTTGAGCTCCTCGCGAAGATCGAGTTGCGGCGCGACCTCGCGGCCGTCGGCATAGCGGATATGCGGCAGGCCCATCGCGCCGAACAGGATGGCGTCGGCTTTGGCGGCGCGATCGAGCGCGCTGTCGGGGAGGGCGGTTCCTGTCCGGCTGTAGAGGCCCGCCCCGGCCTCGAGATGCTCGAAGACGAGGGAAAGCCTGTGGTCCCGCTCGCACAGGAAGTTCAGCAGGCGGATGCACTCGCTCATGACTTCCACGCCGATGCCGTCACCTGGAAAGACGGCGATTTGGAGGGACGATGGGCCCGGCATGCAGACGATTCCTCTGTTGCTTGTTGATTGGCCGTAAGGCGTCTTCAGTCCTGTCCGGACTGTGCCTTCAATAGCGCCGCGCGGCTCCGACGGCCATCGCGCCATCGTCGGATCATGATGTCGAGGGTGATCGCGAGGATGAGGACGACGCCGGTGATCGGCTCGTGCCATGGCGGCGATGCGTGTTCACTTGATGAATGCATCGCGTCGCTTCGGCCTTTGATGTGAAGGCGTGGCCGATCAGCGAGAGGTCTCGCCGATGGCGTCTGCCGCCGCCTTACTCGTCCCTGGCCCAGTTTCTATTTTATTAGTTTGAACAATCCGGCGGCTTCGCCGAGTTGCGCCACGATCACTGCTCGACCCGCAGCTGGCACCCGAACATTCGCGTCATCTGGATCACACATCTGCGGATCAGCGGATTGCCGGTGGCGATGACTTTGAAGGCGCTGACCTGGCCCGGCATGATCGGTTGGAAGTCGATCATGGCCGAGGCTGTCTTGATCATCCTTTCCTTGCCGTCGAGGAGCGCAGGGAGCTGAGACGACGGTACAGCGCCTGTCGCGTGCGCCAGGCAGCGGAAAAGTCGCCAGCATCCAGGAGACCGGACAGCAGGGCAATTTCGGGAAACTGGGTGGTACAGCCGGCTGGGCTCGAACCAGCGACCTACGGATCCACAATCCGGCGCTCTACCAACTGAGCTACGGCTGCACGTTGTGGCGGGAACCTAGAAGCAAAGGTCCGCCGGTTCAAGGGCAAACGCAGGCTCTGCAGACCGATCTGTCGATCGCCCGGAGCGGCCGGCATTCGCCGTCTTCCGCCGCGGAAGCGCGTCCGCGGGAGCCGGCGTAAATCGGTCAGGCTTCGGCCGGCTCAGTCGCCGGCAAAATCGAACGCGTTGCGGAGATCGCCGAATTGGGTCCGGATTCCCGGCAGCATCTCCAGCCCGAAACGCTTCGAAATGAAGGCGAGGATCGAGGTCGTGTCGTAGGTCGTATGGTCGACGAAACCCTTTTTGGCGAAGGGCGAAACGATCACCGTCGGGATCCGCGAGCCCGGCCCCCATCGGTCGCCTTTCGGTGGCGGCGCCGGATCCCAGAAGCCGCCATTCTCGTCATGGGTCAGGATGATCGCCATGTGCTCCCACTGCGGGCTGCGCTGCAGCGTATTGACGATCGTGCCGACCATCAGGTCACCGGCCGACATCGTGCTTTCGCCGGGATGCTGGTTGGTCTTGCCGTCCGGCTTGACGAAGACGACCGGCGGCAGCGTTCCGGCCGCCGCCTGGTCCCAGAAGTCCTCGAGGTCCTTGAGATGCGCCGCGCGAGCCTTGGTCCCCGGCGCATAATTGGCGAAGTAGTTATAGGGCTGGTGGTGCGGCTGAAAGTCGACCGAGCCGAGGGTGTTGTAGATGACGCCGCGATAGGCGAGCGCCACGTCCCAGCCCTGGGCATACCAAGCCCAGTCGATGCCTTTGTCGGAGAGGCGGTCGCCGAGCGTCGGCACGGTCTGCGGCGGCAGCGGATTTCCAGCCGGGTCGGCAAGCGCCGGGTCGCCGCCCTTGGCCGGCGGGATGGCGCTCGGCTGATAGGGCGGCTGGACCGTGTTGATGACATGGCCGTCCGGCGTGAGGCTGCCGTCATGCACCCATTTCGGCGGCCCATCGAGCGCCGATTTCGGCGAGTCCGGCGCGAGCTTGAGGTTGCCGGCATCGTCGAGAACCGCCTTCATGCTGTCCGGCGCATTGTCGAACAGCGGCGAGCAGGCGCAGGCGAGGTAGAAATGGTTGAAGTTCGACCCGCCGAAAGCGCCCATGAAGAACTGGTCGGCCAGCGTGTATTGCCTGGCGAGTTGGTAGAGATGCGTGCCCGAGCCGTCATAGTTCCCCATCGCCAGCGATCCGACGTCCGTCCAGGCGACGAACATGTCGTTCTTGCCGCCATTGATCTGCATCCGGTTCTGGTAATAGCGGTGGACCGGAACCTCGGTGAGGATGTCGGCCGGCTTGTTGTAGGGCGGTCCGGCGATGTCAAAGGGGGCGTTGGGCATCGACAGCGGATAAGCGGTGTCGGGCTCGGCCGGGTCCTTCTTGCCGCGATCGGGCCTCGCTGAATCCGGCTTCCACACCGGCGGCAGGTGGGGAAGGATCGAACCGTCGCGATCGCGCTGGATCACCGCGGAGGTCGGAGCCTCCGCAAGCCCCGAGGCCTCGGGAAAGTCTGGCAGGAGATGCACGAAGGCGCGATTCTCCGAATAGATGACGACGATCGTCTGGATAGCGTCGAAATCCGCGGGCAGGGGACCGTCTTCCGCCGCGATCGGGCCCGCCAGGAAGCCGGCGCACACCGCCGCCGCAATCAACCGTTTCATGTCGTCCTCGCCTCGTTCCGACCGCCGTTTCGACAGTAGACCAGACTCGGCGGGCGTATCAATTTCCGGCGGCGAAGAGGAGGGGGGCCGAAACGCCAAGCGGCCCGGATCGCGTTGATCCGGGCCGCTTGCTGCGTATCGAAACTTGAAGGTGCTGTTAGGCGACCTTCATATCCTTGAAGGTCTTCTCGACATGCGCGGTCACCGGCTTGGTGGTCTCGGTGAAGAGCTTCTGGGCCGCTTCCTGGAAGTCCTTGAACTGGGCGGTCGTCGCGTCGAACTGCTGACGGGCGAAGGCGGTCTGAAGCTCGATCACTTCGGCGAAGGTCTTCGCGCCGAACAGATCCTTGGCGAAGGCGAAGCTGGCGTCGCTATTCGCCTTGGCAAGGTCGAGCGCCTTGGCGCCGAGGGTGAAGGCGCCCTCACGAGCGGTCTCGTAGGTATCCTCGACGAGGTCGGTGGTCTCCTCGGCGGTGCTCTTCATCTTGGCGTAGGTCTCGCGCGCCTGGGCAATGCCCTTTTCGGCAAAGTCCCGCGCCGCGGCCGGCACTTCGAAAGAAGGGGTATTGACGGTGAACGCCTCGAAGGGATTCGGCATCGCGCCGAAGTCAGGGGTCGAGGTCTTGGTCGATTTGGCTTTGGTTGTGGTGGCCATGAGAAAACTCCGCGGGCTGAAGGGTTCGAGGAGGGCAACACACGAACCTTTCGCGATTGCCGTCCCTTGATGAACCCAACATAGTGAATGCGGTTGTGCGTTGCAACATAAATATTGCAGCGCACAAACTCATTTTCCCGGTCGAGAGCCGAATCGCTGTTGCGCCGGCTCAGCTCTTGGCCTTCTTGGCGGCTTGCGCGCCTGCGCGTTCCACCATCGTCCCGAGGCTCTTGCCCTGCTCGGCCAGGCTCTTCATCTGCTTGGTGAAATATTCCTTCTGGAGCGCCGCGATCTCCTCCATCGTGCGCGCCTGCACCAGCCTCTGGGCGAGGTCGAAGGACGCGGCGACATTCTCTTCGACAAAAGCGAGCGCCTGGCGATTGACCTCGGCCGCGCCCTCCTGCACCGATTTGGTCGAGCCTTCAGCTTTCGCGATCGCCTGCTGAGTTGCGTCAAGGTACTGCTCGAGCGCTTTTTTCGCCTGATTGACGCTCTTGTCGGTCACTTCCCGCATTTGGTCGGGGATATCGAATGGTGTGCGCTGCATGATGGCTTGTTCCTTGTTGCGGTTTCCAGCCTACCAACGAAAGATAAGCGCTCCGCCATTCAAACGCCAATTCGCGGGATTAACCAAGGACCAATCGAGTGCGTGCCGGAGGGCGGGATTGCGTGGACCGATCCCGATCCCCACTGTATTAACAGTTGATTAAGCACGAAGGACGGTCGGCGCGGCGGGCGACCACTGACCACGGGGCGGATGCCGCATGAACGGCAAGACCCATGCATATTTGGACCTTGCCGCCCATCCGGGGGTCGGCGCGGTTCTGCTCGATCCTCGCCCCGCATTCGTTTTTCGCGGGGACGGGCGCGGTATTCTATGGGCGAATGCCGCCGGCGTTGCCTTCTTCGGCGAGCCGGGCATGGGCGCGCTGCTCGATCGCGGTTTTTCGCCATCGAGCCCCACGACGCGCAGCCTCGCCCGCCTCGCCAAGGCGCTTCCCGTCGACCAGTCGCGGCTTGAGATTCTCCGTTTCAACTTCGGCGTCCGCCAGGTCGCTCTGCCGTCGGCATGCCGCCGGCTCGATCTCGGCGCGGGCGCTCGCGGCGTTCTCGCCATCGGCTCGATCAATGCGAACCGCGAATCCCTTTCGACCCGCGCCGAACGGCTGGCGGACGCCATCGCCTCCGACGATTGCCTCGTCGCCATTCTCGATCGCGGCGCCAGGGTGCTTGGCGCCTCCGGCGGTTTCGATGTGCTGGCCCCGGCCTCCCGCGCCATCGATCGCCTGGTCGAGGAGGCGGGCGACGGCGACCGGCCGGTGGTGCGGGCGTCGCTTGCCGTGGACGGTGGGGAGCGTCCCGCCGGCGTCGCCCGGGTTTCGATTGGCGACGAGCGGGTCTTTCTGCTGGTTGTCGGCCCGCAAGAAGCGCGCGCTGCCGCGCCGCAAAGCGTGACCCCGCCGGTCCCGATCGCGCCCGTCGACGAACCCGTCCCCGAGCCCGTTGCGACCGATATTGCCGAGCCGCCGGCCCCGCCGGTCGAACGCCCGGTACCGGTCGCCGCGCCGACGCGACGCTTCGTTTGGCAGAGCGACGCCGACCAGACCTTTGTCTTCGTCTCCGACGCTCTGGCCGAGGCAGGTCGGCGAAGCCAACGCGCCTGCCATCGGAGTCACCTGGCGCGATCTTGCCGCGCGCCTGACGCTCGACGGCGACGGCCGTCTCGCCGAGGCGCTTGCCGGTCTCGCCCGCTTCAGCCTCACTGTCCATTGGCCCCTGGTTGACGCGCCGGAGCGTGTGGCGGTCGACCTGAATGGCGTCCCGGACTTCTCGCGCGATGGCGTCTTCCAGGGCTATCGCGGCTTTGGGTCGATCCGGACCGGCGATCGCCGTCCCGACGAACGGCCGGCGCCCGACACCGCGGCAACCGGGCCTGAGCGGGAGCCGGAAGCCGCCGAACCACCGATTGCCGTCGCTGAGCCGCCGGCTGAATTGACCGACGTTGCCCCCGAGGTGCCAACGGTCGCGGCACCGTCCGCCGACGACCTCGATGAATTCGCCCGCGAGATGATCGAAGGCGGGCGTCGCACCGCCGAACAGGAGGCGCTGGACGCGGAAGCCGCGCAGCCCGACACGAGCGCGGTTGAGCCGCGCACGACGCCGCCCTCGAATGATCTGGCGCCGGCGTCCGAGCCCGTCCCCGAGACGTCCAACGTCGTCCATCTTGCCAAGACGCCGACCCGAATCCTGCCGAAACGGCTCTCTGGCTCGGAGCAGGACGCCTTTCGCCGTATCGCTCAGGCGCTCGGTGTCCAGAACGAAGACGAGGCCGGGGCACCGGCGAAGCGCGAAGTCCCCGGCGATGCCGCGGCGGCCCACAAGCATCCGCGTCCGCCCGCCGCCGATGTCGAGACACCGCTGCTCAACAAGCTGCCGGTCGGCATCGCCATCTATCGCGACGCCCGCACTCTCTTCGCCAATCGCATGCTGCTCGACCTTCTCGGCTACCCGTCGCTCGACTCGTTTCTCGCCGCCGGTGGCGCCGAGGCGATCTTTCCCGATAGCGGCGACTGGTCGTCGAAGCCCCTTACCGGCGGCACGCTTCGCGCCGCTCGCCGCGACGGGACGGATATTGCGGTCGACGCCAAGCTTCATGCCGTGACCTGGGCCGGGTCGACGGCGCTGATGCTTTCGCTCGTCGAAGCCCCCGGCGAACCGGACGCGGTTGAGGCGGCCGCCGAGCCGGCCCCGAAACCTGCCGAGCCGATCGCGGTAGAGCCGCGCATCCGCGAGCTCGAGGCGATGCTCGATACCGCGACCGACGGCGTCGTGGTGATCGACGCGGCGAGCCGGGTCGACGGCATGAACCGCACGGCGGAAGCGCTGTTCGGCGTCGAGGCCGACGAATTCAAGGGCCGGCCGTTTACCGATCTGCTGGCCGAGGAAAGCCGCAAGCCCGCCCGCGACTATCTCGATGGTCTTGCCTCCAATGGCGTTGCCAGTGTCCTCAACGATGGCCGCGAGGTGATCGGCCGGGTGCCGCGCGGCGGGCTGATCCCGCTGTTCATGACGATCGGCCGCCTCACCGATTCCGGCAAATATTGCGCCGTTCTCCGCGACATCACCCACTGGAAGAATGTCGAGGAGGAACTGGTCGCCGCACGCCATGCCGCGGAGGCCGCCAACGCCCAGAAATCGGAATTTCTTGCCCGGATCAGCCACGAGATCCGTACGCCGCTCAACGCCATCATCGGCTTTTCCGAAGTCATGATGGCCGAGCGCTTCGGGCCCGTCGGCAACGATCGCTACAAGAGCTATCTCAGCGACATCCATCTGTCCGGCGAACACCTGATGAGCCTGATCAACGACCTCCTCGATCTCTCCAAGGTCGAGGCGGGCAAGCTCGATCTGAATTTCGAGTCGGTCGCGGTCAACGCCACGATCCAGGAATGCGTCGCGCTGATGCAGCCTCAGGCCAATCGCGAGCGCATCATCATCCGCACCTCGCTGTCGGCCACGCTGCCGAATGTCGTGGCCGACCTCCGGTCGTTCCGCCAGATCCTGCTCAATCTCCTGTCCAACGCCATCAAGTTCACCAAGGCCGGCGGCCAGGTCATCGTCGCCACGGCGATGGAGGACAACGGCGAGGTCGTCGTTCGCATCCGTGACACCGGCATCGGCATGAACGAGAAGGACATCGAGACGGCGATGAAGCCCTTCCGTCAGGTCGCGACTTCGGGCCGGATGGGCGAGGGCACCGGCCTCGGCTTGCCGTTGACCAAGGCGCTGGTCGAGGCCAACCGCGCCGCTTTCGCCATCGACAGCGTTCCGTCGCAAGGCACGCTGGTCCGCATCACCTTCCCGACGACGCGGGTTCTTGCGGGGTAGCGGCCATGCGGCGGGCCTTCGTCTTTCTTCTCCTGGTCCTCGCCGTCATCGGCCCCGCTGCCGCGCAGGCGTGGCAGACCTACGTCAACGAGCGCTTCGGCGCGACGGCGGACGTCCCGGCCGGATGGCAGGCCGGCGAGCCGCCGGCGAACGGTGACGGGCTACGGTTCACATCGCCGGATGGCAGCGCATCGGTGGCCGTCTTCGGCAGCTTGCAGACCTTCGATACCATCGACGAGACGATCGCCATATACGAGACCCCGGACGAGGGCGAGACGATCACCTACAAGCACCGGGGCGACCGGGATCTGGTGGTGTCGGGCACGAGGGACGGCCGCATCTTCTATCGCCGCTGGATTCTGTCTTGCGGCGGAACCGTCTGGAACGGCGTGTCGATCGAGTATCCGGCGGCCGAGAAAGCCGCTTACGATCCCGTCGTGACCCATATCGCACATAGTCTGCGCGCCGGCACCGGCTGGCAGGTCGAGACCTGCGAGGACTAGCTGTCGGGCGCGGAACCTTCGGCATCAGCATTCGCTGCCGGCGTCTTGTCGACCTGGCGCGCAGGGCATGCGGCGGTGAGACGAATATTGAACATTTCCGCGTGAAACATGACAAAACGACTTTGTTATTTGATAGGATATATTGCAGAGGCACGATTGTCCTAAAATAAAAATTGGATCTTTAACCAGGTAAATAAATAAAAATATCCTGTAACCACTCGTAGAGAGACGAGATCGTAAGGCTAGCCCTTGGAAAACATTCACTGGGCCTTGGATCTCCTTTTCTCAAAACACGAGTGGACAGAAATGAAAATCAACAGAATGAAGTCCCTGACCTTGATCGCCGCGGCCCTTTTCACCAGCGCGGCGGTGCTTCCGTCGGTCGCCGGGGCCTGCACCCGCACCCTGTATGTCGGGTCTGACAACACAGTCATGACCGGCCGGTCGATGGACTGGATGCAGGACATGGCAACGGATCTGTGGGCCTTCCCGCGCGGCATGGCACGTGACGGAGCGGCCGGGCCGGATTCGCCCAAATGGGTTTCCAAATACGGCAGCGTGATCGCCTCGGCCTACAACATCGCCAGCGCTGACGGCATGAACGAAAAGGGCCTGGTGGCCAACCTGCTCTATCTGGCTGAAGCGGATTACGGCAAGGTCGGGGACAAACCGCCGATGTCGATCGCTCTCTGGGCGCAGTATGTGCTCGACAACTACGCGACGGTCGCCGAGGCGGTCGACGGTCTGCAATCGCAGCCTTTCCGCATCATCGCGCCGAAGCTGCCGAACGGCTCGGCCGCGACGCTGCATCTGTCGATTTCGGATGCGACCGGCGATTCGGCGATCTTCGAATACATCGATGGCGAACTCGTGGTTCATCACGGCAAGCAATACACGGTAATGACCAACTCGCCGACCTACGACCAGCAACTTGCCCTGAACGCCTACTGGGAGAAGATCGGCGGCCTGACATTCCTGCCCGGCACCAACAGCGCGGCCGACCGCTTCGCCCGCGCCTCGTTCCTGCTTGGCGCGGTTCCGCTCAAGGTCGACCCGAACTTCATCAAGGCGGTTCCGGATGGCACCTACGCCAACCAGGCGGCGGCGGAGGTGGTCTCGGTGATGCGCGCGGTCAGCGTGCCGCTCGGCATCACCACGCCCGGTGCGCCGAACATCGCCTCGACCCTGTGGCGCACCGTCTCCGACCAGAAGAACAAGGTGTACCTGTTCGATTCGGCGACCACGCCGAATGCCTTCTGGGTGAAGATGTCCGATCTCGACCTGGCCGAAGGCGCGCCGGCGAAGAAGCTGCCGATTGCCGGTGGCAAGTACTATGCGGGCAACGCCGCGGCGAGCTTCATCGAGGCAACCCCGTTCGAGTGGCTGCAGGCCGACCCGGCCACCTGATCCCTTCGCATTGGACAGAACGCCTGTCCGATGACATCTGGTAGCGCGGCGCCCCATTGGGACGCCGCGTTTTTCGTTGGTCGGGATCTCTTTGCCAACGCCCCGCGGAAACGGAGGGGAGAGCGACGCTGCGAGGCTAACCCGCCGGAGCCTGGTCGCCGTAACGCGCCTTGAGCATCACCCGGCACATCTCGCCATTGGCCTCTACCCCCCGTCGCCGCATGCGGATGTCGCGGAGGAAGTCGGTGAGGCTCCCGGCCGGAATGTCTCGCACCGGCAGCGTCGCGGAAAGCCGCGTCGGACGGCTCGGCCGGTCCCCCGAAAACGGCCCGGAGTTCCAGGTAGTTGTCGATGCGCGGCGATGAGGCCATCGTCCTGCCTTAGCTGCCGCCAGGTCCGCCATGGTGAGGCGGGCGATTGCCGGGTCGTCGCGCCCGATCTTGCGGATGAGCCCGATCAGCGTCGCCATCCGACCGAGATAGGCCTTGCGGCGGAACGTGTCGCGGAGCGCGGCGAGGCTGCCGCCAGCGTCGGCGCCGAAGGCGGTGGCGAAATCCTGCCCGCCGGCGATGCCCGCGTTGATCTTCTTCGCGGCGAAATGGTCGATGAGGCGGATATCGGCGCTGCGCACCCAGTCGAGCCGGAAAAGCGCGTCGCGCATGTCCTCGGCCATGATCCAGGCGAAGTTGAGCGAGCACCAGGCCGTCGGCAGGCGGAAGGTGACGGAGACTGCATCACCGTCGACTCCGAGATCGCCGATGAATCCGAGCGACGTGACCGACTCGTCGAGCTCCGGATCAAGCACCGTGTCGAGCGCTGTCCGGGCCTCGGCGAGGCGGGAAGTGGTGCGTCCTTCGAGGCCCGGGCTTCGCCCGGGCACCTCAGGATGACGGGCAGTGAGTGTCTGGCCCGTGCTCCCGCCGTTGGTCCCTTTTGCGCGCATTGCCATCCTCGTCATCCTTGAGGCGCTCGCCGCGTGAGCGGCGAGCCTCGAAGGACGCAAATGCGTTTCAGCGGCACGGGACATCGATCTCACTCCGCCGCCTGGCTTACGGCGGCAACGGTCGACGGCTGGTAGCATTCAGCCGGCACCGGAATATCGTAGAGCTTGGCAGCGTTGAGGCCGAGGATCTTGGCCTTGACGTCGAGGGTGAACTGGGTGCCGGCCTCGCGCGCCATCTCGTCGTCGAATTCGAAATTGGCGAAGTGCTCGACGATCCACTTGGGCGAATGGATGCCGTAGTCGGAGCCGAAGATCAGCCGGTCGGGGCCGAGGAAGAAAAGCAGATCCGCCATGAGCGACGCGAAATAGCGGGGCCGCGCATAAATAAAGGCGCTGACCACCGACAGGCCGCCATAGACGTTGGGCTCCTGATTGGCGATCCAGCAGAACTCGTCGACGCGCGGGATGCCGCAATGGTCGATGACGAATTTGAGGTCGGGAAAGGCGGTTGCGATATCGTCGACATCGCGCACGTCGAAGGCGTCGATATTGAGCGGATGGATGGTCGGGCCCTTGTGGATATGGATGATGTCGATGCCGAGCGCGCGGCACTTCTCCATGTAGAAGCCGACCGAATCCTCCTTCAGCGAATAGCCCTTCGAGTCGCCGAACCACTCGGCGGTGTAGATCTTGACGCTGCGGAATTTCCAGCGCTCGTGATCGGCCTCGAGCTGTTCGAGGCCGCGCGTGCCCTCGCGCGGGTCGATACGGCCGGCGAGGATGACCTTCTCGGGATAGGCGTCCTTCAGTGCCGAACATTGCTCGGTGGTGTTGAAGCCCTTGTTGTAGAAGGCATAGAGGTAGGTCGGCAGCATGATCGCCATGTCGCAATGGCCGTCGACGAACAGGTCCTTGGCTGCGCCGTCCACCCCGTAATAGAGAAAGCGCTCCCACGCCCAGCGCTCGGGTGGCGGCGCCAGGCCGACATGGGCCGTCCAGAAGCTCTCGATGAAGGTCGCGCCGTAGCGATTGCGCTGGTTCTCGGGCCGCGCGTCCCAAAGGTGCGTGTGCCCATCGATGACGAAGAGCTTTGTGCCATCCGCTGTCTGATACATCGACCTTTCGATCCTCCCGCCGGGCGGCTCCGTCGCGCCGCTTTTCGCGTTAGAAGACCACGAACCGGGTCCCGGTGCAAAGCCGTCGGGTGCCGGAAGAAAGAGGGCCGCCCCGGGGAGGCGGCCCTTTGGCTTGGGCGGTTGCGCGACGGTCAGCGCGCCAGGCGCAGCTTCTGGATCGAACTGCCAATGTCCTCGAAGGCCGAGACCATTTTCGAGACGTCATTGACTTCGTAGTAGTAGTCGGGCTGCGTGGCGCAGGCCTCCATGACCTTGTCGCTGGGCATACCGTTATTCGTTTCGACACGAACGGTGTAGATAACGATGCCCTTTTCCTTCATCGCGGTGCAGATCTCCAACAACTTGTTGTTGCGTGCCTTTGTCCGCTCCGACTTGTTCTTGTTGTCGGCGGGGACGCCCATGTGTTCCTGCCACACGTAGCCGAGTCCGGAGTAGACGGATTTGTTGAACTCGTTGCCGGTCTGGTTCTCGTTGTTGCCGTCGGTCATCAGGACCATGATCTTGGTCCAGTTTTCCGTCTCCATACGGCACGCCCTTGCCGAGCGGCCCCTCGTGCGACAGCACGTTCCATCCCCAGGTGGCGCCGATCGGGATGTCGGTGTTGCCGTTGGCGATCATCTTCTTGATTGCCGTCTTGGCTTCCGCCGTGTTCGTGGTCAGCGGCATGATGGGGGCCATCTCGCAGCCGGAATTGGGACCGTAGGCGTAGCTCAGATTGTCCGTGGTACCCTCGTAGGGTTTTGGCGAGCCCCCGTATTTCAGGATATCGCCTTCAAGCAGCCGGTAGTCTGGCAACTTGAGGGCCTCGGTATATCCATTGGAGGCGAGATCTGCCTTGATCGTGGCGAGCGGCGTATCGTCGAGATAACTGTTGTTGTAGTCGTAGGGCGGGCTGGTGCCGTTGTTCTTCTTGCCGTTGTCGCCTTCGCCTGCGATGCCAGGTTCGTCCGGTGCAAAGAAGGGCACATACAACGTGTCGGGATTGCCCTCGCTCGGCAACGTCTCGCTCGCCTCGTAGCCGACGCGGGTCTCGACACAGCCACCCCAGCTCTTGCCCATCGCCTTGAACAAGTCGAAGCGGTTAACTTGCTGGCCGAGGAAGAGACTCTTGGCAGCATCGGACTTGCCGTCCTTGTCGATCCAGTCTGCGGCATCGTAGCCCGGGCCGACGTTGACGGTCTGCGAGAAAGGAACGAGTCCGATCTTCAGGTCGTCGGGATTGACGACTGCCTTAGCCAGGGTGTCTACCAGGGCTTCGGCCGCATCCTTGAGCTTGCCGATTTTGTTCTTGGTCTTCATTGACCCGGTGTTGTCGAGCGCCATCACCATCTCGACCTTGCCCATCGAACTGACGATCTCGGAGGTGATGTTGATCGGGATGGTCTGGATGCCGAGAATATTTGCGATCGTCGTTTTGACCTCGCCGGAGACAGTCGCGGTAATCCGACCGCCCTTCTCCTGGATCACCGAATTGAGATTCCAGGAGCCGTCAAAGTCGGGTTTGACGTGGGTTTCGATCCACTTGTGGACTGTGTCATAGGCGTCCTTGTCCGACATCGGAGGCTGGCTGCCAACGGCGAGAAGTCCGGCATCCGTGGCGGCCGCGAGCTCGGCGCGGACGTCGCTGACCCTCGTGTAATCGACGAGGGCACCGACGGCCCCGAACAGCGGGATCAGCGCCAGCGCGAAAATCACCGCGACATTCCCTTCATTTTCGCGGGCAAAGCGGTTGAAAATGGACATCGGTTCGTACTCCGGGGCGACAAAAGCCGCTTGTAACTTCGCTATAGAGTTCGAACGGAGTCCAGTTAACGAGTAATTAAAAGACAGAAGACAATTGTTATTAGCTGAATAATGGATTTATCCAATACCCCTGTTTTCATTCTAATAAGATACTTTGGATTAATCTTAACGTCGGGCCTCCCAATCTGACAATCGGGAAACCTATTCCGCAAGCTCCTGACGATCCGTGAAGAAGGCCAGCGCCTCGGGATTGGCCAGCGCCTCGATATTCTTCACCGGGCGGCCATGAACCACCTCGCGCACCGCCAGTTCGACGATCTTGCCGGACTTGGTACGCGGGATATCGTCGACCGCGACCACGCGAGCCGGGACGTGGCGGGGGCTGGCGCCCTGACGGATCACGGACTTGATCCGTGCGATAAGATCTTCGTCGAGGACGACGCCGTCCTTCAGGCGAACGAAGAGGACGATGCGGACATCGCCGTCCCAGTCCTGGCCGATCGCCAGCGCCTCGACCACCTCGGGAATGGTTTCCACCTGTGAATAGATTTCGGCGGTGCCGATCCTGACCCCGCCGGGATTGAGGGTGGCGTCGGAGCGACCGTGGATAATGATGCCGCCATGCTCCGTCCACTCGGCGAAATCGCCGTGGCACCAGATGCCGGGAAAGCGCTCGAAATAGGCGGCCCGATATTTGGCGCCGTCGGGGTCGTTCCAGAAGCCGATCGGCATCGACGGAAAGGGTCGCTTGCAGACGAGTTCGCCCTTGCCCGAGGCCATCGGCGCGCCGTCCTCGTCGAAGACATCCATCGCCATGCCGAGCCCGGGGCCCTGGATCTCGCCACGCCACACCGGTTTGGTTGGCACCCCGAGGACAAAGCAGGAAACGATGTCGGTTCCGCCCGATATCGAGGCGAGATGGATGTCCGGTTTGATCGCCTCGTAGACGAAGTCGAAGCTTTCCGGCGCCAGCGGCGAACCGGTCGACATCATCATTCGCACCGTCGAAAGGTCGAAGCCATCGATCGGTCTGAGACCCGATTTCTTCACCGCGTCGATGTATTTGGCCGATGTGCCGAAGACGTTCATCCGCTCGGCCACCGCGTAGTCGAACAATGCCGACGGCCCCGGATGGAAGGGCGAGCCGTCATAAAGGAGGAGCGTGGCGCCCATCGCCAGCCCCGACGCCAGCCAGTTCCACATCATCCAGCCGCAGGTCGTGAAGTAGAAGACCCGCTCGTCGCGCACGACGCTGCTCTGCAGATGGTGCTCCTTCAGATGCTGGAGCAGCGTGCCGCCGGCGGAGTGGACGATGCATTTGGGCACGCCGGTCGTGCCCGAGGAAAACAGGATGTAGAGCGGATGGGCGAAGGGCAGCCGCAGGAACGTCACCGGCCCGGGGGCATAGGGCGCCAGCGCATCGGGCAGGCTTTGCGCCCTCGGCAGGCTCGCGGCGACCGCTTCGGCCCGGCCAAGATAGGGGACGACGATAACCGCCATCTCGGGCGGCAGGCCGGCGACGATTTCGTCGACTTTTTCGGCGATCGCGATGGTCTTGCCGGCATAATAATAGCCGTCGCAGGCGATGAGGACCTTCGGCGCGATCTGGCCGAACCGGTCGAGTGCGCCGCGCGGACCGAAATCGGGCGAGGCCGACGACCATACTGCCCCAATCGAGGCGACGGCGAGCATGGCGGCGATGGTCTCCGGCATGTTCGGCATCAGCGCCGCGACGCGGTCTCCGGGCTCGACGCCGAGCCCCCGAAGCGCCTGCTGCAAACGCGAGACCAGCGCGTTGAGGTCGCGCCACGACAGTCGCGTCTCGACCCGATCTTCGCCGCGAAAGACCAGCGCGTCTGCATCGTCGTCACGGCGAAGCATATTCTCGGCATAGTTGAGACGGGCGTCGGGGAAGAACCGCGCTCCCGGCATCTGGTCGAGGTCGGTCGCGCGGCGCTCGCCCTTCTGGCCGACAACCGCGCAGAAATCCCAGACGAGATCCCAGAAGGCCGCGGGGTCCTCGACCGACCAGCCGTGGAGCGAATTGTAGTCTGCAAGCGCGCGGCCGGTTCGCTTCTCCGCCTCGCGGGCAAGCCGCGTGATCGGCAATCCCTCGATATGCGAAGGTTTCCAGAGCGGTTGGTTGTCTTTTTCGCCCAATTCGGGGCTCCCTTCACGAGTGACGGTGCCGCCGCGATCCGGTCCGTGCAAGGCGACCAGAAGCCGCTGGAGGAAACCAAGAAATACCTTGCGGACTCGGGGGTTTCTTCCTATCCGGGGCGGGGGTAGTCAAGAGGAAGCCGGCGAATGGGAGAGACTAAGCCCAAACGCGCACGACGGTTCGTCATAGGCGCCCTGGCGGTGGTCGGGGTGCTGGTGGCGCTTGCCGTTGCGTTGCCTCTGGTTATTTCTCCGGATCTGATCAAGGCCCGTATCGTCGACCAGATCGCCTTTTGGACCGGTCGCGAGTTCACCTTTCGCGGCGAACCGCATCTCAGCCTTTATCCGTATCTGACCGTTCGACTCAACGACGCCAGACTGGCGAATGCCGAGGGCATGGGCGACGAGCCCTTCATCGAAGTCGAGTCGATGACCGCCAAGCTTGAAATCCTGCCGCTGCTTCTCGGCCGGCTCGAATTCGCCCGCTTCCGTCTTGCCAATCCCCGTATCAATCTCAGGACCGATGCCGAGGGCCGTGGCAACTGGATCATGGACGACGGCGTGATCGGCAGCCAGATGTCGAAAGGCGACAAGCAGGGCGTCACCGACGATCTCGGGCCACCGTCTCCGCTTGCCGACGTTCGGCTCGGGCGGATGGCGATCCGCGACGGTATCATCAGCTATACCGACGAGCGCACCGGCAGGAAGGAGGAACTGTCCAAGGTCGTCGCCAGTTTCGACTGGACGACGACATCGCAGATGGCGGCCGGCGACGGCTCCTTCATCTGGCGCGGCGAGCCCGTCGAGTTCAACGGCAGCATCGATACCCCGCTCGGTCTGCTGGCCGGCGGCAGTTCGACTGGTCCGTTTCGCCTTCTCGGCGACACCGCTGCGCCTGGCCTTCACCGGCAACGCCCTTCAACTCGACGGAACCCAGCTCGAGGGTGACATCAAGCTGACGACCCCATCGGTTCGCCGCGTCGTCGAATGGATGGGCAACCCCATCGGCACCGGTGCGATCCTTGGCACCGGCGCGATCGAGGGCAAGATCAACTGGCTCGGCTCTTCGGTTTCGATCTCCGACGCAACCTTCGAACTCGATGGAAACGCTGCCGAAGGGGCGCTTTCCGCGACGCTCGGAGAAGGATTGACGGGCATTTCCGGGACGCTCGCTTTCGAATCCTTCGATCTGTCGCCCTATATCGAAGCGGCCCGGGCCTGGCTTGTCTCGGCCGGGTCGTGGCAGCTGGCACCGGCGCGGCTGCCGCTTGATGCGATCGGCGACATAGACCTTCGCCTGTCGACATCGCGGCTGATTGCCGGCAATTCCGAAATCGGCCGCACCGGCGCGACGGTCACGCTCCAGAACGGCGAGTTGGTCGTCAACGTCGGCGAGGCGGAACTCGGCGAAGGGAGCGCCGATGCGAGGCTGGCGCTGGCGATGGACAAGGAAGATCTGACCGCAACCGCCCAACTCAGGCTTCAGGATGTGGCGGTCGCCGAGATTCTTGGCGAATACGCTGGGATCGAAAACCTCGATGGCGTCGGAACCGTTGCGATCGATGCCAAGGCGCACGGGCGTACCTGGGGCGAAGTGGCCGAGACGCTGGCGGGCAAGGCCAGCGTCGCCATTGCCGACGGCGTGCTCGACGGGATCGATGTCGCCGGCCTGCCGGATGCGATCAAGGATCCGGAAGGCGGTGCGCTTGCAGGATCGACGACGTTCACCTCCGCCAATGCCACGCTCGCTTTCGCCGACGGGACCGTCGCCACCGAGGATCTTCAGGCGGCGGGCGATGCCTTCACCTTGCGGATGACCGGCAAGGCGGGGCTGTTCGATCCGACGCTCGAGGCCCGCGGGACCCTCACGCTCCTCGACTCCGAAGACGGCGCCGGCCCGACCGATGTGCCTTTCCTGATCAGCGGGACACGGAGCGACTGGCGCGTGCTTCCGGATCTCGGGCCTCCGGTCGAACGGGCGGTGCCCCCGCCCGAACCCGAACCCGAGCCCGCATCGCCGGCCAACCCGAGCGACGGCTAGCCTCGAGTTCCTGTCCTGACGCCGGCGGCGGCCTGCTGCTCCGCCTGGACGCGCGCGACCTCGCGGCGTTTGGTGATCACTGACGCGCCAACCACGGCGATCGAGACGATGCCGATCATGATCGTGCTGATCGCGTTGATTTCGGGCGTCACGCCGAGGCGGACCTGGCTGTAGATCTTCATCGGCAGGGTGGTGGCGCCGGGCCCGGTGGTGAAACTGGCGATGACCAGGTCGTCGAGCGACAGGGTGAAGGCGAGCATCCAGCCGGCGATCACGGCGGGAGCGATCAGCGGCAGGGTGATCTGGAAGAAGGTCTTGACCGGCGGGCAGCCGAGGTCGAGGGCCGCCTCCTCGAGGCTGCGGTCGAAGGTGACGAGCCGCGACTGGACGACGATGGCGACGAAGCACAATGAGAAGGTGATGTGGGCCAGCACGATCGTCCAGAAGCCGCGCCCGAAATCGACGGCGACGAACAGGAGCAGGAGTGACAGCCCGATGATGACGTCGGGCATCACGAGCGGTGCGTAGATCATTCCGGAGAACAGCGTGCGCCCGTAGAAACGGCCGAAACGGACCAGTGTTATCGCGGCGAGCGTCCCGAGGACGGTCGCGACGGAGGCCGACAGCAGCGCGACGCGCAGCGTCACCCAGGCGGCGTCGAGCAGACCCTTGTTGGAGAAGAGTTCGCCATACCATTTGGTCGAAAAGCCCGCCCAGACGGTCACCAGCCGCGACTCGTTGAAGGAGTAGATCATCAACAGCAGGATCGGCAGGTAGAGGAAGGCCAGCCCCAGCGCGACCGACGTGACGTTGAACCAGGATGCCCGACGGTTCATTGGCGCTGGTCCTCGGCTGCGCGGCGGCAGACTATGGCGCGGCGGCTCGTCATCACATCGGCACCTTGTTGATGCCGCCTTCGCCGCGCTCGGCCCTGTTCTGGAACACCATGATCGGCACGACGAGGATCAGGAGCAGCACGACGGCGACCGCCGAGGCGAGGGGCCAGTCGCGGTTGGCGAAGAATTCCGCCCACAGCGTCTTGCCGATCATCAGCGTGTCGGAGCCGCCGAGCAGGTCCGGGATGACGAATTCGCCGGTGACCGGGATGAAGACCAGGAAACAGCCGGCGATCACGCCGGGAAGCGACAGCGGGAAGGTGACCCGCCAGAAGGCGCGGCTCGGTTTGCAGCCGAGGTCGGCGGCGGCCTCCAGCAGCGTCGGGTCCAGCCGCTCAAGCGCCGCGTAGAGCGGCAGGATCATGAAGGGAAGATACGAATAGACGATGCCGATATAGACGGCGGCGTCGGTATTGAGAATGGTCAGCGGGTTGTCGATGACTCCTGTCCATAACAGGAACTGGTTGAGCAGGCCCTCCTTCTTCAGGATGCCGATCCACGAATAGACGCGGATCAGGAATGACGTCCAGAAGGGCAGGATCACCAGCATCAGCAGCGTCGGCTGGATGCTCTTCGATGCCCGCGCCATGCCGTAGGCGATCGGATAACCGATCAGCAGCACCAGCGCCGTCGACACAAGCGCGATCTCGATGCTCGACAGATAGGCGCGGGCGTAGAGCGCATCCTCGGTCAGCCAGAGGTAGTTCTCGACGGTGAATTCCCGGAAGGCGTCGATCAGCCCGGCGATGCCGCCGGAGAAATCGAACACCGGCGTATAGGGCGGCTGGGCGATCGCGGTCAGCGAGAAGGAAATCTTGACGACGATCGCGAAGGGCACGAGGAACAGCAGGAAGCAGCCAGAGATAGGGCAGGATGACCACGAGCCACCGGGCCCGGCTCGGCCTGTTCGCTGGCGCGGGGCGTCCCGCCTGGTTCGGTCGCGCTCATCATGCCTACCGGGTCAGCACGACGCCGCCGTCGTGCGGCCAGGTCAGCCAGACCTTGTCCTCCCACGTGATCGGCCGTTCGACGAGACGGGTTCGGTTGGTGACGGTGGACTTGACCGTCGCGCCGCCGGGCAGCCGGACATGATAGATCGAGACATCGCCGAGATAGCCGATGTCCCAGACCTCGCCGGCGATGCAGTTGACGACGGGGTTGGGGGGCGGATCGAGCGACAGCGACATCTTTTCCGGCCGGATCGCGAACCATGCGTTGTCGCCGATGGTGGCATCCATCGATTGCTCGACCTCGATCGTCCCGCCGACCGTGCCGCAGTCGAGCCGGACGAGGCCGTCGGCGCAGACGGTGATCCGCCCTTCGAGCAGGTTGATGTCGCCGATGAAGTCGGCGACATAGCGCGAATTCGGCTGTTCGTAGACCTCGGCCGGCGTCGCCACCTGCATGATGCGGCCCTGGTCCATCACCGCGACGCGATCCGCGACCGTCATCGCCTCCTCCTGGTCATGCGTGACGATCAGGAAGGTGAGGCCAAGGGTCTGCTGGAGGTCGACCAGTTCGAACTGCGTCTCTTCCCGCAGTTTCTTGTCGAGCGCCCCGAGCGGTTCGTCGAGCAGCAGGACCTTGGGCTTGCGAGCGAGCGAGCGGGCAAGCGCCACCCGCTGCTTCTGTCCGCCGGAAAGCTGGTGCGGCTTCCGCTTGGCGAAGGGTGTCAGCTTGACCAGGGTCAGCATCTCCTCCACCCGGGCGTCGATCTCGCCCTTCGGCATACGATCCTGCTTGAGGCCGAAGGCGATGTTCGCCTCGATGGTCATGTGCGGAAACAGGGCGTAGGACTGGAACATCATGTTCGTCGGCCGCCGGTAGGGCGGCACGCCGGCAAGGTTCTGTCCGTCGAGCAGCACCGCGCCCTCGCTCGGCTCGTCGAAACCGGCGACCATGCGCATCAGGGTAGTCTTGCCGCAGCCGGACGGGCCGAGCAGCGCGAAGAACTCGCGCTCGTAGATCGTCAGGGACAGGTCGTCGACGGCAACGAAATCACCGAAGCGCTTGGTGACGTTGCGGAATTCGATGAACGGCGTTGACGCCGGATCGTTCCACGGCGCGAACGTCCGCTTGACCGGACCAACTGCCTTTGCCGCCATCGCGCCTCCGATCTGACGTGAAAGCCGGCGTCGGACGACGCCGGCGGCCCCTTCGCTTTAGTTGCCGCTCTTCACACTGGTCCAGGCGCGGGTCACGACGCGCTGAACGCGCGGCGAATAAGGGGTCGTCGTGAACAGTTGGTCGAGGGTCACCTGGCCCGGATAGATTGCAGGATCGCCGATCACATCCTCGTTGAGCATTGGCTGGGAGTCCAGGTTGCCGTTGGCATAGTAGACGTAGTTCGAATTGGCGGCGGCGGATTCGGGGCGCATCATGAAGTCGATGAAGCTGATGGGCCGCATCCGGATGCGGCGCGTCGGCCGGAATGATGAAGGAATCGAACCACATCATCGCCCCTTCCTTGGGAATGGACATAGTCGACAGTGACCCCGGCATCGGCCTCCGCGGCGCGATCGCGGGCCTGCAGGATGTCGCCCGAATAGCCGACCGCCAGGCAGATATCGCCATTCGCCAGCGCGTTTATATATTCGGATGAGTCGAATTTCTGGACGTAGGGCCGAACGGTCTTCAACAGGTCGGCGGCCTTGGTGATTTCGCCAGTGTCCTTGGAGTCGGCGTCAAAACCGAGATAGTTGAGCGCTGCCGGGATCATCTCTTCGGAAGTGTCGAGGAGGTAGACGCCGCAATCGGCGAATTTCGATACGATCTCGGGCTTGAAGACCATGTCCCAGGAGTTGACGGGAGCGTCGGGCATGATCGCGTTGATCTTGTCAACGTTGTAGCCGATGCCGGTCGTGCCCCACATGTAATTGACGGCATATTCGTTGCCCGGGTCGTAGACCTCGAGGCGGCTGGTGATCTCCGGCCAGGCATGAACCAGATTGGGGATTTTCGACTTGTCGAGTTTCTGGAGCGTCCCGGCCTGGATCAGGCGCGCGACCGTTGTTGCCGACGGCACGACGACGTCGTAGCCCGAGCCGCCGGCGAGCAGCTTGGTTTCGACGATCTCGTTGTTGTCGTAAACGTCGTAGACGACCTTGATGCCGGTTTCCTTGGTAAAGGCGGCAAGAACGTCTTCGTCGATATAGTCCGACCAGTTATAGATGTTGACGACCTTGTCCTCGGCCGAGGCGCTGACGATCAGCGCGGCGAAAAGCGAGGCGGCAAGCGGAAGCGGGCGGATTCTGGAGAACATGCTTGGCTCCGTGCTGAGGCGTGGGCGAGTGGCCTGGGGGTCACGTTAAAGTTAAAAAACAATGCCTACAACTACCCCTGACATTGTGTCGCTCGGTTGCCGGCCGCTGAAATTGCGAGCAAAATCAATCTGTCGTTCCCATGCCCGCGGACTCCTGTGGGGGCGAGCCTTGTGGCTGGAGCAGATGGCGTCCGCTGAACAGGTGATCCTTGCCCAAAGACAAGACGGAAGAAAAGACTGCCGAGCGCGCCAGCGGCGTCGCCTCGCTCGACGAGGCGCGTCAATGGCTGGCGGCCCGCCGGATCGAGGACATCGAATGCATCGTTCCCGATCAGGCCGGAGTCGCTCGCGGCAAGATGATGCCGGTGGCGAAGTTTCTCGCCGGACCGGTCATGTCGATGCCGGTGTCGATCTTCACCCAGACCATCTCGGGTGACTGGCCGCATGACGACGAGATGTTCCAGAACGACGAGGCGGATCGCGACGTCCTGCTCGACCCGGATCTCAGCACCCTCGCCGTTGTGCCCTGGGAAGAGGACCCGACCGCGCAACTGATCCACGACGCCCGCTATGCCGACGGCACGCCGGTGGACATCGCCCCGCGCCAGGTGCTCCGCCGCGTCATCGAACTCTACGAGAAGCGCGGCTGGCGACCGGTCGTCGCGCCGGAGATCGAATTCTACCTTGTCCGCCCCAACAAGGACCCGGACTATCCGCTCGCCCCGCCGACCGGCCGTTCCGGGCGGCCGGAGACCGCGCGCCAGTCCTATTCGATCGCGGCCATCAACGAGTTCGACGATCTCTTCGACGACATCTACGATTTCTCCGAACAGCAGGACCTCGAGATCGATACGCTGATCCACGAGGAGGGCGCTGCGCAGATGGAGATCAATCTCCGCCACGGCGATCCGCTGATGCTTGCCGATCAGGTCTTCCAGTTCAAGCGGACCATCCGCGAGGCGGCGCTGCGTCACGACATGTATGCGACCTTCATGGCCAAGCCGATGTCCGGCGAGCCGGGATCGGCCATGCATATTCACCAGTCGATCGACGACATCGCGACAGGCAGGAACATCTTCTCGGACAAGGACGGCGAGCCGACGCCCGCTTTCTTCTCCTTCATCGGCGGATCGCAGAAATACCTGCCGGCGGTGACCTCGATCCTGGCGCCTTATGTCAATTCCTACCGTCGCCTTCAGCGCGCCGCGTCCGCCCCGGTCAATACCGCATGGGGCTACGACAACCGCACCGTGGGCTTGCGCGTGCCGAATTCGTCGCCGGCCGCCCGGCGCGTCGAAAACCGCATCCCGTCCTCCGACGCCAATCCCTATCTGGCGATCGCCGCGTCGCTCGCTTGCGGCTATCTCGGCATGGTCGGCAACGTCTCGTGCTCCGAACCGATGAGCGGCGGCGCCAACGTCGATGAGATCGATCTTCCTCGTGGTCTGCTCGAGGCGCTGGCGCTCTTCGAGGACTGCGGCGAACTTGTCGACATTTTCGGCAAGGCCTTTGTCGGCACCTACAGGGCGATCAAACAGGCGGAATTCGAGACCTTCATGCAGGTGATCAGCCCCTGGGAGCGCGAATACCTGCTGTTGAATGTCTGACCGTGCCGGGCACGAGTCGCTGATCGGAAGGGGATAGTCGGGATGACGAAGAAGATCGACCTTGAGACAGCGCCGAGGGTCGACGGCACGGTCTACCCCGCCCCTTACGACGAGGCTTGCCGCAAGCGCCGCAAGGTGAAGCTCGGTGACGCTGCCGGCCTGACCCAGTTCGGTGTCAACCTCTGCCGCCTTCCGCCCGGCGCCTGGTCGAGCCAGCGCCACTGGCACACCGACGAGGACGAGTTCATCTATGTGCTGGAAGGCGAGGTGGTCCTGGTCACCGACGATGGCGAGGAGAATCTTCGACCCGGCGACTGCGCCGGCTTCAAGGCCGGCGATACGGATGGCCATTGCTTCCAGAACCGCTCGGACCGCGACGTCGTCCTTCTGGAAGTCGGGACCCGGTCGCCGACGGAAAAGGCATACTACCCGGGGATCGATCTCGTCGCCGTCGCCGGACAAGGCTACACTCATCTCGACGGCACCCCCTATCCCCCGGAGCCGCGCAAGACTTGAGGCCGATCGTGGGAATGGGTGACGCCGATGCGGTTCGCTGATCCGCCATCGCTCTATGCCGCCTCGGCCGATCCCGTTCCGGTCTACGCGACGCTGACCGGGCCGGTCAGCGCCGACGTCGCGATCATCGGCGGTGGCTATACCGGCCTTTCCGCGGCGCTCCACCTTGCCGAACGCGGCGTCAATGCGGTGGTCGTCGAAGCCAACAACGTCGGCTGGGGCGCGTCGGGCCGCAACGGCGGCCAGCTTCACTCCGGCCAGAGACGCGACCAGGAGTGGCTGGAGTCCCGCTTCGGCCGTGACGACGCGCGCCGCCTTTGGCGTCTCGGCGAAGAGGCCAAGGCGCTGACCCTCGGCCTGATCGCCCGGCATCGCATCGATTGCGATTGGCGCCTCGGCCTGATCGAGGCGACACACAAGCCGAGACTGGTCAAGGGCGAGCGCGCCTATGTCGAGACGCTGAGGCGCGACTACGGCTACGAGGCGGTCGAGTGGCTCGATCGCGATGCGGTTTCGGCGGCGATCGGCACCGACCGCTATTTCGGCGGTCGCCTGGACAATGGCGCCGGCCATCTCGATCCGCTGAAATTCGCGCGCGGGCTGGCCCGCGCCGCGGCAGGAGCCGGCGCCCGGATCTTTGAAGGCACGCGCGCCACCCGGGTGACGAAATCGGGCCGATGGACCGTTGCGACCGACAAGGGCAGCGTTACCGCCGACGTCGTCATCCTCGCCGGCAACGGCTATCTCGACGGCATCGACGATGAGACCGAAGCCCGGGTCATGCCGATCGAAAACTACATTCTCGCGACCGCGCCCATCGGCGCCGGCAGGCCGGGTGGCCTGATCCCGGCGGGCGCCGCGGTGTCCGATACCCGTTTCGTCGTCTATTACTTCCGGCCCTCGGCGGATGGCCGGCTGGTCTTCGGTGGCGGCGAATCCTATGCGCGGCACGAGCGCACGGATGTCGCCGACTTCGTCACCCGGCACCTGCTGACGATCTATCCGCAGCTGAAGGGGACGCGCGTCGACTATGCCTGGGGCGGTCGGCTGGCGATCACCATGCGCCGCCTGCCTTTCATCCGCCGGCTGCGCCCGGGGGTCTATGTCGCGGCCGGCTATTCGGGGCAGGGGGTGGCGCTGGCGCCGTTTGCCGGCAAGCTCATCGCCGACGCCATCGGCGGCGATTTCTCGCGCTTCGACGCGTTCGCCGCCCTGCCATGCCCGCCATTCCCCGGCGGCAGGACGCTGCGATACCCGGCTCTGGTCGCCGGGATGTCGTGGTATGCGCTCCGCGACCGGCTGTAGACCGACCCTCACCGACCTTCGAACCTCCCACGAACACGCCGCAGCCCTTTGCTCGACGGTTTCGGCTTTGTTATAAATCGTTCGATTGACTTTATTGTTCAAACGTGTGAATAAGATTGATGCATCAGAGGACCGCACCATGGCGAAGGCGATCGGAAACAGGAAACCGGCGGCGACGGAGGATGGGACCGTCGAAGGTCCCGAACCGGCGATCCCGGGTTCGCGCCATCACCGTCGCGCCCAGCGCGATCGCGGCGCCGAGACGCGGGCAAGGCTCATCGAGGCGGCACTCGATGTCTTCGGCCGGGAGGGGTTCGAGGGCGCGACCACGCGCCAGATCGCCAGGGAGGCCGACGCCAACCTCGCCGCCATCGTCTACCACTTCGGCGGCAAGGAGGAACTGCACCTCGCCGTCGCCGAATACATCGTCGAGCGGACCGGTAGTCTCGTCGGCCCGGCGATGGCGGCCGCCAATGCCCCGGAAGCCTCCGCCACGCCCGAGGCCGCTCGCGCCACCTTGCTCAGGATTCTGGGAACCTACGTCGACGTCATCCTCGGCACCGACGAGGCGGAACGCTGGGCCCGCTTCATCGTCCGCGAACAGTTGCAGCCGACCGCCGCCTTCGACGTCATCTACCGTTTCATGGGCGGCGCCCACGCGCTCGGTACGCGCCTCGTTGCCACCATTCTCGGACGAAGCGAGGAGGACGAGGAGGTCAAGCTCCGCGTCTTCACCATGATGGGTCAGATCATGGTGTTTCGCGTCGCCCAGGCGCTGGTCCTCCGTCGCATGGGCTGGTCTGCGGTCGGCGAGAAGGAGCGCACGGAGATCAAGCGCATGGTCATTTGTCATGTGGAAGCGATTCTCGACAGCGCGGTGACGTCATGAAGACCCAGGCAATCGTCATCGCTACGGCAATCCTGCTTGCCGGATGCTTCAGCTCCGCCGACACGTCGTTGCAGGGCTATGTCGAGGGCACCTACGTCTATGTCTCCGCCGAGTCCGGTGGCCGCGTCGTCGAGCGCCCGGCTGTCGCCGGCGCGATGGTCGCCGAGGGCGACGTTCTCGTCCGCCTCGACTCCGCCGACGAGGAGGAGGCGATCGCTGGCGCCGAGGCACGGCTCGCCCAGGCGAGCGCCCAGCTCGCCAATCTTCGCTCCGGCAAGCGGCCGGAGGAGATCAGCGTCATCGCCGCGGAACTGAGCGAAGCCCAGACCGACTTCAAGCTCGCCGACGACGACTACCTCCGCCAGCTCCAGCTTCACGAAAAGGGGGTCGTCTCGCAGACGTCGGTGGATAACGCCAAGGCGAAGCGCGACGCCGCGGAAGCCAAGGTCCTGGCGACGGAGCGCCAGCTTCAGGTGGCCAAGCTGCCGGCGCGAGCCGAGGAGATCGAGGCGGCGGAGCGCAACGTTGCGGCGCAGGCCTCGGCGCTCGCCCAGACCCGGATCGCGCTCGACCGCCGGACCTTGAAGGCGCCGTCCGACGCAATCATCGAGGAGACCTTCTTCGAGCCCGGCGAGCGGGTTGCCGCCAGCCAGCCGGTCGTCTCTCTCCTGCCGGACGCCAACAAGAAGATTCGCTTCTTCCTCCCCGAGAAGATGCTGTCCGCGGTTAAACTCGGCGACAAGGTCGCCCTTGGCTGCGACCGTTGCGATGCCGGGCTGACGGCGGAAATCACCTTCATCGCCACCGAGGCGGAGTTCACGCCGCCGGTGATCTACTCGAAAGACAATCGGGAAAAGCTCGTCTTCCGGGTCGACGGCCGGCCGCTTGGCAAGGCCGCGCTCCTCAAGGTCGGCCAGCCGGTCGACGTCAATGTCGGAGAGGGAGCCGGCTCGTGAACGGCGAGGCGATCATCGACATCAGGGGTCTGACCAAGATCTTCAGCGGCAAGACGGTGGTCGATCACGTCGATATGACCGTCGCCCGTGGCGAGATCGTCGGTTTTCTAGGCCCCAACGGCTCGGGCAAGACCACCACAATCCGCATGATCTGCGGGTTGCTGAAACCCGATGCCGGGGAGGGCACCTGTCTCGGCTACGACATCACGACCGAGGCCGACCGCATCAAGCTCGAAGTCGGCTACATGACGCAGCGTTTCTCCTTCTACGAGGATCTGACGATCCGCGAGAACCTCGACTTCGTCGCCCGGCTCTATGACCTCAAGCCGCGTGCCGAACATGTCGACCGGACCCTCAAGCAACTCGGTCTGGCCAATCGTCAGGACCAACTCGCCGGCATGCTCTCCGGCGGCTGGAAACAGCGCCTGGCGCTGGCTGCCTGCGTCATGCACAAACCGCAGCTCCTGCTCCTCGACGAACCCACCGCCGGCGTCGACCCCAAGGCGCGCCGGGAGTTCTGGGACGAAATCCACGAGCTTGCCGATAGCGGGCTGACGGTCCTGGTCTCCACTCACTACATGGACGAGGCCGAACGTTGCCACCGCATCGTCTACATCGCCTACGGTCAGGTCGTGGCGCGGGGCACGGTTCCGGAGGTCATCGCGGCATCGGGCCTCCACACCTTCGTCGTCAGGGGCGGCGGCAGTGGGGCGCTCGCCCGCCGCTTGCGGGAGCGACCCGGCATCCAGCAGGTCGCGTCCTTCGGCAACGACCTTCATGTCGTCGGCACCGATCAGCGATTGCTCGAACGGGCCGTCAACGAGGTCATCGCCGGAAGCGGCGCCACCGCCGAGCCGGACGCAACCAGCCTCGAGGACGTTTTCATCCGGCTGATGGGCCAGACCGCGGACAACTTTGCTGGCCCGGGACCGGAGGCGAGGCCATGATTGGTGCACATGGATGCGACCAACGGGTGGTCTCCCGCGTCCTTCGAGGCTCCGCTTTGCGGAGCACCTCAGGATGGCGAGGTCGGTGCATTCGGGGCGCCCTGATCCCGATCGTCGGCATGTGCTGGAACACCTCCTTCGCCATCCTGAGGTGCGAGGGCAAGGCCCGAGCCTCGTAAGGACGCACGCCCGGCTTTCGATTGCTCCGCGAGACGCGTGGCGACTGCCTCATGACCGGCGCGCCCGCCGTCACCACCCGAAAGACAGTCCGGCTGCGCGCCTTTTCCTGGTCGCGGGTCATGGCGGTGATGGTCAAGGAGACCATCCAGATGCGCCGCGACCGCCTGACCTTCGCCATGATCATCGGCGTGCCGATCCTCCAGCTCGTCCTCTTCGGCTACGCCATCAACACCGATCCGAAGCGCCTGCCGACCGCGGTGATCGTCGCCGACAACGGACCGGTCGGACGCGCCATCATTACCGCCATGCAGATCTCCAACTATTTCGAAGTCGATCCGGAGGTCATGGGGGAGGCGGCCGCCCGCCAGAAGCTCGCGCGCGGCGACCTCAACTACATCGTCACGATTCCCGTCGGCTTCGAGCGGAAGCTGGTTCGCGGCGAGCGCCCGCAATTGCTGGTCGAGGCGGATGCCACCGACCCGGCCGCCACGGCGAATGCCCTGGGTTCGCTGAACGAGATCGTCCGGAGCGCCATTTCCAGCGAGACCACCGGGCCGCTCGCGTCGCTGGCGCCCGGCGGCCTGCCGGTCGATGTCGTCGTCCACCGTCTCTACAATCCGGAAGGCATCACCGCCTACAACATCGTCCCGGGTCTGCTCGGCACCATCCTCACCATGACGACGATCCTGATGACGGCACTGGCGCTGACCCGCGAGGTCGAGCGCGGCACGATCGAGAACCTGATGGCGATGCCGGCCAGGCCCTACGAGATCATGATCGGCAAGATCGTGCCCTATATCGGCTTCGGCTTCGTCCAGGTGGCGGTCATTCTCGTCGCCGCGGCGGTGCTCTTCGCCGTGCCGATGAAGGGGCCGATGTGGCTGCTGCTTGCCGTCACGCTGCTGTTCATCTCCGCCAACGTCACGCTCGGCTACACCTTCTCGACCATCGCCCGCAATCAGATGCAGGCGATGCAGATGACCTTCTTCTTCTTCCTGCCGTCGATTTTGTTATCCGGCTTCATGTTTCCTTTCCGCGGCATGCCGGACTGGGCACAGGCGCTCGGCCAGGCGATCCCGCTCACCCATTATCTGCGGGTGGTGCGCGGCGTCATGCTGAAAGGCGGCGGCGTGCCGGAGGTCGCCAACAACATCTGGCCGCTCTTCGTCTTCTGGGGCGCCGTCGCGGCCATCGCGCTGTTACGCTACCGGCGGACGCTGGACTGAACCGCCAGGCCTTTCCGAACGCCGATCATCGGCTCTTGCAATTGCTTTTTCCCCGCATCAGTCTCGGCGCTCTTTCTTCGCGTCCCGGGCGGTAGACTTGCGTCATGCTGAATCGCCGTCAGTTTCTGGCAGGAGCTGCCTGTCTTGCCTCGGGCGCCGGGATCGCCGGCTCGAGTCGCGGCGCAACCGTCACCACGCCGCTTGCCGCCGCGCCCGACTTCCGTCCCGGCAAGACCGTCCCGGTACGGCTGGTCGCGGCGGAGCGCCCGACGGCGCTCCCGTGCTTTTCCGGCCATCGATTGCCGCTCTGGACTTTTTCCGACGCGACCTGGCTGCCGGTGATCCGCATGGACCTCGGTGACCGGCTGGATGTCGCCTTCGACAACCGCCTGCCGCGCGACGGTGAATACACCTCGATCCACTGGCACGGCATCCGCCTCCCAAACGATCAGGACGGCGTCCCCTATCTGATCCAGCCGCCGGTGATGCCGGGGGAGAGCTATCGCTACGGCTTCGTTCCACCCGACACCGGCACCTTCTTCTTCCACACCCACTGCAACACCGCCGAGCAGCTTGGTCGCGGCCTTGTCGGCATCCTGATCGTCGACGGCGACACGACGGAGCCCTATGCCGCCGACGAGACGATCCTGCTTCGCGATTGGCGGATCGACCTGGAAACCGGAACTTTCCGCGACTTCACCACCGCCCGCGGTGCCTCGCGCGCCGGCACCTATGGCACCGTGCGCAGCGCCAATGGCGCCGTTGAGGCGGACATCCGCCTGCCGGCGTCGGCGGACTGCCGGATCCGGCTGATCAACGCCGATCCCACCCGGGTGATGGAAGTCGCGCTCCCCGGCGCTGAGGCGGCTGTGATCGCGATCGACGGGATCGCGGTGGCGCCGTTCGCGTTCGACACCTGGCTGCTGCCGCCCGCGGCCCGGCTCGACCTCGTCGTGCGGGCGCCGGCCGAAGACGATGTCGTTGCAGCTGATTGACCGCCGGCTCGATCCTGTGGTGTCGCTGGCCCGCCTGGTCGGCGCCGGCCCGGCACCGGAGGCGATCGCGCCGTTCGAACCCCGGCCGCTCCGCGCCGGGCGCATCCCGGCGCCTGACATCGGCAAGGCGGAACATCTCGACTTCACCTTCGCGCAGGCCGGTGGCGCCGCGGCGATCCCAACCGAGGATTCGCCGGACGGCCCGTTCCTCGGGTCGCTCTGCCTCTCCTCCAACACCTTCTGGACGATCAACGGTGAGGCATGGCCGGGCGGCGATCATTCGAGAATTCCGCCGCCGCTGGCGATTCTCGAACGCGGCCGCTCCTACGCTTTCAGGCTGAAGAACGGCAGCCAGCTCATGCACCCGATCCACATCCACGGTCACAGCTTCAAGGTGCTGCGGTCCGACACGCGGGCTCTGCCGGTCCACCACGCTGACACCGTCCTGCTCCTGCCCGGGGAAACCGTCGACGTCGCCTTCGTCGCCGACAACCCCGGCAAGTGGATGTTTCATTGCCACGTCATCGAGCACCAGGAGACCGGGATGATGGGCTACCTTGAGGTGGTCTGAAGCCGTCTCAGGTTTTTCTTTTTGCCGGCGCTACCGCAGCTTGCTTCCGCTCCCAAATGCGCGATGGTAGATTTGGTCGGTCAATTTGGCCTTGGGAGGGGACAGATGAAGGCGGGATATGCAGTTTCTGTGGCGGTCGTGACGTTGGTCTCGGGCCTTGCTTTGCCGGCTATCGCTCAGGATCAGCAAGCGCTGCTGAAGCGTGGTGAGTATCTGATGAACGGGCCGGTCGCTTGCGGCAACTGCCACAACACCCGCGCAGAGGATATGTCCTTCGTGCCAGGCATGGAATTCGCCGGCGGCTTCCACATTGTCGACAAGGGCATCGACGCCTACGCCGCCAACATCACGCCCGACCCCGAAACCGGGATCGGCACCTGGACCGACGAGGAGATCATCACCGCGATCCGCGAGGGAAAGGCCAAGGAAGGCGATATCATCTTTCCGCCCATGCCGGTTCCCACCTACAACAACATGTCGGACTTCGACGTGAAGGCGATTGTCGCCTACCTCCACACCATCAAGCCGGTGCACCACGAGGTGCCGCAATCGAAGTTCGAGATTCCGCAGCAGGCGATGCCGCCGGCCAAGGGCCTCCCGGCGCCGGATCCGAGCGACAAGGTGGCCTACGGCCGCTACATCGTCACCGCGCTCGCCCATTGCTTCGAGTGCCACACCTCGCCTGACGCGAATGGCGTGCCGGACTTCAAGAACGGCCTTGGCGCCGGCGGCTTCATGATCCAGCTCGCCCCGGGAGCTGTGGTCGCGACGCCGAACATCACCTCGGATCCCGAGACCGGCCTTGGCAAATGGAGCGACGACGACATCAAGAAGGCGATCACCCAGGGAATAAACCCCGAAGGCGTGCACCTGTCGCCGCCGATGCCGTTCCCGTTCTTCGCCAACATGACGCCCGAGGATCTCGACGCGGTGGTCGCTTTCGTCCGCACCATTCCGCCGATCGTCAACAAGGTCGAACGCACCGATTTCCAGAAGCAGGCGTTCAAGTAAGCGCGCGGGGTGCGACTGGGCCGGGCGTGACGGGCGCTTGGGACATCAATGGTTGGCAGCCGCCTGGCGCAGCGCCGGCGGCTCCAGCCCGTAGGACCGGGTCAGGCGGAGCCGTTCCCGTCTCGTCCATCTGAGCATCAGCAGCAGGGCAACGACCCCGAGGCCGGCCGCCAGGCCGATCCAGATGCCGGCGCCGGCGAGCGGCGTCCGGAATCCGAGCAGGATGCCGAGCGGCATGCCGATCCCCCAGTAGCCGATGGCGGCGTAGATCATCGGCACGCGGGTATCGCCGAGGCCACGCAGCATGCCGGTGCCCACCGCCTGGCCGGCATCGAAGAACTGGAACAGGCCGGCATAGATCAGGAAGCTGACCGCGAGGCCGATGACGGCCTGGCTCGCCGGGTCGTCGAGGTCGAGGAAAATGCCGACCAGCGGCCGCCCGGCGAACAGCATCGCCGCCGCGGTCGCGCAGGCAAACGTCATCGCCAGCGCGAAGGCGGTCCAGCCGGCACGGCGGATGCCCTCCCGGTCGCCGCGGCCGTAGGCCCGGCCGACCCGCACCGTCGCCGCCATGCCGAGGCCGAGCGGAACCATGAAGGCGAGCGATGGGATCTGGATGGCGATGGCGTGGGCGGCGAGCGATTCGGCGCCGATCAGCCCCATCAGGAAGGCCGAGGCGTTGAAGATCGTCACCTCGAAGGTGAGCGTCAGGGCGATCGGCAGGCCGAGCCGCCAGAGTTCGCGGAACCGCGCCCAGTCCGGCCGCCAGAACCGTCCGAACAGACGAAAACGACGGAACCGGCGGTCGAAGGAGACGACGAAGACGAGGCCGCCGAACATGAAGAGGTTGGAGATCGTCGTGCCGATGCCGGCGCCGGTCAGGCCGAGTCCCTTGAGGCCGAAGACGCCGAACATCAGGCAGTAGACCAGGACGGCGTTGAGCATCACGGCAAGCGCGCCGACCCACATCGCGGCCCGCGGGCGTTCCATCGCCGAGACGAAGTTGCGCAACACGACATAGCCGAGGAAGGGCAGGATTCCCCATTGCAGGGTGCGCAGGTAATGCCCGGCCTCGACCGCCAGCGCCGGCTGCTGGCCGAGCGCCAGCATGATCGCCTCGCCGTGCCAGAGCACGAACCAGAACGGCACGGAGATGGCGATCGCCGCCCACAGCCCCTGGCGGACGCTCCGCCGCACGTCGCGCACCGAATGCCGCCTGCGCCCGAGCTCGATGGCGATCAGCGGCGCGGTCGCGGTCACCAGCCCGATGCCGAAGATCAGGAAGGCGAAGTTGAGGTTGGTGGCCAGCGCCCCGGCGGCGAGCGCCTGCGGGCCGAGCCAGCCCATCATGATCACGTCGGTGAAGCCGAGCGCGACCTGCGCCACGTTGGTCAGCACCAGCGGCCAGGCGAGCGTCAGCATCGCACGCGCTTCCGTGGCCCACGCTCCGCGCGCGGCCGGCACTGGTCTGGCCATGTCGATCATGGCCGCGCTTGTAGTCCGCCCGGCCCGGTCGCGCTACCGGCTATTTTTCCAGGGCGCGCGTCGGGCGTGGCACCGGATCAGCCGTTCGCTGATCGGCGAGGGGGCCTCTCACTTAATTGCAGCTGCAGACAGAAGTCAGTGCCTAGACATCCCCTCTGGTCGAGTAAATTCCAAATTTTCATGTTGCATCAAAATAGTATTGGTCCCGCTCGTAGAACAGCGGCGCAGGAAGTGGGTTGGTGTAAAGAGGAATTCATTCGGAACACCGATGATCGGTTCTGAACCGTTCACCGTGCGATGTCCGTGGGTTTCGACGCGCACGCATGTCCGATGCAATTCCGTAGTCCGGCGCTATATGGGGGCTATCGTAGCAATACCCGAAGCCTCGATGCGCCGGATCAAGTCTGGATGTCCATCAGACACAAACGTGTCGGTGCGAGCTTGGCGTGCTCCAGCCACTTGACTCGGGCGACGGCCACGCAGTCGATGCGAAATCGCTGATCACTGGATAAAAAGACGCCGCGATCGGGAGCGTTCGCCGATGGTGCTTTGTCCAGCAATCCGCCGCCGTCTGCCGTGCCGACCCCTCGGCTCGCCGGCGGTCCATGTCCGACCCCCTGTAAAGCCATTGGTCCAGTTGAATGCAGGGCCACCGATGTCACGCTGGACAATCCTGGGTCTTCTTGAAAGAGCTCAGGAACGCGCTTTCGGCATCTCAGGAGTTGGCGGAATCCAGTAGTCCGGATGGTCGGCCGGCCAGTATTTCCTGATCGTGGCGCGCACTCTCTTCCGGAAGCCGGAACCGCCGGTAGGCAAAACAAACCCCTGCCGAAGTGCCGGCCAGATCTTCTCGTAGACCCATTTTCTCGAGCACTTCCCTGGGACTGAGCGAGTGGTACGTATTCCGCGTGACCACATTCGGCGAACCGTTCTCGCGGAAATCGTCGAACTCCTCCCGCGTCGCCGTCTCGATCGAGGCTTCGTGGAAGGTGAGGTCCGACAACGGGCTGGCATAGGCGTCGTCGGAAAGGTAGGCGATGCCGAAGTCCAGCGTGTCGGCGTCGTCATAGACGATCATCAGCGGGATGAAGTTGGGCGGCACCTTGCCGTTGGCAGTGGTCTGCCCGTTGCAGGCGTCCGGCGGCCGCACCACCAGCGCCTGGCCGTCGCTCATCCGCCGGCCATAGACGGTCGGGATCAGCCCGGCCTCGTAGGTTCCGCTGCCGTCCTTGTAGCGGATGCGCCGCACGTTGCAGCCGACGACGATGTCGAAGGGCTGCGGCTCGCCCTTGTAGTCGACGTCGACCGTGACCCGGAAATAAGTCCCCCGGTCGGTCCTCCGCCCACTGGATGAAGCTCCAGCGCCCGAGGAGAAGCGGGCCGATCCCGGTCAGCCACAGCGCCGCCACGACGATGACGCCGAGTCCCAGGATCGCGATGATGCTCGCACGCGCCATCCGCATCGCGCCTCAGCGTGTTGCCGGAGTGCAATCTGGGGTTACGGAGCGAGTTCGTGCAACACCGTCGGGCCGGGCAATCGCCCGGATGGTTACTCTTCCTCGTCTTCGACGAGCAGGTCCCGGATCATCCCGAAGCTCTCGTGGACCGCGGCATGATCACGTCGGTGAAGCCGAGTGCGACCTGCGCCACGTTGGTCAGCACCAGCGGCCAGGCGAGCGTCAGCATCGCACGCGCTTCCGTGGCCCACGCTCCGCGCGCGGCCGGCACTGGGCTGGCCATGTCGATCATGGCCCGGCTTGTAGTCCGCTCGTGCGCTTCGCGCTACCGGCTATTTTGGCCGCAGCTTGGGCGTCGCGTCGGGTGTTGGTCCGGCGATCAAGAGCCAGAACCGTTTTCGGTGATCACGTTGCGGCGGGGATGCCTGTTCGTAGAGCGCAGCTCCTGCCTGAAGAAGGTCAGTGATTATACATCGCCTCTTGTTGAATCAATCGACATATCCATGAGCTCGAAGTAGTATTCGTCCCGTTCGTAGAAAACTGGAAGTCCATCGATACCGCGGTATTCATTCGGAATTCCCACAATCGGTTCTGAACGCACTTGCGAGACCGTGGGTTTCGACTTGAGCAGTTCATGCACTTCGGAAGCGGGGGCGGTGTAGATCCAATTATAGCAATAGCCAAATCCTCGATGATCGGCGCCGCGTAGGACCTCTCTCATGACCATTCGTTCTTGCAAGCGCGCATGATCGATCCACCGACTTGGAACCGGCCACTTATTGGCTGAAAAGTCGCTGGCCACCGGATAGAAGGAAGATGCAATCGGACGCTCGCCGATCCGGGTGCCCAGCATTCCCCCGCCTTCGGCCGTGCCCACGCCGCGGTTATCCGGGAAATAATGTCCGACGCCTGAAAAGCCGTTGATATACTCAAGGGCGGGCCCACCGATATCCCGCTGAACAATACGAGGCTTGTTGAAAAGGCTCAGTATCGCCTGCCGGCCATCCACCGTCGGCGGAAGCCAGTAGTCTGGGCGGTCGGCTGGCCAGTATTCCCCAATCTTGGCGCGCACTTCGTCCGGAAGCCGGAACCGGCGATAGGCATGACAACGCATGCCGAAGGCCGGCCAGATTTTCTCGTAGCCCTTCTTTTCGACGACATCCTCTGAGGCTGAATCGAAAAGTAGGAATTGGGCGTCACGACGTTGGGCGGGCCGTTCTCGCGGAAATCGTCGAACTCCTCCCGCGTCGCCGTCTCGATCGAGGCTTCGTGGAAGGTGAGGTCCGACAGCGGGCTGGCATAGGCGTCGTCGGAAAGGTAGGCGACGCCGAAGTCCAGCGTGTCGGCGTCGTCATAGACGATCATCAGCGGGATGAAGTTGGGCGGCACCTTGCCGTTGGCAGTGGTCTGCCCGTTGCAGGCGTCCGGCGGCCGCACCACCAGCGCCTGGCCGTCGCTCATCCGCCGGCCATAGACGGTCGGGATCAGCCCGGCCTCGTAGGTTCCGCTGCCGTCCTTGTAGCGGATGCGCCGCACGTTGCAGCCGACGACGATGTCGAAGGGCTGCGGCTCGCCCTTGTAGTCGACGTCGACCTTGACCCGGAAATAAGTCCCCCGGTCGGTCTCCGCCCACTGGATGAAGCTCCAGCGGCCGAGGAGAAGCGGGCCGATCCCGGTCAGCCATAGCGCCGCCACGACGATGACGCCGAGTCCCAGGATCGCGATGATGCTCGCACGCGCCATCCGCATTGCACCTCAGCGTGTTGCCGGAGTGCAATCTGGGGTTACGGAGCGAGTCGTGCAACACCGTCGGGCCGGGCGACCGCCCGGATGGTTACTCTTCCTCGTCCTCGAGGAGGAGGTCCCGGATCATCTCGAAGCTCTCGTGGACCGCGGCGACGCTGGTTCGCTCGAAGAGGCCGGCCTTCACATAGGGGTCGCCCGCGAGGTAGGCCTCGACCGCAGCCCGGTCCGGCGCCTCGAGCACCAGCAGCGTGCCGTTCATCGTCTCGCCGTCGTCCTCGGTCAGCGGCACACCGATGATCTTGCGGGCCGGCAGGTCGTAGCGATCGCCATAGGCGCGGTGCGCCGGCCGGTTCTGCATCCGGGTCTCGATCGAGCCAGGTTTGTCGAAAGCGAATACGGCGAAGAACATGGCTCGGGTCTCTCCAGGGGTGTCAGCGTGGACGGCAAGGCATGGCCTGCCCGCCGAAGCGGCTCCAGCGGACTTCGCTGTCGTCACGCAGCACGAGACGCGCCGGTCCGGCGGAATAGCGCGGGATAATCCCGTTCGGGTCCCAGTGCAAGGTCATCGGCGGCGCGCCGGCCTGGGCCAGGATCGCGATCTGCTGCCGCCCCCTAAAAGTCACGGTGATCGCCGAGCCGTCGGCGCAGACGTAGTTCGCAACGATTCCCGGCCCGACGGGCGGACCCGGCGGCGGTGTGGCGGCGCGACAGCCGATCCGGCGCAGGCGGCGAGGAACTCGCGGGTGGGGCCGGCGCTGCCGTTGAGCGACAGCAGGAAGCGCGACGGCCCGGCCGACACGTCCAGCGCCCTTTCGTGGACGATCGCCGTCCACAATTCATCGCCCACCGATACGTCGACCTGCGGCAGGGATGCACCCACCATCTCGTCGACCGGTGAGCCAATCCCGGGATAGGTCCGGGAGAAGCCGCCACCGGAAAAGGTGATCGGGATCGCGCCGCCGGGCGCCAGTCCCGGTACGCCGGAATCGAGCAGCGTCACGAGGACCCGCCCCGATCTCGGCCGGCAGACCGCACCGAAGTTGCTGGCGTCCGTCTCGGGGATGCCGTGGCCGAGCGAGGCGCCGTCTCCGAAGGTCGAGAAGATCCACACCATCTCCTGGTTCGGAGCGGGTCCGACTGGCGGCTCGGGCGCCGTCGCGACGGGAGGTGTCGGCAGGGGTTGGGGCGCAGGGGCGGGCGCCGGCCCGGTCTCTGCGACTGCCACGACGACTGACCAGTCATTGAGGCAGATATTGGTCTTGCGGCTGATCTGTTTGCCGTTCGCCAGGATCAGGCTGAGGTTGCGGTCGCAGGCGATGCCCTCTTCCGTTCCCGCCACCTCGAACTGCACGCCGCCGCCCTTGCGTCCGATGATATTGACCGGCTTGTCGTCCAGCCGGATCGCGATGATCGTCGCCGACGGATCGTCGAGCGAAACGGATACCACCTGCGAAAACGATGCGCCGTCGGGTGCTGCGCTGGACGGCGCGGCGACGTCCTTGTCGCTGCCCGGCACTGCCGGCACCGCCGGCACGTCGGGAACCTCGGGCGTCGCCGGCGCAGCGGGCGCCTCTGCCGTCTTCGGTGCCTGGACCTTGACCGTCACGTCCCAGTTGAGGGCGCACATGTCCGAGACAAGGTCGACATGCTCGCCGGTGGAGGCGACGAACTCGATCCGGTTGGCGCAGCCGACGGGCGTGCTCGGGCTGTCGATGCGGAAGAGAGTGGCGTTGTCGCCATGCCCGACGATGGCCAACTCGTCGCCGTTGTGGAATGCCTGGTCTATCGTCACCCCGGTCTGGTCGCTGTGCGCGGTGAAGATCCGGCTGTCGGCGAGCGCCGATGACATCGTGGCGGCGATGGCCAGCACGGCGAGAGTTGCGACGAGGTTGTGGCGGTGGCCCATGACTCAATCCGTTTTCTCTGACGCGCCGCTTTTCAAGAGCGCGGAGCCCGCGGCGACGCTGGCAAGGCAAGGCGGCAGCTTCGTGGCGATCACCTGAACGCTGCCTGAACGCGACGATCGACGATCGGCCCGGTCGCCGGCTCATTCCCGGGTCCGAAAGTGATTTTCCTCCAGGCCGGGTGCATCGACCTCGAGCGCGAACAGTCCCCCGGCGAAGCGGAGGTCTTCCCCCGAACCGCCGGTCGCGGTGGTGATGAAAAGCGTCGTGAGGTTTGGTCCGCCGAATGTGCAGGTCGTGACGTTCTCGACCGGCATCTCTACGATCCGGTCGATTTCGCCGGCCGGGCTGACACGGACGACGCAGCCGCCGCCATAGCGCGCATTCCACAGATAGCCGTCGCTGTCGACGGCCGAGCCGTCGGGCGCGCCCCGGTCGAAGCCTCCGAAGAAGGGGCGTTCGTTGGCGATCGCGCCGGTTGCCTTGTCATAGTCCCAGGCCGAAATCGTGCCGGTCAGGGTGTCGCCGGTATAAAAGATCGTAGCCTCCGGATTCCAGCAGAAGGTATTGCTGATGCCGATCCCGGTCTTGACCACCGTGACCGATCCGTCCGCTGTCACGCGGAAGAGACGTCCCGCCGCGTGATCGTCGATCGGCTTGTCGCTTCCCGTTTCCCCGACATTGTTCTGCATCGAGCCGACCCAGAAACTCCCCGCCGGATCGGGGCGCCCGTCATTCAGCCGGGCCTTCGGCCAGTGATCCTCGGGATGGGCGAAGTCGGCGCGGGCGTCGTTGCCCGGCTGCCAGAGGATGAGGCCGCCGCCCAGCGCCACCAGCAGCGTATCGGCACGGTCGGTAAGGGCCAGCGCGGTCGGCGGGCGGTCGAAGAACCAGGTCCGCGTCGCCTCCGTCCCGGGGCTGTAGCGATGGATGAGGAAACGGCTGATATCGACCCAATAGAGGGCCTTTTCCCCGGCATGCCAGACCGCGCCTTCGCCCGTCCAGTCGCCTGCCGGCACCAGACATTCCACATCTGCCATTTTGCCTCGCACATTGCCTTGATTTTTAGCGGCAGGACCCCTGCCAAAATTGCGCGGAGCAGTGTAGACCGCAACCGCCGGAACCGGAAAGACGTGAGGGAGCGATCTCACCATGACCAGCCGCATCATTGCCGTGGAGCCGTTTGATCTCGTCGTATTCGGCGGGTCCGGCGATCTTGCCTACCGAAAACTCCTGCCGGCGCTCTACCAGCGGCACAGCGACGGCCAGATTCCCGCAACCGGCCGGATTATCGGCGTTTCCCGGCGCGAAATGAGCGACGAGGAGTATCGCAAGGCCACCCGTGAGGCGCTCGAACAGCACGTTCCGCCGGACGAACGGGAGCCGGCCGCGGTCGAGAGCTTCCTTGACCGCCTCCATTTCGTCTCCGTCGACGCCAAGGGGGATGCCGGTTGGGACCGGCTCGCCGAGGTGCTCGAGGAGGGCAAGGATCGCATCCGCGCCTTCTATCTCGCCGTCGGGCCCGAGCTTTTCGGCACCATCTGCCAGCGGCTCGGCAAGGAAGGCCTGGTGACGCCGGAAACCCGCGTCATCATCGAGAAGCCGATCGGCCACGATCTCGAATCGGCCTGCAAGGTCAACGACGCGGTCGGCTCGGTTTTCGACGAGAGCCAGATCTACCGGATCGATCATTATCTCGGCAAGGAGACCGTCCAGAACCTGATGGCGCTTCGCTTCGGCAACACCCTGTTCGAGCCGTTGTGGAACAATGCCAGCATCGAGCATGTCCAGATCCTTGTCGCCGAGACCCTCGGCGTCGAGGGCCGCGGCGGCTACTACGACACCTCCGGCGCCCTCCGCGACATGGTGCAGAACCATATCCTGCAGCTCCTCTGCCTGGTCGCCATGGAGCCGCCGGCCCACATGGACGCCGACTCGGTGCGCGACGAGAAGCTCAAGGTCCTGCGCAGCCTCGTGCCGGTCACCGAAACCAACGCGTCGGCGGCGACGGTGCGCGGCCAGTATCGCGCCGGCGCCGGCCCCGATGGCTCCGTGCCCGGCTACACCAGCGAGGTCGACAATCCCGACACGGCGACGGAGACCTTCGTCGCGATCAAGGCCGAGATCGCCAACTGGCGCTGGGCCGGCGTGCCCTTTTACCTCCGGACCGGCAAGCGGCTGGCGGCGCGGGTTTCCGAGATCGTCGTTTCCTTCCGCCCCATCCCGCATTCGATCTTCGACGCCAGCGCCGGCGCGCTGAGGCCGAACAAGCTGGTGATTCGCCTCCAGCCGGACGAAGGCGTCCGCCTGTGGCTGATGATCAAGGATCCGGGCCCCGGCGGCATGCGGCTGCGCTACGTGCCGCTCGACATGAGCTTCGCCCAGGCCTTCAAGGTCCGCAGTCCGGACGCCTACGAGCGGCTGATTCTCGACGTCATTCGCGGCAACCAGACCCTGTTCATGCGCCGCGATGAGGTCGAGGCGGCGTGGCGCTGGATCGATCCGATCGCCGAGGCGTGGGAACATTCGAGCGACGCCCCGAAGGGCTACACCGCCGGAACCTGGGGGCCGTCGGCCTCGGTCGCGCTGATCGAGCGCGAGGGCCATACCTGGCACGACGAGGCGGAGTGAACGGGGAAATCAGGGCAAGAGCCGCCGGACGATCACCGGAACGGTGAAGCCGATGGCCAGCGAGACGAGGGCGAAGAGGGACAGGAGCAGCGCGACGTTGGCGCGGTCGTTGTCGCTGGCATAGTTGCCGACATCGAAAAACGCGATACCGATCGCGGCGATGACCAGCGCCACGGCAACGATCCGCGAAACGGTCGGCACGCCAAGCGCCAGGAAGCGGATCAGACGCACAACACCGCTTTCCGGTTTCTTCGCCAAGCAAGCCTCCCTGTCGATCGGTTCGGCGGAGAATAGGACATAATCCCGTGCAGCGAAATTCAACAGGGCCGGGTCTGGAGATCGCGGGCTCCGGGCGTATCTTTAGAGGCAAGCCGCGACATGCGTGAACCCATCCCTTCGCGCCAGGAGACGACGTCATGACCCTTCACGCCCGAATCGGGGAAGTCACCGAACGCATCGCCAAGCGGAGCGAATCCGGCCGCGGGCAGTATCTCGAACGGATCGCGCAGGCCGGCGAGCGGAAGCCCAGTCGCACCCGGCTCTCCTGCTCGAACCTCGCGCATGGCTTTGCCGCCTGCGGTCCGGGCGACAAGGCGCTCTTACGCGGCGACACCGTGCCCAATCTCGGCATCATCACCGCCTATAACGACATGCTCTCGGCCCATCAGCCCTACCAGCGCTTTCCCGACCTGATCAAGGAGGCGGCGCGCGCGGCCGGCGGCGTCGCCGAAGTCGCCGGCGGCGTGCCGGCGATGTGCGACGGCGTCACCCAGGGGCAGGGCGGCATGGAGCTGTCGCTCTTCTCCCGCGACACCATCGCGATGGCGGCGGCGATCGGCCTGTCGCACGACATGTTCGACGCGGCGGTCTATCTCGGCATCTGCGACAAGATCGTCCCGGGCCTGCTGATCGCGGCGCTGACCTTCGGCCACCTGCCGGCGGTCTTCATCCCGGCCGGGCCGATGCCGTCGGGCATGCCCAATCCGGCCCGCTCCAAGGCGCGCCAGCTCTACGCCGAGCGGAAGATCACCTGGGACGAACTGCTCGACGTCGAGGCGAAGTCCTACCACGCGCCCGGCACCTGCACCTTCTACGGCACCGCCAACTCCAACCAGATGCTGATGGAGATCATGGGGCTGCATATTCCCGGCGCCAGCTTCGTCAACCCCGACACGCCGCTGCGCGATGCGCTGACCCGCGCCGCCACCGCCCGCGCCCTGGCGATCACCGCCCAGGGCAACGAATACACCCCCGTCGGCGCCGTCATCGACGAGCGCGCCATCGTCAACGGTGTCGTCGGCCTCCATGCCACCGGCGGCTCGACCAACCACACGCTCCATCTCGTCGCCGCCGCCAAGGCCGCCGGCATCCGCCTGACCTGGGACGATTTCGCCGACCTTTCGGAAGTCGTGCCGCTGCTCGCCCGCGTCTATCCGAACGGCAACGCCGACGTGAACGACTTCCACAACGCCGGCGGCATGCAGTACCTGATGCGCGAGCTGCTCGGCGCCGGGCTGCTGCATGAGGATGTCCGCACCGCCTGGGGCACCGGGCTCGCCGGCTACCTCAAGACGCCGGTCCTCGACGCCGACGGCGCCATCGTCTGGAACGAAGGCCGCACGACGAGCGGCGACGAGACCGTGCTGCGGCGGGCCTCCGATCCCTTCTCGCCGGAGGGCGGGCTGGCGCTGCTCGATGGCAATCTCGGCCGCGCCGTGATCAAGGTCTCGGCGGTCAAGCCGGAGCATCAGGTCGTCGAGGCGGCGGCGCTGATCTTCCATTCGCAGGAGGAGCTCAGCGAGGCCTTCCGCGCCGGCCAGCTCGAGCGCGATTTCGTCGCCGTCATCCGCTTCCAGGGGCCGAAGGCCAACGGCATGCCGGAGCTCCACAAGCTGACCCCGACGCTCGGCGTCCTTCAGGACCGCGGCTACAAGGTGGCGCTGCTCACCGACGGCCGGATGTCGGGCGCGAGCGGCAAGGTGCCGGCGGCGATCCATGTGACGCCCGAGGCCGCCGACGGCGGGCCGATCGCCAAGCTCCGCGACGGCGACATCGTCCGGGTCGATCCGCCACGCGGCCGGCTCCATGTCTTTGTCGATCAGGAGGAGTTCAACGCCCGCGAGGCGACAACCGCCGACCTCTCCGGCAACGACTTCGGCCTCGGCCGCGAGCTGTTCCGCATGTTCCGCGCCAACGCCCAGCCGGCGGAGCTGGGGGCGGGGGTGCTTTAGCCGCTAGGTGTCCGACCGCTTCCTTGCCCACGGCCGTGTCCCGGCCGGCACTTCCTTCGGGCCGATCGCCGGCTGGAGGTAGTTGGTGACCTCCGGCCATTCGCCCTTCTCGAAGGCCCTGATCAGGATCGGGTCCTCGGTCTGGAAGGCGTCGATGCCGACGCGCGACATCAGCGGCACCTGGTCGATGAAGAAGTCGCCGACCGCGCGGATCTCGCCGCCATAGCCGTCGCGGTCGCGCAACAGCCGGGCGATCGAGAAGGCGCGCCCGTCGGCGAATTTCGGCATGCTGACCGCGATCGCGGCGAAACGCGGCAGGTCGCCGACGACGTCGCTCCAGTCGCTGTCCGGCGCCAGGACGAGTCCGAGCGGCGTGTTGCGCGCGACGAGGGACTCGCGCTCCGCCCGCCACCGCGCCAGGCTGACGAAGGCCGGCGCGCCGTCGGGAATCGCCGCCTCGTCATCGACGATCCACCACTCGTTGTCGATGAATTGTCCGTCTTTCCACAGGGGCATGGCTGCTGCTTGCGCCTCTTGATGCGCGACGTCGACTGTCACTGGCTAGATCCCGCTGCCGTCGGTTTCGAACAAGGGTTCGTGGATGCCGCACTCGGTCTTGTCGAGGCCGCGCCAGCGGCCGGAGCGTTGATCCTCGTCGCCGGTCACCCGCGTCGTGCACGGCACGCAACCGATCGACGGGTATCCCTTGGCGACCAGCGGATGCTCCGGCAGGCCGTGGCGCAGGGCATAGGCCTTGAGGTCGTCGGCCGACCACGACACCAGCGGATTGATCTTGATCCGCGTCCCTTCCGCCTCGAATAGCGAGAGGGCGGCGCGCTGCGAATTCTGGAAGCGCTTCCGGCCGGTGAACCAGGCATCGAAATCCTTGACCGCGCGCTTCAGCGGCTCGGTCTTGCGGATGTGGCAGCAAAGGTCCGGATTGGTCATCCACAGCGCGCGATGCGGATCGTCGGCGGCAAGCCGCTCGGCGATCCGGGGTCACGGTGCGGACGTCCTCGAGACGCAGCGTTTCGGCCAGCTTCGTCCGGTATTCGAGCGTTTCCGCGAAGAGCCGGCCGGTGTCGAGGAAGATCACCGGCACCTTGCGGTCGACCTCGGCGACGACATGGAGAAGGACGGCGGATTCCGCGCCGAAGCTCGATACCAGCGCGACCTTGCCGGGAAACAGCTCGCCGACGGCGAGTTCGACCGCCGCGCGGGCGTCGAGGTCGCCATAGCGCGCGTTCAGCGCAGCCGCTTCGGCCCGGACGCCGTGGTCCGGGTCGATCGCAAGGGCGATGGCTTCATGCCGCGCCATAGAGCGCTTCCTTGAAGGGCGCCTGACCGAGGCGGCGATAGGCCGCGAGGAAATCTTCATCGGCGCTGTCGCGCTTGGCGAGATAGGTGTCGACCACGGTCTCCACCGCGTCGATCACCTCGTCGCTGGAGAAGCCCTTGCCGATGATCTCGCCGATCGAGGTGTTCTCGTCGCCGGAGCCGCCGAGGGTGAGCTGGTAGAATTCCTCGCCCTTCTTCTCGACCCCGAGGATGCCGATATGGCCGACATGGTGGTGGCCGCAGGCGTTGATGCAGCCGGAGATCTTGATCTTCAGCTCGCCGATTTCGGCCTGCCGGGCATGATCGGCGAACCGCTCCGAAATCCGCTGGGCGATCGGGATCGAGCGGGCGTTGGCGAGCGCGCAATAATCGAGGCCGGGGCAGGCAATGATGTCGGTGACCAGCCCGGCATTCGCCGTTCCGAGGCCGGCTCGGTCCAGCGCTTCATGGATCGCCGGCAGGTCGTCGAGCGCCACATGCGGCAGCACCAGGTTCTGCTCGTGGCTGACGCGCACCTCGCCGTGGCTGTAGCGTTCGGCGAGATCGGCGATCAGCTCGAGCTGGTCGGCGGTCGCGTCGCCCGGCGTGCCGCCGATCGGCTTCAGCGAGACGGTGGCGATGGCATGGCCGCTGATCTTGTGCGGCACGACATTCTGCACGATCCAGTTGTCGAGGCGCTTGTTGGTGACCCGGGCCCGGTTGAGGACGACGCTCTCCGCCGGTCGCGGCTGGAGATCGGCGGGCAGGGCGAAATAGTCCTGGATCCGGCGGATTTCGTCGTCGGGGAGCGCCAGCGCCGAATGGCGGATGCGCTGCCATTCGGCGTCGACCTGACGCTTGATTTCCTCGGCGCCGGTCTCGTGGACGAGGATCTTGATCCGCGCCTTGTACTTGTTGTCCCTGCGGCCGAAGAGATTGTAGACGCGCAGGATCGCCTCGCAATAGGAGAGCAGGTCCTCCTCGGGCAGGAAGTCGTTGATCTTGTGGGCGATCATCGGCGTCCGGCCGAGCCCGCCGCCGACATAGACGGCGAAGCCGACGCGGCCCGTCTCGTCGCGTTTGGCGTGAAGGCCGATGTCGTGGACCTGGATCGCGGCGCGGTCGCGCTCGGCCCCGGTCACCGCGATCTTGAACTTGCGCGGCAGGAAGACGAATTCCGGATGCAGCGACGACCACTGCCGCAGGATCTCCGCATAGGGGCGCGGATCGACGATCTCGTCGGCCGCCGCCCCGGCGAACTGGTCGGCGGTGACATTGCGGATGCAGTTCCCCGACGTCTGGATCGCGTGCATCTCGACGCTGGCCAGGTGCTCGAGGATGTCCGGGATGTCCTTCAGCGCCGGCCAGTGGAACTGAAGGTTCTGCCGGGTGGTGAAGTGTCCGTAGCCGCGGTCGTATTTGCGGGCGATGAAGGCGAGCATCCGCACCTGCTCGGCGTTCAGCGTGCCGTAGGGCACCGCGATCCGCAGCATGTAGGCATGGAGTTGCAGGTAGACGCCATTCATCAGCCTGAGCGGCTTGAACTGGTCCTCGGTCAATTCGCCGGAAAGACGCCGCTCGACCTGGCCGCGGAACTGCGCGACGCGCTCGGTGACGAACTCCTGATCGAACTCATCGTAGCGGTACATGATCAATCCCTGCGCTTCTATTCCGCCGCTTCGGCGTGATCTGCGATCAGTTTCGCCCGCTCCGCCTCGCCGTAGACGATGGTCGGGCCGCGATCGGCGCGGATCTTCTCGCGGAGCCGCACCGGCACCGGCAGGCCGTCCGTCACCTCGACGTCGACGGCATAGGGGTCGACGATCACCCGCGCGTCGTCCTGGGCCTTGCCATAGGCGAGCGCCGCCTCGATCTCGTCGTCGTCGAGGATGCGCGCCTCGGCGATGTTGACCGTCCAGCCGCCTTGCGGGTCGAGGAAGACCACCAGCCCGCTGTCCAGCCGGTTGGCGGTGACCACCTTGGCGGGGCCGGATGTCGCTGCCTTGAACATCGGATCGCGTCTCCGTCGGGGTCAGGCGGCGAGCGCCGAAAGTGGGGCGGGTTCGGCCGCGATCGCGCCTTCGGCGACCACCTCGCCGATGATGAAGAGGACCGGCCCGGTCAGTCTCCGGCCGCGCCGCAATGCCTGCGAGTTCGTCGAGCCGCCCGACATAGGCCCGGCGGCCGGCGCGCGAGGCATTCTCGATCACCGCCACCGGCGTCGACGCGGCAAGCCCGGATTCGATCAGCCGCGCCGCCACCCTCGCCGCGACCGATCGGCCCATATAGACCGCGACGGTCGTGCCTTGCAGCGCCAGTCCCGCCCAGCCAGGAAGCGTATCGCCGTCGGCGTCGTGGCCGGTGGCGAACACCAGCGACGACGAGGCGTTCCGCAGCGTCAGCGGAATTTCGGCCTCCGCGGCAGCCGCGAAGGCGGCGGTGATACCCGGCACGACATCGAAGGAGACGCCGGCTGCGCGCAACGCCGCCATTTCCTCGCCGGCGCGGCCGAAGATCAGGGGATCGCCCGATTTCAGCCGGACGACGCGGTTGCCCTTCTTCGCCTCGTGGACGAGGAGGGTGTTGATTTCGTCCTGCGACAGGGAATGATCCCCTTTCGCCTTGCCGACGTAGATGCGGCGCGCGTCCCGCCGCCCCTGGGCGACGATCGCCTCCGGCACCAGCCGGTCGTAGACGATGACGTCGGCTTCCTGCAGGGCGCGCTGGGCGCGTAGCGTCAGCAGGTCTTCCGCCCCCGGCCCGGCGCCGACCAGCGAGACGTGGCCGGCGAGATTGGGCCCGATCTCCAGCATCCGCAGCGCCTCGCCTTCGGCTTCGTCGATATGGCCGGCAAAGACATTCTCCGCAACGCTGCCGGAGAAGAAGCGGGCCCAGAACCGCCGGCGATCGGCGACCGTGGCAAGCGTCTTCGTCACCCGGTTCCGCAGCGTGTCGGCGAGCCCCGCCAGATCGCCGAAGGCCGGCGCCAGCATGCCCTCGATCCGCGCCCGGACATGGCGGGACAGCACCGGCGCAACGCCCTCGCTGCCGATCGCCACGGCAAGCGGTGCGCGGTTGACCAGCGCCGGCGTGTAGAAGTCGCAGAGCTCCGGCCGGTCGACGACGTTGACCGGAACGCCCGCCTCGTGGGCGAGCGCCTTGATTGCGCGGTCGGTCTCGTCCGATCCGGTCGCGGCGAAGACCAGCGCCGCGCCGTCGATGTCGGCGACGGTCGGCAGGCGTGCCTGCCAGTCGGCATGGGCGGCGATCAGGTCGACCCCGGTCTGCGTATCGAGCGTCAGGGCGAAGACGACGATCTCGGCCTTGGTCTCCGCGAGCAGCCGCACCTTGGCGGCGGCTTCCTCGCCGCCACCGACGATGATGACGCGGCGGCCCTCGACCTTGTGGAAGGCCGGAAAGACGCCAAGTTTGCGCTGGGTCACGGGCATCGAATTCTCCACGACGGAACACCCGGCCCACTGCGAACCGGGCAGGCGCCAGTCTCGTCGTGAAATCTAGTGAGTCAGCGGCGGGCTAACGAAGCCGCCGATACCAATCTCGGCCATTGCCGGAGAAAAAGATTTCAGCCCCCCGGCGAATTCAGGTCGAACCGTTCGGCCGGGCGCTACGTCCGTTTCCGCTTGTAGGCCAGGCCCTTGGCGTTGAAGACGTGGAGATCCTTGGTCGATGCCGCGAGATCCACGGTATCGCCGCGCTTGATGTCGACGATGCCGACCAGCTTGGCGAGGACCGGCTCCTCGTAGGAACCCACCTTGACGTAGATCAGGGTCACTTCGCCGAGCTTCTCGACGATATCGACGGTGCCGGTGAAGATCGTCTCGCCGCCGTTGGCGAGCCGCAGGTCCTCGGGCCGGACACCAACCATTCCCTTGGCGCCCTTGTCGCTGTCGGGCACCGCCACGTCGGTGCGGACCGGATTGCCACCCTCGGCCCGGACCACCGCCGCCTCGCCGCCGGACTCGATGGTGCAGGGCACGACATTCATCGCCGGCGAGCCGATGAACTGGGCGACGAACAGGTTGTCGGGATGGAGATAGAGCTCCATCGGCGAACCGACCTGCTCGATGATGCCGCCGTTGAGCACGACGATGCGGTCGGCCAGCGTCATCGCCTCGACCTGGTCGTGGGTGACGTAGATCATCGTCGTGTCGACCATGCGCTCGTTGAGCCTGGCGATTTCGATGCGCGTGGCGACGCGCAGCGCCGCGTCGAGATTCGACAACGGCTCGTCGAACAGGAAGACCTGCGGATCGCGGACGATGGCGCGGCCGATCGCGACGCGCTGGCGCTGCCCGCCGGAGAGCTGGCGCGGCAGGCGGGTGAGCAGCGGCGTCAGCTGCAGCATGTCGGCGGCCGCGCCGACCCGCTTTTCGATCTCGTCCTTGCTGGCGCGGGCGAGCTTCATGCCGAAGGCCATGTTGTTGTAGACGCTCATATGCGGGTAGAGCGCGTAGGACTGGAACACCATGGCGATACCGCGCTTCGACGGCGGCACCTCGTTGACGACGTTGCCGGCGATCTTCAGCGTGCCGCTGGTGATTTCCTCAAGCCCGGCGATCAGCCGCAGCAGCGTGGACTTGCCGCAGCCCGACGGCCCGACGAAGACGATGAACTCGCCCTGCTGGATATCGAGATCGACGCCCTTGATGACGTCGACTGCGCCGAAGGACTTCTTGAGGTCGATGAGTTCAACTGCGGCCATGGCGACTGATCCTGATCATCCCTTGACGGAGCCCGCGAGAAGACCGCGGACCAGGAACCGCTGCAGCGAGAAGAACACCGCGAGCGGAACGAGGATTGAAACGAAGGCGGAGGCAGTGAGGATTTCCCAATTGCCGCCGCGCGATCCGAGGAGCTCCCTCAGTTTCCCGGTCAGCACCAGCTGGTCGGCGCTGTTGGAGAGGAAGACCATCGCCACCAGCAGGTCGTTCCATACCCACAGGAACTGGAAGATGGCGAAGGCGGCGAGCGCCGGCATCGAAAGCGGCAGGATGATCCTCATGAAGATGTCGAAGTCGCTGGCGCCGTCGATCCGCGCCGATTCCATGATCTCGCCGGGCAGGCCGCGGATGTAGTTGCGCAGCAGATAGATGGCGAGCGGCATGCCGAAGCCGGTATGCGCCAGCCATATCCCGACATAGGTCTTGGCCGGCACGCCGAAGATATCGCCGACACCATTATAGAGCTTGAGCAGCGGTATCAGCGACATCTGCAGCGGCACCACCAGCAGCCCGACGATCACCGATAAGAGAAGGGCACGGCCCGGAAACTTCATCCAGGCGAGCGCATAGGCGGCGAAGGCCGCGATCAGGATCGGAATGATCGTCGCCGGAATCGCAACCGTCAGCGAGTTGATGAAGGACTGGCCGATGCCTTCGGAACTCAGCACCTCTACGTAATTCGCCAGCGTGAAGTCCGGCGGGAAGGCGGCCGTGTAGAACAGCCGCTGTCCGCGCGAGCCCTCGAACGGCGTCGGCGAGGTCAGCCGGTAGGCGCCGCTGGCGTCGATCGTCACCGTACCGCCGCCCTCGATTTTGGCGACGTCTCCGGCCTTGATACGCTTCGGGATCCTGGATCGAGATGCCGAAGCGGGTCACTTCGGCGCCGCTGCCCTCCGCCAGGACACTGCCGGAGATGACGTAGTTCGGCGCTTCCTCGACCTGGTCGGCCGGCGGATTGGCGCGGCCGACTTCGTTGCGTTCGGTCGTGGTCAGCGCCGTCCACCAGCCGGACACCGCCAGGAGATCCTTGTCACGGAGCGAGCTGACCAGCAGTCCGAAGGTCGGCATGACCCAGAGGATGACGATGACGAGGACGGCGACATGGACGATGCCGTTTCCTGTGCGGCCCTGACCGGCGATATTGCTCATCTCACCGCTCCTCCGCGTTCATCCGCCGGATGTTCCACACCATGATCGGGATGACTGCGATCATGATCACCACGGCGATCGTCGCGCCGCGGCCGAAGTCGCCACCGCCGCGGAACATCCAGTCGAACATAAGGTTGGCGAGCACCTGGGTGTCCCATTGGCCGTTGGTCATCGCCAGCACGATATCGAAGACCTTGAGGACGAGGATGGTAATCGTCGTCCACACCACGGCGATGGTCCCCCAGATCTGCGGGATCATGATGAAGAAGAAGATCTGCCAGCCCTTGGCGCCGTCGATGATCGCCGCCTCGATGGTCTCGTCGGGAACCCCGCGCAGCGCCGCCGACAGGATCACCATGGCGAAGCCGGTCTGGATCCAGATCAGGATGACCATCAGGAAGAAGTTGTTCCAGAAGGGGATGGTGATCCACGCCTCTGGCGAAAAGCCAAATCCCTCGACGATGGCGTTGAGCAGGCCGATCTGGGTCGAGCCCTCGCTGCGATAGTCGTAGATGAATTTCCAGATGACGCTGGCGCCGATGAACGAGATCGCCATCGGCATGAAGATCAGGCTCTTGGCGATATTGCCCCACCAGATGCGGTCGGTGAGGTAGGCGATCAGCAGGCCGAAGCTGGTGCTCACCGCCGGCACGACGATCAGCCATAACAGGTTGTTGAAGATCGAACTGCGGAAGCTCGTGTCGTTGAACGCCCAGCGATAATTCGACAGGCCGACGAATTCCTCGCCGGTCCGGTCGTAGAAGCTCAGCCGCAGCGAGTCGAAGACCGGGTAGACGAGATAGACGCCGAGGACGAGCAGGGCGGGACCGAGGAACAGCCAGGGCCGTATGACCGAGGAGATTTTCTGGTTGCGAACCGCCCGCGGGCTGGCGTCACGAAACGGAAAGACCAGGTCGAGGACGGTGTTGGCCGCGTAGTAGTAGAGGGCACACGCACCGACGCCCAGCACGATCGCCACGAGGGCGCCCAGCAGTTGCTGCATCCGTTCCCCCCAACCTTCGGCCGACTCGAGCGGCCGTTTTTCTTTTCACCATACGGCCATTTTCGACCGTCGGCCACAGCGTCCGTCCCTCGCTGTGGGAAACCCGGGCCGGCCGATCGCCGGCCCGGATTGTTCTTGGCTATGCGTCGCTTACTTGATGGCGTCCCAGGACTTCTGGATTTCCTGCGCCACTTTCTCGGCCGGCTCGCCGCCAACGAAGTTGACCATGCCCGTCCAGAACGTGCCCGCGCCGACCGCGCCCGGCATAAGGTCGGAACCGTCGAAGCGGAACGTCGTCGCGTTGAGCAGGATTTCGCCCTGCTTCTTCAGCGCGTCGTTGGCATAGGCGTCGGTATTGACGCCCTTGAACGCGGTCAACAGGCCGGACTGGGCCATCCAGATTTCATGCGAGATCGGAGTCTCGAGCCACTCGATGAAGGCCCGGGCCGCGTCGGAATCCTTGGTGATCGAGAACAGCGTGCCCGCACCGAGAACCGGCTTGCCGAGATCCTTGCCGGCATAGGCCGGGAAGTAGAAGAAGTCGGCATCGACCCCGAGTTTCGTGCCCTCCGGGAAGAAGGACGGGATGAACGACGCCTGATGGTGCATGTAGCACTTGGGCGGCGAGGAGAAGAGGCCCTTCGGGCTGTCGCGGAAGTCGGTCGATGCCACGGCAGCGGCGCCACCGTCGACATTCTTGTCGTTCTTGGCGAACCAGCCGAATTCGTTGATCGCTTCCACAATGCGCGGATCGTCGAACGGGATTTCGTTCGAAACCCATTGGTCATAGACCTCCGGCGGCTGCGTGCGCAGCAGAAGATCCTCGACCCAGTCGGTCGCCGGCCAGCCAGTCGCTGCACCCGAGCCGAGTCCGATGCACCAAGGCGTGCCGCCGTCGGCGACGATCTTCTCGGTCAGCGCCTTCAGCTCTTCCATGGTCGTCGGAACCTCGTAGCCGGCATCCGCAAAATTCTCCGGCACGTACCAGACGAGGCTCTTCAGATCGGCCTTGTAGGGGAAGGCGTAAAGATGCTTCTCGCCGTCCTTGCCCTTGTAGCTCGACAGGTCGACCCAGGACTGGCCGGCGGCATAGTTGTCGATGAGCCAGTTCTTGACGTCGTCGCCGAGCGGCGTCAGGTCGCCCTTGGAGGCGAGGTCGGCGGCGAGGCCGGGCTGCGGGAACACCGCGATGTTCGGCGGGCTGCCCGCCTGGGTATCGATGACGATCTGCTGCTCGAAGGAGTCGGATCCGGCGTATTCTACGGTGGCGCCGGTCGCCGCCTCGAAATAGGCGAGCATGCTCTCGACCAGATCCTTGTCCGGGCCGAGCCACGGTCCGAAGACGGACAGCGTCTGGCCGCTGAGATCATGCGACTTGGCGAAATCCTCGTAGCTTTTCCAGGTGAACCTGGAATCCTCGCCGACGGGGAACTTGAGATCCTGCGCGACCGCCGCGGATCCCGCCGTCAGCGCGATGCCGGCGGCAAAGGTCAAGAGACTGATACGAAGTTTCATTGTGTGAACCTCCCTGAAGGCTTCCAGAACAGCGGAGGACCACGACACCGACGTACATCCGCCATATGCGGCGGGCGCGTCGGTCGTCATTATTCCTCCCTCGAAAGCACTTTGGCGTCCGAGACGCTACTCCCATTCAAAGCGCTTTGGATAATATCATCGCCGAGAAGGTCGGAGCGTGTCAAGTCGCCGCGCCGTTCGGCCGGCGTCGGGTGGTCAGGCACAACCTTCGGCAAATGAGCCAACGCCGAAAGTCCGACCGATTCCTTTTTCTGATTTCGATCAGGACCAGCGGCGTTCATTGTGTCGGGGGTGCAAGTGTAAGGCGATCCGCACGGCCGGCCCCTTGCGTCTGAATTTGAAAGCGCTTTGAATAAGGCGGGGAGGAATGACGTTTGATAAAGCTGAAGGACCTTGCCGAGCGGCTTGGTCTGTCGCCGACGACCGTCAGCCGGGCGCTCAACGGCTATCCGGAGGTCAACGCAAAGACCCGGCAGCGCGTGCTGGAAGCGGCCCGGCAATACGACTATCGCCCGAATGCCAGCGCCCGCCGTCTCGCGACCGGGCGCGCCGGGGCGATTGGTGCGGTGTTGCCGACCAACCGCAACCTTCTGGTCGACCCGCATTTTGTCGAGTTCCTTGCCGGGATCGGCGAGCGCCTCGTCGAGGACGAGATCGACATCGTCCTGTCGCCGACGACGGGGGATGACGAGATGGGAAGCTACCGGCGCATGGCCGCCGGCACCCGCGTCGATGCGATCATCCTGTCGAGTCCGACAGTCGATGATGCGCGCGTCCCCCTCCTTCTCGAGCTTGGATTTCCCTTCGTTATCCATGGCCGCACCAACAGCTCGCTGCCCCATGCCTGGCTCGACATCGACAACGAAGGCGGGTTTCGCCACGCCACCAACCACCTCCTCGATCTCGGTCATCAGCGGATCGCCCTGATCAACGGCGACATGCGCTTCACCTACGCGGTCCACCGCGAGCGCGGCTATTGCGGCGCGCTTGCGGCGCGCGGCATCGGCGCCGATCCGAAGCTGATCGCGAACGGCATCATGACTGACGAGGTCGGCTATCGGGCGACCCAGCGGTTTCTCGCCGAGACGCCGCGGCCGACCGCTATCGTCGCCGGCTCGATGATGCTGGCGCTCGGTGCGTTCCGCGCGCTGCGCACCGCCGGCCTCGAACTCGGCAAGGACGTTTCGATCATCGCCCATGACGACGTCTTTCCCTTCCTCAACGCCGACCGGATGGTGCCGCCGATGTCGACCACCCGCTCGCCGATCCGGGCGGCGGGAACCCGGGTGGCGGAAATCGCCATCGATCTGCTGACGGGTCGTTCGCCGGCGACGCTCCAGGAACTCTGGCCGGTCGATCTCGTCATCCGCGGCTCGACCGGGCCGGCCCCGGGCCGCTGACGCGCCGTCCGACTTGACGTTCGGGATCGCTTGCCACACAAGCCCGCTGTCGCCGTCGGCAGGGGCGGGGCGAAGAGCGATCGATCGAGGGACTTCACCGCCATGGCAGCATCCGACGAAGCCGCGTTGATCGCCGTCGACTGGGGCACGAGCCGGCTGCGGGCAATGCTGCTCGCCGCCGATGGCGCGGTCGTCGCCGAAGCCGAGAGCGCCGACGGCATCGGCAGCCTTGAGCCGGGTGCGCATGAGGCTGCCTTCGAGCGCCTGGTCGCCGACTGGCCCGCGGTGCCGGCGATCATGGCCGGGATGATCGGCAGCCGCCAGGGCTGGCGCGAGGCGCCGTACGTGTCCTGCCCGGCAACGCCCGGCGCCATCGCCGCCGGCATCCTGCGTTTCGAGACCGCGGCCGGGCGGCCGGTCGCCATCGTCCCCGGCGTCATGGTCCGCTCGCCGGACCGCGACGGCGATGTCATTCGCGGCGAGGAAACCCAGATGGTCGGCCTGCTCGGTCGCGACGGCGGCTATGACGGACTCGCCATCCTGCCTGGCACCCATTCGAAATGGGCGACCATCCGCGACGGCGCCATCGCCGACTTCCAGACCTTCCTCACCGGCGAACTGTTTCACCTGCTGACCCATCACTCCTTCCTCCGCCACTCGGTGACGGCCGAGGACGGTGACCTGTCGACAGCGCCGGATTTCGCCCTCGGCGTCCGCCGCACCGTCACGGAAGGGCTGCCATTTCTTGCCGCGATCTTTTCGGTGCGGGCGCGCCAGCTCCTCGACGGCACCGACCAGCACGCCAACCGCGCCTATCTCTCCGGCCTGGTCATCGGCGGCGAGATCGCCGCGGCCCGTGCCGCCGGCCGCTTGCCCGATACCGGCGCCGTCGGCATCGTCGGCGCCCGTTCGCTGGCCCGCGCCTATCGCAAGGCCTTCGAGGTCGCCGGCCTCGACACCGAAACCCTCGACGGCGGCGAGATGGTTGTCGCCGGCCTCAAACATTTGGCGCGGGAGATCGGATTCCTTCCGGCGGGAGCACAGTCATGAGTGAAGACGTTTTCGCGGGCCATCCGCCCCTGGTCGCCATCCTGCGTGGCATCCGACCGGAAGAAGCCGCCGGAGTCCTCGAGGCGCTGATCGCCGCCGGCTTCGGCCTGATCGAAGTGCCGATGAATTCGCCCGACCCGCTCGACAGCATCGCGATCATGGCGCGGGCTGCCGGGACACGCGCCGTCGTCGGCGCCGGCACTGTGCTGGCGGTCGAACAGGTCGACGCGGTCGCCGCGGCCGGCGGCCGGATCGTCGTCTCGCCCAATCGCGACGACGCGGTGATCGCCGCGACCAAGGCCGCCGGTCTCACCTCGTTCCCGGGCGTCTTCACCGCGACCGAAGCGCTCGGCGCGATTGCCGCCGGCGCCGACGCGCTGAAGTTCTTTCCGGGCGACCTGCTCGGGCCCGCCGGCATCAAGGCGATCGCGACGATCCTGCCGCCGCATGTGCCGCTGCTCGCCGTCGGCGGCGTCGATGCCTCCAACCTCGGCGACTACCTCAAGGTCGGCGTCGCCGGCTTCGGCATCGGCTCGAGCCTCTACAAGCCGGGCATGTCGGCCGAAGACGTCGGCGCCGGGGCGCGGGAGATGGTTGCCGCATACGAGGCATGCACGCGCCGCTGAAGCCCGCCACTGGTGCGCCGGCGTCCTGCGCCTATCTAAGCAGCCATTCCCTTGAACCGGAGCATCGGCCATGGCCGGCATTCATCACGTCACCGCCATCGCGGGCAGGGCGGACCGCAACCTCGACTTCTACACCCGTGTTCTCGGCCTGCGTCTGGTCAAGCGCACCGTCAATTTCGACGACCCGACCACGTGGCATCTCTATTTCGGCGACGAGGCTGGCAGTCCCGGCACGATCCTGACCTTCTTTCCCTGGGAGCATGCGGCTGCCGGCCGTCGCGGCATCGGCGAGACGAGCGAGACCGCCTTCCGCGTCCCCGCAGCGTCGATGGGCTATTGGCTCCATCGCTTCGTCGACAAGGGTGTCGCCCATGAGACTCCGGCGAGACGTTTCGATGCCCCCGTGCTGCGCTTCACCGACCCCGACGGCACCAACCTTGCCCTCGTCGGCGTCGCCGATGCGGAGAACGAGCCCGCCTGGAGCAACGGCGACGTGCCGGCGGAGCACGCGGTGCGCGGTTTCCACGGTGTCACCCTGATGCTGGAAGAGGCGGCCCCGACCGCCGCGATCCTGACAGGCGTGCTCGGATTTGCCGAGGCCGGTCGCGAGGAGGGCGTCCACCGTTTTCAGGTCGAGGGCGCGCCCGTCGGCGGTATCGTCGATATCCACGAGGTCGGCGGCTTCCTTCGCGGCCGCTCGGGCAAGGGCTCGGTCCATCACATTGCCTTTCGCGCGGCCGACGACGCGGCGCAGGCGGCGATGGCGCTGAAGCTCGCCGACGAATTCCGGCTGTGGCCGACCGAGCAGAAGGACCGGCAGTATTTCCGCTCCATCTATTTCCGCGAGCCCGGCGGCGTCCTCTTCGAGATCGCCACCGATCAGCCCGGCTTTGCCGTCGACGAGCAACTCGCCGCGCTCGGCACGACCCTGAAGCTGCCGCCATTCCTCGAGCCGGATCGGCGCGGGATCGAGGCTGCGCTGTCGCCGCTCGAACCGGCGGCGGTCGACGAGGCTTGAGAAGACCGGTCGCACTCGGAAATTCCACCGGCTCGTGACATAGTCCGCCCGGCTGCATCGCATGGGAGGGCGTGCCGGGATCATGACGGGCATTTTCGATGAGGGACTGGAGCGGAACGCGGCCAACTACGCGCCGCTGTCACCGGTGAGTTTCGTCGAGCGCAGCGCCGAGATCTTCGGCGATCTGACGGCGATGATTCACGGCGCGCGCCGATACGACTGGGCGTCGACGCGCGACCGCGCGGCTCGGCTCGCTGCCGCGCTCAGCTCCCTCGGTGTCGTGCGCGGCGACACGGTCAGCGTCATGCTGTCCAATACGCCGGAGATGATCGAGGCGCATTACGCGGTGCCGGCGCTCGGCGCCGTGATCAATGCCCTCAACACCCGCCTCGATGCGGCGCTGCTCGCCCTCCAGATGAATCACTGCGAGGCCTCGGTGCTGCTGGCCGACCGCGAATTCTCGCCGGTCGTCGGCGAGGCGTTGCGCATCCTCGAATCCGACTATGGTCGGACGCTTCAGGTCGTCGACGTTTGCGACAGCGAATACGTCGGTCCCGGCGAGCGGCTTGGTGCCCACGAATACGAGGCGCTCATCGCCACCCATCCACCGCTCGCCCGGCTCGACGGCCCGCCGGACGAGTGGGATGCGATCGCGGTCAGCTACACCTCCGGCACCACGGGCGCGCCGAAGGGCGTCGTCACCAGCCATCGCGGCGCCTATCTCAACGCGACCGCCAATGCCGTCACCTGGACGATGCCGAATTTCGCGGTCTATCTCTGGACGCTGCCGATGTTCCATTGCAGCGGCTGGTGCTTCCCCTGGACCATCGCCTTGCTCGGCGGCACCCATGTTTGCCTGCGCCGGGTCGAGGCCGCGGCCATCCTCGCCGCGATCCGTGACCACAAGGCGGATCACTATTGCGGTGCGCCGATCGTCCACACCCTTTTGATCAACGCCGACCCGTCGCTCCGCGAAGGCATCGACCACCGCGTCAAGGGCATGGTCGCCGCCGCCTCGCCGTCGGCCGCGATGATCGAGGGCATGGCGAAGCTCGGCTTCGACATCACCCATGTCTACGGCCTGACCGAGGTCTACGGTCCCGCCTCGGTCTGCGTGAAGCGTCCGTCCTGGCAGCATCAGCCGCTCGCCGAGCAGGTCCGCCTCAATGGCCGCCAGGGTGCCCGCTATCCGCTGCAGGAGGGCATGACCGTGCTCGATCCGGAGACGATGGCCGAGATCCCGGCCGACGGCGCGACGATGGGCGAGATCATGTTCCGCGGCAACATCACCATGAAGGGCTACCTCAAGGACCGCGCCGCGACCGAGGCCGCTTTCCGTGGCGGCTGGTTCCACAGCGGCGATCTCGCGGCGATGGAGAGCGACCACTATGTGAAGATCAAGGATCGCAGCAAGGACATCATCATCTCCGGCGGCGAAAACATCTCCTCGATCGAGATAGAGGATGTTCTCTATGGCCATCCCGCCGTCGCCGCCTGCGCCGTCGTCGCGATGCCCGATCCGAAATGGGGCGAGACGCCGCTCGCCTTCGTCGAGTTGCGGCCGGACGCGGAGGTCACGGCGGAGGAACTGGTCGCCCATTGCCGCCTGCATCTCGCTGGCTTCAAGATCCCGCGCGCCGTGCGTTTCGAGCCGATCCCGAAGACCGCGACCGGCAAGATCCAGAAGCACCTGCTGCGCGAGCGGTCGAAATCGACGGCCGCGATCGCAGAGAACTGAGCGGCCACGCCACAACACAACGTCAGCCACGGAGCAGGGGGAGTCCTGTTCCATCGAGGGAGCCTTTGATGCCCGATATCGACGAGCCGATCATCCTCACCGAGCGGAGCGACACCGGCGTGGTCCGGCTGACGCTGAACCGGCCGAAGGCGTTCAATGCCCTCTCCGAGGCGATGCTCGCCGCCCTTCAAGCCGAACTCGAAAAGGTCGCCGATGACGAGACGGCGCGGGTCGTCGTCATCGCCGGCGCCGGCAGGGCGTTCTGCGCCGGCCATGACCTCAAGGAGATGCGCGCGTCCCCCTCGCAGGGCTACTACGAAGGCCTCTTCGCCGACTGCACGCGAACCATGCTCGCGATCCAGAAGTTACCGGTCCCGGTGATCGCCCGCGTCCATGGCATCGCCACCGCTGCCGGCTGCCAGCTTGTCGCGACGTGCGATCTCGCGGTCGCCGCCAGCGACGCCCGCTTCGCCGTCAGCGGCGTCAACTACGGCCTTTTCTGTTCGACGCCGAGCGTCGCGCTCGCCCGCAATGTCCTGCGCAAGCAGGCGATGGAGATGCTGCTGACCGGTGATTTCATCGATGCCGCCGAGGCGAAGGCGCGCGGCCTCGTCAATCGCGTCGCGCCGCTGGACCACCTCGACGCGAGAAGTCGGCGCCCTGATCGAGAGGATCGTCGAAAAGCCCCGCGTCGCGATCGCCATCGGCAAGCAGCAGTTCTACCGCCAGGTCGAGGCCGGCATCGAGCAAGCCTATGCCATCGCCGGCGAGGCCATGGCCTGCAACATGATGGACGAGGCGGCGCTGGAAGGCGTCCAGGCCTTCATCGACAAGCGCCCGCCGACGTGGAAGCGGACCGGCTGAGATTCTTGTCTGGCTACTTCCGGGCAAGCGCGTCCGCCAGCAGGTCGAACACGTAGCGCACCCGCCGGCTGGTGCTCACCTCGCGATGCGCGGTCAGCCACATTGGAATCGGCACCGGATCGAGATCGGGAAAGGCCCGCCGGACCAGCGGCTCGGCGTCGCCGATGTCCTCGGTCATCACCCCGATCCCGCAGCCCTCTCTGACCAGTTGCCACTGCACCAGCTGGTTTTCGGTGACGATCGGAAAGTGGTTCTGGGTCAGGCTGAGGCCAAGCCCGTTGAGATAGCCGATCAGCGCGTCGGTGCGGTCGAAGCCGATGAAATCGACGCCCGCGAGATCGTCCGATGGCTTGGGATGGCCAATCCGCTCGAGATAGTCCGCCGCGGCATAGAGCCGACCCCGGTCGTCGCGGACTTTCCTGGCGATGAGGTCGGGCTGGGTCGGGCGGAAGCTGCGGATGGCGATATCCGCCTCGCGCCGCTGCAGGTCGCTCGTCGCGTTGGTGGCGACGACTTCGATGGTGATCCCCGGCTCCGCCTGCCGCAGCCTGGCGACGATCCGCGGCAGGAAGAACGCGGCATAGACCTCGCTGGCCGAGATGCTGATCGCACCTTCCAGCGATTGCGACTGGCCGGAAGCGGCCAGCGACATCCGGTTGGCGGCGTCGCCCATCGCCCGGACATGGTCGAGGAGGTCGAGGCCGCTCGGCGTCAGGGTCAGGCCCCGCCCGACGCGCTCGAACAGGATGACCCCGAGTTCCTGTTCCAGCGCGTCGACCTGCCGGCCGAGCGTCGGTTGGGTCAGTCCGAGCGCCCGCGCGGCCGCGGAGAGCGAGCCTTCCTCGGCCGTGACCAGAAAGGCCCGGGCGCGGTTCCAGTCGAATCGTACGGCTCGCCAATCCATGCATAAATGCATATCAAATCAACGAATTCCGTCAATTTATAGTTGGATATCGCATGGGTATATGTACGCCAACGCAACACAAAGAGACGGGACAAGACCGATGAAAGCCGCAGTCTACGAGAGATACGGAGCCCCCGACGTCGTCGCTCTCCGCGAGGTGCCCGAGCCCGCGAGTCGGGAAGAACGACGTGCTGGTCAAGGTCCATGCGACGACGGTGACCACGGGTGACTGGCGGCTGCGGGCTTCAGCCTTTCCCGGCGTGTTCTGGCTGGTGGGTCGGATGATGTTCGGGCTCTTCGCGCCGAAGAACAAGGTTCTGGGCGCCGAATTCTCCGGACACGTCGTCTCGGTCGGCGAGAAAGTCACCCGCTTCAGGCCCGGTGACGCGGTCTTCGGCTTCGCCGGCAACGGCGCCCACGCCGAATATCTCGCGATCTCCGAGGATGGGGCCATCATGCCGAAGCCGGCGGCCCTCGATCATGACGAGGCGGCGGCTGTGCCCTTCGGTGCGCTCTCGGCCCTGGTCTTCCTGCGCGACTTCGCCAAAGTCCGCCCCGGCCACAAGGTGCTGGTCGCCGGTGCGTCGGGCGGGGTCGGCGTCTACGCGGTCCAGCTCGCGAAGCATTTCGGCGCGGAGGTGACGGCTGTCACCAGCACGCGCAACGTCGATCTGGTCCGCTCGCTCGGCGCCGACCACGTCATCGACTACACGAAGCAGGACTTCACCCGGAACGCCGGGGCCTACGACATGGTCTTCGATACGGCGGGCACCACATCCTTCGCCAAGGCGAAAAGGGCGATGGCGCCGAAGGGCGTCTTCATTCCTCTCGAGTTCGGGCTGACCGAGATTCGCCAGGCGCTGGTCACGGCGCTGACCGGCGGCAGGAGGGTCGTGATCGGCGTCAACGGCGACAGCCGCGAAGACCTCGCATTCGTCGCCACGCTTCTGGCGAGTGGAGAGGTCAGGCCGGTGATCGACTCCCGCTATTCGCTGGAGCGGATCGCCGATGCCCACCGCCGGGTCGAGGGGCGCCACAAGACCGGCAGCGTCGTCGTCACGGTCGCTCAGCCGGAGAGCCTTCGCCTCGTCGCTTGAGCCAGCACCACTGCCGCCGGCGATCGCGCGCGAACCGCGCTAACCACCCGACGCCGCGATAGTCACCCGGATCGAACCGAGGATCCCGTAGTCCGCCACGACCGCGTCCCCCGGTTCGATCTCCAACGGCTTCATGCAGGTGCCGGTGGTCACGAGTTCGTCCCGCCGGACGCCGATGCCGAGCGCCGAAAGCTCGTTGACCAGCCACGTCAGCGCGACGCGGGGATCGCCGAGGACGGCGACGCCCGAGCCTTCGCGCTCGTATCGGTCGGCGACATGCCCGGTGACCTTGTGCGCGACGAGGTCGAGGTCCCGCCAGTTCGCGCTGACCCGCGGGCCGACGATCAAGTCGCCGCCGCAGGCGTTGTCGGCGATCAGGGATGGCTCGCCGACCCGGGTGAAATCGGAAAAACGGGAATCGGGAAGTTCGATCGTCAGATGCATGTCCGCCACGTTGGCCATGACTTCGTCGATCGAGAAAGCCGCCGGGCGCGGCCGCAGGTCATTCGCGAACCGGAAGGCGAATTCGGCTTCGCAGACGCGCATCCGGTTTCCGACGACGGAGACGCTTGACCCGTCTTCCCGAATCTTCTCGGCGAGGAGCCGCCCGGCCATCGGTCCGCTCGCATTGATATGCTGCTGGCCCGCCGTGCTGGTCGCTGCGATCTTCCATCCGAAGCGGGGCCGCGACGAGTAGCGCTCGAAGAACGCCTGGACCGCGTATCCGTCCTCGCGTGTCGCCGGCCTCAGCTCCGGCGGCAAGGCATCGAGGACCGTGCCATCCTGCCAGTGCTGCCAGAGGGCCGCGCAGGCTGATCTCTTCCCTGTGACTGCAAATCCACACCCCTCCCTGGAATCCGGTCCGGTTTCATTCGTAGCAGAAGCCGGCGGATGTGCCACGATGCGTCCCCGACGACACCGACTCTTTGCGTTGGTGGCACGCGATGGTTCAATGGTTCGAAATTCCCTGGGGGAGAATCAGATGAAAGCGATCCGCGCCCATGCGTTCGGCGGTCCGGAGGTCCTGCAGCTCGATGACGTGGAGGATCCCGTCGCCGGTCCCGGCGAGGTCGTGATCGATGTGCGTGCCGCCGGGGTCAACCCGGCCGACGCCTATATGCGCCTCGGCACCTATTCCATCGTCCCCGATCTTCCCTATGTCCCCGGCGGCGATGCCGGCGGTGTCATCTCGGCGGTGGGACCGGGCGTCGATGGCTTCGCCGTTGGCGACCGGGTGCTCGTCGGCACGGCCCTCAGCTTTGACCTGACCGGCTGCTATGCGCAGAAGGTCAGGCGCAAGGCGACCGAGGTCATGGCTCTTCCCGACACCGTCGGCTTCGCCGAGGCCACGACCTTCGGTGTTTCGTATTTCACGGCCCACTACGCGCTGTTCGCGCGCGGCGGCGCCAGGGCCGGCGAGACGGTCTTCATCCATGGCGCCAGCGGTTCGGTCGGATCGTCGGCGATCCAGCTGGCGAAACGCGCCGGCCTCTCCGTGATCGGCAGCGGCGGTTCGGCCGCCGGGCTCGCGCTGATCCGCGACGAGGGGGCGGAACTGGCGGTCGACCACACCGCGCCGGATTATCTCGATGCGGTCAGGGCGCGCACCGGCGGCAAGGGCCCGGAGCTGATCCTCGAAATGCTGGCCAACGTCAACCTTGCCGCGGACATGGACCTGGTGGCGAAGTTCGGGCGCATCGTCGTGATCGGAAGCCGCGGCGAGGTGACGATCAATCCGCGCCTGGCGATGATGAAGGAACTCGATATCCGCGGCACGGCGCTCTGGAACGCTACGCCGGAAGGGGTGAGGCCGATCATGGAGGACATTCTGTCCGGCGCCGCGGATGGATCTTTGCGACCGGTCGTCGGCCGGCAGATGCCCTTGTCCGAGGCCGCCGCGGCCCAGGCCGCGGTCCTCAAGTCGGGAACGAACGGCAAGATCGTCCTGATCCCCTGATCCGCGCCGATTTGCCCTCAAGAGGAAAAATTCGCGACTTCTGATTCCGCGAGATGCGCTAGAGCCCGCGATCCTGGATCGTCAGGTGGCCGCGCACCTACTCCGGGTCCGTCTCGTCGCGTGTGTCGATGAGCACGATGTGGCCCGCGGTCCATCACCGCGAGGGTATCTCACCCACGCTCGATCGGGATCTTGAGCGAGCAGACGACTCCCGTCGGGGGGAAGGTCAACTCGGCCTGTCCGGGAGGGTTGTTGAAGAGGCTGCGCTCGATCAGTCGCGACCCGAAACTGCGGCGGCTCGGCGGTTTCACGACAGGTCCGTCGCTCTCGGTCCAGGTAAGGTGAAGGAGCTTCCCGGTGTCATCGACCGAGGCGGCAATCGTAACCCGGCCCGCGGGAGTTGACAGCGCGCCGTATTTGAGAGCATTCGTGCAGAGCTCGTTCAGGACCATCGCGAGTGGCAGGATTGTCGCCCGGTCCACTGTGATCGTTGATGTCTCGATGAGAAATTGGTCGGCGCCTTCGGTGACAAACGGCTCGATGGCGTGATTCAGAACGTCGTCCAGGGATGCGCTCGTCCATGACTCCCGCAGAAGAAGGTCATGGGCTCGTCCCAGCGCATGCAGCCGGTTGGAGACCGCCTCGATGCCATGCTCAAGCGTGTCGGCGTTGCGCAGGCTCTGTGAAGCAATGGCCATCACGGTCGTCAGCGTGTTCTTTATCCGGTGATGCAATTCCTCCAGAAGGACACGCTGCAATCGATCCGCGGTCTCGTGTTCGGCCGCATCGATGCCTGCCTTTGCCAGAAGACGCCGCAGATCAAGGTTTTCGACTTCGAGACGGAGTTCGTCTTCCGGATTCAATGGCTCTTCCCGGACCGGTGTGGCGCTCTGGCGACAATAGCAGGTTATCGCCCGGGAGGCGTCTGTCGCGCAGCAACGGCATGCAGCGGAATCTTCGCTGGCGAAGCGGTTGCCAGAAGGCGAAGCTGGCTGAAAAAAGGTCAACACATCTCTGAAAATCGAATGGAACGCTGGGAATAATCGGCGGCCCTTGAAATATTCTTCAAAGTTATTATTTGAGTTTTCTGAAATTATTCATAGGCTCGGCAATAAAAGAACTGATCCTGTTCCGGAGCGTTTGGGCTCGATGTGAATATGGGCCGGGCCGCCTACCAGTCGTGAATAGCGACGAATACCCCGGTGGTCTTCCAGCGATGGCTGGCCGCAAGCGCGAGCGAGGCGCCAAGCCAATGCCTGGAATCCTGACCGATCTTTCGACAAGCAACCCGCGTGCCCTCAACGGGATCCTGGCGGGCTACCGCGTCCCGGTCATCTCCCGCAGCGTCGTCGAACTGCTGATCACCGCCGGGGGCTTCGTCCTGTTCTGGGTGCTGATGGCCGCGGCGCTGGAGGTCCACTATGCGCTGGTCCTTCTCCTCGCCATTCCGACCGCCTGCTTCATGATGCGCCTGTTCATGATCCAGCACGATTGCGGCCATGGCGCCCTGTTTCCCCACCGCCGGTCGAACGACTGGGTCGGGCGGATCCTCGGCGTGGTGACCTTGACCCCTTATGGCCTGTGGCTGCGCACGCACGCCGCCCATCATGCCAATGCCGGCAATCTCGATCATCGTGGAATGGGCGACATCACCACGCTTACCACCGAGGAGTATGCGGCCCTTGGTCCGCTTCGGCAGACGCTCTACCGGCTCTATCGAAGCCCGATCGTCATGTTCGGCGTCATCCCGACCTATCTTTTCGTCCTTCACTACCGCCTGCCGTTCGGGCTCATGAAAGCCGGGCGGCAGCCCTGGCTGAGCACGATGGGAACCAACGCCGCGATCGCTATCGTCGTCGGCGCACTCGTGGCGTTCCTGGGAGTGGGCAATTTCCTTCTCGTCGAAGCACCGGTCATTGTCGTCAGCGCGACGCTCGCCGTCTGGTTCTTCTACGTTCAGCACCAGTTCGAGGATACGCTGTGGACACATGACGGCGAGTGGAGCTTCCACGAGGCAGCCCTCAACGGAAGTTCGCACTATGACCTGCCGCCGATCCTTGCATGGTTCACCGGCAATATCGGCGTCCACCATGTCCATCACCTTGCAAGCCGTATCCCCTTCTACCGCTTGCCCGAGGTCCTCCGGGACCACCCGACGCTGGCAGGCGTCGGGCGGCTGACGTTCTTGCAGAGCCTGCGGTGTGCGACCCTCGCCCTTTGGGACGAGAAGGCGCGGAAGCTCGTCTCGTTCAAGGACCGGCTCGCCGCCACGACTTGACCTGAGCTCGCTTCGTCGCTGGCGGGGACGTAGGCGGTCATGACGCCATCGGCCCCTCCGGCCGCGGTAATGGCCCGGCCTTCCAACGGCCTCGCGCGCCGGCCTCTCTCGTTGGTGAACTCGGCCGTTCGAAGCCGCCGCGAGAGCCGGATGATTCAGATCGTTCTTGTTTCTCTTATTGTCGCTCGAGCGACATCGGCGGCCGGCCGAGGGTCGTCCGGCGCAGGATCGTCATGGTCCGAAGACCGATCAGCGGCTACCCAACCAATTCGATCTCGCCGGGCGCCGGGTCTTGTCGAACCAGGGATCGAGCGGGCCACAGTGCCGGAAGATCGAACCAGCACTTGCCGGGTACCGTCTGGATCCGTTGGTCTTGTGTCAATCCGCCTGGGATGGACGGATGTTGTGGTTCACTCGGAAGAGATTGGTCGGGTCGAATTTCGCCTTCATCGCCGCGAGGCGTTTGTGGTTGTCGCCGTAGGTTGCCGCGAGGCGAGCATCGCCCTCGTCGTCCATCATGAAGTTCGGATAGGCGCCGTCGAGATCGAACGGATGGACCGCCTCCCAGTAGTCCTTCGCCCATTTCTTCAGGGCCGGCGCCTTGGCCGGATCGGAATCGACCCCGACGATCACCATCGACCAGGTGGCATCGCGGCAATTCCACGCCGTCTCATCCTGTTTGCGGCCATGGACCGCGCCATCGATCGGATAGAGATGCATCGCGGAAATCACGCTCGGCACCTTGGCGGTGTGCTCCAGATGCGCCTCGATCGCCGCATCCGGCAATGTCTTGACGAAATCGCCCTTCCAGTACCATTGCAGCCCCTTGGGGTAGAGCCCGTCAAACATCGCCTGAAGGGCCGGGTAGGGCAGCGAGCCGGCGAAGTCGATGATCGGCTTCGGCAACTCGGCGCGCATCGCGTTGACGGCCTTCTCTGCCTCGGCGGCTTCCCCGTTATGCGAGACGAGGAGAACGACGATCTTCTTTCCCCAATGCTCCTTGGGAAAGGGATCGCCGGGCGGAACGGTCTGCAGCCCGAGGAAGACGTAGAACTCCTCCGGCGCGCTTGCCTGGAAGTCCCGGTACCAGCGCATGATACCGGCGGCGTCCTCAAGCTCCCAGAAAATCGGCCCGCCGTAAACGATGCTCGCCGGATGGGCGCGGAACAGGAAGCTGGTGACCACTCCGAAGTTTCCGCCGCCGCCACGCAGCGCCCATAGCAGGTCGGCATTCTCGGATTCACTTGCGGTGACGAAGCTGCCATCGGCAAGCACCACGTCGGCTTCAATGAGATTGTCGGCGGCGAGCCCGTATTGCCGGCTGAGATAACCGTGGCCGCCGGACAGCGTCAGTCCGCCGACACCGGTCGTCGAGACCACTCCGAAGGGGATCGCGAGGCCGAACGCGTGGGTGGCATGGTCGACGTCGCCGGTGACACAACCTGGTCCGGCCCGGACTGTTCGATTGGCAGGGTCTACGCGGACGCCCGTCATGGTCGAAAGGTCGATGACGAGCCCGTCGTCGACGCTGCCAAGCCCGGGGCCGTTATGGCCGCCGCCGCGAATGGCGATCGGCAACTGGTGTTCGCGTCCGAAATCGACCGCGACAATGACGTCGCCGGCGTCGGCGCAGCGCGCAATCAGCAAGGGCCGCTTGTCGATCATGCCGTTGTAGAGCTTTCGCGCGTCGTCGTAATCGGAATCGCCTCGGCCGATCAGTGCACCGCGCAGGTCCTGTCCGAACTGGGTGATGGCTTCGTCGTTCATGGTGTCCTCCCGAGACAAACGTCGCTTCGAGCGTTGGCGGATCGTGTTAGTCCCCGCCCATCCGCGGCTCTGAACTTGGCGATGAAGGCGCGGCACTGTGCCGTTCCGTTGTATTTCGGGAAGAATACATCATGGCGTTGTCTTGCCTATTTCCGAAGACCGGTTTAAATTTGCAGATCGTCTTAAATAATTGGGGAGTTTGGCATAATATCCGGAAAAATTGACCATTCGTCCTAAGGAGGCCCATGGACGTTCTTTCAAATATTCTTGAAACAGTGCGGCTGAACGGCGCGGTCTTTTTCAATGTTAAGGCCGACGACGGTTTCATTGGCGAGACACCGCCGATGTCGGTGGTGGCGCGTCAGATAATGCCGCAATCCGCGCATGTGATCCCCTTCCACATCATGCTGCGCGGATCCTGCTGGGTCGAAGCGATCGACGGCGCGTTCCCCACGGTCAAATTCGAGGAGGGTGACGTCGTCATCTTTCCCCAAGGGCACGGTCATGTGTTCGCGACCAACCGGGGCGACCGGTACCCCCCGGATATCGGCTTGTACAGGCGACCCGACACGCATCCCCTGCCGTTCGTTTTAGCGATGACCAAAGACGGCCCATGGTCGACGAATTTCGTCTGCGGATATTTCGGTTGCGACGCCTTACCGTTCAATCCGCTGATTGAGGCCTTGCCGGTTCAGGTTCTGGCGAAACGGCCCAAGGAGGGAAACCATATCGAGGTCGACCTGATCAATTCGGCGCTGCAGGAATCCGAGACCCGGCGCGATGGCGGCGAAACGGTCTTGTCCAGGCTGAGCGAACTTCTCCTGGTTCGGGTTCTGCGGCGTCATATCGAAGAGATGCCAGAGAACTCGGTCGGATGGCTTGCCGGATTGCGGGACCCGCATATCAGCCGAGCGCTGAGTTGCATCCATGGACAGCCGGAGCGCCAGTGGACGCTTGTGGAGCTATCCAGGGCGGCCGGGCTTTCACGCAGTGTTTTTGCCGACCGGTTCGCGGCCTGCGTAGGGACTGCACCGATCCAGTACCTGAAGAAATGGCGACTACAGCTTGCTTCGGGATTGCTGAAACAGACCAGCCGTCCGGTGGGGAGCATCGCGGAAGCGGTCGGCTATCAGTCCGAGGCCGCGTTCATCCGCGCCTTCAAGACCAGCGCCGGCATGCCGCCCGGGGCATGGCGACGCCAGCAGCTTTGAGATTTCCGACCGTGGCGCTCAAGCTGCATCAGCGGCCACCAGAGCAACGTGCGAGGTCGCACTCGACCGGATATCGGCCGATCTTGGCCTTATGGAATCCCTACACCGTCAGATGACGGCGCACCTTCTCCGGGTTCATCTCGTCGCGGGTGCCGGAGAGCACGATCTGGCCGCGGTCCATCACCGCGAAGGTATCGGCGAGTTCATGGACGAAGTCGAAATACTGCTCGACCAGCAGGATCGCCATGGTCCCCTTGTCGCGCAGCCATTCGATCGCACGGCCGATATCCTTGATGATCGACGGCTGGATGCCCTCGGTCGGCTCGTCGAGGACGAGCAGGCGCGGCCGCGTGACCAGCGCCCGGGCGATGGCGAGCTGCTGCTGCTGTCCGCCCGACAGGTCGCCGCCGCGCCGGCGCAGCATCGATTCCAGCACCGGGAACAGGTCGAAGACGTCGGTCGGGATCGTCCGCTCGCTGCGCTTCAGCGGCGCGAATCCGGTTTCGAGATTTTCCTTGACCGTCAGCAGCGGAAAGATGTCGCGGCCCTGCGGCACATAGGCGATGCCGAGGCGGGCGCGATCATGCGGCGCCATCCGGCCGAGCGGCTGGCCGTCGAAGAGGATCGTGCCTCCGGCGATCGGCTGCTCGCCGACCACCGCGCGCAGGAACGAGGTCTTGCCGACGCCGTTCCGCCCCATCAGCGCCGACACCTTGCCGGCCTCGGCCGACAGCGAGACGTCCCACAGTGCCTGGGCGGCGCCGTAGAAGAGATCGACATTCTTCGCCTGCAGGATCGGCTCGCTCGCCGGCGCCTTGCCGGCGGTCGGCACCGAGGCTGTGGTCGGCGGCGGGCTTTCGATCGGGGTGGGATTCTCCGTCTGGATGCTCATCGTCCGAGATAAACCTCGATCACTCTAGGGTCTTCCGACACATGGTCGATTGTGCCTTCGGAAAGCACCGAGCCTTCGTGCAGCACCGTCACCTTGACGCCGAGAGCGCGGACGAAGGTCATGTCATGCTCGACCACGACCACCGATTTCTCCTTGGCGATTTCCCTGAGCAGGTCGGCGGTCGCCTCGGTCTCGGCGTCGGTCATGCCGGCGGCGGGCTCGTCGACCAGGAGCAGCTTCGGCTCCTGCGCGAGCAGCATGCCGATCTCCAGCCACTGCTTCTGGCCGTGGCTGAGGTTGGCCGCCTGCATGTCGCGCAAGTCGCCGAGCCGGATGATGCCGAGCAGCTCCTCGATCCGGTCGCGTTCCTTCTGCCCCTCGACCCGGAAGAGGGCGGCCAGCGTCGTGCGCCGGCCGGCGAGCGCCAGTTCGAGATTGTTCCAGACGGTGTGATGCTGGAACACCGTCGGCTTCTGGAACTTGCGGCCGATGCCGAGTTCGGCGATCGCCGCTTCGTCGAGCTTGGTGAGGTCGATATTGCCGTCGAAGTAGATGGTGCCGCTGTCGGGCCGCGTCTTGCCGGTGACAACATCCATCATTGTCGTCTTGCCGGCGCCGTTCGGACCGATGATGGCGCGCATTTCTCCGGCTTCGATCACCATCGACAATTCGTTCAGCGCCTTGAACCCGTCGAAGGAGACGGAGACGCCGTCGAGATAGAGGAGCGTTTCGGATTCAGGTCCGCTCATCCGCCTACTCCGCCGGTTCAGTATTGAGACGGCCGCCCGGCGGACCGTCCGGTGCCGCCGGAGAGACGCCCGACTCCGCCTCAGCCGATGTCCGCCGCTGTTTCAGAGCCGTCCATCCGCTCGCCAGAGTGCCGACGATCCCCTTCGGCAGGAAGAGCGTGACGCCGACGAAGAGCCCGCCAAGGGCGAAAAGCCAGTAGGGCGCCAGCGCCCCGGTGGTGAACCAACTCTTTGCAAAATTTACGACAATCGCTCCGACGATCGGGCCGATCAGCAGCCCGCGGCCGCCGACCGCCACCCAGATCACCACCTCGATCGAATTGGCCGGTTCGAATTCGCCGGGATTGATGATGCCGACCTGCGGAACGTAGAGCGCGCCTGCGATTCCGGCCATGCAGGCGGAGAGAGTCCACACCACCAGCTTGTAGTTTTCGACCCGGTAGCCGAGGAATCGCGTCCGGCTCTCGGCGTCTCGAATGGCCACCATCACCTTGCCGAACCGCGAGGAAATGATTGATTTGCATATCAAATATGCCAGCGCCACCGCCAGCGCCGAGGCCACGAACAGCCAGGCACGGGTTTCCGGCGCCTGGATGTTGAAGCCGAGGATGTCCTTGAAATCGGTCAGTCCGTTGTTGCCGCCGAAGCCGAGATTGTTGCGGAAGAAACCGAGCATCAGCGCGAAGGTCATCGCCTGGGTGATGATCGACAGGTAGACGCCGGTCACCCGGCTGCGGAAGGCGAACCAGCCGAAGACGAAGGCGAGGATGCCGGGCACCAGGATGACCATCAGCATGGCGTAGGGAAAGAACTGGAAGCCGTACCAGGCCACCGGCAGTTCCTTCCAGTTCAGGAAGACCATGAAGTCGGGCAGCACCGGATTGCCATAGACGCCGCGGGTTCCGATCTGGCGCATCAGATACATGCCCATTGCATAGCCGCCGAGCGCAAAGAAGGCGCCGTGACCGAGCGACAGGATCCCGCAATAGCCCCAGATCAGGCCGACCGAGAGCGCGAGCAGCGCGTAGGTCAGATACTTGCCCATCAGCGGGATGGCATAGCTCGGGATGTGGAACGGGCTGGTGGGCGACGTGTAGAGGCTGAGCAGCGGAACCACGATCGCGGCCGCGATGAGGAGCAGGATGACGACGAACGCGCTGCGGTCGAAGCCGTTGCGGATGAAGGTTCCGATCATGCTTCGATCGCCCGGCCCCGGAGCGCGAACAGCCCGCGCGGGCGCTTCTGGATGAAGAGAATGATGAAGACCAGCACCAGGATCTTGCCGAGCACCGCCCCCGCATAGGGCTCGAGGAACTTGTTGGCGATGCCGAGCGTGAAGGCGCCGACCAGCGTGCCCCAGAGATTGCCGACGCCGCCGAAGACCACGACCATGAAGGAGTTGATGATGTAGCTCTGGCCGAGATTGGGGCTGACATTGTCGATCTGGGACAGGGCGACGCCGGCCATGCCGGCGATCCCCGAGCCGAGGCCGAAGGTCATCGCGTCGACCCACGGCGTGCGGATGCCCATGGCGCTCGCCATCGGCCGGTTCTGGGTGACGGCGCGCATCTGCAGGCCGAATGGCGTGCGCTTCAGGAACACCATCAGCAGGAAGAAGACGATCAGCGCGAAGACCACGATGGCCAGCCGGTTATAGGTGATCTGGAGAAGACCGATCTCGAACGAACCGGACATCCAGGACGGCGTTCCGACCTGCTGGTTGGTCGGGCCGAAAATCGTGCGCACCGCCTGCTGGAGGATCAGGGAGATGCCCCAGGTCGCGAGCAGGGTCTCCAGCGGCCGGCCATAGAGGAAGCGGATGACGCCGCGTTCGATGGCGACGCCGATGACGCCGGCGACGAGGAAGGCGAGGGGGATTGCGATGAACAGCGACGAGTCGAACAGCCAGGGTGCATTGTTGCGGATGATCTCCTGGACGACGAAGGTCGTGTAGGCGCCGATCATCACCATCTCGCCATGGGCCATGTTGATGACCCCCATCACGCCGAAAGTGATGGCGAGGCCGATCGCCGCGAGGAGCAGCACCGAGCCGAGCGACAGGCCGTACCAGACATTCTGGGCGGTATCCCACATCGCCAGTTCGCCCTCGATCGCGGAGACCGCGTCGGTCGCCGCGGCGCCGACCGGCCCTTCGATCTCGGTCAGGGGAACGAGGATGGACAGCGAGTCGCGACCGCTTCGGGCCTTGATCACTTCGATCGCAGCGACCTTCTCCTCGTCGGGAAGACTGGATTTGAGTACCGCCGCCGCGCGCGCTTCGCGCATCAGCTTGGCGATTGCAGGGTCCTTCTCCTGGGCGATCGCCGTGTCGATCAGTTCGATTGCATCCGGGTCGCCGCTCAGGAAGATCGCTTCGGCCGCCGCGCGCCGGGTCTCGCGGTCGGGGCTCATCAGGGTGAGGGCGCCGAGCGCGGTGCGGATGGCACGGCGCAGCCGGTTGTTCACCTTGATCTTGGTGATCGCACTCGACGAAACCTCGTCGACCGTCTCGCCAGTCAGTGGGTCGATCAGCTTGTAGGTCGATCCGACCTTCTCGGCGATGAAGACGATCTTGTCGGACTTGCGCGCGTAGACGTTGCCGTCGTTGAGCGCTTCAAGGACTGGAACCGCTGCCGGATCACCGGTCGCCGCGATCGCGACGATCTGCGCCTCGGTTTCGTCGTAACCGCCAACGGCCAGACCATTGATCAGGTCACGCAGGCCGGCGTCCTGTGCGGTGGCGCCGATGGTGGCAGCAAGAGAGATCAGTATCGCCAGAACGATCTGGGTGAGAATGCGCATCCGACTCGACTATTCGATTTTGCCGCGGGGAAAAAAGGGGAGGCCGGAGCCGCCGGCCTCCCCAATCAGGCATCGCAGTCTAGGAGCCCTTGCCGCCACACTTTCCGGTGGCGACATTGAAGTTGCCGCAGCTCATCGGAGCGCGCCAATCGGAGATCAGGTCCTTGGAGTCGGGCAGATAGTCCGACCACGCATCGCCCGGGACGAGGCCGGGGGTCTGCCAGACGACCTCGAACTGGCCGTCGTCCTGGATCTCGCCGATCAGAACCGGCTTGGTGATGTGGTGGTTCGGCATCATCGCCGAGGTGCCGCCGGTCAGGTTCGGCACCGTGACGCCAATCATTGCGTCAATGACGGCATCGGGATCGGTCGTGCCGGCCTTCTCGACCGCCTTGACCCACATGTTGAAGCCGATGACATGGGCTTCCATCGGGTCATTGCTGACGCGGTCGGGGTTCTTGGTGAACTCCTTCCACTTGGCGATGAATTCCTCGTTGGCGGGATCCTCGACGCTCTGGAAATAGTTCCAGGCCGCGAGATGACCGACCAGCGGCGTTGTGTCGATACCGGCCAGCTCTTCTTCGCCGACCGAGAAAGCGACGACGGGAATGTCCTCCGCCTTGATGCCCTGGTTGCCGAGTTCCTTGTAGAAGGGAACGTTGGCGTCGCCATTGATGGTGGAGACCACGGCGGTCTTCTTGCCGGCCGAGCCGAAGGCCTTGATGTCGGAAACGATCGTCTGCCAGTCGGAGTGACCGAAGGGCGTGTAGTTGATCATAATGTCTTCATCGGCCACGCCCTTTGACTTGAGATAGGCCTCAAGGATCTTGTTGGTCGTGCGCGGGTAGACGTAGTCGGTGCCGGCGAGGACCCAGCGCTCGACGCCTTCGGCATCCATCAGATAGTCGACTGCCGGAATGGCCTGCTGGTTTGGCGCAGCACCGGTATAGAAGATGTTCCGCTGGCTCTCTTCACCCTCATACTGGACGGGATAGAAGAGGATGTTGTCGAGTTCCTCAAAGACCGGCAGCACGGACTTGCGGCTCACCGAAGTCCAGCATCCGAAGACTGCTGCAACCTTGTCCTGGCTGATCAGTTCGCGCGCCTTTTCGGCGAAGAGCGGCCAGTCGGAGGCCGGATCGACGACGACCGCCTCGAGTTTCTTGCCAAGAAGCCCGCCCTTTTTGTTCTGCTCATCAATGAGCATCAGCATCACGTCTTTCAGCGTTGTCTCGGAAATCGCCATGGTTCCCGAAAGCGAATGCAGGATGCCAACCTTGATCGTATCGTCGTCGGCGGCCGCCGGCATCATGCCGGCAAGCGCGACCCCTGCCCCCAGTGTGGCGGCAAGTACGGACCGCCTGACAATTCCCCTATCCATCACCATGAAACTCTCTCTCCTGTGTCTGTTGCGCGGTTGTTCCGCAGCACAGGCACAGGGTTATCAAGAAGCGTACCAACGCCGGTGGCGAACGTAAGTCATTGATCCGATGGAAAATAATTAGCCCGAATGGCAATTCGCTTGTCGCCTTCGGATTGCATGCGGCGCACAATCCGAAGCCGGCCTGATCAAGAAATAGGCAAAAATGTGATGATGAAGAAATGTGCAGCGGCCAAATTGTGCGCCCTGCGCGCCGGAATCCGCCATGAGCAAAGGCATGATTAACGGCTTTCGCGCAGGTGCCTTTACCCGGTCATGAGGGCCGAATAAACTGGCCTCTATCGTCCTAGAGGCGGGGCGGCAGCGGGAGTGCAGGTCATGCGCAATGTCGTCGGTGCGGCGCGTCACCTTTTTGTCGGCCTGTCGATTGTTCTTGCGGGTCTTGCGATCAGCGCCCCGGGCCGTGCGGCCGAACGGCACGTCATCGAGACGCTCGACGCCGATTATGCCGGCTACGACTACCAGACCGTTCCCGATGTCCCGCTTGAAGTCTGCCGATCGACGTGCCTGGAGGCCGATCAGTGCAAGGCCTACACCTATAACGTCAAGGCGGGCTGGTGCTTCCTCAAGTCCGACTTCGGCGTCCTGTCGGATGCGACCCAGGCGATTGCGGGGCGTATTGTCGACACCGTCGACCTCACCCCTAGCCTGGAAGAGAGGCGCCTGGGCGAGCTTGATTTCATCCCCGGCGGCTACGTCGACGAGGCGCGCGCACTTGCGGGGTCACTCCGTCGTCGCTTCGAGCCGGCCGATGGCGCTTACGAGGCCTACCGCAGCAAGGGGACCGCGGCCTATCGCGCCAGCAATTTCGATCTCGCCGCGCAGATGTTTGGCCGCGCCCTGGCCATTGCCGACGACAATCCGGGCGTGTGGCTCGACTTCGCGATCGCCAGTCGCGCCCGCTCGCCGGAAAACTGGACCGATCGCCAGCGTGCCTATGTCGACGTCACGGCGGCCGGCATCAATGCGTTTGTCCGATCGGACGAGGCGGCCAATGAAGCCAAGGCCCTGCAGACGATCGGCGACGGCTTCCGCCTTCGCGAGATATGGAAACCCTCGTATCGCGCCTATCGTGCGAGCCTCGCGCTGCGCGAGGATCCCGTCGTCCGGGCGTCGTATGACCAGGTCATCGCCGAGCACGGGTTCCGGATCGTTTCGCACGAGGTCGACGCCGATGTCGCCAACCCGCGCATCTGCATCGCATTCTCGGACGACCTGCCGGTGTCGCGGCCGGGCCTGGCCGACTATGTGGTCGTTGAAAATGGCGCCGGATTGGCGATTGAGCCTGCTCAACGCCAGATCTGCATCGACGGGGTCGAGCATGGCAATCGCTATCACATCCGCGTCCGCGGCGGCCTGCCCTCGGCCGATGGCGAAGCGCTGGCCCGCCCGACCGAGCTCGACGTCTTCGTCCGCGACCGTGCCCCATGGGTCGGCTTTGCCGGCAACGCCTATGTCCTGCCCGCCGGAGAAGGCGCGTCGATCCCGCTGGTCTCGGTCAACACCGACGTTGCGCAGGCCGCGATCTACCGGATCGGAGAGCGCGGCCTGGCGAATGCGATTCGCGATAACGAATTCCTGCGCAAACTCGGGCCCTACACCGCCGAGAACATCGCCGACGAGAAGGGCGAGAAGGTCTGGGAAGGCGAGATCGTCATTTCGTCTGAGCTGAACAAGACGATCACGACCGCCATTCCGATCAGCGACGCGATCCCGAGCCTCAAGGCGGGCGTCTACGTCATCACCGCCAAGGCCGAGCTCGACACCGACGAATGGGGCAGCCTCGCCACCCAATGGTTCATCGTATCGGACCTCGGGCTGACGACACTCTCCGGCAGCGACGGCATCAGCACGTTCGTCCGCTCGCTTTCGACGGCGGAACCGGTCGCCGGCGTCAAGCTCAGGCTGGTGGCGACCAACAACGATATCCTCGGTGAAGCCACCACCGACGACAACGGTTACGCCCGCTTCGAGCCCGGTCTCGCCCGGGGCACCGGCGGCTTGTCGCCGCAACTCATCGACGCCACGACCACGGCCGGAGATTTCGCCTTCATCGATCTTACCCGCGCCGCCTTCGACCTTTCCGACCGCGGTGTCGACGGTCGGCCGGCGCCCGGGCCGCTCGACGTCTTCCTGACGCCGGAGCGCGGCATCTACCGCCCCGGGGAAACCATCAACCTGACCGCGCTCGTCCGCGACGCTCGCGCCAACGCGATCGGCGAACTGCCGATCACCATGATCATCGAGCGGCCCGACGGCGTCGAATACCTCAAGGAGACGCTGTCGGACGGCGGGCTTGGCGGCTACTCCGCCTCCGTACCGCTCGAAGACAACGCGATGCGGGGCTCCTGGCAGGTGAAGCTCTATGCCGACCCGAAGGGGGCGACCATCGCCGAGACCTCGGTACTGGTCGAGGATTTCGTGCCCGAGCGCCTCGCCTTCGATCTCACGACCGACGCCAAGGCACTGAGCGCTGCCGAACCGGCGACGATCCAACTCGAGGCCCGCTACCTCTATGGGGCACCGGCGCCCGGCCTGTCGGTCGAGGGCGACATCGACGTTCGGCCGGCTGCCGGCCTGGACGGTTTCAACGGCTACACATTCGGTCTCGCCGACGACGAGGTCGAGCCGGTCCGCCGGCCGATCGATCTTGCGGAGACCACTGACGAAGCGGGAAAGGCTACGCTCAGTGTCGGCTTGCCCGAAGACCTGCCGATTTCGACCCATCCGCTCGACGCGAAGGTCATCGTCCGCCTTGCCGATACCAACGGTCGCGCTGTCGAGCGAACGCTGGAACTGCCGGTCAAGCCGGCGACCGCGCTGATCGGCATCAAACCGCAATTCGAGGGCGATGAGGTCGAGGAGGACACCACGGCCGGATTTAACGTCGTTCTCGTTTCTCCGGCGGGGGAACAGATTGCTGCAACCGGCCTGACCTGGACGCTTGATCGCATCGAGACCGACTACCAGTGGTACCGGTCGAACGGGAACTGGGACTACGAACTGGTCACCACGCCGAATCGGATCGATTCCGGCGAGATCAACATGGCCGCGGATGCGCCGACGACGATTTCGACTTCGGTGAATTGGGGGCGCTACCGGCTCACCGTCGAACGCTCGGGCGATGAGGCGGCGGCGACGAGCTTCGATTTCTATGCCGGCTGGTATGTTTCCGACGCCGGTTCCGAGACACCGGACGTGCTGGCGGTGGCGCTCGACAAGCCGGCCTATCGGGTCGGCGAGACAGCGAAGCTCCGCCTCGATCCGCGCTTCGCCGGGATCGCTCTGGTCAGCGTCATCGACGACCGGCTGATCAGCACCAAGGCTGTGGAAGTTCCCGCCGACGGCACCACCGTCGACCTCGAGGTCACCGATCAGTGGGGCCCTGGCGCCTATGTCACCGCGGCGCTCTACCGGCCGATGGACATTCCGGCCAAGCGCATGCCGGCCCGCGCCCTCGGGCTGACCTGGGCGAAGGTCGAGCCCGGCAATCGCGACCTCGATGTCGCGATCGACATGCCGGACGAGATCCGGCCGCGCCAGGCGATGACCATCCCGGTCGCGATCGACAACCTGCAGCCCGGAACGAAGGCCTACGTCACCGTCGCGGCGGTCGATGTCGGCATTCTCAATCTCACGAACTTCAAGGCGCCGGCCCCCGACGACTGGTATTTCGGTCAGCGTAAGCTCGGCATGGAGATCCGGGATCTTTACGGGCTGCTGATCGACCGGATGCAGGGCGTGCCGGGCGCGATCCGCTCCGGCGGGGACGGCGGCCCGACCCGGCTCGCCGCGCCGCCGCCGACCGAAAAACTCGTCGCCTTCTATTCGGGCATCGTCGAGGTCGGACCGGACGGCAAGGCGACCGTTTCCTTCGATCTGCCGGAGTTCAACGGCACGGTTCGCGTCATGGCGATGGCATGGTCGGCGGCTGGCGTCGGTCATGGCGTCAAGGATGTGCTGGTCCGGGATCCGGTCGTGGTCAGCGCCAGCATTCCGCGCTTCCTCCACTCCGGTGACACGTCGCGCCTCCTCGTCGAGATCAACAACCTGTCGGGTCCGGCCGGCGATTATCGGCTGACCATCGGAGCGGGCGAGGGCGTCGGCATCGCTGCCGCCGATCTGGATCGCACGATCACGCTGGAGGAGAAGGCGCGCACCCGGTTCAACGTCCCGATCGCCGGTGAACTGGTCGGTGACTACGCTATCGACGTCACGCTGCACATGCCGTCGGGCGAGGCGTTGCCGAAGCAACTCATGCTCGGTATTCGCCCACCGGGCGAACCGGTGACCAGGCGCAACATCGTCGCGCTTGCCGCCGGCGGCACGCTGACGGTGGACGCCGAGCCGCTCTATGAATTCGTTCCCGGAACGGCTTCGGTGACGGTATCGGTCGGCGGCGCCAGCCGGCTCGATGTCGCCGGCATCCTCGCCTCGCTCGACCGCTATCCGTATGGATGCACCGAGCAGCTGACCAGTCGGGCGATGCCGCTCGTCTATCTCGACGAGGTCGCCGCGTCGATCGGCGTCGCCTCGGACACGGCGGTCCATGAGCGGGTGCAGAAGGCGATCGGCGGGATTCTCGCCAACCAGTCTTCGAACGGCAGCTTTGGCCTCTGGGGGCCGTATTACGCCGACGACCTGTGGCTCGATTCCTACGTGAGCGACTTCCTCACCCGGGCGGCCGAGAAGGGCTATGACGTACCCGAGCTGCCGCTGGGGCTGGCCATCGACAATCTCGCCAATCGCATTGCCTATGCCGATGATTTCCAGAATGGCGGCGAGGACATCGCCTACGCGTTGTATGTGCTGGCCCGCAACGGCCGCGCCTCGATCGGCGATCTCCGCTATTACGCCGAGACCAAGATCGGCAATTTCGGCACCGCGCTTGCAAAAGCGCAGATCGGTGCGGCGCTCGCGCTCTACGGCGACAGGCAAAGGGCGGACGAGGCGTTCAAGGTCGCCTATGCCGATCTCGACAACACCCGCGACCGACGAGTGGCACGGTGACTATGGCAGCGCGCTCCGCGACAAGGCGGCGGTACTGGCGCTTGCCGCGGAGAACGACATCGGGGTTCGTGACATTCGTCAGCTCTCCGCCGACGTCGAGCGCACCTACGAGAGGCGCCGTTACACCAGCACCCAGGAGGAAGCCTGGATGCTGATGGCCGCGGCGGCGCTGATCGAGGACGCCGCCGACACCAGCTTCGATATCGACGGCACCACGGTTCCGGGCCCGGTCTTCAAGCAGTATGACCAGGCACGGCTCGAAGCGACGCCTGTCGCCATCACCAATCTTGGTGGCGAGACCTTCGATGCGATGGTCGCGACCACCGGCGTCACCGTCGTTCCCGAGCCGGCCGGAGGGGAGGGCTTCACGATCGAACGCGCCTTCTACACGCCGGATGGCGAGCCGATGGACATCGGCGCGGTGGGCCAGAACGACCGCGTCGTCGTGGTCTTGACCGTAACCGCGGATCAGAACCGCAACGGCCATGTCATGGTCGTCGACCCGATCCCTGCCGGTTACGAGATCGAGAATCCGAACATCTCGGCCAGTGGCGAAGTCACCGCCTTCGATTGGCTCGACGTGGTGCGGGACGCCGCCCACACCGAGGCTCGCACCGACCGCTTCGTTGCTGCGATCGATCGCAATGCCAGCGACTCGCTGCAATTCAGTGTCGCTTACGCCATGCGCGCGGTTTCACCCGGCGTCTATGCTCAGCCGGGCGCAACGGTCGAGGACATGTATCGGCCCTACCTGCGGGCGCGGACCGGCGCGGGGACCGTCGAGGTGGTCGGTACGACCCGGTAGGTGCGCGTGTCGAGCGACACCAACCGGAAGCGGCACAGGCGGCGTCGGTTTTTCGGAATCGCCGCCGCAGTCGTCTGTCGTGCTTGTCGCCGGCGTGGTCGGCGTTGGCCTGAAGGTCATCGGCGACATTGAAGCGTCGCTGCCGGCGCCGCCGGCCCCTGCCGCGGTCGCCACGTCCACGGTTGTCCTCGACCGCAACGGGCGGCTGCTCCGCCCCTTCACGATTGCCGATGGCCGCTGGCGGCTGCCGGTCACCAAGGCGGATGTCGATCAACGCTACCTCGACATGCTGATCGGCTACGAGGACGGGCGATTTGCCGAGCATGACGGGGTCGACTATCGCGCGCTGCTTCGCGCCGCGGGGCAGTACGTCCTGGCCGGCGGCCGCATCGTCTCCGGCGGCTCGACCCTGACCATGCAGGTTGCCCGTCTTCTCGAAGGCGAGCCGACGCGCGACGCCGAAGCAAAGCTTCGCCAGATCCTGATGGCGCGCAAGCTGGAGCAACGCTTCAGCAAGGACGAGATCCTGACCCTCTATCTGATGCTCGCTCCCTATGGCGGCAACATCGAAGGCGTCCGGGCGGCGAGCCTCGCCTATTTTGGCAAGGAGCCGACCCGCCTGACGATCGCCGAGTCCGCGCTGCTGGTCGCGCTGCCGCAGTCCCCGGAAGCCCGGCGACCCGATCGCGATCCCGAGGCGGCGCGGGCCGCGCGCGACCGCGTGCTGGATCGCCTGGTCTCCGCCGGCGTTCTCGGCGTGGAGGAGGCGACGGCGGCCAAGAGCGAGCGCATCCCGACCGTAAGGCGGATCTTCCCGATGTTCGCCGCGCATCTCGCCGAAGAGGCGGTGGCGGCTGATCCGAAGTCGGCGACTCACACGCTGACGATCGACCGGAATGTGCAGGCGTCGCTGGAGACACTGGCGCATGACCGGGTGACGGCGCTGGGACCGAAGCTGTCGATTGCAATCGTCGTTGCGGATCACCACACGGGTGACATCGTTGCTTCGGTCGGCTCGGCCGGTCTGCTCGAAGATGCGCGGGCCGGCCATATCGACATGACCCGCGGTGTTCGCTCGCCGGGCTCGACCCTGAAGCCGCTGATCTACGGACTGGCCTTCGAGGAAGGCCTCGCCCATCCATCGAGCCTCATCGAGGATCGGCCCACCGGCTTCGGCGGCTATGCGCCCCAGAATTTCGATGGCGGCTATCGGGGCACGGTCACGATCCGGGAAGCCCTCCAGCAATCGCTCAACGTTCCCGCGATCATCGTGCTCGACGCCGTCGGGCCGGCCCGGCTGGTGGCGCGTCTGAAGCGCGCGGGTGCTTCGCCCGAACTGCCGCAACTCTCCGCGGCGGGACTGGCCGTCGGGCTGGGCGGTGTCGGCCTCACCTTGCGCGATCTGGTTCAGGTCTATGCCGCGATCGCCCGGGGCGGCACGCCGGTGACGCTGCGCGATGGCGTCGACGATGCGCCTTATGTTCCCCTGGCAAAGTCAGGGCCGCCGGTGCTCTCTCCGATCGCGGCATGGCAGGTCGCCGATATCCTTGCCGGTGTGCTGCCGCCGTCGAACGGGTCGCCCGGGCTGGTCGCCTACAAGACCGGCACGTCCTATGGCTATCGCGACGCCTGGGCGATTGGCTTCGACGGGCGCTATGTGATCGGCGTATGGATCGGACGCCCGGACGGAACGCCGGTTCCGGGGCTTTCTGGCCTTGTCAGCGCGGCCCCTGTCCTCTTCGAGGCGTTCAATCGACTTGGGCCCACGCGCACGCCGTTGCGTCGCGCGCCACCCGGCGTTCTGGTCGCGTCGACGAGCGAACTGCCGCCGCCGCTTCGCCGCTTCCGGCATCCCGACGAGACCGTAGTCGAGCGCAACGGCGGTCCGCAGATCGCCTTCCCGCTCGAGGGAGTCACGGTCGATCTCGGTATTCGCGACGGCGATCCCTCGCCTTTGGTCATCAAGGTGCGGAACGGCGCGCCGCCCTTCACCTTCTTCGCCAATGGCACGCCGGTGGGCCGCAATCCGTTCGATCGTTCGGAACGATGGCAGCCGGACGGTCCCGGCTTCGTCACCCTGTCGGTGGTCGATTCCTCCGGCCGTTCCGATCGTGTGACGGTGTTCGTCGAATGATGCCCTTGATGACGTGGATCAATGCCGGCGGAGCGAGGCGAGCCGAGTCTCCGGGGAACAACGGGGGTTCCGGGCCGTGCGCCTTGCGATTGCTGCTTCGTTCCTGACAGCCATGACGGGTCACGTCGACGCGGTGGAAATCGGCGACCCGCAGCGCGGATACGCCTATGCGGAGCAGAACTGCGCCGAATGCCATGCGATCGACCGCGGCGACTATGACAGCCCGTTTTTCGGCGCGCCGCCCTTTTCCGAGGTGGCGAATGTCCCGGCGATGTCGGAGCTCGCATTACTGTCCTTCTTCCAGACCCCGCATCCGACGATGCCCAATCTGATCGTGCCGCCAGACGACATCCGGGATCTCGTCGCCTATATCCGGAGCCTGCGGAAGTAGAACCGCCGGCGAGGTTGGAATAGCCTCGCGACGATGACCCGCAGTTTGTCGTCCTCCGATCTCGTCTTCCGTCCGGTCGATGCGGCCAGTCGCGCGGATTTCGAAGCTCTGTTCACTTCCCCCGGCGCGCCGAAGCATTGTTGGTGCATGGTCTGGCGGCGTACCGCCGCCGAGGCGCGGGACAACGACAGTGCCGGTCGCAAGCGTCAAATGATGACCCGGATCGCTTCGGGCACGCCGGTCGGATTGCTGGCCTATGAGGCCGGCAGTCCCATGGCCTGGGTCTCGGTGGCGCCGCGCGACAGTTATCGGAATCTCGGCGGCCCGGCCGCGATGCCCGGCGAAAACATCTGGTCCATCGTCTGTTTCTGGGTGCCGAGAAAGCGGCGTGGCGAGGGGCTGGTCTACCGCCTGATCGCGGCCGCGGTGGAACACGCCGGGAAGGCCGGCGCCACGGTGGTGGAGGCTTATCCGGTGCCGCCGGATGCGCCGAGCTATCGCTTCATGGGCTTCGTGCCGGCTTTCGAGAAGGCAGGCTTCACCGAAGTCGGCCGCGCCGGGATTCGCCGGCGCGTCATGCGGCTGAGGCCCGACCCGTCGTAGTTATCCTTCGGCCGCCAACAGCGCATCCACCGAAAGGTTCAATCCTCGCGGACCTCCGCATACGGCCGGACCGCCTCCACCAGGCGACCGATGCCCGCGTCCGTGCCGATCGAATGGATCTGATAGGAATAGCCTCCGGCGGCGCGATTGAAACCGACCTCGATCCGCGCCCGCCGATAGATTCCGGCTCGATCCTCGGCGCCCTCGGCGAGTTCGAAGGCCAGGACCGGTCCACCTTGCGGAGAGGACCACACGTGCAGGTCCCGGATATCGTCCCACGGGATCGGCCGCGGCGAGATGATCCGATCGTGTAACCCATTGGGACCAATGGTGATTGGCGGATGACGATCGCGGATTCGAAAGAGGGCATAGCCGGCAAAAAGCAGACCGACCAGAACCAGGAACAGGGAAAGGCCGATGCCGAAAAACTGAAATCCGGCACCATCGTCAAAAAGCGCGAAATACCCTGCGGTGGCAATGCCTTGGACGATAAAGATGATACCGAGAACGACGTAAAGAAGAAGGATGCGCGGGCGGGCGCGGAAGATCGTGACGGTCTCGTTTGCTGCCTGAATCGCCATCTAGAACAGGCTGCCCTGGGTTCCGGACGGGCCGGGCGGCTTCCTGGGCGCCTTGCGGACGGAGCCGCCCGACGTCGAGACGGCCGTGACTCGCCCGTCGTGGAATTCGATGTCGAGGGCGGCGCCGGTCGCCACTTCGGCTGCCGCATGGACCGGCCTGTCGCCGGCCCTGACCAGCGCGAAGCCGCGGGCGAGGACGTTGCGATAGGAGAGCGACCGGAGCAGTTGCTCGCGCGAGCCAAGCTGTTGCCGCTTCCGCTCGACCAGAGCCTCGAAGCACGCGGCGCGAAGCGGTCGCCGCATCGCCGAGCCTGATCTGCTCGCGCCGGATGGCCTCGACAATCGGCTGGGGACGGAGGCGCCGCGCCGTCGCGGCGAAGTCGGTGCGCCTCCCTTCGGCCGAAACGCGAAAGGCCCGATCCCGCCGGCCGTCAAGGGCGCTGACCCGCTCCCTGCCTTGATCGAGAAATCGCTTGAGGCCCGAGACCGAGAGCCGCGCGGCGCTCCGCTCATAGGCGACCCGGTGGGTGCGGGCGTTGGCGATCAGCCCGCGGCCGAGGCGGCTCGCGAGTTCGTCGAGCACCCGGCGGGGGATGGCGAGCAGGTCGTCGGCCCGGGGCAGCGCCCGCGCGGCGGCGAGGAGGTCGCGGCGCGCCGACTGGACGAGGCGGCCGGCAGCACCGCGATGACGGGCGGTAAGGGTATCGACCGTCGCCAGCAATTCGCTGCGCACCGGTACCGCGATTTCCGCCGCGGCCGTTGGCGTCGGCGCGCGCCGGTCGGCGGCCTGGTCGATCAGCGTCCAGTCGGTCTCATGGCCGACGGCCGAGATCAGGGGGATCGTCGACTCCGCCGCCGCCCGGACGACCACCTCTTCGTTGAAGCTCCAGAGGTCTTCGAGGCTGCCGCCGCCGCGCGCCACGATCACCACGTCCGGGCGGGCGATGGCACCGGTCGGCGGAAGCGCGTTGAAGCCGCGTATGGCCGCGGCGACCTCGGCCGCGGCGGTTTCGCCCTGGACGCGGACCGGCCAGACCACGACCTGGACCGGAAAGCGGTCGGCGAGGCGGTGGAGGATGTCGCGGATGACGGCGCCGGTCGGTGAGGTGACCACGCCGATGACGCGGGGAAGGTAGGGAAGGGGTTTCTTCCGTGCCTCGTCGAAGAGGCCCTCGGCGGCGAGCTTCTTGCGGCGCTCCTCGAGCAGCGCCATCAGCGCGCCGACGCCGGCGGGCTCCAGCAAGTCGATGACGATCTGGTATTTCGACTGGCCGGGGAAGGTGGTGAGCCGGCCGGTGGCGATGACCTCGATGCCTTCCTCGGGCTTGAACTTCAGCCGCGCCGAAGGCGGTCTTCCACACCACCGCCTCGAGCCGCGCCCTGTCATCCTTGAGCGAGAAGTAGCAATGACCGGAGGAATGCTGGCCGCGGAACCCCGAGATTTCGCCGCGGACCCGGACATAGGAGAAACCGTCCTCGACGGCGCGCTTCACCGCGTTGGAGATCTCGGAAACGGAATACTCGACGACGTTCTTGGCGGGCGTGTTCATGCGCCACTCGTGCCGCGCCACGAGAGTCGGGTCAAGGGTGGCATCCGACACGGCTCAAGCGGTGCGTGTGCGCACAGTTCGCGGGAAAGTGTGGATCACGGGATCACTCCCTGCGTCCTCGCCCCGTGCGCTATGTCCGCTTCACCGCACAAACCGGACGCCGGACCCAATCTGCTCCGATGCCCGAGTGTGACCCAAGACGGACGTGGCACGCCCCTCGCCAAACCGCGCGGCAACAGTGACCGCGCGGATTTGGGCCGGAGGAGCCATAGACCAGTTGATTGGCATGTGAACTCTAGGCCGCGTACTCATTAGATCGTTGCGGCGACCCAGATCGTTCCAACAGCCGCTTTCCGTCGTGTTCCGACGTCCCCGGGTCTTGCCAGCACGGCAGAGAAGCGCCAACAACGAAACTCGGTCGCGGTTGGCCGTGCAATTGCCGAGGCTGGCCGCGTCCCGGGCTCGTTGCAGACCCGATCAGCCGGCCGGGGTGTACCAGATCGGCGAGGTGTAGGCGCGATCCTGCTGCACCATCACGGCGTCGTCCGGCAGGTCGAGAGGCCCGTAGAACGCCTCGTCGTAGGCGAGCCATGAGGGAGTCGGTATCTCCAGCACACGGACGTAGTAATAGGCTCGTTGGGTCGGATCGAACTCCGGATCGACCCAGTAGCCGGCGAGCGCGGCGGCGCCGATGGTGTTGGTGAAGTCCGCGCCATCAACCGTGCTGCCGACGGCCGGAACCTTGCCGTCCTGGTCCGGCTCCCGATCGCCCGACCATGCAACGTCGAAGACCCTGGTCTGCGGCTCGCCGTCGGCACCGACCCATCCTTTCACGATCTGGATGCGGTCGAGATTTGCGCCGTCGGGATCACGCAGCGCGCGGACCATGAAGGTGGGCTTCGCGCCCTCGGGTCCGACGAAGAGGTCGGCCCCCATGGGAACGCCACGGTCGTAGCCGGTGGCGGCGAAATCGGGACGGTGGATGTCTTCCGGGTCGAAGTCCCAGCCTGCGAAGACCCGGACCGTCATCCGCGAGCCGGTGGTCGCATAGACCTCCTTGCGCTTGAATGCATCCCAGATGGCTTCGCGGGTGTTCTCCCGAGCCCAGACCCCGGCGAGGCCCGAAGCGAGCGTCTCGTAGTGACGAACCGCGATGTCCTCGCCCAGTATGACGGGCTGGACGATGAAGTCCTCATAGCGGGCTTCGCCAGTGCCAGGTTCGACGATGCTCGCCTTGCCGAAGTAGTTGTCTTCCCGTGTGGTCGCGAGCGAGGTGTGACTGTCCGTTGACCCGATCATGCCGAACTTGAAGGGGTTGGCGCCGATTTCGGCCTCGTATTTGAGCCCGCGTGCCAGCGCCTGGCGGGCATATTCCCGCGGCAACATATCCGGGCGTCTTCAGCTCGGTACCGAAATTCCCGCGGTCCCAGGTGTAATAGTCCGCAAACTCGTCGTTAGGGCTGAGCAAGGGATGCGTCTCACCATCGCCCTTGATCTGGGTGACCTCGTAGACCGGCTCCCAGCGCATCCTGCGCTCAGCATAGTCGATGTCCAGAGGCTCTCCATTCAGCCGCTTGTCGTCGAACATGAGCCCGTTCGACAAATTGCCGTTGTGCGGGATCGCCAGGACATGACCACCCGTCTTCTTTTCATAGGCGTCCATCCATTTCCAAAGATCCTCCGGATCGCTGCTGTCGTAGGTTGAGATAGGCACGAGATCCTCGACCTTGTCCGCATCGTCGCGGAACATCACAACCCGGTGCAGATTGTTCGCGTCAGGCCCAGAAGACCACTCGAAACCATGCAGCGCCGTGAAAACGCCCGGCTGGTTAAACCGCTCGGCGCTGTCAACAATGCGGTTCCACATGGTGCGCTGCAGGTCATCATCCTTGATCATATCGGTGGCTGCGTTGAGCGCGGCACCCCATTCCACATAGGCCGCAATGGGATCGCCGGCTTTTACCAGGTCGTGGAGTTTACGTCCCCAGTCGTTGGCGAGCAGGCCGGGGTTCGATTCCGCGATCATCGGCGCGAGGCCGAGATTCTCGGAATGATCGGCCACGACAAGAAAATCCAGGGGCCGGACAAGCTGCGCCCATGTGCCCATCGATGCCCGGACCTTCTCGCCCCGGGCAAATCGATATGCCTCGTCGGGGCCGAGGACATTGCCGATCATGCCGGCGTCGGTGGAATAGGAGGTGTGGAGATGCGTGTCGCCCCAAAAGACGCGGTTCGGATAGGACTGATCGAGAAACGGCGAGTAATGCCTGGAGCCCAGTGTCACGTCGTCCGGGTTGATGGCAATGTCACCCAGGTAGTCTTGAGCGAAGGTCGTCCCGGCCCACAGCGTCGCGATACAAAACCCGAAGATCATTTTCTTCATTTTCGCACTCCTCCGGTACCCAGGCGGCCATCGATAGCCATGCTCCCGGCTACTCTATGCGTAGATTGTTGAGGCGACCGTCGCATCAACATTGATGCGGGTCAAACCCGCCGTCCGTCGATCTTCCGGTTCGGCCCAGAGCAACCTTCCTGATGTCGCCTTGGGGTCACGGGTTGCCTTCGTAGGTCGGCAGGGCGACGACTGCTTTTGCGCGCTCTTCAGACATAGGCGAACCGCTTGAGGTTAGTGATGGTCGCGTGATTCAAGCTCCGCAAAGGAGCCTCCAACATGCGATACGCGCTCAGCGAGACAGAATGGAAAGTCATCCAACCAATTCTGCCGTGCATCCGGTCGTCCTCGAAGCGATGAAGGAAGCCGCCGCGAATATCGGAATGGAGACGATGGTCGATATCCCCCCCGGCAAGATTCGCGAGGGCTGGGTCTGGATGTGGCCGTCGACCGGTAATTTTCGGACGGACTATTTCACCCGCGCGCAGATCGTGCGCTGGGGCCTCAGCGCCAACACCCTCGAAGAGGCAGTGTATATTGGTGCGCTTCTCGACGGCAAAAACAAGCCGCTGATGGGCGAGAAGAAATACACGGTCACCATGAAGCCGCCAGCGTTCCTGGAGCCGGCCTTCTGGTCCGTGACGTTGTACGACTACCAGAACAACTATACCGTCGTGAACCCGATCAACCGCTACTCGCTGGGCAGCGACAATCCGCTCAAGCTCAACGCGGACGGCACGGTGACGCTCTACTTCCAGAGCACGAGCCCGGGCAAGGACAAGGAAAGCAACTGGCTGCCGACCCCCGCCAAAGGACGGTGGTACCTCAATTTACGCGCGTATGCGCCAGGGACAGCCACCATCGAATCGGCGTTCAACTCCGACGTCTATGCGCCGGCCGGTATCGTGGAAGTGAAATAGGCGGGTTGTAGGACAACCTTCCCAGGCGGCGGCGGCCGCTGCCCCTTACCCTTATTACGGGCCGACCCCGCGTTGCCATTGAGGGCGACGCGCGCCGCGATCGCGGCACGACGAATGGGCGAACGACGTCTGCACATCCGAGGCAACGCCGGATGCGAACATTGGCTCGCGGACTTTGTTGCCTCCCTAGTCCCAGGCTTCGACGTCGATCTGGCGGGTGACCTTGCCGCCGGCGGTGTCGAGCATCGTGTGTTCGATGATCCGTCGCCCGTCCGGCATCGTCACCCAGAAGCGAAAGGCGGCGCGGTCCCCGTCGACAATCTCGTCCTCGAACAGGATCGTAATGGGTGCCGCGCAGACCCTCTCGAGGAAGGAGGCGATCGCCGTCCGTCCGCGCATGATGTTGGGCGACCGCGGTGGATTATGCCCGCGGTATTCTGTCCATTCCGCGTCCTCGGCGTAGAAATCGGCCCAGGCCTCGAAATCCTTTGCCTCGAAAGCCCGTCTGAATGCTGCGAAGTCGAACGCCATCGGATATCCTCCGTAAGCGGGCCGGCGGCGCCAAGCGCCGCAGAGCTCCGACCGGCCACGACATCAGGCTGTCAAATCCGATCCGTAGATTGAGCGCCGACGATAGCAAAGGGTACGGGGATGGCAAAGCTCAGGCTGACGCGACACGAGATCGTCGAGCGGCTGAAGGCCAAGCTCGCGACGTCCGTCCTCTCTGACCCGGCGTCCATCCATCCGGACGTCTATCGCATTCCGCCGCGCGATTCCGATGGCGCGAACTGGGAGTGCTCCTTCACGGGCGTACCTCCCTCGGAACTTCGCGTTGTCGAATCGGCGGTCGACCTGCTGCGTCGCGAGATCGAGCTGAAATAGGCGGGCATATCGCTGTCCGCCCAAGTGTTTGCGACGCGCGGCGCTTCGCACGAACCTCGTCAGTGCGACATCAGGATCGGCAATGTCCCACTGCGAGGGAATGGCGCAGTGCCATTGGTGACCGCCCCACGCCGTCCAGCCCTTATTCGGCTTTCGTGACAGCCGGTGGATTCCATTTGCCGGTCAGTGCCGCAGACTTCGGCGCATAGAGCCGCATGGTCAGGGTGAACGGCCCCTTCGGCGCCGGCAGCCAGTTGGCTTCCTTGTCCTTGCCGGGGCTTTCGTTCTGGAAATAGAGGTCGAGCGATCCGTCCTCGTTGTGGACGAATGGCATCCAGCTCGAGACCGCGAATCGGTTCAGGCTGTTGGCGATCTGGTAGCCGTCATTGTCGTAGAGAGTCACCGACCAGAAGGCGTCGACTGGCGGAATGTCCGACTTCTCGAAATGCAGGACGTAGTCATTGGCACCGTCCAGCGGCTTGCCTTCCTTGTCGCCCAGGTTCAGCGGATAGATGGCGTCCTTCGGCTGGTTGGCGCCAAGACCGACATTGGTCATGATCGCGCGCTTCAGGTAATCGTTGCCATAAACGCCGACCGTATTGACGTTCATCGACCAGGCGTTGACGACCTCGGCCATGCGCGGGCCCTCCCACGCCATCAGGTCCAGCCCGGCTTTCGGAGCCTGGTCGATCGCCTTCTGAACGATGGGATCGGCACTGCCATAGGCGAAGCTCTTCCCCTGTTCGAAGCCGAGCCGTTTCAGACGGGCGATGATCGGCTGGTCGGTGTCATGCGGCGGATTGACCTTGAGGAGCTCGGCCGCGTAGGCGAAGAAATCCTTGCCCGACATCGTATCGACCTTGCTTTTCGGCGGCGTCTTCATGTCGATGCTCGGATCGACCTTGCCCGCAGGGACAGTCCAGGAGGCGTCGCCGTAGTGGGACAGCGGCACCAGCTTCAGGCCATCCTGGATCTTGTTGACCGCGGGATAGTCGGACGGCCCGTCCGTCTTGATGCGGCCGATGATCCAGGCATAGGGCGTCGTCGCGGCGATGTGCTGGGTATTGTCCGGCAGCCTGGCGATCTCGTCGATGTGATCGCTTGCCTCCCAGCCGGGTGCGGTGATCAGAAGGGTCTGGGCGTCGGTGCCGCTGGTCCGCCAGCCGGTCGACGCAAAGATGTCGGTCCACATATCGAGCATCGGCAGCAGGTAGTAGCGACCGTCGGTGCTCGGCACCGATATGACCACCGGCTCCTCGGTCAGATCGAGCATCGCGCTGGAATAGAGCGTATCGAAGTTCGGCCGGACAACGGTCTTGAAGTCTGCCGGCGGATAGCTGCGAACGTTGACGAACGCGTTGGCGGGGCCTTGAGTTACCCCCACCTTCTCGACATTCGTGGTTTGCTGTCGCGTCAGGTCCATCGTCACCAGCGGGTAGAAATAGACGTAGGCGTCCGTCGCGATCGCGTCGGCCTCATCCTGGGTGAGGGCCTTCGCCGGCGAGATTGCCGCCGCCGCCACGATCAGGGCCGGCACGACAAGGCTGCGCATGCCGCGGGCCGCGATTCCAATCAAAGACATGGGGTCACTCCTGTGGGGTGTTGTAGTCGCTGGGCGTTGTCGTGGTGTTCGAGACGAGTCCTGCCGCCAGAACTCCGCCGGTTTGCTGAGCATCCGACGTCGTTATGGACCGGCGGCCGATCGCCGGGACGACTATGACCTCGCCAAGTGAAATACGGGGGGAAGCGATGCCTGCTACCAGCCATTTTGCGCCAGCGCCAGGGAAACTCCCGAACAACGCGTCCCTCGGTGCGATTTCGGTTCTGTCCGTGTCGGCGCTCGCTGGTGTCCCTGCCTTCGTTCGCGATGCTCATGGCGACAAGGTTCTGAGCCGCGCCAACCAAGCGGCGCTGATCGACATCGAAGCGATCGAGGACCGGGATTGCTTCATTCCCCACATCACAATGACGACCTGCCTGAGCCGAATGCCCACCGGATCCCCGTGATACGCGTCGTTCAGTGCGACATCAGGATCGGCAATGTCGCATTGGCGAGCGAATGGCGCGTGACACCGCCGAGCAGGAACTCCCTCAGTCGGCTGTGACCATAGGCGCCCATCACCATCCAGTCGGCCTTCTCGTCGGCTGCGAATGAAAGCAGGGCCTGACCGGCGCCATTCGGCATGTTGCCGATCGTCCGCACCGTCACGTTGAGATCATGCCGCGCCAGATAGGCGCCGATCTCGGCGCCCGGCTCGCCGACGTGTTCCCGGCCTTCGTCGACCATGGCGACGAGAACCTCCTTGGCGGTCGCCAGCAACGGCATCGCGGCGCGAACCGCACGGCCGGCCGCCGGGCTGCCGTTCCATGCCACGACCACCTTGTCCGGGACGAATTCGCGGACACCGACGAAGGGAACGACAAGGGTCGGGACGCCAGCCTGGAAAAGCAGCGCCTCGATCACCGATTCCCGCGTCGGCTCCGGCCGGTCCGGATCGTCCTGTCCGACCACCGCGATGTCGGCAAAGATCGCGTTCCGGACAATGGTGACGAAACCGTCGCCGGACATCGATTCTCCGGTGCGACTTTCGACCGGGATGCCGGCCTGCTCGCCGATTGCCTCGAAGGCGGCAAGCGCCGCCTTGGCGTCGGCGACGCTCTGGTCGCGCGCGGCGACGACGAAGTCGGTCGGGATCGGCGCCGCGAAGGTGTAGACCGGGATCATCGGGTCATAGATCACCGACAGCCCGGTCAGATGCGCTCCGGTTCGCCGGGCGAGGTCGGCGGCGACGACCGCGGCGCGCCGTTCACCCCCGAGATCGACGATGACGAGGATGTCACGGACGCTGGACCCCTGTTTCTGCGACATTGCCGAACTCCTTTTCAAACGGGCGATATAAAATCAGCCTACCCGGGCGTGGGCCGCGCCGCCTTGCGCGGAATCAAGGCCGAGCGCCGGGTCAGTAGGCATAGTCCTTGTAGACCCGGTTGAGGTCGTGGTGCCAGACCGTCTCGTATTCGCGCAGGAGAGTCTCGGCCGGCGTCTCGCCGGTCGCGAGGATTTCCTCCAGCGACGAAAGGTACACGGTCTCGTCATTGCCCTCGGCGTTGAGCTCGCCGCGCCGCGCCAGTCCCGACCGCGCCAGCGCCACGACGTCGCGGGCGATATCGCGGACGGTGCGATCGCGGAAGGGGGTGGCGAGCGCGGTTTTGGGCACCGCCTCGCGAAGCGCTTCGCGCTCCTCCGTCGTCCAGTCCTTGACGATGTCCCAGGCGCCGTCGAGCGATGCCTGGTCGTAGTAGAGTCCGACCCACAGCGCCGGCAGCGCGCAGATCCGCCGGCCGGGCCCGCCGTCGGCGCCCCGCACCTCGATGAATCGCTTGAGGCGCACCTCGGGAAACAGCGTGGTCAGATGGTTCTCCCAGTCGGAGAGGGTCGCGGTCTCGCCCGGCAGCTGTTTCATGTCGCCGGCGATCAGATCGCGGAAGGAGCCGCCGGCGACATCGTGATAGGTGTCGCCGCGCTTGACGAAATACAGCGGCACGTCGAGCGCCCAGTCGACGTAGCGCTCGAAACCGAAGCCGTCCTCGAAGACGAAGGGCACCATGCCCGAGCGGTCGTTGTCGGTATCGAGCCATACCCATGACCGCCAGGACTGGAAGCCATTGGGCTTGCCGTCGGTGAAAGGCGAGTTGGCGAAGAGCGCGGTGACGATCGGCTGCAGGGCGACGCCGACCCGCATCTTCTGCACCATGTCGGCCTCGCTGGAGAAGTCGAGGTTCGCCTGGATGGTGCAGGTCCGGTACATCATGTCGAGGCCGCGCGTGCCGACCTTCGGCATGTAGCGGGTCATGATGTCGTAGCGCGACTTCGGCATCCGTGGCGTCTCGGCCAGCGTCCAGCTTGGCGACGAGCCGAGGCCGAGGAAGCCGATGCCGAGCGGCGTCGCGCATTCGCGGACCTGGGCGAGATGGCCGTTGACCTCCCGGCAGGTCTGATGGACCGTCTCCAGCGGTGCGCCGGAGAGCTCGAACTGGCCGCCGGGCTCGAGCGAGATGGCGCCGAGGCCGGTCGGGTCGGTCAGCCCGATGATCCGCCCGTGATCGTAGATCGGATGCCAGCCGAGGAGGTATTCCATCGCCTCGAGCAGGCGTTTGATTCCGCGCGGTCCTTCGTAGGGAACCGGCGCGCAGTTTTCGAGATAGAAGCCGAATTTCTCATGCTCGGTACCGACGCGCCACCGGCTCGCCGGCTTGCAGCCGGAAGACAGCGATTCGACGAGTTGGTCGCGTGAAACGATCGGCGTCGCGTCAGAGACGTCGCGGGCCATTCCAGGATCTTTCCAGAAGACAGGGCCGGCACCTTAGCGGCGGTCGCGCCAGACGGCAATCAGCCTTGGTAAATGGATTTAAGACGACTTTCATCGTCGGTTAACCGGCGCCGCGACGTGTGGCACGCCAATCGCCCAGCACGGCCTGAACCAGCGCCAGCGCCGCGACGGCGGCGGTGTCGGCGCGCAGGATTCGGGGGCCGAGGGGGAGCGCCGTGACGAAGGGGAGGGCGCGGAGCCGGTCCTGTTCCTCCGCCGAGAAGCCACCCTCCGGGCCGATCAGCACCGCGAGGGGAGAGGGCGTCACGCCGAGACAGGATGGCGACGGGATCTTCGCCGGGATGGCCTTCGTCGCAAAAGACGATGCGCCGGCCGGGCTCGGTGTCGGGCCAGTTGTCGACGAGCGTCGCCAGCGCGACAGGCTCGTCGACCGTCGGGATTGCGAGGATGCCGCATTGTTCGGCCGCCTCGATGGCGTTCGCTTCCATCCGTTGGCGATTGATCCGTGTCACCTGGCCGTGTTGGGTGAGGACGGGGCGCAGGCGGCCGGCGCCCATCTCGACCGCCTTCTCGACCATGTAGTCGAGCCGCGCCTGTTTGAGCGGTGCGAAGAGGTAGTCGAGATCGGGCCGTGCGGGCTGCGGTCGCGTCTGTTCGCCGACCACCAGCGCATGGGACTTGCGGCCTTCGCTCGCCAGCGTCGCCCGCCATTCGCCATCGCGGCCGTTGAAGACGAGGAGGCCCTGGCCGTCGCCCATCCTGAGCACGTTGACCAGATAGTTCGCTTGGCGGCGGTCGAGCGGAAGCCGTTCGCCGGGCCGAAGCCCTCGATCGACGAACAGGCGATGGGTGCGGAAATCGTAGCGCGCCATGACGACACCGCCGATATCGCCCGGCGGGCCCGCGCGCAAGCCGGGCGGCGACGAAAAAGGGCCCGCCACGATGGCGGGCCCAGTGTGTGCGGAGCCCCAGGGGACCGGCGGCTCCGCCGAAACGGCGCGGCGCGATCAGTCGGGATGTTTCACGACCCGCTTGCGTTCCTCGTATTGTGCCCGCTGGGCGGCCCGGCGCTCGTACGCGAGGGCGGCGAGATGGCTCGACGGATCATCCGATACGCGCAACGACATCGCCGCCTCGACGTCGCCGCGGGTGACGCCGATATCGCTCAACATGCGATTGTCGAGCGACGCCAGACGGGCGACCTCGATCCGGTTGCGATAGGCCCTCCAGAGGACGGCGAGGCGGTAAAAGCCGCTTCCGGCAAGGCGCAGAAACAGGCCGCCGGCAGAAGCCGGCGTGGTGAGATCGGTCGTGGCCATGACGGCCTCCTGAGCTGGTATCGAACGCCGTTGAGGCGATCTGCCCGCGGACTATCCGGGACACGAAGCGCCTGCGACACCCGAAACATGCAGGCATTCGATTGATCATTCCAACGAATGTTTCTAATATTGAACATCAACAATCCTGATGTATGCCCGAGGGCCCCATGACCGTCACGCTCGACCTCGACCAGCTCCGCACATTCGTCGCCATCGCGGAGAGTGGCAGCTTCACCAAGGCCGCCGACGTCGTCTTCAAGACCCAGTCGGCGGTGTCGATGCAGATGCGGCGGCTCGAGGAGCGGATCGGCAAGCCGATCTTCGTGCGGGACGGACGCGCCTCCCGGCTGACCGAGGATGGCGAACGACTTCTCGGCTACGCCCGGCGGATGATCCGCCTCTCCGACGAGACGCTGGCCGCCTTCGACGAAGCGGAACTGACGGGCAGCGTCCGCTTCGGGACGCCGGACGACTATGCCGAGCGGTTCCTGCCTGGCGTCCTCGCGCGTTTCTCGCGATCAAACCCGCGGGTCGAGGTTTCGGTCGTCTGCGAGCAGTCGCTCGACCTGATCAATCTCGTTCGGGCCGGCGAACTCGACCTTGCCATCGTCACCAATTGCGGCGAGGGCGCGGTGGATGTCATTCGCCACGAGCCGCTGCTGTGGGTGACCTCGGCCCAGCATGCGCCGGAGGAGCAGGAGGTGTTGCCGCTGGCGCTGTTCAAGCCGCCCTGCCTGTGGCGGGCCGCGGCGATCGATTCACTGACGGAGGCGGGCCGGAAATTCCGCGTCCTCTACCAGAGTACCAACTCGTCCGCCGTGGCCGCCGCCGTCTCGGCCGGTCTTGCGATCACGGCGCTCGCCGAATCGGCGTTGCGGCCCGGCATGCGGGTCCTCGGCGAAAGCGACGGCTTCCCGCGCCTGCCGATGTGCGAGATCGGCATCGTGCGATCCTGGCATCGGCCCTCGTCGCCGATCATCGACGCGCTGGCCGAACATATCGTCTCCTCCCTCGACAACCTGTCGGTGCCGGCGGCCGCTGCCTGACGTATTCTCGGTGCGGGGTCTCCCTGCATGCTTGTCGGGAACCATTGTTCGCGCCGTATGCCGATAGTGCGTGTTTGTTCCAGGCGAGCGGGCTCCCGCGACATCTGCTTCGCTTGATGCAGGGCCCGGGCGCGCTTAAATCCGGCGCGTCACCATTCCAGAAGGACAAACCACCATGGCATTGCGCATTGGCGATACTGCCCCCGATTTCGAAGCGGAGACGACCGAGGGGCCCATCCATTTCCACGACTGGCTCGGCGATTCCTGGGGGATCATTTTTTCGCATCCGAAGGATTTCACCCCGGTCTGCACCACCGAACTCGGAGCGGCGGCCAAGCTCAAGCCCGATTTCGACAAGCGGAACGTCAAGATCATCGGCCTCAGCGTCGATCCGGTCGGCAACCATGCCGGCTGGGCGAAGGACATCGAGGAGACGCAGGGGATGGCGCCGAACTTCCCGATGATCGGCGATCCAGAGCTGAAGGTCGCCAAGCTCTACGAGATGCTGCCGGCCGCCGCCGGCGATTCCTCGGAGGGCCGTACCGCCGCCGACAACCAGACGGTGCGGACCGTCTACGTCATCGGCCCCGACAAGAAGATCAAGCTGATGCTCGCCTATCCGATGTCGACCGGCCGCAACTTCGACGAGATTCTCCGTGTCGTCGATTCGCTGCAGCTCACCGCGAAGTACAAGGTGGCGACGCCCGCCAACTGGAAGGACGGCGAGGACGTCATCATCTCCGGCTCGCTCACCAGCGACGACGCCAGGAAGATCTGGCCGGAAGGCTGGAAGGAGCCGAAGCCCTATATCCGGATCGTACCGCAGCCACGGGGCTGATCGGCCCCTGCGGTCTTTATGCTTGTCGAAGGCGCGCTCCCGCGAGCGCGCCTTTGTCGTTTCACAGGAACCGGTGGCCGGTTCCCTCCAGCGCCAGGGTGGTCAGCGGCCCTCCGAAAACCGCTCCGGTATCGACATTGATACGGTTCGGCCGGACTTCGGGCCGGGTCGCCGGCGTGTGGCCATGGACGACCACCACGCCATGGTCGCGGGCGTCCCAAAGGAAGTCGTCGCGGATCCAGATCAGGTCTTCGGGGCTCTGATGGTCGATCGGGATGCCCGGGCGAATCCCGGCATGGCAGAAAAGGAAATCGCCGAAACGAGCGGTATAGTCGAGCCGCTCGAAGAAGCTGCGGTGGCGGGGTGGCAGGGCTTCGGCAAATCGGTCGCGGAGCGCGATCAGGCGCCGGTTCCACGCGGACAAGTCGTGCACGTCGAGCCCGTAGCTGCGGAGTGTGGCGTCGCCGCCATTCATCAGCCAGATCGGGCCGCTGTCGATCGGTTCGGCGAGGAAGTCGAGGACCATGCGGTCGTGGTTGCCGATCAGGCAGACGATACGGGCATCCCCGTCGGCGAGCCCGGCGAGACGGTCGATGACACCGGCCGAATCCGGCCCGCGGTCGACATAGTCCCCGACATGGATGACGCGGTGGTCGGCGACCGGTCGCGCGACGAGGTCGTCGGCGATGGCCCGATGCGCCTTGGCCAGGAGGTCGTTGCGGCCATGGATGTCGCCAATCGCGTAGAGGCGCATGCCTTGCGGCGTTCGCGCATCACCGAGAAACATTCCGACGCTCCACTCTCCCATCTGTTCGTCGCCATGCTAACAGTCTGACCTGCTCCGCGTCCTGCACCGGGAAGATCGTCAATGCGCGTCCTCGTCGTCGAGAACTACCGCTCCACGCCGCTTGGCCTCGTCGGCATCGCGCTTGAGGAGGCCGGCGCCGAGATCGACATCGTGCGCGCCTTCGAGGGCGAGGCGCTACCCGCTGGCCACCAAGGCCACGACGCCCTGGTCATTCTCGGCGGCGACCAGACCGCAACCGACGACGAGGATTATCCCTACCTGCCGGTGCTTGCCGCGCTGAGCCGCGATTTCGGCGACGCGGACAAGGCAGTCCTCGGCATCTGCCTCGGTGCGCAGATCGTTGCGCGCGGTCATGGCGCCGACAATATCCTCGGCCGTCCAATCGAGTTCGGCTGGCACCCGGTGAAACCGACCGTTGCCGGCGGCGACGACCCGGTGGTTGCGGCGCTCGGTACCGCGGCGCCGCTGTTTCACTGGCATACGGACACCTTCACCCTGCCGCCGGGCGCGATCCATCTTGCCAGCAGCGATCGAACAGCGATCCAGGCGTTTCGGACAGGGCGCGCCGTTTATGGCGTCCAGTTCCATTTCGAGGCGGACCAGACATTGGTGTCGCGATGGAATGAGGCTTTTGCGACCGAGATCGCCATGCATTCACCGGACTGGTTCGAGCGATGGGAGAGCGAGGCGGCCCGGCACGGTCCGAGCGCGGACGCTTTCGGGCTCGATCTGGCGCGACGCTGGGTCGGCCAGATCTGAAGCGATCCGGACGATCGCCGGATCGCATTGGGCAGCGCGGCGGGGAGGCGTTCATTCCTCCGAGCGGGGGCGCGCAGGCGACCGTCGTGGCGCGTCTTCCGGGCCGGACCTATCGGCCGCAGGCCTCTGGTTTGGCGGGCAGGGGAGTAGACAGCGTCGGAGGTCGATGCAGTGCGAGACGACTGGAATCCACGTTTCGTTTCGGCACCTTGGGACGATTTGTCGCCGAATTCGGAGGGCGGAGATTCTGGAATCAGCTGGTTTGAGCTTGTAAGTATTTGGCCAAGGCCTATATTTACTTCATGCAAAATCATAAATTTTCTGTCGGCCAGAGAGTAAAATTCTATAATAGAGTGCGGGCAGCCGCAGCTCAGGGCGAGTACGAGATCGTCCGCCTCCTTCCGGCCGAGGAAGGACAATTCCAGTACCGCATCAAGAGCGAGCTCGAACGTAACGAGCGCGTTGCGGCGGAAGATCAACTCAACCCACCAAAGGCTACGATCTGAAGTGAGGCGCCTTCGGGCGTCTCCGATGCGATCTAGAACACACCATGATGCAGGCAGCCCTGGACTATTCGGCGCCGGCCGAACTCTTTTACAACAGCAGTTTGCGGTCGAACCGCAAGATGGTCTACCGGCGGTTCCCAACCGCTGCCGAGGCGATATCCTTTGCGATTGAGGAGCTCGGCGTCGTCGCCGCGGGCTTCACGACGCTGCAGGTGGGCGAGGACCGATTTGAGCGCGGTCAGATTCGCCGCCTCTATGACGGTCCCGAATATCCGCTGACCCGCAAGGCCGTCGACTGATGGGGCGAAGGATTGCGACATTGTCCGCCGCCAGGCGGGCGCCATCCAATTTTGTCGGGTCGCTTGCCGGCGCGGGCCTTTGATAAGGGGCTGGGGATTTGAGCGCCACGACTGTCGACGAGAGTGCCTTGAGGAAGACGCTGGCTCGTTGTCGAGAGCCGAGCCCGCTTCGCAGCATCATTGAAATCATCATAACCGCCGTTCCCTTTGTCGCCCTGTGGGCGACGATGTGGGCGGCGCTGCATTTTGTCGGAATATGGCTGACCCTGTTGCTGGCGATTCCCGCCGCGGGATTTCTGGTGCGGCTGTTCCTCATCCAGCACGACTGCGGCCATGACTCTTTCTTTCGCCGCCGGGCCACCAACGACTGGGTCGGCCGGGTGCTCGGCGTTCTGACCTTCACCCCTTACGACTACTGGCGCCGACGCCATGCCACCCACCACGCGACCTCGGGCAATCTCGACGGACGCGGCGTTGGCGACCTTACGACGCTGACCGTCGAGGAGTATCTGGAGCGTGGGCGCTGGGGGCGGTTCGGCTACTGGCTGAGCCGTCATCCGGCCGTCCTGTTCGGGCTTGGACCGAGCTACGTCTTCCTGCTCGAGCAGCGGCTGCCGATCGGCCTGATGCGGGCGGGATGGAGCCCCTGGGTCAGCACCATGGCGACGAATGCGGCGATCTTTACGTTGGCTGTCGGGCTGATGTGGCTGATCGGCGTCGGGCCGTTCCTGATCATCCAACTGCCGATCGTGCTGTTCGCGGCGACCATCGGCGTCTGGCTCTTCTTCGTCCAGCATCAGTTCGAGGAGACGCATTGGGAGAAGGCCGACGACTGGAACCACACCGAGGCCGCTCTGCAGGGGAGCTCGTATTACGACCTCCCCGCCGTGCTGAGCTGGTTCAGCGCCAATATCGGCATTCACCACGTCCACCACCTGGCGAGCCGGATTCCCTATTACCGGCTGCCGGAAGTCCTGCGGAGCCACCCGGAGCTCCGCGATCTCGGTCGCCTGACCTTCTGGCGGAGCTTTGCCTGCGTCCGCCTGGCGCTCTGGGACGAGGCGGGCCGTCGGCTGATTTCCTTCCGCGAACTCCGCCGGCAGACGGCAGCCGGGCTGCGCCAGCGGGCGGGACTTGCCGCGCCCGGCGCGAACGCCACCGGCATCTGAGCGCACGGCCGCCCATCTCCGACACGCATTCGGCACGACCCGACTGTCGGCGCGGCTTCTCTCGTCGCCGTCGCGGGGCTAGACTTGGCGTACCCCCACGTTTTGGAGACGTCGTCATGTCCCTGTCCAGAATCCTGATCGCCGCCGCCCTCCTCGCCGCATCGTCGGCGGTCGCCGGCGCCGCCGACCTTCCCGACCTGCAAGGCCGCGTGGTCAAGGCCGTCACCGAAAACGCCTATACGCCGCTGAATTTCGCAGACCCCGCGACCGGCAAGGGGATCGGCTGGGAATACGACGCAGTCAACGAAATCGCCAAGCGGCTCAATATGAAGGTCGAATGGAACCTGTCGAGCTGGGACACGATGATCCAGGCGATCCGGGAAGGGCAATTCGACATCGGCATGGACGGCATCACCATCACCAAGGAGCGCATGGGCCAGGTCGATTTCTCCGACCCCTACATGATCTCGGAGCAGTTCATGCTGGTTCGCGCCGACGAGGATCGCTTCACCGACGCGGCCTCCTTCGCGGCCGATGAAAAGCTTCTGGTCGGCGCCCAGGCCGGCACCACCAACTTCTACGCCGCGGTCTACAACGTGCTCGACGGCAAGGAAGACAATCCCCGCATCAAGCTGTTCGAGACCTTCGGCGCGTCGGTCCAGGCGCTGAAGTCGGGCGACGTCGATCTGGTCCTGATGGACGGCACAAGCGCCGCCGGCTACATGGGCGCCTCTCCCAACTCGTTCAAGATCGTCGGCGATCCGCTCGGCACCGAGGCCTTCGGCTTTATCTTCACGCCGGGATCCGACCTCGTCGAGCCGGTCAACGCGGCGATCCAGTCGATGAAGGATGATGGGACGATCGAGGCGCTGAACAAGAAGTGGTTCTTCGAGTACCAGGCCGGGCAGTGACTTTGCTTTGGACCGGCGAGACCTCATCCTGAGGCGCGAGGGCGAAGCCCGAGCCTCGAAGCACGCGAGACCGATCATCGACGATCAAAGCCCTCTCCCCGTCGGGAGAGGGGGCTCGCAATCGATCGTGCCGGTTGCCGTGACCAGGCGAAGGCGCGTCGGCGGCGAGATACCCTACTGGCTGCTGGCGATCATCCTGCTTGGCATCGTCTTCGCCTGGCTGATCACCGCCGACGGCAACTACCGGATCATCTTCAACGCACTCCGCAAAGGCGTTCTGGTGACGCTGTGGGTATCGCTGGTCGCCTTCGCGCTGGCCATCATCCTCGGCCTGATCGTCGCGCTGGGGCGGCTGTCGCGCCGCCGGGTGCTCCGCGAGATTTCCACCTTCTACATCGAGATCGTGCGCGGCGTGCCGGTGCTGGTCCTGCTCTTCTATGTCGCCTTCGTCGGCGCGCCGCAGATCGTCGCGCTGTGGAACTGGGTCTTCGCCGGACCGATCGACGCCGGCTGGTTTCCGGCGATGAGCGTCCGCAGTTTCGACATGACCTGGCGGGCGATCTTCGCGCTGACCATCAGCTATTCGGCCTTCATCGCCGAAATCTTCCGCGCCGGCATCGAGGCGGTGCCGGTCGGCCAGATCGAGGCGGCCGAGTCGCTCGGACTGAAGCGCCGCGCGGTGATGCGCTTCGTCGTCCTGCCGCAGGCGGTCCGGACCGTGCTGCCGCCGCTCGGCAACGACTTCGTCGCGATGATCAAGGATTCGGCGCTGGTCTCGGCGCTGGGCGTCCAGGACATCACCCAGCTCGGCAAGGTCTATTCCGCCTCGACCTTTCGCTTCTTCGAGACCTACAATGTCGTCGCCTATCTCTACCTGGTGATGACGATCAGCATCTCGCTCGTGGTGCGGGGCCTGGAGGCGCGGCTGAAGCGGACGAAGGGCTGAGAGACCGGGCGGATCGGACACGCCTCTCCGTTGGTTCGGAAGGGCGAGCAAGGTTATTGTCCGCCAGCGCGGATCGCGCGAGCGTCGGTACCACGGCATTCCGGGAGATGCACGATATGGGGAACAGAGCAGCGTTGTTGACAGTCCTCACGGTCTTGTCCTTCACGCCCGGACTGGCCGCCGCGCAGAGCGACGCCGACGCGACCGACAAGGCGGCCGCCGACCTGGCGGCCGAGCAGGTGCGCGAACAAGGCTACGCCTGCGATGAGCCGACGAGCGCCAAGCCGGACCCGGACGCGGATGGCGATTCGGTCTGGTTGCTGGATTGCAAGAACGCGTCCTATCGCGTCCGCCTCGTCCCGGATATGGCGGCGGACATCGAAGAGATCGACTGACGCGGAAGCCGGACCCTGCGCCACGCCTGCGCCAAGGGAGGCCAGGCCTTCGACGCCGACGCCTATCCCACCACCAAGATATGCAGCCGCCTTGGCCCGTGGGCGCCGAGCAGGATGGTCTGCTCGATATCGGCGGAGCGCGACGGACCGGTGACGAGGTTGACCGTGCGCGGTAGCTGCCCCCTGCCGTAGCGCTCGCGGAGGTCGTCCCACACCGTTTCATAGTCGCCGGCGATATCGTCGGCCGCGACGAGAACGATGTGCGTTTCGGGCAGGAAGTTGAGGGTGGTCGGATTGTCCTGCCCGGAGGTGAGGACCAGCGTTCCGGTCTCCGCGACGCCGGCGACCGCGTGGCTCAGCCCGATCGGATCGCTGCCGTCGCTCGGGCCATGCGAGACCTCGATCTGGGTTTCGTCCCAGGGCAATTCGGCGAGCAGCGGGTCGCCCCCCATGCGCAGCGTCGCCGGCAGGTTATGCTCGCGCAGGAACTCGGCGACCGTGCGTGGCACCTCGTTGCGGTCCGCGACCCGGCCGACGGTGGCGGCGACCTTCTCGGCCATCTTCGTGAAGAGGGCGATACGCTCTTCCGGCGGCAACTGACCGCGCGCCGGAATGATGCCGCGCGGCGTGCCCTCGAGGCGGGCGATGGCGATGGCACGCCGGCCGACGTCGTTGTCGTCGACGGCAAGCGCCTTGCGGATCTTGCCGAGAACCTTGTCGCGATCGCTCATGTCGACTTCCGCCGCGCCGCCCATTGTTCCTGGAAGGTGCGTCCTTCCGGCGCCGGGAAATCCCGATATCTGGTCCACCCCCCGGCAAGCGGCAGCGAGGCATAGCGGCCCTTGCCGATGGCGCGGTTGGCGAGGACGCGCATCGCCAGCCGCGTCGCCCATTGATAGAGGCGCGGGCGCTTGGCGAAGAAGGCCCAGAAGCCGATGCCGTAGCGCGCCGTCGCCGGCGACAGGTGGCGCTCGAATTCCTTCTCGCGCCAGTGGCGCATCATGTTCGGCAGAGGAATCCGCATCGGGCAGACCGCTTCGCAGCGGCCGCAGAAAGTCGAGGCATTCGGCAGGTTGCCGGCGTTCTCGATGCCAATCAGCTGCGGGTCGAGCACGGCACCGATCGGCCCGGGATAGACCCAGCCATAGGCGTGGCCGCCGATCGCCTGGTAGACCGGACAATGGTTCATGCAGGCGCCGCAGCGGATGCAGCGGAGCGCGTCCCTGAAATCCGAGGCGAGCATCTCGGAGCGGCCGTTGTCGAGGATGATGACGTGATATTCGTCCGGGCCGTCGGGATCCTCGGGCCGGCGCGGGCCGGTCGAGAAGGTCGTGTAGACGGAAATGTCCTGGCCGGTCGCCGAACGGGCGAGAAGCCGCATGATCTGGCTGACGTCGTTGAGGGTCGGGACGATCTTCTCGATCGAGGCGACGACGATATGGACGCGCGGCAGGATCTGGGTGAGGTCGCCATTGCCCTCGTTGGTGACGATCACCGAGGTGCCGGTCTCGGCGACGAGGAAGTTGGCGCCGGTGATGCCGACATCGGCGGCGAGGAAACGCTCGCGAAGGACGCCGCGGGCTTCGTTGAGGAGCGCGGTCGGTTCGGACGAGGTCGCGATCGGCCGGCAAGGAGGTGTGGGCGCTACGGAAGCTCGCCTCGACCTGATCCTTGTTGAGGTGAACCGCCGGCGCGATGATATGGCTCGGTCCTTCGTGGCGGAGCTGGATGATGTATTCGCCGAGGTCGGTCTCGACCGGCGCGATGCCGTTCTCCTCGAGAAATTCGTTGAGGCCGATCTCCTCGGCGATCATCGACTTGCCCTTGGTGACGGTCTTCGCGTCGACCTTCCGGCAGATCGAGAGGACGGTCTCGCGCGCCGCCTCCGCCGTCTCGGCGTAGTGGACCTCGCCGCCGGCGGCGCGAACCCGGTCCTCATAGGCCTCGAGATAGAGGTCGAGATGGGCGAGCGTGTGGTTCTTGATGTCGCGGCCATTGTCGCGGATCTCGTCGAATTCCGGCAGTGCGGCGGCGGCCTTGGCCCGCTTGTCGATGAAGCCCGCGCGGACATGGCCGAGCGCCCTCTGGAGCTGCGGATCGGCAAGCGCTTCGCGGGCATTCTGCTTGAATTGCGGGGAGGTGATTTCCATGGATCAGCCTTCCCGCGTCTCGCCGATCGGCGGGACGTCGGTCATGTCCGCCAGCACCTCGGCGACATGGCGGACCGACACCGACCGGTTTTCGCGCTGCAGCTTGCCGGCCATGTTCATCAGGCAGCCCATGTCGCCGGCGAGCAGGGTCTCGGCGCCCGAGGCGGCGATTTCCTCGGTCTTCTTCTCGACGATGGCGTTCGAGATGTTGGGTACTTGACGCAGAAGGTTCCGCCGAACCCGCAGCAGACGTCGGCATCCTTCAACTCGACGAGTTTCAGCCCCTCGACCGAAGCGAGGAGCTTGCGCGGCTGGTCGCGGACACCGAGTTCGCGGAGCCCGGCGCAGGAGTCGTGATAGGTGACGGTCTTCGGGAAGCGCGCGGCGACGTCCTTCATGCCGCGGACGTCGGTGAGGAAGCTGACAAGCTCGAAAACCTTGGCGCCGAACGCCTCGGCGCGCGCCTTCCACGCCGGATCGTCGCCGAACAGCGAGGCATAGTGCAGCTTCAGCATGCCGCCGCACGACCCCGAGGGCGCGACGACGTAGTCGTAGGATTCGAAGGTCGATATCACGTTCCTGGCGATGGCACGCGTGTCGTCGCGATCGCCGGAGTTGTAGGCCGGCTGGCCGCAACACGTCTGCGCTGACGGCACCTCGACATCGCAACCGGAGGCCTCGATCAGCTTCACTGCCGCGAAGCCGACGGTCGGGCGGAACAGGTCGACCAGACAGGTGACGAAAAGCCCCACTTTCGGCCGTCGCGCTGTCTCTTCCGCCATTCTTCCTCGCATTTTCGGGATTTCACGCCGCAGCCCCCGTCGATAGCAGGCCCGGCGTGGCCTGATCAACTCGAACTGCGATATGTGCCGGGTGGCAGCACACCGTCATTCGGATATCATGGGGGCCAAGGGAGCAAAAGCGCCGATGACCAACATTGCCATGCCGCCGGTCGATGAGGCCGTGATCGGTCGCCGCGACGAGATCGTGGCGGGCCTGGTCGCGATCCTCGGGGCCGACCATGTGATCTGCCACCGAGGACGAGCGCCGGGCCTACGAGACCGACGCGCTGACCGCCTACCGTGCCGTGCCGCTCGCCGTGGTGCTGCCCGGTTCCACCGAGGACGTGTCGAAGGTGATGGCCTTCCTGAATGGAACCGGGGCGAAGGTGGTCGCCCGCGGCGCCGGCACGTCGCTTTCCGGTGGCGCGCTGCCATCGGAGGACGCGGTGGTTGTCGGTCTCGCCCGCCTCAACCGAATTCTCGACATCGACTACGACAACCGCGTGGCGCGGGTGCAGACCGGCGTCACCAACGTCAACATCACCAACGCCGTCTCCGCGCATGGCTTCTTCTACGCTCCCGACCCGTCGAGCCAGCTCGCCTGCACGATCGGCGGCAACATCGCGATGAATTCCGGCGGCGCCCACTGCCTCAAATACGGCGTCACCACCAACAACATTCTCGGCGTGACAATGGTGCTGGTCGACGGGACGATCGTCGACATCGGCGGCGGCGAGCTCGACGCGTCGGGCTATGACCTGCTCGGCCTCGTCATCGGCTCGGAAGGCCAACTCGGCGTGGTGACTGAAGCGAGCGTGCGGATCCTGCGCGCCGCCGACGGCGCGCGACCGATGCTGATGGGTTTCGACTCCGCCGAGTCCGCCGGCGCCTGCGTCGCGGCGATCATCGGCTCCGGCATCATTCCGGTCGCGATCGAATACATGGACCGGCCGGCGATCAAGGTCTGCGAAGCTTTCGCCCATGCCGGCTACCCGCTCGACGTCGAGGCGCTGCTGATCATCGAGGTCGAGGGTTCCGAGACGGAGATCGCCGATCTGATCGCGCGGATCACGGGCATTGCCGAGGCCTTCAAGCCGTCGACGCTCCGCATTTCGCAATCGGCAACGGAGAGCGCCGCGATCTGGAAGGGGCGGAAATCCGCCTTCGGCGCCATGGGCAGGATCGCCGACTACATGTGCATGGACGGAGTCATCCCGACCAGCCGGCTGCCGGAGGTGCTGAGCCGCATATCCAGCATCTGCGAGGGCTACGGGCTCGCCGTCGCCAACATCTTCCACGCCGGCGACGGCAACCTGCATCCGCTCGTCCTCTACGACATGAACGATCCCGACCAGCTCGCCAAGGCGGAAATGGCCGGCGCCGACATCCTCAAGGTCTGCGTCGAGGTCGGTGGCTGCCTGACCGGGGAGCACGGCGTCGGCATCGAGAAACGCGAACTGATGACGGTGCAGTTTTCGGCGATCGATCTCGACCAGCAGATGCAGATCAAGAGCGTCTTCGATCCCGGCTGGAAGCTCAATCCCGGAAAGGTCTTCCCGCTCGAGGGCCGGCCGGTTGCGGCGGCCTGACACTATGCAGGAATTCGCGTTTGAGCCATGTCAATGGCATGATCGGATTTCGCGCCTATGGGTTCGGGCATGGAAAGGATCAGGATCGAACAGCACAGTTCCATCGGTCTGCTCTGGTTCGGCGGCTGGCTCTTCACGCTCGGTTTCCTCGACCTCAGCTTCTGGCGCGGGGTCTGGGCGCTGGTCGTCTGGCCCTATTATCTCGGCGTGCATTTCAGTCCGCTGCTGACCTGAGCGCAGTCGCTGATGCGGGAAGAGGGGGGCGGCCGTGCCCCTAGGGATGCCGCTCGTCGCGCCGACCGATGAGAGCGAACTCGTTGCGGCCGTCACCGATGCGGCGGCGCGAACGGTGCCGCTCGCGGTCGCCGGCGGGGGGACGCGGGCCGGTCTTGGCCGGCCGACGCAGACCGCTGCGACCCTCTCGACCGACAAACTCACTGGCATCACGCTCTACGAGCCGGCCGAGCTGGTGATCTCGGCCCGCGCCGGCACGCCGCTTGCCGAGATCGAGGCCGAACTCGCCGGGCAGAACCAGCGTCTCGGCTTCGAGCCGATCGACTATCGCAGGCTCTACGGCTCGACCGGCACCCCGACCATCGGCGCGGTGGCGGCGGCCAACGTCTCCGGGCCGCGCCGTATCCAGTCCGGCGCGGCGCGCGACAGCCTGATCGGCCTCCGCGCGGTCACCGGCAGCGGCGCCCTCATCAAGTCTGGCGGTCGCGTCATGAAGAACGTCACCGGCTACGACCTGGTCAAGTTCCTCGCCGGATCCTATGGCACGCTGGCGGTGCTTTCGGAGGTGACCTTCAAGGTCCAGCCGACGCCCGAGACCGAAGCCACCCTGGTGCTCGGCGATCTTGACGACGCGAGCGCCATCGCCGCGCTGTCGGCGGGGCTGGGCTCACCCTATACGGTGACCGGCGCGGCGCATGTTCCCGGCCTCGACGGCGAAGCGTCACGAACCCTGCTCCGTATCGAGGGCTTCGCGGATTCGGTCGCCGAGCGGAGCGCCCGGCTGATTGACGCGCTGGCCGATTTCGGTGGCGTGGAGGTGCTGGCGAAGACGATGCTTCGGAGGCCGCCTGGCGCTGCAGTCGGCGACCTCGAAGCGCTGGGCGCGCCGGGCGAGGCCGCGGTCTGGAAGGTGTCGGTCAGGCCGAGCGACGGCCCGGCGATCGCCGCCGCGGCGCGCGCCGCCTTCGGATGCCGGGTGCTCTACGACTGGGGCGGCGGGCTGGTGTGGATCGCGACCGCCACCGGCGGCTTCGACGCCGGCGCCGCGGTGATCCGCGACGCGATCCGGCCGCTCGGCGGCCACGCGACGCTGGTCCGCGCCCCCGACGCCGTTCGGCTCGCCGTCGACGTCTTCCAGCCGCAGGCGCCGCCACTGATGGACCTGACGCGGAAGCTGAAGGCGCGTTTCGATCCGGCCGGCATCCTCAACCCCGGCCGCATGTATGCGGGTGTCTGAAGCCAAACCATGCAGACCAATTTCACCCTTGCCCAGCTTGCCGATCCGGATGTCGCGACTTCGGAGAAGATCCTTCGGACCTGCGTCCATTGCGGATTCTGCACGGCGACCTGTCCGACCTATCTGCTGCTCGGCGACGAGCTCGACAGCCCGCGCGGCCGCATCTATCTGATCAAGGACATGCTGGAGGGCGACAAGCCCGCCAACGAGGAAGTCACCACCCACATCGACCGCTGCCTGTCCTGCCTCGCCTGCATGACGACTTGCCCCTCGGGCGTCGACTACATGCATCTGGTCGATCATGCGCGGGCCCGCATCCACGAGACCTATCGGCGACCCTGGTTCGACCGGCTGATGCGGAACGTGCTGGCCGCGGTGCTGCCTTATCCGGGGCGCTTCCGCGCCGCCCTCGGGGCGGCCTGGTTCGCGCGGCCGTTTGCGCGGCCTTTTCAAGCAGATACCGGGACTATCTAAAGTCGGCGGCGATGCTCGTCCCTGGCGCCCGGCAAGCTGCCGCCGCGGACCGATGCCGACCGTCCGGGCGTCTTCGCGCCGGGAGGGGAGCGGAAGGGGCGCGTCGTCCTGTTGCGCGGCTGTGCCCAGTCGGTCCTCGATCCCGGCATCAACGACGCCGCGATCCGGCTGCTGACCCGCAACGGGCTCGAGGTGGTGCTGGCCGAAGGCGAGGGGTGTTGCGGCGCGCTGGTCCATCACATGGGCCGGACGCACGATTCCCATGAGCAGGTGAAGCGGAACGTCGACGCGTGGACCCGGGTGATCGAGGACGGCGGCCTCGACGCGATCGTCGTGACCACCTCCGGCTGCGGCACCACGGTCAAGGACTACGGCTTCATCCTGCGCAACGATCCGGCCTATGCGGACAAGGCGGCGGCGGTGTCGGCGCTGGCGAAGGACATTACCGAATACCTCGATGTCCTCGGCCTCGGCGAACCGCAGGAGGCGAGCGGCCTGGTCGTCGCCTATCACGCCGCCTGCTCGCTGCAGCATGGCCAGCAGGTGACGGCGGCGCCCAAGGCGCTGCTCGCCAAGGCCGGCTTCGTCGTCAGGGAGCCGGCCGAGAGCCACATCTGCTGCGGCTCCGCCGGCACCTATAATATCCTGCAGCCGGAGATCGCCGGCCGGCTCCGCGACCGCAAGGTCGGCAATATCGAGGCGACCGCGCCGCAACTGGTCGCCGCCGGCAATATCGGCTGCATCACCCAGATCGGCAGCGGCACCGACCTGCCGGTGGTCCATACCGTCGAACTGCTCGACTGGGCCTATGGCGGGCCGCGGCCGGAGAAGCTGTCCGGCTTGCGATTGGCGTAGGCCGTGCAAATGTTGCGGCCGGAGAATGTTGCGGTTGGCGCGAGCCGGCCACCGATAGTCCCGAAATCTGCCTCATTCCGCCGCCAAGGCACCTGAGCTGCCACATTTCCGGCAGGCGAATTCGCAATCCGATGACCCGGCATTGCGGCCGGGTTGCCGTTGGATCATCGTGGCCCGGCCGACCCTGGCCCGAAGCGGCCTTCCACTTTCACCCATGAGGCGTGCGCCGTGTTTTCGTCCTTCTTTCCAAGGCCAAGGCTGTTCTTCATCTCCGCCATCGTCTGGGCGGCTGTCGGTATGGCGGGCTGGTACCTGTTCGCCCGCGACCTCGGTCCATCGCTGAGCCTCGGCGACCTGTTCGGCTACGGTTATCCGCTGGCGTTGCCGGATGGAGCCGACGATGCGGCGAAAGCCGCCTTCGCCGCCCAGAGCGGATTCGCCGAGGACCTCTGGGTCTACCAATACATGATCATCGGCTCGGCGCTGTTCTGCGTCTTCTGGGGCTGGGCGTCGCCGAACCGCTGGTTCAGGTGGTCGGTGGTGGCGTCCGCCGTGATCATTTTCGTGACCTGGTTCCAGGTCCAGATCGATGTGATGATCAACAACTGGTTCGGCCGTTTCTACGACATGGTGCAGGCGTCGCTGGAAAAGGCCAATTCGATCGAGCCGGCCGCCTTCTACGGAGAGCTCGGAACCTTCGCGAGCATCGCTCTCGTCGCCATCGTCGTGGCGGTCCTGACCCGTTTCCTGGTGAGCCATTACATCTTTCGTTGGCGCACGGCGATGAACGACTACTACGTCACCAACTGGCCGAGGCTCCGAAAGATCGAGGGTGCCTCGCAGCGGGTGCAGGAAGATACGATGCGCTTCGCCTCGGTCATGGAGGGCCTCGGCATCGCGCTGATTGATTCCGTGATGACGCTGCTTGCCTTCCTGCCGATCCTCTGGGGGCTGTCCGTCTACATCAAGGAACTGCCGATCGTCGGCGCGGTGCCGCAAGCGCTGGTGATCGTCGCGATAACCTGGTCGGCTTTCGGCACCGGGCTGCTTGCCATCGCGGGCATCCGCCTGCCCGGTCTCGAATTCCGCAATCAGCGGGTCGAGGCGGCCTACCGCAAGGAGTTGGTCTTCGGCGAGGATCATCCCGACCGTGCGCAGCCGCCGACGCTGGCCGAGCTCTACACCCATGTGAGACGGAATTATTTCCGTCTGTATTTCAACTACCTCTACTTCAATGTCGTGCGCTACGCCTACCTCCAGGCGAGCGTCCTCGTGCCTTACGTCGCGCTCGCCCCGACAATTCTGGCCGCGGGTTTCACCCTTGGCGTGATGCAGCAGATCATCCGCGCCTTCGGACGCGTTCAGGACTCGTTCCAGTTCCTCGTCAATTCGTGGACGACGATCGTCGAGCTGATCTCGATCTACAAGCGGCTGAAGGCATTCGAGGCAACGCTCGATGATGAGCCGCTGCCGGACATCGAGAAGGAGGTGATGCCGGCCTGAGGTCCGCTCACTTCCTGGTCATCGGGGCATGGTCGGGAGCCAGCAGCGAAGCGATTTCGTTCCACAGGACCTCGTGGGGCCGCGCGTCATCCGCGGTCTCACCACCCGTGGTGGCGGCGACGGCGATCGCGATCCCGCGCTCCGGCAGGCTGGCGAAGGCGGCGGAATAGCCGGCGAACATCGGGTTCTGGACGACCCAGCCGTTGTTCACCATCAGCCCCATGCCATAGTAGACGGTATCGTTGAACGGCTTGATGCCCGCCGTCTCGGGGCCGACCTGGAGCGCGTGAGAAGCCTCGGAAAGCAGGCTGCCGGTGCCGATCGCGATTCCCGATAGGAGGAGGTCGTCGATGTCGGTCGTCATGATCGCGCCCTTGGCCAGGGTCCAGGACGGGTTCCAGTAGGTCGAATCCTCGACCATGCCGCGTTCGCCGGTGAAGGCGTGGAGGACCGGCTGCTGGATGACCGGCGTGTCCTCGCTCTTCGTGTTCTCGAGCCCGAGCGGATCGAGTACGTAGGTCCTGATCAGTTCGGCCGTCGGCTTTCCGGTCGCCTTGGCGAAGATCTCGCCGAGGATGACGAAGTTGGTATGGGCGTAGGCGAAACAGGTTCCGGGATCGCAGATCATTGGCTGCGACAGGCTGATCTCGATCAGCTCTTCCGGTGTGTATTGCCGGAACGGATCCTCGTAGAGCGGCAGGTAGTCGAGGTTGACATAGTCGGCATAGCCGGAGGTCGTATCGATCAGCATCCGCAGCGTGACGGTGCCCGCCTTCGGAAAGTCAGGGAACCATTTCGAGACCGTGTCGTCGAGGCTGAGCGTCCCCTCCTCGACGAGGCGAAGCAGCACCGTCGACAGGTAGGCGATCGCCACCGAGCCGTTGCGGAAATGCATGTCCGGGGTTGCCGGGATGCCGGCCATCGAGGTGCCGAAGGCCTTGCGGAGGATTTCGGTGTCCCCGACCCGGACATTGACGATGACGGCCGTGAGGTCGAGGTCCTTCATGGCGCCGGTGATGAGGGTGTCAATCCTGTCGGCGAGCTCACTGACCGGGGCGCAGTCACCCGCAACCGGCACCGAACCGCCGGCGCATGTCGTCTGCTCGGCGGCCGCGGCCGGAGCGACGGAAGCGGCGATCAGGCAGAGCCTACCGAAAAGCGTCGCGGCGCGGAGCACATCGGGAAGAGGCCAACCGGAACGGGACATGTCGATAACTCCGGAGAAGGGAAATCCGAGGTGGATTTGATCGCGGATCGGACGCCATCACACCACATCCGGCGATCGATCGATACGTGGCGCGGCCCGACACCGTAAACGCTCCCTTGAGGCTTCGGACCGCCTGTCGAGGGGCCGGGTCCGGTCGCCGCAGGGCCCACATAGCTGGTTCAGTCCGGCTTCGGCCTGTGCCATAAGGGCGCCAATGGCCTTGGCCGTCACGAAACAAACGCGGAGTGGGGTGAATGTCCGGCGTGGAAGCAGCGAAGATCAACGTTCCCGGAGTGGAAGTGCGTGGGCCCTGGGGCGAGCGCTATGACGAGGTCCTGAACGACGAGACGCTCGCCTTTCTCGCCGACCTCCACCGCCGCTTCGACACCACCCGCCAGAAGCTTCTGACGCGACGCAAGGAGCGCCAGGCGGCACTGGACGCTGGCGCGCTGCCGAACTTCCTCGAAGAGACGAAGCACATTCGCGACGACGACTGGAAGGTCGCGCCGATCCCGGCCGATCTTCTCGACCGGCGGGTGGAGATCACCGGTCCGGTCGACCGCAAGATGATCATCAACGCCCTCAATTCCGGCGCCAAGGTCTTCATGGCCGACTTCGAGGACGCGACCTCGCCGACCTGGGCGAACCAGATCGAGGGCCAGATCAACCTCAAGGACCGCTGGGACGGCAAGATCGATTTCACCGATCCGACCAGTGGCAAGGACTACAAGCTGACCGACAAGCCGGCCGTGCTTCTGGTGCGGCCGCGCGGCTGGCACCTGCCGGAGGATCACCTCTATGTCGACGGCCAGCCGATGTCGGGATCGCTGTTCGACTTCGGGCTCTATTTCTTCCTCAACGCCAAGAAGGCGCTGGCGCAGGGCAGCGGCCCCTATTTCTATCTGCCGAAGATCGAGAGCCATCACGAGGCGCGGCTGTGGAACGACGTCTTCATCCATGCCCAGGACATGCTGCAGGTGCCGCGCCAGCACATCAAGGCGACGGTGCTGATCGAGACTCTGCCGGCCGCCTTCGAGATGGACGAGATCATCTACGAACTGCGCGAGCACATGGCGGGCCTCAACTGCGGCCGCTGGGACTACATCTTCTCCTTCATCAAGACGCTCCGGAACAAGCCGGAATACCTGCTGCCCGACCGCAGCCAGGTGGTGATGGGCAAGGCCTTTCTCGATGCCTATTCGGAACTCCTGATCAAGACCTGCCACCACCGCGGCGCCTTCGCCATGGGCGGCATGGCGGCGCAGATTCCGGACAGGCGCAACCCGGAAGTCAACGAGGCGGCCTTCGCCAAGGTCCGCGCCGACAAGGAGCGCGAGGCGAAGAACGGCCACGACGGCACCTGGGTGGCGCATCCCGACCTCGTGCCGGTGGCGATGGAAGTGTTCGACAAATACATGCCGACGCCGAACCAGCTCGACAAGCTGCGCGCCGACGTCAGCGTCGACCAGATGGACATGCTCAAGGTCCATGAGGGAACGCGCACGGTCAACGGCATGCGCGAGAACATCCGGGTCGGCGTCCAGTATATCGAGGCGTGGCTCCGGGGCCGTGGCGCGGTGCCGCTCTACAACCTGATGGAGGATGCCGCGACCGCCGAGATCAGCCGCTCCCAGATCTGGCAGCAACTCCATTTCGAGGCGACCTTCGACGGCGGCGAGAAGGCGACCAAGGACCTCTTCGAGACCTGCCTCGCCGAGGAGATGGAGCGGGTGAAGGGCGAGATCGGCGCCGACAACTATGCCGCCGGCCGCTTCCCCGAGGCGATCGACCTTTTCCGGACGCTGTCGACCGCGGACGAACTCGTCGCCTTCCTGACGCTGCCTGCCTACAAGCTCATCGAGTAGAGGGGGGCTACTCGCCGGGCTCCGCGACATCGAGGCGGGTGCGAAGCGGAAGCTCCTTCATCGCGACCTGGAAGCAGAAGGCGAGGAACAGGGAAATCGCGGCGGCGGCGAAGACGCCGCTGAAGACATGGGCGAAATCGACGCCGTTTCGCGCCCCCTCGAGGATGACGGTCTGCACCGAGGAGAGGTCGCCGCCGGCGGCGACCGACGCCAGGAAGATGGCGCTGAAGACCGGCACCAAAATCGCGCCACCGAGCGAGCGAAAGAAGTTGAGCACGCCAGTGGCGGTGCCGAGCTGGCGAAGCGGTACGGCGTTCTGGACCGAGGTGGTGCCGATCGGGAAAATCGTTCCGAGTCCGGTACCGATCACGGCGAGCAGGATCTCGACGGTGACGAAGGAAAGCGAACCCGGCCAGAAGGCGAGGGCGGCCGTGAAGATGGCGGCAAGCGCAAGGCCGACGACCGCGGTCCGCTTGTAGTGGGTGAAGTGGACCATGATCCGCCCGGATATGGTCGCTCCGGTCACCGCGCCGCCCATCAGGGCGATCAGGGCGACGCCGGACGTCGCCGCCGACAGGCCGAGCACCGCCTCGAAGTAAAGCGGCATGAACACCGACAATCCGACCAGCGAACCGATCGCGAAGAACATCGCCGTGACGCCGTTCCGGACGACCGAATTGGCCAGAACGCTGAGCGGAATGAACGGCTCGGTCGCGTGAACGAGGCGCAGCGCGAAGAGCGCCCATCCGGCGATGGAAAGCGCGAACAGGCCGATGATCTCGACGGATCCCCAGGGGAAAGTGCTGCCACCCCAAGTCAACGCCAGCAGCAGCGACACGGTGGCGGCGAGCATCAGACCGGCGCCGATCAGGTCGAGCGAATGCGGATGATCGTGGCGCGGCAGCAGCTTGAGGACGCGGCTGGTCATGATATAGGCGGCAACGCCGAGCGGAAGGTTGATCCAGAAGATGAAGGACCAGTGCAGATACTCGGCGAAGAGGCCGCCGAGCACCGGCCCGGCGATCGACGCCGTCGTGAAGACCGCGGCGAAATATGCCTGGTAACGACCGCGTTCGCGCGGCGCGACGACGTCGCCGATGATCGTCTGGCCGAGCGAGATCAGCGCGCCGCCGCCGAGGCCCTGAAAGGCCCGTGCGGCAATCAGCCAGTAGATGCCGGGCGAAAGGGCGCAGGCGACCGAGCCAACCAGAAAGATCGAGATCGCCGCCATGAGAGTGACGCGACGCCCGTAGATATCGCTGAGTTTGCCGTAAAGCGGCGTCACCGCGGTCGAGGTGACGAGATAGGCCGTCACCACCCAGGAAAGGCTTTCGGCGTTGCCGAGATCGCGGCCGATGGTCGGCAGCGCCGTCACCACGATCGTCTGGTCGAGTGCGCCAAGCAGCATCGCGAGGACGACGCCGATCAGAATCGTCCTGATTTCGGCATGGCCGATCGTCGCGCCGGAAGGTGCCGCGGAAGAAGTCATTGACGGGTCAACACGAACTCTCGAATCGGAGAAAAACGGAAAGAAGCGCGGCGGTCAGCCGCGCAGTGAACCGATAGCGACAGGCCACCGATATATCGGTCTCACGACTGATTTTCTAGAGAACGATCACCTTGGCGCCGATCTTGGTGCGATCGTACAGGTCGATGACGTCCTTGTTGAGCATGCGGATGCAACCGGACGAGACATTCAGCCCGATCGTCCAGGGCTCAGACGTTCCGTGAATCCGATAGGCCGTATCATTACCGCCCCTGTAGAGGTAGAGCGCCCTGGCGCCGAGCGGATTGCGGACGCCACCGTCCATCTGAGCGGGAAGGATGCGGCCGCGCTTGCGCTCGCGCTCGATCATTTCCGGGGGCGGGGTCCAGGTCGGCCATTCGGCCTTGCGGCCAACGGATACGGTGCCGCTCCAGCCGAAGCCCTCGCGGCCCACGCCGACGCCATAGCGGATCGCCTTGTCGTTGCCGAGCACGTAGTAGAGGAAGTGCTGATTGGGATCGATGACGATGGTGCCGGGCTTCTGGCTCGTCTTGTAGTCAACGGTCTGCCGCCGATAGCGGAAAGGCGCGATCCGGTTCTTGGAAACCTGCTCGGGATAGAAGGAACCGCCGCCCTCGCCATTGGTCTGAATGTTGGCGATCAAGTCACGGAAGAAGCCCGCTTCGGCAGGGATGCCGGTGGCCACCGCGCCCAACAGAGCCAATACGAATGCGAGACTTCTCACCAACATGGGATCTTCCCCAACCCCTTTGCAGACGCCCGGAAAGGGACCCCTGCCCAAACCCTCGCGCGCGCCACAGATTAGCGGCACTTCGGGCCATCAGGCAACCGTCGATCGATAAAGTTGCGGTGAAGAAGAAAAAGGGGCGCCCGCCGCATCCCCGCGGGCGCCCCTTGCCGCGCGGCCGCTTAAGGCCGCTCCCCCGAAATCGGTGCGGCGGCTTACATCACGATGACCCGGGTTCCCACCGGAACGCGGTCGTAGAGATCGACAACATCCTCGTTGCGCATACGGATACAGCCCGACGAGACCGCGTGGCCGATGGTCCAGGGCTGGTTGGAGCCGTGGATGCGGTAGAGTGTGTCGCCGAGATAAAGCGCACGCGCGCCGAGCGGATTGTCCGGACCGCCTTCCATGGAGACCGGCAGATTCGGTTCCCGCTGGCGCATTTCCTCCGGCGGCGTCCAGGTTGGCCATTCGGCCTTGGCGGTGACGGTGTGGGCACCCGCCCATTCGAAGCCCGGGCGGCCGACGCCGACGCCGTAGCGCTTCGCCTTGCCGCCTTCCAGGACGAGATAGAGAAACCGCCGGCCGGTATCGATGACGATCGTGCCGGGCTTTTCGTCGCCGGTATAGCGGACGATCGTCGGCAGGAATTTGGACTGCATCTTTGGCGGCGCCGCCTTGGCGCGAAGGATGGTCCTCGACCGGGAGACTGTCGGGCGCCCGCCGGGCTCCGTCTGGAGGAGCCAGGCGGAGGCGAGATCCGGACTGAGGACCGCGGGCGGACGGGGAACGCTGAAACCCTGGCCGGCTTGCGCGGCGCCGACGAATCCGAAGGCGCAAAGCGCGACGACAAAAACGAGATTTTTCATCCACCTACCCAGACGCACGCCAAACCTGGCCGACCGCGGGGGTCGGCAATGATGAACTGGAGGCGGCCGGGGGATGACGCTTCCCGGTGGTGTTCTCGTTGGGCCGTTCCAAAGGCGCATTATGGCGGCCAAATCCAACCGAATGGTGAACAGGACCTTGCCGGGCCCAAATCCCTGCCGGCCTGCCGAATTTATGGTTAATGAAATGTTGCCACGGCTGTCAGCAGGCCTCCGGGCTCCGGTTTCCGGCCGCGGGCAACTCGTGCAAAGTGACGGATTGCGTGCGGGAGGTCGCCATGGGGGTGAACGAAGGCCTGACTGTCGGCGAAGACGGCAAGAAACGCTGCGCCTGGGGTGGGAGCACGCCGGATTATGCGGTCTATCACGATGGCGAATGGGGGCGGCCGGTCGCCGACGATATACGGTTGTTCGAGAAGATCTGCCTCGAGGGCTTCCAGTCCGGGCTGTCGTGGCTGACCATCCTGCGCAAACGCGAGAACTTCCGCAAAGCCTTCGCCGGCTTCGATTTCCGCAAGATAGCGCGCTTCGGCGACAAGGATGTCGAGCGGCTGCTTGGCGACGCCGGTATCGTCCGTCATCGCGGCAAGATCGAATCGACGATCAACAATGCCCGCCGCGCCGTCGAACTCGCCGCGGAGGAGGGGTCGCTCGCCGCCTTCGTCTGGCGTTTCGAGCCGGAAGCGGGCACGCGGCCGAAACGGCTGGATTGGGAGACATTGCGGGCCATGCCCAAGACGGCGGAGTCGACCGCGCTGTCGAAGGCGCTCAAGACACGCGGCTGGAGCTTCGTCGGCCCGACGACGATGTACGCCTTCATGCAGGGCGTCGGCATCGTCAACGATCACATCGACGGGTGTTTCTGCCGGGCGGAAGTGGAGCGCCAGCGGAAGGCATTCCAGCGGCCGTCGTAGCGGCCTTGCACCAAAGACAAAGGGCGGCTTTCGGCCGCCCAGGTCTCAGGGGTCGTTTCGCGGCAGAGCGGTCAGCGGCGCGTCGCCCACTCGATCGCCTTGCGGGGCAGGTCTTCGCGGGTGAGGCCGATATCGGCCAGCCGGCGGTCGCTCATCCGGTCGAGCTGGCCGTGAAGCCGCTTGGCCCGGATACCATCGGCGATGCCGCCGAAGATGTTGGTGAAGGTATTCATGGTCGTTGGTCCTGTGGGTTAGGTCCGGTTCGCCATTTCGCGGGCGTGCCGCGGAATGTCGGAGCGACGGAAGCCCATGTCGGCGAGCTGCCGATCACTCATCTGGTTGAGTACCTGGTTGAACCGGGCTGCCTTGAAGCGCTCGGAGAAACCGGCGAAGTAGTTCGAGAAACGTGACATGACTGATCTCCTTTGACGGCCGGAATGTAGGCGCATTGCCGGCGGGCAAAAGGGCGGATGTTGCAATGCAGCATTGCGCTGCTTGCGACGCTCGCAAGGACTGTTTGCAGTGCTGGTCGCCGGTCAAGGCGGCGGAATGCGGGTGGGAAGAAAACTGCCGACGAAATGGCGCTGGCCGCCATTGATCGCGACGATTGCGACTGACTTGGTCGGAATTCGGCTTCCGTCCTGATAGGTCAGGCTACCGGTAACGCCATCGAGGCGGACATCGGGAAGCGCCGACAGCACCTTCTGCGGATCACTGCTTCCGGCCCTGGCGACGGCGGCGAGGATAAGGTTGGCCGCGTCGTATCCCAACGCCGCGAAGGCGTCCGGAACGTCACCTTGATACGCTTGGGTATACGCGTCGCGGAAGGCGACGACTTTCGGATCGGTATTGTCGGCGCCGAGATAGGCGTGGGTAGTGAAATAGACGCCGTCGATGTCGCGATGCGCTTTCCAGAGCCCTTCCGTGTCGAAGCCATCGCCGCCGAGGATGGGGGTCATGATCCCCGCCTCGCGGATAAGCGCCGTCATGGCGACCGCGTCGTCGGGACCGGCGGCGAGATAGATGATGTCGGCGTTCGGCAAATCTGCCAGGGCCTGGTCATATGCGCCGGGAGTGTAGCCGCGCGTCAGCCGAACATCGCCACCCATCTCCTTGAACCGGGTTGTGAAATAGCCGTGCAGGAGCTGGGCGTAGGACATCTCGGCGTTGAAGAGGACCACGGCGGTGCGGGCGCCCCGTTCGCGATATGCCCACTCGGCGCCCGCGGCCGCCTGGACGTTGTCGCCGAAGCAGGCGAGGAACAGGTAGCGCGGCACCTCCGCCGGGAGTTCGGGCGACGTCGCCCCCGAGGTCAGGAACAGACGGCCATGCCGGGCCGCCACCGGCGCCGCCGCCAGCAACATATCGGTGTCGGACAGGCCGAGCAGCGCGCTGATCGAAGGGTGCGTGTGGAAGATCGCCTCCGTGCGCTCGACCAGCACGTCCGGCAGGCTTTCGCCATCGACAACAACGAGGTCGACCGCGCGTCCAAGGACGCCGCCTTTCTCGTTGGCCTGCTGAACGGCGAGGCGCGCGCCGCGCGACGAGGGGATGTCGAGCCCGGATTGCGAGCCGGTCAGGTTGTAGATCGCCCCGAGCGTGATCGGCGGCAACTCGGCCGCCCGGGCGAAACCGCTGGCCGATATCGTCGCAAGGGCGAGGGCCAATATGGATTTCTGCAATGAGCGCCGAGATTTGCGGCACGCTACGCTCTCTATCGGCGCTCAGCCATGGCGGTCGTGAGCCGACGAACAATCCGGTCCAGCGTTCGACGCTGACCGCCATCCCATTCGGCGGTGAGGCTCGCGACAAGATGCGCTTCGGATTTCAGGATAACACCATCGGCGAGGATCTTGAGACCGTTGTCGCGGAGCGTCGCCCCGGTCGAGGTGATGTCGACGATGAGATCGGCAGCGCCGGTCGCCGGCGCGCCTTCGGTCGCGCCGAGGCTTTCGACGATGCGATAGTCGGCAATGCCGTGACCGGCGAAGAAGCGTCGGGTGACGTTGATGTATTTGGTGGCGACCGTCAGCCGGCGACCGTGGCGCGGCCGGAATCCGGCGGCAACATCGTCGAGGTCCTCCATGGTGACGACGTCGATCCACGCCTCCGGTACCGCGACGACGACATCGCAATGGCCGAAGCCGAGGGGCAGGAGCATCCCGGTCCGGTCGGCGAAGTCGGGGACCGTCTCCTCGACCTGGTCACGTCCGGTGATGCCGAGATGAACCGCGCCGGCGCCGATTTCACGGGCGATCTCGGGCGCCGACAGGAAGGCGACCTCGACGCCGTCGAGCCCGGCAATGGCGCCGCGATAGCTGCGCTCGGCCCCCTGCTGGAGGACGTCGAGCCCGGCCTTGGCGAACAGCTCGGCCGTGCTCGCCTGGAGCCGCCCCTTGGAGGGAATCGCGATGACGAGCGGGGCGGTCATTGTCCCGCTCCGATCCGGTCGAGCCAGATGGCGAACCCGACCGCCGGGACCGAGCCGCTGTCGCCGATCAGCGACACAAGCCGGTCGTAGCGTCCGCCGCCGACGATCGGCCTGGCGCCGCGACGGCGGGAAGCGTGCATCTCGAAGACGAAGCCGGTGTAGTAGTCGAGCCGGCGGCCGAAATCGGCCGCGAAGGCGAGGCGGTCGAGGTCGATGCCGCGCGCCGCGAAGGCGGCAAGCCGCGCCTCGAAGGCATCGAGCGCCCTGGTCGCGTCGAGCCTGTTCCGTCGGAGGAAGCCGCGGAGGTCCTTCACCGCCGCCGGCGACGGGCCCGAGACATCGAGGAATTGGGTGAGGAGTCGTGCCGGCCGCGCACCGATGCCGGCGGCAAGCGCCGCCTTCTCGATCGTCCGGTCGGCGATCTCGTCGGCCGTGCGTCCGCCGATCGTGCCGAGCCCGGTCGCGGCGAGCATCTCGGAGGCTGTCCGCCGCGCCTCGGCACGGCTCATGCCAGCGGGAGCGGCCGCCCGTTGTGGCGCGCCGCCGGCGGCGCGGTCGATCAGTTGCCTCAGCCGCGGTGCGTCGCCGAAGGTTCGGGCGAGCCTGCGCCGCCACGGCGCGTTGAGGTCGAGACCGTCGAGAAGGGCGGCGAACAGGGCCGAGTCGCCGATCCGGACCGACGGTTTGCGGACGCCGAGGCAATCGACCGCGGCAAGCGCCAGCCGGAGGATGTCGGCATCGGCTGCGACCCGGTCGGTGCGTCCGAGGGATTCGACGCCAGCCTGGACGAATTCATTTGCCTCGTCGCGGCGCTGGCGAAAGACCGGGCCGAGATAGGCATAGCCGGCGCGCCGCCGTGCCGGCCCCGTGGCGAGGTGATGCAGGCAGACAGGGATCGTATAGTCGGGCCTGAGCGCCATCTCGGCGCCGTCCGCCCCCTGGGTCAGGAACAGGCGGCGGCGGAGGTCCTCCCCCGCCAGTTCGACGAAGACATTGGCGTCATGCAGGATCGGCGGCTCGACGAAGGCATAGCCGGCTTCCGAGAAGAGGGCGCGCAGCGGCGCGAAGTCGGTCATGGGGCTATTCCCTCTCCCAGAGGGAGAGGGCTTTCGGCCTTGATGTCGCAGGGAGCGAAGCGAGCGAGACATTTAGGCCGGAAGGGTGAGGGGATGCGGCTTTGTGGGACAAGTCGCATCCCCTCACCCCGTTTCTCCAGGCTCGCTGTTTGCTCGCCAAGTTCAACGGCCCTCTCCCTCTGGGAGAGGGAAGGGCCAATGCCGCCGGCGGCCGCCTCGAAGGACGCCTGCGTCGCAAAAAACGTGGATGGCCGGGACAAGCCCGGCCATGACGCTGCAGGGGTGCCTGGAGGTTGGAGGGCCATCACCGGGTCAGTCGCCGGAACCGGCGACGATCTCCCTGATCCTCGCGACGAGTTCACTCTCGGGGACCTCGAACTGGCCGGGGCGTTCCTCGCGCCATTCCTTGTTGTCGGCGATGCCCTCGGCGAGCTGCTTGCCGAGGGCGAGGTCCTTTATCTGGACGACGCCGCGCTCCTTCTCGTCGCCGCCCTGGATGACGACGGCGGGGGCGTTGCGCTTGTCGGCGTATTTGAGCTGGGCGCGCATGCCGGAGGAGCCGAGATAGAGTTCGGCGGCGATATCGGCATTGCGGAGCGCCGAGACCATGCGCTGGTAGTCGCCCATGCGGTCGCGATCCATGACGGTGACCACGACCGGGCCCAGGGCGGCGCTGGTGTCGAACTTGCCGAGGGCGGAAAGCGCTGCCTGCAGCCGCGAGACGCCGATGGAGAAACCGGTGGCCGGCACCTCCTCTTTCTGGAACCGTCCGACCAGTCCGTCATACCGTCCGCCGCCGCCGACGGAACCGAAGACCACCGGCTGGCCCTTCTCGTTGGGGATCTCGGCGAGGAGCTCGGCCTCGTAGACCGCGCCGGTATAATACTCGAGGCCGCGGACGACGGACATATCAACGCGAATGCGGTCGAGGTCGTATCCAGCGGCGAAACAGGCATCTGCGATTTGTTGAAGTTCGTCCAGCCCTTCCCTCGATGTGGCGTTCTTTCCGAATAGCTCTCGCAGTCTCTGAACGGTCGCTGAGTTGCTCTCGACGAAGAAGCTGCTGCGATCTTCGTCCAGCGCAACAAGCTCGTGCACGATTCCACGCTCCTCCCTCTCTTCCGGAGAGAGGTTCGTCACATCGGCAAGGAGCGCCCCCCCTGAGCGACCGCGAAGGCCAGTATCTTGCCAGCTTCTTTCTTTCCGAGACCGGCTCCCGGCGTGAAATCCCCTTTGCCTTCCTCGCCACCGTCCCAGCGCCCATCACACAGCAATTCCCGAACGCCTTCCGGGCCCAGCCGGTCGAGCTTGTCGATCGCGCGCAGCACCGTCAGCTTCTGGCCCTCGTCGGTGACGCCGATCGCTTCCATCACGCCGTCCAGCACCTTCCGCGAATTGACCTTGATGACATACTGGCCACGCTCGATGCCGAGCGCTTCCAGCGCGTCGGCGGCCATCATGCACATCTCGGCGTCGGCGGCCGGCGAGGCGGCGCCGACCGTATCGGCGTCGAACTGCATGAACTGGCGGAAGCGGCCGGGTCCGGGCTTCTCGTTGCGGAAGACCCAGCCGAAACGGTAGCTGCGATAGGGCTTGGCGAGTTCCTTGTGGTTCTCGGCGAAATAGCGGGCGAGCGGCGCCGTCAGGTCGTAGCGCAGCGACACCCATTGCTCGTCGTCGTCCTGCAGGGAGAAGACGCCCTCGTTCGGCCGGTCCTGGTCGGGCAGGAACTTGCCCAGCGTCTCGGTATATTCGGCGAAGGGCGTCTCGACCGGCTCGAAGCCGTAGCGCTCATAGACCTTGCGGATCGCCGCCACGATTCTCTCGGTGGCGCGGATATCGGCCGCGCCGCGGTCGGCAAAGCCGCGCGGCAGGCGCGCCTTGATCAGGGTCTTGTCGGCCGGCATCGGAGATTCCAGACAGGCGTTGGCGAAGGGGGGGCGGCACCGTGCCGCCCGCGGCGTCGGACTAGCGCATCATTATCAAAGCGGCAAGGTTACCAACGCCTTTGTCGCCCCGGATCGAGACAGGTCTTGTCGTCGCAAACCAATAATAAACCGCAATGGCGTATCGGCTCTGGCAGAAATTCGATGCGTATGGAGATCGTGATGGGCCGGGAAATCGACGACAGTCTCATTTCGGCGGTAGCCGATGCCGGTGTCGCCACCAGGGTCTACCCGCATGGTGGCGTCGTCTTCGTCAAGGACGACGAAGCCGATTGCGCCTACGTGGTCAAGAGCGGACGCGTCGAGATTCGCGAGACGGGGCGGGCACTTGAGCGTGTCCGGCCCGGCGAGATATTCGGCGAGGTGGGGATGATCGATGGTGGCCCGCGCAGCGCGTCGGCCGTCGCGGTAGGCCCGACCGAGGTCCATGCCATCGACCGGGCGACCTTCGATCGCCTCGTTCGAGACGACCCGAAATTCACCATGGCGATCATGCGGGAAATGGCCCGACGGCTGCGCCTGACGAACGCGCAGCAACGGCCATCCACCGACCTTCCTCTGGCGCCGCGCCAGCTCGATCGCGGCTCGCTCCGCTAAAATCTCGCAGAGTCCGTCAATTTGAATTGTCCGGTCATCGCTTTGTTAAGAGGCGCGGTCGAGGATGCCGTCGCACAACAAGAAACAGGGGAGCGACGGATGCCGGGTACGACATTCGATATCGAAGTCATCGCGGCGGCCGACCTCGGGGTCGTCCCGCTATTCGACGGCGGGGTCATCTTCGCAAAAGGCGATACCGCTGACTGCGCCTATATCATCCAGAGCGGCTCGGTCGAGATTCGCGGGGTCGGATGCGCCATTGAAGTGATCGGTCGCGGCGAGATTTTCGGCGTTGCCGCGCTGCTTGACGACCGGCCGCGGTCCTGCTCCGCGGTCGCCATCGGCGAGGGCGAAGTGATCCCGATTCCGAGGTCGCTTTTCCATTCGCTGGTCCGCGACGATCCGGACTTTGCGCTGACGATCATGCGACTGGTCGTGCGTCGTCTTCGCGCCACGCTGACGAAGCTCGACGGTTCGGCCGGCGACTTGCCTCTGGCCCCTGTGGCCGCGGCCGAACAGTCCCGCGTCTCCGCCTGACCGGGCTGTCGAAGCGGCGCGGACATGAAAAAAGGGCGCGGGGATGACCCCGCGCCCTCGAACATTGCGTCAGGTGGCTGGACCTAGAAGTCCATGCCGCCCATGCCGCCCATGCCGCCGCCGGCAGGCATCGGCATCGGGGCTTCCTTCTTCGGAGCCTCGGCAACCATCGCCTCGGTGGTGACCAGCAGGCCGGCGACCGAAGCCGCGTCCTGAAGGGCAGTGCGGACGACCTTGGCCGGATCGATGATGCCGGCGCTGACGAGGTCCTTGTAGGCCTCTTCCTGAGCGTCAAAGCCGAAGGTGTCGACCTTGCTCTCCAGCACCTTGCTGACGACGATCGAACCCTCGACGCCGGCATTCTCGGCGATCTGACGGATCGGAGCCTCAAGCGCGCGAAGCACGATCTTGATGCCGGCCATCACGTCGGCATTGTCGGAGGTGAGCTTGCGGACCGCCTTCTGGGCGCGCAGAAGCGCAACGCCGCCACCGGGGACGATGCCTTCCTCGACCGCAGCGCGAGTAGCGTTGAGCGCGTCGTCGACGCGATCCTTCTTCTCCTTGACCTCGACCTCGGTGACGCCACCGACGCGGATCACCGCAACGCCGCCGGCGAGCTTGGCCAGGCGCTCCTGCAGCTTCTCGCGATCGTAATCGGAGGTGGTCTCCTCGATCTGCTGCTTGATCTGGCCGATACGCGCCTCGATCTCCTTCTTCTTGCCGGAGCCGTCGACGATCGTGGTGTTCTCCTTGGAGATCGACACCCGCTTGGCCTTGCCGAGCATGTCGAGCGTGACGCTCTCAAGCTTGATGCCGAGGTCCTCGGAGATGACCTGACCGCCGGTCAGCACCGCGATGTCTTCCAGCATCGCCTTGCGACGATCGCCGAAGCCCGGCGCCTTGACGGCCGCAACCTTGAGGCCGCCGCGGAGCTTGTTGACGACGAGCGTGGCCAGAGCCTCGCCCTCGACGTCCTCGGCGATGATCAGCAGCGGACGGGACGACTGCACGACAGCTTCCAGGACCGGAAGCATCGCCTGGAGATTGGAGAGCTTCTTCTCGTGGAGAAGGATGAAGGGATCCTCGAGCTCGGTCACCATCTTGTCGGCGTTGGTAATGAAATACGGCGACAGGTAACCGCGGTCGAACTGCATGCCCTCGACGACTTCGAGTTCGAACTCGAGCGCCTTGGACTCCTCGACGGTGATGACACCCTCGTTGCCGACCCGCTGCATCGCTTCGGCGATCTTCTCGCCGATGATCTTCTCGCCGTTGGCGGCGATCGAGCCGACCTGGGCAATTTCTTCCGAGGTCTTGATCTTCTTGGCGCGCTTGCCGAGATCGATGACCGCTTCGGTGACGGCCATGTCGATGCCGCGCTTGAGGTCCATCGGGTTCATGCCGGCGGCAACCGCCTTGGCGCCGTCGCGAACGATGGCCTGGGCGAGCACGGTGGCGGTGGTGGTGCCGTCGCCGGCGATGTCGTTGGTCTTCGAAGCGACTTCGCGGACCATCTGGGCGCCCATGTTCTCGAACTTGTCCTCAAGCTCGATTTCCTTGGCGACGGTGACGCCGTCCTTGGTAATGCGGGGGGCGCCGAACGACTTGTCGATGACCACGTTGCGGCCCTTCGGACCGAGCGTCACCTTCACGGCGTTGGCGAGGATATCGACGCCGCGCAGCATCTTGTCGCGCGCGTCCGTCGAGAATTTTACGTCTTTGGCAGCCATTGCTGTCTTTCCTTCAAATTGATCGGGTTGTGTCGGGGTTGATCGCTCAGGCGGCCTTGCGCGTCGCGACCTTGCCCTCGAGAACGCCCATCACGTCGGATTCCTTCATGATGAGAAGATCTTCACCGTCGATCTTGACCTCGGTGCCCGACCACTTGCCGAACAGGACGCGGTCGCCGACCTTGACGTCGAGGGGGGTAAGCTTGCCGGCTTCGTCGCGGCCGCCGGGACCAACGGCGATGATCTCGCCTTCCTGCGGCTTCTCCTGAGCGGTATCCGGAATGATGATGCCGCCGGCGGTCTTCTCCTCGGACTTCACCCGGCGTACGACCACGCGGTCGTGTAAGGGACGGAATTTCATGGGGTTTCTCTTCCTCTTCATGCTGTACCGGCCCGTGTTCGGGCCCGATAAAAGGCCTGCTAGCACTCTCGTATGGTGAGTGCCAAGCACCCGCCGCGCGATGTAGTTAGCTGTCCGGTCGTTGTCAAGACAACCGACGCAACGGACGTCCTGAGATTCGATCGACGGAGAGCGCTTGAGGCTTTTGCCGGGGGCTTGCCGCCGCTCGCATCGGCATAGTGTTCATCAATTCTTCAGGGAGATATACTTAATAAAATACGTAGATTTGACGCTTAACTGGACGTCAACGCGGATAGAGTAGGGACTGCACGTAGATAGTGCGAGCGTAACGCGTAGACGGTGGGTATGATTAAGAAATTCTTTCAGTATATACACGGCAACGCCAGAGTGACATTCGCGATCGCCGTCGTTCCGATGATCGTCGCGGCTGGCGCCGCAGTCGATTACTCCAGCGCCGAGGAACAGCGGACAATAACCCAAGCCGCTCTCGATCGCGCCTCGCTGGCCACGCAGCTTGTTATCGGCAAGATCCCTCCGGCGGCTGTCGTCGCCGAAGGGCGGAAGGTTTACAACGAAAGCATCGAAGGCAGGTTGACGGTTCCCTCGCCGGTCGTCGTCGACGTCGACGAGGGAAATGTGGCGCTCAGCACCGAACTGCGGGTGCCGAACCGTTTCCTGAGATTGATCGGCATCGACCATTTCGCATTCGACCTCAGCGCCGGTGCGGTCGCCGCAGACACGACCTATGAAGTCGCGCTCGTGCTCGACACCTCGGGGTCGATGGCGGGAACGAAGATCCGCGCGCTTCAACAGGCCGCCAGCGATTTGACCCGCTCGCTTTTTGCGTCGAACCGTCTCAACCCCTGGCCGGATCCGGTGAAGATCGCCGTCGTGCCATTCGCCGCCGCGGTCAATGTCGGGCCCTGGAATGCCAAGGCGTCTTGGATGGACGGGAAGGCACGAGCACCGGGGCATCTCGAGAACTTCGAGCCCTTCGCTTTGTCCGCCGACGGGAACAGGTTCGCGCTTTACGATGCTCTTCCCGAAGTGAGCTGGGCCGGATGCGTCGAGGCGCGCCCGCATCCCTATGACGTTGAAGACACTGCGCCGACCGACGCCGACCCGGCAACGCTCTTCGTGCCGATGTTTGCGCCGGACGAGCCGGATCTCAACGGCTTCGACAACAACTACATCGCCGACTCGTCCCCGGCCTGCCAGGGTGTCGATGGCGCAGCCACACGGAACGCGACGGCGCGCGACGCCCAGCAGCGGCTCTGCAAATACCGCGAAAGCGCTCCGATCGCCGACGGGAACAGCAATGGCACGGTCATTGGCCCGAATGTCGGATGCACCTCGGCGCCGTTGATGCCGCTCACCGACAGCCAACCGGACATTCTGGCGACGATCGAGGGCCTGGACGCAAGGGGAATGGCCAACCTCCACGCCGGCATCATGTGGGGCTGGCGATCGCTTTCGCCGGCATTGCCCTTCGCCGAGGGGCGGCCCGTCGGCAGCCCGAACAATCGCAAGATCATGATCGTCATGACGGACGGCGAAAACGCGTACGAGACCTATCAGAACTTCAACAGATCGGGCTACGGCGCTTTCGGTTACGTGGCGAAGGGGCATCTCGGGACGACGTCGTCGGACCGGAATACCGTCCTGGCGAAGCTGAACGAAAAGACGCTTGAGGCCTGCGCCAATGCCAAGGCGGATGGCGGCGTGCAGATCTACACCGTGGCGTTTCGCGTATCAGATCCGGAGACGCTGGATCTCCTCAGAACCTGCGCCGACACGCCGGAAATGGCGTTCGAAACCGACAGCAACGGTGAGTTGATCACCGCCTTTCGCGATATCGCGGTCGATGTCGCGATGCTGCGAGCCGGGCAATAGCGCCTATTCGACGACCGAAAAGGGCAGGGTGACCGTCACCTCCTTCGGCGATCCCTGGTCGCGCAGCGTCAGCAGGAGCTGATATTCACCGGGCTTGAACGCCGGCAGCGGAAATTCAATCGTTGCATGGACTTCGTGCATCTTCGATCGGCCATGCCATGCGAGCCTGCCGAAGTCTTCCGAGGTTGCCAGGATAAGCCCTCCGGGCGTCCGGATCTGAAGATCGGCGACGAGCGCCGCGCTGAAGCCGTCGCCATCCGGCGTGAACGCGAATCCCACCGGTTCGAAATAGACGCGGAGCGTATCGTTGCTCTTGAATTCCGAATTTTCGCGGGGCGTGTAGTTTGCGTAGCCTTTGACGTCATCGGCGAAGACCACGGTACGAAGCTGGAGCGGCGAGGCTTGCCAGAACGCGGCCGCCGCCTTGTCAAAGGCCGATAACGCGGCCGCTCCGTATCCCCGGTCGAGCAGCGTTTCCGCGCGGCCCGCCTGATCGGCGACCTCGCCTGCCTTCACCACCACCGGCACGCCGAAATAAAGAGCCGCGCAACACAATAGGGCGGCTGCTGGCCGAAAGGCCGAAATCGTCATGTTCACCCCCGAAAACGCCCAAAACGTATAGCCGCCGCCGCGCGGCCCGATGCGACATGATCCAATTCCCTGCGGTTTCGCGCAAGTGGCAGGACTCGCGCTCAGGCCGAAAGGCGATCGAGCCAGGTCTGGCGTTTGCGATAGATGGTGGATGCGCTGATTTCGAGCGCCGCGGCGGCGCGGGGAATGTTGCCGTCGAACGCGGCGAGCGCGGTCTCGATGATCTGACGTTCCTGCTCGCGATAGGGAACGATCGCGTCGGGTTCCGCCGAAGGCATTTCGCGGTACCGCAAGGCGCTCGCCGTTCGATCATCGGTGCCGGCGAGACCCCGTGGCAGCATCTCCGCGGTCACCTCGGAGCCGTCGTGAAGCACGACGATCTGGCGTACGACGTTCTGCAGCTGACGAACGTTGCCGGGCCACGGACAGGCGCGGATCAATGCAGCCGCCACGGCATCGAAACCGCGAAAGCTACGTCCCTCCTCGGTGGCGTAGCGGGCGAGGAACGCCTCGGCGAGGGGGAGGATATCGTCACGGCGCTCGCGCAGAGGTGGCAAGGGGATCGGCAGGACGTGAAGCCGGTAGAAGAGATCGGCCCGGAAGCGGCCCGCCTCCACCTCCGCGAAGGGATCGCGGTTCGTCGCGGAGACGATCCGGACATCCACGTGCTTCAACTCGTTGCCGCCGACGCGACGAAAGCTTCCCGTCTGGATGAAGCGAAGCAGCTTCGCCTGAAGGCCAAGGTCCATCTCGGCCAGTTCGTCGAGAAAAAGCGTGCCGCCATCGGCGATCTCGGCCGCTCCGGCCCGGTTCTCCGATGCGCCCGTGAAAGCACCGCGGACGTGGCCGAAGATTTCGCTCTCCATCAACTCTCGCGGAATTGCGCTGCAGTTGAGCGCCACGAAAGGGCGGTCTTCGGAGCCTGCGTTCCCGTGAATGGCTTCTGCCGCGACTTCCTTGCCGGTTCCGCTCTCGCCGGTGATGAAGACGGGCGCGCGAGATGGCGCCATCCGCTGGATTTGCTCGTAAACGGTACGCATCGCCGGCGAACGCCCGACGAAGCCCGCAAAGTCGGTCGTGGCCGGCCGCGTCGACTTCGATTGCGAGAAGGGTCGGGTATTCGGTTGTGGCTTACTGTTGCCGGTCCACGAAGAGACGGCCGCCTCGAGACCCTGGATAAGCGCCTTTGCGCCGATCGGCTTGGGCAGAAAATCGAAAGCGCCGGCCTTCATCGCGGCAACCGCTACGTTGAGCGAGCCCGCGGCGCTGGTGGCGATGACCCGCGACGTCGCCCCGGCGATCTCCGGAATGTGACAGGCACCGCCGATGGTTTCGAGGTCGGCCAGCATGATGGCGCGCGACATGTCGCAGCCGCTGGCGAGGGCTTCGGCGGGACTGGCGCATGGAAACGGCTGGTAGCGGTCCAGCGCATTGTCAGCGATCAGACCGGCCAGAACCCTGCGTTGACCCGCATCGGCATCGACGATGACGACGTCGATCGTTTGTTGACGATAATTATCGTTTGCCACGACCGGCGACCCCGCCTTCCGGCACCCCAATTCGGTACTGTCGCTCACTATTATCGAATAGGGTAAATGAAGCGTTGGCGTCGCGGGATCATCGAGAGAAATCTTCGTCGAAAGGAAGGCTGCTTGACCGGGGGGCTGCGACCGGCTAGCCGGCGTCGCATGAGCAATTCCACGCATCCGCCACGGATCGGCGGCCTCTCCGAAATCCTCGCCGACTACCGCTACATCCTCTGCGATGCCTGGGGAGTCGTCCACAACGGAGTGAAGGCCTACCCGGCCGCGGTCGAGGCCCTGCGGCAGTGCCGCGAATTGGGACGGAAGGTCCTGATCATTACCAATGCGCCACGGCCGAAAGCGCAGGTTCTGGAACAATTCACGCGATTCGGTGTCGATCACGGCGCTTTCGACGACGTTGTGACCTCCGGTGGCGCGGCGCGCGATTTTCTCGCCGCCCGCCCGGGCATTCGCGTCTTTCACGTCGGCGCGGAACGCGATCTCATGATCTACGAGGGGCTCGACCTGACGCTGAGTGGCGAGGAGGGCGCCGAGATCATCTCCTGCACCGGCCTCTTCGACGACGAGAGCGAAACGCCCGACGACTATGCCGGGTCCTTTGCCCGCTGGCGCGGCCGCGGCCTGCCGCTGCTTTGCGCCAATCCGGATAAGGTGGTCGAGCGTGGCGACAAGTTGGTCTGGTGTGCCGGGGCGCTGGCTGAAAGCTATGCGAGCATCGGTGGAGAGACCATCATCCTCGGCAAACCCCACCGGCCGATTTATGAAACGGCAATGGCCCGCTTCGCCGGGCTCGCTGGCGGGCCGCTGGAAACGGGGTCGGTCCTGGCCATCGGCGACGCGGTCGAGACGGACCTCCGCGGGGCGAATGATTTTGGTCTCGATGTTCTGTTCGTCACGGCCGGGATTCACGCCGAAGCCTATGGCGAGCGGGAGACGCCGGATGCCGCGAAGGTCGGAGCCTTCCTTGAAAACGCAGGGATCGGCGCGCGTGCTTTCATTCCCCACCTGACATGGTAGCCATGGCCGCCGACTGCCGCCTTGACCGGTCGCGGGCGACCCGGCAGTTTGCCGGCCTTTCATTCTGCGGACGCTTGTGAATGCCGAGTACCCGGAACCCGCCAGCGTCGCCCCTCAGGACCTTTGGGCTGGACGACCTGCCGCCTGAACTTGCGGGTTCGGCCGTGGCGATCGGCAATTTCGACGGCGTCCACCGTGGTCATGTCGCCCTGATCCAGACCGCGATCGCGAATGCCCATGAACACGGGGCCAAGGCGATCGTCCTGACCTTCGACCCTCATCCGAGAACGTATTTCCGTCCCGAACAGCCGGTGTTCCAGCTGACTCCGCCCCTGGCGCGCGATCGGGTCATGGCGGCGCTCGGCGTCAGCGGCGTGGTCGCGGCACGGTTCGATGCAAGTTTTTCGCAGCTCGAGCCGGCAGCGTTCGAGGCCAATATTCTCGCCGGGCGTCTCGCCGCGAGGTGGGTGATCGTCGGGGACGGCTTCCGCTTTGGCAGGGGCCGGGCGGGCACGACCGAACAGCTCGCTGCCGCGGGCGAGCGACTGGGCTATGGCGTCGTCGTGGTCGATCCCGTCATCGACGCGAACGGCGAGCGGATTTCCTCGTCGGCGATCCGGGAGTCACTTGCTTCCGGCGACATCGCCGAAGCGAACCGGCTGCTGGGCTATCGCTGGTTCGTCATCGGCACCGTGGTCCACGGTGACCATCGCGGTCGCGAACTCGGCTTTCCGACGGCGAATATCGCGCTTCCCGAGGACTGCCGGCTTCGCCACGGGATCTATGCGGTGACGCTGACCCGGCAAGGCGGCCGTCCACTGGCCGGGGTTGCGAGCTATGGGCGCCGCCCGCAATTCGACAATGGCGCTCCGTTGCTGGAGGTCTTCGTCTTCGACTTCGGCGGCGACCTCTATGGGGAGGAGGTCGTCGTGACTTTTGTCGATTGGATCAGGCCGGAGGCCACTTTTCCGACGGTCGCGGATTTGGTCGAGGCGATGGGACGCGACTGCGAAACGGCGCGTGCGCGCATAGCAACTGCCGGCGCTGGCAGCCCGATCGACCGGATTCTGGCCGAGACCGCGTAAGCTCGGTTGTTGTCGTGGCTTTGAGCATGGGTTAGAGCGTTTTGTGAGCTTCGCCGGATTTTCGCCGGTTTTGTAAGGGACTTATTACAAGTCCGCGCTAGGGGCAGGTCGAGGGGATTCGCACAGGAATGACTTTTTTGGGGCCAGATCTGTGGAAACCGGCCGGTTGCGTCCTGCTGGCAGCCGCTTTGGGCGCCTGTTCGGGGATCACATACGGGACTGGCGTCTCGCCCGGGAAGCAGACCGTGACCGATCTCACCGGCCTGGTCAGCTTAGGGCACTCGAAGGATAAAGCACCGATCCAATACGCGGCGCGGCCGGCGATCGTTGCGCCGCCTCCGAACGCCGCGCTGCCAAAGCCCGGCGAGGAGGTGGCGGCCACGGACTGGCCCAACGATCCGGACGAGGCCAGGAAGGCTCAGGCTGCCGCGGCCGGCAGTAAACAGCAGACCCAGGCCGAGATTCTGGCTGACCCGGGCTTCCGGCTGCCCAAATCCAACCAGCCAGCCTTCCAGGCTTCGACCGTCGATCCGAACAGCGCGGAAGTGCAGATGCGGGAGATGAAGGAGCAGAAGGGCGAGGCCAAGAAGCTCTTCGCCAAGGCAAATTCGAGCGCGGCGGGCGAAGTCGATGCAAACGGCAATCCCGTTCGCACGACGCTCACCGAGCCTCCCGCCGAATATCGCGTGCCGGATCCAAGTGCCCCCGAGGAATTCACCGCCGCCAAGGACGAGAAATGGTGGCAGATATTCAAGCATAAGAGCGCACCTGCCACGTCAACGATGGAGCCGGCACCCGGCTCGATCCCGGGCGCTCCGGATTCGACCATTCAATGACCGGCAGCGCCCGGCCGGCTAACGTCGATCCGCGAAGAAATTCCTGAGCAGCGCAGCGGCTTCGCTTTCACCGAGTCCGCCATAGACCTCCGGAGCATGATGGCAGGTCTGCTGCGCGTAGAACCGCACCCCATGCTCGACCGCACCGCCCTTGATGTCGGCGGCGCCGAAATACAATCGCCTGATCCGCGCGAAAGAAATCGCGGCGGCGCACATGGCGCAGGGTTCCAGGGTCACATACACGTCGGCGCCGACCAGCCTCTGCGAGCCTTTCGCCAGGGCGGCGGCCCGGATAACCAGCATCTCGGCATGCGCGGTCGGATCGTCCCGTTCGATCGTCCGGTTGCCGTCCCGCGCGACGATCTGGCCGTCAAGCACGAGCACGGCGCCGATCGGCACTTCGCCCCGTGCCATGGCGTCCCGCGCTTCCTGCAGCGCCACGGCCATTGGTTCCAGCGGTCTTGTCATCGGCTGTCCTCGCCCGGGGCCCATACCTTTGCTATGGCTTCGGCATGAGCGCAAATCCTCCCGAGTCGAAAAAGCCCGAAGGTGAACGGATCGCAAAGATTCTTGCACGGGCCGGGCTGTGTTCGCGCCGTGACGCCGAACGTTGGATCGCCGAAGGTCGGGTGGCGCTCAACGGCAAGACGCTGACTTCGCCGGCCATCAATATAGGCCCCCGCGACCGTGTCGTCGTCGACGGCAAGCCGTTGCCCGGACGCGAACGCACCCGTCTCTGGCTGTACAACAAGCCAAAGGGCCTCGTGACCACCGCCAGGGATCCGGAGGGCCGAAAGACGGTCTTCGAGGCCCTGCCGGCCGACTTGCCGCGCGTCTTGGCTGTCGGACGGCTGGACATCAACACCGAGGGACTGCTTCTCCTCACCAACGACGGCGGGCTGAAGCGTGTGCTCGAACTGCCCTCGACCGGCTGGCTGCGGCGCTACCGGGTCCGGGCCCACGGCATCGTCGACCAGGCGGCGCTGGACCGATTAAAGGACGGCGTCGCCATCGACGGCATCCTCTATGCCGGTGTCGAGGCGACGATCGACCGGGTGCAGGGCGGCAATGTCTGGATGACGATCGGGCTTCGCGAGGGCAAGAATCGGGAGATCAAGCGCATCCTTGCCCACCTCGGGCTTGCGACCAATCGCCTGATCCGCCTTTCCTACGGGCCGTTCCAGATCGGCGATCTTCCGGTTGGCGCCGTGCGCGAGATTCGTGGCCGGGTGCTGCGCGATCAACTGGGAGAAAAGCTCGCCGAACAGGCGGAGGCCGACTTTGCCGCGCCGATCCGGGCGCCGGCGATGCCGGAGAGGCCGGCCGTGGCTCGAAAGCCGCATGCGCGTCGTCGGCGGTGAGTTCGGTGGGCGCCGGCTGACGGCGCCGGGTTCGAACGCCATCCGCCCGTCGAGCGATCGACTGCGCCAGACCCTTTTCGACGTGCTTGCCCACGGTTACGGCGATCCGACGAGGGACGCCCGGGTGCTCGATCTCTTTGCCGGAACCGGCGCCCTTGCCATCGAGGCGATTTCCCGTGGAGCACACTTCGCGCTTTTCGTCGACGACGACACAGCCGCGCGCGGCCTGATCCGCCAGAATGTCGAAGCGTTGGGGCTGACCGGAAAGACACGCATTTTCCGCCGCGACGCCACCCGGCTTGGCGAGGCCGGCACTGTCGCGCCTTTCTCGTTGATATTCGCCGATCCACCTTACGAGGCCGGGCTCGGCGAACGGGCATTGGCGGCGGCGCTCGCCGGCGGCTGGATGGCCGAGGAGGCACTATGCGTGCTGGAGGAGCGGCGCTCGGTGACGGTCGCGGCGATCGACGGACTGGCGGTCGTCGAGCGCCGTGACATCGGTGACTCGCAAATCGTCTTTCTTAAGAGGATGTAATGTTGGCGCTATTCGCTGGATGCTACGTTCGGCCGATATCGTCGCGGCCGGCTGCCGCGAATCCCGTAACCGACCGGAAGGAATCCTGATGTTCGCTCTCGCCCGTGCCGCGATCCCCTTTGTACTGGTCTGGGCGATGGGGGCGACCGCGGGCGCCGCGCCGTTGACCTTCGCCGGTCAGGCGACGACTTTCACGCTCGACAACGGTCTCCAGGTCGTCGTCATTCCGGATCATCGGGCGCCGATCGTCACGCACATGGTCTGGTACAAGGTCGGCGCCGCCGACGAAGTGCCGGGAAAATCCGGGATCGCGCATTTTCTCGAACACCTGATGTTCAAGGGCACCAGTGATCACCCGGAGGGCGAATTCTCCAAGGTCATCACCTCGGTCGGCGGCAGCGAAAACGCCTTCACCACCGACGACTATACCGTCTACCACCAGAGCGTTGCCAAGCAGCATCTCGGTCTGATGATGGAATTCGAGGCTGACCGGATGGCGAATCTCGTCCTCAGCGATGAAGCTGTCCTGCCGGAACGCAACGTCATCCTAGAGGAGCGCCGCTCGCGCACGGACAATGATCCGGCCTCGCAGCTCAATGAAGCGGTCGGCGCGGCGCTTTTCCAGAACAGCCATTACGGCATTCCCACCATTGGCTGGGCGATCGAGATGGCGAAGCTCAGCCGCGACGACGCGATTGCCTTCTACAATCGCTACTACACGCCAAACAACGCCATCGTCATTGTCGCTGGCGACGTCACCGAGCAAGAAGTCCGCAAACTTGCCGAGGCGACCTACGGCAAGCTTCCGCGCCGCGCCGAGCCTCCGCCGCGTGTCCGGCCGCGTGAGCCGGAGCCGCTTGCCGCGCGCACGGTGACGCTTGCCGATCCCAAGGTCACCCAGCCGACCGTCCAGCGCACCTATCTCGCGCCGTCCTACGCGACGGGAGAGCCGGGAGAGGCCCCGGCACTGGATCTCCTCGCCGACATTCTCGGGTCGGGCACCACCAGCAAGCTCTATCGTCAGCTTGTCGTCGACAAGGGCGTCGCGACCGTCGCCGGGGCCTACTATCGGTCGGACTCGCTCGGCGACACCCGCTTCGTCCTCTACGGCGTCCCGAGAGGAGATATCAGTCTCGACGACCTGATGGCCGATATCGACGGCGTCCTCAACGATCTGATCGCGAATGGCGTCAGCGAGGACGATCTGGCGCGCGCCAAGCACCGGGTCACCGCCAGCGCCATCTACGCGCAGGACAACCACTCTTCGCTGGCTCGTATTTTCGGGACGGCGCTCGCCACCGGCCAGACGGTGGAAGACGTCCAGAACTGGCCGGCGACGATCGACGCGGTGACTGCCGACCAGATTGTCGATGTCGCCCGCAAGTATCTCACCGCCCGCCGCTCGGTGACCGGCTATCTCGTCGCCGCGCCGGCCCCGGAACGCTCCTGACAGGGATTCGAGAACCATGAAGCTCGCCAAAGCCGCTCTTGCGATTGGCCTCCTGCTTGCGCCCGTCCTGGCTGCCGGTGATGCCAACGCGGTGACGATCGAACGCGTCGTCAGCCCGAAGGGCATCGTCGCCTGGCTTGTCCAGGAGGACGCGGTTCCTTTGATCGCGATGTCCTTCGCCTTCGATGGCGGCGCAACGCAGGATCCGGTTGAAAGGCCGGGGGTCGCCAATCTTCTGTCCGGCCTTCTCGATGAGGGGGCTGGTCCGCTCGATAGCGAAGCCTTCCAGAAGGCGCTCGACGATTATTCGATCAGCCTGTCCTTCGATACGGGCCGCGACAGCTTTGGCGGCTCGCTTCGCACGCTGGTCGAAAACCGTGACGAGGCCGTCCGCCTGCTGAAGCTCGCCCTGACCGAGCCGCGGTTCGACCCGGAGCCAGTCGAGCGGATCCGGGCCCAGATCCTGACCGGGCTCAAGGCGAATGAGCGTGACCCCGGCGAAGTCGCGAGCCGGGCGCTGATGACGTCCCTTTTCCCGGATCATCCCTATGGAAAGCCGAGCGAGGGAACGCCGCAATCCGTGGCTTCGATCACCACCGACGACCTGCGGGACTATTTCAACAAGATCGTCGCCAAGGACAACCTGACGATCGCCGTGGTCGGGGCGATCGACCCCGCGACCCTGGCGACGATGCTCGACGAGGTCTTCGGGGATCTGCCGGTCAAGGCGAATCGCGTCGCCGTCGCCGAGGTCGAACCGACGACCGGGGGCGATACCACGATCGCGATGTCGATTCCCCAGACCGTCATCCAGATCGCCGGCAAGGGACTGAAGCGGGACGATCCCGACTTCATCCCGGCATCCATCGCCGCCTATATCCTCGGCGGCGGCAGCTTCTCGTCTCGCCTCTATGACGAGGTCCGCGAAAAACGGGGCCTCGCCTATTCGGTCTATCTGGGGCTTGCCCCGATGAACCATGCCGGGTTGGTCTTTGTCAGCACCTCGACCCGGGGCGATCAGGCGGACGCCGTCGTCGACCTGATCAAGCAACAAGTCAGGAAATTCGCGGAAGAGGGCCCGACCGTGAAAGAACTCGCCGATGCCAAGGATTACCTGATCGGCAGCTATCCGCTACGCTTCGACACCTCGGGGGCAATCGCCGACCAACTGCTCGCCATCCAGCAGGAGGGACTGGGTATCGACTACATCAACAAGCGCAACGACCTCATCGCCGCCGTGACGATCGAGGATGTCCGGAAGGCCGCGGCGCGTCTTTTCACCGGCGACATGACGATCGTGCGCGTCGGCCAGCCGGCCACCTGATGCGCGACGCGGATGGGGGCGGGCGGCGTCTTGAAACGGCGCTCGCAGACCGCACATCATCGCAATTGACAGGGCAACCGAGAATTGGCCTCGCGCTGAGCGGCGGCGGTGCGCGCGGGTTCGGCCATGTTCCGGTACTCGAGGCGCTTGACGAGATGGGGCTGCGCCCGTCCGTCATCGTCGGAACCTCGATCGGGGCGGTCATCGGTGCCGGTTATGCCGCCGGAATGACCGGGGCCGACATCGGCCGCTATGCGACTGATCTCTTCAAGAACCGGACCGACGTGCTCGGCCGGCTGTGGCAACTTCGTCCGAAGCGGATGCGTGATCTGTTCTCGGAGGGTGGTTTCGCGATTGGTCAGTTCGACGCCGAGCGCGTGATGGAGACTTTTCTGCCGGTGAGGGTGCCGCTCACCTTCGAGGAACTGACCATCCCGCTCAAGGTTGTTGCCACGGATTTTTATGGCCGCAAGGAAGCGGTCCTCGATTCCGGGGCGCTTCGTCCCGCCCTTGCGGCGTCGGCGGCGATTCCGATGCTTTTCCGACCTGTACGGATCGGCGGCCGGGCAATGGTCGACGGCGGCGTCATCAATCCCCTTCCCTTCGATCAGATCCTCGAAAATGCGGATATCGTCATCGCGGTCGATATCGTTGGCGGCCCGATCGACGGTGGCAAGGGGATACCCGGATCGCTCGAAGCGATCTACGGTTCCGCTCAACTGCTCATGCAGTCGATCATGGCGGAAAAGATGCAACGACCGCGCCCCCCCGAAGTCGTTGTCCGGCCGCCAGTTACGGCGCGAGTCCTGGATTTCATGAGGGCCGGCCACATCATCCATGGGGCGCAGCCGGTCAAGGACGAAGTCAAGCGCCTGGTCGAGAAGCAGATGTCCGCGCTACTTGCCCAGCGCTGAATCCTCGCCGGCGCGATGCGCGCCGTTCCACCAGTCCGCCGCAGTCTCGCGCAGGGACCGGACCGGCCTCTCGCCGTCGAGCCGGCCGATGATGTGATACGCGACGAGCAGGGCGGCGATGCCGAAGGGCACGCCGCCGATGAAGAAGCCGGCGAGCGTTCCCTCGACGCCGAAGAAAGAGCCACCCGCCCAGATGAACGGAATGGTGCCAAGCGTCGCCCGGCCCCAGTTGAACAGCGTCGAAAGCGGCGCGTGCCCGAGATTGTTGAAGGCGGCGTTGCCGACGTAGAGGCCGGCCGCGAAGACGAAGGAGACGGCAAGATAGGTGCTGAAGTCGCGAAGCAGGTTCGCGCCATCGCCGGCGAGGTTGAAGCCGATCACGATCCATGGCTGGACAAGAAAGAGCAGCGCGGAGATCACGACGACGTAGATGGTGCTGACGGTAATTGCATTATTCAGCGCCGCCCGGACGCGGTCATAGGCGCGGGCGCCGTAGTTCTGGGCGAGGATCGGCCCGACCGCGCCGGTCAGCGCGAAGAGGCCGCCGAAGGCGACCGGAATGAGCCGCGAGATAACCGTCCACCCGGCGATCGCGTGATCGCCGAAGGGGGAAATGGCGGCGGTGACAAAGCCGTTACCGACGGGCGTCGCGATATTGGTCAGGATGGCCGGGATGCCGATCTGGGCGAGGGGCCGGAAATCGCGAAGCGTGTGGGCGAGCGTCGGGCGGGCGATCAGATCGTGTTTGACGATCAGGACGCGGAGCGCATAGCCAACCATCGCCAGCCGCGCGATGACCGAGGCGATGGCCGCGCCGGGAACGCCCCATCCGACGCCGAGGATCAGCAGGGGATCGAGGACGATGATGACGCCGCCATAGGCGAGCGTCGTGAACATCGAGCGCCGGGCGTCGCCAACCGCTCGCAGCAATCCGGTGAAGCACATGCCGAGGCCGAGGAGCGGCGTCGTTGGCAAGACAATCCGCATGAAGATGGCGGCGACCCTGTGCGCCTCGCCCGTCGCCCCGATCAGGGTGAGCTGCTGGTTGACGAAGGGCATGGTGGCAAGTGTCGCGCCGCCGCTGACCACGATCATCCAGACGATGGCCGAGCCGGCGACCTCGCGGGCGCGCTCACGGTCTTCGGCGCCGAGCGCCCGGGCGACCAGCGCCGTCGAGGCGATCATCACCCCGATCGTCAGCGACGTATAGAAATAGATCAGTGCCGAGGCATAGCCGACCGCCGCGGTCAGGCTCGTGTCGTCGAGAAGCGAGATGTAGAAGAGGTTGAGGAAGTCGACGATGAAGATCGCCACCAGCCCGGCCGCACCGGCGGCCGCCATGACCAGCACGTGGCGCATCGTCGAACCCGTGACGAATCGCGCCTTCTGGGGCGAAGCACCGGCAACGGGTGACGACATCGATTGACCTGGGCTTGCATTCCGGCGGGGGCGGCCTTGCCGGCCGAACGCAACATAGAACTCCGGCATGAGGCGCGCAAATGGCGGGCGTGCAAATGGCGGTCGCGCTTGCCCTAAGCGTCTGAGGACCATACATCAGGCGCCAAGGAGCCAGCATGACCGAAATCCTAGACCAGTCCGACCTTACCGACCGCGCCGCCCGGCTGGTCGAAGCCGCGAAAAAGGCGGGCGCCGATGCCGCCGACACCATTTGCGTGCGCGGCATTTCCCTTTCCGTCGACATGCGCCTCGGCAAGGTCGAGGAAACGCGGCGCGCCGAGGGTGACGATTTCACGCTGCGTACCTTTGTCGGAAAGCGCTCGGCCACGGTTTCGGCCAACGTCCTGGCCGACCCGGCCGAGCTTGCCGAGCGGGCTGTTGCGATGGCGCGGGTCGCGCCGGAAGACCGGTTTACCGGGCTTGCCGACCCGGACCGGCTGCTGAAATCCTTCGATGAAGACCTCGACCTGCTCGACGAAACCATCCCGCAGGCGGCGGAACTGACCGAAGCGGCGCTGGCCGCCGAGGACGCGATGCGGGCGGTCGACGGGGTGACCAATTCCGGCGGGGCCAGCGCCGGCTGGTCGCTCGGCGGAATGGTTCTCGCCACGTCCGATGGCTTCGCCGGTTCCTATCTCGCCTCGCGCTTCAGTCTTTCGGCTTCGGCAATCGCCGGGACAGGGACCGCGATGGAGCGGGATTACGACTACGCGATGCGGACCCACCGTGCCGATCTCACCGACCCGGCGACAATCGGTCGCAAAGCGGGCGAGCGTGCGGTGCGCCGCGTCAACCCGGGGACTTTCGCCACCGGCCGCACCACGGTCGTCTTCGATCCTCGGGTTGCGAGCGGGCTGCTCGGCAGCCTGGCCGGCGCGACCAACGGAGCGGCGATCGCGCGCAAGACGAGCTTTCTTCGCGAAAAGCTCGGGACCGCGATTTTTCCGAACACCATCAACGTGACTGACGATCCCAAGCGGCCGCGCGGACTGGCCTCGCGCCTGTTCGACGGGGAAGGTGTCCGGCCGGAGCCGCTCGATCTCATCAAGGACGGCGTCCTGCAGACGTGGTTTCTCGATTCGGCGACCGCGCGCGAGCTTGGTCTCTCCACCAACGGGCATGCGTCGCGCGGCGGCGGCAACCCGTCGCCGGGCGCCACCAACCTGACGCTCGCCCCGGGCGATCAATCGCCGGAGGAGCTGATGGCCGCGATCGGCGAGGGTCTCTACGTCACCGAGATGATCGGCCACGGCGCCAATCTCCTGACCGGCGACTACAGTCGCGGCGCGGCGGGTTTCGCCATTCGTGGTGGCAAGCTGGCCGAACCGGTCAGTGAGATCACCGTCGCCGGCAATCTCGTCGACATGTTTCTTCATCTCGTCGCCGCTTCCGACCTCGAATACCGCTTCTCGGTCAATGCGCCGACCCTTGCCATCGAAGGCATGACGGTCGCAGGGCAATAACAGGTGGCCTTTTCGATCGAGGACGATCTCGCGCTTCTGAAAGCCGCAGGTTCGGAAGCCGCACTTTTGGCGTTGGCCTATTTCAAGCGCGATCCGAAGGTCTGGCTGAAGGACGGCGGCTCCCCGGTCAGCGAAGCCGATCTCGCCGTCGATCGGCGGCTCACCGAGATCCTGCGGACGGCCCGGCCCGATTATGGCTGGCTCTCCGAGGAGACGGTCGACAGCCCTGAGCGTCTCGAACGGTCCCGGGTTTTCGTGATCGATCCGATTGACGGGACTCGCGCTTTTCTGGAAGGCAGCGACCAGTGGACGATTTCGCTGGCGATCGTCGAGGATGGCCGGCCGATTTCGGCCGTGCTGGTTGGTCCCGCGCTATCGGTCAGCTATTGGGCGACAGCCGGCGGCGGCGCCTTCGACGGCAAGACGCGGCTGAAGGCATCGGCGACCCGCGATCTCTCCGGCGCCCTTTTTGCCAGTCCGCGCCGCTATACCCGGGCGGTCGAGGCGGAGACCGGCAATCCTACCCGTTCCCGCTATGTATCTTCGCTCGCCTATCGAATCGCGCTCGTGGCCAGTGGCGAGATTGACGTGGCGATCGTACGGCCCCATGCCCGCGACTGGGACCTTGCGGCCGCCGATCTTTTGGTGCAGGAAGCCGGGGCGCGGTTGGGCGACCTTTCAGGCGAGGCTTTGCGCTATAACCTCAGGGAAACGGGGCACTCGACCCTGATCGCGACGGCGCCGCAACTCTTCAACCGGGTTGCGGATTTGGTCAACACCATCCACGCGCGGCACGAATTCGAAGGACGAGACGGTCGATATGGCGGAGACGCACGAAGCTAAGTCAGATCGTGGCCCGCAGCTTCTTCATCTGGTCTTCGGCGGCGACCTTGAGGATATCGAAGGTATTCGCTTCTCGGACCTCTCCGACGTCGATGTCGTGGGTGTCTATCCGAACTATGCCACGGCGTATGACGCCTGGAAAAGCAAGGCCCAGGCTACGGTCGACAACGCGCGCAGACGCTATTTCATCGTTCATTTGCATCGCCTTCTCGATCCCGATGCGGACGCCCGGCCGGACCGCAAGGGCAGCTAGGGCAAAATTCGGTATGATTGAATTGGGCCTTGGCCCGGACGCATTTGCCTGTTGCATTTTCCCGGCGGAAAATATCCTCGCTTTTTCTGAGAATGCCCCAGGCGCAGATGGTCGGTTTCAGTGAAGACGATTGAAAACAGCGAAGCACCTTCCATCGCGACGCACGAAGCCGGGACCGTCAAAGCCAAGGCGCGTCCGAAGGCAGGATGGCGCCGGCAAGCCGGTTCTCAAGCTGCCGAAGAAGACGCGCCGCAAGCCGCGGCTTTCGACCCGGCTCCTCCGCAGTCCCGGTGTTCAGCGGACCATCGCAAGCCTTGCCGCCAACTACCTTCGTCTTGTCAACCGAACCAGCCCGCTCGCCTTCGATCCGCCCGATCCCTACGGCAAATACATTCACCTCGCGCCGGTGATTTTCACGATGTGGCATGGCCAGCATTTCATGCTGCCTTTCGCCCGCATTTTCGACTTTGACGCGCGCGTCCTGATTTCCAAACACCACGATGGCGAGATCAATGCCCTGGTGGCGCGGAAGCTCGGCATCACGACGATTCGGGGTTCCACGGCCCGCGATCCCTCCCGCATGCTGGAGAAGGGGGGGATGGTCGGCTTTCTTGAGATGAAGGCGGCGCTGGAAGAGGGCGCCTGCGTGACGATGACGGCGGATATTTCAAACCTTGCAGCACGCCGGGCGGGCATGGGGATCATCTCGCTCGCCAGGGTCAGCGGCCGGCCGATCGTTCCGATTGCCTACGCCAGCAGTCGGCGCATCGATGTGACGAGCTGGGACCGGTCGACCATCAATCTTCCCTTCAGCCGCGCGGTTTGTGCCGTCGGGACGCCGGTCGAGGTGCCCGCGGACGCCGATCCGGCCCTTCTCGAAAGCAAGCGACTGGCGCTCGAGACGGCGCTGAACGAGGCGACCGACCGTGCCTATCGGATTGTCGATCGGCGCAAATGACAAGCCTTGCCGCCACCGCAGCGCTGGGTACCTACCGTTTCTTCGGCAGCTTCATCGTCCGTCCGCTGGCGCCACTCCTCCTCGCCTATCGCGTTTCGCGCGGCAAGGAAGACAGGAGCCGACTCGACGAGCGTTACGGCCGCGCCTCCGAACCCCGACCCGAAGGGTCGGTCGTCTGGATCCATGCCGCCAGCGTCGGCGAAACCAATGCGGTCCTCCCGCTCATCAAGGAAATCATCACGTCCGGGCGTTCGGTGGTCTTCACCACCGTAACGCTGACCGCTGCCAAAATCGCTGAGCAGCGGCTTCCGCCCGGCGCCGTTCACCAGTTCTCGCCGATCGACATCAGATGCTGGGTGAAGGCTTTCCTCGCCCATTGGCGTCCCGATCTGGCGGTTTTCGTCGAGTCGGAATTGTGGCCACAGGCGATCGTCAGCCTTGCGGAAGCGAAGATTCCGCTCGTCATCGTAAACGGGCGGCTTTCAAGCCGGTCCTTCGAGGGCTGGCGGCGGCGGGCCACGATTGCCGAAGCGCTGTTCTCGCGGGTCAGCCTGTGCCTGGCGCAGACCGAGAAGGACGGAGAACGCTATCATACGCTGGGCGTCCCGTCGGTCGCGGTCACCGGCAATCTGAAGTTCGATACGCCCCCGCCGGGCGCCGACCCGGCGGCAAAGGCGGCGCTCAAGATGGAGATCGGCGATCGTCCGGTCTGGCTCGCCGCCAGCACGCATCCCGGGGAGGAGGAGCTTGTCGCGGCCGCCCACAAGCTGATGATCGCCAGGCATCCTGGACTGCTGACCATTATCGTTCCGCGGCATCCGCACCGGGGCTCGGAACTGGCGGCGGCCCTGGCGCCTACGGGATTGTCCGTCACCTGTCGCAGCGGCGGCGGTGCGCCATCGGCGTCGACGGACATTTACGTCGCCGATACGCTCGGTGAACTTGGCTTATTCTATCGGCTGGCGCCGGTGGCTTTCGTCGGTGGGTCGCTGGTCGACCACGGCGGACAGAATCCGATCGAGCCGGTCGCTCTCGGCGCGGCGATCCTCCACGGTCCCCATGTCCAGAATTTCGCGGATGTGTATCGCGCTCTTGACGATCTGACCGCTGGTTGCCGAGTCGTCGACGCCAGGGGATTGGCAGAGAGTGCCAGCACGTTGATCGCGGATGCCGAGGCACGGGAACAATCGGTGGCGAGCGCGCAGGCGGCCCTGTCTCCGTTTCGCGGCGCTCTCGACAGGACCGTGCTGGCATTGCGGCCGGCCTTCGGCGCGATACCCGAACCGGACGCGCCGCGCGTCCGTCTCGAGCCGGCACGGTCGTGAGCGCGGCACCGTCTTTCTGGTGGCAGACACGGCCGGGAGCGGCGGCGCTCGCGCTCTGGCCAATCTCCAGGATCTGGGGCCAGTCGGCGGCATGGCGGATGACCAAGTCGCCGCGCTTCCGGGCACCCGTGCCGGTGATCTGCGTCGGCAACTTCGTCGTCGGCGGGGCGGGCAAGACACCGACCGCCATAACCCTTGCGAAGGTCGCGCGCCGCCAGGGGCTCAAGCCCGGCTTCCTGTCGTCGGGCTACGGCGGCAGTGAAGCCGGGCCGATGATTGTCGATTCCGAGGCACATACGCCGGACGCCGTTGGCGATGAGGCGCTGCTCCTCGCGGCCGTGGCGCCAACCGCGATCGGTCGTGATCGCGACGCCTCCGCTCGTCTGCTTCTCGAAGAGGGCGTCACCGTCATCATCATGGACGACGGCTTCCAGAATCCGACGCTTGCCAAGGATATTTCCTTTGCCTGCGTCGACGCGGGAGCCGGCATCGGCAACGGGATGATGATCCCGGCCGGTCCGCTCCGAGCGCCGCTCGATCTGCAGCTTCGCCGCGCCGATGCCCTGATCGTGATCGGCGACGGGCAATTGGCGGAGCCGCTGATCCGTGCCGCCGCCCGCAGCGGACGGCCGACGCTGCGGGCGAGACTGAAGCCGGTCCGCGTCAGGGAATGGCGCAAGACGCCGATTCTGGCATTCGCCGGTATCGGCCGGCCGGAGAAGTTTTTCGAAACCCTTCGCGAGATCGAGGCGCCGGTGGCCGAAACCGTCGCTTTCCCCGATCATCACCATTTCACCGAGGCCGAGGTGATGCGTCTGCTGGCGAAGGCCGACGCCGACAATCTTCGGCTGGTCACCACCGAGAAGGATCTCGTCCGGCTCAAGGGTGCGACGGGTCCGCTGGCAACCTTGCGCGAACGCGCCGAGGCCTTTCCGATCGTGCTCGAATTCGAGAATCCGGCCGCGATGGAGGAGATGGTCGGGAACACCGTCCGCCTCGGCGCGGCGGCAGTCTCCGGCTAACGGGAGTTGGCTTCGACTTCGCGCGCCAGCGATGCCGCGGCGTCGACATAGGCTTCCTGCCGCGCGACGCTCCAGTATTTGAGCTCGTCGAGCGGGATGTCGAGGCCTGTCACCGCGCAACGAACGAAGCTACCCGGCGTGACCACCTGGAAATCGCCGTCGAGGTAGCGAAGCTTCGCTTCGCCGCCGCGGCCGTGTCTTTCGATACGGTTCATCCGGCGACCATAGCCGGGTGAGGCACCGCCGCGCAATTTGCCGATTTGCCGCTGCTGCTCATTGCTTGAGGAGATCCAGGACCTGGCCGACCGGGTCGTTCTTGTTCTTCTTCTTGCCCTTCTTGTTGTCGTCCTTGGTGGCATTCTTCCCTCCGCCGCCGGTATCGCCCAACAGTCCTCCGCCGATGTCGCGGAGCTGATCGAGCGCTCCTTGCGGGTTTTCGAGAACGCCCTGAATCTCCGGGTAGATCTTCGGTTTGGCAAGCGGTCCGTCGATGCGGACCGGAACAGCAAAATCCTTGAGCTGATTCTTCTTGCCGGCCGACACCTTTGCATTGACGCGATAGCTGACCGTCTGTGCCGGGATATCGATCGTTCCGGCCCCATTCAGCGCGAACTGGGGTCCGGCAATCACCAGGTCGTCGTTCTTCAGGATGCCGTTGGTGATGGTGAAGGTCGCGTCGATCTCGGAGAATTCAGTCTTGTCGTTGCTTGGCTGCCAGCCGAGCAGGGTGTTGATCGACAGGCTCTGCAGCATCTTCGGGATATCGATGCCGCGGATGGCGCCGTTGCGCACCGCCATCGAGCCCTTTCCGGAAAGCGACTTCATCAGCGCCGACTGGCTCTTTCCCGCCGCCTTGAGATCGAAAGCAAAGCTCCCGGCGCCTTCGACCCGCTTGAAGCCGATTGCGTCCGTCAGGAACGGCATCGCCGAAACGTTGGCGAGCTTGAAGGAAGCGGCGAGCGTCGGAGTGGGTGACGCTCCATCGACCGCCACGGTACCCGTACCCTTGCCGGAATATAGCGCCATCTCGGAAAGATTGGCATTGAGCTTGCCGCCGGCGAGCTTCACGGTCAGCGCCGATGGCCCGATCTTGATGTCATTGGCAAGAATGCTGTCCGCCCTCAGGTTCAGATCGGCGTCCATCGCCGTCAGCCCGGAAAAATCGACCGCCGTGTCGCCGGAGCCGGCACCTCCGCCGCCGCCGCTACTACCTCCGCCTCCACCTTTCTTGCCGCCTGCCGTGCCCGCGGCGACGAGATAGGGCGTCACGTCGAGGACCTTCATCGCCAGCCCGGCGGTCACCTTCGGCTTGCCGCCGAAGACAATGGCGCCGGTGCCGAGGCCGCTCGATTTGTCGAGGGTGAAGGCGGTCTTGTCGAAGCTGAACCGGTCGGCCTCCAGAGAAACCGTTCCGTCGATCGAAAACGCCTCCAGTCCGCCCCCGGCGGCGATCGGCTGCCCGATCCAGGCAAGCAATTTCCGCAGCGATGGGGTCGAGAGAGCGACCTTGCCGGTGCCAAAGCCGTCCGGGCTGGCAATGCCGGCGAAGCCGATCTTGAGACGGTTCGAGGTGGCGTTGAACGAGACTTCGGTCTCCTTGCCCTCGATCAGCGCCCGCGCGTCCCCCTTGCCGGCAACGGAGAAATGCTCGCCGCGCCAGGTGAGCGTGCCGTCGATCGACACTGGAGAAGCAAGGGAAGCGAAGCTCGCCTTGACGTTGATGTCCTCGACCTTGTCGGCGGTTGCGTCGCCGCCGACGTATTCGGCAAGGCCAAGGCCGGTGACCGAGCCCTTGGCGAGCGAGACCGCGCCGCTTGCCTGGAGATTGGCGACGAACTGGTCGACCGATGTGCCCGATGTCTGGAAATCGACATTCAGGCCGGCGATACCGGTGGCGGGGGCGTTGGCCTCGGCGAGCGCCATCAGGGCGGCAAGATCGAGACCGCTCAGCTTGACCGAGCCCTTGATGACCGGGGTAGGCTGGCGTGCATCGACCGTCACGGTTCCGGAGCCCGGCGCGCCGCCGATCTCGATCGAGCGGATGGTCGTCGTCAGAACGCTTCCGGCGAGCTTCAGGTCCATCGCCAGGTTGGCGAGTGTCGCCGCGCCGAGAGTGACCTCGCTGGCCGTGAAATCGATATTGGCGTCGAACGCACCGAGCGCCGAGAGGTCGATGCCGCCGTCACCGGTCTCCGCGCCATCCGCGGCCGCCGGCGTGAAAAGAGCGGTATCGATGCGGCCGGCGGCAACCTTGAGGCCGATGCCGGGACGCTCGCGATCGTAAACGAGCCGCGCGCCGCCATCGAGGGTGATGCCAGCGAGCTCGCCCTTGAACTGCCCGATCAGAACACTGGATTGGTCGACGGCGAGCGGGCCGGAAAATGAAAACGCGGCAAAGGCCGGGGCATCCGGCAGGTCGACTCCGAAGCCCTTGAGGAAGCCGCGCAGCGACGATCCGCTCGCCTCGATCGTTCCGGCGAGAAGCGAGGGGCCATCGAGCGCGACACCCTTGGCGGTAAGACTGCCGCCATCGCTGGAGAGCGTCAGCGCGACCGGAATCCGTTCAAGCAGCTGGGCGGCTGGCCGCTCGTCGATCGACAGTGCGATCTTCTGCTCGGCGCCGTGCCAGACGAAGCTCCCGTCGACCGTCCCGGCACCGACCATATGCGGCATCTTGATAGCGAGATTGAGCGCCTCGAGCGTTTCCTCCGTCCCGCTTGAAAGGTCGCGATAGGTCAGCGTGCCGTCGACGATCGTCACGCGACCGATCGTCAGGTTCTCGAGCGCCGCCAGGGCGTCCGACGCTGCGCCGCCCGCGGCGTCCGGGGCCTTGGCGGCAGGGTCGGCCGCGATCAGATCCTCGATGCTTTCCGGGTTGGACGACGGCTCGCCGCATCGGCTCCGCCTGTCCAGTTGCTCTGCCCGTTCTCGTCATAGGCGACCAGGATCTTCGGCCGCTCGATGGTTACGCCGGTGATCTCGACATTGCCGGCAAGCAGCGGAAAGAGCCCGAGACCGAAGGAAACCGAATCGACGCTGAAAGCCTCCGAGTCGCCGGTCAATCCGGCGAGACCAACGCCTTTCGCCGAGAGGCTGGGGCTGGGCAGCACGCTGATCGACACCGGCCCGTCGATCCGCACGTCGCGGCCGGTCGCGGCCTCGATCCGCGCGATCAGCTCGGCCTTGACCGTTTCGGACGGGATGACCAGGGGCAGGGCGAAGAGCCCCGCAACGATCACCACAACCAGGATCAGCAATCCGATCAGGAGCTTTTTCACGGGCACAGGCTTTCTTGTCGATCCGCTGTATCGACCGCTAGCGACGGCCGAACAGGCGCTCGATATCGGCGAGTTTCAATTCGATATAGGTCGGGCGCCCGTGATTGCATTCGCTTGCGTTGGGAGTAGCCTCCATCTCGCGAAGCAGGGCGTCCATCTCTTCAGGCTTGAGCCGCCGTCCGGATCGCACCGATCCGTGACAGGCCATCGTCGAGGCGACCCGCTCCAGGCGATCGCGAAGGCCGACGGCCCGGTCCCATTCCGCGATCTCCTCGGCGAGGTCGCGCACCAGCCCGGCGGCATCCATCGCGCCCAGCATTGACGGCGTCTCGTGGATCGCCACGGCGCCAGGCCCGAAACGCTCCACCACGAGCCCGAGTTCGGCGAGTTCCGCCGCCCGGTCGATGATCCGGTCGACATCGTCCGCGGGGAGGTCGACGACGTCCGGGATCAGGAGGATCTGGCGGGCGATGCCGCGGTCGTCGAGGCCGCGCTTCAGGCGCTCGTAGACGAGGCGCTCGTGCGCCGCGTGCTGATCGACGATCACCAGCCCGTCATGCGTCTGGGCGACGATGTAATTCTCGTGGATCTGTGCGCGGGCGGCCCCCAATGGCCGGGCGAGGGCGAGCGGTTCCGGCTCGGTCTGGCGCACGTCGGCCGAGGGACGATCGGCGCTGTCGAAGGCGGCCTGCGTTTCCTCGGCAAAGCCGGCGGCGAGAGCTGCGCTGCCCGCGACCGGGCCGCTCGGGCGCCAGGCCGTGCGCCACGAAGGTGTTGGCCCCTCGGGCCGGAAAGCGGTGATGGTGGCGCTGGTCGCCGTCGAGGAGGAGCGGAGGCCGCTCCGCGCGAAAGCCTCGCGGATCGCACCGACGATCAGACCACGCACCATGCCGGAATCGCGGAATCGGACATCGGCCTTGGTCGGGTGGACATTGACGTCGACCTGGCTTGGCTCGATCGCGATGAACAGCGCCGCGACCGGATATCGGTCGCGCTTCATCAGGTCGGCATAGGCGCCGCGAAGCGCCCCGAGCAGCAGCTTGTCGCGCACGGGGCGTCCGTTGACGAAGACGAACTGGGCGAGGCTGTTGGCCCGATTATAGGTCGGCAGTCCGGCAAAGCCGGTCAGCGTCGCTCCCTCCCGCGCGGCATCGATGGCGATGGAATTGGCGCGGAAATCCGCCCCCATGATCTGGCCGAGCCGCACCAGCTGCGCGTCGGCGCCGGTCGCCGAGGGATAGTCGAGGTCCGTCCGGTCGCTTCCCGCCAGGACGAAGCGAATCTCGGGATGGGCCATGGCCTGTCGCTTGACCACGTCAGTGATCGCCGCCGATTCAGCCCGTTCCGACTTGAGGAATTTCAGGCGGGCGGGGGTGGCGAAGAACAGGTCGCGCACTTCGATGCGGGTGCCGGCGGAGAGCGCCGTCGGCTTGACCGGTCCGACGCGTCCGCCCGCGACGCTGATCTCGAAGGCCGCGTCGGCGCTTCGGGCTCGCGAGGCCACCGACAGCCGCGCCGCGGCGCCGATCGCCGCCAGCGCTTCGCCGCGGAAACCGAGCGACCGGATGTCGTCGAGCCCGCCGTCGAGCTTCGACGTACAATGTCGTTCGACCGCAAGCGCCAGTTCGTCCGGTCCCATGCCGCTGCCGTCGTCGCTGACCCGGATCAGGGATGTGCCGCCCCCGGCCGTGACCACCTCGATGCGGCGCGCGCCGGCATCGATGGCATTCTCGACGAGTTCCTTGACGACGCTGGCCGGCCGCTCGACCACCTCGCCGGCGGCGATGCGGTTGACCATGTCTTCGCTGAGACGGCGGATCGGCATGGAGAATCACTGTCCTTTGCCGCGATTCTGGCCGAATCATTGGGGCGAAGGAAGGGCGGCTGTCAGTTGGGGGTGTTCGCGGCCGGGGTGGCCCGGCATTGCCATTCGGTCGGGCTGCCGAACGCATCGACACTTCCTCGCCGCGCGCGGCGCCGCCGGCCGCGGAATGCACCGGAGAAATCCCGCCCGCGGATCCGTTCAGTGACCGCGGGAGGGGAGGTTCAGCTGTCGTTTCCGGTGGTCAGGTCTTGGTGGTCAGAATCACGGCGCAGCCCCGGGCAACGCCGTCCACGGCAGTTTCGGCGCCCGGCATGACGGCCCAGCCGCCTTCGTCGATGAATTTGGCCTGTTGATAAGTGCCAAGAGCATCCAGCTCGGCGAGCTTGCCGGCCGAATCCGGCTGCGCACGGAACTGAATGGCGCAGATCGGCGCAAGCACGCTGACAACAGCGGTATCGGCATTCTTCTGCGACTGTTCGCGCGCATTGGCGCCCGTAACCCATCCGCCCCAGGCGAATCCGATGATTGCGAGCACGATGGCGCACCGCCGGCCGCGCCCAGAAGGGCGGGCTTGACTTCCTGTCCGATTTTCATGATTGCAGACCCTTTCGGTCCCGGGGAGAGAAATCTCACCCGTTATTCACCATAACACGTTCTGTCAGCGATTGCCGGAAATCGCCCGCCAGCCGATATCGCGGCGGCAGAATCCGTCCGGCCACGCGATCCGCTCGACCGCCTCGTAAGCCCGCGCCCGGGCTTGCGCGATGGTCGCGCCGGTGGCGGTGACGTTGAGAACGCGACCGCCATTGGCGACGAGCCGGCCTTCGTGCAGGGCCGTTCCGGCATGAAAGACCTTGACGCCGGAGACGGCGTCGGCGGCCGCGACTCCGTCGATGACGCCGCCCTTTTCGTACGGCCCGGGATAGCCGCGCGATGCCATCACCACCGTCAGCGCGGCGTCGGCGCTCCACTCTGCCGTTCGTCCGTCGAGTTGTCCGGTTGCGGTGGCGTGCAGGAGCTCCAGCAGATCGCCTTCGAGCCGCATCATCAGGACCTGGGCCTCCGGATCGCCGAAGCGGACGTTGTATTCGATGAGTTTCGGACCGTCCGCCGTGATCATCAGGCCGGCGTAAAGGACACCTTGAAACGGCGTCCCGCGCTCGGCCATCGCCGCGACGGTCGGACGTATGATCTCGGTCATGGTCCGTTCGACCATGGCCGGCGTCATCACCGGGGCCGGCGAATAGGCGCCCATGCCCCCGGTATTGGGGCCGGTATCCCCGTCGCCGACGCGCTTGTGATCCTGGGCGGTGGCGAGGGGAAGGATGGCCTTGCCGTCGGTGAGGGCGAAGAAGCTGGCCTCCTCGCCGATCAGGCATTCCTCGACCACCACCTCCGCGCCGGCATCCCCGAAAGCCCCGGAGAAGCAGTCGTCGATAGCAGCGACCGCCTCGTCGAGGGTTGCGGCGACTGTCACGCCCTTGCCGGCCGCGAGCCCGTCGGCCTTGACGACGATCGGCGCTCCCTGGTCACGGGCATAGGCCCTGGCGGCCTCGGCATCCGTGAACCGCCCATAGGCGCCGGTCGGGATATGCGCCTCGGCGCAGAGATCCTTGGTATAGCCCTTCGAGCCCTCGAGCCGGGCGGCGGCGGCGGTCGGACCGAAGACCGGAATGCCCGCCGCGGCGAGCGCATCGGCAAGCCCCGCGACCAGCGGCGCCTCGGGCCCGACGACGACGAGGTCGATCGCGTGGTCGCGGCAGAAGCGGACAACCGCTTCGTGATCGGCGACATCCACCGCGACGCATTCGGCGTGTTCGGCGATGCCGGGATTTCCCGGCGCCGCATAGAGCTTCTCGAGCTGGGCCGACTGCGCGAGCTTCCATGCCAGCGCATGTTCGCGGCCGCCCGAGCCGGTCAGAAGAACATTCACGATGAGTCGCACTCCCGTTCGCCGACCATCGCGCTATAAAGGCGCATGTCCGAACACTCAACCGGCGCCAAGACTTCTGCGGTCGCAGACGCCGTCCGCGGCAACTGGGTCGACCGTTACCTGCCGGCCGGGGCGAAGCCGTATGCGCGGATGGCGCGGCTCGACCGACCGATCGGCTGGTGGCTGCTGCTCTGGCCCTGCTGGTGGTCGACGGCGCTTGCCGCGGATGCGGGCGGACGAGGCTGGCCCGATCCCTGGTATCTGCTGCTCTTCCTGATCGGCGCCATCGCCATGCGCGGCGCCGGCTGCACCTATAACGACATCGTCGACCGCGACCTCGATGCAAAGGTTGCCCGGACCCGATCCCGGCCGATTCCGAGCGGACAGATCAGTGTCCGTCAGGCCGCGGTGTTCCTCGCCGCGCAGGCGCTGGTGGGATTGGTCGTCCTGCTCCAGTTCAATCGGTTCGCCATCATCATCGGTTTCGCGTCGCTCGCGACCGTCGCCGTCTATCCCTTTCTCAAACGGGTGACCAACTGGCCGCAGCTCGGGCTCGGCATTGCCTTCTCCTGGGGGGCGCTGATGGGTTGGGCGGCGGTCTTCGGCCGGCTCGATCTCGCGCCCATCCTTCTCTACCTCGGCGGCATCGCCTGGACGATCGGCTACGACACCATCTATGCCCACCAGGATCGCGAGGACGATGCCCTGGTCGGCGTGCGATCGACCGCGCGGCTGTTTGGCGCCAGGACCAAGCCTTATCTCAGTGCGTTTTACGCGGTTGCTTCGCTTCTCTTTGCCGCGTCCTTCGTCGCTGCCGGCGCCGGTGTGGCTGCCTTCGTCGGTCTCGCGCTTGGCGCCGTCCATCTCGGCTGGCAGGTCAGGACGCTCAGCGCCGACGACCCCGACAACTGCCTGAAGCTCTTCCGTTCCAATCGCGATTATGGCTGGATCATATTCGCCGGTCTGGCGGTCGATTGCTGGCTGAGTGCGATGAATTAACGCTTCGGGAAGGGATTTCCTGCTGGAATCCAGCGCTTTCCGTTCCCATATTGCAGACGGAATCACCGCATTCCGTCATCTCGTCACCCCTGTTATTGTTCTGGAATCATGCGCGATCCCTATTCCGTTCTGGGCGTCAGCAAGACTGCGAGCGAGTCGGAGATCAAGTCCGCCTTCCGCAAGCTTGCCAAGAAATATCACCCGGACTCGAACAAGAACGAGCCGAAGGCCAAGGAGCGCTTCAACGAAGCGAACGCCGCCTATGAGATCTTGGGCGACAAGGAGAAACGTGGCCAGTTCGACCGCGGCGAGATCGACGCCGAAGGCAAGCAGCGGTTTCAGGGCTTCGAAGGTTTCGGCCAGCCCGGCGCCGGCCAGGCCCGCGGCGGCCCGGGCGCCGGCGGCCGAAGCTTTCGGTGGTCGACGGGCGGCGCCGACGGCGATCCCTTCGCCGCCGACGATGTCCTGAACGAGATATTCAGTGGCTTCGGGCGCAGTCGCGCTGGCGCGGGCGGTGCCGGCCCGCGACCTCAGCCGGTCAAGGGCGAGGATATCAACGCGACCGTCGCGGTCACCCTCGAGCAGCTCGTCAGCGGCGAAAAGGCGCGCGTCGATCTTCCGACGGGCCGAACGGTCGATGTTGCCATTCCGCCCGGGACGACGTCCGGCAAGGTGATCCGGTTGCGCGGGCAGGGGCGTGCCGGCGTGCTTGGCGGCCCGGCCGGCGACGCACGGGTGACCGTCGAGTTCGTGCCGCATCCGCATTTCCGCGTCGAGGGCGAGACACTCCGCCGCGAGGTCAGTATTCCGCTCGAGGATGCGGTGCTCGGCGGCAAGGTCCGCGTGCCGACGTTGGAGGGCGAGGTCTCGCTCAACGTTCCCGCCAATTCCGGTGGCGGCAAATCGCTGCGACTCAAGGGCAAGGGGCTGCCGAAGGCGGGTGGCGGTCGTGGCGACCTGCTGGTGACGCTGCGGATCGTCCTGCCGGAGGGCGGAGATCCGGAACTCACCGAATTGATGAAGAAGTGGCGACAGACCGGACAAAACCGCGCCACCGATTCCGAGGAAGCAGCCTAGTCAGTCGCGCGGCGCGGCGGCCCGATGCAGGCGGTCGTTGATCGCCTCGCCGAGGCCGGTTTCCGGGATCGGAACGACGGCGATGACGCCGGCCTTCCCGTCGAGTTCGCGCAGCGCTGCGAACAGCCGGGCCGCCGCTTCCGACAGGTTACCGCTTTCGCTGAGGTTGATGGTGGCTGCCGCGAGGTCGGCGCCGGACGGCCGATTGGCAGCGAAGGTGATCAGCGCCTCGCCCGGGCGAACGTCCTCGACATTCAGGCGAAGCCGGGCAGCCGGCGCGTAGTGCGACCGGAGCATACCCGGAGCGAGCGGGGCTTCTTTCCCGGTTCCGGGCAACGAGAGCTGTCGTCCGATCACTTGTTCGATCTCGTTTCGTGGCAAACCGCCGGACCGAAGGAGGACCGTGCTCGCCGTCGATCATGGCAACGATGGTCGACTCCAGCCCGATCTCGGTCGGCCCGGCATCGAGGATCACCGCGACCCGATCGCCGAGGTCGGCCGCCACATGACCGGCCGAAGTCGGGCTGACGTGGCCGGACCGGTTGGCGCTCGGCGCCGCGATCGGCTTGTCGAAAGCGGCGAGCAAGGCACGGGCGACGGGGTGGGCCGGAACACGAACAGCGACCGTTTCAAGCCCGGCCGTCGCCAGGTCGGCGATCGTTGCCGCCGGGCGTTTCGGCAGGACGAGGGTCAGGGGCCCTGGCCAGAAAGCTTCGGCGAGGCTCCGCGCCTGGCCTGGAAAGTCCGCCAGATCTTCAGCCGTCTCAATCGAAAGTGTGTGGATAATCAGCGGATTGAAGCGAGGTCTTGTCTTGGCGCTGTAGATAGCCGCGACGGCCTCGCCACTGGTGGCGTCCGCGGCAAGGCCGTATACCGTTTCGGTCGGCATGCCGACCAGCGCTCCGTGTCGGAGCGCGGCGGCGGCGGCGGCGATCCCGGCGTCGAAACCGTCGGGATTGCTCATGTCAAAGAATTCGGGCAATCCCGGCATTCGAAAACGGTCCTGATGAAAGTGGCCGGTTTGTCGCCGTTCGGACCGCACCCGGTCAAGCCCGGCACGTTGGAGGATGAATGGCCTTTCAGGCGCCGGTCGCCGATATCCTGTTCACGCTGACGGAGATTGCCGGCCTCGACGAAACGGTTCTCGCGGATATCGGCGTCGACACGCTGGAAGCGATCCTGGCCGAGGCCGGTCGTTTCGCCGAGGCGGAACTGGCCCCGCTCAACCGGATCGGTGATCGCGAAGGCGTTCGGCTGGCCGAGGGAAAGGTCATCACCGCGCCCGGCTGGAAGGAGGCCTTTCGGCGATTTGCCGCGGCCGGCTGGAGCGGCGTCAGCGCGCCCGAGCGCTGGGGCGGTCAGGACCTGCCGGTCAGCGTCGAAATGGCCGTCCAGGAACTCTGGAACGCAGGCTCTGCCGCCTTCGCCACGGGAACGATGCTCTCCGCCGGGGCGATCATCGCGCTCGAAGCGCATGCGAGCCCGGTCCTGCAGGAGATCTACCTGCCGAAAATCGCCTCCGGAACATGGACGGCGACCATGAACCTGACGGAGCCGCAGGCCGGCTCCGACCTCAACGCCTTGGCGACGAAGGCCGACCGCGCCGGGGACGGAACCTACCGGATCACCGGGCAGAAGATCTTCATCAGCTACGGCGACCACGACCTCAGTGAGAATATCGTTCATCTGGTGCTGGCACGACTGCCCGACGCCCCGGCCGGGACCCACGGGATTTCGATGTTCGTCGTGCCGAAGGTTCTGGTCGAGGAGGGGGGTGACCTCGGCCGCCGCAACGCCGTGACCGTGGCCGGTCTCGAGCACAAGCTCGGGCTGCATGGGTCGCCGACCTGCACAATGGCCTATGACGGAGCCGTCGGCTATCTGGTCGGCGAGGAGAATCGCGGCCTCGCCTGTATGTTCACGATGATGAACGTCACGCGTCTTTCCGTCGGCATCCAGGCGGTCGGCGTGGCCGAACGTGCGAGCCAGGAGGCGTTGGCCTACGCACGCGAACGCCGGCAGGGGCGGGCGCCGGGCTGGAGTGGCGGGGGCATGAGCCCGATCGTCGACCACCCCGATGTCCAGGCGATGCTGCTCAGGATGAAGGCGTTCACAGCGGCCTCCCGATCGATCTGCTATGCCTGCGCCCACGCCATCGATATGAGCCGAAGGGGGGCGGATGCCGAGCAGTTGTTCTGGGCCCAAAGGGCCGCATTGTTGACACCGATCGCCAAGGCCTTCGCCACCGATGCGGGTATCGAGGTCGCGTCGCTGGGCATTCAGGTCCATGGGGGCGCCGGGTATATCGAGGAAACCGGCGCGGCTCAGCACCTGCGCGATGTCCGCGTCTTCGCGATCTACGAGGGGACGAACGGCATTCAGGCGATCGATCTCGTCAGCCGCAAGGTTCCGCTGGAAGACGGTCGGGTCGTAGGTCGTCTGATCGACGAGATTTCCACGACCATCGGGAACCTGAAAGCCGTGCGCTTACTTGAGCTTGGAGAGAGCGCGCAGCGGCTTGCCGCAGCGGTTGAAGACCTCCGGGCAGCGACCGGGCATGTGATCTCCCTGGCACGGGAAGGGCGCAAGCGTGAGCTGCTTGCCGGTGCGACGGCCTATCTCCGGCTCTTCGGGCTGGTTCTCGGGGCGGCGCTGCTCGCCAGAGGGGCTCTCGCCCGGCAAGGCGTGGACTACAACGATCGGATGGTTGCGATCGCACGCTATTTCGCCGAGACGATACTTGGCGAATCCGCCGGCCTGAGGCACGCGGTGATCGCCGGTGCCACCGGCCTCGAGGCAGAAGCGGCGACTGTGTTTTCGCTATCCTCCGGCAGCAAGACACAAGGCGAGGGAAACAAGCGCTGATGGATGAGCATATCTCGATCGATGTCACGGAAGGCGTTCAGACCATCCGCATCGATCGGCCCGAGAAGAGTAACGCTATCACCGCGGAAATGTACGAAACGGCGGCCGATGCATTGGCGTTGGCCGACCACGATACCGGCGTTCGCGTGGTTCTCTTCGCCGGGATGCCCGGCGTTTTCACCGCCGGTCACGACGTCGACGACCTGCGGCGTTCTTTCGAGAACAGCGCCTTCGGCGAAAGTCCGCTCCGTTTCATGAAGACGCTGGCGACATTGGACAAGCCGGTCATTGCGGCAGTTGACGGCCTCGCCGTCGGCATCGGGACAACCATGCTCTTCCATTGCGATTTCGTCGTCGCCAGCGAATGGTCGATCTTTTCCTCCCCTTTTGCCGATCTCGGTCTGCCGCCGGAGGCTGGATCCAGCCTTCTCGCGCCGGGGGTCATGGGCCATCATCTGGCGTTCGAACTGCTGGTCATGGGCGAACAATTCGATGCCCAGCGCGCCCTGGTCGCCGGACTGATCAATCGCGTCGTGGTGCCTCAGGATCTTGAATCGGTCGCCCTCGGCTATGCCCGCTCGCTCTCCGCCAAACCGCCGCAGGCCGTTCGCCTTGCCAGGCGGCTGATGAGAGGCGATCGTCGTGAAGTCGTTCACCGGATAAGCCTCGAGGCGAACAGCTTCGCCGAACTGATGCATTCTCCGGCGGCGCATGATGCATTGCTGGCGTTTCTCGATCGCAATCGGGACTAGCCCCTGCGAGGATTCTCTTTTGGCCACGCTTCTCGTCACCGACCGGATATTTCTTGAGCACAAGGTGCCGGAGGGACATCCGGAACGGCCGGAGCGCCTGATTGCCATTACCGATGCTCTGGCCGATGAGCGCTTCTCGGCGCTCGAACGACGCGGCGCGAAGCCGGTCGACGACGCGGTCCTGGCGACCGCCCATACCGAGGCCTATGTCGCCTCGGTCCGCGCCGCCATGCCGGCCACCGGCGAGGCGCCACTCGACGCCGATACATGGGTCTCGCCCCTGAGCTTCGAGGCCGCTTCGAACGCGGTGGGCGCGGCCTGCCTTGCCGTTGATGCGGTGATGTCCGGCGAGGCGGCAAACGCCTTCTGTGCGATCCGGCCGCCGGGCCACCACGCCGAGGCGGGCGAGGCCATGGGCTTCTGCCTCTTCGCCAATGCCGTCATCGCCGCGCGCCACGCGCAGCGCGTTCACGGTGCCGAGCGTGTCGCGATCCTCGACTGGGATGTCCATCACGGCAACGGTACGCAGGCGATCGTCTGGTCCGACCCCTCGATCCTCTACGGCTCGACCCACCAGATGCCGCTCTATCCGGGAACCGGGGCTGTAACCGAAACCGGAGTCGGCAATATCTTCAACGCGCCGCTGCCGCCGGGCGCCGGCAGCGTCGAGTTCGAGGAGGCGTTCTCGTCGCGGCTGCTGCCGGCGACAAACGCCTTTGCTCCCGACCTGATCGTCATTTCCGCCGGTTTTGACGCTCATTGGCGCGATCCGCTCGCCTCCCTCAATCTCCGCGAGGAAGATTTCGCCTGGGCGACCGAGGAGCTGATGCGACTGGCCGACCGTCATTGCGGCGGCCGCATCGTCAGCGTCCTCGAAGGCGGCTACGACCTTCAGGCGCTCGCCCTGTCCGCAGCCGCACATGTCGAGACGCTGATGAAGGCCTGAGCTTTGCGGGCGGTCGTCATTCGGCCCAGGGCGGTGTGAAGGCCGCGGCGTCGGCGAGGATCGCCTTTCCGCCGACGGGAAGGACGGCAACCGCCTCGAAAGGCTCGGAACCGGGATTGAAGAGGGCAAATTCCGTGTCGGGCGGGACGATGACGGCGCTGCCCGCGGTGAATTCCGATTCGATCCCGTCGATCGAGACGCGAGCCGAGCCCGAAATTGCGACCAGGATCTCCTCGCGACTCAGTCGGTGGATATTGGCGGGCGTGCCGGGTTGCATGACGAGACGCCAGACGGAATTCTCCCTGGCGCCGCGGCTTGGGGCGGCGAGGCCGGTGAAGGTTACACCTGGTATGTCGAAGGTCGGTGCCGCTTGAGCGGATATGATGGGCATCGGTTACTCCTGATGGATTGAAGGACGGGATTTGGCGATTTGGGCCAGGCCCTGTATGGTCAAGCATCTTGACTATATCGGAAGGCGGATCATTGGTCAAGAAACTTGACGAAAATGACTGGCCGGAAGCGCTCGACCATGTCGGCTGGCGCCTGTGGCAGGCGACGCAGCGCTGGAAGCGCGAACTCGACGACGGCCTGGTGGCCATGGGCTATTCATGGGCGGCCGAAGCTCGGGCCAACGTCATCATGCATGTCGGGCGGTCGGGCATTCGCCAGTCGGAGCTGGTCCGGCGCATGGGGCTCAGCAAGCAGGCCGTCCAGCAGCTTCTCGACGATCTTGTCGCGGACGGCATTGTCGAGCGGCGTCCCGATCCCCGGGACAGTCGCGCCAGGCTCATCGTGTTCACCGTGGCGGGTCGCAGGATGCTTGCCGATTCCAATCTTGTGAAGGAACGGATCGAGGCCGAGTATCGATCCGTCCTCGGCGAAAAGCGCTTTCGCGCCTTCATGGAAATGTTGACCGAACTCAACGAACGGCCGGGGGGATGAAGCCGGGGGTTGGCCGACTCGCCCGCCGAACCTATAGAATGGACGGATGAAAGCCGATGAGCCGGCCCGCGCAAGAGGCGGCCAAGGAGACCGGATGCCAGACAACCCGCCCGTTCCCGTCAGCGAGCTCTCCTTCGAGACGGCTCTTGCCGAGCTCGAATTGATCGTCCAGCGGCTGGAGCAGGGCAAGGTCGACCTCGAGGAGTCGATTTCCATCTACGAGCGCGGCGAGGCGCTGAAGGCGCATTGCGAAAAGCTTCTCAAGGAGGCGGAGGGCAGGGTCGACAAGATCAGGCTCGGGGCCGACGGCAAGGCCGCCGGGACAGAGCCTCTCGACGAGGAGACACCGTTCTAGCCGACGCTTGTCTGGCTCCGCCGCGGTACTATCTGTTTCCCTTTGCCGCAACGGAGCCCTGTCATGCGTCCGCTTCCCCTTCCTGACCCTGAATTCGGCAACGCCAGCGCCGCCGACCTGATCGATACGGTGATCATCCCGACGGCAGAAGGACCTCGGCGGCTTCACGGTCGGTCGGGTCTTGCCCGCGGTCGAGCGCCGGATGGTCGGCCCTTTCATCCTGATGGACCAGGCCGGTCCGGCCGAAATCCTGATCAGCGAGAATTTCGACGTGCGCCCGCACCCGCATATCGGGCTGGCGACCGTCACCTATATCCACGAAGGGGAGATCGTCCACCGCGACTCGGTGGGGAGCGAAGCAGACGATCCGGCCCGGCGATGTGAACTGGATGACCGCCGGACGCGGCATCGCCCATTCCGAACGGGCGCCGGCGGAATTCCGTGGCGAGCGCCACAGGCTCTACGGCTTCCAGACCTGGGTGGCGCTGCCGAAGGAACGCGAGGAAACGTCGCCGACCTTCGCCCATCACCCGAAGGATAGCCTTCCGGTCATCGGCGGCGACGGAGCGATGGTCCGGCTCGTGGTCGGTTCGCTCTATGGCGAACGCTCGCCGGTCGAGACATTCAGCGACATGTTCTACGCCGACGTGACGCTCGAAACGGGCGCGCGGCTGCCGATGGACGCGGGTCACGAGGAGCGCGCGGTCTATGTCGTCGAGGGCGCGATCGAGATCGCCGGGGACCGCTTCGACGCGACGCGCCTCGTCGTCTTCCGTCCCGGCGACAGCCTCGTCATCAAGGCGTTGGAGCCGAGCCGCCTGATGCTGCTCGGCGGCGAAGCGATGGATGGCCCTCGCCACATTTGGTGGAATTTCGTCTCGTCATCGAAGGAAAGGATCGAGCAGGCCAAGAACGACTGGAAGCTCGGCCGTTTCGACAAGGTCTTCGGCGACGAGAAGGAATTCATCCCGATGCCCGAGTGAATCCCGCTCGTGCTGACCCGCGGAAATCAGGGCGGTCCTGAATCGTTAACCCTTCCCATGCGGCTGCCGGAAAGGGCGACGGGTCGTGGTGCGTGCCTTAATTCAAGGTGCTATAACGACTTTTCATGGAATGCAGCCCGCCGAATCAACCGTCAGACGGTCTTTTGAGACGATGACATCTCCGACCACGCCGCTCCTCGATTCCGTCAGCTTGCCGGAAGACCTTCGCGGCCTCAGGGAAGAGGAGCTGCCGCAACTCGCCGATGAATTGCGGCGCGAAACCATCTCGGCCGTTTCGGTCACCGGCGGACATCTCGGGGCCGGCCTCGGCGTCGTCGAACTGACGGTCGCCCTCCATTACGTTTTCGATACGCCGCGCGACCGGATCATCTGGGACGTCGGCCATCAGGCCTATCCGCACAAGATCCTCACCGGCCGTCGCGACCGCATCCGCACGCTTCGCCAGCCCGGCGGTCTTTCCGGTTTCACCAAGCGCGCCGAGAGCGAATACGATCCCTTCGGCGCCGCGCATTCCTCGACCTCGATCTCGGCCGGTCTCGGCATGGCCGTCGCCCGCGATCTTTCCGGCGCCGACAACAATGTCATCGCGGTGATCGGCGACGGTGCGATGTCGGCCGGCATGGCCTATGAGGCGATGAACAATGCCGGGCATCTCAAGTCGCGGCTGATCGTCATCCTCAACGACAACGACATGTCGATCGCCCCGCCGGTCGGCGCCATGTCGGCGCATCTGGCCAGGCTCGTCTCCGGCCGCACCTATCGCAACTTCCGGAACTTCGCCAAGCGGGTCCTGAACCGCTTCCCCCGCTTCTTCCGCGACAAGGCGAAGCTCACCGAGGAGTTCACCCGCAGCTTCTTCACCGGCGGCACCCTTTTCGAGGAACTCGGCTTCTACTACGTCGGGCCGATCGACGGTCACAATCTCGACCATCTTCTTCCGGTCCTGAAGAACGTCCGCGACATGCGGAACGGCCCGGTGCTGGTTCACGTCGTCACCCAGAAGGGCAAGGGCTACGCTCCGGCCGAGGCCTCCGCCGACAAGTATCACGGCGTCGCCAAGTTCGATGTGGTCACCGGCCAGCAGGCCAAGAGCACCGCGAATCTGCCGGCCTATACCAAGGTCTTCGCCAATGCGCTGATCAGCGAGGCGGAGAGGGACGACAAGATCGTCGCGGTAACCGCCGCGATGCCGGGAGGAACTGGTCTCGACCTGTTCGCCAACAGGTTTCCGGATCGCTGTTTCGATGTCGGTATTGCCGAGCAGCATGCCGTCACCTTCGCGGCCGGCCTGGCCACCGAAGGCTACAAGCCCTTCGCCGCGATCTACTCGACCTTCCTGCAGCGCGCCTACGACCAGGTTGTCCACGACGTCGCGATCCAGCGCCTGCCGGTGCGCTTCGCCATCGACCGGGCCGGCTTCGTCGGCGCCGATGGTGCGACGCATGCGGGGTCCTTCGACACGACCTACCTCGCCTGTCTGCCGGGCTTCGTCGTCATGGCGCCCGGCGATGAGGCGGAACTGGTCCATATGGTGGCGACCGCCGTTGCCATCGACGATCGGCCATCCTCGTTCCGCTATCCGCGCGGCGAGGGCATCGGTGTCGACCTGCCGGACGTCGGCGTGCCGCTCGAGATCGGCCGTGGCCGGATCCTGCGCGAAGGCACGAAGGTCGCTCTGCTCTCCTTCGGCGGGCGCCTGGCCGAATGCCTGAGCGCTGCCGAGGAACTCGACGCCCATGGCCTCTCGACCACGGTCGCCGACGCCCGGTTCGCCCGGCCGCTCGACACCGCCCTGATCGACCGGCTGGCCCGCGAGCACGAAGTGTTGTTGACGGTTGAGGATGGCGCGATCGGCGGCTTCGGCAGCCATGTGCTCAACCATCTCGCGCTCTCCGGCGCTCTCGATGCCGGGTTGAAGGTGCGGCCGCTGGCTTTTCCCGATCGCTTCCTCGACCAGGACAAGCCCGACGCGATGTATGCGGCGGCGGGGCTCGATTCCCGCGGCATCGTGTCGGCGGTCTTCGCCACGCTTGGCCGGGACGGCGACGCCGCGGCGCTTCGCGCCTGAGAGGCGATCTGACGCGGCGCATTTGCGGCGCCGGGTGCTAAAGAAGGCTCCATGAGGAGATTGTCTTTCCTGGCAGCCTTGAGAAGTCGGGATGGCCGTTCGCTGGCGCGGGCCATGGCGATCCTCGTCACTCTCAACCTCTTTGCCGCCGGCCTGCATTCAGGAGCGATGGCCGCACCCGCCGACGGCAGCGGCTTGTTCGTCCTTTGCGCGGCCGCCTCTTCCGGTCCAGGCGATCCTGCCGCGCCGGTTCAGGATCATCAACGGAGCTGCTGTTTTGCCGGCTGCCAGCCCGCACCGGTTGCCTTGACGGCGGAGCCGCAGACCGATTGTTCCGTTGCCGGATACCATCCGGTGCAGGCAGAAGCCGCGGCCGCCGACACGACCTTCGCCGGGGTCTTCCATTCACCCAACGCCCGCGGCCCTCCCGTCCTCGCCTGACCCGCCAGCTTTCGCATTTTCGTCAGGTCATGGCCCGCGTGCTTCGCAACGCGTCAGCCGATTTCGAGGACAACTACCAATGTCGTTTCGCATGATTCTTGCCGCTTTCGCGGTAACTTTGACCCTCTGCGCCCAGGCCGGCGCCCACGAGGTGACCGTCGGTTCGCTGACGCTGACCGACCTTTGGGCGCGGGCGACGCCGCCCAAGGCACCGACCGGCGGCGGCTATCTCACCATCACCAATGCCGGGGACACGCCGGACCGGCTCGTCGCCGTTTCGTCGACCCAGGTCGGCAAGGCCGAGATTCATGAAATGAAGGTCGAGGATGGCGTGATGACGATGCGGCCTGTCCCGGACGGCATCGAAATCCCCGCTCACGGCAGCGCCACCCTTGCCCCCGGTGGATTCCATCTCATGTTCATTGGATTGCAGGCGCCTTTCGTCGAAGGGGAAAAGCTGCCGGTGACGCTGACCTTCGAGAATGCAGGGAGCGTCGACACTTTCCTGCACATCATGGCCATCGGCGCCAAGGGGCCGGAGGGTCACGGCCGGCAACGGTGAAATGAAGATGGATATGTCGAAATGAACACGCTCAAGCTCGTTCGCATCTTCGCGTGGCTGGCGGTGGTCGTTGTGGTCGCCGCCGGGGTCACCGTCTTCGTCCTCAACCAGTTCGAGGATACGCCCACCGCGTCGATCGCGAGCATTGGCGGGCCGTTCTCCCTGACCGACCAGCACGGCAAGACGGTTACCGACGAGTCGCTCAAGGGCCATCCGTCGGCGATCTTCTTCGGCTACACCTTCTGTCCCGACGTGTGTCCGACGACGCTGCTCGAGATGACGAGCCTGCTCAAGAAGCTCGGGCCGGACGCCGATACGCTGAAGGTCTATTTCGTGACGGTCGACCCGGAACGCGACACCCAGGCGGTTCTGGCGGACTATCTGCAGGCCTTCGATCCGCGGATCGAAGGCCTGACGGGGTCGCGTGAAGCGATAGACCAGGCTCTGAAGGCCTACCGCGTCTTCTCGCGGAAGGTGGAGCAGGAGGGCGGCGACTACCTGATGGATCACACGGCAAACGTTTATCTGCTCGACAGCGACGCTACCTTCACCTCGACGATCGACTATCAGGAGGACGAGGAAACGTCGCTGGCGAAGCTCAAGCGGCTCATCAAGGGAGCCTGAGGGCGCGTCGCGAACGCTGATTTCGTGATATATTCAGACGATGACGATGGCGATGAGGATCTCCGTTGCTTTCGGCCTGCTCGCGCTCGTGGCGGGCGGCGCGGTGCTGTGGACCAGGTTCGGAAGCCTTGTCTATTTTGACGTGATCGCTGGCGCGTTCGTTGGCTGTCTCCTCTAGTTCCTCCGCGGGCAATGCCGTGGGTCGACGCCGTCTCGACATCCTTCTGGTCGAGCGGGGCATCGCGCCGACACGGGCCCGCGCCCGGGACGCGATCCTGCGCGGGGCGATCGTGGTGGCGGGCGAGGCCGCCAAGCGGCCGGCGATGATGGTGTCGGCCGACGTGGCGATTGAGGCGTTCGATCCGGCCGGCCGCTATGTTTCGCGCGCAGCTCTCAAGCTCGGCGCCGGGCTGGATCATTTCGGATACTCGCCCAAGAGTCTCCACGTGCTCGACATTGGTGCCAGCACCGGGGGTTTCACCGAAGTCCTCGTCGAGCGTGGCGCGGCCCGCGTCTACGCGGTCGATGTCGGCCACGATCAACTCCATCAGCGCCTGCGCGATCATCCGGTCGTCAGGAACCGGGAGGGCGTCAACGCCCGCGATCTCACCGCCGCCGACGTTCATGGCGCGGTGGGCGCGGTCGTTGCCGACGTCAGCTTCATTTCGCTTCGCTTGGTGCTGCCCGCCGCGCTGGCGCTCGCGGCGCCCGGCGCCTGGGGCGTGTTCCTCGTCAAGCCGCAATTCGAGGTCGGGCGCGCTGCCGTAGGCAAGGGCGGCATTGTCCGTGATCCGGAGATCGCCCGGGAGGCGGCTCGTCGGCATCGCGGACTGGGTTTCGGGAGAAATGAACTGGACGGTCGACGGCCTGATTGATTCGCCGATTACCGGCGCCGGCGGGAACCACGAGTATCTGCTGGGTGCCAGAAACGGCTGAAATCCGTGCATATCATGGGCAATTTGCCGCATGAGCAGGCTGGTTTCGTCACCGACGCGCGGCTATGTCAACATGACGGCGAAACACACCGGAAGATCCGGACCTGGCGACGATCCGGAAGCAAGGACATTGATGCAACGGCTCGGCCGATATCGTCATTATTTCTGGCCAGCGGTCGGTATTCTCGCGGTCGTTTTCTGCGGGTGGCTTCTCTATAAGGAACTGGCCAACCTCACTTTCGCGAGCCTGATGGACAGCCTCGCGGCGATCCCGCCGCATAGCTGGGCGCTCGCTATCGGCGCAACCCTCGTCGCCTATTTCTCGCTTGCCGAATACGACCGCATCGCTCTGATCCATCTTCGGCGCAAGATCAACTGGGCGTTCGTCATGGTGACGTCCTTCACCACCTACGCCCTGTCCCACAGCATTGGCGCGTCGCTCCTGTCCGGTGCCGTGATCCGGTTTCGCGCCTACGGCTCCCGCGGTCTTTCGCCGGGTGAGATCGGTGTCCTGATCGCCCTGACGTCAGTCACTTTCATGGTCGGCACCCTGACGCTCGGCGGCCTTGTCCTCGTGATCAAGCCGTCGGTGTTGCAGCGCTTCTTCGACCTGCCCGATTGGGCGGCGATTGTCATCGGAGCCGCGCTGCTTTCCGTCGTCGCTTTCTACCTGATCGGAGCGATGTTCCATTTCAACCCACTGACCATCGGTGGGTTCCGCCTCTACTATCCGAAACCGGAAGTGGTCATCCGCCAGTTGATTGTCGGGCCGGTCGAACTGATCGGAGCCGCTTCGATCATCTATTTCTGCCTGCCGGCGACAGGCAATCCCGGGTTCATCACGGTGCTTGGCGTCTTCGTCGCATCCTTCGCGGTGGCGATCGTATCGCACGCGCCGGGCGGTCTCGGTGTCCTCGAATTCGTCTTCCTGACGGCGTTGGACGACGTGGATAAGGCCAATGTCCTGGCCGCGCTCATCGTCTTCCGGCTCTTCTATCTCCTGTTGCCGTTTGCCGCCGCCCTGGTGATCGTCCTGTTCTTCGAGCGGTCGGAATTCCGCCGTGCTTCGGCCGAAAGGCTGGCGAACAGCGAGAAGGAGAATATCCCGGGGGCGTGACGACGACCCGCCCGTCCCGGCCTATGAATCGAGCAGGTCGGTGGCTTCGATCGCGATGCCGAAGCCGTCCAGGCCGACATAGTGGAGCTCGCGGGACGCGATCAGGCGGATCGAGGTGACGCCGAGGTCGCGCAGGATCTGCGCGCCAAGGCCGATTTCGCGCCAGTCCCGTTGCCGGGCATTCGCCGTGTCATGGTGCTCGTCGCCGCCGACGCGGTCGCGAGGACGTTCGCCCGAGGAGGCGACGCCGACCGCGCCTTCGCGGAGATAGACGATAACGCCCCTGCCTTCGCTCCCGAGCCGGGTGACGATGCGATCGATGGTGCTTTCGGCGGCGAACACGTCCTGGGTGACGGATTCGCGATGCAGGCGCACTGGCAGGCTGCGGCCGTCGCCGATATCGCCGAAGACGATGGCGAGGTGTTCGGTCGGGTCCCACTCGGTCCGGTAGGCGATAGCCTGCGCCGGGCCGCCCTTTGTCGCGATCGAGAACGAGCCGACCCGCTCGACCAGTCGCTCGCTCCGCTGCCGAAAGGCGATCAGATCGGCGACCGAGATGCGCTTCAGGCCGTGCTCGTCGGCAAAGGCCGCGACCTCGGCGCCGCGCATCACCGTGCCGTCGTCGTTGACGAGTTCGGCCAGCACGCCGACCGGCTCGAGATTGGCCAGCCGGCAGAGATCGACCGCCGCCTCGGTATGGCCGGAACGCATCAGGACGCCGCCCTCGCGCGCGATCAGCGGGAAGACGTGGCCGGGACGGACGAAGTCGCCGGATCCCGCATTCGGGTTGGCGAGGGCGCGAATGGTGACGCAGCGCTCCTCGGCGGAGATGCCGGTCGTCGTGCCGTGCCGGAAGTCGACGGAAATGGTGAAGGCGGTGCTGTGCGGGGCGTCGTTATCCGCGACCATCGGGTTGAGATGCAGCCGCCGCGCCGCTTCGCGGGTGAGGGGGGCGCAGACGATGCCGCTGGTGTGGCGGATGACGAAGGCCAGCTTTTCCTGCGTCGCATGGACGGCGGCAAGGATCAGATCGCCCTCGTTCTCGCGATCGTCGTCGTCGGTGACCACAACGATCTCGCCGCGCCCGAAGGCACGTACGGCATCGCTCACCTTGTCGTTTTCGGTTGTCGTCAACATGTCCGCCTCAGCCCACCTGGCCACGGTGCCTGAGATAGTGGTCGGCGAGCGTGATCGCCACCATTGCCTCGCCGATTGGCACGGCGCGGATGCCGACACAGGGGTCGTGCCGCCCCTTGGTCGAGACTTCGACCTCTTCGCCGCTGCGGTTGACCGTCCGGCGCGGCGTCAGGATCGAGGACGTCGGCTTGACCGCGAAGCGGGCGACGATCGGCTGTCCGGTCGAAATCCCGCCGAGGATGCCGCCGGCATTGTTCGACATGAATTCCATGTTGCCGTCATGGCCGATCCGGATCTCGTCGGCATTCTCCTCGCCGGTCAGGGTCGCGGCGACGAAGCCGGCGCCGATCTCGACGCCCTTGACCGCGTTGATCGACATCAGGCCGGAGGCGATGTCCTGATCGAGCTTGCCGTAGACCGGCGCCCCGAGGCCGGCCGGAAGCCCATGGGCGATGACCTCGATCACCGCGCCGACGGAGGAACCGCTCTTGCGAATGTCGTCGAGATACTCGGCAAAGAATTCCGCCATTTCCGGATCGGGGCAGAAGAACGGATTTTCATCGACCGCGGCCCAGTCCCAGCGATCGCGATCGATGGCATGCGGTCCCATCTGGACGAGCGCGCCGCGCACGATCATGCCGGGCACCACCTTGCGGGCAACGGCGCCGGCGGCGACGCGGGTGGCGGTCTCGCGGGCCGAGGCGCGACCGCTGCCACGATAGTCGCGGATGCCGTATTTGGCGTCATAGGTGAAGTCGGCGTGGCCCGGGCGGTACTTTTCCTTGATCTCGGAATAGTCCTTCGACCGGGCGTCGACATTCTCGATGACGATCGAGATCGGCGTGCCGGTCGTCAGCAGCTCGCCGGTTTCCTCGTCCTCGAAGACACCGGAGAGGATCTGCGCGGTATCGGGTTCCTGGCGCTGGGTGGTGAAGCGCGACTGCCCGGGCCGGCGCTTGTCCATGAAGTGCTGGATCTCCTCCTCGGAGATCGGAATGCGCGGCGGACAGCCATCGATGACGCAGCCGATGGCCGGTCCGTGGCTTTCGCCCCAGGTGGTGACGCGGAAAAGATGGCCGAAAGTGTTGTGTGACATGCCTGCTCGGTCCGGGAACGGACCGGTTCTAAAGCATTTTCTGGAAAAGTGTGTGCACTTTTCCAGCCGGACGAGGCGAAGATTCGAAGGGCCTGCGGCCGCCTTGAACCGGGCCCGGAACCGGGCGCCGGGCGCCCGATCCCGCGACATGGAGCCTATCCGGTCAGGACAGGTTGGCTTTCAGAAACGCCAGCGTCCGCTGCCAGGCGAGCGCCGTGTCCTCCGCGTCGTAGCGCGCCGAGGTCGGGTTGGCGAAGCCGTGATTGGCCGAATAACTGTAGACGGTCAGATCGTCGGCCTTGCCGGCTTCCTTCATCGCCGCCTCGAAATCCTTGACCATCTGAGGGTTGATGAAGGTGTCCTCGTCGCCGAAATTGCCGAGGACCGGCCCCTTCAGCGCTTTCAACTCCTCGGGCGTCTTTCGCAGATCGCCGTAGTAGATCACTGTCGCGTCGACGGGGGTCGCCAGCGAGGCGTTGAGCGACCAGCCGCCGCCGAAGCACCAGCCGATCGTGCCGACCTTGCCGTTGCCGTGCGGGTTGTTCTTCAACCATTCGATGGCCGCCACGAGCTTCTTCGTGGCGACGTCGGGATCGAGCCCCTGAACCAGCTTCATCGCGTCTTCGGACGTGGTCGCCGGCTCCGAATCGAACAGGTCGACGGCGAGGGCGATGAAGCCCTGCTTGGCGAATTCGGCGGCGACCGATTTGATCTGGTCGTTGAGCCCCCACCATTCGTGGACGAGAAGGATCGCCGGGGCGTTGTCGGCTTCGGGCAGGGCGAGGGCGCCCTTGACCGGCGCTCCGCCGGGCACGTCGATCGAGACCATTTCGAGCTGGCTCGCCTGGGCGCGCGCCAGGATCGGGTCGAAGAGCACGGCGGCCAGTGGCAGGGCCACCAGACCCTTCAGGAATGCCCGTCGTTGACGGTCCGGGATGATGATCGGCGGCATCTCCTTATGCGCGCCGCAGCCGTCAAGATCGCACATGGTCGGTCTCCTCTCGTTGGGTTCTGATCCCATAAACCTAGCGCTCAAGACGTGGAGGCGGATCACACGTCGATCACGGGTATGTGAGGCGGAGTTGGCTCGTTCCGGGCATCGCAGGGAACGACAGGGGAGGGTGTGGGATCGCGGTGAATACGCGGGCTCGAGAGCCGCCGCGGCGCCCCGGGTACCGGCCATGACGGCGAGGAGGTTCTGGCGTCGGCGGACCCACGGGCACGCGCCTTCGCTTGCCGGGAACGCACCGGAGACACCACCTGTCATGCCCGGCCCCGACCGGGCATCCAGTAAACGATGTCGAGATTCGTCTGGCGATGGCATCGGTTACTGGGTCCCCTTCTAACTTGGACGTTGCGCCTTCGGCGCTCGCCGGGGATGACGGGGAGGGGAGGTGTCCTCGTTCCGCATAAGACATCCAGGAATGTAGGGTGGGCAAAGCCGCGGAGCGGTGTGCCCACGATTTTCGCGGGACCGCCGCGTGGGCACGCTTCGCTTTGCCCACCCTACCTCGCTTCGTCCCGCATCGCGCGTGCATCTCTCCGCGCCTGCGCCCTCCGCGCGCCCCGCGCCCCCTCCACCATGCTTCGCACGGTCCCCCTCCCCCGCTGCGCAGGGGAGGATCGCCACGATCGCGTCGCGCCATCTGGCTCCGCGGCTTGCGGCATGAGACGCCGCTGGCGCCGCACACGCCCATCCTCCCCCGTGGAACGGGGGAGGGGGACCGCCGAAGGCGGTGGAGAGGGCGCTCTGCATCGGGCATGCTCCATCGTTGCCGCGCTCGGGCATGCCGAGCCGGGGTTTGATCGGTGCGCGTGGGCACGCGGCCTTGCCGCTTTGCCCACCCTACGCTTGCTCGGCCTCACCCGAGAAGGACGAGGGGTGGCGGGCGCTGAAAGAACGCCTGCTGGCCTCGGCCGGAGCCGGGGCGGAATTGGGCGCTCGTCCGGCGCCCGCCGCGACGACTTTCGGCACTCCGCTTTCACGCTCCGGACGCCCGGCCACCTTGCGGTGGCTCCCCGGATCCCTCCGGAGACTTCGCCGGTGACGCGGGGGCTGTCCCCGATCTCCGGCTCGCGGCCGCCCTTAAGGTGGGCCATGTCCCACAGCCGGTCGTAATGCCGGCGGGCATACTCGCGGAGGCCTCCCGAGGCGTTCGGACCGTCGTCCTCTCCGGCATGGGCCGGTGGTCTCGCCGCAGGCGCCGCTCCCCGCTCCGCCACACGAACGCCTCCGGACGGCGCCCCTCGGTGAGCGAGGATGGCAAGGATTATGCGGGCGGCGGTTGTCAGGGGGATTGGATTTTTGTTGTGCCCGGTGGTGGCGGGCGGGGAGATGATGGTCGGTTTTGCCGGATGAACAGCCACGGTGGGTCGGCCAAGTGGCAAAGCCGCGTGCCCACGAGAATTCGAAACCACCACGTGGGCACGCTTTGCTTTGCCCACCCTACCTCGCTGCCGACCTCGCTCGCGCGGCCTTACCAGTGAGGCGACCTCCTCTCCCGGACGGGGAGAGGATACGGAGCCTTGATCGCCGGAGGCGAGCCTAGGCGACGTTGGTGAGGGGTTATGGGAGGGACCAGAAAGAGGCGCGTCCTTGCCTGTGCTCCGAATCCGAATGCTCTAACCCCTCACCAAGCTCGCCTTCGCTTCGCTGCCGCGAAGCCAGTCTCGCTATCCTCTCCCCGTCCGGGAGAGGAGGGCGGCCTCCTGCGTCGGGTGCCGTAGGGTGGGCAAAGCGGCAAAGCCGCGTGCCCACGATGTGTGTCCCAACCGCTCTTGCATCGCCGGGCTCAAGCTGCCCCGGCCGATCCTCGGGGCAAGCCCGAGGATGACGGTGACGTGGGTGGCAGGATGACAGGGGTGGTGGGCCGGGCGCGCGCTTTCGGCGATGCGGCCGGGAAAGGCGCCCTAGATCCAGCTGGCGGCGCCGGCCTTGATCAGCATCGCCTGGTCCTGGGGGAAGGGCATGACCACGGCCTGGTGCGGGTCGAGGTCGAGCAGGTGGCGGCGCAGAACCCGGCCGACACCGCCGTGGGAGACCGCCATCGTCGGCCGCGCGATGCTGGCGAGCCATGCCTCGACCCGTTCCGACAACAGCCGGTAGCTTTCGCCGCCGGGCGGCAGGAAGCCCCATTTGTCCCGTTCCCGGGCCGCGACCTGGTCCGGGTCCTGCTGGCGCAGTTCCTCGGTGGTGAAGCCTTCCCAGTCACCGAAGGTGATCTCGCGCAGGCGATCGTCGAGGTGGTAGGCGGAGGGATCGAGGCCCATCGCCAGGCGGGCGATCTCCATCGTCTCGCGGGACCGTTCGAGCGGGCTGGCGACGAAGTCGTAGCCGGCGATATCGGGGATGGCGGCGATGATCGCCTGGCCGTTCCGCTTCGCCTGGGCGCGGCCGTTGTCGTTCAACGGGATGTCGCGCTGCCCCTGCAGGCGTCCTTCGACGTTCCAGTCGGTCTCGCCGTGGCGGAGGAAGACGATGGTGGGGACCATGGGCGAAGGGAATCCGGTTCTGATCGACGGGGGTTCATGCGGCATCGGGCGGCGATGGGCAAGCCGATCCCGCCGTTTCAGGCGCTGGACGTCGCGACATAGGCGCCCAGCTCGCGCGACAGATGATCGAACATCAGTCGCATCCGGCGGATCGCCTTCAGATCCTCGTGCATCGCCACCCAGATGCCGAGGTCGAAGGAAAACGCGTCGGCCAGCACCCGCACGAGGGGCGGATCGCGGGCGAGGCCGAGCTGGCAGGCGCCGATCCCGACGCCGGCCCGGACCGCCGCCAGCTGGGCGAGGTCGCTGTCGCTGCGGATGGCGAAGGTGCTGCGGTCGACATCGAGGCCCATCGACCGCAGGGCCCGGATGCCAGCGGTTTCCTGGTCGAAGCCGATCCAGGTGTGATGTGGCAGATCGGCGGGGCTCTCCGGGGTGCCATGGGCGGCGATGTAGCGGGGATGGGCGAAGAGGCCGATTGTTGTCACCCCGATCTTGCGGGCGACGAGCGCCGATTGGCTCGGTTGCACCATGCGAACGGCGATGTCGACCTCGCGCCGCAGCAAGTCCTGAGTGTCGTTGGACAGCACCAGTTCGATCGCTGTCTGTGGCCAGGCATCGCGGAACCGGCCGAGGATCGGCGGCAGCACCTGGCCGCCGATGGTCTCGCTGGCCGTTATGCGGATGGTGCCGCGCACCTGCTCGGCCTCGCCGGAGGCGATGCGCAGCAGCGTCGCGGCGGTGGTCGCCATGGTCTCGGCATGAGGGGCGAGCTGGCGGGCGGCGCCGGTTGGCTCCAGACCGACCTGCGAGCGGGTAAAGAGCGGCGTCGTGAGAAGGGATTCCAGTTCGTCGATATGGCGACCGACGGTCGGCTGGGCGATGCGCAGCTGCCGAGCCGCACCCGACAGGCTGCCCTCGGCCATGACGGCGAGGAAGGTGCGCCAGAGGTTCCAGTCCGGTTCACGCGAAGACATACAAGAATGTATATCAACTCCACGATAATATGCAATTTTCTTTATCGAACAGGCGGTTTACATGGTTCTCAACAACCACAGGAGATCCATCATGACCCAACAATCCACGACACCCACCGCCCTTGTGATCGGCGCCACCGGCGGCATCGGCGGCGAGGCCGCCCTGGCGCTGCTGCGTCGCGGCTGGCACGTCCGGGCGCTGAACCGCAACGCGGAGAAGGCGGCGCGCGACCACGCTGGTCTCGGCCCGATCGAATGGGTATCCGGCGACGCCATGAAGCCGGCCGATGTCATCGCGGCCGCCGCCGGCGCGTCGGTAATCGTCCACGCCGCCAATCCGCCCGGCTATCGCAACTGGGAGGGCCTGGCGATCCCGATGCTCGACAGCTCGATCGCGGCAGCGGAAGCCTCCGGCGCGCGGATCGTCTTTCCCGGCACGCTCTACAACTACGGGCCGGACGCGCTTCCGCTGCTGACCGAGACCTCCCCGCAGGATCCTGTGACCCGCAAGGGCAGGGTTCGGGTCGCGATGGAGCAACGCCTCCGGGAGGCCGCGGAGCGGGGCGTCAGGACGCTGATCGTCCGGGCCGGCGACTTCTTCGGGCCGCGAGCCGGCAACAACTGGTTCGCCGGCGCCATGGTCAAGCCCGGCAAGCCGGTTCGCTCGGTCAACAATCCTGGCGGCCCCGGAGTCGGCCATGCCTGGGCTTACCTGCCCGACCTCGCCGAGACCATGGCGCAACTCATCGATCGCGAAGCGGACCTGGCCGCCTTCGACACGTTCCATTTCGCTGGCCACTGGATGGATGATGGTGTCGAGATGGCCGAGGCCATCGTCCGAGCGGCCGGCGATCCCCGTATGCCGATCCGCCGGTTTCCCTGGTGGGCAATGACGTTGGCCGCGCCGTTCCTGACGCTCGCCAACGAATTGCAGGAGGTGAAATACCTCTGGAAGACGCCGGTGCGTCTCGATAACCGCAAACTGCTGGCATTCCTCGGCAGTGAGCCGCATACGCCGCTCGATGCAGCGGTCTCCGTAACGCTCGAGGGTCTCGGCTGCGTCCCGGTCGATCGCGCGGCGAAGGCAGTACCGGTCGCGGCCTAGTCCTTGACCGTCGAGATGTCGGGCGCGTCGACCGCCTTCATGCCGACGACGTGATAGCCGGCGTCGGCATGAAGCACTTCGCCGGTGACGCTGCGCCCGAGGTCGGAGAGCAGGAAGAGGGCCGAATCGGCGACCTCTTCCACGGTGACCGAGCGCTTGAGCGGTGCGTTGAGCTCGTTCCACTTGAGGATGTAGCGGAAGTCGCCGATGCCCGAGGCGGCAAGCGTCTTGATCGGTCCCGACGAAATGGCGTTGACGCGAATCGCCTCGCCGCCGAGATCGACGGCGAGATAGCGGACGCTTGCCTCGAGCGCGGCCTTGGCGACGCCCATGACGTTGTAATGGGGCATGACCTTCTCGGCGCCGTAATAGGTGAGGGTGAGGATCGAACCGCCGTCGGTCATCAGCTTCTGGGCCCGCTGGGCGACCGCGGTCAGCGAGTAGCAGGAAATCAGCATCGTCTTGGCGAAATTGTCGGCGGTGGTGTCGACATAGCGCCCGGTCAACTGATCCTTGTCGGAAAAGGCGATGGCATGGACCAGGAAATCGAGGCCGCCCCAGAGACGGCCGACCTCGGCGAAGACCGAGTCCATCGTCGCCGGGTCGGTGACGTCGCAGTGGCCGACGACATGGGCGCCGATCTCCTCGGACAGCGGCTCGACGCGCTTTTTCAGGGCGTCGCCCTGGTAGGTCATCGCCACATCCGCGCCGGCATTGCGGCAGGCCCTGGCGATTCCCCAGGCGATCGAGCGGTTGTTGGCGACGCCCATGACCAAGCCGCGCTTCCCCTGCATGAGTGCGCCGGTGTTGGTCATTGGACGTCCTGCTGTCTGGGCATTCGGAAGGCGGCCTCTATCGCACACGGTCAACCGGGCTTCAAGGACGCCCTGACGCCAAGAGATCACAAATCCGGAAGGGCTGTTACGAATAAAGCGCCGCCCTCAGGCGTTTGCTTCCCGGGCGAGACGCTGTTTGGCGTCGCAAGGGGCCCGAACAGGAGAATTTTGATGAAAAGACTGATCTTCGGTATCGCGGCAGTCGTGATGGCGGTTTCCTCGGCTATCGCCATGGAACCGGCAAAGACCATGGACACGTCGCTCGGCGCGGTGTTCGTCGACGACAACGGCATGACCCTCTACGTCTTCGACAAGGATGGGAAGGGCATCTCCAACTGCTATGACCAGTGCGCCACCAATTGGCCGCCCCTGATGGCCGCCGACGGCGCCATGGCCAACGGCGACTGGAGCCTGGTCACCCGCAAGGACGGCAGCATGCAGTGGGCCTATGACGGCATGCCGCTTTACACCTGGAAGAACGACATCAAGCCCGGCGACACGACCGGCGACGGCGTCGGCGGTGTCTGGCACGCCGCCAAACCGAGCGCGATGTAGTTCGGCCGCCGCAAGGCGGGTTCCATCATCGCGAGGCGACGGTCCGCGGAAAGCGGGACCGTCGTCTCGACGCATCCGCTCGCGCGCCGTAATATGGCGTCGAAATGGATGCCAAGACCCCATCGCCGGACGGCGCGCTGCTCGACCGCTTCGCGGCCATCGTCGGACCGGACCACGCGCTCCGCGACTCGCCTTCGATCGCGCCCTATCTGATCGAGCCGCGGAACAAGTTCCACGGCGCGACGCCGCTGGTGCTGAGGCCCGGAACGGTCGAGGACGTCTCCGCCATCCTGCGGCTGGCCAACGAGACGCTGACGGCGATCGTCCCGCAGAGCGGCAATACCGGCGTCGTCGGCGGGCAGGTGCCCGATGGCAGCGGCAGCCAGGTGGTGCTGTCGCTGGCGCGGCTCTCCCGCATTCGCGAGGTCGACGCCGCCGGCGATACGATGACCGCCGAGGCCGGCGTCATCCTCGCCGATGCCCACGCCGCCGCCGACGCGGCCGACCGGCTGTTTCCGCTGTCGCTCGCCTCGGAGGGCTCGTGCCGGATCGGCGGCAACCTGTCGACCAACGCCGGCGGTACCGGTGTGCTCGCCTATGGCAACGCCCGCGAACTGGTCCTCGGCGTCGAGGTGGTGCTCGCCTCCGGCGAGGTGTGGAACGGCCTCAGGAAGCTGCGCAAGGACAATACCGGCTACGACCTTCGCGACCTGTTCGTCGGCGCCGAGGGGACGCTTGGCATCATCACTGCGGCGGTGCTGAAGCTGGTGCCGAAGCCGCGCGGCAAGAGCGTCGCCATCGTCGGCGTCAAGGATCCGGCCGCAGCACTCGGCCTGTTCGCCATCGCCCGCCGCCATGCCGGGCGAAGCCTGACCGCCTTCGAGCTGATGCCGCGGATCGCCATCGAAACGGTGGCCCGCTATGTCGCCGGCGCCCGCGATCCGATCGCCGCGGCCGCACCCGTGGTATGTGCTCTTCGAGGTCTCGTCGCTGCGCTCCGAGGCCGATGCCGAGATGACGGTGGAAAACATCTTCGGCGAAGGCTTCTCGGACGACGTGGTCGAAGACGGTGTCCAGGCACGGTCGCTGGAGCAGGCAAAGGCCTTCTGGCTGATCCGCGACGCCTTGTCGGAGGTCCAGAAGCACGAGGGCGGCTCGATCAAGCATGACGTCGCGGTGCCGCAGGCCTCGGTCCCGGAACTGATCGAGCGAGCAGGGGCCGCGGTCGAAAAAGTGGTTCCCGGCTGCCGGCCGTTTCCCTTCGGCCACCTCGGCGACGGCAATATCCACTACAATGTCAGCCAGCCGCCGGGCATGGACAAGGCGGCCTTCCTCGCCCGCTGGGACGACGTCAACGCGGCCGTCCACGCCATCGTCATCGACCTCGGCGGCACGATTTCGGCCGAGCACGGCATCGGCCAGTTGAAGCGCGACCTGCTGAAGACGGTGAAGAGTCCGCTCGAGATCGACATGATGCGGCGGCTGAAGGCGGCCTTCGATCCGAAGGGCATTCTCAACCCCGGAAAGGTCTTGTGAACCTTGCTCGGTCACATGCCGCTAACCCTCTGCGCGATCAGTAAAATTTAACCCAACCTTTTAAGCGGATGCTGAGCCCTTTCTGGCAGGGTGACGCTCTGAACGAGGTCCACATCAAGCGGACCCGGGGAGCGTGAATTGGTGCGTCAAACAGCTGTGGCCAGCGAGGCCGCGGCGGGTTCGAGCCGGGGGTTCCGGCTCGATCCGTTCGCCTTGCCTGTCCGTCACTTCTCATCGCCGGATCATCCGGATTTCACCCTCGACCGCGAGCGCGCCGTCCTGCGCCGGCCGATGGCCGGGCGGCTGGCGACCTTCGCGGTGCCGGTCAGTGCCTTCGCTGGCGTCTCGGTGCGGATCGAACCGGTCGGCAGCGCGGGCGATATCCGGGTCGTCGTCGAATTGATGCACAGCGATCCGGGGCTGACCCTGCCGCTGGTCGTCGCCGATGCGCCCGAGGATGCCGCCGCCGACTGGATCGCCTGGGGGCGCACCCTCAACCTGCCGCTTCTGGTCATCGAGAGCGACGGCACGGTGCGATCCCCGGTCAGCCGGATAGGCGCGCTGACGGTTTCGAAGCCGGGACCGCGCCGCAATCGCGGCCTTTTCCGCGGTCGCCGTTCGCGCTACATCCGCCGCCGCAAGACCGGCAGGTCGGATGGGCTTCAGGTCCTCGAAGGCCGCGAGATCACCGCCCGCGACTGAGGCACACGCCTAAAGCAGCTTGCTGTCGTCGGGGCTGATGCCGGTCAGTTGCCAGTCGCCGCCCGGTCGCAGGCAAGCCTCGCCGCGATAGCGCCGGACGCCGCGGAGGTCGTTGACCGTCGTCGCGAAGGCGCGGCAGAGGCCGCCGGAGCGCGGCTCGGCCTTCTCGGCGGTGAGCGTTCCGGAGGTTCCGGTCTGCGGATTTTTCCAGACGCGGGCGGGGCCGCTTTCGGCCGGATCGATGGCCGCGACCGTCTGGCGCATCGTTTCCCAATCCGACGGATCGACGGCGTCCGTGACGGACGCATTGATCGAGCCGGTCTGGATCGGATCGGTTCCCGCCGAAGGCAATCCAAGAGGCGCGCATCCGGTAGCCGTCAAAAGAAGGGCCGCAACCGCGGCCGTCCGGAAAAACGGCGGCGACTGTCTGCCACCGTCGCCGCCAATCGGCGATTGGCGACGGCCGCGGCGGCCGGTATATGGAGGGCGTGGCCCGTTCAACGCGGAAGACTCCCGACGCAATTCCCTCAAGCATCGTGAAATTTCCTTAATGACTCGTGACTTCGACCAGACAACGGACCCGTTTTCGCTGTTTTCCGAGTGGCTTGGCGAGGCGGAGGCCGCCGAACCCAACGATCCGACCGCGATGGCGCTGGCCACCGTCGACGCGTGATGGCTTGCCCGACGTCCGCATGGTGCTGCTCAAGGGCTACGACGCCAGCGGCTTCGTCTTCTTCACCAATTTCGAAAGCGCCAAGGGCACCGAATTGCTCGCCAACCCCAAGGCGGCGCTCTGTTTCCACTGGAAGAGCCTGCGCCGCTCGGTGCGGGTGCGCGGTCCGGTGAGCCAGGTCTCGGACGCCGAGGCGGACGACTATTTCGCGTCCCGCGCGCGCGGCAGCCGCATCGGCGCCTGGGCGAGCAAACAATCGCGGCCGCTGGAATCGCGCTTCGCGCTGGAGAAGGCGGTCGCGTCCTATACGGCGAAATTCGGCATCGGCGCGATCCCGCGTCCGGACTACTGGTCCGGGTTTCGCGTCGCGCCCGCCCATATCGAGTTCTGGGCGGACGGGCCGTTCCGGCTCCACGACCGGATCCGCTTCACGCGGACCGGCGACGGCTGGGAGAAGACGCGGCTTTATCCCTGAGCAGGCCGTCGGCGGTCAACGCGCGGCGTCGGCATCGTCCGGCTCCGCCTCTTCCGCGACCGCCGCGGTCTCCGGGCTGAGCGGCTGGGCGGCGCGCTTCGGCGGCGCAAGCGGCGTCGGCGTCGGCTCGGTCTTCATCAGGTCGCGGCCGGCATAGATGCCCTCCGCCATCTGGATCTTGAAACGCTCGGCGTCGCGCTTGCGGACGTCGGCGACAATCTCCGCCGCCTCTTCGTCGGGCACCCCGAGGGCGATCAGCGCCGCCTCGCCGAACTTCATCGCCGATTCCAGCGTCTCGCGGATCTCGTAGTCGACGCCGGCGTTGAGGAGGCTGATCGCGTGACCGCGGTCGAAGGAGCGCACCAGCAGCCTGGCGATCGGGAATTCGGACTTGATTATGTCCACCGCCTTGTCGGCGGCATCGCGGTCGTCGATGCAGATCGCGATGATGCGGGCTTCCCCGGCGCCGGCGGCGCGCAACACGTCGAGCCGCGCCCCATCGCCGTAGTAGATCTTGAAGCCGAAGCGGGCAGCAGCGCGGATCATGTCGGTGTCGGAATCGATGATCGACACGTCGATGCCGCGCGACAGCAGCGCCTGGCTGGCGACCTGGCCGAAGCGGCCGAAGCCGATCACCAGCGCCGTGCCGGTCAGCCCGTCGGCGGCGTCGATGCCATCGAAGGATTCGCGGTAGGGCAGCAGTCGACGCAGGACGATCGGCGCCAGCGGCGTCAGGGCCATCGAGACGATCACCGCGGCATTGAGGAGCGCGGCAATGTCCGGCGTGAACAGCCCGGCGCCGGTCGCTGTCGCGTAGAGGACGAAGCCGAATTCGCCACCCTGGGCCAGCATCAATGCGATGCGCAGGGCATCGCGCATGCTTGCTTCTGAACACCCGCGCGATGCCATAGATGGCCCCGGCCTTCAGCGCCATGAAGCCGACCACGGCGGCGACGATCACGGCCCAGGACTGGCCGATAAAGGCGAGATCGAGCGACATGCCGACGCCGAGGAAGAAGAGGCCGAGCAGCAGGCCGCGGAAGGGCTCGATGTCGGCTTCCAGCTCGTGGCGGAAGCTCGATTCGGAGAGGAGCACGCCGGCGAGGAAGGCGCCCATCGCCATCGACAGCCCGCTGAGCTGCATGACGAAGGCCGAGCCGAGCACGACGAGCAGCGCCGCCGCGGTCATCACCTCGCGCGCCCGCGTCTCGGCGAAAAAGCGGAAGATCGGATTGAGCAGGTAGCGCCCCGCCACGACGACGCCAAGCACGGCCCCGATCGCGACGACCGCCTGGAGCCAGTGCGATGCGCCTGTGCTCTGGTCGCCCGCGGGGGCGAGGAAGGCGACGACGGCGAGCGCCGGGACGATGGCGAGGTCCTGGAGGAGGAGGATCGAGAAGATCTTCTGGCCGTGGGTATCGGTGGTCTCGCCGCTTTCCTCGAGGATCTGCATGACGATCGCCGTCGAGGAGAGGGCGAGGCCCATCGCCGCGACGATGGCGACCGGCGCCGTCAGGCCGGCGAGCATGGCCGCGCCGGCCAGCAGCGCCGTGCAGACCAGGACCTGGGTGAGGCCGAGACCGAAGATGTCGTGCTTGAGCGCCCACAGGCGCGACGGCTTCAGTTCGAGACCGATGATGAACAGGAGCATCACGACGCCGAGTTCGGCGACGCTGAGGATCGCTTCCGGGTCGTTGAAGACCCTCAGCCCGAACGGGCCGATGGCGACGCCGGCGACCAGGTAGCCGATCACCGAGCCGAGGCCGATCCGCTTGAAGATCGGGACCGCGATGACGCCTGCGCCGAGCAGGGCGACCGCCGGCAGAAGATCGAATCCGTGCGTCTCGACGGCCATCCCACGCGCCCCTGTTGCAGCGCAATCAAATAGGGGCGGGAGGGAGACCTGTCGAGAGGGCGAGGGTCGCGAATCCGGGGGCGGGGGACCGACCCGGATCGTCAGGCCGCGGTCACCTTGCCGCGCTCGTTAGTGTTCCGGGGGCAATCGGTCATCCGGCCGTCCCGTTGCCGGCGGCAGACGTGGGCACGACGGCATCGGTGGCATCAAGCTCCGCCGCTCTTGCCGGCTTCACGGGGAAGACGCCGAAGTCCGATTTGGCGGCCGCGTTGCTGACCTGATGGGGCTCATTCACGGCTGAGCCGAAGTATGCGGCGGCGCCGCCCAGGGCCAGGACAACGGCGCCGATCACCAGCAGGGATCTGGGCATGGTCATCTCCTCTTTGCAGAGGAGATCGTGCGGCCGTGGCTGAACGGCCAATCACACCGCTTCAAGAAGACGTGAAGCGGGAGCAGTGAAGGGGCCGTGCGTCCTTCGAGGCCCGGCTACGCCGGGCTCCCCAGGATGGCGAGGTTGGCTGACCGCCCGGACGAGCCCCACGTCGCCATGCTGAGGTACTCGGGCGAAGCCCGAGCCTCGAAGCACGCAGGGGAAAGCAGGGTCGCCTACGCCGTGCCGCCGACGGTGATCTGGTCGATGCGCAGCGTCGGCTGGCCGACGCCGACCGGCACGCCCTGGCCCTGCTTGCCGCAGGTGCCGATGCCGGGATCGAGCTGCATGTCGTTGCCGATCATCCTGACCCGGGTCAGCGCGTCGGGGCCGTTGCCGATCAGCATCGCGCCCTTGATCGCCGGGCCGATGACGCCATTCTCGATCCGGTAGGCCTCGGTGCAGGAGAAGACGAACTTGCCTGAGGTGATGTCGACCTGACCGCCGCCGAAGGAGACGGCGTAGATGCCGTCCTTGACCGAGGCGAGGACCTCGGCCGGATCGGCATTGCCGGACAGCATGATGGTGTTGGTCATCCGCGGCATCGGGATATGGGCGTAGGATTCGCGCCGGCCGTTGCCGGTGGCCGCCATGCCCATCAGCCGGGCATTCTGGCGGTCCTGCATGTAGCCGACGAGGATGCCGTCCTCGATCAGCGTCGTCGACGAGGTCGGCGTGCCCTCGTCGTCGACGGTCAGCGAACCGCGACGGCCGGGGAGGGTGCCGTCGTCGATGACGGTGACGCCGGGGGAGGCGACGCGCTCGCCCATCAGGCCGGCGAAGGCGCTTTCGCCCTTGCGGTTGAAGTCGCCCTCGAGGCCGTGGCCGACCGCCTCGTGGAGAAGGATGCCCGGCCAGCCCGGACCGAGCACGACGTCGAAGGTGCCGGCCGGCGCCGGAACCGCGGAGAGATTGACCAGCGCCTGGCGCAGCGCCTCGTCGACGGCCGACTGCCACGAGTCCTCGGTGACGAAACGCTCGAAGCCCTCGCGGCCGCCCATGCCGTGCGATCCCGATTCCTGCTTGTCGCCGTCGCCGACCACGACATTGACGCCGATGCGGACCAGCGGCCGCACGTCGCGGACCAGCCGCCCGTCGGCGCGCAGGATTTCGACGATCTTGTAGGAGCCGGCCAGCGACGCCGTGACCTGGCGGACCTTGTCGTCCTTCTGCCGGGCATAGGCGTCGATCTCTTCGAGCAGCTTGACCTTGTCGCCGAAGGACGGCGCGCCGAGCGGGCTCTCGTCGCTGTAGAGCGAACGGTTGGTGCCTTGCGGGCCGTCGGCATAGGTGCCGGTGTGGCCCGACTTGACCGCCTGGACGGCGTCCGCCGCGCGCTTGATCGCCGATTCCGAGATTTCGCCGGAATGGGCGTAGCCCGCGGCCTCGCCGGAAACCGCGCGGAGGCCGAAGCCCTGGTTGGTGTCGAAGCTCGCCGATTTGAGGCGGCCGTTGTCGAAGACCAGCCCCTCCGACTGGGAATATTCGAGATAGAGCTCGCCGTCGTCGGCGCCCTGCAGGGCATCGCTGACGAGGCCGGTCGCCCGGTTGAGGTCGAGGCCGGTGCGGTCGAGGATCGAATGGGACTTGTCGGTCATGGCGGATTCCGTGGAAAAGGGGTCGAACGGGCTCGGCCTGATATGGGCCACCCCGGCGACAATTGCCAATGCCGGGGCTATGCCAAAATCTGCTTCGGCCGGGGTTCGATGTAATCGGCGGGCGGCGGCCGGCCGAATTCGTAGCCGGGCAGGGCGAGGTCCTTCCTGAAATAATCCTCGACGATGCGCTGCTTCCGGCAGGCAATTTCCCGAGGCACGGCAAGCCGGCAGGACGGCCGGCGTCGGGGCGCCCCGTCGGCCTGTTCGAACGTCTAGGGTAGTGCCTGGAAGCCCGCCCCGAAACCGGCCAGTGAAATCGGGATGCCGATCCCTTCTTCCGGGGTCTGGAAGATGATGAAGGTCGCCGTCTTGCCCTTGTTCAGTTTGTCGAGGAGGTCCTGCTCGAGGATCACTTCCGCGACGCAGCCATTCGGCAGGCACCGGACGAAACCGGCGCGGCCGATATCGGCATCGTCGATCTTGAGGCCGAGACCGGAAGGCAGCAACACACCGAGCGGCGCCAGAATGCGCATGATCCGCGACTGGCCGTCCGCTGTCTTGAGAACGATCACGGTCAGGCCGACATTGTCGCGGTCTTCTGCCGTGACGAATTGCATGAGCACGCATTGCTCGTTCTGCGCGCCCGCCGGGGTGTCGCAGCGAACCTGCCAGTCGCCGTGGGTCGACCGTACCGGCGGTTCGCCCTGCGCCGGAGGCGCGATCGAAACCGCCGCGTCGCGAACGTCCGGCGCCACGGCGTCGGCCGCCGGGGCGGTGGCGTCGGCGGGAAGCTGATTGACGCCCACTTCACGGACATCCGGCGGAGCGGGGACGTTGTCCGGCGACAGATTGATCGGCGCCTGAGTGTCGGTCGAGACCGTGTTGGACGGACCGGGAGTGCTGTCGAAAACACCGAGTGCGTAGAGAACGACAACCACCGCGATGGCGACGGCGAGGAGCGCGGCGACGATCGTCAGGATCGGGACGAGGCGGCTCCGCCTTGCCGGAATCTCCTCATATCCGGCGTCCATCTCGTCGAAATCGTCGTCATAGCGCGGATCATGCTCGTCGTAGCGTGGATCGTGGCCCCCGCGAACCTCGTCTTCGTAGTGGACTTCCTGGTCGGCGGGCTCCTCGTATCGCGCGCTGCGGTCGTGGTTCTCGTCGTAGCGTCCCCGCCGGTTGTCCACATCGTTGTGCATATCGCCATATCTCTTTAGCGTCAGGCGGACTTTCCACGACCAACTGACGCGACCGGATGCCGAATCACTTGTCGCGCATCCTGCACCAAACAAACCTTCGTTGAAAATCCACGGTTTTGCGCCAGAAAGATGGCCGTGGAGGGCGCGATTTGCCGCATCGTGGCGCAAGATCGTCCGTTGCAGCGAAAATCGGCTTATGGTTTCTGTCGGAAGCGACTCGAAGGGAACCTGGATCGCACCGGCGCCGGCGATGGATTTCGCCCTGATGCAGCCGGTCGGGGACAACGGGTCGGTGGGGCAAAGGAGAAAAGCGTGAAGCAGGCATTTTCTTGGCTACGTGGCATCACGGCGCTCGCCGGTCTCATCCTGTTGGGATTCGCAGGTCCGGCGCTCGCCACCCAGCCGAAGCCCTGGGAGATCAATCTGCAGCCTGCAGGGTCTCCGATCATGAGGATGATCCACAGCTTCAATAACGGGCTGCTGATCGTTGTCACCGCCATCGTGGTCTTCGTTATGGTGCTGCTGATCATCGTGATGGTGCGGTTCAATGCCCGCCGCAATCCGGTGCCGTCGAAGACCAGCCACAACACGCTGATCGAGGTGATCTGGACGGTGGCGCCGATCCTGATCCTGGTCGGCATCGCGGTGCCGTCCTTTTCGCTGCTGATCGCCGAGCATGACCCGGCGCGCGCGGTCGCCAACTACAATCCCGACGACACGCTGACCATCAAGGCGACCGGCATGGCCGCCTGGTACTGGACCTACAACTATCCGGACAACGGCGACATCGAGTTCGAATCCTTCATGATCCCCGAGGATCAGATCACCGATCCGAAGACGCAGCCGCGACTGCTCGCCGTCGACAACAATCTCGTCGTCCCGACCGGGACCGTGATCCGCATGCTGGTGACCGCCGAGCCCCTCGGCGTGATCCATTCCTTCGCGGTTCCCTCGCTCGGCTTCAAGATCGATGCGATTCCGGGACGATTGAACGAGACGTGGTTCCTGGTCGAGCGTGAAGGCATGTATTACGGCCAGTGCTCCGAGCTCTGCGGCCGGAACCACGCCTTCATGCCGATCGCCGTGCAGGCGGTATCGCCGGAGAAATATGCCGCGTGGGCGGCGATGGCCAAGACGGACCTCGAAGCGGCCTACAAGCTGCTCGACAAGCCGCCGGCCGACGATGCCGCCGCGGCAGGCGGCGTCTAGGCGAGACTGACCCGGGTTGAGCGCGTGGCGCGCGCGGCTCGCCCCCGTGAATTTTGAAGGAGACGAATGATGGCTTATGGCGCGGTCGAAGCGGGTCACGAACACCACCCCACGGGATGGCGGCGCTGGCTCTATTCCACGAACCACAAGGATATCGGCACGCTGTATCTGATCTTCGCGATCATCGCCGGCGTTATCGGCGGCGCCCTGTCGATCGGCATTCGCCTGGAGCTGATGCAGCCGGGCATGCAGATCTTCGGAGATCCCGAGCTCTTCAACGTCTTCACCACCGCGCATGGCCTGATCATGATCTTCTTCATGGTGATGCCGGCGATGATCGGAGGTTTCGGCAACTGGTTCGTGCCGATCATGATCGGTGCGCCGGACATGGCCTTCCCGCGGATGAACAACATCTCGTTCTGGCTGCTGCCGCCGGCGTTCCTGCTCCTGCTGATTTCGTTGTTCATGCCGAGCGCGCCGGGCGCCACCGGTGTGGGTGGCGGCTGGACGATCTATCCGCCGCTGTCGACCTCGGGCCAGCCCGGCCCGGCGATGGACTTCGCCATCCTGGCGCTGCATCTGGCCGGCGCCTCGTCGATCCTCGGCGCCATCAACTTCATCACCACGATCTTCAACATGCGCGCGCCGGGCATGACGCTCCACAAGATGCCGCTGTTCGTGTGGTCGATCCTGGTGACGACGTTCCTGCTGCTCCTCGCCCTGCCGGTGCTTGCCGGCGCGATCACCATGCTGCTGACCGACCGCAATTTCGGCACGACCTTCTTCAATCCCGAAGGCGGCGGCGATCCGGTCCTGTTCCAGCATCTGTTCTGGTTCTTCGGCCATCCCGAGGTCTACATCCTGATCCTGCCCGGCTTCGGCATGATCAGCCAGATCATCTCGACCTTCTCGAAGAAGCCGATCTTCGGCTATATCGGCATGGCCTATGCGATGATCGCCATCGGCTTCATCGGCTTCGTCGTGTGGGCGCACCACATGTACACCGTCGGCCTGTCGCTCTCGACGCAGGCCTATTTCGTCGCGGCGACCATGGTCATCGCGGTGCCGACCGGCATCAAGATCTTCTCATGGATCGCGACGATGTGGGGAGGCTCGATCGAGTTCAAGACGCCGATGCTCTGGGCGATCGGCTTCATCTTCCTGTTCACGCTGGGCGGCGTGACCGGCGTCCAGCTCTCCAATGCCGGTCTCGACTACGTCCTGCACGACACCTATTTCGTCGTCGCGCATTTCCACTATGTGCTGTCGCTCGGCGCGGTCTTCGCCATCTTCGGTGGTTGGTACTACTGGTTCCCGAAGATGAGCGGCTACATGTATAACGAGCGGATCGGCAAGCTGCATTTCTGGGTGACCTTCATCGGCGTCAACCTGGTGTTCTTCCCGCAGCATTTCCTTGGCCTGTCCGGCATGCCGCGCCGCTATGCGGATTATCCGGACGCCTTCGCCGGCTGGAACATGGTTTCGTCGATCGGCTCCTACATCTCGGCGGTCGGCGTCTTCATCTTCCTCTACGGAATGTGGGAAGCCTTCGCCAAGAAGCGCGCCGCCGGCAACAATCCGTGGGGCGTCGGCGCCACGACGCTCGAGTGGCAGCTGTCGTCGCCGCCTCCGTTCCACCAGTGGGAGGTGCTGCCGCGGATCAAATAGGGGATCGGCGCGCTTGGCGCCGGGGCCCTTCGATCCGGGAAAGCAATACAAATGGCATACGTCGACCGCCGCGAAATCGAACCGACCATCGATGCCGACGATGAGTCGCTCGGCTCTGTCGGGGACTTCTTCGCGCTGCTGAAACCGCGGGTGATGTCGCTTGTCGTGTTCACCGCCCTGACCGGGATGGTGATCGCGCCGGGCGGAATTCATCCGATCATCGGCGTCGCCGCGCTGCTGGCGATCGCCGTCGGAGCCGGCGCATCCGGCGCGCTGAACATGTGGTACGACGCGGACATCGACCGGATCATGCGCCGTACGCGCGGTCGGCCGGTCGCCGCCGGACGGCTCACGCCCGGCGACGCGCTGGCTTTCGGCGCGACGCTTTCGGTCGGATCGGTCGCCTTCCTCGGCCTTGCCACCAACGCGCTCGCCGCCGGGCTCCTGGCTTTCACGATCTTCTTCTACGTCGTCATCTACACGATGTGGCTGAAGCGCTGGACGCCGCTGAACATCGTCATCGGCGGTGCCGCGGGCGCGCTGCCGCCGGTGATCGGCTGGACGGCGGTGACCGGTGGCATCGGCATGGAAAGCCTGGTGCTCTTCGCCATCATCTTCCTGTGGACGCCGCCGCATTTCTGGGCGCTGTCGCTCTACAAGACCGAGGACTACAAGCGCGCCGGGATTCCGATGCTGCCGGTGGTCGCCGGCGCCGCCGCGACCCGGCGCCAGATCCTGATCTATGCGGTGGTCATGGCGCTGGCGGCGATGGCGCCCTTCGCGCTCGGCTTTGCGGGGGTGATCTACGCCGGGGTGGCCGCGGTGACGGGGATCGCCTTCGTCGGGCTCGCCCTTCGCGTCTACCGGAGCGAGGCCAATGCCGCCGGGGAACGCGCGGCCCGCGATCTCTTCGCCTACTCGATCCTCTATCTCTTCCTCCTGTTCGCCGTCCTTCTCGCAGAGGCGAGCGGATTCGGCGGGGGCCTGGCATGAGCGGTTCAGTCGCTTTCGCGATCGGAAGTCCCGCCGGCCGGCGGCGTGGCGATCAGTTCGCCATTCTCCTCGCGAATCTCGACCGCGTAGCCCCGGCACCGGCGGATCATGTCGCGAAGGATGACTTCCGCGTCGCGGCCGCGGGCGGTCTTGACCTTCGCCAGGGTGAGCTTGGCGGGCACCATCCGCAGTCGCGGTGTGATCTTCGGTCCCGCCTCGACCAGGAACAGGAACGAGCGGTCGCTGTGAAAGCCCGGCCCGACGATCATGTCGTCGACGAAGTCGCCGGTGTCGTAGAGGATCAGTCCTCTCCCATGGAATTCGACCGCCTGGAGAACGTGGGCCGAATGGCCATGGACGATATCGACTCCGAGGTCGATGGCTTTCCTGGCGAAGGCGCGATGAGACTTCGGCGGCCACCACCGGTAGTTCGGTCCCCAGTGGATCGACAGGACGACAAGCTCGGCGCCGGCGTCCCTCAGCCGGGCGACGATGCCGGCGAGGCGATCGACGGTGGCGCCATCGGTTCCGATTCTCCAGTGGTTGGTGCCGGGCCGGTCGGGCGTGGCCTTGAACTTAGGCATGGTGCTGGTGATCGAGACGAAGCCGATCCTGGTCTGCCCGGCGTCGAAGACGGTCGGCTCCATCGCCTGATCGGCGTCGATCCCGGCGCCGGCGAAGGCGATGCCCGCGGCGTCGAGATGCTTCAGCGTATCGATCAGGCCCTGGCTGCCGTAGTCGAGCATGTGGTTATTGGCAAGCGCCAGGCATTTGATGTTGCCGACCTTCAGCGCATCGAGCACGAGCGGATCGGCGCGGAAATTGAAGGTCTTCCATCCGTGCCATTTGACGGCATGGGTGGTGATCGGGGTCTCGAGATTGGCGATCACGGCGTCGGTCGCGAGCATGCGGGACCTGAGATCGCCCCACATTTCGGCCGGGGGCTGGCCGGCGACGACCTTCCTGCTGACGTTGCGACCGAGCAGGAGATCGCCGGCGAAGCCGAGCTGCACCGTCTGGTCTTTTCGCTGTCCTTTGGCGTCGCCCATCGTTCCTCCGCTTCTGTTGTGTGTGATAATCGATGAGTTTGCCGGTGACTGAAAGTCCCGATATGCGTGAACGTCACGACGAGCCGGTGACGGCGGACGAAAAGCGCAGGCGTCGGTTGCGGGCGCGTTCGATCGCGATTGCCCTGGCCCTCGCGGCCTTTGTCGTTCTTTTCTATCTGGTGACCATCGCCAAACTGGGTTCGAACATTCTGAGCAGGCCCGTATGACCGTCCCCGGCAGAGCCCCGAAAGGCGGGAAGAGAAGCGCGAAGTCCCGCATGGGACTGACGGCTGCGCTCTGCGCCGTGTTCGTCGCCGGCATGCTCGGCATGGCCTTCGCTTCGGTGCCGCTCTACCGGATATTCTGTCAGGTCACGGGATATGGTGGCACGACCCAGCGGGCGGAAGCCGCGCCGACGGCGAAGATCGACCGCGCGATGAGCGTCCGCTTCGATGCGAATATCGAGAATGGTCTCGGCTGGAGCTTCCGGCCGCTGACCCGCGAAGTCGACCTGAAGGTCGGCGAAATCGGCAAGGCGGTGTTCCTCGCCGAGAATCGCGGTACCCAAAGGACGACGGGCGCCGCGGTCTTCAATGTCTCGCCGCTCGACGCCGGCGGCTATTTCAACAAGATCGCCTGTTTCTGCTTCACCCGGCAGACGTTGGAGCCGGGCGAGTCGGTCGAGATGCCGGTGACCTTCTTCATCGATCCCTCGATTGTCGAGGACAGCGATCTCGACAGTGTCCATACCATCACGCTTTCCTATACATTCTATCCTGCCGAGCCCGCCGCGGTCGCGTCCGCGCCCGTGACGGAAAGTGAATTCTGACGTCGGAGCATCCGGAAATGGCTGAGGCCCACGCAAAAACCCATCCCTACCATCTCGTCGATCCGAGCCCGTGGCCGCTGCTCGGGGCCGCTTCGGCATTCGTCCTGGCGATCGGCGCGATCTCCTTCATGCACGGCGCTTCGGCGTGGTGGATCGCGCCCGGCATCCTCGGTGTGCTGTACACGATGCTGGTCTGGTGGCGCGACGTGATCAGCGAGGCCGAGGCCGGCGACCACACGTCGGTGGTCCAGCTGGGCCTCCGCTACGGCATGATCCTGTTCATCGCCTCCGAGGTGATGTTCTTCGTCGCCTGGTTCTGGGCCTTCTTCGACGCCAGCCTGTTTCCCAACGCGGCCGAGCAGGTTTCGCGCGCCGAATTCACCGGCGGGCATTGGCCGCCGGTCGGCATCGAGGTCTTCGATCCCTGGCATTTCCCGCTTCTCAATACTCTGATCCTGCTCACTTCCGGCACGACGGTGACCTGGGCCCATCACGCACTGCTGCATGGCGACCGCAAGGGGCTGATCTGGGGGCTGGTCTGCACCATCGTCCTCGGCATGATCTTCACCAGTGTCCAGATCTACGAATATGCCAATGCGGCATTCTCCTTCGGTGGCAGCATCTACGGCTCGACCTTCTTCATGGCGACCGGCTTTCACGGCTTCCATGTCATCGTCGGCACGATCTTCCTGATCGTCTGCCTGATCAGGGCCGGCGCCGGCCAGTTCACGCCAAAGCAGCATTTCGGCTTCGAGGCTGCCGCCTGGTACTGGCATTTCGTCGACGTCGTCTGGCTGTTCCTGTTCTTTTCCATCTACGTCTGGGGTAACTGGGGCGCGCCCTTGCACATGATCGAATGAGCGCATGACCAGCGACGACAAGGCGTTCTACCCGGATCTGTCGCCGACCCAGACGGGCTTGCGCGCGCGGTGCCCGCGCTGCGGCGAGGGACGGTTGTTCAAGGGGTTCCTGACGCTGGCCGATCGCTGCGAGAATTGCGGACTCGATTACTCGTTCAGCGATTCCGGCGACGGCCCCGCCGTCTTCATCATCATGATCGTCGGCTTCATCGTCGTCGGGCTGGCGCTGGTCCTGGAGTTCACGGTGCATCCGCCCTACTGGGTGCATGTCGTCCTGTGGGTGCCGCTGGTGATGGGCCTGTCGATCGGGATGCTCAGGCCGCTGAAGGGGCTGATGATCGCGCAGCAGTATCGTCACCGCGCGCAGGAAGGCCGCGTCGACACGACGTGAGTGCAACCGGTACGCGTCGATGGGTTGTCCGCGGCATTCTGGCCGCCGTCGGCTTCGCCATTCTTCTCTCCCTGGGGTTCTGGCAGGTGGCGCGCCTGCAGTGGAAGGAGGCGCTGATCGCACGCGTCGAAGCGCGGCTCGACGACGCGCCGACGCCGGCGCCGGGGCCGGATACCTGGCCAACGCTCGACATGACCGATGCCGAATACATGCCGGTCCGCCTGACCGGGCATTTCCTCAACGACCGCGAAATCCATGTCCTCTTCACGCTGACCGAGCCGAGGGGGCCGCTCGGCGGCATCGGCTATATGGTGATGACGCCGTTTGAGACGGATGACGGCTGGATCGTCTACGTCAACCGGGGGTTCGTGCCGCGTGACCGGGAGGACCCTGCGACGCGGGAGGAGGACCAGATCACTGGCGAGACCACGGTCACCGGGCTGCTTCGCCAGACAAGCAGGTCGGCGTGGTTCTCGCCAGGCGACGACCCCAAGGCCAACCAGTGGTTCTCCCGCGATCCCGGCGCCTTCGCCGCGGCGAGCGGACTGCCGGCCGCCGATGTCGCCCCCTACATTGTCGATGCCGCGGCCGATCCGGCGCTGCCGGGCGGCCTGCCGCAGGGGGGCGAGACGCCGATCGTCTTTCCCAACAACCACCTGCAGTATGCCCTGACCTGGTTCGGGCTGGCCGCGGCTCTGGCCGCGGTGTTCATCGGCTTCGTGGTTCGCGAAAGGCGCGGCTGAGCGATCGGACGGGAGCCGGATCGACGGCGCGGTTCAGGCGTGGCCGGCCTCGCCGGAAAGGCGGCTTGAGTCGACGCCGAGGAGGGCCAGGGCGCGGTCGTATTTCGCCTCGATATCGGTGTCGAAGATCAGTTCCGGCGTCGCCGGGCAGTTCAGCCAGCCATTGGCCTGGATCTCGGCTTCGAGCTGGCCCGGCGCCCATCCGGCGTAGCCGAGCGCCAGCATGGCGTTGCGCGGGCCGGTGCCAAGCGCGATCGCCTTGAGGATTTCGAGAGTCGCCGTGAGGTTGACATGATCGTCGATCGGCAGCGTCGAGGTCTCGATGAAATAGTCGGTGCTGTGGAGGACGAAACCGCGTCCGGTCTCGACCGGGCCGCCGCGAAAGACCCGCATCTTGTCGGCCGAATCCGGCAGGCGGATTTCCGCGCCATCGGGGATGATATCGAGCTGGACCAGCAGATCGCGAAAGCTGATCTCGGGTGCCGGCTGATTGACCATGATCCCCATCGCGCCATCGGCGGAATGGGCGCAAAGGAACACGACGGTGCGCGCGAAGCGGTCGTCTTGCATGCCCGGCATGGCGATAAGAAGCTGGCCGTCGAGATAGCTCCGCGACGCTTGTGCTCTTTCTTTGCCGGACCTAGCCATGGCCAAAGAGCCTAGCACGGCGAAGCCAAAAGAAAAGACGGTCGACCATCGTGTCGCGGGTTAACATCGGGGTCACGAACAAATGAAGCATCAACCTGACAACATGGCTCGCGGATGCCCGCTCACGGCGCTATGTACCGCTCGATGAAAACACGCCATTCCCACGCGACCGCGCTCGTCATTCTCGCCCTGACGGCAGGCGTCGCGACGCCGGCCGCCGCCGAAACCGGCCAGTGGTCGCAGGGCGAGCGGGCACGGGTGCGCTTGCTCTCCGGCGGCGTCGACACCGATGGCCAGTTGCAGGGTGCGCTCGAGATCGAGCTTGTCCCGGGCTGGCACACCTACTGGCGGTCGCCCGGCGCCGCGGGCATCCCGCCGCGCGCCGATTTCTCGGCGTCGACCAACATGCGCGATGTTTCGGTCAGCTACCCGGTGCCGCACCGCTACGACGATGGCTACGAGATCAGCAATGTCTATGAGGGGCGGGTGGTTTTTCCGCTGACCATCGCTCCGGGCGACGATGCGAAGCCTGTGGCGCTGCATCTGTCCCTCGACATCGGGGTCTGCGAAGAAGTCTGCATTCCGGAGCATTTCGACACAGCGCTCAAGATTGCACCCGGCGTCACCGACGCGTCGGCGGCAAAGCTGATCGCCGACGCATGGACGCACGTACCCGGCCCGGCCGAGCCCGGCGTTCTCGCGGTCGAAAGCCTGACGCGGCACGGGGGGACCGACAAGCGACCGGAATATGACGTCGCCCTGACCGTGCCCTCCGGACAGCCCGTCGAGGTCTATGTCGAGGGACCGCCGGACTGGTATGCCGCCGTGCCGGAGCCCGTACCCGGGGCGGATGGCGCGGTCTATCGCGTCACCTTCAATCGGCTCGGCGCGAAGACCCCCATCGACGGGGCGCGTTTCACGGTCACCATCGTGACCGGCGACCGCGCCGTCGAACAGACTGTCGGTCTGGACTAAGCCTGCGGCCCGCCTTATTTCCGTTGCCGGGGCGGGTGACAGCGCCCGCGATTTTCGTTTCGGGAGAGTGGAATGATCAAGGTGGGAGACCGGTTGCCTGAAGGCGTGTTCCGGGTCAAGAACGCTGACGACTCGACGACGGACTGGACGGTCCAGGACTATTTCGGCGGCAAGAAGGTGGTTCTCGTCGGCGTCCCGGGCGCCTTCACCTCGACATGCCACAACGCGCATATTCCGCAATTCATGGCCAATGTCGGCCCGCTCAAGGCCAAGGGCGTCGACCGCATCGCGGTGATGGCGACCAACGATCATCACGTGATGAAGGCGTGGGCCGAGGCGCTTGGCGCCGACGGCAAGATCGACTTCCTCGCCGATGGCCTCGGAGATTTCACCCGCGCCCTCGGGCTCGAAGTCGACATGATCCCCGGCCGCCTCGGCAAGCGCTGCAAGCGCTTCTCGGCGCTGGTCGAGGACGGTGTCGTCACGGTGCTCAATTTCGAGCCGGAAGGCGGCAAGGGGATTTCCACCACCGGCGCCGCGGCGATGATCGAGGCGCTGAACTGACCGGGATGCGGAGCGCGATCCGGAGCCATTTCCGGGCCGATCCGATCAGGCTCCGGCAGGCCCGCCCGGGCGTCGCTTCTTCTTCGGCTTGAAGGGCTCCATGCCGTCGCGGGCAAGCTGGTCGGCGCGTTCGTTCGCCTCGGTGCCGGCGTGACCCTTCACCCAGTGCCAGTGCACCTCGTGCTTCTCGCGCAGCGCATCGAGCTGCTGCCAGAGGTCGACATTCTTGACCGGCTTGCGGTCGCTGGTCCGCCAGCCGTTCTTCTTCCAGCCGTGGATCCAGCCCATGATGCCGCCGCGCAGGTATTGCGAGTCGGTGTGGAGATCGACGATTGACGGTCGCTTCAGCGCCGTCAGCGCCGAGATCGCCGCCATCAGCTCCATGCGGTTGTTGGTGGTCAGTTCCTCGCCGCCGGACAGCTCCTTCTCATGGCCGTTCCACATCAGCACGGCGCCCCAGCCGCCGGGGCCGGGATTCCCCGAGCAGGCGCCATCGGTCCAGACTTCGACCCGGGTCCTCTCGCTCACAGATCGAGGCCGTAAGCGCTGACGTCGGCGACGCTGCGATGGAAGCGCAGCCTTCGGTAATATTCCGACGGATCCTTGGGGACGACGAGAGCGCCTTCCGGGACGGTGAGCCAGTCATAGAGGCGGGTGAGCAGAAACCGCAGGGCGGAACCGCGCGCCAGCAGGGGAAGCGCCTCGATCTCCTGCGGCGTGAACGGGCGCACCGACGCATAGCCGGAAAGCAGGGCGCGCGCCTTGGTGATGTTCAGCGAAACATCGGCTTCGAAACACCAGGCATTGAGGCAGACGGCGGCATCGTAGGCGAGCATGTCGTTGCAGGCGAAATAGAAGTCGATCAGGCCGGACAACCGCTTGTCGAGGAAGAAGACGTTGTCCGGAAAGAGGTCGGCATGGATGACGCCCGCCGGCAGATCCCGGGGCCAATGCTCTTCCAGAAAGGCGAGCTCCGACTCGATCTCCCGCCCAAGCCCGGCGGCGACCTCATCGGCGCGTCCGTCGCATGCCTCGTAGAGCGGTCGCCAGTTCTCGACCGAAAGCGCGTTGCGGCGGGTCAGCGCGAAACCTTGCGCGGCGCGGTGGAGACCGGCAAGGGCGTGGCCGACCGCCGCGCAGTGCTCGGTCCGCGGCCGACTCACCGAGATGCCGCTGAGAAAGGTGATGATCGCGGTCGGACGGTCGGCAAGGGTGCCGAGCGCCCGTCCCTGCCGGTCGTGCACCGGCGTCGGGCAATTGATCCCGCGCGCGGCGAGGTGGTCCATCAGACCGAGGAAGAAGGGCAGGTCCGCCGGATCGACGCGCTTCTCGTAGAGCGTCAGGATGAACTGACCGGCTTCCGTGGCCAGAAGGTAGTTCGAATTCTCGACGCCCTCGGCGATGCCCTTCAGCGACAGCACCGCGCCGAGGTCGTAGCCCCGGATGAAGTGTTCGAGTTCCTCGTCGGAAAAGTCTGTATAGACCGCCAAGCCCGCCTCACTCTGCGGCTTCGCGGAGTTGCCGGGGCAGGGCGAATGTAATGTCCTCCGACGCGGTGGTCACCACCTCGACCTTGACGTCGAAGCGTTCGGCGAAGCCGTCGATGACTTCGTCGACAAGGACTTCCGGCGCGGAGGCTCCGGCGGTGATGCCGAGCCGGGCGATGCCGTCGAAGCGCGCCCAGTCGATGTCGGCGGCGCGCTGGACCAGCACCGAGAAGGGGCAGCCCACTCGCTCGGCGACTTCGCGAAGGCGCTGCGAATTGGACGAATTCGGCGCGCCGACCACGATCATCGCGTCGACCCTGGCGCCGACCCGCTTGACCGCCTCCTGGCGGTTGGTCGTCGCGTAGCAGATATCGTCCTTGTGGGGGGCGAGGATATCGGGAAAGCGCTCGGTGAGGATTCGTACGATCGCCGCGGTGTCGTCGACCGAAAGGGTGGTCTGGGTGATCCAGGCGAGCTTCAACGGATCACGGGGCGTGAAGGCCCGGGCGTCGTCTTCGGTTTCGATCAGGCTCACCGCGCCGGGCGGCAGCTGGCCCATGGTGCCGATCACCTCGGGATGGCCGGCGTGGCCGATCAGGACGATCTCGCGGTCCTTCTTGCGATGAAGAATCTCGGCCTCGCGATGGACCTTGGTGACGAGCGGACAGGTCGCGTCGAGTTGAAACAGGTTGCGTGCGCTTGCGGCTTCCGGAACCGCCCGGGCGACGCCGTGAGCGGAGAAGATGACGGGCTGGTCGGTATCGGGGATCTCGTCGAGCTCCTCGACGAAGACGGCGCCCTTGGCCTTGAGGCTGTCGACCACATAGCGGTTGTGGACGATCTCGTGGCGGACATAGACCGGCGGGCCGAAACGGTCGAGCGCCAGTTCGACGATCTGGATCGCCCGGTCGACGCCGGCGCAAAAGCCGCGCGGCGCGCAGAGCAGGATTTCCAGCGGCGGTTTTGGCTCGGGCGCCAAGGATGCGGATTTGACATGGCCAAGGATGCGGATTCGGACATGGGCTGAATAAGGGAATGAACCGTGGCCGTGTCAAGCGAAGCGGACGGCTGGAAAGATCAATCGCTTCAACAATCAAGGCGCAAAATCGGCGCAACTGTTGAAGCGGAGCGAAATCAGGGGCTTACGCCTCCTCGTATTCTTCCTCGACGTCGGTGCGGAACAGCAGTTTGTTGGCTTCGGCCGCGGTCATCGGCTGTCCGTAGAGGAAGCCCTGCACGAATTCGCAGCCGAGCTCCTGCAGCTCGAAGGCGTCCGCCTCAAACTCGGCGCCCTCGGCGACGACATCCATCCCGAGGTCATGGGCAAGCGAGATGATCGACTTGAGGATGATGCGCCGGTCGCCCGGCCCGGTGCCGCGAACGAATGTCTGGTCGATCTTGATCGTGTCGAAGGGAAAGCGCTGGAGATAGGAGAGCGATGAATAGCCGGTGCCGAAATCATCCAGCGAAAGGCCGGCGCCGAGTTCCCGGATCCGCACCAGAACCTGGGCCGCGTATTCGGGATTCTCCATGACCAGGCTTTCGGTCACCTCGAGCTTGAGCGAGCCGCGATTGATGCTCGAGCGGACGAGGACCGACTTGACGTCGTTGATCAGGTCGTGACGGAGGAGCTGCCGGCTCGAGACATTGACGCTGGTGAAGAGCGGCGTGTGCCGGCCGAGCGCTTCCTGCCAGTCGGCGAGCTGCCGCGCGGCCCGGTCGAGAACGAAGAGGCCGAGCGGGATGATCAGCCCGGTCCGTTCGGCCATCGGGATGAAATCGGTCGGCGGGATACGCCCGAGCTTCGGATGGTCCCAGCGCACCAGCGCCTCGAAGCCGGCGATAGTCTTGTCCTCGAGCCGGACGATCGGCTGATAGAGGACCTTGATCTCCTCGCGTCCGAGCGCGCGCCGCAGGTCGGACTCGAGCGTGGCGAGGTCCGTGCCGTGCTGGCGAAGCGCCGGCCGGAAGGCCTCGATGCGGTCGCCGCCGAGGCGTTTGGCGTGATACATGCCGATCTCCGCCTCCTTGATCATCTCCTCCGCCTCCATGTCCTTGGAGTCGTGCATCGAGATGCCGATCGAAGCGGTGAGGAAGACTTCCTTCTCGCCGAGGGTGATCGGCGCCCGCAGCGTGCGCCGCACGGATTCGGCGAAGGCGGCGATGCGTTCCGGCTGGTTCTCGGAGATGAGCAGGAAGGCGAACTGATCGCCACTCAGCCGGGCGAGCGTGTCCTGCTGCTTCAGGAGGCGGGTCAGGCGTCGGGCGATGGTCAGGAGGATCGAGTCGCCGATCGCCAGCCCGAAGCCATCGTTGACCTGCTTGAACCGGTCGATGTCGAGCATGAAGACCGATGGCCGCGACACGCCTTCGGCCTCGGTGCGCGCGATCGCGGCGCGCAGGCGATCGAGGAAGAGCTCGCGGTTGGGCAGACCGGTGAGGTTGTCGTGGACCGAGTCATGGAGCAGCCGTTCCTCGGCGGTGCGTTCCTCGGTCACGTCCAGCAAGGTGCCGACGACGCGCAGGACTTCGCCGTCCTGGCCGAGGACCGGACGCGCCCTGAGATGGAACCAGCGATAGTGGCCGTCCTCCGAACGCAGCCGGAAATCCTGCGAGATTCGTCCGCGCCGCTGTTCGACCGCGGCGTCGAGCTGCGAGCGGAACCGGTCGCGATCGCCGGGATGGAGGACGTCGAGCCAGTCGCGGGCAGCACCCTCCAGCGTGCCGCGTCCGAGCCCGAGCAGATCCTCGGCTTCCGGACCCGCATAGATGCGGTCGCGTTGCACGTCCCAGTCCCAGACGATGTCGCCGGCACCGGTCAGCGCCAGGGCGCGCCTTTCGGTGTCGCCGATCGGTCCCTGGGTGACGACGCCACCGGCGAAGGCGTGCTGCATCACCGTGAAGCCGATGAGCAGCACGATCAGGACAAGTCCGCCGGCCAGCGCCGGCTGGACGACGTCATTGGCAAGGTCGCCCGTCACCGTCAGCCAGGCGGCGAAGATCCAGACGAGGAGGAGGATCCAGGTCGGGATCAGCATGATCGCCCGATCGAAATTGTGCGTGGCGAGATAGACGATCAGGGCGAAGCCGAGCACGCCGGTGAGGCCGATCGACAGCCGCGCCACACCGGCCGCCACCGACGGTTCGACGATCGAGATACCGAGCAGGAGCACGAGCCCGAGCAGCCAGCCGATGGTCAGATGGCTGTAGCGCACATGCCAGCGATTGAGGTGGAGATAGGTATAGGTGAAGACCACCAGCGACGCGGCGAGGAAGACCTCGGCGCCGGCGCGCCACATCTGGTCCTCGCCCGGCAGGACGTCGATCACCCGGTTCCAGAAGCCGAAGTCGATGCAGAGGTAGATCAGCACCGCCCAGGCGAGCGCGGCTGTCGCGGGGAACATCGCCGTCCCCTTGATCACGAAGACGATGGTCAGGAACAGGGCAAGCAACCCCGAGATCCCGAGCACGATGCCGCGATAGAGGGAATAGGAGTTGACCGAGTCCTTGTAGGCGTCGCCGTCCCAGAGGTAGAGCTGCGGCAACTCCGGTGTGCGCAGTTCCGCGATATAGGTGACCACCGCGCCGGGATCGAGCGTGATCCGGAAGACGTCGGCTTCCTGGCTCGCCTGCCGATCCGGCGCGAAGCCCTTGGCTCGGCGTGATCGTGGCGATGCGCGAGGCGCCGAGGTCGGGCCAGAAGAGGCCCGATCCGGCGAGCCGGAAATGCGGCGAGACCAGCAGCCGATCGATCTGTTCGTCGCCGTTGTTGGCGAGCGCGAAGACCGCCCAGTCCGAGCTGCCGCCACCTTCCTGGGCGCGAATCTCGATACGGCGGACGATGCCGTCGAGGCCGGGCGCGGTCGACACCTGGATGCGGTCGTCCTGTTCCCGGTAGATCTGGACTTGTGGCGTAAGGTCGAGGGTTCTTCCGTCGAGCGGAACCGAGATACCGTCGAGCGCCCGGGCGCCGGCGTGCGGCAGCACGGCCGAGACCATGGCAAGGACCAGGACGATTATCAGGCGGGTTGGCAAGTACCGACGCTCCGCGGCCGGGGTGAATCGCGTCTTAGTATTTGTTTACACGGGCCGAAACAAGGCAAGTGCCCGTTCAGGTCCGTGGGTCGTCGCGGACCAGACCATAGAGCAAATGGTCCTGCCAGCGTCCATCAATGCACAGAAACTTGCGCGCATAGCCCTCGCGCCGGAAGCCGACCTTTTCGAGAAGCCGGATGGAAGCCTGATTGTGGGGGAGGCAGGCCGCCTCGATTCGATTGAGATGCAGCGTTTCGAAGGCAAAAACCGCCATCGCACGGACCGCGGCGCTCATATAGCCCTTGCCGGCAAAGGGCATTCCCATCCAATAGCCGAGAACCGTCGATTGGGCGACGCCGCGCTGGACCTGCGACAGCGTCAGGCCACCGAGCAACGTCTCGCCGTCGGGGGAAAAGACGAACATTGGATAGCCCGCGCCGTTGCGGATTTCCCGCTGGTAACGCCTGATTCGTCGCCGGAACGCCAACTTCGTCAGATCGTCGGCCGGCCACACCGGCTCCCATGGCGCCAGGAACGATCGGCTTTCCTCCCGCAGTTTCGCCCATTGCGGGTAGTCGGCGAGGGTCGGTGCACGCAGAAGCACACGCTCGGCGCGGATTGTCGGGCTGGAATTGACGGTCGAGATCGAGCGCAGGAAGGCCATTGCCGGCTTCCGCTATTCGGCGGCCCGCACGCCGAGGCGTTCGGCGATGCGGTCGCGGTCCATCACGCCGTTGGCCGGACCGACGGTGGCGAGCGTCGGCGGCCCGCCGCGGAAGATGCGGTCGGCAAGGGCGCGCAGATCGGCGGTGCTGATCCCCTCGATGCGCTCGATCAGTTCCTCCCGCGGGATGACGCGGCCGAACAGCAGCAGCTGGCGGGCAAGCTGCCCGGCCCGGGCCGCCGGGCTCTCCAGCGTCATCAGCAGGCCGGCTCGAAGCTGGGCGCGGGCGCGCCGCAATTCCTTGTCCTCGATGTCGTCGATCGCCCGGCTCAATTCGTCGATCACCACCGGCATCAGTTCGTCGACGTCTTCGGGGCCGGTCGCGGCATGGACGCCGAACACGCCGGTGTCGGCGAAGCTCCAGTGAAAGGCGTAGATGGAATAGCAGAGACCGCGCTTCTCACGGACTTCCTGGAACAGGCGGGAGGACATGCCGCCGCCGACGATGGCGGCAAGAATCTGGGCGGTGTAGAACTCGTCCGAGGCGTAGGGGAGGCCCTCGAAGCCGAGCATGATCTGGGCCTCCATCAGGTCGCGCTGGTCGCGGCTCTCGCCGCCCCGATAGATGGCGTGCGCCGGTTTGGGGCCCATATCGGCGGGGGTGGCGCTGAAGGCCTGGCCGGCCAGCCCGACGAGCTGGTCGTGGTCGACGGCGCCGGCCGCTGCGATGACCATCGCCGGACCGCGGTAATGACGGTCGAGATAGGCGTCGAGCATCGGCGAGCCGGCCGCTTTCACCGTCTCGGCGGTGCCGAGGATCGTCCGGCCGATCGGCTGGTCCGGGAAGGCGGCCTCGGCGAAGCTGTCGAAGACCCGGTCTTCCGGCGTGTCGAGCGCGGCGCCGATTTCCTGGAGGATGACGTGCTGCTCGCGTTCGAGCTCCGCCGGGTCGAAGACCGAGTTCGAGAGGATGTCGCTGAGGATATCGAGGGCGAGCGGAACGTCGTCCTTGAGCACCCGGGCGTAGTAGGACGTGGTCTCGACGCTGGTCGCGGCGTTGACCTCGCCGCCGACCTCCTCGATCTGTTCGGCGATGTCGGCGGCGGAGCGGGTCTTGGTTCCCTTGAAGGCCATGTGCTCGAGCAGGTGCGACAGCCCGTGCTCCTCGTCGCGTTCCGAACGGGAGCCCGCGCCGACCCAGACACCGAGCGCGGCGCTTTCAAGGTGATCCATTTCATGCGTGACGATTCTGAGGCCCGAATCCAGAACTCGTTACGCGCACCGACATTGCGTCAAACCTCGTCCCTTACAGCATTTGCGTTCGCCAGGAGGAAATCCTCCACGACGGATTGATCATTGGCAAGGACGACGAAGTCCTCTTTCCGGGAGCTGAGGTCGTCAAACCCCGGCGGCAGGAGCGGCGGCCCGCCGGTCGCGGCCTCCACCGCGGCGGAAAACTTGGCCGGATGGGCGGTGGCGAGGGTCACCATCGGCGTCTCCGGCGAAAGGTGCCGGCGCGCGACGGCCAGTCCGACGGCCGTGTGCGGGTCGGGAAGGAAGCCGGTTTCGCGCCAGGTTTCGGCGATCGTCCTGCGGGTCTCGTCCTCGTCGGTCGTGCCGGCGTCGAACGTGTCGCGGATCCCGGCCAGCGCCTCCGACTCGACCGTGAAGGCACGGGACTGGGCGAGCGCCGCCATCGAACGGCCGACGGCGTCCGCGTCGCGGCCATAGGCCTCGAACAGGGCCCGCTCGAAATTCGACGAGACCTGGATGTCCATCGACGGGGAGGCGGTCGCCTGGACGCCGCCGATTTCGTATCGGCCGGTCGCCAGTGTGCGGGCCAGGATATCGTTGACGTTGGTCGCGATGATCAATTCGGCGACCGGCAATCCCATCCGTTTCGCCGCATAGCCGGCGAAAATGTCGCCGAAGTTGCCGGTCGGCACGGTGAAGGCCACCCGGCGGCCGGGCGCGCCGAGGGCCACGGCCGAGGTGAAGTAGTAGACGATCTGCGCGACGATGCGGGCCCAGTTGATCGAATTGACGCCGGTCAGGGCGAGACGCTCGCGCAGCCGTTTGTTGCCGAAGGCCGCCTTCACCATTGCCTGGCAGTCGTCGAAGGTTCCCTTGATGGCGATCGGATGGATGTTGGCTGCGCCGCTGGTCGTCATCTGCCGCTGCTGGAACGGCGAGACCCGGTTCTCGGGAAACAGCATGAACAGGTCGACATTCTCGCGCCCGCGAAACGCTTCGATGGCCGCCCCGCCGGTATCGCCCGAGGTCGCGCCGATGATCGTCACCTTCTCGCCGCGCCGGGCCAGCGTGTGGTCCATCAGCCGCGACAGAAGCTGCATCGCGAGGTCCTTGAAGGCGAGGGTGGGGCCGTGGAACAGCTCCAGCACCCATTCGTTCGGCCCGAGCTGGACGAGCGGCGCCACCGCCGGATGGCGAAACGTCGCGTATGCTTCGGCGCACATGCGGCCGAGGTCCGCGTCGTCGATATCGCCGGTGGTGAAAGGACGGATGACCTCCGTCGCGACCTCCGCATAGGGACGACCGGCGAACGCGGCGATCGCTCCGGGCTCGAGGTGCGGCCAGGCCTCCGGAACATAGAGTCCGCCGTCCTCTGCCAGCCCGGCAAGCAGAACATCTGAAAAGCCCAGCGCCGGGGCGCGGCCGCGGGTACTCACATATTTCACAGGGCAGTGCCTTCCGGTCCCGGGCGTCCATCCCGGCATGGTCGTTGAAATCTAGCGGCCGGCAGGGCGGCCGGCAAGCATAGGCACCCCGGCGGCTGGGTGCGGCGATGAGCAGGTCGCAAAAAAGCCGTTTGATTTGTTATAAAACCGCCCTCTTCATACAAGAGGCAACTTCATGCGATTCCCGTTCCGTCCGATTGCGGCCGCCCGCGTAGTGGGCCTGGTCGTCGTGGTTGCTGCCCTGGGCGCCTGCACGGCACACGATGGAGCGGGCCTCGTCTCGGGCGGCACGCCGGCCCCGACCGCCGTGCCGGAGCAATTCCTGAAATCGATCATATTGTCCGCCGGTCCAGATCAGGGCCGACACCGAAGCCATGACGATCTACGAGCGTGGCCATGACAACGAAACCGATTTCGTGCGGCAACAGGCCTCGATCACCAAGACCGCACGGGAATGCCATACGAATGGCAGCACATTGACGATCAAGCTCGGCATCACCGGCCGGGTTGTCGCCGGACCGAAAGGCGGCGCCGGCACCGTGACGCTGCCGATCCGCGTCGCCGTCGTCAAACAGGTAGGCGGCAATGGTCCACTATTCTCGAACCTTTACAAGGTGCCGGTGACGGTGAGCGCGCCGACCTACAGCGCCGGCTACGAGCACGTCTTCGACCAGATCTCGGTCCAGATCGGACCGCAAGACCGCAATCTCATCATCTTCGTCGGCTTTGACGAAGGAAAGAAATGAGCCACTGGCCGCGATTGACTCGCCTTGGCGCTCGCCTATGCTGATGGAGTCGGGATGTCGTCGCGTCCCGACCGGCAGATCGTCGCGAGAGGATCGGCCGTGAACGACCGCCGGGAGAGACCGGACCGAAACGCGGTCCGGCGCCGAAGGAGCAACCGCCCCGGAAACTCTCAGGCGAAAGGACCGGACGGTCGACGACGCTCTGGAAAGCAGCCTTGCCGCGAGGCAGGCTCACCGAAGGAGTAACCGCGCGAGGGCGCCCGTTCCGGCGAGGTCCGGAACAGCGACCAGGAAGCGTTTCCAGGAAAAGTGACTTGCACTTTTCCGCACGGAAGAGCGACCACGGAAGCGTTTCCAGGAAAAGTGGCTTGCACTTTTCCGTCCGGAAGAGCGACCGGCAAGAATGCGCGGGAAATCTCTCAGGTCCTCGGACAGAGGGGGTGCGAACGGGCCACGCTTGGGCCGTCTCGTAACCGTCGCTCTGGATCCGGGGAACGAATGGCCGAAGCCGCATCGAACGATCTCAAGGAGACCCCGCTTGCCGGGCTCCATCGTGAGCTGGGCGCCCGCATGGTGCCGTTTGCCGGCTATGCCATGCCGGTCCAGTATCCGACCGGGATCATCGCCGAGCATAATCAGGTTCGCGATGCGGCCGGGCTGTTCGACGTGTCGCACATGGGGCAGGCGGAACTCGTTGGTCCTGATCACGAGACAACGGCGCGCGCGCTGGAAGTGCTGACTCCCGGCGATTTCGTCGGTCTCGGGCTCGGCCGGGAGCGCTACACGCTGCTTCTGGCCGAAGACGGCGGCATCATCGACGACATGATGGTGACGCGGCCCGCTTCGGTCGACGAGGATGGCCGGTTGTTTCTCGTCGTCAACGCCGCGCGGAAAGCGGTCGACTATGCCGATTTCCACGCCCGCCTGCCGGCCTCGGTGAAGCTCGCGCCCATGGAAGACCGCGCCCTGCTCGCCCTCCAGGGTCCGGCCGCCGCCGCAGTGCTGGCGCGTCATGTCGTGGATCTCGGCGAGCCCGGCTTCATGACGGCGCGATCCGCGACCTTCGACGACATCGCCTGCGAGATTTTTCGCTCCGGCTATACCGGCGAGGACGGCTTCGAGCTGTCGATGGCCGCGGAAGATGCGGAAGCGGTCGCCCGGGCGCTGCTGGCCGAGCCGGAAGTCGGGCCGATCGGCCTCGGCGCCCGCGATTCCCTCCGTCTCGAGGCGGGGCTCTGCCTCTATGGCCACGACATCGACACCACGACGACGCCGGCCGAGGCCGACCTCGGCTTTGCCATTCCCAGGCGACGCCGCGAAGAGGGCGGTTTTCCCGGCTCCCGACGCATTATCCGCGAACTGACGGGCGGCCCGCCGAAGCAGCGTGTCGGCCTGACGCTCGACGGCCGGGCGCCGGCCCGCGAGGGCGCGCCGATCAAGACCCGCGACGGCCGCCATATCGGCGACGTTACGTCGGGCGGTTTCGGGCCGACCGTCGGCAAGCCGATCGCCATGGGCTACGTCGACTCCGATTTCGCCGAAGCCGGCACCGGGCTGGCGATCGAGGTTCGCGGCAAGGACCTGCCTGCGACGGTCACCGCCATGCCCTTCGTGCCCCACCGCTATTTCCGCAAGCTCAAGCCTTGACGAGGACCCCCCGATGAGCACCCGCTATTCCCGCGATCATGAATGGATTCGTCTCGAGGGCGATATCGCCACGGTCGGCATTACCGACTATGCCCAGGAACAGCTCGGCGACGTCGTCTATGTCGAGCTCCCCGAAGTCGGCAAGGCGCTCGCCAAGGGCGCCGAGGCGGCGGTGGTCGAGTCGGTCAAGGCAGCGAGCGAGGTCTTCGCGCCGGTCGCCGGTGAGGTGGTCGAGGTCAATGCGGCGCTCGGCGACGAGCCCGGCATGGTCAACCAGTCGCCGGAGGACGCCGGCTGGTTCCTCAAGCTGAAGCTCGCCGACAAGAGCGAGGCCGACGCCCTGATGGACGCCGAGGCCTACAAGGCCTTTCTCGAGACGATCTGAGGACAAACGTGGCCGAACCCCATCTCTACCGCGCGACGGTGACCTGGCAGCTTGAAGCCGACGAGGATTTCGCCAAGGGGCGCTATTCGCGCCGTCACCTCTGGCACTTCGACGGCGGCATCGCGCTGGCGGCCTCGGCGTCGCCCCTGGTGGTGCCCAAGCCCTGGTCGGTCGAGGACGCCGTCGATCCGGAGGAGGCATTCATCGCCTCGCTCTCCTCCTGCCATATGCTGACCTTCCTCGATCTCGCCCGCCGGGCGGGTTTCGTCGTCGAACGCTATCGCGACGAGGCCGAGGGCGTGATGGCGAAGAATGCCGAGGGTCGCTACTGGATCTCGGTCGTCACCTTGCGGCCGCGGATCGATTATTCGGACGCCGGCGCGCCCGACCAGGCCGAAAGCGACCGGCTGCATCACGCCGCTCATGACAATTGCTTCATCGCCAATTCGGTCCTGACCGACGTCCGGATCGAACCGGCGGGCACCTGATCCGGAGAACGGAGCCTCATGCGCTACCTCCCCCATACCGAAGCCGATCGCGAGACGATGCTGGCGCGCATCGGTGTCGCGGCGATCGACGATCTCTTCGCCGATATCCCGGCCGCCAAGCGCCTCGACGGTCTGCTCGACCTGCCGGCGACCCGCAGCGAGATGGAAGTCGAGGCGGTACTTGGCCGGATGGCGGGCAGGAATACGCCGGCGGGTTCCGTCCCGTTCTTCGTCGGCGCCGGCGCCTATCGCCATCACGTTCCGGCCAGCGTCGATCACCTGATCCAGCGCTCGGAGTTCCTGACCTCCTACACGCCCTACCAGCCGGAGGTCAGCCAGGGGACGCTGCAATATCTCTTCGAGTTCCAGACCCAGGTGGCGAATCTCACCGCCATGGAGGTCGCCAACGCCTCGATGTATGACGGCTCGACCGGAACCGCCGAGGCGGTGCTGATGGCGCACCGGGTGACCAGGCGGCGGAAGGCGGTGCTCTCCGGCGGTCTCCATCCGCAATACCGCGCCGTCGTCGAGACGGTGTCGCAGATGGCCGAGGACGCGCTGGTCGCGCTGCCGCCGGACCCGACGGGTACCGAGGCGATCCTCGATGCGATCGACGACGAGACCTCCTGCGTCGTCGTCCAGTCGCCGTCCTTCTACGGCCAGCTGATCGACCTCGCGCCGATCGCCGAGAAGGCGCACGCCGTCGGCGCGCTGCTCGTCGCCGTCTTCACCGAGGTGGTTGCGCTCGGCGCGATCGAGCCGCCGGGGGCGCAGGGCGCCGACATCGTCGTCGGCGAGGGCCAGTCGATCGGCAACCCGCTGACCTTCGGCGGCCCCTATGTCGGCCTCTTCGCCACCCGCCAGAAGTACATCCGCCAGATGCCGGGGCGGCTCTGCGGCGAGACGGTCGACGCGGAAGGACGGCGCGGTTTCGTGCTGACGCTGTCGACCCGCGAGCAGCATATCCGACGCGACAAGGCGACCTCGAACATCTGCACCAACTCGGGTCTCTGCTGCCTCGCCTTCACCATCCACATGACCTTGCTCGGCGAGATGGGACTGCGCCAACTGGCGGCCAACAACCATGCGAACGCCGTCGCCCTGGCTGAAGCACTTTCCGAGATTCCGGGCGTAAGTGTTTTGAATGAAACGTTTTTCAATGAGTTCACTATCCGCGTCCCGGGCGATGCGGCGGAGGTGATCGACGCACTCGCACACAGCGGTGTGCTCGGCGGGGTGCCGGTGTCGCGGCTCGAACCCGACCGGCCGGAGCTTGGCGACCTGATCGTCGTCGCCTCGACCGAGACCAACACCAATGCCGATCGCGCGGCGTTTGTCGCGGGCCTGGGGGAGGTGCTGTCGTGAGAGATCGAGCGCGTAGGGTGGGCAAAGGTGCCGGAGGCGCCGTGCCCACGCGACTACCGCCGCGCGAGCCCGCGTGGGCACGCTTCGCTTTGCCCACCCTACGGAGCTTCTGACGATGAACGAACAGGGTCGTCCCACCGCGCCGGTGGCAGCCGTGGCCGAAGACGCCGAACACACCTTCACCGGCAATCGCGGGCTGCAGATCGAGGAGCCGCTGATCTTCGAAACCGGCCGGAACGATGTCACAGGTGTCGACTTGCCGGCCTCCCCGAAGGCGGTTTCCAGGCTCGGCGCCCACGCCCGCAAGGCGCCGATCGACCTGCCGGGGCTGAGCGAGCCCGAGACGATGCGCCACTACGTCCGGCTCAGCCAGAAGAACTATGCGATCGACTCCGGGCTCTATCCGCTCGGCTCCTGCACGATGAAGCACAATCCGCGGCTCAACGAGAAGATGGCGCGGCTGCCGGGCTTCGCCGACATCCATCCGCTCCAGCCGGTCTCGACCGTCGTCGGCGCGACCGAGCTGATCACCGAACTCGGCCGCTGGCTGCTGGAGATGACCGGCATGAGCGCGGTGGCGATGAGCCCCAAGGCCGGCGCCCATGGCGAACTCTGCGGGATGATGGCGATCAAGGCGGCGCTGACCGCGCGCGGCGACAAGCGCTCGACCGTGCTGGTGCCGGAATTGGCGCATGGCACCAATCCGGCGACGGCGGCGCTGCTCGGCTATGCGGTGGTCGACGTTCCGGCCCGCGACGACGGCACGGTCGATCCCGAAGCGGTGCGCGAGCGGCTCTCGCCCGACGTCGCGGCGATCATGCTGACCAACCCGAATACCTGCGGCTTGTTCGAGCGCGACGTCGTCGCGATCGCCGAGGCGGTGCACGAAGCCGGCGCGCTGTTCTACGCCGACGGCGCCAACTTCAACGCCATCGTCGGCAAGGTGAAGCCCGGCGATCTCGGCGTCGACGCCATGCACATCAACCTCCACAAGACCTTCTCGACGCCGCATGGCGGCGGCGGTCCCGGCGCCGGGCCGGTGGTCTTCTCCGACAGGCTCGCGCCCTACGCGCCGGTGCCCTTCGTCAAGGTCGGACGGGATGGCGCGGAATTCGTCGGGACCCGCGCCGAGGCCGGGGAGGACGCCAGGCCCTTCGGCCGGATGACCGCCTTTCATGGCCAGATGGGCATGTTCGTGCGGGCGATGGCCTACATGCTGTCGCACGGCGCCGACGGCATGCGGCAGGCCTCGGAGGACGCGGTGCTCAACGCCAACTACATTCGCGCCGGCCTGCGCGACGTGATGAGCCAGCCCTTCGGCGACCGCGTCTGCATGCACGAGGCGCTGTTCGACGACCATTTCCTCGACGGCACCGGTGTCACCACGCTCGATTTCGCCAAGGCGATGATCGACGAGGGCTATCACCCGATGACCATGTACTTCCCGCTGGTCGTCCACGGCGCCATGCTGATCGAGCCGACCGAGTTGGAATCGAAGGCCTCGCTCGACCTGTTCATCGCGACGCTTCGCGATCTCGCGATCCGGGCGAGGCGAGGGGAGGCGGAACGCTTCCATCAGGCGCCCGTGCTGGCGCCGCGCCGCCGTCTCGACGAGACGCGCGCCGCCCGCCAGCCGAAGCTGAAATGGGTGAAGCCGGAGCCCTGGAGCGAGGCGGCGGAATAGGGCGACCGGCGACGGTTCTCCGCCGGAAACGCCGCCCCGGTTGCTTTTGCCGGCGCGGAATGGGAATTGAGAGCCTTGTTCAGGCCGCCGCAAATCGGGGATTTCCGGGATGACCATGGTTCACATCAAGGCCGGGCCTTTTGACTTCGAGGCACGCCTCGAGGAGGAGGCCGCGCCGAAGACCTGCGCGAAGTTCAGGAGCCTGCTTCCCTATCGCGAGCGCATCATCCACGTCCGCTGGAGCGGCGAGGGCTGCTGGATCCCGCTCGGCGACCTCGACCTCGGGCTCGGCTTCGAGAACAACACCAGCTATCCGGCGCCCGGCGAGATCATCCTGTTTCCCGGCGGCCTCAGCGAGACCGAGTTCCTGATCGCCTATGGTCCGGTCTGCTTCGCCAGCAAGGCGGGGCAACTCTCCGGCAACCACTTCCTGACCATGACCAAGGGCAAGGAAAACCTGCAGGCGCTCGGCAAGCTGACGCTCTGGGAAGGCGCCCAGGACATCCTCTTCGAACTGGCCTGACGGCGACATCCGGACGCCCGCTACGGGGCGTCCGGCATTTCCAGTCTGGCGGCCCTGAAGGCGATCTCCTTTCCGTCGCGGATCACCGAATAGCGGCCGCGCCAGGTACCGGACGGCCAGGGCGCGTCGTGGCGCTTCTTGCCGATGAAGGCGAAGAACTGCGCCTTCGAATGGTCGACCGGCTCGACCTCGTCGGTGGCGAAAACGCTGCCGTCGGGGGCGATCACGCGCAGGGTCTGGACGTCGCCTTTCTCAAGGCCGATCGCGCGGCCGAAGAAGACCAAAGCAGGGGCGTCGGGCCGAGGGGCGAACCCTTCGAACGTTCCGCTCTCGACGTCCTCCATGGTCACCACCTGGTCGGCAAAGCCGGCATTGAGCACGAAGGCCGGCCTGTAGCGGAGGAGGGGGGCGACGTCCTGCGCCCAGAGGCCAGTCGTATCATCGCCGGCGAAGGCGCATGAAGAGCCGCCCGCGAGCGGCTCGGTCGCGAAGGGATCGACGGCGACGTTGCCCTTGCGGACGGTGAAATGGACGTGCGGAAATTCCGTCATGCCGGACAGCCCGACTTCGCCGATCGCGGTTCCGGCCTTCACCCGGTCGCCGGGCGCGACCCGGATACTGCCGAGCTTCATGTGGCAATACTGGGTTTGCCAGCCGTCGCCATGCTCGATGACGACGCCGTTGCCGCATTCGCGATCCGCGACCGCGCCGGGATTGGCCTCGTCGAAAATGACGTCGGGCATCTCGTCGCGGACCCGCGACACCGTGCCGTCGGCGGCGGCCAGAACCTGAACGCCGTCGGTCATGTCGCGGAGCGTCGGTATCCTGATGTCGATGCCGTCGTGGCCGTCATAGGTCTGGTGGCCGCAGCGATAGTCGAGCGCGTCCGGGCCCGGGTCGCGGTCGACATAGTGCTGGATGGCGCAATCGTCGCCGATCGTGCAGGCAAGCGGGAATTCAAACTCGATCGCGCGCGCAGGCGCGCTCGCGGCCGCGATCGGCGCCGCGACGACGAGCAGGAAGCCTAGCTGTCGACACCGTCCCATACGGCGAAAGCTTCCGCGATCTTCGGGATATCGGCAAGCCGGTTGGTCACCGTTTCGGCGCCGGCCGCTGTGAGAAGGTCCGCGAGCCCCGGCCAGGCATGCTGGCCGCCGGTGAAGCCGACGACGCGCGCGCCGGCGGCGTGAGCGGCGGTGACCCCGAACACCGAATCCTCGACGACCATCGCATCGCGCGGATCGGCGCGGAATTGCTGGAGCCCGTAACGATAGACGTTGGGATCGGGCTTCGCCTTCCGGTCGCCGACCTCGACCGCCGACCAGATGTTCGGCGCGAAGCGGTCCCAGAGGCCGGTGCGTTCCATGGTGATCCGCAGCCGCTCCGTCGATGAATTCGAACAGACGCAGCGCGGCCCGTCGAGCATGTCGAGAAGGTCGAGTGCGCCGGGCACCGCCTCGACTTCCGCCGCGAGGCGCCGGTTCAGCTCGATCTGCTGCTCCGCGAGAAATTCCGGCGGCAGCGGCTTGCCGATCTCCGCCTCGATGATTTCGACGATGCCCTCGCTGGTCAGCCCGACGAAACGGTGGATCACCTCCTCGGGCGTGATCTTGAAGCCGACCTCCGCCAGATGCTCGGAATCGACCCTGGCCGCGATGATTTCGGAATCGACCAGAACGCCGTCGCAATCGAACATGATCAGCATGAGAACCTTTCGCCGCAGAGGGCCAGTTGTGAGCCGCCTCTGTCTAGCGGGATCGGGCGGAAGGGGGAAGAGCCGAGCCGGCATGGCCGGTATTCGCCTGTGGCAGGTTCATCCTCGCTTAACCATGTCGCCTAACCCCGGCTTTACGTTAACGGGAGCAGAATCCCGCCCTGTTGTTTCGTTGCGTAAAAGGGTGGGTTCATGGCGCGTTTGCAAAGGGCCGGGCAGGATTCGGCCTGGCTCGATACGATTCTCAAGGGCGACTGCGTCACGGAACTGGAGAAATTGCCCTCCGCATCGGTGGATGTGGTCTTCGCCGACCCGCCTTACAACCTTCAGCTCGAGGGGCGGCTCACCCGGCCGGATCAGTCGGAAGTCGCCGCCGTCGACGACGACTGGGACAAGTTCCAGAGCTTCGCCGCCTATGACGACTTCACCCGCGCCTGGCTGCTCGCCTGCCGCCGGGTGCTGAAGCCGGAGGGGACGCTGTGGGTGATCGGCTCCTATCACAACATCTTCCGGGTCGGCGCCATTCTCCAGGATCTCGGCTTCTGGGTGCTCAACGACATCGTCTGGCGCAAGACCAATCCGATGCCGAATTTCCGCGGCCGCCGCTTCCAGAACGCCCATGAAACGATGATCTGGGCGAGCCGCGACGCCGACACCAAGGGCTATACCTTCAACTACGACGCCCTGAAGGCCGGCAACGACGACCTGCAGATGCGCTCGGACTGGCTGTTCCCGATCTGCACCGGCGGCGAGCGGCTGAAGGGCATGGACGGCCGCAAGGTCCACCCGACCCAGAAGCCGGAGGCGCTGCTCCAGCGTATCCTGACCGCCTCGACCAAGCCCGGCGACGTCGTCCTCGATCCCTTCTTCGGGACCGGCACCACCGGCGCGGTTGCCCGGCGGCTCGGCCGGCATTTCGTCGGGGTCGAACGCGAGACGGCCTATATCGAGGCGGCCGAGGCCCGCATCGCCGCGGTCGAGCCCGCCCCGGACAGCGCTCTCGAGATGACGGCGAGCAAGCGGGCGCAACCCCGCATTCCCTTCAACACGCTGCTCGAGGCCGGGCTGATCGCGCCGGGCGCCAAGCTGATGGATGCGCGCGCCCGCCACGAGGCCGAGGTCCGCGCCGACGGATCGGTGAGAGCCGGCATCCATGTCGGCTCGATCCACCGGGTCGGCGCACTCGTGCAAGGGCTCGACGCCTGCAACGGCTGGACGTTCTGGCACGTCGAGCAGCAGGGCACGCTGGCGCCGATCGACGAGCTGCGGCAGGTGGTGCGGCGGGATCATGGCAGCGGCGGGAGTCTGATCCGTCAGGTCTGGAGGACGCCGTAGCGGGCGAGGTCGGCGCGCAGCCCCTCGGCGTCTTCGAACAGCTCCGCCTGCCAGCCGGCGGCCCGCGCGCCTTCGATATTGGGCGGGCTGTCGTCGAAGAACAGGGTCGCGGCCGGGTCGAGGCCGAAGGTCTCCGCGTGGTGGCGGAAGATCGCTGCGTCCGGCTTCATCAGGCCGATTCGCGCCGAGACCGTGACGCCACGGAAGCGATCGAGGAAGGGATAGCGCTCGCGGGCGACCTCGAAGGTGTCGTCGCCGAAATTGGTCAGCGCGGTCACGTCCCGGCCGTCGGCGAGAAGCTGTTCGAGGACCGCGACGCTGCCTTCGATATGGTTGGGGATCATCTCCGGCCAATGTTTGCGATAGGCGCGGATCAGGTCCTCGTGCTCCGGGTGGTCGGCGATCAGCAGCGCCTCGGCTTCGGCCCATGTCCGGCCGCGATCCTGCTCGGCGTTCCATGCCGGCGAGCAGACCTCGGTGAGGAAGCGGGCGCGCTCGACCGGATCGGGGATCAGCCGCCGATAGGGAATTTCCGAGTCCCAGTGGATGAGGACCCGGCCGAGATCGAAGACGATATGCTGGATTTCACTCACGCGGCGTTCCTTCGGATTCGTTTGACCTTGGTCGCTCCGGGCATCGCCGATTCGATCGCCTTTTTCATGACGCTCGGCAACGCCTCGCCGGGAAGCGCGTCGGCCGGCGACCACCAGTGGCCGGGCGGCGCGCCGTCGTCGCCGACGGTCGCGCGATAGACGGTCAGCTCCAGCCGGAAATGGGTGAAGACGTGGATGACGGGAGCGGACATTGCGCGCCAGTCGGCGGGAAAGGGGGCTTGCCTCAAGCGGCTCATCGGGCGGTTCGCTTGTCCAGTCGGTTCCCGGCACCTCGCTCATCCCGCCGAGCAGCCCCTTGTCCGGCCGTTGGCGGAGCAGCACCGCGCCATCGTTGCCGACAGCGACAAAGGCAGCCCCGAACCGGGTCGGCCGCTCGGCGCGGGCGGCCTTGACCGGGAAGCGCGCCTGCTCGTTGCGGGCCCGCGCGATGCAGGCGGCCGTGAGCGGACAGAGGACGCAGGCCGGCGCCTTCGGCGTGCAGATCGCCGCGCCGAGATCCATCATCGCCTGGGCATAGTCGCCGGCCCGGCGGTCCGGCGTCAGGCGCGCCTGATGCGCGCGGATTTCCTTCTTTCCCGCTGGCAACGGCGTATCGATGGCGAAGAGGCGCGCGATCACCCGCTCGATATTGCCGTCGACGACCGCCACCGGCTCGTCATAGGCGATCGCCGCGATTGCCGCGGCCGTATAGTCGCCGATCGCCGGGCAGCGCCTTGAGTGCCGCCGCGGTTTCGGGGAAGCGGCCGCCATGCTGTCGCGCCACGACCTCGCGCGCAGGCGTGGAGGTTGCGCGCCCGGCTGTAGTAGCCGAGCCCGGCCCAGGCCTTCATCACCGTCGTCGCGCGGCGACTGCGGCGAGCGTCGATCGACGTCGGGCCAGAGCGCGGTGAATTTCTCGAAATACGGCTTCACCGTCGCGACGGTGGTCTGCTGCAGCATGATCTCCGAGAGCCATACGCGGTAGGGATCGGGGCGGACGCCGCGAGTCCGGGCCTCGGGTCCGACGCGCCATGGCAGCGTGCGGGCGTGGCGGTCGTACCAGGCGAGCAGGGCGGTCGAAATGGATCGCGGAGTGGCGGCGGGATTCGTCATCGCCGAATCCTAGGGCAAGCTGAGGTCGGGGGAAACGGGCGCGGTGCCCTGCTTTCAGGGAAGACCTTCGTGAGACAGGATGGCGAGCCGGGCATGGTCGACGCCGACGGTCCGCAGGGGTCAGGTCCGCAGGTCAGGAGAGGCTGAGCGTCTCGTCGAGCCAGTCAAAGGTGCGCTGGTGGTAGAGGCGTCGCGCGAAAGCCTCGCAATGGCCACCGGCGCCGTCGGCGTTGGCGAAGGTTATCCGCTGTTTGTTCGCCACGGTCAGCGCGGCGAGGAGGTCTACGCCGCCGTTGGCGGTCGGGTCGCCTTCGCCCGCAGTCAGGAGCGTCGGGCAGGAGATTTGCGGCGCGACGGACAGGACCTCGAATTCCGACAGGGCCTTCGCGACTTCGAAGACCGAGTTCACGCCATGAACCCAATAGCCCCGCTGGATCATCCGCCAGCGCATCATCGGGTCGGCCCCTGGCCCCTCCAATGCCTTCTGCATGCCGTCGAAGAGCGCCGGGTCGACGTTCGGGAACGCCGCCTTCTGCGCGTCGTCGAGCGGCAGCACAGAGAGAAGCGCCGTTCGCTGGTCGCCCTGGCCGGGATCGGCCACGAGCGCGGCGATACGGTGCTCAAAGCAAGCGGCGCGGGGCGCGAGGAAACCGCCAAAGCTCCAGCCGACCAGGACCATCTTCTTCGCGTCGATTTCGGGGCGAGTCAGCGCGTAGTCGATCGCCGGGGTGACCACGGTCTCCCAGTTGGGACGAATAGGAAGGCCCTGCTTGATAAGCACGCCGCCCTGGCCCGGGCCGTCGAAGAGCAGGCAGTTGTAGCCGCGCGCGATCGCCGCCGGGGCATGGGCGAAGTACATTTCCTGGATATTGGAATCGTAGCCGTTGGTGTGGACGACCGTCGGCCGGGGCTTCCCGGAATCGTCGACGGTGACGAGGTAGCCCGGCAACGTGCCGCCCTCGAAGGGAATCGCGATCGCCTCGATCGGCGGATCGGCGAGCGCGGCAGCTTTCAGGAAGGTCGCGACCTCGGCGTCGTAGGCCGACACCAGCCGCGGATCGACCGGACGGCCGTAGAGCGGGAAATAGGCGACGTGATAGTAGGTCGCGGCGCGGAACCACGCCTCGCGCGCGCTGACCGTGTGGCCCTTGGCGGCGCTCTCGTCACCGATCGCGGCGAGCCGGTCGGCGGTCGCAACCCACTCGCGATGCCAGGCGTCGATATCGCCGGGCTTGATGCGGGCGACGGTCGATGCGCACTCGCCGAAATCGGCGCCGCCGTAGTTCGCGTAGGTCAGCGCGCGCTCGCCGAAGGCCTCCCACATCGGGTAGTCGCTGAGGAACGGCCGCGTCACTTCGGCGCCTTCGGCCGCCGCCGATGTCGTTGTCTTTATCGTCGCCAACGCAATACCTCCCAACCCCGAACCGGATCGCCCCACGGCGCGTCAACGAAAGGACCGGTGAGCGGCCTGCGCGTTACCCTACTCCCGAGCGCTCACCCGCGCCATCGGAAGCGATACTGAATAGCGCCTCAAGCGGTCGAGCGCCGCCGGAAGGAATGGTCCTGGAAATTCAGTGGCGGACTTGCCCCCCGGCGGGGCGATACGCCGTTAAAGCGCTCAGCCGGCTTCCCGGAAGCGCTCGGCGGTTTCGAGATCGACCGAGACGAGCTGCGAGACGCCGCGCTCGGCCATCGTCACGCCGAACAGCCGGCTCATCCGCGCCATGGTGATCGGGTTGTGGGTGATCACCAGGAAGCGCGTGTCGGTCAGACGCGACATCTCCTCCAGCAGATTGCAGAAGCGCTCGACATTGGCGTCGTCGAGCGGCGCGTCGACCTCGTCGAGGACGCAGATCGGCGCCGGATTGGTCTGGAACACCGCGAAGATCAGCGACAGCGCGGTCAGCGCCTGCTCGCCGCCGGACAGCAGCGTCATGATCTGCGGCTTCTTGCCAGGCGGCCGCGCGACGATCTCGAGGCCGGCCTCGAGCGGGTCGTCGGATTCGGTGAGCTGGAGTTCCGCCTCGCCGCCGCCGAAGAGGTGGGTGAACAGCCGCTGGAAATGGCCGTTGACGGTGCCGAAGGCGGCAAGCAGCCGCTCCCGGCCCTCGCGGTTGAGGCTGCCGATTCCCTGGCGAAGGCGATGGATCGCGGCGACCAGATCGTCGCGCTCGCCGACCAGCGCGTCGCGCCGTTCCGCGACTTCCTGGGCTTCCGCTTCGGCGCGGAGGTTGACGCCGCCGAGGCGCTCGCGCTCCTGCTTGTAGCGATCGAGGCGCGCTTCGATATGGCCGAGTTCGGGCAGCGGCGCGCCGGGCTTGAGTTCGGCGATGCCGAGGACGTCCTCGGGTTTGCAGTCGAGCGCCTCGTCGATCCGCTCGGCGATCTCGTCGAGGCGTTGGCGGGCGGCGACGCCGCGTTCCTCGGCCCGGCCCCGTTGCTCGCGGGCCTCCGCCAGCTGCTCCAGCGTCGCGCGCGCCGCCTTGTCGGCTTCGGCGAGCTTCGCCTCGCCTGCGGCAAGGGTGTCGGTGGCCGCCGACCGCGCGGCCTCGGCGTTGGCGATTTCGGAGAGCAGCGTCCGCCGCTTGACCTCGATCTTTTCAGGCTCCTCGGCGAGCCGGGCCTTTTCCTGCTCGGCCTCGCCGCGCCTTGCCGAAAGCGTCGCGATATGGGTTTCGGCGTTGGCGGCCCGCTCGTGCCAGTTCTGCCTTTCGACGGCGATCGCCGCGAGGCGTCCGGACCGCATCTCCGCCTCGCGCGCGAGGCTCTGCACGGCGGCGCGCATTTCGGCGAGCGCCGCCCGATCCTCGGCCACCTTGTCGCGGGCGGTGGAGAGCCGGTCGGCGAAACTGTCGGCGGTGGGGGTTTCGGCGAGGGCGGTCCGCGCCACGTCCCGCGAGGATTCGAGATCGGAAACGGTCGCGGTGAGCCGGCTGAGGGCTTCTTCGAGCGCGCTCCGCCGCGCGGCCTGCTGTCCGGCCTCGCGCTCGGCGCGGGCGAGCTGGTCGCGGGCCTGGTCGATCGTCCTCTGGGCCTGCCGCCACGCGTCGCGGGCGGCGCGCTCGGCCTCCTCGGCCGTGCGCATCTCGGCGTTGGCCTCTTCCATCTCCTCGCGCCGCCGGCGCTGCACCTGCGAGGCCTCGCCGGCCTCCGCCTCGAGTTCGGCGAGGCGGTTGCGGGTCGCGAGCCGCTGGGCGGCGGCGGTCGGCGAGTCGGCGGTGGCGACATAACCGTCCCAGCGCCACAGGTCGCCTTCGCGGCTGACCAGCCGCTGGCCGGGCCTGAGCAGCGGCTGGAGTCGGGTTCCGTCCTCGCGCGCGACGAGGCCGATCTGGGCGAGACGCCGCGCCAGCACGGCCGGAGCATCGACGTGGGCGGCGAGCGCCTCGACGCCGGCCGGCAGGGCCGGGTCGCCCTCGGCCTTTTCGACGAGGCGCCAATAGGCGGCCGCTTCCGCGTCGGCGGGGGAATCGAGATCGTCGCCGAAGGCCGCACCAAGCGCCGCCTCGTAGCCGTTCGCCACCGTGACGATATCGATGAGAGGGGTTCCGGCGTCGGTGCGGGAGGATTTCAGCAGGGCGACCAGCGTTGCCGCTTCGGTCTCGATGCGGCTAAGGAGCCGCTCGGCTTCGGCGAGCGGCTCGCGCAGCTTCGCGGTGCGGTCCCGGGCGGCACCCGAGCGGGCTTCGGCGGCGACCGCCTGTTCCTCGGCGGTCTTGACCGCGACTTCCGCGCTTTCCACCGCGTCGTTCCGCTCGCGCAAGGCCGCCTCGACCGAGCCGCTGTCGCCGAGCTGGCCGAGTTCGTTCGCGACGCCGGCGAGCTCCCTGCGCTGGTTCTCAAGCCGCCGTTCGGCATCGATCAGGCTTCGCTCGTATTGGGCGCGGCGGGCATTGATCTCGGCGACCTTGCCGGTCAGTTCGGCGAGGGTGGTCTCGCTCGTGGCCAGCGTCGTTTCGCTTGCCTGCCGTCGCTCGGCCGCCGTCGACTGGCGCTCCGCCATTGCCGCGTTGGCGGCTTCGAGTTCTTTCTCCTCCTCGTCGAGACGGACGAGGATCGCCTTGTTGTCGGCGACCATCCGTTCCTCGCGAGCGATATCGTCGCCGAGCTGGGTCAGCCGGCTGCCGAGATCGGCAAGGCGCTCGTTGATCCGCGCTTCCTCGCTGTCGAGCTGCTCCCGCGCCACGACGATTCGCTGCAGCGCCGCGCCGGCCCGCGCCGCCGCGTCGCGAAGATCCGGCAGACTGGCGCCGGCATCGGCCTGGGCGACGGCGGCCTGGCTCTGCGCATCGGCCCGCAGATTGACCAGTTTCGTCGCCTCCTGCAGCGCCGCTTCCGCTTCCTTGAGCGCATCGGTGGCGGCGGCCCACCGCAGATGCAGGACCGTCGCCTCGGCCTTGCGGATCTCGCCCGAGAGATTGCGATAGCGCACCGCCTGACGGGCCTGGCGCTTCAGCGCCTCGAGCTGGGCGTCGATCTCGGCGACGACATCGTCGATGCGCGACAGGTTCTGCTCGGCGCCCGACAGCCGCAACTCCGCCTCGTGGCGCCGGTTGTGGAGTCCGGAAATGCCGGCCGCCTCCTCGAGAAGCGCACGGCGGTCCTTCGGCTTGGCGGCGATCAGTTCGCCGATCTTGCCCTGGCCGACCATGGCCGGCGAATGGGCGCCGGAGGAGGCGTCGGCGAACAGGAGCTGGACGTCGCGGGCGCGCACGTCGCGGCCGTTGATCTTGTAGACCGAGCCTGCCTCGCGCTCGATCCGGCGGCTGACCTCCAGCACGTCGGCGTCGTTGAGGGTTGCCGGCGCGGTGCGGTCGCCATTGTCGATGACGAGGGTGACCTCGGCGGTATTGCGGGGAGGGCGATTGCCGCTGCCGGAAAAGATGACGTCGTCCATGCCGGACGCGCGCATGTTCTTGTAGGACGCCTCGCCCATCACCCAGCGCAGCGCCTCGACCAGATTCGATTTGCCGCAGCCATTCGGACCGACCACGCCGGTCAGTCCGGGTTCGATATGCAGTTCGATGGGTTCGACGAACGACTTGAAGCCGAGAACCCGCAGCCGAGTGAATTTCACCTAGGCCCTCACAATAACCCCCGGCCAACGCTCAAGACAGCGTTGGCCAATGGTCCCGCCTAGGGCGATTCGGCCCTAAGGGGCAAGGATTTCGTCGATTTGTTCAAGGGTTAGTGCGCCCGACTTCTTCTCGCCATTGAAGAAGAACGTCGGGGTCGAGTTGACGCCGAAGTCCTTCACGGCGCGCGCGCGCACCCAGTCGACGCCGTCGAGAACGTCCTGATTCTTCAGGCAGGCCGTGAAGGATTCCTGCGAGAAGCCGGCCTGTTTGACCAGGTTGAGCAGCGCTTCGGCGGGCTTATCGACGAAGGCCCAGTTGGCCTGCTGGGCGTAAAGCAGGTCGACCAGCGGGAAGAAACGTTCTTCCGGGACGCAGTTGGTCAGCATGATCGCCGCGGTATCGAGCGGGTTCAGCGGGAAAGCCCGGAAGATGAAATAGACCTTGCCGGTATCGATGTATTTCGCCTTGAAATCATCGAAGGTGGTCTCGCGGAAATGCTGGCAGTGCGGGCAGGTCAGCGAGGCGTATTCGATGACGATATTCGGAGCATTCGGATCGCCCATGGTCTTCTCGCCGAGCGGACCCGGCTTCAGCATTTCCTCGCTGGTTGCCGCGTAAGCGGGCGAGACAAGAAGGGCGCCCGCGGTCGTGGCGGCGGGGCCGGCAAACTGGAAGAGGCCGATCCCGGCAACGGCGGCCGCGGCGATTGCAAGGGTGTGGACTATCTTCATGACCTTTATCGCTTTCGTTCTTGGTGCAATCTGCCCCGCGCTCGGCGGTTCAAATGCAGTCTTTGAAGGAATGGGGCAACTCAACTATTCGCGACGAGTCCCTTGAATGGCGCGCCCCAGTCGCTCAAGCGCCGCCCGCAGATGGTCGTCCTCGACGGCCGACACCTCCCGGGCGAGCGTGCGCTCGGCGACTGGATCGAGCTTTGTCGCCATACGCGTGGGCCGGTTCTGCTCTGGCCTCCGCGACCGGGCTCTGGATGATCCGGATCCGTCCTATGGCGCGATAGCCGAAGAACGCGTTCACCCGCTCGAGGATTTGCGGAAGGTCATGCTGGACAAGGATCGCGCGCGGGCCGTCGACCTTGAGAAACAGGACGCCCGCCGGCGGCTCGCCTTCGGCGTCGCGTCGCGGCCAGGAGATCTTGTCCAGGGATGTGCAGTCGGCATAAAGCGGGCCGGCTATTTCCGGCCACGCGGCGACGAGGTCGGCAGTGGCGAAACCGCGGCGCGCGGTTACCGGCGCAATCGCCTGGCCGACCAGTTCGCCAAGCGAGACGGCGCCTCTCGGTCGTTTGTTGCCGATGTTCGCGGACATGCCGTCTTTTGACACGGGCGAGACGCCTTCGGAAGGCTGCTTCAAGCATTTACCAGGCTGGAGAATCGCGGCATTTGGTTGCGCCGCAGCATCGCCACGCCCGCTCGACAGGAAAAACAAAAGAAAAATCAAAGAGTTGATCAGAGTGGCCGGCTTCTTGACACTCCATCGCCCGAAACCTATGGTGCGGCCGGTTTTTGGGGGCGGGGTAGGAGTTCGCGGGCGTAGTCTCCGCCCGCCGGGACGGTTTGATGAGCAAGGCGCAAGGCCCGGACGACAACAGCCCGGCCCCTTCGTCGAGCGAGGCGGACAAGGCGCTTTCCCAGAAGCTGCGTGATCTCGATCGGCGGATCGGTAACAGCCGCTCGGCGCGAAAGATCAAGGACGGGCCCGAAGAGCCTGCTCGTCCCGGATACGGGATGGCGCTGAGGCTCGGAGCGGATTTCGTCGCCGGAGTTCTGGTTGGCGCCGCTCTCGGATGGGGTTTCGACCGGTTGTTCGGAACCTCGCCGTGGGGACTGGTCGTGTTCCTGATGCTGGGGTTCGCGGCGGGTTTGTTGAGTGTGATGCGATCTGCCGGGGTCGTCGCGGAGCGGCCAGGCATTGACGACGATCCGGCCTCGCGCCGGTAGGATTGACAAGGGGACGACGTTGGCAACCGATCCGATTCACCAGTTTCAGATCCACAAGCTGATTCCGATCGAGGTCGGGGGCGTCGATTTCTCCTTCACCAATTCCGCCCTGTTCATGGTGCTGACCGTTGTTGTCGCGTCGGCCTTCCTGATCCTGTCGACTCGCGGCCGCGGGCTGGTGCCCGGTCGCTGGCAGTCGGCGGCGGAGATGACCTACGAATTCGTCGCCCAGACGTTGCGAGAATCGGCGGGCAGCGACGGGATGCGTTTCTTCCCGTTTGTCTTCAGCCTGTTCATGTTCGTTCTGGTCGGCAATCTCTGGGGCATGTTCCCCTATTTCTTCACGGTGACCTCGCACATCATCATCACCGCGACGATGGCGTTAATGGTGATCCTGCTGGTGATTTACTACGGTTTCAGGAAGCACAAGCTCGGCTTTCTCAAGCTGTTCGTGCCGAGCGGCGTGCCCGGTGTGCTGCTGCCCTTCATCGTCGTGATCGAGGTCCTGTCGTTCATCTCGCGGCCGATTTCGCTGTCCATTCGTCTCTTCGCCAACATGCTCGCCGGCCACATCACCCTGAAGGTGTTTGCCGGCTTCGTCGTCGCCCTCGGCTCGGCCGGCTTCGTCGGCATCCTCGGTGCGATCCTGCCCCTGTTCGCGATCGTCGCGCTGACGGCGCTGGAATTCCTGGTGGCGGCGCTTCAGGCCTATGTCTTCGCCATTCTCACCTGTCTCTATCTCAACGACGCCCTGCATCCCGGACACTGACCCGGACTGCCTGGGGCTCAATTCCCGATCAACCGTCAGACTTTCTCAAGGAGCACTGGACATCATGGAAGCGGAAGCAGCGAAATTCCTCGGCGCCGGCATTGCCTGCATCGGCATGGGCACCGCGGGCATCGGCCTCGGCCACATCTTCGGCAATTACCTTGCCGGCGCGATCCGCAATCCGGCTGCCGCCGATGGCCAGTTCGGCCGCCTGATCTTCGGCTTCGCCGTCACCGAGGCGATGGGCATCTTCTCGCTCCTGGTCGCCCTGATCCTGCTGTTCGGTTGATCGACTCGCGCGTCCTCAGCCAGCATCTCGGAGAGCCTTATGGCGGTTGACCAGCCGATCCAACCGGAGCCGTTCGTGCCCCAACAGGGCTCGGTGCAGGAAACCCCGGCGGAACACAAGACGTTTCCGCCGTTCGACGCGACGACTTTCGCGTCGCAGATCCTGTGGTTCGCGATCACCTTTGCCCTGCTTTACTATCTGATGGCGAAGGTGGCGCTGCCCCGGATCGGTGGCATCCTCGAGGGGCGGCGGGATCGAATCGCCGCCGATCTCGATCAGGCCGAAAGGCTGAAGGGCGAGTCCGAGGACGCGTCCGCCGCCTACGAGAAGGCGCTCGCCGAGGCGCGGGCGCGGGCATCGAGCATCGCCGATGCTGCTCGCGAGACGGCGAAGAGCAAGGCCGACGCCCAGCGGACCGAAGTCGAGGCCTCTCTCGCCGGCAAGCTCGCCGACGCGGAGACACGGATCGCCGAGATCAAGAACCAGGCGCTGGCCGAAGTCGGCACGATCGCCGGGGAAGCCGCCGACGCTGTGGTCAATACGCTGATCGACGCCAAGCTTTCCGCCAATGAAGTCAAGGACGCGGTGGCCGACGTTCTCGCCGCGAGGAGCGCCAATGCTTGAAGATGCAGCATTCTGGGCTCTCGTCGGGCTCGTCATCTTCCTCGGGATCATGATTTACCTGAAGGTTCCGGCGGTGCTCACCAAGTCGCTCGACAAGCGGGCGGAAACCATCACCGCCGAACTCGATCAGGCCCGCAAGCTGAGGGAAGAGGCCCAGGCGCTGCTTGCGGAATATCAGCGCAAGGCGCGCGAGGCGGAGTCGGAGGCCGAGGAGATCATCGATCAGGCCACGCGTGAGGCCGAGGCGCTCGGCAGCGAGGCCCGCGCCCGCATGGAAGAATACGTCACCAGCCGTACCAAGATGGCCGAGGAGAAGATCGCCCAGGCGGAGGCCCAGGCGATCCAGGAAGTCAGGGCGCTGTCGGCCGATGTTGCGATCGCGGCGGCCGAACGCATTCTCACCGTGAGGGCCAAGGGCGATACCGCCGATGCCCTGGTCAGCGCCGCCATCGACGACGTCAAGACCAAGCTGCACTAGTCCCGCTCAACGGCTGGCCGCGCGACCGGACTTCGGGCCCACCACGATCAACCGCCCGCGGCCGCACGGAAGCAAGAAACCTGGCAGGTCTGCCAGCCGCCGGTATTCACCAGCCACTTGCCGTCCTCGCCGCGTTCGACGGAACATGTGGCGGTGGGCATGCTGCCGGTCATGAATGCCCGGCCGCTCGACGCTGATCCCGGTAATCGCGCAGAAATCGTAGGCCTCGCTTCCCGGCACTTCCGCCGCGGCAAGGTCCTCGCCATAGGGCGTCCCCGGCGTTCCGTCGGGGCCGATGACGCTGACGGACCACACCAGGCCGGTGCTCGCCGGCGCCGGCGCAGTCGGTGCTGGCGTTGTCGGTGCGGGTGGCGGCTGCCGCGGACCGAACAGAAGGCCGGACGATTCCATCAGCAGTCCCAGCATGAGGATCGCGACGATGACGCCGATCACCGAGCCCTTGGCAATGTCGCTCATCCGAGTTCTCCCCGAATCGACCCGCGGCGAGACACTATTCCCGGCCGCTCGCGTCGGGAAGTGGCGCGACCCGGTCTAGTCGGCCTCGACTTCGCGCGGCGCCGGATCGGAATCGCCGCCGAGGAGCGGGGAGTGCCGCGGGTCGGCAGCGAACAACTCGGCCTGGACGGGATCGAGCCCGAGCGCGATCCTGACCGGCGCGAAGCTCCGCCGGTGATGGATGCAGGGCCCGTGGCGATCGATGGCGTCGAAATGGGTGCGCGTCGAATAGCCCTTGTGGCTCTCGAAGCCATAGTCGGGATGGGCGCGCCCGACGGCCCGCATCAGCCGGTCGCGGGTGACCTTGGCGACGATCGAGGCCGCCGCGATCGACACCGACAAGCCATCGCCTCCGATCACCGCCTCGGCCGGGCAGGGCAGGCCGGGCGGCAGCATGTTGCCGTCGACCAGCACGTAGTCCGGCTGGTGTGACAGACCCGCGACGGCACGGCTCATCCCCCACAGCGAGGCGCGCAGGATATTCATCCGGTCGATGCGGGCGCGGCTCGCCACCACCACCGACACCAGGGCGCGGTCGAGTATGATGTCGTGGAGACGTTCGCGCTCGGCCGCCGTCAATCGTTTCGAATCGTCGAGGCCCTTCGGCACCCGGCCTTCGAAGACCACTGCGGCGACCACGACCGGGCCGGCAAGCGGCCCGCGTCCGGCTTCGTCGACGCCGGCGATCAGCCGTGCGCCGCGCCGTCTCGCCCGCTTCTCGATGCGGTCGGTCGGCACGGCGGGCAGGTCGATCAGCGTCGGCGATTCGGCAACTCTGGCCATGAGGCCCATGGTGGCCCCCGCCCCGACAACGATCAACGCGGAAAACGACCGGAGCGACGATGCGCCCCGGCCGTCGAGATCAGGCGAGCGGGATCAGGCGTCGGCTGTTGCCGGGCTGGCCGACCGGGCCCGGGCGATGAAGAATGCGGTGCTGCCGACGAGGACCGCGGCCAGCGCCGCAAGAATGCCGACGTCGTCGATGGTCGGCTTCAGCGCCATGACTGCCACGACGAGGAACAGGATGACGGCTTCGATGCGCCCGATCGTCGCCAGCTGGCGACCCTTGGCGACGGCCTCGGCGCTGATGCCGCCGTCGCGCTGGATGATGGCGCCGATCGCCTGACCGCGCGGCTTCAACACGAACATGCCGATGCAGAAGGTCGTGGCATAGCCGGCAAGACCGAGCGTGATCCACAGGTCCGAGAACGACCACGGCCCCTCGATGACCATCAGGACGCCGAAGACGAGGGCTATGAGCGAGGCAGGGGCGAACAGCGTATTGCCGAGGGCGCCCATGTCGTGGAGCACGCGCATCTGCCCGGCGACGTCGTTGGTGCGTTCGGCGCGGAAGGCGAGCACATGGAGGAGGAAGCCGGAGCCGACCCAGATGATCGCCGCGACGATATGAACGTACAGAAAGAGGTCGTAGAGGACCATTTTATCCACCAGAGTCAAAGAGTTAAAGGATGGCCGCGCGGCGACGCCGCAGTCGGTGAGGCGCGGAAACTATCCGTTTTTCGGCGCCTGTCTGTGACGTTGGTCACAAGGACCCGAACTTCGGCTCGTGGCACCGGGAGCCGCGAAATCTGGCGGGGATCGCCGACGGTTCAGGCTGCCGTCCGTCCGGCAAACAGGTCGAGTTGTCCGCCAATCGGTACCGGCGGCCGGAACAGGTCCGTGGCGAGTTGCCGGCGTTCGCGGTTGAGGCCGAGGCGGCGCGCGGCGATCTCGAAGCGGCGGCCGATCTGCCAGGCATAGGGTCCGTCGCCGCGCATGCGCTTTCCCCAGGTCGAATCATAGTCCTTGCCGCCGCGCATCGAGCGGATCACCGACAGGACGTGCTTGGCCCGGTCCGGATATTCGCGTTCGAGGAAATCCTTGAAGACATCGCGGACCTCGAGCGGCAGGCGGAGCAGGACGTAGCCCGCCTCGCGGACACCCGCCACGGCCGCGGCGTCGAGGATGCGCTCGATCTCCGGTTCGTTCAGCGCCGGGATGATCGGCGCCACCATCACCGTCGTCGGGATTCCGGCCTCCGACAGGAGGCGGAGCGCGTCCAGCCGGCGCTCGGGCGTGGCGGCGCGAGGCTCCATCGCCCGGGCGAGCCGGCGGTCGAGCGTCGTCACCGACAAGGCAACCTTGCAGAGGTTGCGCTCGGCCATCCGCGACAGGATGTCGATGTCGCGCAGCACAAGCGCCGACTTGGTGACGATGCCGACCGGGTGTCCGGTCGCCTCCAGCACTTCGAGAATCTCGCGCATGATCCGGTAGCGCTTCTCGATCGGCTGATAGGGGTCGGTATTGGTGCCGATCGCCATCGTTCGCGGCTGATAGCCCGGCTTCGCGAGTTCCCGTTCCAGAAGCTCGGCGGCGTTCGGCTTGGCGAAGAGCCGCGTCTCGAAATCGACCCCCGGCGACAGCCCCATATAGGCGTGGGTCGGGCGCGCGAAGCAATAAGCGCAGCCGTGCTCGCAGCCGCGATACGGATTGATCGAGCGATCGAAGGAAATGTCGGGGGACTGGTTGGTGGTGATGATCCGCCGCGGCCGCTCTTCCTGGACCTGGGTCTTGAACGGCGGAAGATCGTCCGACGATCCCCATCCGTCGTCGAAGCGGTGCCGCGCCTGCGGCTCGTAGCGGCCGGAGGGGTTGATACCGGCGCCACGACCCCGTCGCCGCTCGGGGTCGATCTGGACGCCAACATAGTCCTCCACCTTCTGCGCGGGGGCGATGCGACTGGCGGCGAATCGGTGGCTTGGCGAGGACATGAATAGATTCCTATCATCAAACAGGAACAAAGCAAGAACAAAAACGACCGGAGGTTCAATTTGGTTCCGGGGCTCGAAAATCGGCGGCATGAGGTCTAAGAGAAGCCGATGATCAGCGTGATTTTGCCCACTCGCGATAATGAGGTCGATCTCGCCTTCGCCCTTGGGCCGCTCGTCCCGGCCGCTGTCCAGGGCGTCGTCAGCGAGGTGATCGTCGTCGATTCCGGTTCGCGTGACGGAACCCTGAAGGTCGCTGACTCGGCCGGCTGCAAGGTGCTTGCCGGTTCGGGCCGCGAGGCGCTGATGGAAGCCGTCGATGCGGCCAAATCGGACTGGATGCTGTTTCTTTCGCCGGGCGCGGTTCTCGACGCGAACTGGCACGGCGAGGCGCTGTCCTTCATCGATCGCGCCATGCTGTCGGGCAGGGGCCACCACGCCGCGGCGGTATTCCGGCACGGTCGGGCGGAATCCGGGTTCACCGCGCGCTTCGCGGAATGGTGTGCAACGTTCCGTTCCAGCGGCTTCGCTGCCCCCTATGAGGAGCAGGGCCTGCTGATTTCACGGTCGCTCTACCGATCCGTCGGCGGCCACCGGCCGTTGCCGGCGATGGCCGATGTCGACCTTGGGCGCCGGATCGGCCGCCGCCGGCTCACCCTGCTTCGCGCCCGCGCGGTCGTGCATCATCCAGCGGGAGGCGGAGGCGGAGGATTCGGCCGCGGCGTGCGCAATGCCGCGCTGCTGACGATGTTCGTCCTGCGGCTGCCGCCGCGCCTGATCGGCCGCCTGGCCGCCTGAGGCGGTTGGTCAGACGTCGAACTGGCGGAGTTTCGCGCGCTTCAGGTGCTCGTCGAGCCGCGGCATGATCTCGACGAAGTTGCACGGCGGATGGCGAAAATCGAACTGCCGGGCGAGAATGCCGTCCCATGCGTCGCGGCAGGCGCCGGGCGATCCGGGAAGACAGAAGACGAAGGTTTCCGCCGATATGCCGGCGATCGCCCGCGACTGAATGGTCGAGGTGCCGATCGTGCCGTAGCTGATGATGTGAAAGACGGTCGAAAAGCCATCCATCCGCTTGTCGAGCAGCGGCTCAACCGCCTCGATGGTCACGTCGCGCCCGGTGAGGCCGGTGCCGCCGGTGGTGATCACCGCGTCGATCGCCGGATCCTGTGTCCATCTTTCGACGACCGCCTGTATCGCGACGATCTCGTCGCGAACCAGGTCGCGGGCGGCGAGTACGTGACCGGCTTTTTCGATTCGCTCCGCCAGGGTCGCGCCGGATCGGTCCTCCTCGATCGACCGCGAATCGGAAATCGTCAGAACCGCGAAGCGGACGGGAACGAATTCGGGAGCCGGGCCGGTGGTCATCCTTCGCCTCCATGCGGGCGGATCGCGGCGCTCACGATCCGCCGGTCCTTGTTGCCGCCACCCACCAATCCGGTTTCGACGCACGCAGTCTCGCCGCAGCGCGATCGGCGGCGTCGCTCGACATGAATATGCCGAAGACCGTACCGCCTGAGCCCGACATCCGCGCGAAGACGCAATCCGGGTCGGCCGCGAGCGCGCGCACCGCTTTCTCGATCAGTGGCGCTTCCGCCATCGCCGGCTCGAACAGGTCGTTTCGCGTCTTCCTCAGCCAGAAGATGAATTCCATCAATGGACCGATCGGCTCCGGCAGCGGCGGTAGCGGCGTCCGTTCCCCGGCCCCGAGTCGCGCAAAAACGGCGCCGGTCGAGACGCTGATGCCGGGATTGACGAGGACAATCGGCATCGGCGGAATCCCGGGGACAGGACTCACCTCTTCGCCGATTCCCCGCATCCTCGACGGACTGGAGGCAAGGCAGACCGGTACGTCGGCGCCGAGTGAAAGGCCGAGACGGGCAAGCTCGCCATCCGACAGGCCGAGCTGCCATGTCCGGTTGAGCAACCGGAGCGCCGCCGCGGCGTCGGCGGAGCCTCCGCCCAGCCCCGCGGCGATCGGCAGTTGCTTGTCGAGATGCAGCCTCACGCCGCCGGTCGACCGGTCCGGAAACGCCTCGCAAAGCCCGAGGGCAACCGCGAGTATCAGGTTGTTGCCCGGCAGCGTCGTCGCTTCGAGGTCGTCGGCGAAGGCGCCATCGACCGTCAGGTCGACATAGCCATCGTCGTCCGGAAAGGCGGTGAGGGTGTCGCCGAGATCGGCGAAGACCACGAGGCTGTCAAGCACGTGATAGCCGTCGCCGCGTCGATCGAGAACATGCAGCGCGAGATTGATCTTGGCTCTTGCGGGCTCGATCTGTGACCTGGCCTGTGAAATCGCCGCAGAAACGGCATCAACCGTCGCTTCCGCCATCGGCGCCAAGGCCCTTTTCGAGCTTTTTGACGATCACCTCGCGAGCCACCGGTGTCGGGTCGAGATCGCGGGCATGGTTCCACTGGAACGTTGCCTCGAGCTTGCGACCGACTTTCCAATAGGCATCGCCGAGATGGTCGTTGATGGTGGAGTCCTCCGGCCGCAATTCGACGGCGCGCTCGAGCTGGGCCACGGCATCGTCGTAGCGGCCAAGCCGGAAATACGCCCATCCGAGGCTGTCGACGATGTAGCCGTCATTGGGCCGCTGGTCGACGGCGGACCGGATCATGTCGAGTCCTTCGTCAAGCTTGATGCCCATGTCGACCCAGGAATAGCCGAGATAATTGAGCACCTGAGGCTGGCCCGGATTGAGGTCGAGGGCTTTCTTGAGATCGGCCTCGGCCTTTGGCCAGTTCTTGCTGCGCTCGTAGGAGACGCCGCGGAAGTAGAAGAGCCGCCAATCCCCCGCGGACGGGTTCGCAATCGTGGCGATGCCCCTGCTGTACGCGTCGGCCGCCTCCGTGAAGCGATCGCGGGCACGGAGGATATTTCCAAGCGCGATGATCGCATCAAGGCCAGCTGGGTTCTTGTCGATGACCTTGTTGAGGACGGCGACCGCCTCGTCCGTCCTGTCGAGGTTGTCGAGGCAGAATCCGGTCTGGATGTCAGCGTTGTGACGCAGGTTGGAGGTCTCCGGCACCCGCGCGTAGACCTTGATGGCTTGCTCGCAGCGATCCGCCGCGACGAGCAGATCGGCCAGCGCTGTCAGCGCAAGATAGGAATCCGGCGTGAGGTAAAGGGCGAGGTGCAGGTAAGCCGCGGGCAGTTCCGTGCCCTCGTCGGTGCCGATCGCCGCCCCCAGTCCGTATAGAACCTCGGCAGCCCCTTCAACCGTCGATCCGACCACTGGACCGGGGTCCTTGCCGGCTTCGAGGTCGGCCAGCAGGGGGCCGATCACCGGATTGTCCGGCTGCGACTGCATGAACCGGGTCAGCGCCTCGATCGCCTGGTCGCGCTTGCCCGCTTCGGTCATGATCCGGCCGTAGGCCTCGACGATCCGCAGGGCCGTGTCGTCAGTGTCGAATGCATCGGTAATGGCGCGCACCGCGACATCCTGGCGGCCGGCGAGATCGGCGATCAGGGCGGTGTGGTAGTTTTTGAAAATCCCGTACCAGGTTGGCCCGGTCAGACCGTCGATGACGTCGAAAGCGCCATCGATGTCACCCCGACCCTGCTTGGCCCAGGCGGTGAGAAGGCCGCTGGTCAGCACCGAGAGCGGTGCGCGGGCAGTCTCCGACATCTCACTCTCGGCGCCGGCCAGGTCGCCGCTCTGGATGTCGCGCACGCCACGCAGCAGACGCGCAAGCGGGTTTCGTGGATCGATGTCGATCAGCTTTTCGGCATAGCCCGTTGCCGGCTCGATATCGCCATTCGCGACGCGAAGGATCAGCACCCGCTCCATCAGAATCGGGTTTTCCGGATCGTTGCCGAGCGCCGCCGTGAAATAGTTCGCGGCCGCCTCGAGATCCCGCGCCGCGTCGGCGCTCCTTCCGGCAAGATAGCTGCCGGCAAGGGATATCGGCGTGATCGTGAAATCGGTCTGGAAGCCGGTCTCGGCGCTGGCCGAGCCGACCAGCGTCGCCACGCCGGCTGCTGCGATGGTGATGCGTAGTGCTGTTTTGACGCTCATATCGGCCCGTTGATGATTGATCGGAGACGATGGCCTTGTAGGCCGGTAAAATGGCGGTTTTGCAGCCGCCTAGCAAGCCGGGGCAAAATTCGGCCTAATGAGCCCTGTTGATGCAGAAATCGACGGCCTCAAGCAACGCGGCGCGATAGTCCGAATCGGGGAAGGGCGCCAGCGCGTCGCGGGCAACGGCGCCATAGTGGCGGGCCCGCTCGATCGTGTCGTCGATGGCGTTGTGCCGGCGCATCAGCGTCACCGCCCTGTCCAGGTCACCCTCCTCGATCGCGCCGTCGGCGATCACCTTTTTCCAGAAGGCCCGGTCGTCATCGGAGCCGCGCCGGTAGGCGAGCACCACCGGCAGCGTTACCTTTCCCTCGCGGAAATCGTCGCCGACATGCTTGCCGAGTTCGGCGGCGCTGCCGCCATAGTCCAGCGCGTCGTCGACAAGCTGGAAGGCGAGCCCGAGATTGGTGCCGTAGGAACGGAAGGCCGCCCTTTCGGCGCGGTCGCGTTCAGCGATGATCGGCCCGACTTCCGCGGCGGCGGAGAACAGCGCGGCCGTCTTGGCGCTGATCACGGCAAGGTACTCGTCCTCGGTGGTCGCGGTATTCTTGGCGGCTGCAAGCTGCATCACCTCGCCCTCGGCAATCACCGCCGCGGCGTTGGACAGGACTTCGAGCGCGCCGAGCGACCCGACCTCGACCATCATCCGGAAGGCCTGGCCGAGAAGGAAATCTCCGACCAGGACGCTTGCCTGGTTGCCCCAGACGAGGCGGGCGGCGAGCTTGCCCCGGCGCATGTCGCTTTCGTCGACGACATCGTCATGGAGGAGGGTGGCGGTGTGCATGAACTCGACGCTGGCCGCGAGCTTGATATGGCCGCTGCCGGTGTAGCCGCACATGCCGGCGGCGGCGAGAGTCAGCATCGGCCTCAGCCGCTTGCCGCCGGAATCGATCAGGTGGCGCGCGACCTCGGGAATCATGCCGACATCCGATCCGGCCCGGTCGAGAATGAGCTCGTTGACCCGGGCCATCGCCCCGGAAGCCAGTCTGACCAGCGGCTCGATGCTGGCCCGCGGCCCGGCTTTCCCGTCCTGGAGGGGAACGATAACGCCCACTGAGAAATCCTCTTCGGTTGCTGCCTTGCGACATTAGGCAGAACCGGCTGATGCCACAATTCTATTCGTCTGCCGACACCGGCCCAGTGCGACGGATTGTCGGACCCGGTTCCGCCACCTAAGCTCACAGACGATCACGGTCCATCACATAAAGCTGGGGCGAATGGAAGAACTCATCAGAACCAATGACATCGTTCTCATCTCTTTCGTTGAAGCCCTGTTGCGCGATGCCGGCATCGAGGTGCTGGTGCTCGATCAGAACATGAGCATAATCGAGGGTTCTCTAGGGGTTCTGCCGAGGCGGGTGCTGGTTTCGGCCGACAATCTGGAGCGGGCGCGCCAGATCCTGACCGACGCCGATATCGGCAAGGAACTGGAGAATCCCGGGAAAAAGGGATGAGCGCGACGCGCCGCCACCGCCCCCGGAATCACCGTTGATTCATTCCTGGGCGGCCGGGTGGAAGCCCTGCAACACGCCCGCGGACACCATCGGGCGGGCCTTGAGGCGGTGCTTCTCGCCGTGTCTCTTGATACACGCATCACCGGCACGGTCGCCGACCTCGGCGCCGGGGTCGGGGTCGCCGGATTTTGCGCCGCGGCGCGCTGTCCGCACGCAAAGGTGGTGCTGGTCGAGCGGAATGCCGATGCGGTTGCGTGCGCCCGCGCACGCGCTGACCCGACCGGCCAACGCCGCCTTCGCCGACCGGGTGCGGATAGCCGCGACGGATATCACCGCGCCGGAGGCGGAGCGGGCCGCCGCCGGCATGGGCCGCGACCTCGCCGACCATGTCCTGCTCAACCCGCCCTTCCACCTCGAGGCCGCCGGCAGCCGCTCGCCGGAGACGGCGCGGGCCGAAGCCCATGTGCTGGACGCCGGCGGGCTCGATTCGTGGTTCCGGGCGGCGGCCTCGGTGCTGAAATTCCGCGGCGACGTCACGGTGATCTTCCGCGCCGACGGGCTCGCCCACCTGATGGCGGCGATCGGCCGCCGCTTCGGCACGCTCGACATCCTGCCGATCCAGCCGCGCGCCGCCGAGCCGGCCACCCGCGTGCTGGTGCGCGGGCTGAAGGGCGGCGGCGGGCCGTTGCGCATCCTGCCGGCGCTGGTCCTCCACGGCGACACCGGCAACGGCTTCACGCCGCCGGTCGAGGCGATGCTGCGCGAGGGAAAGGCGCTGGCCTCGGTCGTGCGCGCTTGGCATGGCGGCCGCGGCGCCCCATCTAGGGGCGATAGCGACGAGGATTCAGGAGCATAAGGGCCAGGCATGGCATTTTCGGTGAAGAGACTTTTCTCGCGCGGCGGACCGGTGGTGCCGGTGGTGCGGCTGTCCGGCTCGATCGGCACCGGGCCGGGGCTGCGGCCGAGCCTGTCGCTCGCCAGCGTCGAGCCGCTGCTCGCCAGAGCCTTCGCCATCAAGGCGGCGCCGGCGGTGGCGATCACGGTCAATTCGCCGGGCGGCGCCGCCGTCCAGTCGCACCTGATCCACAAGCGCATCCGCCAGCTCGCCGAAGAGAAGAAGAAGCACGTCATCGTCGCGGTCGAGGATGTCGCGGCCTCCGGCGGCTACATGATCGCGGCGGCCGGCGACGAGATCCTCGTCGATGCGTCCTCGATCGTCGGCTCGATCGGCGTCGTCTATTCCGGCTTCGGCTTCCAGAAGCTGATCGAGAAGATCGGCGTCGAGCGCCGCGTCCATACCGCCGGCAGGAACAAGTCGATCCTCGATCCCTTCTCGCCGGAAAAGGACGAGGACGTGACGCGGCTGAAGATGCTGCAGGAGGAGGTCCACACCGCCTTCATCGCGCTGGTCCGCGAGCGGCGGAAGGCGCTGACCGACGATCCCGATCTCTTCACCGGCGCCTTCTGGGCGGGCGAGAAGGCGGTCGAGCTCGGCCTTGCCGACCGGGTCGTCGACCTGCCGACCGCGCTGAAGGAGAAGTATGGCGACAAGGTCGTGATGAAGCCGATCGCCGCCTCGCAAGGCTTCCTGCGCCGCCGGCTCGGCATGGCCGGCCCGTCCGCGGGCCTCGGCGCCCAGGTCGAGGGCCTCGTCGGCGTGCTCGAAGAGCGGTTGCTTTGGGAGCGCTTCGGGCTCTAGAATCGGGGAAGGGATGCCACCGCCGGTGCGTCCGTTTTCCGCGAGTTGGTGGCCATGGGCGCATTCCTGACCTTTGTTGGCGTGGTCGTCGCCGTCGTCATCTGGTGGCGGCGCTTCAACCGCACCCACGCCACGGTGACGAGCGTGCTGAAGCGCGCCGAATCCTCAATGGAAAAACGCGCCCCGCAGACGCTGGAGAAGGACCCGAAGACGGGGGTGTACCGGGCGCCGCGTCGGGAGGGGTGAAGCCAATCGGCAGACAATGGCGTTTTGAACGGGCATGCTCGATATCACCAAAAACGACATCGCGGCGCTCGCTGATGATGATCTGAGAGACCTTGTGGCGCGTCTCTGCGAGGCCGAGATGCGCAAGCGTTGCTTTTCCGCCTCCGCAGTGACATGGGGCGGAGCGCAAGACGCTCCCGACGGCGGCATTGACGTGAGGGTCGACTTGCCGGCTGGTACCGTGGTGGAGGGCTTCATTCCGCGCGCCGCGACAGGGTTCCAAGTAAAGAAACCCGATATGGCCGCTTCCGACGTCACCGCCGAGATGCGCCCCAACGGCACTATCCGGCCGTCGATTCAGGCCCTCGCAGACAAAGGTGGCGGCTACATCATCGTCAGCGGGAATGGCTCGACGGCAGATTCCGCTCTCAAGAGCCGGCGTGACGCCATGTCCGCAGCGGTCAAGGGCATCCCGAACGGCAAAAGCCTTGCGCTCGATTTTTTTGATCGGACGCGGATGGCAACGTGGATCAGGGATCATCCGGGGCTCGTGCCGTGGGTGCGGGCAAAGGCTGGCCGGCCAATCACCGGATGGCAATCCTATGGTGCGTGGGCCAATCCGGCTGAAGACCCAGTGGGCGAGTACCTGACGGACGATGCCGCGCGCATCCGCACCGGCGGAAAGAATGATGACGATGGATTGCCGGCGATCGAAGGCATCAACCGCATCCGGGAACGGCTGAGCCAGGTCCGGACATCTGCTCGCCTCGTTGGGCTGTCAGGCGTCGGAAAAACCCGCCTCGCTCAAGCGCTGTTTGACGATCGTGTTGGGGCCAATCCGCTTGATCCCGGGCTCGCGCTTTACACAAACCTTGGCGACGGCCCCGATCCCTCGCCCGTTGCCATCGTGTCCAATCTGATCGTCACCGGTAACCGGTTCATCGTGGTGGTCGACAACTGCCCACCTGATCTTCATCGGCGTCTCACCGAAATTGCCGCCGCCGAAGGGAGCCAAATCAGCATTCTCACCGTGGAATACGACATCCGCGAAGACCAGCCTGAGGGCACCCAATTTTTCGAGATGGAGCCATCCTCGCTCGCGATGACCGAGAAGCTGTTGGATCAGCGCTTTCCGAAGATTTCGCAGGTGGACGCTCAGAGGATTGCCGAGTTCTCAGGCGGCAATGCCCGGATGGCTATCGCGCTTGCCGGAACGGTCCAGAGCGGCGAGAACGTGTCTGGCCTTGCCGATGAAGAACTGTTCCGGCGCCTCTTCCATCAGAACCATCAACCTGACGCCGATCTCCTGAAAGCGGCGGAGGCCTGCGCGCTCGTCTATTCCTTCGATGGAGAAGACATAGAGGATGGCGGTGAACTGGCGCGTATCGGTAGACTCGCCGGGCAGAACGCGAGCGCTCTGTACGCTCGGATCGGCGAACTGCGCCGTCGCGACCTTGTGCAAGCGCGAAGCCACTGGCGCGCGGTACTCCCCCACGCGGTCGCCAACCGGCTCGCGAAGCTGGCCTTGCAGAACATACCCCTCACGGCCATCGAGAAGCATCTCGTGACCGAGGCTCCAGAGCGGATCGAAAAGTCGTTTTCGCGTCGCCTCGGCTATCTCCATGACAGCGCGGAAGCAAAACGCATCGTCGAGGGGTGGCTTCACGCCGGAGGCATCCTTTCCGATGTCGCTGATTTGGACGAGCTTCATGCTGAGATGTTCCACAACGTTGCGCCTATCGCTCCTGAGGCAGTGCTGACCGGCCTTGAGCGAGCGGCGCGTGGCCCAAGGGCGGATCAGCTGTTCGCGCACCGTGACAGGTTCGTACGACTGTTGCGTTCACTCGCCTATGACGCGGCCTTGTTCGAACGGTGCGCTGATTTGTTAGTAGCTTTCGCGCTGCGAGATGAAGACACTGAGAAGAGTGAAGCTGCGAAGATCCTGAAGTCATTATTCTTCGTATATCTTTCGGGCACCCACGCGACCGTCGACCAGCGCATCAGGGTGATGCAGGGGCTTCTCAACTCCGGCGATCCCAAGCGACGAGGCTTGGGGCTCGAGGCCTTGCGCGCGTTGCTGGAATCCTCCCACTTCATGTCGGGATACGATTTTCAGTTCGGTTCTCATTCGCGCGACCACGGCTACCGTCCTAACTTCCAACAAGCGCAGGCATGGTACGCCTCTGTGCTTTCGATCGCAGAAGCGATCGCAACCTCCGGACTTCCGGTCGCCGAAGCGGTGCAACGGACGATTGGCCCGACGTTCCGCGGGCTTTGGGGCAATGCACAGATGGTGGAGGATTTGGAACGGGTCAGCCACTCCATCCTCGCGAAAAATTATTGGCGTGACGGTTGGATCGCAGCGCGCCAGACGCTGAGTTACGATGGGACGCTGATGTCGCCCGACATCAGGGCGCGGCTTATCCGCCTCGAACGGAAGCTTCGGCCGAAAGACCTCTTGGCAAAGGTGAGGTCAATTGTCTTATCGCGGACGTCCGGGCGCGTCGATCTGGAAGAATACGAGGATGACGAGCCTGATCCCGGAAACGCCTATCAGCGGGCCGAAACTCTAGCCGAAAAGCTCGGCGAAGAGGCTGTTGTCGATGAGATGACTTTCCAAGAACTGCTTCCCGAATTGGTCGGTGGCGCCGGGAGGCTGATCGCCTTCGGCTTGGGCTTAGCCAAAGGAACCGCGGCACCTCGCAAGACCTGGGAGGCTTTGGTTGACGCGCTGGGCAAAACCCCGAAAGAACAGCGCAATGGGCAGGCGCTGAAAGGATTTCTTCGTGGGCTCAATGAGCGCGACGCGGAACTCGCCGGCGCGCTGCTTGACGAGGCGATCACGCATCCGGCGCTGTGCAACTGGTTCCCGGAATTGCAGTGCTCGGTGCCGATCGACAAAGCCGGGGTGGCACGCCTCCGGCGATCCCTCGAACTTGGCCACTCGCCGATCGGCTATTTCGGCTGCCTTGCCTGGGGCCGGGTGCATGAACCGATCTCCGCCGCGGATTTAAAGGGTCTTGTTCAAGACATTAGCGCCAGGCCGGAGGGCAATGGGGTCGCACTGGAGATCGTATTCTACCGCTTGTTTGGCGACAAAGAAGCGAAACGAGCCCATGACCCGGAGGTCATCGACGCAGGCCGCGCACTGCTGGAGCAATTTGAGTTTGGAGGGCGCCACGCGCGGGAAGATCACGAGTTGGGCCTCGTCGTCTCCTCGTGCCTTGCCGGCCCGGGGGGCGAAGCAGTGGCTGCCAAGCTTTGCTTGGCACTTAGGAAGGCTGTCGATCTTCCCGAAATCAACATCGAGAATTACCACGGTCTATTCGACGCGCTGTGCAAGACGCAGCCGCAGATCGTGCTGGAAGCGCTCTTCGATGGCAGCACGGAAGAACGACTGCGCAAGCGCCCGCATGATGCGATGGTTCGGCAAGCGCCAGCGTAATCCGCTCGATGCGATTTCCGATAAAGACATCATTGCCTGGTGCGGTCAGGAGCCAAATACCCGCTACGTGACAATGGCGTCGATGGTCTCCTACCTACAGGGATCGGAAGAAGACGCCGCTTCGCGATGGTCGGGGATCGCCTTGACGATGCTCGCCCGGGCGCCCGATCCAGTGGCTGTGGCCCGCGTCTTCTCCCAGCGGTTCCGGCCGGGCGGTTGGAGCGGATCGTTGGCCGCGATTTCTTGAAGGACGCCGGGGCTTGCTCACCGAACTAGAACAGGACCGCGATCCCCGGATTGTTGAGTTTGCGATTACCGAGGGTCGTCGGCTGACCACTGAAATTGATGAGACGCGGAAGTGGGAAGCCGAACATGATCGCCTGACCGACGAGCGGTTCGAGTGACAACATTAGTGGCGAAGCCCTGATGATATGCCGGAATTGGAGAGCCCAGCATGATAGGATTCTTCAGCGCACGCCTCTCGCTTGCCCCCGCATACACCGCTCGATGGCCTCCAGCGCCGTTCTAGTGGACCGTCGCTTTTTGGGGATAGGGGCGGCGTGACCCCGCCCGGCGGCGGTGCTTTGCACCACGCCGCCGGCCAG
>CAWEUQ010000030.1:0-222780 GCA_963812275.1 uncultured Alphaproteobacteria bacterium | reverse complement strand
CCAAGACCGGGGTGTACCGGGCACCGCGACGGGAGGGGTGATGGGCAAGGGGGCTTCTGATTAGCCCATGAACGGCGATGTGTCGTCGCAAGACCGTGTCATCGTTCTCGGCGGCGGCCTGCCGGCAATTCCCGAACGCTTGCTGCTTGCCCATGCGCGGGGCGAAGTTCTCTTCATCTGCGGCGCAGGTGTTTCGAAGCCTGCAAGCTTGCCGGATTTCCGTGAACTTGTAATAGATGTATACAGCGCCCTCGACACCACCGTTCACGCAGTCATTTCCAAGTTGCCGCGCGGTGCCTGCAACCAGTGGGAAGCCGATGTTGTAGACCTGAACGATCCGCAGCGGGCGGAGGTCAAACGTTTTATCGTCGGCGACTATGATGTCGTGCTTGGCATGCTTGAGAGACGTCTAGATAATCAGACACGCGGCGATAGTCGCGTTCGACATGTCGTCGCCAATCGCTTGCGGTCCGGCGATAGCAAGCCGGCGCCAATTCATCGAGCCCTTATGCGCCTTGCTGATCGAGGAGGGGCGACAACGATCATTACGACCAACTTTGATCGCCTTCTTGAGCGCGCAGGTAAACGCGGTTCCTCAATTCAGACTTACTCGCTTGGGTCGATCCCCAGACCCACGCGGCAGCTAGACTTTGCGGGTGTGCTTCACATTCATGGAGCACTTGAGTCCGACACAAAACGTGTTTCCGAGTTTGTTCTTTCGGATCAGGATTTTGGCGAGTTCTATCTTCGCCGGCGAGTAGTACCGGATTTCATTTACGACGCCGCCCGTCTCTTTCACCTGATATTAGTCGGCTACAGCGCCAACGATCCGCCGATGCGCTATCTGCTAAATGCAGTCGCGGCAGACGGTACTCGTTTTGACGACTTGAAGGAGCGGTTCACCCTTTTCGGTGCGCCTACTCCGGATCCCGTTGCTTTGGAAGACTGGAAGGCGCGCGGCATTACACCGATCCATTATAACGCCCAAAAAGACGACCACTCAGCATTATTAACAACGCTAGAGCGGTGGGCTGAGCTTTCTGCGATCAATGGACGCGCAAATCGTGTGGATGCTGAAATTCGCCGGATCGTGAAGATGCCAAGAGCGACAGCCTCCGACGCCGATCGAGACCTCTTTGATCATCTTTTCAGGCGAGGCAATTCGAGCGAGCGCACTAGATTGTCGGTCTTGGCATCCACGGCAAAGGCTGACTTTGGCTGGCTGGATGCGATCACTATGATCGGTGCAGAAAATGAGAGGGAACGCAGGTTGTGATTCCAGCTTGGTCCGATCTCGACGCGCGGGGCCAAGCAGCGTTTCGGACAACCGTCGCGTTTTTGAATGGACGCTTGGCGGACCAGGCGACAATCGACTGGGCGCTAGGTTTAACTCCGGCTCGTAAGATCGAGCGTATCGCCATCAAGCATCTCCTGGACAGTCCTGGTCAAAAAGCTGACGAACCTTGGGCTACTGCGTGGCGGCTAATCGAAGAAAGCTGGTCTGCGCCCACGATCGAACGGAGCTCGACAGAAATTTACCGCATCCAGAAGCGGCTGCGCGCAGGTGATCGCTCGGGCTCAATCATTTTGAACATTGTGGGCCTCGTTGCACCGCGTCTGAAGGTCGAACCGATCGAGCCTTGGCGCAGGAAAGCTTTGCAGACCCCGCGGCGTCCAAAGTCATTCGATCAACTCCTTTCCGCGACGCTGACAAGCGGTGGGCTTGTCGACTTAAACATTCTTGAAGCTGCACACTCAGACGAAGTTCCCTTCTTGATGGCACTGGCAAACGCTTTGGAATCCGCCGTCAACAATGGGCTTGATATCGCTCGACGGCTTGGCTGGGATGGCCAAGGGCGGCTATGGCAACTTGGCGGGCTGGCACGTGTGTACTATCCGTTTGCCAACTCGAAGCAAATTGAAGATCGAGATCCTGACGCATACCATCGTGGCATCGCTCCTTCTGTGAGGTTGCTTTGCGCCGTTGTCGCCCGTATCTCGGAATTCGAAGCACAAGCAGCCTTGTCATTCGTTCGTCGGTGGGAGGCGGCGAGGTCTGTTGTCGATGAACGGCTGTGGGCAGCGGCAGCTCGGAACCCTGAATTGGCTTCGCCTGCACAGATCGCCACATTCCTTTCCGGTCTCGATGATCGTCATTTCTGGGATCTGCACGCGTTTCCGGAAATTGCGGAGCTTCGAGCTTTGCGCTTTGGAGATCTCGATCTTCTGACCCAAAAGGCTATAGCGAAAAGATTGCGCAAAGGACCGCCGCGCAATCACTGGCCTCGGAGCCTCGAGGCAGGTGAATTCAAAGAGGCCCAGCTGTATTGGGCCGTTCGCGAACTCAAACGAATTGTAGTCGCCGGGGGAATATTGCCACCGGACGAACGCGCGTGGATGGATGCAAGGATTGTCCAGTTTGGCGATCTCACTGAAATGCCCATGGACGAGGGATTCCAAGAAGGAACTCGAATGCGTTGGGTCCCGCCCGATCGAGACTTGAAATTTGACGGTATGAGCGGTGCCGCGCGTCTGCGAGCGTTGGAGGCTGCTCTCTCGACTAGTCGCAGCGGATGGGACGATGATCCTGCCGCGCGCGCGAACGATTGGCTCCAACGGGCCGAAAATGCCCACCTTATACTCAACGATCTAAACGCCACCGGAAATGGTGGTGAAGCGTTCCCGCGCGTTTGGAACCGTTTTGGCTGGGCACATTCGCGAGGCAGCTAGAACTCTCGGGCGCTCCGCAGCGTGATCCACAAGCCGAAGCAGATAGCGTACTCCTACTCCTGAACCAGCTCTCCGAAAAGACTTTGTTAGCCGCAATCGAGGGCATAAGCGCTTGGCTCGATGCTTGGAGGAACCAAGTCGTTTCTTCCGCCCTGAGTTTGCCGGTATGGCTGCGGATTTGGCCGATTGCCGTCGATGCGACCAATGCAGGACCGGACAACGCGGACGATGACAATCTCAATATTACTGTTCGTTCGTCCAATGACGATCAGGAACCGATGGATCTCGACACGTTAAATACGCCCGCTGGAAAGTTGGTCGGGGTCTTCCTCAAGGCCTGTCCGTCGCTCAAGGTCACGCAGAATCCATTTAGTCCCGAAACGGACGTTCGCCTGATGCGCGATGAGTAATCAGTGCCACGGGCCGCAGTGGTTTGATCGCAAAGCACCGGCTAATCGAAGATCTGCCGTACTTCCTACAGGCTGATCGCAGTTGGACCGAGCAACATCTCATCGCACCCCTGCTGAACGACGACGCTGCGTCGCTGGCACTTTGGCGCGCGATTGCGAGGCGAACGCATTATACAAAAGTCTTGAAGATCATCGGCGCACCTATGGCTAAACGGGCAACCGATCGACGCCTTGGGCGTGAAACCCGTAAGCGATTGGTGTTCAGCCTCATCATTGAAAGTCTGCATGCTTTCCGCGAAGAGTCGTGAACGGGCGGTGCCCCACCCGCGCATTCAACAAATGCTACGGACCCTCGACGATGAGGTTCGGGCCTCAGCTGCAGGCGTCGTACAACAGTTCGTTCGCGAAATTTCACAAGAAGACACGGAGAACTGGGGGAGTACTAGATGCTGCCGGCCTGTTCCGGTCCGCCGCGGGACCTTTCCTTCAGGATGTTTGGCCGCGAGAGCGTTCGCTAGCAACCCCCGGTGTCAGTGGTGCATTTGCCGATCTCCCGGCAACATCGCGTGAGGCTTTCGCCGAGGCTGTCCACGTAGTCGAGCGCTTCCTCGTTCCTTTTGATTGCTGGTCGATGCTCGATTATGGCCTAGACAACGGAGACAGCAAGAAAAGCCTCGCCATTATCGACGACGAAGAAAAAGCCAAAGCCTTGCTCCGTTTGCTTGATTTAACTATTGGCGCCTCGGAGGGTTCAGTCGTCCCGGACGACCTTACTGACGCACTCGATCAAGTTCGAACGGCCGCGCCGAGCCTGACCAAAGACCCTGTCTATCGGCGTCTTTCGACTGCGGGTAGGCGCTAGCAATTTCGGGTGGCATTATACCAACGGTCATGATGTCTGACCGACATGCGCCCAGTCCCGCATTCCGATGGACATGATGGCTTTCGGCTCGGCGATCAGGCTTCGCCACGCCTCGCATGCGGCGTCGATGATGGCATCGTAGCTTTCGAAGACACGATTTGAGAGCCGATTTGCCCGCAGATATTGCCAGACGTTCTCCACGGGATTGAGCTCGGGCGAACGCGACGGCAGGAAGATCAGCGTGATGTTCTTCGGGACCTTGAGCTTGGCCGTTGTGTGCCAACCGGCGCGGTCGAGCAGCAACACGGCATGTGCGCGCCGGGCGACATGGCGGCTGATTTCGTCGAGATGAAGCTGCATGGCGTCGGTGTCGGCATAGGGCAATGCAAGCGCCGCGCCCGTGCCGCGCGCCGGACAGATCGCACCGAAGAGATAGGCATTCTTGTAGCGCTGGTCGGCAGGCTGGCGCGGCCGCGTGCCGCGGCGGGCCCATTGCCGCACGACGCCGTTCTTCTGGCCGATCCGGGCTTCATCCTGGAACCAGATTTCTACCGGCTTGTCTTTCGGCATGCCGGCCAGATGGGCGCTCAGCGTGCGTGCGAAGTTTTTTTGAACTCATCCATGATTCGGGCGTCCTGCGCCGGATGGCGCGGGCGGGCGCTGACGTGGCTGAAGCCGATTTGCTTCAGAAGCTTGCCGACATAGCGTTCGTGATAGACGACGCCGAAGCGTTCCTCGATGACGCGCTTGAGATCGATCCTGCGCCAGCGCACCACGCCGTCCACCGCCGGGTCGGGGCCGGTCTCCACGATCTGCGCCAGTTCCGCCTTCTGCTCGATCGACAGCCGTTCCCTGACGCCACCATTGCGGATGTCCTTGAGCCCCTCCGGCCCCTGTTCGTTGAAGCGGTGCACCCAGTCGCGCAAGGTCTGGCGGTCCATCCCGCCGATCCGGGCGGCCTGCTCCCGGCTCATCCCGTCCAGCACCGCCGCCAGCGACAGAAGCCGCCGGCTCTGGCTGATGTCCCTCACCGCTTTCGCCAGCCGTCGCAACTCGGCAGCTGAAAAATCCGTCCGCAATTTCACCGCTGATCCCATGGCGCGAATCTCCTCTCGCGCCACGGAATCACGAAACCGACCTGACCGGAATCCCCAATGAGTCAGGCGGCAGGACCTTTGGTATTACACGCTCGAGCGTGGACCCGCGCCTTGCATATTGCGTTCGTGTCCCCCCGCCGGCGGTGGGTGCAGGGACCAAACCGCCGGTCAAGGGGGTGGCTTCAGATCAGCAGTAGTAGACGCCGACCGCGCAGCGCCGGACGGTGCGGCGGCCGACGCCGGCGACGCTGACCGGGGTCAGCGGGCGGCCGACGATGGCCTTTGCCTCGGATACGACGTCATGGAGGGAGAGACCTTCGCCGAGCCAAAGGCCGGTATTTCTATGGGCCCCGCGACGGTGCCAACAGCCCGAGGGCAGCCGGCCAGTGGACTTGCGCGCTACTTCACCCGTTCGTAGTAGCCGCAACTGGCGACGATCGAATGGGACGGGCTGGTGCCGGGATGCGCGTGGCAGCGCTCGATCCGGTCCGGGCCGACGAGCGTCATGTAATGCGCGCCGTCATTGTCCGCGCCGACGATCGTCTTGCCATCCGCGGCGATCGCGAGGGCGAGGGTATCCCTGACATCGGGATTGGCGTTTGACCAGGCTTCGCCCCACAACAGACGCCCGTCCTGCCCCTGGATTTCCGTCGTGAAGGTCAGTTCGCGGACACGCGGCGGGTCGCCGGGATCCTCGGTGCCGGGGTGGTAGCCGTTGTTTCCGAAGACCACCGATCGCGATGGGCCCGTCCAGGTTCCCTTGAGGTCCGGAATCGCATCCTGCGCCATCGCCGTCGACGCCGCGAGGATGACGACCAGCGCCAGTGATCTCAGCATGTCGGTGTTCCCCCCATCCAATCGACAAGAACGGCTGGCCTGGGTTCCCGCGTTCAGCGCCTTCTCGGACGCGGGGTTACCCGCGGCATGGCGACACCCTGGCCGGCGCGACGCCGCCGGCCAGGGGAGTGCTTTCACATCAGCAGTAGTAGACGCCGACCGCGCAGCGGCGGACGGTGCGGCGGCCGACGCCGGCGACGCTGACCGGGGTCAGCGGGCGGCCGACCCGGGCGCTTGCCTCGGAGACGACGCCGTGGACGCCGGGGACGGACAGGCCTTCGCCGAGCTCAAGCCCGGTGATGGCGACGGCCACGGCGAAGAGGCCGATGGCGATGCGTTTGGTCAGGGTCTTCATTTCGCGTCTCCAAGCAGGGTGAAGTTCTCGGGCAGTTTATCGGCGATCGCCGCCGCGTCGATCTTCTTCGCGCCGTCGGGGATCATGGCGGTGAAATCGCCGCCGACCGCATCGGCGCCGGTCTTCCAGTCGCTGACCACCACCGTGTATTGCGGCGAGCCGCCGACCGTCTTGCTGCTGATCGTATAGCGGCAGGGATGGGGGGCGTCGCCGACGGCGATCCAGATCTGCCAGTCGACGTCATCGGTGCGGAAGGCGAAGTGGTTGCATTCGACGCCGCCGACCACGCCGCTGCCGAGATCCTTGACGTCGGTGACCAGCGGCATGAGCTGGGCGTTGACGTCGGCCATCAGCAGGTCCGCCCCCGGCAGGGGCCGCTTGTAGGTGTCGCGCAGGGTGTCGATCAGGTTGTCGATGTCGCCGGGGACGTCGATCACGCCATAGGCGTTGGCGGACTTGGCGAGGAAGGTCATCGTCTTGCCGTCGAAGACCATCTCGACGTCGGCGAAGCCGCCGGAGCGGGTGGCGTGCATCTTGTCGGGCCGGACGATCGACATGGTGCCGGAACTGGCCAGCGTCAGGGTCTGGTCCTCCGGCGTGACCAGGTCGAGCGTGGCGTCATAGGCGAAGGAGAACGCCGTCTGCGCCGCCATGTAGTCCGACATCTCCTGGAAGATGCGGCGGGCATCCTGCTCGTCGGCGGAGGCCGTGGTGGCGAAGAGCCCGGCGACGACGGCAAGCGCGGTCATCGACGGGATGGCGACTGATGTCTTCAGGCTGTGACGGTATCTCATGGGCGTGACTTTCCTTCTCTTGGTGCGGTTATGTCGTCCGGGCCCCCGTCTCGCGGCCTGCAACGGCAGGCGGTGTCGAAACAGGCGTCCCGGTATCTTATCGGATTTTGCCGGACAGGTCCGCGACATCGCCGGTGGCCGGGATGTCGGCGGTCCGGCTCGACACCTCCGGCCCGTGGGCCGCCCGGATTGTGGGGCGAAGGTCGTTAACAATCTTCGCGCGCGGGGTCGGCCTGCCGCATCGATGCCGAACATCGTTAAGAGGGCGGTTCGAGGGTGGCGCGGGACGCCCCGCAAAGGTTTACCTGCCGTGGGGCTCGGGGCTAGAGTTCCCGGAATGCTGCGTGCCGGCGTCGATCGGCAGGGAGGAGGTCCGATGGTTTCGGCTTGCAAGCGTATCCTGTTCGTCGTCGCGGCGGTGGTCGCCGTTTCGACCGCCGCATGGGCCGAGGCCCCGGACATGAACCGGCCCTTGTGGCTGCGCTATCCGGCGGTCTCTCCGGGCGGGACGCAGGTCGCTTTCGTCTACGCGGGACAGATCTGGATCGTGCCGGCCGACGGCGGTGAAGCGTCGCCGCTGACCGGAGCGCCGTTCTACAGCTCGCATCCGGTCTGGTCGCCGGATGGCGGGCGCATCGCCTTCTCCTCCGATCGCCACGGCAATGCCGACATCTTCGTCGTCGCGGCCGAGGGCGGTCCGGTGACGCGGCTGACCTACAATTCGGCCGCCGACGTGCCGGTGGCCTTCTCGCCGGACGGCGCGCGGGTCTATTTCAACTCGAAGCGGCTGGGCGATCCGAAGGCGGATGCCGTCGATTCGCGGAAGGGGCTGGGCGTTCCCTATCTCGACCAGCTCTATTCGGTGCCGAGCGCCGGTGGCCGGACGCGGATGGAACTGGCGACGGTCGCCCTCGATCTCGCGCCGAGCCACGACGGGGCGCGGCTGCTCTATACCGACAACAAGTCGATCGAGAATGACTGGCGCAAGCACCAGATCTCCGACGCGGCGCGCGACATCTGGCTCTACGAGCCGGCGACCGGAAAGCATACCCAGCTGACGGAATGGCGCGGCGAGGACCGCAACGCGGTGTTCAGCCCGGACGAAACCGCCTTCCTCTGGCTGAGCGAGCGGGGAGGGTCCTTCAATGTCTGGCGCCGTCCGATCGCCGGTGGCGAGCCCGAGCAGGTCACCTTCCATCAAGACCTGGCCGGTCCGGTTCCTGTCGAGCGCCAGGGACGGGACGCTGGTCTATGCCTATGACGGCGCGTTGTGGCGGCTGAAGCCCGGCGCGACCGACCCCGAGCCGATCGACGTCCGGATCCGCCAGAGCAACCTCGTCGACGGGCTGGCGACCGTGCCGGTCAACGACCAGGCGACGGAGATCGTCGTCTCGCCGAACGGCGAGGAACTCGCGCTGGTTGCCCGCGGCGAAGTCTTCGTCGTGTCGGTGGCGAGCGGCGCCACGCGACGCATCACGTCGACGCCGGCGATGGAACGCTTCGTCACCTTCTCGCCGGACGGCCGCCGCCTCGCCTATGCCAGCATGCGCAACGGCGACTGGGACATCTACGAAGCGCGGCTGACGCGCGAGGAGGACAAGAGCTTCACCGGTGTCGCGCCGTTCGAGGAAGTCGCCATCGTCGACACCGATTCCGACACCTACCAGCCGGTCTATTCGCCGGACGGCGGCCGCATCGCCTACCTGAACAACCGCATGGAGATCAGGGTCCTCGACATCGCTTCGGGGACCTCGGTCGAAGTTCTGCCGAGCGACGCCGCCTATTCCTACTATGACGGCGACATGCAATACGCCTGGAGCCCGGATGGGAAATGGATCGTCGCCCGTACCGGCATCTTTTCGAACGCCGAGATCGAGCTGCTCGATGCCACGGGCGCCGCGCCGCGGCGCAATCTCAGCCTCAATGGCTACACCGATGACAACCCGAGCGTCAGCGCCGACGGCGCGATCGTGCTGTGGACCAGCGACCGGAACGGGCTGACGGGCCTCGAATGCCGAATGGCGTAGCAGTCCGACGTCTACGCCGCGTTCCTGACCCAGGAGGCCTATGACATCTTCCGTGCGACACCGGAGGAACGGGCGCTCCGATCGAGGCGAGCGAAGGACGGACGGCGCGCGACCAACCGGAGAAGGATGCCGGGCTCCCCGATCTCGAAGGCGTGGCCTATCGGACGGGACGCCTGACGCCATTCTCGTCGAGCATCGTCTATTTCGAGCTGACGCCCGACAACAAGAAGCTCCTCCTCGTCGTCCATGCAGGACGATTCGACGCTCGCCGGCTTCTTCATCGACCTCGCCACCCACGCGACGAAGCAGATCTTTTCGACCGGCGTCGCCGGCCGACCTCGCGCTGGCAACGGACGCCAAGCTGACGACCCTCTATCTGCTCGCCGGCGGACGGATCACCGCCTACAACCTGGCGGACGGCAAGAACAGGCCGATTCCCTATCAGGCCGAGGTCGTCCGCGATGTCCGCAAGGAGGTCGCAGCGATCTTCGAACAGAACTGGCGGGCGACGAAGGAGACCTTCTACCTGCCCGACATGCAGGGGGCCGACTGGGACGCGATCGGCGATCACTACCGCAAGTTCCTGCCCCATATCTTCCATTGGGAAGATCTTGCGGAACTCCAGTCAGAGATGGTCGGCGAGCTCAACGCCTCGCATCAAGGATCGCTCTATCGTGGTTCGAATCCGACCGGCGACCAGACCGCTTCGCTCGGCCTCTACTACGAACAGGGCTATGTGGGGGCCGGCGAGAAGATCGCCGCGGTGATCCCCGGCGGCCCGGCCGACCGGCCGGCGAGCGCGCTGACGCCCGGCGCCGTGATCCTCTCCGTCGATGGCGAGGCGATCAAGCCGGACATGAATATCGATCGGCTTCTCAACCGCAAGCAGGGGCAGTCCGTCCTGCTCTCCGTCGAGCCCGCGGGCGGTGGTGAGCCGGTCGAGCAGAAGGTCAAGCCGGTCTCGGTCTATGCCGAGAACGAGCTTGCCTATGATCGCTGGGTCGCCGGGCGCCGCGACATCGTCGAGCGGCTGTCGCACGGCCGCATCGGCTATATCCATGTTCGCGGCATGGAGCTTGCGCCGTACCAGGCTGCGTATGGCGAGCTGTTCGGACGCTATCGCGACGCGGAGGCGGTCATCGTCGACATCCGTTCGAACGGCGGCGGCAACCTGCACGACCAGCTTGAGATGCTGCTGACCGGCCACCATGACAGCTCACTGGTCAGCCGCGACGGGGTCGAGGTGATCCGTAATCCGGTCGGCCGATTCAGCGGACCAAGCGTCGTCCTGGCGAGCGCCAGCAGCTATTCCGATGCCTCGGTCTTCCCGACGCTCTACCAGTATAAGGGGATCGGCAAGCTCATCGGCGAGCGGGTGCCGGGGACGGGGACTTCGGTCGTCAACGTGCCGCAGATCGAATCCCGGCTGACCTACCGGGTGCCCGAACTCGGCTTCCGGCTGACCGACGGGCGCTGGTTCGAGAATCTGGAGGTCGTGCCGGATATCCTTGTCTACAACGATCCGGAATCCGTGGCTGCAGGGCGCGATGTGCAGCTCGAGCGCGCAGTGGATTACCTGCTCGGGACGCTTCAGGACAAATGACGGACCGGCAAACCTGAACGAGAGGATCCAGGCTTATTTGCGCGCTCTGCTGTTGGCCGCCTCGCGCTCGGCCAGCCTGGCCGCTTCCTCGGGCGGCAGCGCCTTGGCGAAGTAGTATCCCTGACCGTATTCACCGCCGCTATCCATGATCAGGTTCATCGCCCGCTTGTGCTCGATGCCCTCGGCGATCGTCGGCAATCCAAGGCTCTTCGCCAGCCTGATCACCGAGCGCACGATCTTGGCGCTCTCGACGTTGGTCCCCATCGACATCACGAAGGAGCGATCAATCTTGATCTTGTCGAAGCGAAGCTCCTGGAGATTGCGAAGATTGGAATAGCCTGTGCCGAAATCATCGAGCGAGATCTTGATACCGAGGGCCTGGAGGGCAACGAGGGCGGCCCGTGCGGTCGGAAGGTCCTCGACGAGAGCCGATTCGGTGATCTCGATTTCCAGACGATTCGGTGGAAACCCGGTCTCCGACAGGATCGACAGGACCTTCGCTGGCAGCAGGGGATCGCCAAGGTGTTTCGGCGAAATGTTGAGGGCGATCGTGAGCTCGGGCGACCAGGCCCGCGCGTCGAGGCAGGCGTGCCGCAGAAGCGAGTAGGTCAGTTCCGCGATCAGGCCGAGTTTCTCGACGACCGGGATGAAGGTCTCGGGATCGACCTCGCCACGCGTCGGATGATGCCAACGCGCCAGGATTTCGAAACCGACGAGGCGCTTTTCGGCCAGGAGCATCAGCGGTTGATAATGCGCCCGGATTTCCTCCTTCGCGACGGCCTTTCGGACGTCCTCCTCCAGCGAGAGGCGCGCCCGAAGCGCCTCCTCCATGCTCCGCTGGAAAAAGCGATGCGAGCCCTCGCCGTCTTCCTTGGCCCGATACATCGCCATGTCGGCTGAGCGGAGCAGCGTCTCCGGATCGGTCCCGTCCACCGGGCAGATGGCGATGCCGATGCTCGCACCGATCTCGACGTATCGATCGTCGATGCTGATCGGCTGTTCGACCGTTTCGATGATCCGGTTAGCCAGCCGGGCGGCAGCGGCGGCGGGGTCCTCATCCGGAGCAGCGCAATATAATATGATGGCGAACTCATCGCCTCCGAGACGCGCCACCGTGTCGCCGCCTCTGACGACCGCGCTGATCCGCGTCGCGACTTCGCGCAGGACGTCGTCGCCGGCCTGATGACCGTGGACGTCGTTGACCGGTTTGAACCGGTCGAGGTCAATGATCAGAATTGCAAATGGCGCGCCGCCGCGATCGTGCTGCAGTCCTGGCGGCTTCCAGGGCCTCGCCGAAGACGCGCCGATTCGGCAATCCGGTGAGAGCGTCGTGTCGCGCAAGCGACTGGGCGAGGCTACTGGGCGGCCTCGGCGGCCTCGTGTGCCTTTTCGAGGGCGGCGACGTGCCGGCGGTAGGTTTGCTCCTTCTCCGCGGCGATCCGCGCTTCTTCCTGCTTGATGCTCGTTATGTCGGTGTCGGTCCCGATGATCCGCGCGACGCTGCCGTCGGGCATCCACTCGACCGGTCTGCCGCGGCTCAGGATCCACATGTAGTGGCCGTCGCGATGCCGCTCGCGATATTCGAAGGAATTCTGGGCCAATTCGCCCGCATTCTGGCGACCCGTCTCTTCGATGATGTGCTTTCGATCGTCGGGGTGAATGCGTTCCAGCCACGCTTCGCGCGACGGGTCGACCTTCTCGTCCAGACCGATGCCGCGCATCTTCCTCCACATGGGCGAGAAAAAAGCCTTGCCATGTTTCAGATCGTGGTCCCAGACGCCCTGGCCCGCGCCTTCGAGCGCAAAATTCCAGCGGCTTTCGCTCTCGGCAAGTGCGGCCTCGGCTTGCTTGCGTTCGGTAATGTCACGGCTGACGCCGACGATCCCGATGATTTCATTCCGGCTGTCGCGCAAAGGCACTTTCGATGTCGAGAGCCATTTTTGCTTGCCCGAGACGTCGAGCACAAACTCTTCGATATCGACCTGCGGCTTCCCCGACCTGATGACTTTCTGTTCGTCGTCGAAGAATTTGCGGGCAAGCTCCGTCCGGTGGAGATCGAAATCGGTCTTGCCGATCAGATCTTTCGGCTGGAGACCAAGGTCCGCCGCCACCGCGCGGTTGGCGACGAGGAAGCGGCTTTCGGTATCCTTGACGAAGAGATAATCCGGAACCTGGTCGATCATCGCCCGGAACAGGGTTCGTTCGGCGGCGAGTTTCTCTTCGGCGCGCTTGCGCTCGGTGATATTCCGCGCCACGCCGATCAGGCCGACGGTTTCACCGCGGTCGTTTTTCAGGGGCAACTTCGTCGTCAGAAGCCATTTCGGAGCGCCGGACTCGTCGACCCTCTGTTCTTCCATGTCGACCATCGGCTTTCCGGACGCGATGATTTCCTGTTCGATATCGTGGAAATGCTGGGCCACCTCCGGCGGGAACAGATCGAAATCGGTCTTGGCGAGCAGATCCTCCGGCCGCTTCTGGCCGGTATCGCGGGCAACGGCGTCATTGGCGGCGAGGAAATGCCCGTCGATGTCCTTGGCATAGACGAGTTCGGGAAGCTGATTGATGATCGCCTTGAGAAGGAGGGCATCCAGCTCTGCGCCCGGCGCGACGTCCAGCCGCGCCCTGAGGTCAGCCAGGACGCGCGCCCTCGCCGCGGCCAGCCGCTTCGTCCGGTCCGCAATACGGTCGGTTGGTTCGCTCTCCGGCCTCTTCGACTGATGCCTCACGACATGCTCCGCCCTTATTGAATGTCCGCGTCGCGCGCGACCATCGATCCTGGCATCCTGCCAGTTCAGCCTTTAGCGGTGATTAACGCCGTTTGCCCCGAAAGCGCGGGGTGCCCGTCTGCGGAGAGGTGCCTGGGTCCGTCCGGGGCAAGGCGGACTTCATTGGTTTCCGGCACGCTCGGGTGCCGCCGCTTGACCCCTCCGCCGGCACCTTTATAGCTTGCCGCGCCGTTTCCCGGCCGATCTTGCGGGACCATTCTTGACCCATGTCTGACGCCTTGCCGACCCACATGCGCCCGGACCGTTCGTTCCAGGGACTGATCCTCGCGCTGCAGCGCTACTGGGCCGACTATGGCTGCGCCATCCTCCAGCCCTACGATTCCGAGATGGGGGCGGGGACCTTTCACCCGGCGACGACCTTGCGCGCGCTGGGGCCGCGGCCGTGGAAGGCGGCCTACGTCCAGCCGTCGCGACGGCCGACCGACGGGCGCTATGGCGAGAATCCCAACCGGTTGCAGCACTATTACCAGTTCCAGGTGATCATCAAGCCGTCGCCGCCGGACCTCCAGGACCTCTACCTGAAGTCGCTCGCCGCCATCGGCCTCGACATGGGGCTCCACGACGTGCGCTTCGTCGAGGACGACTGGGAGAGCCCGACGCTCGGCGCCTGGGGGCTCGGCTGGGAGTGCTGGTGCGACGGCATGGAGGTGTCGCAGTTCACATACTTCCAGCAGGTCGCGGGCTTCGCCTGCGAGCCGGTTGCCGGCGAACTGACCTACGGGCTGGAGCGGCTGGCGATGTATGTGCAAGGGGTCGACAACGTCTACGACCTCAACTTCAACGGCCGCGACGGCGACGACAAGGTGACCTATGGCGACGTCTTCCTGCAGGCCGAGCAGGAATATTCGCGGCACAATTTCGAACATGCCGACACCGGGATGCTGAAGCGCCACTTCGAGGACGCCGAGCGCGAATGCCGGGCGCTGCTCGATGCCGGGGCGCCGGGGCCGGAGGCGAACCGGCGGGAGCATCTTCTGGCGCTGCCGGCCTACGACCAGTGCATCAAGGCGAGCCACGCCTTCAACCTCCTCGACGCGCGCGGCGTCATCGCCGTCACCGAGCGCCAGAGCTACATCCTCAGGGTACGCGAGCTCGCCAAGGCCTGCGGCGCGGCGTGGCTGGCGACGGCGGGCGGCGGGGGGATTTCCGATGCGGCTTGACCACATCAACATCCGCGCCAACGACCAGGAGGCGATGCGCGACTTCCTGGTGACGGTGCTCGGCCTGACGGTCGGCGAGCGGCCGCCCTTCGATTTTCCCGGCTACTGGCTCTATCTCGGCGACAACGCGATCGTCCACCTGCAGGGCACCGACCGCAATCCGGAGGACGCCGGCTGGGTCGACCACCTCGCTTTCGGTCCCTTCGACTTCGACGCCAAGACGGCCGAGCTGGAGAAGGCCGGGATCCGGTTCCGCTCGGCCAAGGTTCCCGGTCGCGATCTCCGCCAGATCTTCGTCGTCGGGCCAGAGGGCGTGAAGCTCGAACTGCAATGCCCCGGCGGAACGGCGGCGTGAGCCCGGCGAAGATTGCTGGGCAGGCGCCGATCCTCTTCGTCAGCGATATCGGCGCGAGCGTCGCCTACTGGGTCGACAAGGTCGGCTTCCCGGCATTCATTCGGAAAGCGCCTTCTTCAGATCGTCGAGCAATCCGTCCGTCGCGAAACCCCAATTTCGGTTCGTGACCGGCAAGCAGTCGGTCCAGAAGTTCGAGAGTAGCAGAGCGCTCAGCAATATGCGGTGGCGCCCTGCCTCTCCCGCGGACGACTACTTCATCTTGAGGGCGGAACCGTCAAATGTGCTGACCATCGCCTGCATCAACCCGTCCTTGGTGATATAGGCGTCCGACCCCTTGTAGGGCTCCGCCAGGAAGGGGGCGGTAGCTATCCACTGGGTGACAAGCGTATCGCCGATCATTGTCGAATTCTCGGCTGCGAAGGTGATCCCATTCAGTCCCCCGTCAGTCGGGTCCTTGCAAAATCCGGCAAACATCTCGCCGATGGCAGGCCGACCGGCGACAATAATCCCACCGGGCAGATTGATTTGCGCGTCGTCCGGGTATTGGGCCAGGAGCCGGTCCCAATCGCACTTGTTGAGTGCGTCAAGATGCTCATCCAATACAGCCTGAGGGCTGGCTTGTGTCTGAAGAGCGGGGAGTGTCATTTCGGCATTCGCTCCCGTTACTCCGAAAGCCGACAATGCAACAATCAGAACAGTAGATATTAATCTCATGATTTCCTCCCAAGTGAACCAAATGTGGACCATTAAATTGCTTCTTTGTGCCTCGATAGGATAACATAATGTATATCTCCGCGCGGAATGTGCTTATTTCAATTTTTTTGTGATCCAATACTGAACCAATTGTCGAGTCCATTCAGAAAATTCGCCGGCCGTGAGGAATACGTTGCCAGCCAGGCCTTGTCAGTCGGGAACTCATAATCAGTACCTGACGGTGGCCGCGAGTGCTGTCGTAGCCCCACGGCGTGCGGATCGGCACTTCGGCATCCGCCGAGGACAGGTCTCGGCGGTGCAATCGACGGTGAAGCCGGGCAGGTGACAAGCCTGCGGCCGCTTGGTATGCCCCACGCCACCTCATCCGCACCGCCAATCCTCATGTCCGATCGACTTTTCGAGATGTTCCCAGAAGAAAGACCCGCCCGCCCGTCCGCCGGCGGCGGAAGCACGATGACGGACGGACCGGCGGATGCCCGCGGAGGGGATCGCGCCGATGCCTGACCTGTTGCTCGAACTGTTCTCCGAAGAGATTCCGGCCCGCATGCAACGGAAGGCCGCCGACGACCTGCGCAAGCTGGTCACCGACGCGCTGGTCGAGGCGGGCCTCGTCTACGAGGGCGCCAAGGCCTTCGCCACGCCGCGCCGGCTGGCGCTGACCGTCCACGGCCTGCCGGCGCGCTCGCCGGATACGCGCGAGGAACGCAAGGGGCCCCGGGTCGGCGCGCCCGACAAGGCGATCGAGGGATTCCTCCGCGGCGCCGGTCTGTCGTCGATCGACCAAGCGACGATCCAGCCCGACAAGAAGGGCGACGTCTATGTCGCGGTGATCGAGAAGCCGGGCCGGGCGGCGGAAGAGGTGATCGCCGAGATCGTCCCGAAGGTCGTGCGCGGCTTCCCGTGGCCGAAGGCGATGCGCTGGGGGGCGGCCTCGGCGAAGCCCGGAAGCCTCGCCTGGGTGCGGCCGCTGCATTCGGTGCTCTGCGTCTTCGGGCCGGAGACGGCCGACACCGAGATCGTGCCCTTCGACATCGACGGCATCGCGCTCCGGCGACACCACCCACGGCCATCGCTTCATGGCGCCGGAGCGCGATCCGGGTGAAGCGCTTCGACGACTATGCGCCGAAGCTCGAAAAGGCCAAGGTGGTGCTCGACGCCGACCGGCGCAAGGAGATCATCCTCGCCGACGCGCGCGACCGGGCGCTGGCGCTCGGCCTCGAGCTGATCGAGGACGAGGGGCTGCTCGAGGAGGTCGCCGGGCTGGTCGAATGGCCGGTGGTGCTGGTCGGTTCGTTCGACGAGGACTTCCTCGCCATCCCGCCCGAGGTGATCCGCGCCACCATCCGCGCCAACCAGAAGTGCTTTGTGCTTCAAGAGGCGGGGAGCGCGGAACGGGCGACAGGGAAGGAAAAAGAGGCGGGGAGCGCAAAGCTCGCCAACCGCTTCGTGCTGGTCGCCAATATCGAGGCGCCGGACGGCGGCAAGGCGATCGTCGCCGGCAACGAGCGGGTGATCCGCGCCCGGCTCTCCGACGCGCGCCACTTCTGGGATACCGACCGGCGCGGCGCTGCCCGACCATGACACGCCGGCGATGCGCGCGGCGGCGGAGCGGCTCGGCCTCGACCTCGCCAAGCCGCTCGACCAGCGGATGGCCAAGCTCGCCGCCACCGACGTCGTCTTCCACGAGAAGCTCGGGACGCAAGGCGAGCGGGTCGAGCGCATCGTCAGGCTCGCCCGCGAGATCGCGCCGCTGGTCGGCGCCGATCCCGACAAGGCGGCGCGGGCGGCGACGCTCGCCAAGGCCGACCTCGTCTCGGAGATGGTCGGCGAGTTTCCCGAATTGCAGGGGCTGATGGGCCGCTACTACGCGGAAGCCCAGGGCGAGGACCCGTCGGTCGCGGCGGCGATCGAGGATCATTACAAGCCGGTCGGACCGTCGGACAGCGTGCCGACCGACCCGGTGGCGATCGCCGTGGCGCTGGCCGAGAAGCTCGACATGCTGGTCGGCTTCTGGGCGATCGACGAGAAGCCGACCGGCAGCAAGGACCCGTATGCGCTGCGGCGGGCGGCGCTGGGCGTGATCCGGATCGTGCTGGAGAACGACCTGCGCATCGATCTCTGGAAGCCGCTCGCGACGTCGATGGTGGCGTATAACGAACAGGGCAATCGGAACGTGATTGCAGCCATTGATGCCTGGATTGAGGAAGCCGCCCACCCCGAGGATACCGCGCGAGAGACGGCCGCCCATGTAGCATCGGCCTTCGGCGTGTCCGGGCTCCAGGGGTTCTTCCAGGATCGCCTTCAGGTCCAGCTCCGTCAGCAAGGTGCGCGGCACGACCTCGTCGAGGCGATCTTCGCGTTGCCGCACCAGCGACGACCTCCTGCTCATCGTCCGCCGGGTCGAGGCGCTGGGCCGCTTCCTCGACAGCGAGGACGGCAGGAACCTGCTCGCCGGCGCAAAACGCGCCGCCAACATCCTCCGCGAGGAGGAGAAGAAATCCGGCACCGCCTTCGATGGCGCGGTCGATCCCGCCCGGCTGGTCGAGCCGGAGGAGAAGGCGCTGTTCGAGGCGATCGGCTCGGCGACCGGCGAAGTCGACGCGGCGATCGAGATCGAGGATTTCGACGACGCGATGCGGGCGCTGGCGCGGCTCCGCGCTCCGGTCGACCGCTTCTTCGACAAGGTGCTGGTCAATGATCCCGACGCGGATATCCGCGCCAACCGGCTCCGTCTCCTCAACCTGATCCGCGCCGCGACCCGTGCCGTGGCGGATTTTTCCAAGATCGAAGGCTAAGCCCATGTCCAACAATCAGCCGGCACAACCGCTCGGACCCTATACCCGCGGCGCGGGCCGCTTCGGCATCATCGTCGGCATCGCGATGATCCTGCTGTGGGCGTGGCTGCTGATCACCGACGACGTGCCGGACCTCGACACCCGGCCGCTGACCATGTGGTTCCACATCGCCGGCGAAGTGGCGACCGCCGTGGTGCTGATCGTCGCCGGCTGGGGGCTGATCACCGGCACGGCCTGGGCGCGGCGGCTCTACCTGCTGGCGATCGGCATGCTGCTCCTCGTCGTCATCCACGCCGTCGCCTGGTATGGCGGCCGCGGCGAAATCTGGATGGTCATCGCCTTCGTCATCCTCGCCATCCTCGGCGTCTTCTTCGCCCTCCGCTCGGAGGAGTAGGGCGGGCGGGCGCAATCTCCCAACTGTCATCCCCGGCGCGCGCCAAAGGCGCGCGGGAAGGGGATCCAGTAAACCGTGAGCGTCGGGATTCGGCACTGCCGCGGGTGCGGGGGTGGCCGCTGGACGAAGCGTTCCCGACGCCTCTCCTCCGTTGTGCCAACCGTCGAACGACATCGATTACTGGATCCCCTTCCTTCGGCCCTTCGGGCCTCGCCGGGGATGACAGGTGGAGATTGGCCCTCCGGGCCTCGCGGGGGATGACAGTCGGCGAGAGCCCGAAATGAGGCACCACCCTCCGGACGAGCCGGAAGGCGGCGTGTAGTGGGAAAAGTGGCGGCGCGGCGATGTGCTCGCGCAGTTCGCTGCGGGGGTCAGATCCAGTAGGGCGGGACGCCCCAGTAGCTGTAGATCAGCGGATCGCGGTTGGGGTCGCGCTCGCTCCACCATTCCTCGTCGCGGCCGTATTTCGGCGCGCCGGCGAGCTGGTCGTCGGTGACGTTGACCTCGTAGCCGCCGAGCTCGGTGTTGTAGGTCAGCACTGACCAGGGCAGTGGATAGGAATCCTCGCCGATGCCGAGAAAGCCGCCGAAATTCATCACCGCATAGGCTGCCTTGCCCGACTGCTTGTCGAGCATGATGCGTTCGATATGGCCGATCTTTTCGCCGTCGGACCGATAGACGTTGGTGCCTTCCACCCGGTCGCTGGAAATCAGGTCGCGGGTCGGGATATCCACGTTTTCGCCGGCCGCGCGCGCTGTCTGATGCGTGTTCATCTTTCACTCCCCTGGGTTCGTTCCCTTACGCAGAGAACGAGCGAGCAGGAGACTTGGTTCCGGTCGCCACGGTCGGCAGGCGCTTTTCGCCGGCGTCTGCGGCACTATCCCGTCCGTGATTCGCAGCGTGCGAGTTGGAACGAGGAGGCAGCACTCATGGAACTCAACATCGTAACGATCCAGCCGATCGTGGCGCTGATCGCCGGCATCCTGATCCTGGTCATGCCGCGCATCCTGAATTACGTCGTGGCGATCTACCTGATCTTCATCGGCGTGGTCGGCATCTGGCCGAACATCCTGCACGCCGGCGGCTGAGGCGCATCCACCGCCTGTCTTCGGCGCCATCGCAGCCGTCGGCCGACGGCAGGCATCGTTCGGCCGGACGGAGGGCTCGCCTTTTGCCTGAGTGCCTCTACATCTCCCTCCGCGGGCGTTGGTCGGGCGCGGCACGGGCTGCCGTGGGCGTGAGGTGGTGCGGTAATGGTTCTAAGGATTCGGCTTCTGGGAAAGCCGTCGATCGTCGACGACTCCGGATCGCCGCGGCCGATCCGCGGGTTCCAGGCGTGGGCGGTTCTGGCCCGCATCCTGCTGTCGGATCGCCCGCTCAGCAGGCGGCAACTGGCGGCGGAGTTCTTTCCCGAGGCGCTCGACCCGCTCGGCTCCTTGCGATCCTGTCTCGCCTCGCTCCGGCGGGCCATCGGACCCGACACCTTTCCGGGCGACCCTGTCGAGGCCAACCTGCCGCGCGGCACCATCGTCGACGTATGGAACATCGCCGACGGCGACTTCGACATTGCGGAGGCGGGTGAGCTCCTCGAGGGGGCCGAGCCCAAGGCCAGCGCCGTGTTTGCCACATGGCTGCTGATCGAGCGCGAACGGACGGCCGGCCTCATCGATACACGACAGCGCCGGGATATCCTGGTCGCCATCGCCGCCGGCGACTACGGCCGCGCGATCCGTCTGGCCGAACTCGCCGTGCATCGTCGACCGACAGAGGAGGGCTTTCATATCCTCCTGGCCAAGAGCCTCGTGCTCGCCGGCAGACCTGAGGCCGCCCTGAAGCATGTCGAGGCAACGGAGGCGGCGTTTCTCGCCGAAATCGGCGAGAAACCGACGTCGGCGCTCCGGGCGGCGGCAAGAGCGCCGATCTGGCTCGGTGCCGAAAGCGCGCCAACCCGTTCCGTCGTCGAGGCGCTTGTCGGATCGGGCGAGGCCGCGCTGTCCGCGGGGGCGGTCGACTCCGGGGTCGATTGCCTCCGCCGTGCCGCAAGCGCCGCCGAGTCCATGGGAGACACATACCTGTTGGCGAGAGCCCTTGCCGAACTCGGCTCGGCGCTCGTCCATTCGGTGCGCGGCCAGGATGACGAGGGGGCGGTCCTGCTTCGGCAGGCGGCCGAACTCGCCCGTCAATCCGGCGCGGCCAGCATCGCGTCGCGAGCCCTCCGGGAACTGGGCTACGTGGAGGCGCTGGCAGGTCGCCGCCCGGCGGCGGCGGGACTGCTTGAGGCAGCCCTTCAAAGCAGCGAGGGCGATTTGGATGCTCTTGCCGGCATCTACTCGATCACCGCCTTCAACCTCGTCGACTGGGGAAAGGTTGAGGAGGGTCTCGAGCAGTACGAATTGTCCCTCGATCACGCGCGGCGCGCCGGGAACCGCCGTCGCGAGATCTGGTCGCTCGGGCTGGGCGGCTGGGGAATGCTCGCCGCGAAGCAGCCCGAAGGTGCGATCGCGTGGCTGGAACAGGCTCTGGCTGCCTGCGACGAAATCCGCTGGATCGCCTTCCGGCCCTGGCCCCTCGCCATCCTCGCCGAAGCGCGGCTCACCCTCGGCCACGATACCGGGGTCATCCGGCGAGAGCTCGACGATGCCTTCGCCCTCAGTTGCCAGTTGGGCGACCCCTGTTGGGAAGCCGCCGCGGCGCGCGCCATAGCGCTCGCCCATGCCGTGGAAGGAGACCACAATGTTGCACGGCAATGGCTGGAGGCGGCCCGCATCGCATGCGTCCGGGTCAGCGATCCCTATGCCGGCCTCCTCGTCCAGATCCTGTCCGATCTGGCCGACCTCGACATGAGGACCGGCAAGCCGGACCCGGGTGCCGCCAGCGCGCGGGCGTTTCTCTCCGTCGCCGCCAGGACCCACGCCGATGGGCACCTGCAGCGCGCCATGGACATGGTGGGCGAGGCCGGCAAGGCCGGCAAGGTCAAGGCCTGAGAGAGCCGTCCGGAGATTGCCGGCGCCTCGCCATGGCGGCTCCCGGCGATGCCCCTGGGGGCTCTCGCCCGCTCGGATTGCCGGCGGGCGAGAGGCTTTCATCAGTGCCCCTCGGCGCCAGCGGCGTCGCAGGACACATTCGGGTTCATGTCGGCGAAGGTGCCGGTCGGGTTCGGCTTCCAGGCCCAGACATGAAGCTCGTAGAAGGGCGGGAGACCATATCGGTTCGGGGCGCCTGTGAAGTTGAACAGGTGGCCTTCAAGCGCCGCCGGTCCCTTCGTCGTGATGTACTCGACCGCCAGCAACGTCAGCTTGCCGTCGGGGCCGGGCTCGTACATCACCGCCTCCGGGCGGGCGATGTCGAGGCCATCGTCCTTGAGGTACCCGGCGTTGACGTAGTGGATGCCCATCGCTCCACCGGCGACGCCGCTTGCGCAGGGGATTGGCGCATAGCCTTCCGAGAGCGCAACCGACACGTCCTTGAAGCGGTCGTTGGCGGCGCGGACATTATCGGCCAGCGGATTGGGGCCTGCGGCGGCCGTTGACGCCGTCGCCGCAGAGACCAGCGCGGCAAGCAAGAAGCCGCGAACAGGCCCGGGCCTGTTGGAGAACATGCTCTTCATCGGGCCCTCCTTCACGCAGTCGCTGCTTCGGCGGGTGCATCGACCGGGTCTTCCCGGATGATCACGGTGTCCGCGACGGGGTAGATCTCGTCGCCGGGCATGCCCACCCGACGGGCATGCTCGCGGATCGATTCTGGATCCCGTCCCTGGTAGATGCAGACCGTGCCGATGCGGCCGTCCGGCTCCTGGACCGCATAGCTGCGGATCCAGCGGACGCGGTCCGGCATTTCCTCGTTGCCGATCCGGGCGGATTTCGCGCCGGCGAGCTTGAGTTCCTCGAGGTTCGCCCAGGCACTCGGACGGCGAATGACATACGTCTTCATGGGTATTCTCCTGTTGCTGTGATCTCGCGTGATCGCGAATGCCGCCCTCTTCGCAGGGCGTCATGGCGGCGAGCGTGAGCGGTCGGGCCAGCGCCGTGCGCGGCCATCTCACGTTTCGTCACACGGTTCCGATTTCCGATTCGGGCGCGCCCCGCAGCGCGCCGGCGTCTCGCTTGCGGGGGGCGGGGTCAGCCGATCTCGACGACCAGCCGCCCGCGCACCTTGCCGTCGAGGATGTCGTGGGCGGCGTTGACGAGGCCGCTGAAGGGGATCGTGGTGGTCATCTCCGCGAGCTTGTCGCGGTCGAGATCGCGCGCGAGCCGCGACCAGGCCTCGATCCGCCGCGGCTTCGGCTGATAGACCGAGTCGATGCCGATCAGCGCGACGCCGCGCAGGATGAACGGCGCGACCGAGGTCGGCAGATCCATGCCGCCGGCATTGCCGCAAGCCGCGACCGCGCCGCCGCGTCGGGTCATCGCCAGCACGTTGGCGAGCGTGTTGCCGCCGACCGCGTCGACGGCGCCGGCCCAGCGCTCCTTGCCGAGGAGCTTCGGCGGCTCGGCGAGTTCCGCCCGGTCGAGGATTTCGCCGGCGCCGATGCTGGCGAGGTAGTCGTGCTCGTGCTCGCGGCCGGTGACCGCGATGACCTGGTAGCCGAGCCGCGACAGAAGCGATATCGCCATCGAGCCGACACCGCCCGCCGCCCCGGTGACCACCACCGGGCCGGTATCGAAGGCGATCCCCTGCCGTTCCAGCGCCATGACGGCGAGCATCGCGGTATAGCCGGCGGTGCCGATCGCCATGGCTTCGGCGGTGGTGAAGTCCGCCGGCAGCGGGATCAGCCAGTCGCCGCTGACCCGCGCCATCTGGCTGTAGGCGCCGAGATGGGTCTCGCCGACCCCCCAGCCGTTGAGCACCACCTTGTCGCCCGGCTTGTAATCGGGATGGGAGGAGGTTTCGACCGTGCCGGCGAAATCGATGCCCGGGATCATCGGGAAACGGCGGACGACGGGCAGCTTGCCGGTGATGGCGAGGCCGTCCTTGTAGTTGACCGTCGAATATTCGACCCGCACGTCGACGTCGCCCTCCATCAGGTCGGCGGGGGTGAGCATCGTCTCGGCGACCGACTGCTTCTTAGTCGTCTCGTCGCGGGTGATCAGCAGGGCTTTGAAGGTGTCCACGGTATCTCCGGTCGTCTGGGTCATGCGCAAAGTGCGCCCGGAACAAAGCACATCCGTGGCGACGATGCAGCCGTCCCGTTCGGATCAGGCGCGAAGGCCGAGTTGCGCTTCGAGCCCTTCGTCGCCGTTGCGCAGGGTGAACCGCCCGGACCAGGCCTCGGCGATGTCGCTGACGATGGCGAGGCCGAGCCCGGAGCCGTCGCCCATCCGGTCGAGCCGGCCGCCGCGGCTGAGGGCCTCGTCGATCTGCTCTTCCGGGATCCCCGGGCCGTCATCGGCGACGCTGACGACGATGAGGTCGCCGTCGCGAGCCATGCTGATCGCCACCTTGGTCCGGGCGTGGCGCGCCGCGTTCTCGATCAGGTTGCCCATCGCCTCGGCGAGGTCGTCGGCGTCGATGCGCGCGGTGGCGTCGGCCGGGATGTCGACCGACCAGGACAGCCGGCCGCCGTCCGGAGTCCGGGTGACGACTGCAAGGACCCGCTTGACCACCTCGGCGATCGAGGCGCGCGCGTCGGGAGCTCCGGCGGCGGTGCGCGCCCGCGCCAGCTCGCGGTCGACGTGGCGACGCATCGCCGCGGCGACCTGTTCGATCTCCTTGGCGATCGGCGCCTCGCCTTTTTCGCGCAGGCGCTCGACGTCGCCGGACAACACCTGCAGCGGCGTCTTCAGGCCGTGGGCAAGGTCGCTCGCCCGGGCGCGGGCCCGGTCGACCTGGGCTTCGCGCGCATCGAGCAGGGCGTCGACTTCGGCCGCGAGCGGCAGGATTTCGTTGGGGAAGGACTGGCCGAGCCGGCGGACCTCGCCGCCGCGGATCGCCGCGAGGCGGCGCTGGACCGTGGCGAGCGGCCTGAGGCCGACCGCCACCTGGGCATAGGTCGCCGCGATCAGGAAGAGTGCGATGATCGCAAGATAGGGGAAGAGGTCGACGGCGAATGCGCGGGTCGCGGCCGTGACGTCCGCCGAATCGAGCGCCACCGCGGCGCGCAGCGTCTCGCCGCCGAGGCGCTCGGGAAGCGTGACATTGCGTTCGAGCACCAGCAACTGCTCGCCGCCCGGACCGGCGATGCGATGCTCATGGACCGCGCCGTTGGCGAGTTCGTCGGTGGGGAGGACAAGCTTCTCGTCCCACAGCGATCGCGACCGGAGGACCGTGCTGCCGACCTCCAGTTGCCAGTAGAGGCCGGACAGCGGTCGGGCGAAGCGTGGATCGGCGGGAGGATTGGTGACCGCCAGGCGTCCGTCCGGCCCCCGGTCGAGGCCGCTGACGATCTGGTTGAGGTGGATGCCGAGCTCGGCGACGACACGGCGCTCGACATGACGCTCGAACAGGATCGGAAGCCCGAGGGCCGACAGCGCCAGCGCCACGAGGATCGATACGGTTCCGGCCAGCAGAAGCCGCAGCCGCAGCGAGCCGCGGTTCATGCGGCGTCCGCTGTGATCGCGTAACCGAAGCCGCGCCGGGTCTCGATCGATTGCGGCCCGAGCTTCTTGCGCAGCCGCGCGACCAGCGCCTCGAGGGCGTTTGCCTCCCGCGCATCGTCATTGCCGTAGAGATGCTCGAGCAGTTCCGGGGTCGGAACGGTCCGCCCCCGGTGATGCATGAGATAGGCGACGAGGCGGTATTCGAGCGGCGTCAGGCTGACCGGAACGCCACCGGCGGTGACCCGCATCTGCCGGGTATCGAGACTGAGCCGGCCGGCCTCGATGATCGGGCCGCCGTGGCCCGCCGACCGGCGGATCAGCGCCCGCGCCCGGGCGACCAGTTCCTCCATGTGGAAGGGCTTGGGCAGGTAGTCGTCGGCGCCGGCGTCGATACCCTCGACCCGTTCCGCCCAGGCGCCGCGCGCGGTCAGCACCAGCACGGGAATCGTCCGGCCGGCCGAGCGCCAGCGCTTCAGCACGGCGAGCCCATCCATCTTCGGCAGGCCGAGGTCGAGGACGATCAGGTCATAGTCCTCGGTGTCGCCGAGGAACCACGCTTCCTCGCCGTCACCGACCGTCTCGACGACATAGCCGGCGCTCTTCAGGGTGGCGCCGATATCCGCCGCGATCCGTTGTTCGTCTTCGACGACAAGCACGCGCATCAGTCGGCCGATCCCGAGAGGATTTCGCCCGAGCTCGCATCGACCGCGATTTCGCGGAGCTGGCCGGAGGGGGTGATAACCTTGAGCTCGTAAACATAAAGCCCCTGGCGGCGCTCGAACTCGATGCCGACGACCTCGCCGTCGATCTTGTCCTTTGTCCGGGCAAGAATTTCGGCGAGCGGCAGGACGGTGCCGTCGACGACGGCCTGGCGGGCCTGATCGTGATCGTCGTCGTAGACGCCGCCGCCTTCGACCTGGCCGCTGCCGCCTCCGCCATCTTCGCCGTCATCGGCATAGGCAATGCCGCCGCACGCGAGGAGAAACGCGAGCGTCAGGACGAACCGCCTTCGGCTGTAAACACTTGTCATAACGGGTAATGATAGCGCAATCCGGCTGACAGGTCGCTGACTCCGGGTGAGGCGGGCGTGGGCTGCCCTATTCGGCGGCCGCCGCCCTGTCAGTATGGCCGGCAAGCTTGCCGTCGATCACATAGCGCAGGATCGCGACCACCTGTTCCGGCGTCTCGGCGACGGCCAGCGCCGCCGCGTCGACTTCCTTCAGCGCGTGCTGATGCTCGGGCGGGTGGAGAACGACGATCGGCTTGCCGAGGGCCGCGGCATAACCGGCGTCGAAGGCCGCGTTCCATTGCTTGTACTTGTCGCCGAAGCGGACAACGACGATGTCGGCGTCCTCGATCATCGTCCGGGTGCGGATGGCGTTGAGCCGGGCGCCCTTGCTGTCGTGCCAGAACTTGGTCGTTTCCGGTCCGAGGATCGCAACGCCGCAATCGTCGGAGGCGGCGTGATCGGTGACCGGCGCGCCGAAGCGCACGTCGAGACCGGCGGCCTTGGCGCCGGCGGCGATGGTCTCGCGCCAATCGGTATGGATCTCGCCGGAGAGATAGACGCTCCAGGTCATGGGCAGGGCTCCTTGGCTTGTCTGGACAGGCCCCCGGCCTAGCATGGCCGGGATCGCGTGGCCAAGGACGGGCCGGCGCTCAGGCCGTCGCCGGGCGGGGCACCTGGCGTTCGACGATCGGCAGATGGATCAGCGCCGCCATCACCCCGAGCCCGGCCGAGAGCCACCAGACGATGTCGTAGCTGCCGGTCGCGTCGTAAAGGAAACCGCCCAGCCAGACGCCGAAGAACGAGCCGACCTGGTGGGAGAAGAAGACGAAGCCGAACAGGGTCGCCAGATACCGGGTGCCGAACATGACGGCGACGAGCTGCTGCGTCGGCGGCACCGTCGACAGCCAGAGGAACCCCATTACCGCCGAGAAGACCAGCACCGACGGGATGCTCGGCGGGACCAGCATGAAGATCACGATCGCCGCCGACCGCGCGAGGTAGATGACGGCGAGAAGGACGCGTTTGCGCATCCGCCCCGTCAACACGCCGGAGGTTATCGAGCCGATGATGTTGAAGAAGCCGATCAGGCCGATGGCATAGCCGCCGTAAATCGCCGGGATGCCGATATCGGAAAGATACGGCGGCAGGTGGACGGTGATGAAGGCGATCTGGAAACCGCAGACGAAGAAGCCGGTGACCAGCAGGCGGTAGGAGCGGTGCCGGAAGGCCTCGCGCAGTGCTTCCGGGATCGACTGGTCCTTCTCGCCGGCCCTGGCCGGTACGGCCGCCGGCTTGCCGCGGACGAAGAAGGAGAGGAACGGAACGGCGAGAACGATCGCCGCCATGATCAGGAGGGTGGTCTGCCAGCCATAGGCCTGGATGAAGCCCTGGCCGAGGGGCGCGAAGATGAACTGACCGACCGAGCCGGCGGCGGTGCCGAAGCCATAGCCGATGGTTCTCAGATGCTCCGGCAGCAGCCGGGCGAAGGCCGCCAGCACCAGCAGGAAAGCCGAGCCGGCGATGCCGAGGCCAATCAGCACGCCGGCGGTGAACTGGAGCGTCACCGGGTCGCTGGTCTGCGACATCAGGGTGAGGCCGAGCGCGTAGAAAAGGGCACCGACGGAAAGCACCCGCGCGGTGCCGAACCGGTCGGCGAGCATGCCGACGAAGGGCTGGCCGATGCCCCAGACGAGGTTCTGGATGGCGATGGCGAGCGCGAAGACCTCGCGGCTCCAGCCATATTCGCCCGACATTGGGGTGAGGAAGAAGCCCATCGTCGCGCGCGGGCCGAAGTTGATCGCCGCGATGGCGCAGCCGGCCAGCAGAATGACCGGCACGGCACGGGCGACGGAGAGGCTCTTGACGGAAGGGGACTGGCTGCTCATCTCGACGGCTCCGCGGCCCCTCCTGGCAGGAGCCTGGCTCGAAACGGGCCGGCGGAGAGCCGACCGACGCATCATGATAACTGATACCGATGCGCCGAATCATCAAATCTCGATATGCCTGCCATATCGGATTTGCATGAATTGCGTGGCGACTTCCGATTGGACTTTTGCTCCAGCCATGCTTATATCGTTTTCGTGACAGTAAGTTTGACCGGCTTCGGCCGGTAATTTCGGAGCCTTATTATGCTCAATCTGAGCATAATAAGGCGGGAGAGGAAGAGACAATGACCGAGGTTCAGTCCACGACCAGCAGGCAGCGGCGCGACGGCGTGCGGCTTGCGGACAAATACGCGCCGGTCGAGATGCCCTCGCTCGAATACACCGACGAGGTTGCCCGCGAGACGGCGCACCTCTACGAAAAGGTCAAGGACGTCATTCCGGCGATCGAATGGCCGGTGATGGCGCCTTACGTCAAGGCGATCAACGACCTCAAGAAGACCCGCAACGCGGTGATCCTGGCGCATAACTACCAGACGCCGGAGATCTTCCATTGCGTCGCGGACATCGTCGGCGACTCGCTGCAGCTTGCCCAGCAGGCGTCGAAGGCCGACGCCGACATCATCGTCCAGTGTGGCGTCCACTTCATGGCCGAAACCTCGAAGCTGCTCAATCCCGACAAGCTGGTGCTGATCCCGGATATGCGGGCCGGCTGTTCGCTGGCCGCCTCGATCACCGGCGCGGACGTGCGGCTGTTGCGCGAGCGCTATCCCGGCGTCCCGGTCGTCACCTATGTCAACACCTCCGCCGACGTGAAGGCCGAGAGCGACATCTGCTGCACCTCGTCGAACGCGGTGCAGGTCGTCGAGAGCTTCGGCAAGGACACGGTGCTCTGCATTCCCGACGAGTATCTGGCCAAGTATGTGGCGACCAAGACCGACGTGAAGATCATCGCCTGGAAGGGCCATTGCGAGGTCCACGAGCGGTTCACCGCCGAGGAGCTGCTGGCCTACAAGGAGGCCAACCCGGGGCTTCAGATCATCGCCCATCCGGAGTGCCCGCCCGAAGTCATTTCGGTGGCCGATTTCACCGGCTCGACCTCCGGCATGATCGGCTATGTCCGGGATCACAAGCCGCGCAAGGCGCTGCTCGTCACCGAATGCTCGATGGCCTCCAACATCGCGGCCGACATGCCCGGCGTCGAGTTCATCCGGCCGTGCAATCTCTGCCCGCACATGAAGCGGATCACCCTGCCGAAGATCCTCGACAGCCTGGTCGAGCTGAAGGAGGAGGTGACCGTCGACCCGCTGATCGCCGACCGGGCGCGTCTCGCGGTCGAGCGCATGGTCAACCTGAAGAGCTGACGCCTGACTGACGCCGGGCCCGCGGCCGGTTCGGGACAAGTGACGTCGACTGGGCCCCGGTGCGGTCAGTCGGCGGGCTTCGAATGTCACCGGACAAGAACATTGGCCTGAGGCCCGGGGAGGGCGACCCATGAATAACCATTCACGCAACCAGGACGCCTGGACGACCGACGATGTCATCGTTGTCGGCGGCGGCCTTGCCGGCCTTTTCTGCGCGCTCCGCATGGCGCCGCGCCCGGTCAGCATCCTCGCCGCTGCGCCGATCGGGCAGGGCGCGTCGTCCGCCTGGGCGCAGGGCGGCATCGCCGCCGCGATCTCGCCGGGCGACTCGATCGAGAGCCACCTCGCCGATACGATCGGCGCCGGCGCCGGCACGGTCGATGAGGAGATCGCCCGCCTGATGGTCGCGGATGCCGCCGACCGGGTCCACGACCTCCTCGAATATGGTGTGCCCTTCGACCGCGATCTCGCCGGTGAACTGCTGATGTCGCGCGAGGCGGCGCACAGCGAACGGCGGGTCATCCACGTCAAGGGCGACATGGCGGGCGCCGCGATCATGGCGGCGCTGGTCGCCGCGGTTCATCAGACTCCGTCGATCCGGCTGATCGAGGGCTATGTCGGCGAACGCATCACCACCGAGCACGATCGCGCCACCGGCATCGTCGCGCGGCCGCGGGAGGGCGGCGAGCCGATCCTGTTTCCGGCGCGCGCCATCGTGCTTGCCACCGGCGGCATCGGCCATCTCTACGCGGTCACCACCAACCCGCCGGAATCGGAGGGCGCCGGCCTCGGCATGGCGGCGCGGGCCGGCGCGGTGATCGGCGATCCCGAATTCGTCCAGTTCCATCCGACCGCGATCGCCGTTGGCCGCGATCCGGCGCCGCTGGCGACCGAGGCGTTGCGCGGCGAGGGCGCGACGCTGATCAATTCGGCCGGCGAGCGGTTCATGCTGGCGATCGACCCGCTTGCCGAACTCGCCGCGCGCGATATCGTCGCCCGCGCCATCCACAACGAAATCGTCGCCGGCCGCGGCGCCTTCCTCGATTGCACCACGGCGATCGGCGAGGAATTCCCGGAGAAGTTCCCGACCGTCTATCGCTATTGCCGCGACGCCGGCATCGATCCGGTCCACGAGCCGATTCCCGTTGCCCCGGCCGAACATTTTCACATGGGCGGCGTCCTGACCGACGCCCGCGGCCGCTCGACCGTCGACGGCCTGTGGGCGTGCGGCGAAACCACGTCGACCGGCGCCCACGGTGCCAATCGCCTCGCCTCCAATTCGCTGCTCGAGGCGGTTGTCTTCTCCGCGCGCGCGGCGGACGACATCAAGGGCCTTCTTCCGGCAGGCGAGGAGATGCATCCGATCCCGACCGGCGAGGGCGCCAATGGCGGTGAGCCGGACCCGGAAGCGGTGGACCGCCTGCGCCAGACGATGACCCGCGACGTCGGCGTGGTGCGCGACCGCGCCGGCCTGATCCGGGCGCTGGCAACCATCGCCGAGCTCGAGCGGGCGAACCGTTCGCGGCGATTCCGCAACATGCTGACGACCGCCAAGATGATCGCCGCGGCCGCGCTCGCCCGCACCGAAAGCCGTGGCGGCCACGAGCGGTCCGATCATCCCGGCAGCGCCGATGTCTGGCGCCATCGCACCTTCATCACCCTCGACGAGGCCGAAGGCATCGTCGCCGAGGCGCTCGCGGCCGAACCGGCGGTTTGCGAATGAGGGCAGGTGTGACCGACCTCCCCGATCTGCCGCGCCTTCTCGTCGCGGACGCGGTGCGCGCCGCGCTGAAGGAGGATCTCGGCCGGGCCGGCGACATCACCTCCGACGCGACGATCCCGGCGGCGACGCCGGCGCGCGCCGTGATCGCCACCCGCAAGCCGGGGGTGCTGGCCGGACTCGCGCTGGCCGAATGCGCCTTCCGCGAGGTCGATCCGGCGGTGACGTTCGAGGCGATGCGGCAGGACGGCGACGCACTGGCGCCCGGCGATGTGGTGGCGGAGATTGCCGGCGCGGCCCGCGCCATTCTCGCCGGCGAACGCGTGGCGCTGAATTTCCTCTGCCACCTCTCGGGCGTCGCCACGGCGACCCGCGACCTCGTCGACAGGGTCGCCCACACCCGCGCCCGGATCTGCGACACGCGCAAGACCCTGCCGGGACTCCGCGCCTTCGAGAAATACGCCGTGCGCTGCGGCGGCGGCGCCAACCATCGCTTCGGCCTCGACGACGCGATCCTGATCAAGGACAACCACATCGCCGTCGCCGGCGGGGTCGCCGCCGCGATCAAAGCGGCGCGCGGCTTTGCCGGCCATCTGGTCAAGATCGAGGTCGAGGTCGACACGCTCGACCAGCTCCGCGAGGCGATGACCGCCAGCCCGGACGCCGTTCTCCTCGACAACATGACGCCCGACCAGCTCGCCGAGGCCGTCCGCATCATCGACGGACGGGCGATCGCGGAAGCCTCGGGCAACGTCACCGCGACGACGGTGGCGGCGATCGCGGAAGCCGGCGTCGACAGGATCTCGTCGGGATGGATCACGCACTCGGCGCCGTCGCTCGACCTCGGTCTCGATATCACGACCGGGTAGGACGGGGCCGCGCGCCTCACGGATCAGGCGAAAAAGACCAGGTAGAGAATGGCGAAGATCAGGGCGAGGACGATCGTGCTGACCGCGAGGACGACACGAACGTTTTGATGCGTGACACCTTGCCGGGCGTTGGTGGTCGGCTCTTCGAATTCTGCATCCCGGATTTCCGGGCGCTCGTATTCGGGGGCCGCGCGCTGGTCATCGGGGCGCGGGGGAGAAATGGTCGTCACGGGAGCACCTCCGGTTTGCGTGGTGGCTCCTCGTCAAACGGCTGCAGCCGGCGAATTGTTCCATCCCACCGTCGGGGATATCAGCTCCAGCCGCCGTTCCGGGTGTTGTAGAAGATGTGCCGGCCGATCTTGTCGGTCTGGGTCATCCGCCGCGCCCAGCGCGGGCGGACGTAGGTGGCATGATAATGGGTCGCCGAGCCGACCTCGGTGATGAAGGTGTCCGCCTGGTCCTCGACGGCGCTCTTCGCCAGCTCCTGCGCCTTCTTCCACGAGCCCATGTCGGTGATCCGCTCCGGCCGGCCGTCGCAGGCGAAGGAGAACTGGCAGCGGTTGCGGTGGGTCTTGTTCTGATAGACGACGCCGCAGATCGTGTTCGGATAGGTCGGGTTCTTCAGCCGGTTGAGCACCACCTGGGCGACCGCGATCTGGCCTTCCTCGGGCTCGCCGCGGGCCTCGAAATAGATGGCGGTCGCGAGGCATTTGAGCTCGGTGGCGGAGCGGGCGCTGGCCGGGATCGGGTTGTTGACCCAGGCATGGGTCGCCGGCGCGTTGGGCATGACGATATTCGGATTGAGCGAACCGCTGGCGATGACCGCGTCGAACGGCGCCTTGGTGGTCGGTTCGGCGGCCTCGGCATAGGCGACGATGACGCCGCCACTGGTCTTCTCGCCGACCTTGCCGGCGGGCCCGGCCTCGGGTCCCTTGGGCCGCACCTTCGGCGTCACGCCCGAAGCGTCCGTCGGCGCGATCGCGGCGAGGACGACCTTCGGCTTTTCCTGCAGAACGAATGCCATGCGCGGCAGGTTCGGTTCCGCCTCGATCGGATCGAAGAGGCTGACCGTCTTGATGTAGCCGGCGCTGATATCCTCGGGCCGGAGAACGAGCAGATCGCCCTTCCGCTGCCGGTTGATGGCATGGGACGAAATGACCGAACCGGTCTGGAGCGGATCGATGGCGGAGGCGAAATTGACGGCGCCGCGGCCGCTCGCGGGAAGCAGGTTGGTGACGTCTGTTGTCGAAAAGGCCAGTGCCAGTCCCGCCACGCAGAGGCGGATCGTCATTGTCGGCTTTGACGGTCTTGGCCGCCTCGTCGATCGCACCATTGCCACGACTACTCCACCCACGCAACCGTGCCGCCTTGACTGCGATGACTGCTTGGGCACCGCCGCGACACACCCCAATAGTCGCCAGTTATGCGGGGTTAACCTTGAAGAGCGGTTAACGCGGGCAATTTGATTCAAACTCGACGCAAAATGGCTGTGATTCGGCGACGCCGCGGCTCGCGAATACTAGGCGTTACGCGTCCGTCTCGCTTTCGGCGCCGCCACGAAGCGCGGCCTGGGCCGCCGCGAGGCGGGCGATGGGAACCCGGAAGGGCGAACAGGAGACATAGTCGAGCCCGACCTCCTCGCAGAAGGCGATCGTTGCCGGGTCGCCGCCATGCTCGCCGCAGATTCCGAGCTTGATGTCGGGGCGGGTTTCGCGGCCCCGGTCGGCGGCGATCTGGATCAGTTCACCGACACCGTCGCGGTCGAGCGTCACGAAGGGATCGCTCGGCAGGATGCCGGTCGTCGTGTAGGTGGCGAGCAGCGCCGAGGTGTCGTCGCGCGACAGGCCGAAGGTCGTCTGGGTCAGGTCGTTGGTGCCGAAGGAAAAGAATTCCGCCGACTTCGCGATCGCATCGGCCTGAAGCGCGGCGCGCGGCAATTCGATCATGGTTCCGACCGTATAGACCGGACGCTTGCCGCGCTCGGCGGCAACGGCGTCCGCCGCCTTGTCGATCATTGCCCGAACCTTCTCGAGCTCGGTCGCCATCGCGACCAGCGGCACCATGATCTCGGGCGTGACGGTTTCGCCGGATTCGGCCTCGACGTCGGCCGCCGCCTCGAAGATGGCGCGAGCCTGCGTCTCGGCGATCTCCGGGTAGGAGATGGCGAGACGGCAGCCGCGATGCCCCAGCATCGGATTGAATTCATGCAGGGCGAGCGCGCGCTCGCGCAGCTTCTCGAGCTCGACATCCATCGCCTTGGCGACTTCTGCGAGTTCGGCGTCGGTATGCGGCAGGAATTCGTGCAGCGGCGGATCGAGCAGCCGGATCGTCACCGGCAGGCCCTTCATGATCTCGAACAGCGACTTGAAGTCACCGCGCTGCATCGGCAGGAGCTTGGCGAGCGCTGTACGGCGGCCGATCTCGTCGCTGGCGAGGATCATCTCGCGGACGGCGACGATGCGTTCCTCCTGGAAGAACATATGCTCGGTGCGGCAGAGCCCGATGCCCTCGGCGCCGAAGGACCGGGCGGTCCGCGCATCGATCGTCGTCTCGGCATTGGCGCGGACCTGCATGCGCCGTGCCTGGTCCGCCCATTCCATCAGCTTGCCGAACTCGCCCGACATTTCCGGCTGGCGCATGGCGATTGAACCGACCAGAACTTGCCCGGTGCCGCCGTCGACGGTGATGATATCGCCCTTCTTGAGCACGCGTCCGCCCGCCGTCAGCGTCTGGTTCTGATAGTCGACCCGGATGCTGCCGGCGCCGGAGACGCAGGGTTTGCCCATGCCGCGCGCGACGACGGCCGCGTGGCTGGTCATGCCGCCGCGCGTCGTCAGGATGGCCTGGGCGGCGTTCATCCCGTGGATGTCCTCGGGGCTGGTCTCGATGCGGACGAGGATGACCTTCCTGCCCTGGCCGTTGGCGGCCTCGGCCTCTTCGGACGAGAAGACGATCTCGCCGGAGGCCGCGCCCGGCGAAGCCGGCAGGCCGGTGGCGATCAGGTCGCGTTCGGCCTCGGGATCGATGGTCGGATGGAGAAGCTGGTCGAGCGACATCGGATCGACCATCAACACCGCCTCGTCGGCGGTGATCATGCCTTCCTCGGCAAGTTCGACGGCGATCTTCAGCGCCGCGCGCCCCGTCCGCTTGCCGGCCCGCGTCTGCAGGATCCAGAGCTTGCCGCGCTCGACGGTGAACTCGACGTCCTGCATGTCGCGATAATGCTTCTCGAGGGTGTCGCAGATCGAGCGGAACCCCCAGAAGGCGTCGGGCATCGCCGATTCCAGCGACGGCTGGTCGGAGCCCGAGGCGATGCGCGCCGCCTCGGTGAGGTCGCGGGGCGTGCGGATGCCGGCCACGACGTCCTCGCCCTGGGCGTTGATCAGGTATTCGCCGTAGAGCGCCTTTTCGCCGTTCGACGGATTGCGGGTGAAGGCGACGCCGGTGGCGGAGGTGTCGCCCATGTTGCCGAAGACCATGGCCTGGACGGTGACGCCGGTTCCCCAGTTCTCCGGAATGGCATGGAGGCGGCGATAGGTGATCGCCCGTGGCGTCATCCAGGATTCGAACACCGCGCCGATCGCGCCCCAGAGCTGGTCGTGCGGATCCTGCGGGAAGGGCGCGCCGCGATCCCGCTCGACGATGACCTTGTAGTCGCGGACGAGTTCCGCCCAGTCGTCGCCGGTGAGTTCCGTGTCGAGCGTGTAGCCACGCTCGTCCTTGAAGTCCTCGATCCGCTCCTCGAATTGATGGACGTCGATGCCGAGCACGACATCGGAATACATCTGGATGAAGCGGCGGTAGGAATCGTAGGCGAAGCGCTTGTCGGCGCTGGCGGCCAGCGCCTCGACGGTGCGGTCGTTGAGGCCGAGATTGAGGACGGTGTCCATCATGCCCGGCATCGAGGTTCGGGCGCCGGAGCGCACCGACACCAGCAGCGGCATTTCCTCGTTGCCGAATTTGCGGCCGGTCCTCTCTTCGGTCGCGGCGAGCGCGACCCGCACCTGCTCGAGAAGGTCCTGCGGATAGGTGCGATCGTTGCCGTAAAAGAAGGTGCAGACTTCGGTGGTGAGGGTGAAGCCCGGCGGCACCGGCAGGCCGAGGCTCGCCATTTCGGCGAGATTCGCTCCCTTGCCGCCGAGGAGTTCGCGCATTTCCGCGCTCCCCTCCGCTCCGCCATCACCGAAACTGTAAACCCACTTGGCCATCGGTCACTCCCCGCCGCGCCCCCCGTGTGGCCACTCCCTATCGGCGCGGGTGCTGCAGTGCAATAGGGTTGCTTGCCGCAGCGGCGCGAGCGGGGCCTGTAAACGATTACCTACGAGCGCGAGCCGACGCGGAGCCCCGGAGCGGGCCGCTCCTGCACCACCTCGCGGCGGAACCGGAAGAGGGCGGCGGGGCGGCCGCGTTTCGGGCGGGTCGCGCCGCCGGTCGGCTCGACAAGCGTCGCGGCCTCGACCAGCCGGCGGAAATTCTGCTTGTGGAGGCGCCGGCCGGAGATCGCCTCGACCGTCAGCTGGAGGTCGGTCAGGGTGAATTCCGGCGGCATCAGCTCGAAGATGACGGGGCGGTATTTGAGCTTCGCCCTGAGGCGCGAGATGGCGGTGGCGAGGACGCGGCGATGGTCGAAGCGCATCGGGGCGCCGGTGACCGCCGTCGGCGGCAGGGTATCGTCAAGCGACACGCGCCCGTCGCGGATCGCCTCGTGGACGAGGCCCGCCTCGTACAGAAGCTCGTAGCGGTCGAGGACGCGTTCCTCATCCCAGCGCTGGCCGCCCGAGCCGAAGGCGAGGCGGACGCGTTCGCGCCGGCTGAGGCCGCGGCGAACCGGGTCGTCGCCGGGCGGAGCGCGTTCCCATCGTCGCAGCGCCGGCAGCAGCGCCTTGTCGAGGAGCGCCGGCCGGCCCTCGCGCCAGTCCTCCCAGGGGAAGAAGCCGTACCACCGCTGCCATCGCGCGCCGGCGAGCGTCAGCGCCTCGGAGGCAGCCGCCTCCGGCCCGGTCAGCGCCAGATACCCGACCGAAACCAGATGCGGCCCCCGGTCGCCGGGATGGGCATGGCGGCCGCGGTCGCCGAACGTGTAGAGCTGTTCGACATAGCCGAGCTTCAGCGCCGTCTGTTCCTCGACCCAGGCGCGCAGACCCATTTCGAGGGTGCGGTGAGCAATCGGATCGAAAGGTCCGAACGGAAGACCGTCCGCCTCGCCCGGCGCGCTTCCCGGCGACACCACCAGGATCAGCGGTTGCTGATCCTCGACCGCGACGATCGCCGCGTTGAGGCCGATCTCGATCGGGGGCCGCGCGGCGTGTGCCATGCTCCGCGACCTCGGGCCGCTAGTCTTGCAGCGGCACGGCGAAAGGTGAGTTTTCGAAGGCGAGTTCGCCGCGGCCGATGGCGGCGACGGCTTCGATCATGCGTCCCTTCCGCCCGAGCAGTTCGTCGCCATAGGCGACGATGAGGGGGTTGGGGTAGGCCCAGGGCGATGCCTCGCGGAGCCGCAGCGCGACTTCACGCTCGTCCCTGTCGGGCCGGGCCGTGCAGAGCGCGACGAAGGCCGCCGCCGTCGACCGGCTGATCCCGGCGTAGCAATGCACCACCATCGGCCGTTCGCCGCCCCACCGCTCGACAAAGGCGATCAGCTCGCGGACATGGCTTTCGGCCGGGGCGATCAGCCCGTCGGTCGGCTCGACGATGTCGTTGACGCCGAGAAACAGGTGGTTCTCCCTGGCGATCGTCGATGGCCGCACCACGGGGGTGTCATCGTTGATGACGCTGACGAGATGGCTGGCGCCGGACGCGGCGACCGTCGCCGGGACCTGGGAAAGGGGACAAACATGAACCTGCGACATGGATTCTTCCGTTACGGGTTTCTTAACCGGCATCTTAGAGGCATCACGCCAGCCGGTCACCTGCTTCCGCGATGAGCGCGGCGAAGCGCTTGAGGAAGCGTTTTTCGGCGTCGGCCGCCGGCCATGGCCTGAGATCGAGCCCGGACGGATCGATCCCGTGCGGCTGGCCGAAGAACTTCGCGGCCTCGGCCTCGCCGAAGCCGGCGAGCGTCGTCGCCTCGTAATAGGCGGCGGTGCGGTCCCCCGCCTTGATCCGCGCCTTGAGCTTCGCGGCGACCGGGTATCTGACCCCGAAGCGGCGGTGGATGGCCGCGAGCAGCCGCGCCTCGATCGCGTGATATTCGCCGCCGAGCAGGACCTTGAACGGCGAGATCATGTCGCCGATCACATATTCCGGCGCATCATGCAGCATGACCGCGAGCCGGGCTTTCGCATCGAGATCGGGCGCGGTCGTTTGCAGGATGCGGTCGACCAGCAGCGTATGCTGCGCCACCGAAAAGGCGTGGGCGCCGACGGTCTGGCCGTTCCAGCGCGCGACCCGCGCCAGGCCGTGGGCGATGTCGGATATCTCGATATCAAGGGGCGAGGGGTCGATCAGGTCGAGCCGACGACCGGACAGCATCCTTTGCCATGCGCGGGGAGGGGCTCTTGGATGATCGGGCATCGGCGGCACATCGGGTTGGTCGGCTCGGGCGCAGTGTCGCCGATTCGCAGCCCCTGCGGCTATTCCGGTTCGACCGTTGCCGGCCAGCCGAATTCCGCCCATGCCGGGATCGACAGGCTGAGGGTGCTTTCCCCGGCAAGGATCGGCGCGCCCGCGTCCATCGCCTCCTTCGCCCGGTCGAGCCTGACGAGCACGAGGCCGGTCCCGCCGGAGGACGAAGCGAGGGTGCCGATCGGCTTGCCGCCGGCTGTCACCGGCGTGCCGGCCGGGGGCAGGTCGCTGCCATGGCCGATCACGATCCGGCGCCGCGCCGTGCCGCGATGCTTCATCCGGGAGACCACTTCCTGGCCGACGAAGCAGCCCTTGGCGAAATCGACCCCGGCAAGGTCGTCCATGTCCGCGTCGTGGGGAAAGGCGTCGCCGAAGGCGAAATCGATGCCACCCTCCGGCACGCCGAGGGCGATGCGATGGGCGTCGTAGGCGGCTTGCGTCGATTCCTCGAAGTCGGGCGCCATGTCGGCGCCGGGTGGGACGATGGCGCGGTAGCCGAGGGCTTCGAGCCGCGGATCCGGCGCGGCGACCCCGTCGATGCAGCGGCGCGGCTTCGCTGCCCCAGGTGGCAACCACGATCCGCTCGTCGGAGAGATCGGCCAACTCGACCTTCGAGCGGAGCCTGAACATCGTCAGCCGCTTGAGGAAGCCCGCGACCTCGCTCCGCGCGATGTCGAGGAGGTAGCGTTCTCCGTCGTGGAAGATGAGGAAATCGAACAGCAGTTTTCCCTGCGGCGACAGCAATCCGCCGAAGACGGCGCGATCGCGGGTCGCCGCATCGACGTTGGTGGTGAAGAGGTCGTTGAGGAACTTGTGGGCGTCGGGTCCCGAGATCGCAACGACACCACGCCGCGGCAATTCGGCAATACGCGCTTCGCTCATCATCCTGTCCCGCCCTTGCAAGAGATCGGCTGGTTACGTAAGCGGAGGGGGCGGCCGAGACAAGGATCGACATGAGCACGGAAACCTTCGACGTCGTCTTCACCGGTGCGACGGTGGTCAACCAGGACGGAGCCGGCATCCGCGACCTCGCGGTCCGCGACGGCCTGATCGCCGCGATCGGCGAAATCGACCGCGCCTCGGCCGGCGAGGTCGTCGACTGCGCCGGTCTCCATATCCTTCCCGGCGTCATCGACACCCAGGTCCATTTCCGCGAGCCGGGGGCCGAGCACAAGGAAGACCTCGAGTCCGGGTCGCTTTCGGCGGTCATGGGCGGCGTCACCGCCGTCTTCGAGATGCCGAACACCAACCCGCTGACGACGACCGCCGAGGCGCTTGCCGACAAGGTGCGGCGAGGGACCGGGCGCATGCATTGCGATTTCGCCTTCTTCGTCGGCGGCACCCACGGCAATATCGAAAATATCCAGGAATTGGAAAGGCTTCCGGGTGCAGCCGGAATCAAGATCTTCATGGGATCGTCGACCGGCGACCTGCTCGTCGCCGACGACGAGGGGCTGTCCGCGATCCTCGCCCGGACCCGGCGGCGGGTCTCGATCCATGCCGAGGACGAGCCGCGCCTGATCGACCGGAGCGGCCATCGCGGCGAGAACGATCCGGCGACCCACCCGGTCTGGCGCGACGAGACGGCGGCGCTCCGCGCCACCCAGCGGCTGGTGCGGATCGCCCGCGAGACCGGGGCGCGGGTCCACCTGCTCCACGTCTCGACCGCCGAGGAGATGGACTTCATCGGCGCCTACAAGGACAACGTCACAGTCGAAGTGACACCGCAGCACCTGACCTTCCATGCCGAGCACTATGGCGACCTCGGCACGCGACTGCAGATGAACCCGCCGATCCGCGGCGCGCGCCACCGCGAGCGGCTGTGGTGGGGGCTCGCCCAGGGGATCGCCGATGTCCTCGGCTCCGACCATGCGCCCCATACGCTGGAGGAGAAGGCAAAGCCCTATCCCGCCTCGCCATCAGGTATGCCCGGAGTCCAGACACTGGTCCCGGTGATGCTCGACCATGTCGCGGCGGGCCGCCTGTCGCTGGCGCGCTTCGTCGACCTCAGTTCGGCCGGGCCGGCGCGGATCTTCGGCATCGCCCGCAAGGGGCGGATCGCGGTCGGCTACGACGCAGACCTCACCGTCGTCGATCTCAAGCGCCGGGAGACGATCACCGACGCGTGGAGCGCTTCGCGCTCGGGCTGGACGCCTTATGCGGGGATGACGGTGACCGGCTGGCCGGTGGGGACGGTTGTGCGCGGCCGTCGGGTGATGTGGGCCGGCGACCTTGTCACGCCGTCGGTCGGGCAGGCGGTCCGCTTCGTCGAGACGCTGGCGCCGGCCGCCGGTGCCTAACGCGGCTTACTCGCCGACGAGGAAGAAGCTCCAGGTTCCGTCCGGCGCCAGCCCGACGCGGTAGGAGAGGTAGGTGCCGTAATTCTTCATGTCCTCATAGTCGCCGGGATAAACGATCTTCAGCAGTTCGACGATCTGCGGACCGGTCAAGAGTTCGACCGGGTAGAGGGCGAAATAGGGCCAGACATACATTTCCTCGGGCGTGCCCGCGCCGTAGTGGACATAGCCGGATTCGAGCATCTCGCTCAGCACCGCCAGAATCTCGCGCCCTTCCGGGTCGCTCGACAGCGACCTAAGATACTCGACGGGATCGTCGCCGATGTCGTTGTAGCTGAACACCGGCGGTTCGCCGTTGGCGTCGATGATCGGCCGCATCTGCTCGATGTCGCCGCTCGCGGCCGCCTTGATAATCTGCTCCCGCAGTCGGCGGACGGGGGTCGGCAGATTGGCCGGGTCGTATTCGACCTTCGGCGCGACGAGGGGCTTGGTCGGGAAACCGGCGGCCGGTTCGCGCTGGGGAACCATCGGTTCGTCGACGGGAACGTCCGGCATCACACGTTCGTCGAGCCTGTCGGGCGCGAGGCCGGCCTCGACCGAGTCTGACCCGCTGCCCGACGCGGCACCGGCCAGGCCCAGCGACAACAAGCCGGCACCGACCAAGACCCTGATCGCAATTCCCAACATGGCTGCACCTCCCGCCAGCGACGCGCCGCAGCCAGTGACTTCCCCGCCGACAGTCTAGCCTAACACCGCATCCGGGCAACGCGTTTGGCCGCGACGAAGCCGCGGCCTATTGGACGATTCGATGCGGCGAGAATTCGAACGCCCGGATCCGATCCGGCAAGGTATGGACCAGCCCCGCGACCGCCTCCTCGCCATACGTCTCGATCAGATCGGAAAAGGCCCGGAACATCGCCGCATGCGCCAGAATTTCCGAATCGACGCCGACCGAGGCGGCTTCCTCCCACGCTTCGGTCAGGTAGGTCAGTGCCAGTCTCTTTTTCTCAGCGATTCCATGGTCTTCTGATTTCGACTCAGGAGGCTGCGCAGTCGTGGTCGCCATTAAATCCACCCGTTCCCGTCCGAGGCAAGGTTAACCAGACTGAACGGTAACACGTAAAATTGAAGGCTTCAGTCGCATCATGAAGAAAGGGTTAACGCCGACTTAAGGATTTCGAAAGTCGGGTTAAGGAAGCGTTAACCCTGTCGTCCGTAGCGGACGACGATGTCGCGGGCGATGCGGGCCCCTTCATCCATATAGCGATCGATTGTCAGCGTCGCGGCCGGCGTGCAGGTGCGGTAAACGGCCTTGAACCCCTCGTAGCCGCGATTGAAGCGGTCGATGAAGCGGGCGCGACGGGCCGGATCGGCCTGATCCGAGTCGAGCAGCGCCTGCATCTGATCGCGCCAGAGCCCGCCTTCGTCGCTGCCGCAGAGGTGCCGCATGTAATGGATGGCGCCGAGGATCTCGGAAAGTCGCAGGAGGCCGCTGTCATAGGGCGTAGTAACCGGCTCCGGGGTCGCAGCCGGCTGGTCTTCCTGGGCCATCGCGGCCGGGCCGAGAAGGCCGAAGACGATGAGAATCGCCAGGCCGATTGCCGCTTTGTTCGAACGTTTATGCACTCTCAGGCATCCTGAAATAACTAGCCCCGTCGTCGTCTACGATCTACCGCATCCCGATATCGGCCAGAATTCGGGCCGTATCAGTCGTCGTCGGAAGCGACACGAGCTCGCCGGCCGTGAACCAGCGCGCGTCGGCCGCATCGTCTCCGGCGGCGAGCTGACCGCCGACCGGGCGACCGTCGAAGACGATCAGGACATAGTGGCCACCAACACTGGCCGATTCGTGGCCAGGAAGGATTTCAGCGTGGTCGATCGGCGCTCCGATTTCCACGATAATTCCGGTTTCCTCGAGAACTTCCCGTGCTGCCGCGGCGGCGAGCAACTCGCCATATTCGACCGCCCCGCCCGGAAAGGCCCAGATTCCCCGATAGGGCGGCTTGGCACGCTCGACCAGCAGCACCATGTCGTCCCGGCGGACGACGGTGCTGACGCCAAGCAGCGGACGCGGTGCGGACGGCGACGACATGTGGCGATGGTATCGCTCGCGCCCGACCGCCGCAAAGCCCCATCGAACGCGACTTTGATGTAGGCTCGATTCCGAGCGGAGGGACGGCCAAGAGAATGTGCGGACGCTATATCCTGACAGCCACGCCGGAGGAACTCGCGGCCCTGTTCGGCTATATCGACGGGGAATGGTTTCCGCCGCGGCACAACATCGCGCCGACCCAGCCGATCGCCATCATTCGCCTCGTCGAAGGTGTGCGGCGCTTCGCCCTGGTCCGCTGGGGGCTGGTGCCTGCATGGGTCGAGGATCCGCGGAAATTCTCGCTGTTGATCAATGCACGGGCGGAGGGCCTGGCGACCAAGGCGTCGTTCAAGGCGGCCTACAAATATCGCCGCTGTCTGGTGCCGGCCTCGGGCTTCTACGAATGGCGGCGCACTGGCGGCGGGGCCAAACAGCCCTACCTGATCCGACGACGGGACCAGGGGCCGATCGCATTCGCCGGGCTGTGGGAAAGCTGGATGGGACGCGATGGCAGCGAGATCGACAGCGCCTGCATCGTCACCACCGAGGCGAACCGGCTGGTGGCGCCGATCCACGATCGGATGCCGGTGATCCTCGACCCGGACGACCATGAACGGTGGCTGGATGTCCGCGCCTACCCGGCCGGTTCGGTCGACGACCTGCTGCGACCGGCGCCGGACGATCTGCTCGAGGCCGTCCCGGTCAGCACCCGGGTCAACAAGGCGGACAACGACGATCCCGCCTTGCTCGAGCCGATCCAGCTGACGCTGCTTTGACACCAGCGCCAGCGCGTGTCGGAACGCTCAGGCCGAGGCCGGCTTGGCGACCGCATCCTCGCGGGGCCGGCCCAGGGCGGCGACGACTTCGGGAATCGCAACGCTGCGATAGTGGCTCTCGAGCGCTTCTTCGCGCTCGCGATCGGCCTTCGAACGGAAGGGTCGTCGGTCGATCGGGCTTTTCGATGTCATCACGGTTCTTCTCTCGTTTGGCGCCTCGACGCGGGCACATGCCGCGCATCAGGTCTCATTTCGCCAGTTTGCGGCGGAATCATGAAGACATGGTCAATGGCTTCACGCTCTGTGAACCAAGTCACAGGCCGGCGATCGGTTCCCGGCGGATTGGCCGGCCCGGCCGCCGCCCCGGCTTGCCAGGCGATCCGGCGCTTGCGCCCTCCGCGCCAAGCCGGTAGCTGACATCGGTTGTCTTTGTTTGGGAATCGACGCGCGGATGTCAGCCCGGTTGCGTGAACGCCGCTCTTCGCTGGCGACCTGGAGTTCCAGGCTTTCGCTCGTTTCGATCCCGATTCTGGTGATCGTCGCGATCGGCCATCGCAGCGGCCTGATGGGAGCGATCCAGGCCTATGCGGTCATGGCTCTCGGTTTCGGTCTGGCCGGGTGCGGCGTGCTGGCGGCGCTTGGCGCGCTCGCAGGAATCTGGCGCGACGGTCGCAAGGGGCTCGGACCGGCGCTGCGCGGCCTCCTGATCGGCCTCGCGATCCTGATCGTGCCGCTCGCCGGTGCGTGGAAGCTGATCACCTATCCGCAACTGACCGACATCTCGACCGATCTCGACGATCCGCCGGCTTTCACCCTCGCCGCCGCCGATCGCCCGCCCGACGCCCGGCCGGTAACCGATCCGTCCGACGACGACGCCGAAGTCCAGCGGGAGGCCTATCCGGACATCGTGCCGCGCCACTATCCGGTCGGCACCGCCCGGGTCTTCGACGACGCGCGGGCGATCGTCGCCAGCCGTGGCTGGCGTGTCCTCGGCGCCCAGCCGCCGACCGAGGAGGAGGAGACCGGGTGGATCGAGGCGGTCGCCGAGACGCCGATCTTCGGGTTCCGCCAGGACGTCGCGATTCGCATCCTGCCGGACGGGGAGGGGGCATTGGTCGACGTCCGCTCGGCGGCGCGCAATGGCGCCCACGATCTCGGCGCGAATGCCGAACGCATCCGCGATTTCTTCCACGACCTCGATGCCTCGCTGCAGGGAATCAGCGAGGAGTAGGCCGGCCGCCGCCCTAACGCGAAATCCGCCTCTGCAGCGCTTCGAGCAGAACGGCGGTCAGGATGATCGCGCCGGTGGCGAAGCCCTGCCAGAAGATCTCGATCCGCGCCAGGTTGAGGAAGTTGCGGGTCAGCGAGATGATGATGACGCCGATGACCGTGCGCAGGATCCGCCCCTGGCCGCCATACAGGCTGGTGCCGCCGATCACCACCGCGGCGATGACCTCGAATTCGAGGCCTTCGCCGGTATTCGGCGAAACCGCGCCGAGCCGCGACAGGCTGACGAGGCCGGCAAGCGATGCGGTGAAGCCGACGATCATCATGCACATGATCTTGATGCGGTCGGCGCGGATGCCGGAAAGCACCGCGACCGTCCGGTTCGATCCGACGGCATAGACCTTCTTGCCGAAGGTGGTGCGCTCGAGCACGAACCAGCCGACCGCGTAGACGACGACGGCGACCCAGACGATGTTCTGGATCTGCAGCCAGACGAACAGGTCGGCGAAGGATCCCGACTTGGCCATGCCCGAAAAATTGAAGGGCAGGGGGAGGTGGACCAGACGACCCTGGCCGAACGACCTGAGGATGTTGGGAATATCGGGAATCGGCTGGCCGCGCGTCACCACAAGCGTCAGGCTCCGCGCCATCATCAGCGTCCCGAGCGTGACGATGAAGGATGGTATTCGCGCCTTGGTGACGACGAGGCCGGCGAAGAGGCCGAACAGCGGCCCGACGAGGAGGGGCGCGATCAATCCGAGCGTGATCACCCACCACACCTGGTCGTCGGCCGTCGGCACCGGCATCCACCGCACCATGATCCATCCGCCGACCGCCGCCGACAGGCCGACGACCGAGCCGACCGAGACGTCGAACTCGCCGGAGATCATCACGATGGTCATTCCGGCGGCGACGATCAGCATCATCGTCATCTGGCCGAGCAGGTTGCTGACGTTGATCGGCGACAGGAAACGCGCGTTCACCGTCTGCATGATCACGACGAGGATGACCAGGACGGCAAGCGCCTGGATCAGGCTGTATGAACGCCGGATGGTCGACAGCAGGCGACCGGGTTCCTCGGCGCGGACTGGGTCGGGGCGGGGGACGTCGGTCACGGTGCGGTCCTCTGGATTTCCCCGCAGGCCGAGGCATGCAGGATCGTTTCTCGCTCGATGTCCTGTCCGTCGAGCTCGCCGACGATCTCGCCGCGGAACATCACCAGGACCCGGTCGCACAGCGAGACGAGTTCCTCGAGTTCGGTGGTGATCAGGACGATGCCGACGCCGGCCGTGGCGATCTCGTCGACGATGGCCCTGATTTCCTCCTTTGACCCCACGTCGATGCCGATCGTCGGCTCGTCCATGATGAAGACCTTTGGATTGGTCTCCAGCCATTTGGCGAACAGGACTTTCTGCTGGTTGCCGCCCGAGAGCTGCCGCGCCAGGGCAAACGGCCCCGGCGCGCGGACGCGAAGACGCTCCATGTTCCGCGACGCGGTTTCGACCATCGCCGGCCGGTCGAGGACGCCGGCAAAGCCGGAGAAGCGCTGCAGGACCGGAAGGCAGATATTTTCGACCAGCGTGAAGTCGGGGAGAATACCCTCCCGCAGTCGGTCGTTGGTCAAGAGCGCCAGGCCGGCCGCCAGCGATCGGGCCGGGTCCCGCAGCGCCACTGGCTTCCCCTCGACCCGGACCCGCCCGGTGACGCTGTCACCGCCGGCGCCGAAGATCGCCTTTGCAAGTTCGTCGAGTCCCGACCCCGCGAGGCCGGTGACGCCGATCACCTCGCCGCGTCCGAGGCTGAAATTGATCGCGCGAAGGTGGCCCGGGACGGTGAGGTCCTCGACCTGCATCAGCGGCGCGTCGCCTTCGATCTGGGACAGCCGGGACTTCCGGCGGATGGTCTGCACTTCGCGCCCGACCATCGTCGCGACGACCTTCGGGAGCGTCGTCTCGCTGATCGGGCCGGACGCGACCACCCGGCCGTCGCGCATGATCGTCAGGTCGTCGCAAACCTCGAAGATCTCGTTGAGGTAATGGGAGATCAGCACGACGCCGACGCCGGCGCCCGCCAGCCGGCGGATCAGCCGCAGCGCGACGCGCACTTCGCTGTCGGTCAGCGAGGAGGTCGGTTCGTCGAGGATCAGGATCCGCGGATCGAGGCTGACCGCCTTGACGATCTGCACCATCTTCTTGAGATCGTTGGGTAGCTCGCCGACGATCGCCTGGGGAGCGACGCTGATCTCGTATTCTTCGAGAAGGGCGGTGACGGAAGCCAGCATGTCCCGCCGCCGAATGATCCCGAAGCGGTAGGTCGGCTCGTTGTTGAGGAGCAGGTTCTCCGCCACCGTCATCGTCTGGACGAGGTTGATGTCCTGATGGACGGTGACGATTCCCCGCGCATGTGCCTGATCCGCGCCGACCAGCCGGATGGGGCGTCCCTCAAGCGTCATCGTTCCGGTGTCCGGCTGGTGGACGCCGGCGATGACCTTCGCCAGCGTCGACTTGCCGGCGCCGTTTTCGCCGACGAGTCCCGTGACGCTGCCGCTGACGATCTCGAAGTCGACGTCGATCAGGGCGCGCACCGCGCCGAAACTCTTGTAGAGCCCGCGACATTGCAGCAGCGAAGACCGGCTTGCCGCCATCGCGGCCGGCGGTGGCTGCTCTGCCGGCCCCGTCGCTGTCGGCGGAACCTGGTGCGTCTCGGAAGGCATCACTTGCTGATCCCGGCGACGGATCGATGAAAGGACAACTCCGCCGGATCAATGCGACCCGGCGGAGACTGCGCGAACGAACGCGATGGCGACTACTTGCCGGTGACCTGCGGGTCGTTGGCGAACTCGTCGACGTTGTCCTTGGTCAGCAGCTTGGTGCCGAGTCCGACGAACTTTTCGACCTCGCCTCCGGTCAGCTTGGTCAGGATGATGTTCATCCCGTCATAGCCCATCCGGTACGGGTCCTGAACGACGAGCGCATCGAACTTGCCGTCCTTGACCATCTCGAAGGAAACCGGATCGAGATCGAAGCCCACCAGATGGACCTCGCCGGCCTTGCCGGCCTGCTCGACTGCCTGATAGGCGCCTTGCAGGACGAGCTGGTTGAAGGCGAAGAGGCCTTTGACGTCCGGCTCGGAAACCAGCAGATCCTCGGTCGACTGGCGGCCCGAATCGAGCGTCAGCACCGGCACCGGCTGCTCCGGCAGGACCTCGAAGCCGAGCTCCTTCATCCGGTCCTCGAACCCCTTCTGGCGGGTCTGGCCGTTGTCGTTGGTCGGGGCGTGATCGAGCGTCGCCACCTTCGCGCCGGGCTCGAGGAGGGTCGCCATATAGTCAGCCGCCTGCTCGCCGCCCTTGAGGTTATCGGTGATGATCAGGCTGATATAATCGCCCGAGCGGATGCCGATGTCGGTGATGACGACCGGCAGGCCCTCGGCGTTGTAGATATTCTTGATCGGCTCCGCGACCATGACGCTGTCGCCGGGGAAGATCAGCACGCCGTTGACGCCGGACGCATAGAGGTCCTCGAGATCCGAGACCTGTTTCGCCTTGTCGTTGTCGCCGCCATTGGTGACGAGCAGATCGACGTTGACGCCCTTGGCCTTCCACTCCTCGGCCGCCTTCTTGGCGCCATTGACCATCGTCACGAGGAACGGGTTCGTTCCCCAGAAGACCGAATACCCGATTTTGAAGTCTTCGGCCGAAGCCGGGGACCCGACGAAAGCCGCGGTCGCAATCGCCGCGGCGGCAAAAAGGGTCTTGTTACGCATGCCCGTTTTCTCCCTGTGTGATTTGTATTTTTTGTAGTTCCTGGGTCCAGCCTGGACAGGGATACGCAAGACGATGCCCGTCCCGTCCGGAGGTCCACTTTCTCTATTCCATGCCGACTCTCATTCATCGATGCACGACCTTTTCATCAGTGCATTCGCCGGAGCCCTCGTCAACTGGGACGCTACGGCGTGATGGAAAACAATCAAGATTATTGGAAGCGCCCGGCGAGCCTTCGTGCTGGAGCGCGCCGCCGGGATGGACGATGATGCCGCGATCGGCCTGCTGGCACTGCCGGCGGACAGCACTCAACGAAGACGCATTGGGGGGATTCAGGTGAAGATTGTCGGGTTCGAGACTATCCGTGCCGAGGAGCTGGAAAACCTGCTCTGGCTCCAGGTCGAGACGGACGAGGGGATCGTCGGCCTCGGCGAGACCTATCTGATGCCGAAAACCGTGGAGGCCTATATCCACGAGGTCATCGCGCCGAAGCTGCTCGGCCGCGACCCGCTTCACATCGATCGCATCGCCAAGGACCTCAACGGCTATCTCGGCTTCCGTTCGTCGGGCGCGGAGGTGCGGGGCAATTCCGCCCTCGACATCGCGCTCTGGGACATTTTCGGCAAGGTCACCGGCCAGCCGATCACGCAGCTCCTTGGCGGCGCGTCGCGCGAGCGGGTTCGCACCTACAACACCTGCGGCGGACCGAACTACATGCGGACCGCCAAGGGCGTCAATCCGGGCAACTGGGGCCTGGCCGAGACCGAGCGCTACGACGACCTCAACGGCTTCATGACGCGGGCCGACGAGCTTGCCCTCGATCTCCTTTCCGAGGGGATCACCGCGATGAAGATCTGGCCCTTCGACCCCGCCGCGCAGAAGACCGACGGGCAGTATATCTCGAGCGAGGACCTGAAGATCGCGCTGGAGCCCTTCGAGAAGATCCGCAAGGCGGTCGGCGACAAGATGGACATCATGGTCGAGTTCCACTCGATGTGGCAGCTCGTGCCGGCGATGACCATCGCCAGGGCGCTGGAGCCCTACGACACCTTCTGGCACGAGGACCCGATCAAGATGGACAGCCTCGCCAGTCTCAAGCGCTACGCGGCGGTGTCGAAGGCGCCGATCTGTGCGTCCGAGACGATCGGCACGCGCTGGGCCTTCCGCGACCTGCTCGAGACCGACGCCGCCGGCGTCATCATGCTCGACCTGTCCTGGTGCGGCGGGCTCTCCGAGGCGCGCAAGATCGCTGCGATGGTCGAGGCCTGGCACCTCAGCATCGCGCCGCACGACTGCACCGGGCCGGTGGTGCTGACCGCCTCGACCCATCTCTCGCTCAACGCGCCGAACGGCCTGATCCAGGAGAGCGTTCGCGCCTACTACCGGACCTGGTACCAGGACCTCGTCACCGCGCTCCCCGAGGTCAAGGACGGCTATATCACCGTGCCGCCCGGACCGGGACTGGGACTCGAGCTCGCCCCCGATCTCGACGAGCAAGTTCACGGTCGCCCGGCAAGTCTCCAGGCTGCAATGATCGCGGCGCCCCTCTCATCGATAAAGGAAAACACGTGGCAACCAGAGACTTCGAGCCGGGCGGCTATCGATTCATCGAGGGTGTATCGCAATATTCGGCCGGGGTCGTCGCGCTCGACGGATACGAGATCGTCCGCGTGCGGTTCCGTGACGCCGTGCCGATGGCCGACGGGTTCGACCGGATCGAATCCTGGCTGAAGGAGGCAGGGCGTCCGCTCACCGCCTTCTGCGCCTGCGAATTGCGGTCGCCCGAGCCATTCACCGAAGCCGGTTTCCGGTCCTTCAACGCGCACTATACCGAGACGCTCGACCGTTGGGGCATCCTCCACGACGGCTGGAACCCGGTGGCGCGCAGTAACGTCTGCCCGGAGATCGGCCCGCCGGCCGAGCCGGTCTTCCATGCCTTTTCCCACACCCGGCCGGCGACGCAGCCGGGCAGGACCTTCATCGTCGCCGGCAGTGGCGAAGCGGTCGAGGGGCAGGCCAACTATCGCGATCACATCGTCCGTCGCGGCGACACCAGTCTCGACGGTCTGGGGGAGAAAGTGCGGTTCGTGCTTGGCGCCATGGAGGCGCGGCTGGCGGCGCTGGGGGTCGGCTGGGCCGAGACCACCGCGACGCAGGTCTACACGGTCCACGACTTCCATCCCTTCGTCGCCGAGATCGTTGCGCGCGGCGCCGCCGATGCCGGCATGACCTGGCATTTCGCCAGGCCGCCGGTGGTCGACATCGACTACGAAATGGATTGCCGCGGCGTGTCCTCGGAGCGCGTCGTCTGATCGGGCGCGGGGTGGCCGGCGCCGGAATGCGGCCGGCGATTCGCACGAAGGCGGGTCGACATGGAAAGGGCGGTACTCGGGAATACCGCGGGCCAGAAGAAAATTGGTCGGAGTGGCAGGATTTGAACCTGCGACCCCCTCGTCCCGAACGAGGTGCGCTACCAGGCTGCGCTACACTCCGGCCGCTGGCGAGGCGCTTTATAGCCTCGCGCCCTGACGCAAACAAGGGCGCTTGCGCGCCACCTTGTGTCGGCAGCCGAAGCGGCCCTGATCCGTTGCGAACCGCCGCCGGAGCCTATATACGGGCGCGGGCCGCAGCGCGCCAGAACGTCGGTGCTCCGGTGGGGCGTCGCCAAGTGGTAAGGCAACGGGTTTTGATCCCGTCATTCGCAGGTTCGAATCCTGCCGCCCCAGCCAGCCAGCCGGCCAGGTCTCGTCACCGCCACAGGGACTTCGGAAAACCGACGAAATGTCGGAGGGTCAGCACCCCCACCTCGACGTTCCGGCCGCTCTCCGGCCCGCCAATGCCGCCGAAAGGTGGCGATTTCCGTGCGTTTTCTCTGCCGCTCCGGCCGAAAACGCGTAGAATATGACCAAGTGGCGGACGCGGACACCGTATTTCGTAGCCGAGGATCTTTGCGACCGTCTGGATGGTCGTTGAAACGCCAATCTGCCCCGATAGAATAGGACGAGCACGAGACGCCGGGCTCAGGCGCTCTCAAGATTGCTCCCGCCGCAGCGACAAAGACGGAACCAGCCATGACGATCGAGAAACGCACATTCGGCCGCACCGGCCACCAGAGCTCGGCAGTCGTGTTCGGCGCGGCCGCACTTGGCGAAGTCGACCAGCCGACCGCCGATCGGGTCCTCGACCTGTTGTTCGCACATGGCGTCAACCACATTGACGTCGCCGCCAGCTATGGCGATGCCGAACTGCGCATCGGCCCGTGGATGGACCGCTACCGCGACGAATTCTTCCTCGCCACCAAGACCGGGCAACGCGATCACGCCGGCGCCTATTCAGAGATCCGCCGCTCGCTCGACCGGCTGCGGACCGATCATGTGGACCTGATCCAGCTCCACGCCCTGACCCACCCCGACGAGTGGGAGCAGGCATTGTCGCCCGGCGGCGCGCTGGAGGCAGCGATACAGGCGCGGGAGGAAGGTCTGGTGCGCTTCATCGGAGTCACCGGCCACGGCTGGAACGTGGCCGCCATGCACAAGCGCAGCCTGGAGCGGTTCGACTTCGACTCGGTGCTGATGCCGTGGAACTGGTTTGCGGCCCACCACGAAACCTACAGCCGGGACTTCGAGGAGACGGCGAAAGTCTGTGCCGAGCGCAATGTCGCTGTACAGACGATCAAGTCAATTGCCCGCGGACCCTGGGCGGCCGGCGTCAATCATAACCATACCACCTGGTACCAACCGCTGGAGAACGAGGAAGATATCCGTGCGGCGGTGCGCTGGACCCTCGGCCGGCCCGGTATCTTCCTCAATTCGGTTGGGGATGTCGATCTTTTGCCCGCCGTGCTGCGCGCCGCCGAAGAACTCGGCACGTCGCCGGGCGACGATTTCATGGCCGGCGTGAGCGACCGGGTCGGGCTGTCGTCGATCTTCGGCCTTTAGGGCGCCTGCGTGCGCCGGAGCCTACACAGGACCAGACAGGCTGCATGGCCGGTGACATACTCGTCGTCGCGGTGCGTTGCGCCTCGCCTTTCTCGGTTTCACCGATGACCTTTGAATCTCCGCGAATTTGGAGAGTCCAATGACAGCCGGCAAGTTCGCACTTTCCTATGGCCGTGGCGAATTGACGGTTGATCTCCCTGCCGATGCCGCACCCGTGATCGTGCGAAAGCACGCTCTGCCGAAGCTGCCCGATCCGCAAGCGGCCGTGGCCGCCGCGCTCGCGGCGCCGACCGGTTCAACGTCACTCGCGGCGCTCGCCCGGGGCCGGCAAAGCGCCTGTATATTGATCTGCGATATCACCCGGCCGGTCCCCAACCGGCTCTTCCTCAGGCCGATGGTCGACACCATGGTCGCCGCGGGCATCCCGCTCGGCGGTATCTCCATCCTCGTGGCGACCGGACTCCATCGACCCAACCTCGGCGAGGAACTTGCCGAACTCGTCGGTGATCCCTGGGTGCTGGAGCACGTCCGCGTCGAGAACCACTATGCCCGGGACGATGCTGCGCATGTCGACCTCGGCCGGACAGCGACGCGCAAGACGCCAGTGCGGCTCGACCGGCGCTTCGTCGAGGCCGACCTGAGGATCGCCACCGGGCTGGTCGAGCCCCATTTCATGGCCGGCTGGTCCGGCGGGCGCAAGATCGTCGCCCCGGGCATCGCCCATCACGAGACGATCCGGACCTTCCATTCGGCGCGCTTCATGGAAGACCCCCTCGCCGTGCAGTGCAATCTCGCTGGCAATCCGCTGCACGAGGAACAGCTCGAGATCATCCGTATGCTCGGCGAGGTCTACGCCCTCAACACCGTGATCGACGAGGAGCGCGACCTCTCTCACGTGACCTTCGGCGAGATCGTCGCCAGCCATCAGACGGCTGTTGAATTCGTCAGCGCCGCCACTGCGGTACCCGTCAGTCGGCGTTTTTCGACGGTGGTCACGTCTTCCGCAGGCTATCCGCTGGACAAAACCTATTACCAGACAGTCAAGGGCATGGTGACGCCGCTCGACATCCTTGAGCCGGGTGGCACGCTGATCATCGCTTCGGAATGTTCCGAAGGCCTTGGTTCGCCCGAGTTCCGTGACGCTCAGGCACGGCTGGTCGCGCTCGGGCCCGAACGCTTCCTGGCGACGCTGATGGCCAAGAGCCTCGCCGAGATCGACGAGTGGCAGACCGAGATGCAGCTCAAGCCGATGCGTCTCGGTACCGTGGAGCTCTATACGACCGGGCTCTGCGAGGACGACAGGCGGCTGACCGGCGTCGCCACGATCGACGACGTTACCGGAGCCATCCGTCGCAGCATGGCCCGCAGCGGCGACCCGGCCATCGCAATCATCCCCGAGGGGCCCTATGTCGTGCCCCGCTTGTCACCCGGAGCCTGAAAGCAAACCGCCGCGATGCTCGAAATCCATCTCGATCCGCTTGGAGGCATCGCCGGCGACATGTTCGTTGCGGCGCTGATTGATCTCAGGCCGGACCTCGAACCAGGACTGCAGCAGGCGCTCGCCCGGGCACCGCTGCTCGAGGGCGTCACAAGCGAGGTGGTCGGTCATGGCGACGGTGTGTTCGCCGGGCGGCGCTTCCTTGTCCGTCGCGACCACGGCCACACCGGGGCGAGCGACGATTCCGCGGACGGCAGCGGTGCGGACCACGCACCGCACGCCGAAATCGCATGGAAAGACATCCGCACCAGGCTGGCCCAGGCACCGCTTGACGAGAAGACCCGCAGCCACGCCATCGGCATCTTCTCGCATCTTGCCGAGGCGGAGGCCCGTGTCCACGGCACATCACCGGACGAGGTCCATTTCCACGAGGTCGGCGCCTGGGACTCGATCGCCGACATCGCCGCCGCCGCCTGGCTGATCGGGCAGCTTGAAGCGGTCCGCTGGACAATCGGCGCATTGCCTCTCGGCGGTGGCAGGGTCCGCTCCGCCCACGGTCTGCTGCCCGTGCCGGCGCCGGCGGTGGCGCTGCTCCTCGAAGGCTTCCCGACAATCGACGACGGCATTCCCGGCGAGCGTGTGACGCCGACCGGGGCGGCGATCGTTCGCCATCTCTGCGACCCGATAGCGCCGACATCGCTGACGCGCCGTCTGGTCGCTTCCGCCCACGGCTTCGGCACCCGAATCCTTCCCGGCATCAGCAACTGCTTGCGGGTTCTTGCCTTCGAGGCCGAAGTGCAGACCGCTTGGGCGGCCGATCGCATCATTGTGCTGGAATGTGAGATAGACGACCAGACCGGCGAGGACCTCGCATTGGCGATCGACCGTCTGCGGACGGTCAATGGTGTGCTTGACGTCATCCAGGCGCCGGCATTCGGCAAGAAGGGCAGGCTGACGACGCATCTGCGCGTCCTCGCCGCGGAGGTGGCGGAGCACGCCGTCGTCGCGGCGATCTTCGACGAGACGACCACGCTCGGTTTGCGCCGCACGCCGGTCGGACGCTACATCCTCCCACGCGAGGTGACCTCAGTCGACGCCGGCGGTCGTGGTGTCCGAGTCAAGCTCGCCGATCGTCCGACGGGGCGGACGGCGAAGGTGGAGATCGACGATCTCGCCGATATTGCCAGCGCGAGGGCGCGCAAGAGCCTGCGGAGACGGGGCGAAGCCCCTTTCGAGGACGGAGAGGAAAGCTGATGCACGAGGAGCTTGCGGCAGTTCTGAGCGGCCTCGCACCGGCGGCTATCGCGGTAAGCGGTGGAGTCGATTCGATGACGCTCGCCGTCTTCGCGCATCGCCACCTGGGCGATGAACAGATCGAAATCATGCACGCGATCTCGCCGGCGGTTCCTCCCGAGGCGACCGCGCGCGTGCGCCGCTATGCCGATGCCGAAGGCTGGCGGCTTGTCGTCCTCGATGCCGGTGAGTTTGCCGACCGCGACTATATCGCCAATCCGATCAACCGCTGCTACTTCTGCAAGACGAACCTCTATGACGCTATCGCGAAGCGCACCGACCGCCAGATCCTTTCCGGTACCAACACAGACGACCTCGGCGAATACCGCCCAGGCCTCGACGCCGCGCGCGAGCATGCGGTACTGCACCCCTATCTGGTAGCCGGCATCGACAAGGTGGGCGTGCGTGCGCTCGCTCGCCGCCTTGGGCTCGGCGATCTCGCCGAACTGCCTGCCTCGCCCTGCCTGTCGAGCCGGATCGAGACGGCCATTCCCATTGATACGAGCGTCCTCGCGGCCGTGCACGCCGCTGAGAGCTTCGTCGACGAGAGTCTGCGGCCGCGTACTGTGCGCTGCCGCGTGCGACATGGCGGTATCGTCGTCGAACTCGATAGGGACAGCCTCGAAGGCCTCGACGCGACGCGGCGCGATGCGCTTGCCGCCGCCGTTGCCCGGCTCTTTCCAGGCATGCTCGCCGGAAGAGCCGTGGCTTTTGCGCCCTACAAGAACGGCAGCGCTTTCCTGGCCGGGCAGAAATGAGCGGCCGGGACATCGTTTTTGACTATGCCCGTACAGCACGTATCGGGATCGGTGAGGCAGTGCTCTGCGAAGGCAAGACCCCCGAACAGATTGCTGCGATCCTGGAAGGTGCTGACGAACGCGGCGTCTGTCTGCTGCTCACCCGCCTCGACGGCGAGCAGCTGAAGCGTCTGCCGCAAGCGATCGCCGTCGCCATTGACTACTGCCCGCTTTCTCGCACCGGCTTTTTCGGCGCGCTGCGCCCCGACCCCGTCGAAAACATGGTCGCCGTCGTCTCAGCCGGCACGGCCGACGCTCCTGCGGCGCGCGAAGCGGCGCGAACTCTGCGCCACGGCGGCGTCGAAGCGACGTTGGTCGCAGACGTCGGCGTGGCCGGCCTTTGGCGGCTGATGGAGCGGATCGAGGAGATTGCGCGCCATCCCGTCGTCATCGTTGTCGCCGGCATGGATGGGGCGCTTGCCAGCGTGCTCGGCGGCCTGGTGCCGGGCGCCGTTATTGCCGTGCCGACATCGACTGGCTACGGCGTCTCCGAAGCCGGGCGCGCGGCTCTCAACGCGATGCTGGTGAGCTGTGCGCCGGGCCTCACCGTCTGCAATATCGACAACGGTTATGGGGCGGCAGCGGCGGCCTTGCGTATCCTGCACGCGATGAACGCCGTCGCGCCGGAGTGAAAGAGCCGTCCGGCGGGCATTCCCCCGATCCATTTCGCCAAAGTGACGCCTGCATCCCAGCCATTATGCCGAGTCGCTCGAACTGCCTGGGTTCCATGTAAGTCTTTCTATGCAGCCTCGACCCCGGTGGTCACCAAGGCAGTGATGCGAAATGGATCGAAGGCTTCGCTCGGCCCGTCTGCGACGACCGTCCCATCACGCATGCAGATCAGGCGATCGACGACCTCGAGCAATTCGTCGAGATCGGACGAAGTCAGACAAACCGCCAGCCCGGAACGCGCCAGGTCGCGAACGAGCTTGTGAATTGCCGCCTTTGCCTTGACGTCAACACCGCGGGTGAAGTCGCTCAGCAGCAGCACCCTTGGGCCGGACTCGATCGTGCGCGCCAGCATCACACGCTGCTGGTTGCCTCCGGAGAAGCGCGTCACCGGCTGCTGGCGATCGACCGCACGCACGCCGACCTCATCCAGGCGCTTGCCGCTGGCTCGCCGCATGACACCTCGCCGCAACCAGCCGAAGTGCGACATGCGATGGACCTGTGCCGCCGACACGTTCCAGAGCGGCGAGCGTTCAAGCCACAACCCGCCTTTCTTCCGATCGGGCGGCATGTAGACGATGCCGACCGCGATCGCATCGGCAGGATGGCGGAAACGCAGCGGCTTGTCGTCGACCCGCATTTCGCCGCCGGCAGGGACGACGCCGCCGAGCATTTCCAGAACAGAAGAGACGCCCGACCCTTCGAGCCCGGCCAGCCCGATGATTTCGCCGGCCCGGATGTCGAGGTCAAGCGGCCTGACCCCTGGACCCGTCGCCTGGCGGGCCGACATGACAACCTCGCCGATGACGCTGGTGTGATCCGGGCGCTCGTTTGCAAGTTCGCCGACCATCGCCTGGGTTATTGTCGCGACGTCGACTTCGGCCGTTCGCCATTCCCCGTTGACGCGGCCATCCCGGAGCACCGTGATCGAATCGGTGATCTCGAAAACCTCGTCCAGCCGGTGTGACACGAACACGACCGCCGCGCCTTCTTCGACGATCGACCGGATGGTGGAAAAGAGGCCGGCGGCTTCCTGGCGTGAGAGCGCAGACGTGGGTTCGTCGAGAACGAAGATGCTTCCGCCACCGCACAATGCCCGCCCGATTTCCACCAGTTGCCGCTGCGCCAGCGACAGATCGGCGACGCGCCTCGACAGGTCGATCGTCACGCTCAGTCCTTCCAGGACCTTGCGGACGCGCCGCCGACGCTCCTTACGCTGGATGAAGCCGGCGGGTCCGGTGGGCAGCGCGGTCGCCGCGACATTCTCCTCCACTGTCCGGTCGGCGAAGAGCATCAGTTCCTGGTGAACGACGGCGATGCCCGCGTTGCGCGAGCCGATAACCGTACCGAAGGGGACCGGACGCCCGCGGACCTGCAACTCTCCGGAGTCCGGGATGACTGCCCCGGACAGGACGCCGATCAGCGTCGACTTGCCGGCGCCGTTGGCGCCGATGAGGCCGTGGACCTCACCGGCCCGGACATTGAGTGCTACCTCGCTCAACGCGCGGACGCCCCCAAATGTCTTGCTGATGCCGCGCGCCGACAGAAGCAGACGCTCGGCAGTCGCGTTCGTCATCCCTGGAATCGCTTTTCCCGGACCAGGAACGTATCGACGTTTTCCTTCGTGACGATCTCGTTCGCCATGAAGTAGTTACCCCCGGGCAGATCGAGCTTGGGCGCCTGCAGAATGGCGCGTTGATAGCAGTACATCACCGGCAGATATCCCTGCAGATAGGGCTGCTGGCCGACCGTGCCGTCGATGTCGCCGCTCTTGATCAGTTCGAGCGTCTGATACATCAGATCGGTGCCGACGATGGGCTGCTTCAGCTTCATCTCCTTGCGCACCAGCCCGGCCGCGGCCGTGTCGGGTCCGCAAAGCGGCATCAGCGCCGCCAGGTCCGGGTTGGCCTTGATGATGTCCTTGATCGTCGACAGTTCGCTCGCCATGTCGCTGGGGTTGGTGTTGTAGACGTTGACGACATCGAGACCGCCCTTGGTGACGCCCTCCTTCGCCCCCTGGACGCGAAGGTCGAGAGCGAGCAGGCCGGGAGCACAGTTGGTCAGCGCGACGCCACCCTTGTTGCCGGCGAGTTTGGCGAGCATCTCGCCCTGGACGACGGCTGCGCCGACGAGATCCTGGCCGAAAAACAGCTCGCGGCTACTGTCCGGCGCATCGCTGTTGGCGGTGACGACGATCACGCCGGCATCGGTCGCCTTCTTGATCGGTGCGATCCAGGCATCGGCCTCGAGCGGAATGACGACGATCGCCTCGTAACCGGTGTTCACCAACTGTTGGAACTGAGCGATTTGCGCAACCGTGTTGGCGTCGGGAACGCCGGTCCACTGCAGATCGATGCCGAGCTGCGCCCCGGCATCCTCGGCGCCGACCTTGGTCGGCGCGAAGTAGGGATTGGTGGTGTTGTAGCAGGTCACCGCCATCTTGATCGGCTTGCCGTAGTAGGACGCGACCCATTCCTTCCAGTCTTCCTCGGCTGCGCGTGCCGGGCTGACGACGCCGCTGAAACCCATCGCGGCCGCAGATCCGGCCAACGCCATCGTCTTGCCGAAAGTCCGCCGGTCCATCCCGGCACCTGATTTCCGATAAGCCATTTTCTTCCTCCCTGGTTGAGACAAGCGATTTCGACCGGCGCCCGTGCGCCGTGCGCCGGTCGCCTACGAACGTGACATCGTCAGTCTTGCGCCTCCGCCGCCGCGCCTGGTGAGCCAGGTGACGGTGACGGCCGCGATCAGAACGACGCCGGAGACGCCCTGGGTCCAGCTCGGCGAAATGCCCCAAAGCACGATGAGATTCTGGATGATGCCGATGACCACCAAGCCGAGAAGGACGCCGATGATCGAGCCGCGGCCGCCAGTCAGCTGCACTCCGCCAATGATGGTCGCCGCGAGCACGGTCAGTTCGTAGCCGGTGCCGCCGGTTGGCCCGGCGGTGTGGAGATAGGCGACCGAACAGACGCCGGACAGCGCCGCCATTAGGCCGGAGAAAACCAGTAAAATCAGACGGATGCGCTCGACGTGAAAGCCGACCAGCCGGGCCGCGATGTCGTTGCTGCCGACCGCGAAGATGCGAAAGCCGAAAGCGGTGTTGCGTAGTACGATCTCGGCCACGACGGCGACAATCAGGAACAGGATGGTGATGAACGAGACCTCGCCGATCGCCCCTTGGCCGAGAGTATCGAAAAATAACGGAGCGTCGGGCATGCCGGTGACGGGGGATCCGCCGGCCAGGATCAGAGCCAGCGCCCGATAAACGCCAAGCGTCGCCAGTGTGACGACGATCGCCGGGACGTCGATGATCTGCGCAACCACCCCATTGACCAGGCCGCACAGGGCGCCCGTAGCGAGGCCGGCGAGGACCGCAACGAAGACCGGATAGTCGTTGTGGAGAAGGAGCGCCGTGACGATGCCGGCCAAAGCGTAGACCGAACCGACCGAGATATCGATCTCGCCGGCGATCAGCGCGATTCCGACGCCGATCGCGAGGAACCCGAGAAAGGTCATGCTTTGCAGGATCCCGGTCAGGTTGCTGACCGTCAGGAAATACTGGTTGGTGAACGTGCCGATCAGAAAGAAGAGGAGGGCGGCCAGCAGGATGCCGATTTCGTCGAAGACCAGGACGCGCGCCAGGCTCCGACGCCAGGCGGGGACCGTCCCGGTTTCGATCGGTGATGTCGGCGATGCCGTCGGCTTGTCCAGGAGGGGCTCCGTTGCCAATTCGCTCAGACGATCAGGACCGGCCTGATCCAAGACCCTGTCGCGCCCGTTATCTTCAGCGGCAGCGCGATGAAAAGGCCGCTGCGGATGGCGTCGGCGCCGACCGCCTCCAGGTCGAGATTTTCGAGAAGATGCACGCCGCGCTCGACCAGCATGGCGCGATGAGTGGTGCGGGCGGGATCGGTGAACGGAAGCGGCTCGGTTCCGGTCGTGTCGGTGGCGAGCACCGCCATGCCGGCATCGTAAAGCCATATGGCCGCCTCGGGCCCGACCCCCGGTTCGGCTGCCTGGAAGGCGGGTGGATCGCTCCAGTGCCGTATCTTGCCCGTGCGGACGATGACGATGTCGCCGCGGCGGACGCTCTCGCCAGATGCATCCATGGCGGCCTTGAGGTCAGCGACCGTGATCTCGTAGGTATCCTCGAGTTGCGGCACCCCGTGCAGCGCCGCGATGTCGAGAACGAGGCCACGGCCGATGATCGGAGCGACGGTCTCGATGCCGTGCTCCTGCCAGCCGCGCTCGGTCAGCACTTCACTTGCGAGAGCGCCGCCGAAGATGCGGTCTTCGGCCTGGACATGGATAAACGCGTCCATGTGGGTGCCGACGTGCAGGGCGCCGACGATGGTATCGGCTGAGAACTGAAAAGGGGAATTGGCGCCGGTGCTTTCGGGGGTGTGGGTAAAGGTGTGGGCGAAGCGGGTGAATCCGGGACCGTGGGGGATGTGTTCGTTGAGTTCCAGGCCAAGGTCGTAGACGCGGCCATCTCGCGGCACCGCCAACGCCGCCATCAGCGTCGCGGCGTCGATGCGCGCCAAAGCGCCCACCGCCCCGGCGCGGCCTCCATCCGCCGCCGCCTCAGACGTGTCGTGCTTGGTCATTCGTCTTCGTGTCCGCTATCTGAGCGGCGTTCTGGGATGCCGCAAGGCTTCCCACGCCAGGTTATTTCCGGCACGATGGATCATGCATGTTTGCTCTGTCAAGCAGAAAGGCGACGATCCTCAAGCCCGAAAATTTCGCAATTGAACTCATCAAAAGAAGAATTTAAGGCGATCACAGGCGAAAGAAGCCAACGCTTGCTTGAAACAAATAATGCATGATACATGATCCGTGTCGAACACGGCGGCGCTCGGTCGCATGCCAGGAATCGCTTATGAGAAAGAGACGATGAGCGAGGTAGACCAGGTTCCCAGACCGCGTTCGATCGGCAGGAGTGGCCTGACCGAGAAGGTCTACGAGGCGCTCAAGGAACAGATACTCGACCAGACCATCGCTCCGGGCGGCCGCGTCAACATAGATCAGCTTGTCGTCGAGCTGGGCGTGAGTTCGACCCCGATCCGCGAGGCGCTGACCCGGTTGCATTCGGAGCGGCTGGTGAGCTTCGCTCCCTATATTGGCTACTCGGCAGCGCCCATCCACGACGATCCGTGGTTCCACGACTTGATCGACTTCAGGGCCATGCTCGAGGGCAGTGCGGCGCGGGAAGGGGCTCCGCGGCGCGATCAGACGATTGTCGCCACCCTCAAACAGGCCTGCGCCGACATGGAGGCGGCAGGTCTCGGTCAGCACTATCGCAAATATGCGCGCTTTAATGTTGCCGACGCCGTGTTTCATCAAACGGTGGTGGCGAGCGCCGGCAACCGTATCTTCAGCCAGGTCTACAACGACCTCCAGCCGCACGTTCACTACGCCCGCCTCTATCTCAACCGCGGTCCACAGGAGGAGGATCGCGTGGATGCCGAACATCGCGCCATCCTCGACGCGTTCATCGACGGCGATGGCGAAGCGGCCCACGCGGCGGTGATCGCACATCTCGAGGCGGCGCGATCCCGGCTGCTGAAGAACGCCGCCTTTGCCAGGTCGCAGGCCGGCGAGGTCGGGCGACCGAAGAAGAGGTAGACCATGGACAGTTACGGACACACCCCCTTCCTCAACGGAAAGGTCGCCATCGTCTCTGGCGCGGCCCAGGGCAACGGTTTCGCTATCGCAAGACGGCTCGCCCAGCACGGCTGCGGCGTCGCAGCGATCGACATCAATGCCGACGGGATCCGGGACGCGGCGGCGAAGCTTGACGAGGGCAGCGGAAAGGTCCGTCCCTTCGTTGCCGATTGCTCGTTGGTGCCGTCCATTCGCGACGTCGTGCGCCAGACGATGGAGGCGTTCGGCCGCATCGACATCATCGTCAACAATGCCGGCATCCTGCGCATCGCGTCCTTTCCCGACATCGGCGAAGAGGACTTCGACGCCACGGTGAACCTCAACCTCAAGGGCGCGTTCTTCTTCGTCCAGGAGGCGCAGGGCGTGCTGACCGAGGGTGGCCGGATCGTCAACATCGCGTCGGTCGCCGGTGTCGACGGACGAACTCTCTCGGCGCCCTACGCCGCGACCAAGTCCGGCATCATCACTATTACCAAGACGCTGGCCCGGGCTCTTGCGGCGCGAGGCATCACCGTCAACGCCGTGGCGCCGGGGTTGATCGACACGCCCTTCAACCAGATCCTCGACCAGAAGATCGGCGTCGAGAAACTTGGCCTGAAGCCCGGCGAGATGCTGGCCCAGCGCGCTGCCGAGATACCCCTCGGCAGGATCGGAAAGCCCGAGGACGTCGCCGGGGTCGTTGCCTTCCTGGTGTCGCCCGATGCGAGCTACATCACCGGGGAGACGATCATCGTCGCCGGTGGTTGGGTCATCGACTGATGCGCTTCCGCGCCGAGGTCGCGCTCGTCACCGGGGCGGGCAGCGGCGTCGGCCTTGCCGCGTCGGCACGCTTCGCCGTCGAAGGCTGCCGCGTCGTCGCCACCGTAGAGAAGCACGAACATCTCGCCGCGCTGGACGGCATGGCCCTGGCGCACAAGGCTGTTCTCGACGTGACGCGAGAGGACGACTGGCAAAAAGTTATCGCCGAGATCGAGACCAGGGTCGGCCCGGTCGACATCCTGTTCAACAACGCCGGTGTCACGTTTCGGGGTGATCTTGAAGCAACCGGCCGAGACCTCTGGGACAACGCAATCCTTGTCAATCTCACCAGCGTCTATCTCGGCTGCCGGGCGGTGATCGGCGGCATGCTCGCCAGGGGTCGCGGTGCGATCGTCAACAATGCCTCGATCAACGGGCTCAGGGGCAATACCGGCCTGATCGCTTACACGGCGGCAAAGGGTGGTGTTGTCGCAATGACGCGGTCGCTGGCGCTCGACTACGCGAAGCGCGGCGTCCGGGTCAATTGTATCTGCCCGGCCGCGATCGACACCAGGATGACGCGCGACTACCTCGGCTCGATCACGGACCCGGCCGAAGTCGAGCGGGCGATCATTGCCAAGCATCCCATCGGCCGCATGGCGAGCGCCGAGGAGGTGGCCGCCGTCGCGGTGTTCCTCGCCAGCGACGATGCCGCGTTCATGACGGGGCTGGCAATTCCGGTCGATGGCGGGCGCACCATTGGCTGAGTCTACCCAGTATCGGAGATAGCATGAAGATCACGGAAATCCGCAGCGCCGTCGTCGTCGTGCCACTGGCGCGCCCGGTCGCCTGGGCGACCGCAGCGGTGACGGAGCGGGAATACATCCTGGTCTGGGCGATCGCCGAAGATGGCACCTATGGACTGGGCTACGGACTCGGCAGCCGCTATCCGGGCGGCGCCAAGATCATCCACGACATCGTTGTCGATCAACTCGCCGGCGAGACCATCGGCACCGATTCCTGGATGACCGAGGGGCTGTGGGACAGGGTCTATCGCCGAACGCTGCTTCTCGGCCGCCGCGGCGCGGCGCTGCGGGCGATCAGCGCCCTGGACATCGCCTTGTGGGATCTCAATGCCAAACTCGGCGGGCCTTCCCCTGTATCGCTTGCTCGGCGGCTTTCGGCACGAAGTGCCGGTCTATGCCTCGGGCGGCTACTATTCGGGCGACGATCACCTGAAAAGCCTGGAATCCGAGATCGCGGCCTACCTGGCGCGCGGCTTCGACTCGGTCAAGATCAAGGTCGGCGGTCAACCACTGCCGGTCGACGTCGAGCGGGTGCGCCTTGCGCGCGAAATGCTGGGTCCGACGGGTCGCCTCGCGCTCGATGCGAACAATGCCTGGTCGACCGTCAGCGATGCGCTTCGCGCCACCGATCGCTTCCTCGCCTTTGACCCGTGGTGGATCGAGGAGCCGTTCCTGCCCGATTGTATTCCACTCTTCGCCGAGTTCTCCAAGCGCAGCTCTGTCCCGGTCGCAACCGGCGAACTAGAGGCAACGCGCTGGCCTTTCCGCCAGCTGCTCGACGATCGGTCGGTCCAGATCCTCCAGCCGGATGTCACAGTTTGCGGTGGCGTTACAGAATGGCGGCGGATCGCGCAAATGGCTGCCGGATTTGACATTCCGGTAGCGCCACACTGGGCGCCCCATGTCCACGCGCATCTCGTTGCGGCCTCGCCGAACGGCATGACGGTCGAGTATTTCACGCCGGATCGCGACATCGTGAATTTCGATCGGCTCGTCGTCGACCCGCTCGACCTGAGGGACGGCAAATATCGCCTTTCCGACTTGCCCGGACATGGGCTGACTCTCGAACCCGGAGCGGTCAGGAGGTATCTTCGCCTCGACTCCCACGAAGGCCAGTCCCTTCCGGAGGAAGCAAGGTGACAAGCTTTTCCTACAGCCAGGCGGCCGAATTTTCCGCCGCGACGCTCCACGAAGCCTCCGCCGAGGCGGTGCCGCTGCCCGCGGCGTTGAGACGTGTGGCAGGAGCACCGAAAGTCTGCGGTCGCGCCTTCACCGTCTCTTGCCCTCCTGGCGACAACCTCTGGATCCATCGTGCGATCCTTGCGGCTTCGCCCGGGGATGTCCTGGTTTGCGTCGTCGGCGACGCGTTCGAGCATGGCTACTGGGGCGAGATTCTGACGGTTGCAGCAATGGAGCGAGGCATTGCCGGACTGGTCATCGATGGTGGCATCCGCGACACCGCCGCCATTGATACCCTTGGCTTCCCGGTCTTCGCCCGCATGGTCTGCATTCGCGGCACGACAAAGCTCTTGGATGGTGCGGGGGCGCTCGGCGAGCCGATCAGGTGCGGGGATGCGCTGGTGAACACCGGTGACCTTATTGTCGGGGATTGCGACGGCCTGGTCGCGGTTCCCGAGGCCGCGATCGAGCGTGCCCTTCTGTCCGCGGCCGAGCGGGACTTGAAGGAGATTGCCATTCTCGATCGGCTTCGGACTGGCGAAACGACCATGGACATTTATGGCTGGGGGAAACCCGGCGTGCTCCTGTAGCCGTGGGGACGATGGATTGCATATGTTGGCACCTCGGACCCGCAGACATCGCTTGGCTCACTGGCGGCTTTCACGCGAACAGGCCAGCCGCGATGGCGCGGCCCCTGGGGGCACCGCCATGGTGATGATTTCCAGCTGCCCGGGCCTGCCGCTCAGCGGCCCCTCCGCTGCGGCTTGAGCCGCCCGGATTTGATATTGGCGGGACCGAAGGACTTTGCCCACATCGCTTTCTTCTCCCGCTCGAAGCGCCGTGCCACTTCATGGGTGAGGTCGCGAAGGATCGCCGCCGACATGGTCTCCGCCTCGCTATAGAGTCTGCCGATAAGCTGGATGTGGCTCGCCATTTCATGGAAGGCGCGAGCCGGATCGCGTGCGGCGACCGCCTCGTAGACAGCGGTATGGTCCCGGACGGAGAAGACATCCGCATCTGGCATGCGATAGGTTGTCGTGCGCTGATCGATCAGCCAGTCGCGAAGCAGATCGTGGATCATCAGGAAGATCGGGTTCCGGGTGATCGCAGCCAGTTGATAGTGGAAGGCGACGTCGGTTCGGATGAATTCGACCTCATCACCGAGCGCAGCCACGTTGGCGTCGAGCTTGGCTTTGAGTTCGGCGATATCCGCTTCGGTGGCCGAGGTCGCTGCGCACCAGGCGAGCCCGGCCTCGAAGAGCAGCCGCGCCTGTTCGAGATTCTCCTGGCCGTGAGATGCGGTGGCGAGCCGCCGCGATATTGCCGTGATCTGACGGGCAACCGCATCCGGCGTCACTTCCGAAACGCGGGCGCGCGTTCCGTTGTCGGCCTCAACCAATCCCTGCTGCTCGAGAAAGAACAAGGCCTCGCGCACCGCGGGACGGCCGACCCCAAAGCGTTGCATCAGATCCTTTTGTGAGGGGAGGTGTTCGCCGGCGCCGAATTCCCCGGATACGATCATCTTCTCGATCAGCTCGGCGACGTCATGCGCCCGCGTCCGGCGCCGGATCGCCGTCACAGGGGTTGCCCTCAACATGGAGGTTTCATCCTCTGTATTTTGTTAGCGCCAGTGCCCCAAGGGTGGATGCGATCGATAGCCCGATCAACAACGTGCCTATGGCGTTGGTCATTGGCGTCACGCTGGTGCGCAATGTGCTCATGACAAGAATCGGCAACGTGTTGCCACCACCGATAGTGAAACTTGTCAGGATGAAGTCGTCAACGGAAAGCGCCACCGCCATCAGTCCGGCGCCGATGATGACGGGCTGGATCACCGGCAGAGTGACGCTGAAGAAGGCGCGCACTGGAGAGGCGCCGAGATCGCGGGCCGCCTCAACGATCCGCATGTCAAAACTCGCCAGCCGGGCATAGACGACGATCACGACGAAGGGCAGGGCAAACAGGAGGTGGCTAAGGACCACCGTTGTCAGCCCGAGGTGAAAGCCGAGGAACAGATACCAGACGAGAAGCATTATGCCGATGAACAGCGGTGGCAGCATAAGCGGTAGTGCCATGACGGCGATGATCGTCTGGGCCCGGCGCTGAGGCATCGATACCAGGCCTAGCGCCGCCATCGTGCCGATCGCGCCGGCGAGGAGACCAACGGAGAGACCTATGATGAGGCTGTTTTCCAAGGCCGGCCAAAAGGTCGAGAAATTGAGCATCTCTTCCCACCAACGGAAAGACCAGCCGGTGATGGGAAAGTTCGAAATTGCCTTGTCCGAAAAGGCGAAGATCACGACGAGGGAAAGCGGCGACAGCAGCACAATGACGAAGAGGAGGCTGGCGCCGCGCCAGAAGACCACCGAGGGTTTCATGGCCGCCCGACCCGCGACAGGAGGAAATAGAACAAGGCGACGATGCACAGCGATACGCTGAGCACTGAAAATGACATTGCCGCGCCCAGCGGCCAGTTAAAGAACGTTCCGAACTGCGGGGCGATCAACTGGCCGTACATCGCCATTTTTCCACCGACCAACTGCGCTGTTAGATAATCGCCAACGGCGATCAGAAACGAGATTCCGAAAGCCGCGACGATGCCTCCCCGAGCACGCGCGATCGTAACGTCGAGGAGCACGCGGAAACTCGAAGCGCCAAGATCACGTGCTGATTCAACCTCCGCATCCGATATGCCGCGCAGCGCCGCGTAGATCGGAAGTATGGTGAAGGGGAGCAGGAAATGCGACAGGCTGATGATCACGGCGATCGGGCTGTAGAGCAGCGCCTCGATCGGCTCCGACACGATGCCGAGCGCCACCAGCGCCGAATTGATCGCACCGCCCCCACCGAGCATCGTCTTCCACGCATAGATCTTCATCAGATAGCCGCCGAACAGCGTGACCATCGCTACGAAGAGCAGGGGCTGGGCAAGCGCGCCGGCCTTGAAGCGAATGATCCAGGCGTAGACGAAGCCGAAAAGCGTCGCGAAGCCGGCAATCGCCAGGGCAAGAAAAAGTGTGGTGACAAACGGCCCGGTATTGACCGAGAGAACCCGCGCATAGTTCTGCAGCGTGAACCCTGGCACGACCTTCATCAGTCGCACGCTCCAGAAGCTCATGGCAAAGAAATAGATCGCCGCCGCGACGAAAAGGCCGGAATAGATCACAAGAGCCGGCGCGACGAGCAGAACGCTCCTTCGCAAGGTGTCCTCCTCGATGGCTCGCGGCGCCCCCGCTGAAGGGCGCCGCGGCTTGCTTTTACAGCAGACCGATCAGGCGGCGAGCACTTCCTGCCACGCGGCGAGCCAATCCGGCCACGCGGCGATCGAACCGTCGGTCTCGGTCGGAGTCATCGGGAAAAAGTGGCAGAGCTTCTCGAATTCCGCGATGTTATCGTAGGGATACATCGTCTTCGCCGGGCCTTCGAGGGCATCCGCGGCCTCCTTGGTGACGACCGCATAGTTGTTTGTGGTCAGGGCGATCTGGCCCTCGACGGTCAACTCCTGGTTCGCCATAAGGTGCGCCAGATCGACATTCGGCGCCGATTTGGGGATGACGTAGCTGTCGATGAAGGCGAAACAGCCTTCCTTCGGGTAGATGTAGCTGAGCTTCTTCTTCTCTTCGACAATCGCCGGAAGCCATTCCGCGCCGCCCAGCGTCATCACCACCTCGCCGCGGGCCATCGCGTCGGCGGCTTCGCCGTAGGACGGAAAGATAGCGCGGGCGTGTTCCTTCTTGAGATTGATCAGGAACTTCTTGATCTCCTCGAGCTGCTGCGGGGTCACCAGCGAAGCAACTTCGGCACCTGAGACCATGATGGACGTTGTCAGCATCATGCCGAGCGCCTCGTCCATTATCGCGATCTTGCCCTTGTATTCTGGCTTGAGCAGATCGAACCACGATGTCGGCGTCAGGACAGCCGGATCATAGACCATCGGCCCGCCGCCCCATGACAGCGGGACGCCCCAATGGCGGCCGTCGGAATAGATGTTCTTGTCGTTGAGAAAGACGTCCATGACCTTCGGCAGGTTGGGAACCTTGTCCTCATCGATGGGCTGGATGAGGTCGGCCTCTCGCATATACGGGATGTAACCCATATACGGAGTGACGATGTCGATCGGCGCGCCGGCAGCGAGCTTGGTGACGATTTCGTCGTTGCTCGCGAGATAGGTGGCAGCGAGTTCGATATCGTTCTTCGCGAGGAAGTCGCCCACCCGCAACGGTTCGTCATAGCCCTGCCATCCGAGCCAGTTGGCCTGGGTAGCCGCAAACGCCTTCAGCGGCGCCGCGACACCCGTCGCCAGTAGCCCGATGCCGGCCGCGCCCCGAAGCAGTTCACGCCGGGACATCGCCGGCAGACTCGAAGTCAATCTCAGTCCGACATCACGCATCGTCATCTCCAATCGTGGTGCGCGCCGCGCCAACTCGGCCGCCGCGCGTTGAGCCGATCCGGCGACGACCTGTCGCAGAAGTCTTTCTGCGAAAGCCGCTCGCCGGAGCTTGCGGAAATCATCCTACCGCGCAACAGTGCCAATATGTCAATAGGTAAGATGGTATTCACCTATTAGCCAATTGACATGGTGATGCCGACGAAGGAGAAACCAGGTTGGACAGGCGTCTGGAAAACAAGACTGCGATCGTGATCGGTGGCGCGCGCGGAATCGGTGAAGGCGTGGTGGATGTTCTCGTTCGGGAAGGCGCCTCCGTCGTGCTGGCCGACATTCGCAAAGATCTCGCGGACAGCGTCGCCGCCCGCTTCGACGGCAAGGTGACGGCGGTCGAAGCGGATATCGCAAGCCTCGAAGACATGGAGATGCTCGCGGCGCTCACCATTGAGAAATTCGATCGCATCGACATTCTATGTCAGGTCGCCGGGATCTATCCGGTGCGACCGATCGAGGATTTGCCGGAGGAGGAATGGGACCGTGTCTTGTCGGTAAACCTGAAGGGTCCCTACCTTGCGATCCGGGCCTGCATGCCGCAGATGAAGCGTCAGAAATACGGACGGATCGTCCTTACCGGTTCGATCACAGGCCCGATCGTCAGTTGGCCCGAGCACTCGGCGTATGCGTCAAGCAAGGCTGGACTCGTTGGCCTCGCGAAGACGGTGGCGATCGAAGGCGCAGCACACAACGTCACGATTAACGTCATCGAACCCGGCAATGTCGACACAGAAAATGTCCGGCAGGAACGCGGGCCGGGACACGTCGAATTCATGTCGAAGGCCGTTCCGCTCGGCCGTCTCGCGACCCCTCGGGATTGCGGCGAAGCGATTGCTTTCCTGGCGTCGGACGCCGCGTCATATATCACGGGGACGACTCTCGTTCTCGACGGTGGCCAGGTTCTGCTCGAGGCAAAGATCTGACGATGGAGCTGGTTCGTCTTTCAGGACTGTCGAAGTCCTTTGGCCCGAATGTCGCCGTCCATCCACTCGACCTTGAAATCGAGGCGGGCGATTTCCTCGCCGTGCTCGGGCCGTCCGGTTGCGGCAAGACGACTTTGCTCCGGATGATCGGCGGTTTCGAGACGCCGAGTTCGGGCCGGATCGAGATCGAGGGCAGGGATGTCACCCGCCTCGGCCCGGAGAAGCGCCCGACCAACATGGTTTTTCAGGGCTACGGCCTGTTTCCACACATGAATGTTCGCCAGAATGTCTCCTATGGCCTGAAGTTGAGAGGTATCTCGCGCCAGCAGGTCGGTGACCAGGTCAGCGAAGTGCTTCGCCTCGTTCATCTGGAAGAATTCGCCGACCGCCCGGTCGGTAAGCTTTCCGGTGGACAGCAGCAGCGGGTCGCTCTCGCCCGCGCCCTGGTCTTGCGACCAACGGTCCTCCTCCTCGACGAACCGCTGGCCGCACTCGACCTCAAGCTCAGAAAGACGATGCAGGAGGAACTGCGGCGGCTTCACCAGATCGTCGGCGGGACGTTCGTCTTCGTTACCCACGACCAGAGTGAAGCGCTGAACCTTGCAAACCGGATCGCGGTGATGGAGGCGGGACGCATCGTCCAGGTCGGAGGGCCCGAGGACATCTATCGGCGGCCGGCGACCCGTTTCGTCTCAACCTTCATTGGCGAGGCGAATGTCCTGTCCGCCGAAAGGCGAAACGGCGAGGTCATCCTTCCCTGGGGCAATTCCTTTCCGACTGCCGGGGCTGACGGCAGCGTTTCCGTCGTGGTGCGGCCCGAACATATCTCGCTGAACGGCGCTGAGCCGGTCGGTGAAATTTTCGATGTCGTCTTTCTCGGCCCTTTCGTCAGGATAGGCATCCGGATGGCAGACGGCTCCGAACTCGCCGTCCACATGACCGAGCCGACGGGAACCGTTCCACGCGTTGGGGACCGGGTCGGAGTGTCGTGGCGGGTGGAGGACGCTCGCTGTTTCGACGAGTCGCCCTCTGCGTCCTGATCTACGATCCAGACGCTTCACCAGCAAGCTGGTTGCGCAACGACGCTTCTGAGAATTGTTTCGGAAGACGATGACGACGCCCCGACCAAGGTATCGAGGATACCTACGAGCGCTTTTCCCGGTTCTGGCTCCTAAGCCGAGACACGCCTGATCTCCGGCCGTCGTGCTGATAGTTGCCCCCGTGGCATCGGTTCGGCGATCGTCGAGACCTTCGTCAGGCACGGCGCCGATGTGGTGTTCTGCCATGACGACGATGTATCCAACGCCGCCGCGCTGATCGCGCGCCTCGCCGGTGCGGGCTTCAGCGTGACCGACTTTGCCTGCGATGTCGCCGACGAGGCCGCCGTCGACAGGCTCGCCGAAGCGGCGCTCTCCCGACTCGGCCGCGTCGATGTGCTGGTCAATTGCGCCGGAATAGGCGACGCCGCGTCGTTCGACGCCATGAGCGTCGCCGAATGGGATCGCATGATCGCCGTGAATCTGCGCGGCACCTTTCTGGTCACCCGGGCCTTCTACGCGGGCATGGTCGCGCGCGGTGCGGGGCGTATCATCAACGTTTCCTCCCAACTGGCGCAAAAGGGCGCGTCGGCGCTGGCCCACTATTGCGCGTCCAAGGCCGGCATCCTCGGGTTTACCCGGGCGCTAGCCATGAGGCTGCGGCCCACGGCGTTCTCGTCAACGCGGTGGCGCCGAGGCCGGTTGAGACGCAAATGCTCATGGGCCTGCCGGCGGACTGGCGGGCGATGAAACAGGCGGAGCTGCCGCTCGGACGATTCGGACGGGCGGACGAGATCACGCCCACGGTCCTGCTGCTCGCGTCCGGGGCAGGCTCCTTCTATGTCGGCCAGACGCTGTCTCCGAATGGCGGGGACATCATGGCATGACCGGGTATTTCGAGGTGAACCAGCGGTGCGGTGTCCGCTGTTCTGCCTGACGACGTACCCCTGCCAATGGAGCGGGCGCTCGATCTTCGATGACAAGCGGGTTCCGGAGTCCCGGTCCCGTCGCGCCGGATGTCCGGACCCCGATCTAGACGCGGCCGGCGAGCCAGGTAACGAGGTTGGTCCAGAGCCGCGCGTAGCCATCCCATTCGACGAAGGCCGGCGGGCCCCAGTGCGGACCGCAGTCGGAGGCGAAGATCGCGCTCCGGCCCTTGCCGACGTCGCGAACGGCAATGAATGGATCGTCGCCGACGGTGGCAATGACATGGCTTTCGGCGTGAGGTGTCGCCCGGTTGTAGCCGAGGAAATGCGGCCAGTCGCCGAGACCCGTCACCACCGGATGGGCGGCGTCGACGATCTCGGGCGTCACCCCCTGGGGCGACTCGATGCGATCGTCGCTGGCAGAGAGTATGACCGGCATCACCCCTTCAACCGGAGAGCCGTGATAGTTGCCCTTGGCCTGGATTCCCTGGAAAGTGAGATAGCCGCCGACCATCAGGAATCCGCCGCCGCGGCGCACGAAGTCGGCGATCAGTTCCAGCCGGTTCGCGGTCGACTCGGAGCGGACGAAAGTGCGATCGGGGAGGAGGAGCGTATTCGTCCCGATGTCGCTGAGGATGACCACGTCATACGCTGCGAGCGCTTCGGCGGAGGTGGGAAAGGCGTTGGCGGCGATGTGGCTTGGCTGGTAGTCGACCGCGACGCCAGCGTTGCGAAGCCCTGCGATCAGCGCTGTCCCGCCTTCCGCGTAAGACGATGTCTGGAACGAATCGAAGCCCTTGATGTGGGTCGTGATCGTCGTCCAGGATTCGCCGGCGAACAGCACACGGATCGGATCGGCCAAGACTGCCTCCTCTGGCTTTCGGCGCCGGAACGATGGAGCCCTTCGTCCGGCCGGATAATGGTCCCCCCAGGGAGGCGCTGACGGCACGTTCGGAGATCCTATCGCGCGCGTTGCCTACAACAAGCTTCGGATGGAAAGCAAGGCGTCGCGGCTCGCTCGCACACTCGGGTTTCATCAGCTTCAGATTGTTCGAGCCTGAGGCGTGACGGTGTATGGTGGAACGAGACCGAGCCGCCCGCGGGGTGGCGGCCCTGGTCGCGGTGGTCAGGTGGCTGGAGAGGCGAGGAGACTGGGGCGATGCCGAAATCTGAACTGGCAAGGGAAACCGCGACGGGGCTTGCGGCCCGGATTCGCGACAAGGCGCTGTCGCCGGTCGAGATCGTCGACGACGTCATCGCTCGCATCGAGGCGATCAATCCGAAGATCAATGCGATCGTCGTCAAAGGATATGACAGCGCCCGCGAGGCCGCCAGGCTGGCCGAACAGGCGGTGATGCGCGGCGAGCCGCTCGGGCCGCTCCACGGCGTGCCGATCGTCATCAAGGACAATTTCGACCACAAGGCCGGGTGGGTGACGACCTTCGGCGGCGTCCGGGCGCTCAAGAACTACGTCGCAACGCAGCCCTGCACCTTCACCGACCGGATGGAGAAGGCCGGCGCCATCGTCGTCGGCAAGGCCAACAGCCCGGTTTTCGGTTTTCGCGGCACCTGCGACAATTACCTGTTCGGACCGTCGCGCAATCCCTTCGACCTGACGAGGAACACCGGCGGTTCCTCCGGCGGCAGCGCCGGCGCGGTCGCGGCCTGCCTGCTGCCGCTTGCCGAAGGCACCGACGGCGGCGGCTCGATCCGCATCCCGGCCTCGTGGTGCGGCATCTACGGCTTCAAGGCCTCCTTCGGCCGCACGCCCAGCGTGACCCGCCCCAACGCCTTCGCCTATATGTCGCCTTTCATCCACGAGGGGCCGCTGACCCGCACCGTCGCCGACGCAGCGCTGGCGCTTGCCGCCCATGCCGGCTTCGAGCCGCGCGATCCCTTCAGCATCGGCGGCGCCTTCGATCCGATTGGCGCTCTCGACCGGCCGATCGCCGGCATGCGCATCGCCTATACCCGCAACTACGGCATCTTCCCCGTCGACCCGCGGGTCGCGGCGGTGGTCGACACGGCGGTGAAGGCCTTCGAGGAACTCGGCGCCCACGTCGAGGAGGTCACGCCCCGGATCGACCGCAACCAGCGCGACCTCAGCGATGTCTGGTGCCGCTTCGTCGCCCCGCTGAACCTCGACGCCGTCGAGGGCTTCAAGCGAGAGGGCATCGACCTGATGCGCGACCACCCCGGCGACCTGCCGCCCGAACTCGTCGCCTGGAACGATATCGCGCGGGAGCTGACCGTCATGGACATGCTGCGCGATCAGGCGATCCGCACCGAGGTCTTCGACGCGATCAGCGACGTGTTCGACGACTACGACCTGCTCGTGTCGCCGACGCTTCCCTGCCTCGCGGTCGAGAATGCCGATGACGGCAACACCGTCGGTCCGTCCGAGATCGAGGGCGTGGCGGTCGATCCGCTGATCGGCTGGTGCATGACCTATCTGATGAATTTCACCGGCCACCCGGCGGCGACGGTTCCGGCGGGGCTGGTCGGCAACCTGCCGGTCGGCCTCCAGATCGCCGGCCGACGTCTTGCCGACGAGGATGTCCTCGCCGCCAGCGCCGCCTTCGAGCGGGCGCGGCCGTGGATCGGAACCTACGATCGGCTCGACCTCTAGGCGGAGGGTCAGCCGGTCACTTTCACCCCGGCCATGTCCTCGGGATCCCGACGGTGCTGTATCCGGATCTCTCAAGCGTATCTTCGGCGGCGGCCCTCTACACCGGACCGGCCAACGCGAGACCGATCAGCTTCGTGCGACAGTCGGGACGCGACACGCGGCGGCGTTATCCGGCGTTTCGCCGCGCCCGCCAGCGAAAGGTTTCGCTGACGACGATGACGATGACGTTGGCGAGTACCGTCAGCGCCGCCAGCGCATTGAGGCTGGGCGACAGGCTGAAGCGGAAGTCCGAGGCGATCATCACCGACAGCGGCTGGATGCGCCCGCTGAGGAACGCCGTCACCACATATTCGCCCGACGACAGCACCAGCGCGATGAAGGCCGCGGCGATCAGGCCGTTGCGCATCAGCGGCAACTGAACCCGGCGGAAGATCTGCCATGCCGAGGCGCCGAGATCGGCCGCCGCCTCCTCGAGCCTGCCGTCGAGGCGGATCAGCACCGAGGTGATGATCAGCGCCGTGAACGGCAGGATGATCAGCATCTGGGCCGCGACGATCGTCGCGACCGAACGCTCGATGCCGAGTTCCGACAGGACGAGAAGCTGGGATACCGCGAAAATGATGCGCGGGATCAGGAACGGCACCAGGAGCAGGATCGCGAAGATCAGCTTCCAGCGGAAGCGATAGCGCGCCAGCGCCAGCGCCGACAGCCCGCCGAGGAAGGTGGCGAGCAGCGCCGTCGGCACCGCGATCGACAGTGTCGTGCCGAGCCCGCCGAGGATGCGGGAATCCGACAGCACGTCGGCATACCAGGCGAAGGTGAAGCCCTGCAGCGGGAAGGCGATCATCTCCGAATTGTTGAAGGAGAAGATCGTGATCACCGCCACCGGCAGGTACATGAAGGCGTAGATCAGAAGCACGTGGGCGCGCAGCAGCCTTTCCATCGTCAGGCCCGCCCGAACAGGGTGCGCGTCGCCGGGTGGCGCTGCAGCAGGATGAAAGTCGCGGTCAGCACCACGAACAACACCGCGAGCAGCGTCCAGGCGATCGCCGAGCCGAGCGGCCAGTCGAAGGCGGTGCCGAACAAATCGTTGATCGCGCTGATCACGGTGACGCCGGACGAGCCGCCGATCAGCTGCGGTGTCAGGTAGTCGCCGATCACCAGCGCGAAGACCATCAGCCCGCCGGCGAAGAGGCCGGGCAGCGTCAGCGGCAGCACCACCTTGCGGAAGGTCGCCGTCCGTCCCGCGCCGAGATCGGCCGCGGCCTCGATGTAGCGGTCGTCGAGATTCTCGAAGGCGAGCCACAGTCCGAGCACCATGAAGGGCAGGTAGTTGTAGGTGAGGACGATCATCGTCGCGGTCGTGCTGAACAGAAGCGCGCGGATCGGCTCTTCGATCAGTCCGAGCGAGATCAGCAGGGTGTTGAGCGCCCCTTCCGCGCCGAGCACCACCCGCCAGGCGAAGATCCGGATGATGTCGCCGGTATAGAGCGGGATGAGCAGGGCGGTCAGCAGCGCCGCCTTCACATGGCGCACCCGCTTGGCGATGTAGAAGGCCAGCGGATAGGCGAGGACGGCGGTGATCGCCGCGACCAGCACGCCGTGACCGAGCGCCTTGAGGATCAGCGCGCGATAGGTCGCGCTGGTGGCGACCCGGGCATAGTTGTCGAGCGTCGGATCCTTGACGATCGAGACGAAGTCGACCTGGAAGAAGCTGTAGGCGAAGAGAAAGCCGAGCGGAATGATGCAGAGGCAGCCGACGGCGAGGATGACCGGCCCGGTCAGCAGCGCTGCGATCGCGGTCTGCCGCTCAGCCATCGCCATCCCCCGTTGCCGGGACGGCGCTGTCGGGCGGATCGCCGGCGGCGACCCAGGCCTGTTCGCCATCGCAATGCACCGATACCGGGGCGCCGGTCTCCGGCGGCGGCGCGTTGCCGGCGACCCGCACCAGAAGCTTGTGCGCGCCGGCGGTGACCTCGACCAGCCAGTCCGCGCCCTGGAAGACGACATGACTGACCGTCGCCGCCAGGGTCGGCGCGTCGCCTGAGAGGGTCAGCAATTCGGGCCTGAGGCAGAGCGAGGCGCTTTCACCGACCTCGACCCCCGGCGCCGTCGGCACGATCAGCGACCCGAAGGCGCATTCGATCGTCGCCCGCCCGTCGACCATCGCGACGACCCGGGCCGGCAGGAGATTGGAGCCGCCGATGAAGTCGGCGACATAAGCGGTTTCGGGATGGCGGTAGATTGCCTCCGGCGAACCGCTCTGCTCGATCAGCCCACCGTTCATCACGATAATCCGGTCGGAGAGGGCGAAAGCCTCCTCCTGGTCGTGGGTGACGTGCAGGAAGGTCAGGCCGAGTCGCCGCTGCAGGTCCTTCAGCTCGATCTGCATGTCCTTGCGCATCTTGCGGTCGAGCGCGCTGAGCGGTTCGTCGAGGAGCAGGATCTTCGGCCGGTTGACGATGGCGCGGGCAAGCGCGACGCGTTGCTGCTGGCCGCCCGAGAGCTGTTGAGGCTGGCGTTTTGCCATGTCCTCCATCCGCACCATGCGCAGCGCATCCGCGGTCCGCTCGGCGACCTCGCGGTCACTGAGGCCCGCCAGCGACAGGCCGAAGCCGACATTGGCCCCGACATCGAGATGGGGAAAGAGCGCGTAGCTCTGGAACACGGTGTTGACCGGGCGCCGCGCGGCGCGAACCCCGTCGAGCGACTGGCCCTCGAGGGTGAGCGTGCCGGAACTCGGCGTCTCGAAGCCGCCGATCAGCCGCAGGATCGTCGTCTTGCCGCAGCCGGACGGGCCGAGAAGCGTGACATAGCTGTCCCGCTCCAAAGTGAAGTCCACGCCGCGAACGGCGTGGACCGGGCCGTAGGATTTGTGCAGGTCGCGGGCTTCGAGAAGCGCGACCTGCGACTTACCGTTCGATGCCAAGAGGCGACCGTTCCTTCATCCTCAACTTGCCTTGACCTCGTTCCACAGGCGGACCCAGTCGGCATAGCGCGGCGGATTCTGTTTCCAGACGAAGGAGTTCATCACGTCGAGATCCTTGATGAAGATCTTCTCCTGCTGTTCCGGCGGCAGCTTGTCGCGAATCGCCGACGTGCTCTGCGCATAGGGACCGCCATAGGCGAGTTTCTCGCCATAGACCGGGCCGAGCAGATAATTGATCAATGCCAGGGTGTCGTCGAGCTTTTCTCCTTCGACGCCCTTGGGGATCGCCAGCGTGTCGCACCAGCCGATGACGCCGGCCTTCGGCTTGGCCATGCCCATGTCGAGGCCGCGTTCCCGCAGGTCGTAATACGGCGGCACCCAGGAAAAGGCGCAGACCACTTCGCCGGTGGCGTAGAGATTGGTGAGGTCCGAGATCGAGTTCCAGTAGGTGCGCAGGAGCTGCTTCTGGGCGATCAGCGCCTTCTTGACCTCGGCGAGCTGCGCGTCGTCCATGACGAACATCTGGTCCTCGGGGATGCCGAGATACATCGCCGCGATCATGATGCCCTCCAGCGCGTAGTCGCGCATGGCAAGCTTGCCCTTGTATTTCTCGCCCTCGAAGAACACCGACCAGTCGGGCTCCTCGTCCATCAGGTCGGCGCGGTAGACGATCGGATTGATCCCCCAGTAGAAGGGGATGCCGTAGGTCTTGCCGTCCTTCTTGCCGAGCTTGGTCTGCTTGAAGGTGTCGTAGAGCAGCGCCGAATTCGACACCTTGTCGAGATCGATCGGCTGCAGGAGGTCGGCGCCGACATAGAGCTCGACCTTGTCGAGGCCGGGCGTGATGAGATCGACCGACGACGTGCCACCGGCGCGCAGCTTGGCGAACTGCTCGTCGTCGGTGCCGATGAAGTTCTTGTCGATGGTAACGCCGCTCTCGTCGAGGAAGGCCTGGAGATAGTCGTCCTTGGCGAGGTTCTCCCAGGTCATCCACAGCAGGGTGGTTGCTGCGCGGGCGCGTTGCAGCGGCGACATGGCGGCGAGCAGCGTGGCGGCGGCCGTCCCTTTCAGGAAGTGACGGCGATCGAGGATGGTCATGGCGGTCTCCATCGGTTTGGTCGGAGTGGCACGCTCAGGCGAGCGGGTCAGTCAGCGAAACTGATGGTGATATGAAAAGTCTTTTTCTTACATTTTGCAATATGGAATATTGATTTCAGATTGGGCAGTTGCTGCTCATTTTTTACGCCGTCTGGCGCCGCTGGTCGAACTGAAGGGATCGAGCCGGTCATGCAGGCTTTCGATGACGCTGAGCCGCGCCAGTCCTGCCTCTCCAAGCGCCAGTCCCGTCGCCGAGCAGATGTAGTTGATCAGGCTGATCGGCGCGGCGTAGGAATCGAGCTGGCTGGCGCCACGGTTGTGGCAGCGGAGCGTGATCGTCGCGAGCTGGGTTGTCCGCGCCGCGGTCAGGTCGGTGATCAGGATGCTCGGCGCGCCGGCGTCGCGGGCGACATCGAGGATCTCGCGCAGGACGACCGGCCGGCGGCGGAATCCCATGACCAGAAAGACATCGTCCGACGTGATTCCCGCCAGTTCCTCGCCGATCGTGCTGCCGGCGACGGGCAGCAGCCGCACGTCGGGCTTGGCGTTCATCAGCAGGCCGCGGGCATAGGCGGCGAGTGCGAAGGAATTGCGGAAACCGACGGTCCATATGGTCCGCGCGGCGACAAGCAGCTCGATCGAACGGCTGATCGCCTCGGGCGAGAGGGTCTCGGCCGTCCGCGTCAGGTTCTGCAGGTCCTGGGCGACATGCAGGGCGAAGCCGCCGACCTCCGGCACCCGCTCGCGCACCCCGGTCAGTTCGTAGAGCGGCGACCCCCAGGCCTGGACGAGCCGCGCCTGCCGCCGGGCTTCGCCGTAGCTCTTGTAGCCGAGCCGCTGGAAGAAGCGCGCGGCCGTCGCATTCGAGACGCCGGCTTTTTCGGCAAGTTCGCCGGCGGTGAAGGCGGAGAGGTTCCCCTGAGTCTCGAGAACCACCTCGGCGAGGCGCCGTTCGCTGTCGGTCAGTTCGTCGAGAATGTCGAGAATCCGCCCGTCGATCGGCAACGGAGGCGGCGTGTCGGCTTCGTTCATCGGGTCGGCTCCCGTCCTTTCAAACTTTCATATAGCGCATCTTGTGGAAGAAGATTTTCATTTTTTGGTTGACGATTGGCCGACCGCGAGGCGAGATGAGGCATGCGCGCGCCGGCCGCGTCGCCCCCAGTGTTCCTGTCTCGGGCTCGACATGCTTCCGTATTCCGTCTCCGCCGACTGCATCCTCAATCCCGGGCGTCGTTCCGACGCCTACGGTTCGGCCGAACAGGCGATTCTGTCAAAAGCGCGGGGCGACGAGGCGTCGGAAATCATCGCCGCGTGGCCTGGCTACGCCCCGACGCCGCTGGTCGCCTTGCCCGATCTCGCCAGCCGGCTTGGGATCGCCGGCATCTCCTTCAAGGATGAAGGCGGTCGCTTCGGCCTCGGCAGCTTCAAGGCGCTCGGTGGCGCCTATGCCGTCTATCGGCTGTTCGCCGACGCGGTCGAGAAGGAGAGCGGCAGCAAGCCGAAACCCGCCGACCTGCTCGAAGGCCGCTACGCTCATCTCACATCCGCCACCACCGTCTGCTGCGCCACCGACGGCAATCACGGTCGCTCGGTCGCCTGGGGCGCGCGGCTCTTCGGCTGTAGCTGCGTAATCTATGTGCACGAGACCGTCTCCGACGAGCGGGTGCGGGCCATCGAGGCTTATGGCGCGACGGTCGTTCGCAATCCCGGCAACTATGACGACGCGGTCCGCGCCGCTGCCGAGGCGGCCGAACGGAACGGCTGGGTGGTCGTCTCCGACACCTCCTATCCGGGCTATGTCGATATCCCGCGGAACGTCATGCAGGGCTACACGGTGATGGTCGGCGAGGTCGTCGCCGCGATCGAGGCCGGGGAGGCGGCGCAGCCGACCCACATCTTCATCCAGGGCGGCGTCGGCGGGCTGGCGGCGGCGGTCCTCTCGGTCTTCTGGGAGCGCTATGGCGCCGACCGGCCGATGCTGGTGGTGGTCGAGCCGGACCAGGCCGCCTGCCTCTACGAGAGCGCCAGGGCCGGGGAGCGCGTCCCGGTGCTCGGCGCCCTCGATACCATCATGGCCGGTCTCGCCTGCGGCGAGGCGTCGTTGCTGGCCTGGTCGATCCTGTCGCCGGGGGCCGACGCCTTCATGTCGGTGCCGGACGAAGCGGCGCTGGCTGCCATGCGATTGTTGGCGTCGGGGGAGGCCGGCGCCCGCATCGTCAGTGGCGAATCGGGCGTCGGTGGTCTGGCCGGCCTGTTGATCGCCGCCGACCGGCCGGAATTCCGCGCCATGCTGAAACTGGACGAGGCGTCGCACGTCCTCCTCTTTGGCACCGAGGGCGACACCGATCCGGGTCTCTACCAGCGGATCGTCGGCCGGAGCGCCGAAGCGGTGAGGGCCGGCGCATGACAACCAATCTCCGCATCGATGGCCGTCGCCTCGCCAATCGGCTCGACCACCTCGGCCGCGTCGGCGCGCTCGCCGGCGGCGGCGTCTGCCGTCTGGCGTTGAGCGAGGAAGACAAGTCCGGGCGCGACCTGCTGGTTTCCTGGATGCGCGATCTCGGCCTGACGGTCGCCGTCGACCGCATCGGCAACATCTTCGGCACCCGTCCCGGCCGCAGCGACCTGCCGCCGCTGATGATCGGCTCGCATATCGATACCGTCCGCACCGGCGGCCTCTATGACGGCGCGCTTGGCGTCCTCGCCGGGCTCGAGGTCGTCGAGACGCTGAACGAGGCCGGCATCGCGACCGAGCGGCCGATCACCGTCGCCGCCTTCACCAACGAGGAAGGCGCGCGCTTCCAGCCCGACATGATGGGCAGCCTCGTCCATGTCGGCGGCATGAGCGTCGAGGCGGCGCGCGCCACCATCGGCATCGATGGCGACACGGTCGGCGCCTGCCTCGATCGCATCGGCTATGCCGGCGAGGCGTCCTGCGGCGCGCCGGCGATCCACGCCTTCCTCGAACTCCATATCGAGCAGGGGCCCGTGCTCGAGAGCGAGGGAGTGACCATCGGCGTGGTCGAGGGCGTCCAGGGCATTTCGTGGACCGAATACACCTTCGACCGGCACGTCGGCCCATGCCGGCACCACGCCGATGGCGATGCGGCACGACGCCGGTCTCGCCGCGGCGCGGCTCGCCGTCGCCGTCCGCCGTGTCGCCGAGGAACTCGGCGGCGCCCAGGTCGGCACCGTCGGCCTTCTGCACCATCGAGCCCAATCTCGTCAACGTCGTCGCCAACCGCGCGGTGATGACCGTCGATCTCCGCAATACCGACGAGGCGACGCTGGCCCGCGCCGAGGCGATCGTCGCCGCCCACGCCGCCGCGATCGCGGAAGACGAGGGCGTTACGGTCGCATCGCGAACGCTGGCGCGGTTCGAGCCCGTCGCCTTCGACCCCGATCTGGTTTCCGAGGTCGAGGCGACCGCCACCCGCCTCGGCTTCGCGACGCGGCGGATGCCCTCCGGTGCCGGCCATGACGCCCAGATGCTGGCGCGGGTCTGCCCGGCTGCGATGATCTTCGTGCCGAGCGCCGGCGGCATCAGTCACAACATCGAGGAATTCACCGCCGCCGACGATCTCGCCGCCGGCGCGATGGTCCTGTTCGGCCTTGCGGCGAAGCTCGCCGGCGCGGATATCGCCGAACCTGTCGAAGGAGTGGAAGACGCATGAGGGAACTCGTCGTCGGTGCGGCGCAGCTTGGACCGATCGCGCGGGACGAGCCGAGGCGTTCCGCGGTCGGCCGGATGATCGCGCTCCTCGAAAAGGCGGCGGCCCGCGGCTGCGGCCTGGTCGTCTTCCCCGAGCTGGCGCTGACCACCTTCTTTCCCCGCTGGTACACCGAGGATCAGGCCGAGATCGACGCCTGGTTCGAGACCGAAATGCCGAATGCGGCGACGCGGCCGCTGTTCGAGCGGGCGATGGAGCTCGGCATCGGCTTCTATCTCGGCTATGCCGAACTGACCGTCGAGGACGGCCGGACCCGCCATCACAACACCGCGATCCTCGTCGATGCCGCCGGCCGCATCGTCAAGCGCTACCGCAAGGTCCATCTCCCCGGCCATGCCGAGCACGAGCCGTGGCGCGCCTTCCAGCATCTCGAGAAGCGCTATTTCGAGCCGGGCGACAACGTCTTCGATCCCGTCGACGCCTTCGGCGGCAAGATCGCCCTTGCGATCTGCAACGACCGGCGCTGGCCCGAGATCTATCGCGAGGCGGCGCTGCGCGGCGCCGAGATGATGCTGCTCGGCTACAACACGCCGGTCCACTATCCGCCGGCACCCGAGCATGATCATCTCCAGGGCTTCCACAACCATCTCGTCATGCAGGCCGGCGCCTACCAGAACGGCATGTGGGTCGTCGGCGTCGCCAAGGCCGGCCGCGAGGAGGGCTGCGACCTGATCGGCGAAAGCTGCATCATCGCGCCGACCGGCGAGATTGTCGCGCTCTGCTCGACGCTGGGCGACGAACTGATCACCGCGCCCTGCGACTTCGATCGCTGCGCCGAAATCCGCGCCAACGTCTTCAATTTCGCGCTGCATCGCCGCCCGGAAATGTATCCGCTGCTCTCGGCGACCGATCCCTCAAGCGTCAAGGATTGAGCGAAGGCGCCCCGGGGGGCGCATCAGCCGGAATGCGCCACCCGCGCCGGCATCCGGCCGTCGACCGGCGCGGGCGTGACGATGCCATTGTCCAGCAGCCACAGCGTCGGATGGAGGTTGATCGTCGGGTCGATGTGGCTCGGCAGCAGGAACGTCCGATCGCCGACCGCGATCGGGCTGCCGGGCGATACCGCAATCGAGGCATGCTCGTCGGAGAGCCGCACGGACGCCGACGGGTCGTCTGACCAGACCGGAGGGCCCCTGTCCACGGCCATGTGCTTCAGGCCGATATCGAGGACGATCCGCTGCGGCGAGCGATGGATGACGCTGCCGAGGGCGAAGAGCGCCCTCCCGTAGTCGAGGTCCGGGAACGCGCCGTAGGCCCCGTCCATCAGCAGATAGGATCCGGCCTGGATGTCCGTCCAGGCATCCATGTCGCGAATGAAGGGGAGGTGGGCCGTCGCGCAGCCGGCGACCATTGGCACGGCGATTCCCACCGCCTGGAGTCGTTCGATGGCGCGCTTCGTCAACGCGTTCGATTCCCCGGCGCCTTGCCGTCGCGCCGCCGGGTCGGCGACGCCGGTGATCTGGCCATCGTAGGATTGCAGACCGGCGAAATGCAGGACGTCGGAGGCTTCGATCGCCGAGGCGAGCGTCGACAAGCGCGTCGGATTCGACCGCCACCCCGCAGCGGTTCATGCCGACCTCGATCTCGACCAGCACGCCGAAGGAAACGCCGGCGCGGCGCGCGGTCGCTTCGAGCAGCGCGATATGCGCGGGCGCGTCGACGAGCACCGAGACATCCGCGACCTTGGCCGCCTCGGCCAGTTCGTCGAGCGCGGTCGGGTCGACGATCTGGTTGGTCACCATGATGTCGCGAATGCCCATGCCGGCCAGCACCACCGCTTCCCAGGTCGTCTGGCAGCATATGGTCGTCACCCCGTCGACGAGCTGCAGCCGGGCGAGGGCGGTGCATTTGTGGGCCTTGAAATGCGGCCGCAGCACCTGCCCGGGACCGAGGCTGGCGATCGCTCGCCGGTGGTTGTCGCGCGCCGTCGCCATGTCGACGATCAGCGCCGGGGTCGGGATGTCCTGGAGGAGGTCGAGTGGTGGCAGGCTCATGTCGTCAGACTCACAGTAATACCTCGATTTTCCCGGACGTCGCCGGTGCCATGGTGCCGCGGTTTTCGACGTCGGAGCTGCCACGGATCGCCAGTCTACCCGGTAGCAGGAGATTCGGCTGTGGGATTTGCGTTTCGATCGCTCGGCGAATGCACCGCCGATATTTCACGGAGGCTTTCGGCACGAACGCCGCCGCCACGAGGGTAACCGAGACCCTCGTAGCGACGCCGGTTCTTATCGATCAGCTCCGCGGGCGTTTCGAAGCTGATTCGTCACGCCCGTTTCAAGGCAGGCTTCTCGGCCTCCGCATCGGCGACGTGGCGTTTGACGGCGAAGAAGCTGTCGGGTGTCACCGAGATCGAGTCGATACCGCAGCCGACCAGGAAACGCGCGAACTCGGGATGGTCGCTTGGCGCCTGGCCGCAAAGGCCGATCTTGGCGCCCGCCTTCTGGGCCGCCCCGATGACGCTTGAGATCATCCATTCGACCGCGTCGTCCTGCTCGTCGAACAGGCCGGCGAGTTCTTCCGAATCGCGGTCGACGCCGAGGGTCAGCTGGGTCAGGTCGTTGGAGCCGATCGAGAACCCGTCGAAGCGGCGGGCGAAGGCGTCGGCAAGGATGACATTCGACGGGATTTCGCACATCACGTAGACTTCCAGCCCGTCCTCGCCGCGCCGCAGCCCGTTCTCGGCCATCACTTCGAGCACCTTGTCGGCCTCTTTCACCGAGCGGCAGAAGGGAATCATCACGACGACGTTCTTGAAGCCCATCTCGTTGCGCAACCGCTGGATCGCACGGCATTCCAGCGCGAAGCCCTCGCGGTAACGTGGCGAGTAGTAACGCGAGGCGCCGCGGAACCCGATCATCGGGTTTTCCTCGTTGGGTTCGAAATCGCGGCCGCCGACGAGACCGGCATATTCGTTGGTCTTGAAGTCGCTCATCCGGACGATCACCGGCTTGGGATGGACGACCGCCGCGATCCGCGCCAGTCCGCGCGACAGCGTGTCGATGAAATATTCGGTCTTGTCGTCATAGTTGATCGTGATCGCGGCGATTTCCGCTTTCGCCGCCTCGTCCTTGAGCGTGTCGAAGTGGACCAGCGCCATCGGATGCACCTTGACCTGGTTGGTGACGACGAATTCCATCCGGGCGAGGCCGACGCCATCGGCCGGAATCTGCCACCAGTTGAAGGCGGCGGCCGGGTTCGCGAGGTTCAGCATCACCTTCGTCTTGGTCTGCGGCAGGGTCGAGAGGTCGAGTTCCTCGACCTCGAATTTCGCGGTGCCCTCATAGATGAAACCCTGGTCGCCTTCGGCGCAGGAAACGGTGACCTCCTGGTCCGTATGCAGCACATGGGTGGCGTTGCCGGTACCCACCACCGCCGTCAGGCCAAGCTCGCGGCTGACGATCGCGGCATGGGACGTTCGGCCGCCGTGGTCGGTGATGATCGCCGCCGCCCGTTTCATGATCGGCACCCAGTCCGGATCGGTGATCCCGGTCACCAGGATCGACCCGTCGACGAATTTGTCGATTTCGCTGGCATGCTCGATCAGGCAGACGCGACCGGCGGTGATCGCGCCGCCGATGCTGAGCCCGGTGGTCAGCACCTTGCCCTTTTCCGTCACCCGGTATGACTTGAAGCTGTTGGCCGCGCGCCGCGACTGAACGGTTTCCGGGCGTGCCTGGACGATGAAGATGTCGCCGGTGTCGCCGTCCTTGGCCCACTCCATGTCCATCGGGCAGCCGTAATGCTTTTCGATGGTCGTCGCCCACCGCGCCAGCAGGACGATCTCCTGGTCGCTGAGCACGAAGGCGACGCGCTCGGCCTTGGAGGTAGGCACGTTCTTCGTCGGCTGCTCGCCGGTCGCGTAGATCATCTTGATCGCCTTCTCGCCGAGCGTCTTTTCGACGATCGGCAACAGCGACTCGTCGTCGAGCAGCGGCTTGAAGACCTGGTAGGCGTCGGGATCGACCGCGCCCTGGACGACGTTCTCGCCGAGGCCCCAGGCCGCGTCGATCCGCACCACGTTGTCGAATCCGGTTTCGGTGTCGATCGAGAACATCACGCCCGAGCCGCCGATGTCGGAACGCACCATCTGCTGGACACCGACCGACAACGCCACCTGCAAATGGTCGAAGCCCTTGACCTGCCGGTAGGAGATCGCCCGGTCGGTGAACAGCGACGCATAGCAGCGCCGGCAGGCATCGAGCAGGGCGCGGTCGCCGCGGATGTTGAGGAAGGTCTCCTGCTGTCCGGCAAAGCTGGCATCCGGCAGGTCCTCGGCGGTTGCCGAGGAGCGGACGGCGACGTCGAGTTCGTCCCTGCCTGTGCGCTTGCAGAGCTCGGCGTAGGACGAGGTGATCGTTTCGGCAGTCTCCGCCGGCCAGTCGCCGTGGAGGAAGGCGGTGCGGATGGCCTGACCGGTTTCGGCGAGGGTCTTCTTGCCTGCCGTCATCTCGTCGAGGCGATCCGATATGACTTGGCGGAGGCTGTTGGCGTCGACGTAGCGCCAATAGGCGCTGGCCGTGGTGGCAAAGCCGGGCGGCACCCGCACGCCTTTCGCCGACAGGGTCTGCACCATCTCGCCGAGCGAGGAATTCTTGCCGCCAACGAGCCCGACATGGGTGCGCTTGACGGATTCGAACCAAAGAACGTCGGGTTGGTCTGTCATCTGCTTCACTCCCCTGGCACCGCTTGCAGTTGAAAAGAATCGAAGGCGCGCAGCGCCTCGCCGCCGTAGACCATCGAGGGACCACCGCCCATCTGGATCGCGACGCCGATCGTCTCGAGCACTTCGTCCCGCGAAGCGCCAAGCTCGCTGACCCGTTTGGCGTGATAGGCGACGCAGCCATCGCATCGCGAAGCCACGCAGAGCGCCAGCGCGATAAGCTCCTTGAATTTTGTGCTGAGGGCGCCATCGAAATAGGTGCCCTTGCCCACCGCCGCGAAACCGGCCATTGCGTCGGGCAGACCTTGCCGCAGGGCCGCTGCCGAGGATGAGACCTCCCGCGCCAATTCCCGATAGTCTTTCATCGAATCTCCAACTTTCCGGCGTTCGAGCCCTGCGATTTTCGCGCTGTCATTTGCTATGGTGACACTGCCTGATGAAGCGGCGCGGGCATTGACCTGAGTCAACCGGAAGGGGTCCTTTCGTCGATAGGTTCACTCGCCGAGGAGACATGCCTTGCGCGAAGCCGTTTTCAGGATCCGTGGACTGAGCAAGGTCTATAAAACCGGCAACGTCGAGGTGAAGGCGTTGCGCGGGGTCGATGCCGATCTCTTCCACGGCGAATTGACGGTGATGCTCGGCCCTTCCGGCAGCGGCAAATCGACATTTCTCAACATTCTCGGCGGGCTCGACACGGCGACGGCCGGTGAAGTCCGTTACCGCGACCACGATCTCTCCGCTGCCAGCGACCGCGAGCTGACCGGATACCGCCGCGATCACGTCGGCTTTGTCTTCCAGTTCTACAACCTGATCCCGAGCCTGACGGCGAAGGAAAATGTCGCCCTGGTGACCGAGATCTCCCGCAACGCCATGCGTCCGGAAGAGGCGCTCGAACTCGTCGGTCTCAAGGAGCGCATCTCCCATTTTCCTGCCCAACTCTCCGGCGGCGAACAACAGCGGGTGGCCATTGCCCGGGCGGTGGCAAAACGGCCCGAGGTGATGCTTTGCGACGAGCCGACCGGCGCCCTCGATTCGAAGACCGGCATTCTCGTCCTCGAGGCTTTGACCGCCACTAATCGCGAACTCGGCACCACGACCGCGATCATCACCCATAACGCCACGATCGGCTCGATCGCCGACCGCGTGTTCCATTTCTCGGATGGCGCGATTACCGACGTCATCGAGAACGAGACCCGGCTCATGCCCTCCGAAGTGAATTGGTGACCGGCATGGGCGCCCTCAACATCAAGCTGTTTCGCGACCTCCGCAGGCTCTGGGCCCAGTCGCTCGCCATCGCGCTGGTCATGGCCTGCGGCGTCGCGACCCTGATCCTCGCTGTCGGCGCCTATCTGTCATTGGTCGAAACCCGGGACGCCTACTACGAGCGCTACAAATTCGGCGACGTCTTCGCGACGGCGTCGCGCGTTCCGAATGCCATCGCCCGGCAGATTGCCGAGATCGACGGTGTTGCCGCGGTCGAGCCGCGGATCGTCGAACTGGCGCTTCTCGACATCGAGGGCTTCCGCGAGCCGGCGACCGGCCTGATCGAATCGATACCGGCCGGCCGGTCGATCGAGGTCAACGACGTCTTCGTCCGTCGCGGCCGTATGCCGGAAGCCGGTCGCGTCAACGAAGTCGCGATCGATACCCAGTTCGCCGCGGCGCAACGCTTCGAAATCGGCTCGACATTCGAAGCCGTCATCGGCAGCGCCAAGATGCGGCTGACGGTCGTCGGCATCGTCATGTCGCCCGAATTCGTCTACGCACTCGGCCCCGGCGACATGATGCCCGACAGCCGCCGTTTCGCCACCATCTGGATGCCGGAGGCGACGCTTGCCTCGCTCTTCGATCTCGACGGCGCCTTCAACTCGGTCAGCGTCCGCTTGCTCCGCCAGGCCAACGAGGCGGCGGTGATCGAGGAGATCGACGCGCTGCTGGAACCCTATGGCGGCACCGGCGCCCACGGCCGCAAGGACCAGACGTCGAACGCCTTTCTGCAGGGGGAGTTGGACCAGCTTCGCGGCATGGCGCAGATGATCCCGCCGATCTTCCTTCTCGTTTCCGCCTTTCTCATCAACATGATCCTGTCGCGGCTGATCGAGCTGGAGCGGGAGCAGATCGGGCTTCTCAAGGCCCTCGGCTACGGCCGCGCCGCGGTTGCCTGGCACTATCTGAAGCTGGTGCTGATCATCGCCGCGATCGGCGTCCTGATCGGGGCCGTCGTCGGCACCTGGCTCGGTCGCGGCATGACCGTCATGTATTCACACTTCTTCGCCTTTCCGTTCCTGGTCTTCCGCTCGAGTGTCGATATCTACCTCGTCGCCGCCGGGGTCAGCATGGCGGCGGCGGCGGCCGGCGCGCTCAAGGCGATCGCCGTGGTCTTCGCCCTGCCGCCGGCGGTCGCCATGCGCCCGCCCGCGCCACAGGTCTATCGCCAGTTCATGGGCGGGCTGATCGCCCGGACGCGGATTTTTTCGCAAGTGACGACGATGGCGCTCCGCCACCTCATCCGCCATCCGCTGCGCTCGCTGCTCACCGCCGTCGGCACCGCTTTCGCGGTCGCCCTGATGGGGGTCGCCCTCGGCACGCTCTCATCGGTCGACTACATGATCGACGCGGTCTTCTACCGCACCGAGCGCCAGGACGCGACGCTGGCCTTTTCCTCCGAGCGCGCGGCTTCCGCACTCCAGGAGGTGGAACGGCTGCCCGGCGTCATCGCCGCCGAGCCCTACCTCGCAGCGCCGGTGACGATGAGCAACGGCCAGTATTCGCGCCAGCTCACCATCACCGGCAAGCCGGCGCGGACCGACCTCAGCCGGGTGCTCGACCTCGACCTCCAGCCGGTCGTCCTGCCGCCGACCGGTCTTGCGCTCGGCGACCGCGTCGCCAGTCTCCTCCATCTCCGGCCGGGAGACATCGCCCGCGTCGAATTCCTCGACGGCGACCGGCGAACCGTCGAAGTCCCGGTCACCCAGGTCATCCAGAGCTATGTCGGCCTGTCGGTGTTCATGGACATCGACGCGCTGGCCCGGCTGGCCGGCACCGGCCCGCGCATCTCCGGCGTTCATGTGCTGGTCGACGACACCCGCCTCGACGACCTCTACCGCGCCGTCAAGGATACCCCGCAGATCTCCGCCGTCGCCCTGTTGAGCCGCTCCCGCCAGCGCTTCCAGGAGACGATGCAGGAGAACATGACGATGATGCTCACCGTCTACCTCGCCCTCAGCGTCATCATCGCCTTCGGCGTCGTCTACAACTCGGCCCGCATCCAGCTGTCGGAGCGGGCCCGCGAACTGGCGACGCTGCGGGTCCTCGGCTTCCACCGCGCCGAGGTATCGAACGTCCTGTTCATCGAGATCGGCGTCATCGTCGCCGTGGCGCAGCCGATCGGCTGGCTGATCGCCACCTTGCTCGGCCTCGTCATCACCCGGAGCCTCGCCACGGACATGTTCCGCGTGCCCTTCGTGGTCGAGCCGAGCATCTATGCGATTGCCAGCATCATCGTCGTCGCCGCGGCGCTGGTCAGCGCGCTGATCGTCCGCCGCCGGGTCGACGCGCTCGATCTCGTCCGCGTCCTGAAGACAAGGGAGTAGGCATCAATGCACTCGAAATGGGTCAAGCGGGGGATCGGTCTTCTCGTCCTGGCGCTGATCGTCGCCGGCGCCGTCTTCGCCCTGATGCCCCAGCCCGTTCCGGTCGACGTCGCCACCGTCAGTCGCGGTCCGCTCGAGGTCACCATCGACGAGGAGGGCGTTGCCCGGATCCGCGACGTCTTCCGCGTCTCCGCGCCGGTCGCCGGCCGGGTCGAGCGGCTGCCGGTCGAAGTCGGCGATCAGGTCTATCGCAACACTACGGCGGTCGCCTCGATTCACCCGGTCGACCCGCCATTCCTCGATGTCCGCTCCCGTCGCGAGCTGGAGGCTGCCGTCGAAGCCGCACGCGCCGCCGTCAATCTCGCTTCGGCCCAGCTGACCGCGGCCGAGGCCGGCGAGCGGCTCGCCGAGAGCGATCTCGAACGCGCGCAGCGGCTTGCCGGCAACGAGACCATTTCGAAGAGCGCCCTCGACAAGGCGATCGCCGATCACGACACCGCGACGGCCCAGGTCGCCGAGGCCAAGGCCGCGCTGAATCTCAGGGACAGCGAATTGTCCAGCGCCGAGGCGCGCCTGATCGAGCCGAACCAGCTCGAAGGCGGCGGCCGCGATTCCTGCTGCCTGACGCTTCGCGCGCCGGTCGACGGCACGGTGCTGAAGCTCCTCACCGAAAGCGAGCAGGTGGTCGCCGCCGGCCAGGGCCTCGTCGAGCTCGGCGATCCGACCAATCTCGAGATCATCGTCCATCTGCTGTCGAGCGATGCCGTCAGCATCCACGCCGGCAGCCAGGCCACCATCGACCATTGGGGCGGACCGCCTCTCAACGCCGTGGTGCGCCGGGTCGATCCGGCGGCCTATACCAAGGTCTCGGCGCTCGGCATCGAGGAGCAGAGGGTCGATGCCGTCCTCGATATCGTCGGGCCGGCGGAGGAGTGGCAACGCCTCGGCCACGAATTCCGCGTCATGGTCCATATCGCCGTCTGGGATGGCGACGACGTCCCGCAGGTGCCGCTCGGCGCGCTCTTCCGGACCGGCGCCGACTGGACCGTGTTCAGGATCGTCGACGGCAAGGCGGTCGAGACCCGGGTGGTGATCGACCATCGCAACAGCCGGACCGCGGAGGTGGTCGAGGGCCTCGATGTCGGTGATCGCGTGGTCATGCATCCGAGCGACCAGGTGGTCGATGGCGTCGCGGTCGTCGACCGTCTGGCCGATGCCGGCTGATTGGAAGAGTTGGCTGGAATCAAGGCGCCTGTCACGGCGATGCGGCATGGGCGAGGAGGCCGGGAGACCAGCTTCAAGGCCGGGGTCGGCTTAGGAGCCGGCGGTGGCCTGCCGCTCGACGATGCGGAGGTCTTCAACAAGGCGCCCGGTGACCATGCCGATGAGATGGAAGGCGAGGCGCGGGTCCTGGAAGACCAGTTCCCGCACCTTGTCGCGGCTGATCCGTTGCAGCCGGCAGTCGTCGATACAGGTCGCCGTCGCCATCCGCGTGCCGTTCGGAGAGAAGACTCCGATCTCGCCGATCACCTCGCCGGCGTCGAGTTCGATGTCGAGCCCCTCGATGCGGATTCGTCCGCTGGTCAGCAGATACATGTCGCTGGCCGCGTCGCCCTTGGAAAACAGGGTCGTGCCGGCCGCCATGGAGACGGATGTCATGAACGGCATCAGCCAATGCAGGTGGTCGACGCCGTCGCCGGCAATTTCGATCTCCCTGACCAGTCGAAACATCTCGACCAGGCGGTAGACATTCAGCGGCAGGAGGATGGCGTGAAGGATCAGGACCGGCAGGATGCCGGCGGCGTAGCCGTAGGCGATGAACGCGACATTGCTGGCAATGCCGAGAAGCCGCAGCGGGATCATCGTCCGCATCGTGAAGGTGGCGAGCACCAGCCCGGAAGCCAGGTATCCCAGGGTCTCGGATAGCTCCACGGCGCCCTCCCGGATTTGTCGGTCTTCTTGGGGCACACCATACCATCGGTCATGCCGGGCGCCATTCGCACCGGGCGACGGTCCTGCAGGCGGGTTTCAGCAGATCCGGGGCAACTGCTCGCCGCTGAGCATGTCGATGATGCGGGCGACGCCGAGAGCCCCGCGACAGGACACCTCGCCGGGGGGCGACCGGCCCGTGGTTCCGATTCGCACGGCGCCGGCGGATACGGGAAAGCGCCGCAGGATGTGAATCGCCCGCTCGGCGTCCTCGGCGGTGACGAAAGCCACGAACCGCCCCTCGTTGGCGACATGCAGCGGATCGAGGCCGAGCAGTTCGCAGGCGGCAAGCACGTCGTCGCGGACCGGGATCGCGGCCTCGTCGAGGGCGATCGATACCGCCGCCGTCTCGGCGATCTCGACGACGGCGCTGGCCAGGCCGCCGCGCGTCAGGTCGCGGAGGCAATGCACGGCGACGCCGGCTTCGATCAGCGCCAGGACCGGCTCGACGAGCGGGGCGCAGTCGCTTTCGATCACCGTCTCGAAGCCGAAGCCTTCGCGCGCCGCCATCACCGCGATGCCATGCCGGCCGACATCGCCCGAGAGGATCACCGCGTCGCCGGCCTTGACCTCCGCCGGCCCGATCGGCGCCGTGGCGACGAGCGGCCCGAGACCGGCAGTATTGACGAACAGCCCGTCGGCCTTGCCGTGGTCGACGACCTTGGTGTCGCCGGTGACGAGTTGCACGCTGGCGGCGTCGGCGGCGGTTCGCATCGATGCAACCACGCGCCGCAGCGTGCCCAGCGGCAATCCTTCCTCGAGGATCAGGCCGACGCTGAGATGGGCCGCCCGCGCGCCGCACATGGCGAGATCGTTGACCGTGCCATTGACCGCGAGCGTGCCGATATCGCCGCCGGGAAAGAAAAGCGGCTTGACCACATAGGAGTTGGTGGTGAAGGCGACCGGGCCGGCAAGATCGAGCACGGCGCCGTCGTGCCGCCGCGCCAGTTGCGGATTGTCGAAGGCCGGGCGGATGATGGTGTCGAGCAGCCTTTCCATGGCCCGCCCGCCACCGCCATGGGCCATCTGCACGGTATCGTCGGTTCCGGCCGGCGCCGGGCAGGCGAGGGCGAAATCCTTGTCGCTCACGATGCCGCCTTCAGCGTCGCTGCGTTGCGGCCGCGATAGCGATAATAGGCGGCGCAGGCGCCTTCCGAGGAGACCATCGTCACCCCGAGCGGGCGCTCCGGCGTGCAGCGCGTGCCGAAGGCCGGGCACTCGGGCGGCTTCTTCTCGCCCCGCAGCACGAGGCCGCTGATGCACTCGGTTTCCATCTCCGGCTCGGCCGACACCGGTCCGAAGCGGCGTTCGGCGTCGAAATCGCGATAGGCGTCCGACAGCCCGAGCCCGCTTTCGGCGATGTCGCCGATGCCGCGCCAGCGCCGCGGCGTCACCTTGAAGACCTCCGCCATGATCGCCTGCGCCGGCCGGTTGCCGTCGCGCTTGACCGAGCGGCTGTACTGGTTCTCGACCTCGGCCCGGCCTTCCTCGAGCTGGCGGACGGCCATGTAGACGCCTTCGAGGATGTCGAGCGGCTCGAAGCCGGTGACCACGATCGGCACATGATATTGGGCGGCGATCGGAAAATATTCCTCGAAGCCCATCACCGTGCAGACATGGCCGGCGGCGAGGAAACCCTGGATGCGATTGGTCGGCCCGGAGAGGATGGTGCGCATCGCCGGCGGCACCAGCACATGCGACACCAGCATCGAGAAGTTGGTCAGCCCCTCGCGTTTGGCCTGATAGGCGGCCATGGCGTTGGCGGGCGCGGTCGTCTCGAAGCCGACGGCGAAGAACACGATCTGGCGGTCCGGGTTGGCCCGGGCGATGGTCAGCGCGTCGAGCGGCGAATAGACCACCCGGACATCGCCGCCCCGCGACTTCGCGCCGAGCAGGTCGCCGCCGGTGCCGGCAACCCGCAGCATGTCGCCGAAGGAGCAGAGCGTCACCTCGGGCCGGCCGGCGATCTCGATCGCCTTGTCGATATATTCGGCCGGCGTCACGCAGACCGGACACCCCGGCCCGTGGACCAGGGTCACCTCCGCGGGCAGGAGCTCGTCGATGCCGTAGCGGACAATGGCATGGGTCTGCCCGCCACAGACCTCCATCAGCGTCCACGGCCGGGTCACGATCCGCGCGATGGCGTCGGCATAGCCCCGCGCCGCAACCGGGTCGCGATACTCGTCACGATATTTCATGGATTTGCTCCCCCCTCTGCACAAACGGCGGAAGCGGAATGAGTTTGTTCGGGAGCGAAGGAGACTCCAGGAACGCAATCGGCATGGATGGCCGGGTCAAGCCCGGCCATGACGACGGAGAGGTGAAAATGGTCGAGGGAAAAGAACGTCAGGGCGGCCGATCCAGTCGGCCAGTCATTGCTCCCGCCACCCCCACACTCGTCATGGCCGGGCTTGACCCGGCCATCCATGCCATGACCGTGACATTCGTCCGACCTTACCAATTCATCCTTCGCGCGAGATCGAACCAATCCGGGTTGTCCTTCTCGATCAACGCGATCTTCCACTTCCGTGGCCACCGCTTCAGCGACGTTTCTCTCTGGATAGCCACGGTCGCCGTTCGATGCTCCTCGTAATAGACAAGGCGAAACACCCCGTATCGTTGCGTGAAGCTGTCGCCTTTGCCGGTTCGATGTTCGTGGACGCGGCGCGCCACATTGTTCGTCACGCCGATGTAGAGGGTGCCGTTCTTCTTGCTCGCCAATATGTAGACGTAAAACGTACGCATGGGCAGATGGCAGAATGGAATGGATGGCCGGGTCAAGCCCGGCCATGACGACGGAGGGGTGAAAATGGTCGAGGGAAAAGAACGTCAGGGCGGCGGATCCAGTCGGCCAGCCATTGCTCCCGCCACCCCCACGTCCGTCATGGCCGGGCTTGACCCTGCCATCCATGCCATGACCGTGACAATGCGCCAACGTTCCAGGACGGGCGGTACGCCGCCGCACAAATGCGGGGCCATGCAGCCGAAGCCGGTGAGGGGCGGTGCCTGCCGGCAGAAGGCGCAACCCCTCGGTCCGCTTCCGCACGGGAGAGACGGGCGTGGCGAACAGCGACCGGGCCCGCATCATCCCTCCGTCTCCTCCAGGTCCTCCAGCTCTCCGATCTCGCGAAGATGCGCGAAGACGCGCTCCGCCTCCGCCTCGTCGATGACGGTTATGGCGAAGCCGACATGGACCAGCACGTGGTCGCCGATTTTCGCTTCCGGTGTGTAGGCAAGGTTGATCTCCTTCAGCACGCCGCCGAAGTCGACGCGGCCGAGACGCATCAACGGATCGTCGCCGCTGACGCTGAGAATCCGTCCGGGAACCGCGAGGCACATGGCTAGTCTCCTTGCCTTTCCGTCCAGCCCGCCCACACCGCCTGGCCAAGCGCGATGCCGCCGTCATTCGGCGGGGCGCGGCGATGCCAGTAGGGCGTCAGGCCGGCTTTTTTCAAGGCGGCAACCGCCCCTTCGCCGAGCCGGAGATTCTGGAAGCAGCCACCGGACAGCGCGACGCGCGGCTCGCCGACCCGTTCGGCAATCGCCGCGATCACCCCGACCAGACCATTATGCACCGCCTCGGAGACGACGCCCGGCGCCGCGCCGGCGCCGAGATCGGCGAGTGCTGCTTCCAGCGCCGGTTGCCAGTCGACGATCAGCATACCGCCTTTCCCCGACACAATCGGAAAATCGTAGCGCTTGCCGGTCCTGCGCTCGCCCGCCGCCCATTCGAATTCGGTCGGCGCCTGTCCTTCATAGGCGTTGACCTGGCGGATTCCGCAAAGCGCCGCGAAGGCATCGAGAAGCCGCCCGACGCTGGAGGTCTCCGGCGCGTTGACGTCGCGCGCCAGCATCCGGGCGACGACGCTCCGTTCGGCGGTGTCGAAGGCGGCGACCGGTGGCAGGTCGGTCATGCCGAAGGCGTCATCGCCGAAAGCCTCGACCAGAAGGCCGAGCGCCGACCGGCGCGGTTCGCGCACCGCCGCCTCGCCACCGGGCAGGCGAAAGCGGCGGAAATAGCCGACCCGCCGCCACGTATTTGTTTCGATGCGGATGAATTCGCCGCCCCAGATCGTCCCGTCGCCGCCGTAGCCGGTCCCGTCCCAGGCAATGCCGAGGGCCGGCGGCGCAATGCCGTTTTCGGCGAGGCAGGCAGCGACATGGGCAAGGTGGTGCTGCACGGACACGATTGGAGCGCCCAACGCCTCGGCGGCGCGGCGCGATGCGTAATCCGGATGAAGGTCGGCCGCGACCAGCCGTGGCGTGACGGCGTGGAACTGGATCATGTCGGTCAGCGCCTTGGCGTGGGCCGCCCGCGTCTCGGCGGATTCGAGATCGCCGATATGCGCGCCGACCACGACGCTGCCCTCCTGGGTCACCGCGACCGCCGTCTTGAGGTGGCCGCCGACGGCGACGATGCCCTCCGCCACGCCATTGGTCGCGATCCTCTCCGGCGCGTAGCCGCGGCCGAGCCGCAGGACCTGGGGATGGCCGGCGATCATCTGGACAACCGAGTTGTCGAGCGGGCGGACGATCGGCCGATCATGGACGAGGAAGAGGTCCGCAATCAGCGACAGCCGCTCGATCGCTTCTTGCTCGTCGATGACGATCGGCTCGTCGCTGACATTGCCGCTGGTCGCGACGATCGGGAAGCCAAGGTCGTTCATCAGCAGGTGATGGAGGGGCGCATAGGGGAGCAGGGCGCCCAGCCGGGGATTGCCCGGCGCCACCGCCTCCGCAACCGGCCCGCCGGTCCGGTGGAGGAGCACGATCGGGCGTTGGGGACCGGTCAGCAGCGCCTCTTCTTCCGCCGAAATCCGGCAACTCCCGCGCGCATCTTCGAGCGACGGAAACATCACCGCGAAGGGCTTCTCCTCGCGCCGCTTGCGATCGCGCAGGCGCTGCACCGCGTCGTTGTTCCGGGCGTCGCAGACGAGGTGAAATCCGCCGATTCCCTTGACCGCGACGAGACGGCCGTCGCGAATGGCGTCCGCCGTCGTCGCAAGCGCGTCTCGACCGGTCGCCAGAGGGTGTCCGTGGCCGTTCCAGAGGGCGATTCGCGGACCGCAGGCCGGGCAGGCATTCGGCTCGGCCCGGAAGCGACGGTCGGCCGGATCGTCGTATTCCGTCTTACATTCCAGGCACATAGGGAAGCCAGCCATCGTCGTCCGCGCCCGGTCATAGGGCATGCCGGCGATGATGCTGAACCGCGGCCCGCACTGGGTGCAATTGACGAAAGGATAATGAAATCTGCGGTTTAGCGGATCGAACAGCTCGGCCAGACAGTCCGGGCAGATGGCCAGATCGGCCGGCACCTCGGCCGTTCGCGCCCCGGCAACGTCGCTCGCACGGATCGCGAAGCCGCATTCTCCCAAAGGAACTAAATCAGTGATTTCAAGCGCTTCGACACGCGCGCTCGGCGGCGATGCCGAACGGATCGCGGCTGCCAGCGCATCGATCGAAGGACCGGCGCCCTCGACCTCGATCGTCACGCCACCGGCGGTATTGCCGACCCATCCGGCCAGCCGCAGCGCCGTCGCCTGCCGGTGGATAAACGGCCTGAAACCAACGCCTTGCACCACGCCGCGCACGACGATCCGCTTCCGCGCGGGCCCGTCCATTCCGGCATCGGCAATGGCGCGTTCAGCTTTCAACCTCGACGCTTTCCAATAGGACGTCCTGCGCGTTGGCATGCCTGACGTCGTCGGACAGGGTGACGTCGAGCCGCGCGCCCTCGGCCTTGGTGCCGGCCGAGGAATGGCGGAAATGCTCGCCGAAATGTTCCTCGGTCATATGGCTGAGCGCGCCGAGCCAGACCGCGACCGCGACCACCCGCCGGGCATTCTCGGCCTCGGCGATGGCGTCGATCTTCGCCATCAGGTTTGTCATCAACGACGCTTCATGCATCCTGCATCACCTCGTCCGCGACCATTCCGGCCACCGTCTCGACCGCGTCCGCCACCGCCGCGGAGAGTGACTCGCCTGTCTCGAATGTGGCGGCCTCGATCGCGAAGATCACGCAGCGCGGCGGCAGGGTGCCGAGCGCCTGGCCGAGGGCGATGGCTTCGGCGAGCCCGAAACCGTGGGTGGAGAGGCCGAACTGGAGGTCGGGCAACTCATGCCCGTCTCGAGCAAGATCGAGCCGTCGGACGGTGCCGGGCGGCGCTCCGGACACGCATGCGTCGATCAGAAACGCGGTCTGGACGCCCTCGAGACAGGCAAGAAGCGAGGCCGCCTCGCCATCGTGTTCCAGCAAGCGGATCCTCGGCGCGATCATCGCCTTCAGCCGCCGCGCGACAAGCCGCCCCGCGCCGTCGTCGCCGCGGTCCAGATTGCCGATCCCGACGACCACGGTGCCCGCTGTCACGAGCCCGACTCCTCGATCCGCTCGAGCTTCAGGAAATGGGTCGAGCAGGAGATGCAGGGGTCATAGTTGCGGACCGTCTGCTCGCAGCGATGCTGCAGGGTCTCGTCGTCGAGATCGAGCCAGCCGCCGACATAGCTGCGGAGGTCCTCCTCGATGCTCGGCTGGTTCTGCGAGGTCGGCGGTACGATCTGCGCCTCGGCGATGGCGCCGTCTTCCTCCAGCCGGTAGCGATGATAGAGCAGCCCGCGCGGCGCCTCGGTCGCGCCGTAGCCGACGCCGGCCCGCGGTGTCACCTCGACGGCCGGCCGGTCGGGCTGACGGTAGTCGGCGATGATGCGGAGCGCCTCGTCACAGGCGTAGAGAATCTCGACCGAGCGGACGATGATGCTGCGGAAGGGGTTGTTGCAGACCGGCCCGAGCCCGGCCTCGCGCGCGGCCTGCTGCGCCAGGGGCGACAGCCGGTCGAAATTGAGATTGTAGCGGGCGAGGGGGCCGACCAGATAGGACCCCACACCGTGAAGCTGAGATTGCAGCGCGGTCGACCGCTCGACATGCACTTCCTCGAAATGCTTGTCGTAGTCGACGACCGGGATATCGAGGCCGCCATTCGAGACGATGCGTCCCTCGTTGAAGGGGTATTCGTCCGGATGACGGAGGGAGACGGTCGTGTAGTCGCGCTCGCGGTCGGGAAAATCGAAGCCAGCGACGAGTTTGACGGTCTCGAGGGCGAGATCGCGCGCCGTCTTCAGTGTCTCGGCCAGCGGTTCGAGCTCGCGTCTGGTCGGTGTCCGGTAGAAACCGCCGACCTTGACGTTGATCGGATGGATTTCGCGGCCACCGACGAGATTGACGATGTCGTTGCCCGCCTTCTTCAGCGCCAGCCCCTTCTTGACCACGTCGCCGTGGTCGCGGGCCATGTCGATGGCGCCGGCATAGCCGAGGAAGTCCGGCGCATGCAGCATATAGACATGCAATGTGTGGCTTTCGATCCATTCGCCGCAATAAAGCAGCCGCCGCAAGTCGCGGAGCGGGCCGTCGACGGTGACGCCGAGCGCGTCCTCCATCGCGTGGACGGAACTCATCTGATAGGCGACCGGGCAGATGCCGCAGATCCGCGCGGTGATGTCGGGCGCCTCCGTGAAGGCGCGGCCGCGCATGAATGCTTCGAAGAAGCGCGGAGGCTCGAAGATACTGAGCTCCGCCGACTGGACCACGCCATCGCGGATCACGATCTTGAAGGCGCCTTCGCCTTCGACCCGGGCAAGGTAGTCGACCTTGATCGTCCTGGTTTTACGAGCCATGGCGTTCCTTCTCCTCGCGGAACGGCTCGGCGTCGGTGTTGAAGGTGCTGTAGACGCGGCTGATCGCGCGGTCGTCCATGCCGAGTTTGGACAGCCAGTCGCTGAGCGCCGGGGCATTCGGCGTTTCCATCGGCCCGAAGCAACCATAGCAGCCGCGATCATAGGCCGGACACAGCGCGCCGCAGCCGGCATGGGTCACCGGCCCGAGGCAGGGCGTGCCGTGGGCGACCATCACGCAGACCGTGCCGCGCAGCTTGCACTCGACGCAGACGCTGTGGGCCGGCGTCACCGGTTTCCGCTTGGCGATATATGCCGAAACCACCTCGAGCAGCTGGCGCTTGTTGATCGGGCAGCCGCGAAGCTCGAACTCGACGCGGATATGATCGGCGATGGCGGTGGAGGTGGCGAGGGTCGAAATGTAATCCGGCCGCGCATAGACGATCGAGGCATATTCCTTGACGTCGGCAAAATTGCGCAAAGCCTGAATGCCGCCGGCGGTGGCGCAGGCGCCAATGGTGATCACAACGTCGGAGATGCGCCGCACCTCGCGGATCCGTTCGGCGTCGTGGGCGGTGGTGATCGAGCCCTCGACCAGCGACAGGTCGTAGCGGCCGGAAATCCGTCCCCGCGTCGCCTCCATGAAATAGGCAATGTCGATGGCGCCGGCGACCGCCAGCAGTTCGTCCTCGCAATCGAGGAGGCTCAACTGGCACCCGTCGCAGGAGGCGAATTTCCACACGGCCAGCCGGGGTTTGCGCGCCTTGGCCATCCTCACAGCTCCTTCAGCGCCAGGAGATAACGCACCTGGTCGTAGCGAAAGACCGGGCCGTCCTTGCAAACAAAGACCGGCGAGAGCTGGCAGTGACCGCAAAGGCCGATCGCGCACTTCATGTTGCGCTCCATCGAGAGGTAGATCGCCTCATCCGGTACCCCGACGCTCTCCAAGGCCTGCACGCCGAACCGCATCATGATTTCGGGGCCGCACAGGAGAGCGACGGTCTTGTCCGGATCGAAGGCGACGCGCGGCAGGAGCGTGGTGACGACACCGACGTGGCCATACCAGCCCTCGTCGGCATGGTCCACGGTCACCTGGACATCGACGTCGAGGCGCTGGCGCCACGATTCGACCTCGCTGCGGTAAAGGATGTCGGACGGGCTCCGGGTTCCGTAAAGAATCGCCACTTCGCCGAAACGCTCGCGCTCCGCCAGCAGTCGGTAGATCGCCGGGCGAAGCGGCGCCAGCCCGATACCGCCCGCGACGAGGATCACGTCCTTGCCGTAGAGTTCCGTCATCGGCCAACCGACGCCGAACGGCCCGCGCAGGCCGAGGGAATCGCCGCGACGAAGCTCGGTCAGGGCGCGCGAAACCGCACCGACGGCCCGGATCGTGTGGATGATCCCGTCGCCCTTGGCCGGATCGCCGCTGACGCTGATCGCCGACTCGCCGACTCCGAAGGCGGTCAGCATATTGAACTGGCCGGGCGCGAAGGGTGGGAGGCTGTCGCCCTGTGGTTCGAGCCGGAGCGTGAAGACGTCCGGCGCATCCTGACGTCGCATGGCAACCCGCATGACTTGCGGCACCATCGGGTCGCGGCTTGCGGGTTCGAGCATCGTCACGCCGCCGGCTTTCCGTAGACGTCGAGGACCTGCAGCCGGGTCGCCTGCAATCGCTGGACGAGGATCGGCACCAGCCGCTTCATGACGTCGTAACCGAGGGTATGCTCCGCCTCGCACTTGTTGCGGAGGCACAGGCCGTCCATGGCGATCGCCCTCACCGGCTCCATGACCCGCGCGTCATAATTCCAGCGGTAGGGCGGGAAAAGCCAGGAAATGCCGACGATTTCGCCCTCGCCGACCGTCTGGAAGGTGACGGCGCCACTGCCGGGCGCCGCGATCTCCAGCGCCACTCGCCCTTCGCGGATCAGGTAGAACTGGTCCGCAGGCCCGCCTTCACGGAACATGTATTTACCGGCATTGAACCGCACATTCTTGGCGCAGCCGACAACCAGTTCGAGAAATGACTCGTCGAGCCCGGCAAAGAAGGGGTGGGCCCTGACAATCCGTTCCAGTCCCTCCACGGCCATCTTCAGTCTCCCTCAGTTTGAGCCTTTGCCCTGGATGGCCCGGACTTCCTCGGTGATGTCGATGCCGACCGGGCACCAGGTGATGCAGCGCCCGCAACCAACGCAGCCGGACGATCCGAACTGGTCGAACCAGGTGGCGAGCTTGTGGGTCATCCATTGCCGGTAGCGCGAGCGGCCACTCGAGCGGACGCTGCCGCCGTGGATGTAGGAAAAGTCCATCGTGAAGCACGAATCCCAGCGGCGCTCGCGGGACGTCTCCGTCCCGGTCAGGTCGCTGGTATCTTCGACCGACGTGCAGAAGCAGGTCGGGCAGACCATCGTGCAATTGCCGCAGGTCAGACAGCGTTCGGCGACATCGTCCCAGCGGGCATGTTCGAGATTTTCGAGCAGCAGCTCGTGGATATTGCCATCCGGCATCGCCCGCCCCATCGAAGCGGTTGTCCGGGCGACGATGGCCTCGGCGGTGTCGACATCGGCTTGCGGCGCGGGCTGCCGCGGCAGCGCGGCGAGTATATCGCGGCCGGCGTCCGATCCGATCTCGACGACGAAGCGGCTTTCGCTGCCCTCGACGATCTCGGTCAGCGCCAGGTCGAAACCCGCTTCGGCCTTGGGACCGGTTTTCATCGAAGCGCAGAAGCAGGTGCCGCCAGCCTGGCCGCAATTGACCGCGACGAAAAAGGCATCCTCGCGTCGTGCCTGATAATGGGGATCGGCGAAGGGGCCGCCAAGGAAGACGCGATCCTGGATGGCGATGGCGTTGAGCTCGCAGGCCCGCACGCCGATAAAGGCGAAGCGCGCAGGCGGGGTGACCTCGGCGGTGACCTGTGTGGCGCCGTTGTCGCGGTGGGCGCTCCACAATTTCTGTCGCGGTGGATGGAGATACTTCTTCCAGGAATGCGGGCCGACGACATAGCCGAACAGCGCATCGTCGTCGCGGCGCTTCAGGCGATAGTGACCGCCATCCTGTTCGTCGGTCCAGCCGCGCGGCAAATCGTCGACCGTCGATATGTCATCGTAGACGATCGCCTGGTCACGAACCGTCGGGCCGACGACACGGTAGCCACCCTCGCGGAGTGCGGAAAACAGCGCCTCCACCCCGGCAACGGTCAAGACGGCATGTTCGCGGCCGGTGTCCACGGGGCGACTCCTCCATGTCAGCTCCAGCAATCCAAGCACAATTCGAGCTTGGCGCGTTGCGCAAAGTCAATAGGACGTGCGCCCTTTCCGGAAAAAGGCCGCCGCCGAAGACCTTGGCTCAGCTATTGAGGTGTCCGAGCGCACGCTTGTCGCGAAGGACGATGCGCCGCGAAGTGGGGATTTCGATCGTCAGGTCGCCCTCGAGCCGGGTCAGTGTCCGCGAAACGGTCTCGATGGTGAGGCCAAGATAGTCGGCGATATCCTGCCGCGACATCGGCAGGTCGACGATGATGTCGGAGCAGCCACGACCGGCCATATCGAGGAGAAAGGTCGCTACGCGTTCATGGGCCCGCTTGCGACCGAGGAGGAGAAGGTGATCCTGGGCGCGTCGCAGTTCCTTTGCCGTTTGCGTCCACAATTCCGCGGAAAGCCGGGCGTCGTCGCTGGCAAGCGTGACAAGCGCGCTTCGCTTGGCGACCAGGACAACGGCATCGGCGATCGCTTCGGCTGTGAACTGGCGCTCGGTGCCGACCTCAAGACCGAAAACATCGCCCTCGATATGGAATTCGCCAATCTGGCGACGGCCGTCGCTGAGAAGTTTGTAGGTCCGCACCGCGCCGGAGACGACCTTGTAGACATTATCGACCGGCTCGCCTTCGCCGTAAATCTCGGAATTCCGGGCATAGCGAAGCGACATTCCGGCGGTGGAGAAGGCTTCGGCCAAGGGTGCTCGCTCGCGGGGTGCCAATTCAGCAATTGCGATCTTCTGGGCCGTTTGGCGCGAAATATCCTGATGCAACATGGCGAAAGGCTCTCCCGTTGACGTAATTGATCGTGATCAAAACGTAGTGACGGGTGGCGAACGGGGAAATTCGGGTAATGTCCCTACGGGGAATCCCGTAGGCGGGGCCGGAGGCAAATCGCGTGGTGCAAGGGCAAGTGATCGGACCGCCGGAAAGCCACCACGAGGCGGTGCCCCTGCGGCCGGGGCCGCGGGGCGCGGCTGGTCACGTGATACGCTATGGGCTTCCCTTCGTCGCGGTCGCCGTGGCGATTCTCGCCTGCGCCTCGATCTGCGGGCGATCCGGCGGCGACCCCTCGCTTTTCCTGTTTGCAGGCGTGGCGGTGGTGGTCTCGGCGGCCTATGGCGGGTTGGGGCCGGGATTGCTGGCGACCGGCCTCACCGTCGCGGCCGCTTTCGTGATCGCCGATTTCGTCGCCGCCGCCCAGGTCGATATCGTCAAATCGCTGGTCTTCGTCTTCCTCGGGGCCGCGATCGCCTCGATGGGCGAGAGGCTGCACCGCCTGCGCGCCGAGACCGAGGCCTTTGCCAGCGATCTCCTCGCCCGCGAAGCGCATCTGAGGTCGATCCTCGACACGGTGCCGGACGCGATGGTGGTGATCGACGAAAGCGGCGTCATCCAGTCCTTCTCGATCGCCGCCGAGCGACTGTTCGGCCATTCGGCCGCCGACGCCATCGGCAAGAATGTCAAGATCCTGATGCCGTCGCCCTACAGGGAAGACCACGACCAGTATGTCGCCCGCTACCTGACCACCGGCGAGCGGCGGATCATCGGCGTCGGGCGGATCGTCGTGGGCCAGCGGGCGGACGGTTCGACCTTTCCGATGGAACTCGCGGTCGGCGAGATGGTCTCGCGGGACAGCCGCTACTTCACCGGCTTCGTTCGCGACCTTTCCGAGCGGCAGCAAACCGAAGTGCGGCTGCAGGAGCTTCAGTCCGAGCTGGTGCATATTTCCCGGTTGAGCGCGATGGGCGAGATGGCATCGACGCTGGCCCATGAAATCAACCAGCCTCTCTCGGCGATCACCAACTACATCAACGGCTCGCGCCGGCTGCTCCAGTCCCGGGCCGAAGGCTCCGCGTCAAAACTTGCCGAGGCGCTCGACAAGGCGGCGGAACAGGCGTTGCGCGCCGGCCAGATCATTCGCCATCTCAGGGACTTCGTCAGCCGCGGCGAGAGCGAGAAACGGGGTGAGAGCGTCGCCCGGATGGTGGAGGAGGCGAGCGCCCTGGCGCTGGTCGGGGCGAAGGAGCGCGGCATCCGCGTCCGGTTCGATATCGCGGCCGACGCCAATCATGTCCTCGCCGACCGGGTCCAGGTCGAGCAGGTCCTTCTCAACCTCGTGCGCAATGCCATCGAGGCGATGGCCGATGCGAAATCCGAACGGAGAGAACTGACGATCTCGGCGAAGCGGGTGCCGGGTGGCATGGTCGAGATCGCGGTGGCCGACACGGGGCCGGGCATCTTGCCGGAAGTGGCGGACCGGCTGTTCACGCCTTTTGTCACCTCCAAGGCGCAGGGGATGGGCGTCGGGCTGTCGATTTCGCGGACCATTGTCACCGCCCATGGCGGCACGATCTCGGTCGAGACGGCGGCTGGCAAGGGCACGGTGTTTCGCTTCACACTCAAGACGATCGAAATAGCGGGCGGAGATGATGGCGAATAGTCCAATTGTTCACGTGATCGATGACGACAAGGACGTCCGCGAATCGCTGTCGTTTCTTCTCGAGACGGCGGGGCTGGCGGTGCGGGCCTTCGAGTCGGGCGTCGCGTTTCTCGATTCGCTGCCGCGCGGCGAAAAGGGCTGTGTCGTCACCGACGTCCGGATGCCGGGCATCAACGGCACGCAGCTTCTCGCCAGGCTTCGGGAAACCGGGGTCGGCATGCCCGTGATCGTCATCACCGGCCATGGCGACGTCCCGCTGGCAGTCGAGGCGATGAAGCTCGGCGCCTTCGATTTCATCGAGAAACCGTTTGACGACGAGACCATCGTCGCCGCGGTCGAGGCGGCCCTTCGCGAGGAGGAGCGACGCGAGGAGAACGAGGCGGGCAAGGCGGACGTCGTCGCCCGGCTGTCGATGCTGTCGCAGCGCGAGCGTCAGGTCCTCGACGGTCTGGTCGCCGGTCTGCCCAACAAGACCATCGCCTACGATCTCGGCATCAGTCCGCGCACCGTCGAGGTCTATCGCGCCAACGTCATGACCAAGATGGAGGCGGCGAGCCTGTCGGATCTGGTGCGGATGGCGATCCTCGCCGGCGCGGTGTCGAAGAGCGGCGGCTAGCGGCCCTTCGCCTCGATGTCGCTGTCGTCGAGGACGCGGAGCGCCGCCCCGTCAAGGTCCTCATACTGGCCGTTTTTCAGCGACCACAGGAACCCGAACAAGCCGACGAGACCGAGGAAAAGCGCCAGCGGGACGAGGTAGAGGAGCACCGTCATGACGCCGGCGCCTCGCGGGTCGCCGGGACGATTCCGGTCTCGATCGCCCTGGCGGAACCGCCGGGGCGGGCGCGAAGGGCGTTGAGGGTAACGGTGATCGACGAGCCGGACATGGCGAGCGCCGCGATCAGCGGCGTGACGATGCCGAAGATCGCCAGCGGCACGGCGGCGAGATTGTAGAGGACCGAGAAGCCGAGATTCTGGTTCATCAGTCGCCGCGCCCGACGGCCGATGTCGAAAGCCTCGACGATCGGGGCGAGCCGCTCGCCGAGGAAGACGGCGTCGGCCTGGGCCTGGGTGATGTCGAGCGCGCTGATCGGGGACAGCGAAACATGGGCCTCGGCGAGCGCCGGGGCGTCGTTCAGCCCGTCGCCGACCATCGCCACCCGATGGCCCGCCGCGGCAAGCGCCTGCAGCGCCGCGATCTTGTCCGCGGGCTTCATCCCGGCCGCATAGGGCACGCCGAGCATCGCGGCGATCGGCGCCACCGCCGCCTCCCGGTCGCCGGAGAGAATCCGGCAATCGAAACCGCGCGCCTTCAACGCCGCGACGACCGCCGCAGCATCGGACTTCAGCGTCTGTTCCATTGCGAAGACGGTGGTTGCCTCGCCGTGGCGGAACCAGAGATGGGAGGCCTTGTCCTGGCTGGCATCCGGACGTCCCGAATCGGCGCGCATCCGCGGATGATCAGAGGTCTCGGCGATCCCGCAGAAGTCGGCGCTGCCGAGGCGCATCTCGACGCCGTCGACGATCGCCGCGACGCCGCGGCCGGCCTCTTCGCGGGTGTCGGCGAAGGCGCTCGCCCCGTCGGCCTCGACGGCGAGCGCGCGGGCGAGGGGATGGCGGCTGGAAAGTGCGAGCCGCGCGGCGAGACGCAGAACCGCCGGCGGAACGTCGTCGGCATTGGCGACATGCGGCTCGGCCGTGGTGAGCGTGCCGGTCTTGTCGAAGACGACGGTGTCGACCTCGGCCAGCCGCTCGAGCGCATCGCCGGTGTTGAGGAAGACGCCCCGGCGGAACAGCGCACCGGCGGCCGCGACCTGAACCGCCGGAATCGCGAGCGCCAGAGCACAAGGGCAGGTGATGATGAGGACGGCGGTGGCAACCAGCACTGACTGATGAATGCCGGCGCCTGAGAGCAGCCATCCGATCGCCGCGAGCAGCGCGGTGAGGTGGACGACCGGGGCATAGAGCCGGGCGGCGCGGTCGGCGAGCCTGACCCGGCGCGAGCGCGCCTCGGTAGCCTTGTCGAGCAGGCGCTGCACCTCGTCGACAAGCGATTCGCCGGAAAGCGCGGTCGCCCGGACGGTGAGGGCGCCGGAAAGGTTCAGCGTGCCGCCATAGACCGGATCGCCCTGGCGGACCGTGCGCGGCGCGGTTTCGCCAGTGATCAGGCTTTCGTCGACCGACGACGCGCCGGTGGTGATGGTCCCGTCGGCGGCGATCCGCTGTCCCGGCTGCACCAGAATCGACCGGCCGACGTGGATCGCCGCGGCCGGCACCGTCCGGGTGGTGCCATCCGGCTGGACCAGTTCGGCGGTCTCACCTTTGAGGGCCGCGAGATTGCCGGCGAGCATTCGGGTCTTGCGCCGCATCGCCTGGTCGAGGGTCCGGCCGGCGAGCAGGAAGAAGAGCAGCATGATGGCGCTGTCGAAATAGGCATTCTCGGCGGAAATCGCGGTCTCGTAGAGCGAGACGCCGAGCGCCAGGAGCACGCCGATCGAGATCGGCACATCCATGTTGGTGCGCCGGGCGCGGAGCGCCGTCCATGCGCTGGAGAAGAAGGGACGACCGGCATAGGCGATGGCCGGAAGCGCGATCAAGGCCGACAGCCAGTGGAAGAGATCGCGGGTTTCCGGGGTGATGTCGGTGAAGTTACCGGCCCATACCGAAACCGAAAGCAGCATGATGTTCATCGCCGCGAAGCCGGCGACGGCAAGGGCCCGGAGCAGCCGTTTCATCTCGGCGTCGCTCTCGGCTTCCCCGGAGCCGGTGGCGAAGGGCCGTGCCCGGAAACCGCCCTTGTCGAGCGCGTCGACCAGCGAGGCGGGCTCCACGGTGCCTTCGCGCCAGTCGACCCCGACCCGCCGCAGCGTGAAATTGACCCGCGCTTCGGTGACGCCCGGTATTCCCTTGAGGCGCCTCTCGATGGCGCCGATGCAACCGGCGCAGTGGATGCCCTCAACCGCGAGATCGAGGTGGCAGGCCCCGTCCTCGCCGGAAGTCACATAGTGCGAGAGGTCGACCGCGGTCATGTCAGTGCACCGAGACGTGGTTGCGCGACCGGAACAGATGCTCGCCGTCGCGGGACACGTCGATGTCGAGTCGCCATTGGCCGACCGACGCCTCGGTCGTGCCGAGATAATGACCTCGCCCGACAGGGCTCAAGGCAAATTCGATATCGCGCCGCGCATCCGCCGGGTGGGCGAGGTGGGCGACGACGTCGAGACCAGAGACCGGCTCCCCGGTCTTGTCGACGATGTTGACGGCAAGGGTGTGCGCTCCGTCGGCCGATGTCAGCTGGCCATCCACCGTCCAGCCAAGGGTGCGCTGCGCGGCGGCGGCGGCTTCCTCGCTCTTGAAATCGAGACCGGCCTGATACGAGCTTGGCGTATCGACGCCGCCGAAGGTCGAGATGGCGGCGTCGATCATCGCGATATTGACGATGGTGATGCAGCCGAAGAAGGCGACGAGCATGAGGAAGACCGAGCGGCCGGTGATCCGCCATTCGCCCGATGGCGAAATGCTCGGCAGGCGAAGGTTCATTTGCTGCCTCCCGGCCCACGGAAGTTGTCGACCACTGTGGCGGCCTCGCCGTCACTCGTGTCGGTGACGACGAAAGTGACCGGGACCGACGGTTCGGCCGGCGGCGCGTCAACGCTGACGATGACGCGGACCTCGCGGGTCTGGTCGGCGGCGACGGTGACGACATCGTCGCCCTCTTCGCCGCTTGCCGCGGTGACTTCGACGGTCGGGTCCGAGAGCCCCTCGACGGCGATGGCGAAGTCGCGCGGCGTCGTCCTCTTGTTGAGGATCCGCACCGTATAGGCGTTGCGGATTCCGCCGTCGGAGAGAACGACATATTCCGGATTGCGATCGTGGATGATATTGACGGAGCTGATCGTGCGCGCCGACAACGACCAGATCATCACCGCGCCGACCACGAGGATCAGCACCGAATAAAGCAGGGTGCGCGGCCGGATCACCCGGGCGATTGCCGGCTTGCCCGTCATCCGCTGCTTGATGTTGATGTCGGTATCATAGGCGATCAGCCGCGTCGGCCGATCGAGCCGTTCCATGATCGTGTCGCAGGCGTCGATGCAGAGGCCGCACTGGATGCAGCCGAGATTGGGTCCCTGGCGGATATCGACGCCGGTCGGGCAGACCGCGACGCACTGGTGGCAGTCGACGCAGTCGCCGGCAGGTTCGCCGCGCTCGTGGGCGGCCGTGGCTTTCTTGGCCGACATGCGCGGTTCGCCCCGGTCGAAGCGATACGTGACATTGAGGGCGTATTCGTCGGTCAGCGCCGCCTGGATGCGCGGCCACGGGCACATGTAGAGGCAGACCTGCTCGCGCATATGGCCGGCGAGGGCATAGGTGGTGAAGGTCAGGATGCCGATCCACAGATAGGCAACGAAAGGCGCCTGGCCCGTCGCAAGGTCGACCACCAGGGTGGGGGCGTCGGAAAAATAGAGCACCCAGGCGCCACCGGTCCACCACGCCGTCATCAGCCAGAGGAAATGCTTCAGCGCCTTGCGCGCCGCGACCTGCGGCGTGAGCTTGGCGGCGTCGTTGTGAATCCTTTCGCGCCGGTCTCCCTCGGTCCAGCGCTCGATGGCGAGGAAGAGGTCCGTCCACACCGTCTGCGGGCAGAGATAGCCGCACCACACCCGCCCGGCGACCGCGTTCATCAGGAAGAGAACGAGAGCGGCCAGGATCAGGAGCCCGGTGACGTAGTAGATCTCCTGCGGCCAGATCTCGATGAAGAAGAAATAGAAGCGCCGCGCCGGCAGGTCGATGAGCACGGCCTGATCGGGTGCGCCCGGGCCCCGGTCCCAGCGGATGAAGGGGGTGAAATAGTAGATGCCCAGCGTGATGATCAGGACGATCCACTTGATCCGCCGGAAGGTCCCGTGGACGCTCTGGGGATAGATCTTCCGATGCTTCTCGTAGAACGAATTGCCGCTGTCTTCGGCGTCTATCTGCGCGGGAACTGTCATTGGGAAAGGGATTCCGGTGGCACCTGCACGACCCTAGCGACAGAGGGCAGGCGCGGGCGTTGATGTGGATCAACGCTCGCCGGGGAATGGCAAGTGGCGTCGCCTCGTTCGCTGGGGCCCGATGCCGCAGCCGCTCCCCGCCGGAGCGCCCCGCCTATGCGGCCGTGGAAGCGTCGGTCAGCTTTCCAAGGGCGCCCTCGATCATCCTGATCGCGTTGCTGTCGTCGTCGATGCCGTTGCGCTCGCCGAGATGCTCGGGCTCGACATAGCCGACCATGGTTTCGTCGCCGTCCTGCCAGACGAGGATGCGAAGCGGCAGGTCGATGCCGCTCTTCTGGTTTTCCTGCATCAGCGGCGTCCCGGTCGTCGGGGTGCCGAAGAAGACGACCGTCGTCGGCGCCAGCTCGAAATCCAATTCGCCCGCCGCCCCCGAATCATCGATCACTGCAGCAACCCTGGCACCGGCGCCTTCAATCGCGGCGGTGAGCCGGGTGACCGTATCGGCAACCGAATGGGGGCTGGTCTTGACTTGCCAGTCGTCGTCCGCCACCGCGGCGGTTGACGTTGCGATCGCCCCGATGAGCAGGATCGCCTTCGTTACACGCGTGAAAATCATCAGTCGCTCCCGATACCGTCCCCAACCAAGTGCGAGGTAAGGTGGGGACGGCGGCAGCAACAATCAATTGCCGGTGAAGAGGGCGTGAGTGCCTTATTCTCCGCCGCCGAGATTGTGGACGTAAAAGGTCAGCGCCTTGATGGTGGTCGGGTCGAGGCGTTCGCTCCAGGCCGGCATCGACGAGTTGCGCGCGTTGGTGACGGTAGCGACGACGTCGGCCGTATCCGAGCCATAGAGCCAGATGGCGTCGGTCAGGTTCGGGGCGCCGACGTCGCGGTTCCCCTTGGCGTCGTCACCATGACAGGAGGCGCAGTTGTCGGCAAAGATCTTGGCGCCGGCCGCGAGATCGGCGTCCTTCGGCACCGGCAGCCCGGAGAGCGACCGGACATATTGCACCACGTTGCGGATTTCCGGACCGCTGAGGATTCCGTCGCGTCCGAACGCCGGCATCTCGCTGAACCGGCTTTCCGGATTGGTGTTGCGGACACCATAGGCGATGGTATGGGCGATGTTGTCGATCGAGCCGCCCCACAGCCAGTCGTCGTCGATCAGGTTGGGGTAGCCCTTGGCGCCGCCGCCGCCGGCGCCGTGACATGGGGCGCAATTCTCCTTGAAGGCGATGCTGCCATAGGCCCGGGTGAAATCGAGGAGGGCCGGATCGTCCTTGATCGCAGCAACCTCGGTCTTGGTCAGCCGGTCGATCATCGGGCCGCGATTCGCCTCGAGCGCCGCCACTTCCTGGTCAACCGCGGTTCGCGAATTCCAGCCGATGACGCCGCCCGTTGCCGACCACACCAGCGGCCAGGCCGGAAAGACGATCCAGTAGGCCACCGAGAAGGCGATACAGGCGTAGAAGATCCACAGCCACCAGCGCGGCAGGGGCTGGTTGAGCTCGGCGATGCCGTCCCAGTCGTGGCCGGTGGTCTTGTAGCCGGTAACCGCGTCGACCTTCGGCTCGTCGTGTTTGGTGTCCGCCATGATCAGTCCTCGCTGAGCGGCAGCCGGGCCGCCTGGTCATAGCGCCGCTTCTGCGAGGGGCGCATGACCAACAGGACGACGATGACGAAAACCGCGAAGAAATAGAGAAGGCCCCACGACTGGGCGAAATGCGCCAGCGCCGTATAGGTATCGGACATGCTCGTGCTCCTCAGCGGATGTTGGCGCTGTCGTCGTAGAGGTTGAAGTCGACGGCGGTGCCGAGCGACTGGAGATAGGCGATCAGGGCGTCCGCCTCGGTCAGCCGGCCGCTGGCCGTCACCGTCCCGGTGAAGTCGCGGATATTGGCTTTCGGGTAGCGTGCGAGCAGCGCCTCGCTGTCGGCGGCATCGAGCGTCCCCTGCGTTACGGCGTCCCGCCGGGCGTTCTTGATCATCTCGTCCGTATAGGGGACGCCCAGCGTCTGCTGGACCTGCAAATCCTCGTCGATATAGCGGATGTCGAGCTCGGACTTCGCCAGCCACGGATAGGCCGGCATGATCGAGGCGGGGACCACGGCGCGCGGGTTGTTGAGGTGATCGAGCTGCCAGGTGTCGGAATACTTGCCGCCGACCCGGGCGAGGTCCGGTCCGGTCCGCTTCGAGCCCCACTGGAAGGGATGGTCGTACATCGACTCGGCGGCGAGCGAATAGTGACCGTAGCGCTCGACCTCATCGCGCAGCGACCGGATCATCTGCGAGTGGCAGTTGTAGCAGCCCTCGCGGATGTAGATGTTGCGGCCGGCGAGTTCGAGCGGGGTGTAGGGGCGTATGCCGTCGACCGTCTCGATCGTGTTCTTGAGGTAGAACAGCGGCACGATCTCGACGATACCGCCGATTGCGATGACCACCAGCGCCGCGAAGAAGAGCAGCAGCGGGTTGGTCTCCAAGACCTGATGTTTGGCCCAGACTGACATGTTTCTCGCTTCCCCTATTCGGCCGGAACCATGACGGGCCGGGCTTCCGGAACCGCCGAGGCTTCGGGCGAGGCGATCGTCTTCCAGATGTTGAAGGCCATGATCACCGCGCCGGTCAGGAAGAGCAGGCCGCCGAGCGCCCGGATCAGGTAGAAGGGGTGCATCGCCTCGACGGTTTCGACGAAGGAATATTCGAGGAAGCCGAGCGAGTTATAGGCGCGCCACATCAGGCCCTGCAGGATGCCCGCCACCCACATCGAGCTGATGTAGAGGACGATGCCGAGGCTCGAGATCCAGAAGTGCCACTCGACCAGCTTGAGCGAGTAGAGGCCCTTGCGGTTCCACAGCCACGGCACCAGGCAATAGATGGCGCCGAAGGAGATATAGGCGACCCAGCCGAGCGCGCCGGAATGGACGTGGCCGATGGTCCAGTCGGTATAATGCGACAGCGAGTTGACCACCTTGATCGACATCAGCGGCCCCTCGAAGGTCGACATGCCGTAGAAGGCGACCGAGACCACCATCATCCGCAGCACCGGGTCGGTCCTGAGTTTGTCCCAGGCGCCGGACAGCGTCATGATGCCGTTGATCATCCCGCCCCATGACGGCATCCACAGCATGATCGAGAAGGTCATGCCGAGCGTCTGCGCCCAGTCGGGCAGGGCGGTGTAGTGGAGGTGGTGGGGACCCGCCCAGATATAGAGGAAGATCAGCGACCAGAAGTGGACGATCGACAGCCGGTAGGAATAGACCGGCCGGTCCGCCCGCTTCGGGATGAAGTAATACATGATGCCGAGGAAGCCGGCGGTGAGGAAGAAGCCGACCGCGTTATGGCCGTACCACCACTGGATCATCGCGTCCTGGACGCCGGCCCAGACGATGTAGGATTTCGACGAAAAGACCGAGACCGGGATCGCCGCGTTGTTGCCGAGATGGAGGACGGCGATGGTCAGGATGAAGGCGAGGAAGAACCAGTTGGCCACATAGATATGCGGCTCCTTGCGGCGCATGATCGTGCCGAGGAAGACGATCAGGTAGACCACCCAGACGACGGTGAGCCAGAGGTCGGCATACCATTCCGGCTCGGCATATTCCTTGGCTTCGGTAATGCCGAGCAGGTAGCCGGTGCCGGCGATGACGATGAAGAAGTTGTAGCCGAGCACCACGAACCATGGCGCGAGATCGCCGATCAGGCGGGCGCGGCTGGTGCGCTGGACGACGTAGAATGAGGTGGCGAGAAGCACGTTGCCGCCGAAGGCGAAGATCACCGCCGAGGTGTGCAGCGGGCGGATGCGGCCGAAGCTCGTCCACGGCAGGTCGAGATTGAAGATCGGGAAGCTGAGTTCGAGCGCCGCATAAAGCCCGACGGTGAAGCCGGCGATGCCCCAGAACAGCCCGGCAATGGTCGCGAACTTGATCGGTCCGTAATTGTAGTTGGGCTTGCCGTCGATCTCGAGCGGCGGCGGCTCGGCCGGCCGCGAATGGAACCGGTCGACGATCTTGTAGACGAAATAGGCCGAGGCGGCGGCGAACAGGAGCGCGTGGAAGGAGTATGCGGTCGAGTGCGCCCGTCCGGCGACCACGAGCGAGAACAGCGCCAGAATCGTCAGCGCGATGGCGAGTCCGAACTCACCATGCGTGAATGATTTCCGGGCGATCGTTGGATTCGCCATGCGTCCCCCTTGCCGGCGTGCGTCACAATTCGACGGACCTTGGCGGCAGGACGGATAACGGACTTTGATTCAGGTCAAAGCGGCGGAGAAATCCGGTGGACCGGTGATTTCGCCGCACCGGGCCAGGCCCGGCGCGGCGGTGGGGTCAGGGCGTCGGCGCGTCGGCGCGGATCAATCCCTCGCTCTTCAGGTCGCTCCACAGCCCGTCCGGAATCTCGTGGCGGAAGATCTCGAGATTGGCCGTCACATGCTCCGGCTTGAAGGCGCCCGGGATGACCGCGGCGGCGAGCGGATGATGCAGCGGGAACTGCAGCGCGGCGGCGGCGAGCGGCACGCCGTGGCTCTTGCAGACCGCTTCGATCCGACGCGCCCGCTCAAGCTGCTCCGGCGTCGCGTCCGCGTAGTTGTATTTTGCCCCGGGGACCGGCCCGGTAGCGTAGATGCCCGAGGAGAAGACGCCGGCGACGATGAAGCCGACGCCGCGTTCGGCGCACATCGGCAACTCGCGGTCGAGGGTGTCCTGCTCGCCGAGCGTGTAGCGGAGCGCCAGCATGAAGAAGTCGAGATCGACCATGTCGAGGTAGGCGGGGATGGTGCGCAGCTCGTTGACGCCGGCGCCGATCGCCCCGATCAGGCCGTGCGCCTTCAGTTCCTCCAGCGCGCGGAAGCCGCTCGACCCGAGCTGTGCGAGATAGGCGTTGACCTTGGCGTCGGTCTTGTGATGCCACCAGTCGAGATCGTGAATGATGAGGATGTCGATGCGGGTCATGCCGAGGCGCTGAAGGCTGTCCTCGTAGGACCGCATGATTCCGTCGTAGCTGTAATTCCATTCGATATCGAAGGGCAGGCCGCCGGCCCACATGCCGGTGTCGAAGGTCTCGGGGTTTGCCGGTGCCTTGAGGATGCGGCCGACCTTGGTCGAGAGCACCACCTCTTTTCGCGGGCGATGATAAAGCGCCCGGCCAATCCGGTGCTCGCTCTGGCCGCGGCCGTACCAGGGGGCCGTGTCGTAGTAGCGGACTCCCGCGTCCCAGGCGGCGGAAAGCGTCGAATCGGCTTCCGATTCGGTGACTTTTGTGAACAGGTCGCCGAGCGGCGCGCCGCCGAAGCCGAATTGCGGCACCATGACATCGGAACGGCCAAGCTTGCGTCGTTTAAATGGATCCACTGGTACTTCCTCCCGTCTCAGTCGGCAGCGATTCGCGCCTGTTGATGGCGCGGTGCTTTTGAAATTCCCCGTATCCGAACCGCGCGGCCGTTGTTTAGCACGAGGATCGAAATTCGGCGTTGTACAAATCTCAATATCACGCAACGTTCCGCGCGATGAAACCGCCACTTCGTTGCCAAATCTGAATTGCCTTCAATCTGGAGTTTTCCGTAATGCCCGACCGCCTTCGCCTGTTTACGCCCGACGCCCAGTATCCGGACGACGGAACCATCGAACGCCGGACGGCGGGCGAGGACGTGGTGTTCGACATCTTCCGCGAGCGGAGCGCCGACAGGCTGCCGAAGGACCTCCTCGCCGAGACCGACGGCATCGTCGTCTGGCACGAGATGGCGATCGACGAGGCATTCGTCTCGCTGATCCCGCGCTGCCGGATCATCGTCCGCGCCGGGGTTGGCTTCGACCATATCGACCTCGAGGCGACGGGCAGGGCCGGCATCCCGGTCTGCAACACGCCGGACTACGGGACGAGCGAGGTCGCCGATCATGCGATCGCGCTGATGCTGGCGCTGCGCCGCGCGCTGACCGTCTATTACAAGGAGCTGATGCAGGACCCGGTCGGGAACTTCGTCACCCGCTTCGACGCGACGCATACGCCGCTGGTGAGCCGGATGCGCGGGCGGATCTTCGGGGTCGTCGGGCTCGGCCGGATCGGCATCGCGGCGGCGCTCAGGGCAAAGGCCTTCGGCATGGAGGTGATCGCCTACGATCCCTATGCGGTCGCCGGCATCGAGATCGCCACCGGCGTGCGGCGGGTGAAGTCGCTCGACGACCTGTGCGCCGAGAGCGACGTGGTCAGCCTCCATTGCCCGCTGACCGAGGAAACCCGGAACATGATCGGCGCGCCCCAGTTCGAGGCGATGAAGGAGAACGCCCTGCTGATCAACACGGCGCGGGGCGGCATCGTCGACGTGGCGGCGCTGGTTGCCGCTATCGAGGAGGGCAGGATCGGCGGGGCCGGGATCGACGTGCTGCCGGTCGAGCCGCCGCGGCCCGACGACGCGATCGTCGCCGCCTACCGGAACCTTGAAGGCTCGCGGCTCGACGGCCGGCTGATCCTGACGCCGCATTCGGCCTGGTCGAGCCCGGAAAGCGCCGCAGACGCGCGGCGGCTCGCGGTCGAGACGGCGGTGATGTACCTCCGCGAAGGGAAATTGCGGAACCTGGTCAACGGCGAGCACCTTTCCAGCCGACGGGGCTAGCCGAGCCGGGACAAATATCTAAACTCGCGAGAAAACGTCCAAACGGGGGGAATTTCGATGCTGCTCGGTTTCAACATGCTTCTGTGGGCGAGCCAGATCACGGAAGAGCACTTTCCGATTCTCGCGAAGATCAAGGCGGCCGGCTATGACGGCGCCGAATTGCCGCTCTTCGGCGGAACGCCCGAGGACTATGCCCATGTCGGGCGCGAGTTGAAGAACACCGGCCTGCGCGCGACCGCGGTCTGCGTGATCCCCGACAAGGAGCACGACTGCACCAGCTCCGACCCGAAGGTGCGGGCCGCCGGGCTCGCGCATCTCAAGTGGGCGATCGATTGCCTCGAGGCGGCCGGCGGCGAGGTGCTGTGCGGGCCGTTCTACCAGCCGCTCGGCATCTTCTCGGGCGACCCGCCGACGCCGGAGGAGCGGGCAGGCATCGTCGAGGTGCACAAGGAAGCTGCGCGCTACGCGGCCCGGGCCGGGATCAAGCTCGCGATCGAGCCGCTCAACCGCTTCGAATGCTACGCGCTGAATATTGCGGCCGACGCCGCCGACATCGTCAAGCGCGTCGACGAGCCGAACTACGGCTACCTCTACGACACCTTCCACGCCAATATCGAGGAGAAGGACCCGGTCGGCGTGATCGCCCCGACGATCAAGCAGATCATCCACGTCCACACCTCCGAGAACGACCGCGGCACGCCCGGCAAGGGCCACGTGCCCTGGGCGGAGACCTTCAAGGCGCTGAAGGCCAACGGCTATGACGGCTGGTACGTGATCGAGGCCTTCGGACGGGCGCTGCCCGGCATCGCCGAGGCGACGCGGGTGTGGCGCGACTTCTTCCCGCACACCGACGAGGTTTACCAGTTCGGCCACGACTTCCTGCGCGAGCAGTGGGCGAAGGCCTGAGCGGACCGGCACCTATCGGGAGGAAACAATCATGAAGACCATCAAGGGGCCGGGAATCTTCCTGGCCCAGTTCGTCGGCGACGACGCGCCTTTCCACACCTTCGACGCGATCTGCGGCTGGGCGGCGTCGCTCGGCTACAAGGGCGTCCAGATCGCGGCCTGGGACGGGCGGCTGATCGATCTCAAGAAGGCGGCCGGGAGCAAGGACTATTGCGACGAGCTGAAGGGCACCGCCGCCAGCCCACGGCGTCGAGATCACCGAACTCGCCACCCATCTCCAGGGCCAATGCGTCGCGGTCAATCCGGCCTATGACGACGCGCTCGACGCCTTCGCGGCGCCGGAGGTCCGGGGCAATCCCAAGGCACGGCAGGAATGGGCGATCGAACAGGTCAAGCTCGGCGCCCGCGCCAGCCGCAACCTCGGTCTCGACGCCCATGTCACCTTCTCGGGCTCGCTCGCCTGGCCGTTCCTCTATCCGTGGCCGCCGCGTCCGGCCGGGCTGATCGAGGCGGCTTTCACCGAGCTGGCGAACCGCTGGCGGCCGATCCTCGACCTCCATGACGAAATGGGTGTCGATGCGTGTTTCGAACTCCACCCGAGCGAGGACCTGTTCGACGGCACCAGCTTCGAACGCTTCCTCGGCCTGCTCGACGACCATCCGCGCTGCTGCATCAACTACGACCCGTCGCACTTCCGGTTGCAGAACCTCGACTATGTCGGCTTCATCGACGTCTATCACGAGCGGATCAAGGCGTTTCACGTCAAGGACGCCGAGCTCCGCTCGACGCCGAAGCAGGGCGTCTATTCGGGCTACTCGCCGACTGGCCGGAGCGCGCCGCCCGGTTCCGCTCGCTCGGCGACGGCGACATCGACTTCGCGGCGATCTTCTCGCAGCTCGCCGTCCACGGCTATGACAGCTGGGCGGTGCTCGAATGGGAATGCGCCATCAAGAACCGCGAGGATGGCGCGCGCGAGGGCGCTCCGTTCATCGCCGATCACATCATCCGGGTCAGCGAATCGAATTTCGACGACTTCATCGACCAGGGCGCCGATACGGCGGCGGTCAACCGGGCGCTTGGGCTTGGCCGCTGAGCCAGGGCCGGTCGGGTCGCGCTGGCATGATGCGCGGCCGCCGGCCCGTCGGCGACCATGGGGAGCAGCCATCTGACAGCGGCGCCGGAATCGGGTAGACCAATGTTGCTCGACGTCATCGTCGACGAGACCATCCACCCGCCGATAACCTCTTCCGGGGATCGCTTCGGCTCACCCTTCCGAGCCAGAATCGCGGCGGACCTATCGCGAGTCCTTCGACATGGCCCAAGACGATAACCCCAATCCAGCCCGCCGCGTCGCGGTGATCGGCCTGGGCTCGATGGGCCATGGCATGGCGGTGTCGCTGCAACGGGCCGGCTTCGATGTCGTCGGTTTTGATGTCCAGCGGGCGGCCGTCGATCGCTTCGTATCCGAAGGCGGCTCCGGCGCGTCCTCGCCTGCCGAGGCCGCCTCCGGCGCGGCGGCGGTCGTCTGCGTCGTGCTCAACGCGGCGCAGACCGAGGCAGTGCTGTTCGGCGAGAGGCGGCTGCGCCGCCACCATGGCCGAAGGGGCGGTCTTCATCTCGTCGGCGACCATGGCGCCCTCGGCGGCGAGGGGCCTCGCCGACCGCCTCGAACGGGACGGCCGCCACTATCTCGACGCGCCGATCAGTGGCGGCGCCCAGCGCGCCGCCTCCGGCGAACTGACCGTCCTGGTCTCCGGCAGCGCCGGCGGCGATGGCCGCGGCCGGCGACGGTGATCGAGGCGATGGCCGCCAAGGTGTTCCATCTCGGTGACGAACCGGGAACCGCCGCCGGCCTCAAGATCGTCAACCAGCTTCTGGCCGGCGTCCATATTGCCGCCGCCTGCGAGGCGATGAGCTTCGCCGCCGCCCACGATCTCGACGCCGGCAAGGTCTTCGAGGTGATCACGGCGTCGGCCGGCAATTCCTGGATGTTCGAGAATCGCGTCCCGCACATCCTGGCGAACGACTACACGCCGAAGAGCGCGATCGACATCTTCGTCAAGGATCTCGGCATCGTCCTCGACATCGCGCGGGCGGAGAAGATCCCGGTGCCGCTCGCCGGGACCGCGCTGCAGTCCTTCCTGATGACCTCGGCGGCCGGCATGGGAAGGGATGACGACTCCTCGGTCTTCCGTCTCTACCAGCGGATCAGGGGCGCGGACGAGGCCCTGCCGGACCCGAAGGAGCCGTCGTGAACGATCTGGCGGCAGGACGCGGCGCCGACCGAAGCCGGCTGGCATGAGCCTCTTCTTCGAGGAACTCGACTATCGACCGACGCCGATCGGCGCGCTGAGCCTGCGACGCCGCCGCGAGATGTCGCTGGGCGTCGACGTGCTGGAGATCAAGCTCGGCGAAGAGCACCTGATGTCGAGCCTGTTCACCGCGTCGGAGATCGCGCTGGCAAGGCTCGGACTGGCGGAATTGTCCGGACCCGGCCTCGACGTCGTGGTCGGCGGCCTCGGCCTCGGCTATACGGCGCAGGCGGTCCTGGAGTCGGAGGCGGTCGCCTCGCTGCTGCGTGATCGAGACGCTGGAGCCGGTCATCGACTGGCACCGGACAGGGCTGTTGCCGCTCGGGCCCGGGCTGACCGGCGATCCGCGCTGCCGGCTGATCCACGGCGACTTCTTTGCCCTCGCCGCCTCCGACGAAGGCTTCGACGCCGGGACGCCGTCGCGAAGGTTCGATGCCATCCTCGTCGATATCGACCATTCGCCCGACTTCCTGCTCGACCCCGGCAACGCGGCCTTCTACACGCCCGGGGGATTGGCGAAGCTCGCCACGCATATGAAGCCGGGCGGCTGTCTTCGGACTGTGGTCGAACGAACTGCCGGACGCGGCTTTCGTCGCCCGGCTGGCCGCGGTCTTCACGCAAGCGCGGGCCGAGCCGGTGACCTTCCACAACCCGCTCCAGGACCGCGACTTCACCCAGACGGTCTATCTGGCGCGCACTGCCGGGGCCGAAGAGGCGGCGCCCGGATGACCTCCTGGCTGCATGAGCAGAGGCTCGAGGCGGTGCTCGAAGCCGTCCGCGCCTGCGGGGCGGAAACCATCCTCGACCTCGGCTGCGGCGACGGCGCGCTCGTCATCCTGCTGGCGCGGGAGCCGCAAGTCCGCCGCGTCGTCGGCATCGACCTTTCGGCCGAGGCGCTGCGGCGGCTCCAGGGCCAACTCGCCCGGATGCCGGATGCGGTTCGGGAAAAGGTCGAACTGATCCACGGATCGTTGATCGAACCGGGCGCGGATCTCGGCGGCTTCGATGCCGCGACGCTTGTCGAGGTGATCGAGCATATCGACCCGGATCGGATGGCGACCGTCGCGAGGGCGGTCTTCCGTGATTTCAGCCCGCAAACGGTGATCGTCACCACGCCGAACAGCGAGTTCAACGCGCTTCTCGGCGTTCCCGCTCATCGCTTCCGTCATCCCGACCACCGCTTCGAATGGGACCGCGCGAGGTTCCGGTCATGGGCGAGCGGTGTCGCGGCCGGCAACGGCTACGGCGTCGCCTTCGCCGATGGCGCCCATCCGACGCTCGGCGGGCCGTCGCAAATGGCGGTCTTCAGGCGCGCGTCGGCGACGCGACAGAGGCGGCCGCCGCGCGGTGAAATTGGCTATAAGACCGCCCGGCCGGAGGATGGAGATGCCGCTGCCGGCAGGCGAGGATGAGACGCGCATGAACCTTCCCCCTGACATCGAGACGCGCCTGCGGGCGATGGGGCTGGTCGCCGAGGGCGAGACGATCGAAGCCGAGCGCCTGACCGGCGGCGTCTCCTCCGACATCTGGAAGGTGACGGTCGGCGACCGCGTCTTCTGCGTCAAGCGCGCCATGGCCCGGCTTGCGGTCAGGGACGAGTGGTTCGCGCCGGTCGAGCGCAACCGCTATGAGCAGCTCTGGTACGCAACGGCGTCGGCCCGGGTTCCCGGCGTCGCACCGGCGGTGCTTGCCCATGACGACGAGGCGATGTTCTTCGTCATGGCATGGCTCGATCCGGCTCGTTACCGGCTGTGGAAGACCGAACTGATGGCCGGCCGCGTCGACCGGGACTTCGCCGCCACGGTCGGCGGCAAGCTCGCCGCGATCCATGCCACCACCGCCGGCGACGCGGAAATCGCCGCGACGTTCCCGACCGGGGCGCTGTTCGAGGCGCTCCGCCTCGATCCCTATCTCCGCGCCACCGGCGTCAGGCACCCGTCACTCTCGGCGAAACTCAACGTGCTCGCCGACCGTACCGCGGCGACGCTGAAGGCGCTGGTCCACGGCGACGTCAGTCCCAAGAACATCATGATCGGGCCGCAGAACGCACCGGTCATTCTCGATGCCGAATGCGCCTGGTACGGCGACCCGGCCTTCGATCTCGCCTTCTGCCTCAATCACCTGCTGCTGAAATGTTTCGCGGCGCCCGACGCCACGGCGGAACTGCTCGCCGCCTTCGACGCTTTGTCGGCGGCCTATCGCGCCGGTGTCGACTGGGAGCCGGTTGCCGAGCTCGAGGGTCGCGCCGCGTCGCTGCTGCCGGGCCTGCTGCTGGCGCGCATCGACGGCAAGTCGCCGGTCGAATATGTCACGGAGGAGGAGACGCGGGAGCGGGCGAGGCGGGTCGCGATCCCGTTGATCGAGGATGCGCCCGCCACGCTCGACGGGGTGCGGAACGCCTGGGCGGAGGAGATGACAGGGTGACGGATACGACGATTGCGAAGGTCCACGGGCGACGGGTCTGGGACTCGCGGGGCCGCCCGACGGTCGAGGCCGAAGTGACGCTCGCCGGCGGCGCGGTCGGTCGGGCCATCGCACCGGCGGGCGCCTCGACCGGATCGGGCGAGGCGGTGGACCGCCGCGATGGTGGCGCGTCCTTCGGTGGGCTCGACGTGACCAGGGCGGTCGGGGCGGTCAATGGCGAGATCGCCGGCGGCGCTCGCCGGTCTTGATTCAGAAGATCAGGAAAGCGTCGATAACGCCTTGATCGCATTGGACGGGACGCCCAACAAGTCGCGGCTCGGCGGCAATGCCACGATCGCCGTGTCGCTCGCCGTCGCCCATGCCGCGGGCCGCCGCCGAAGGCGTGCCGCTGTGGAAATCGCTCGCCGGCGACCGGCGGGTTTCGCTGCCGCTGCCGGAGATCCAGCTCTTCGGCGGCGGCGCCCATGCCGCCCGGCGGGTCGACGTCCAGGACTTCATGGTGATCGCGGTCGGCGCCGCAACCTTCGCCGACGCCCTCGACATGACGGCGGAGGTCTATCGCGCCGCCGGCGCGATCCTCGCCGAGCGCGGCAAGCTGATGGGGGTCGCCGACGAGGGCGGATACTGGCCGGCCTTCGACACCAACGAGGAGGCGCTCGGGGTGACGGTCGAGGCGATCGAGACGGCCGGATACGTTCCCGGCGACGACGTCGCCATCTCGCTCGATATCGCCGCTTCCGAATTCGGGCGGGAGGGACGCTACCGGCTCGCCCGCGAATCCCGCGACCTCGACAGCGAGGCGATGATCGCGCTCCTGCTCGGGTGGGTCGAACGCTACCCGATCGTCTCGATCGAGGACCCGCTCGCCGAGGATGACGAAGCCGGGCTGATCGCCTTCACCAAGGCGGCGGGACCGGGCCTCCAGATCATCGGCGACGACTATCTCGTCACCAATGCCGACCGGGTCCGTCACGCGCCAGGCCGTCGGCGCCTGCAATGCCGTGCTGGTCAAGCCGAACCAGGCCGGCACGCGTGACCGAGACCAGGGCGGCGCTCGAAGCGGCAACGGCCGCCGGCTGGGGCGCTGTCGTCTCGGCCCGCTCGGGCGAGACCGAGGATGTCTCCATCGTCCACCTCGCCGTCGGCTGGGGGGCGAAGCAGCTCAAGGTCGGCTCGTTCACCCGCTCCGAGCGGATGGCGAAGTGGAACGAGGGCTTGCGCGTCGCCGAGGCGATCGGCGACGGTTCCCTGCCGCCACGGTCGGCGTTTCCATGGGGGAGCGTCGGCGGGCGTTGACCTGGTCGGCTGGCGGAGGGCAGGGCATGATGGTGCGCCGAAACCGCTTCACGGCCGGTTGGTCATGGACCCGCTGACAGTCTTCGGTCTTGTCGCCGTCGCGCTGATGCTGGTCTTCTATGCCCTGGAGGATCGCAGCCCGTGGTTCATCGTCGCGTTTGCCGGTGCTTGCATCCTCGCCTCGATTTATGGGTTCCTGCAAGGCGCCTGGCCGTTCGGTGTCGTCGAGGCGATCTGGGCGGTCGTGGCGCTCTATCGGTGGCGGATGCGCGTGGCCGGCGCGGTTCGCGCACGGCTCGACGATTGATGGCGAGCCATCAAGGGCGTCGCCGGTTCCGGCTGGACAGCGGCGGGCGCGGCTCCTAGTTTCGCCACCTCTCCGATGACGGGTTCTCCAGATGCCCCTCGTGCTCATTTCCGGCCAGATCCATGACGACGGCATGGCTGTTTTCGCGGCTCGGCCCGACGTCACCGTCCACGAGATGGAGGAGTCGGACACGGCGTCGTTCGTTCGCGAGCTGGCTGCCGCCGATGCCTTGCTGATCCGCACCGCGCGCCTGCCGCCCGAAGCGATTGCTGTCGCCGACCGGCTGGTCGTCGTGTCGCGGCACGGTGTCGGCTACGACAACATCCCGGTCGATGCGCTGACCGCCAAGGGCGTCCCGCTGGCGCTCGCGGTCGGCGCCAATGCCGATACCGTGGCCGAGCACGTCTTCTACCTGATGCTGTCGATCGCCAAGCGCGGCCCGGCCAACGACAAGGCTGTGCGCGAGGGCGACTGGGATGTCCGCAACAGCCTCAGCGCCTTCGATCTCGGCGGCCGGACGCTGCTGATCATCGGGTTTGGCCGGGTCGGTCGCTCCGTTGCCCGCGTTGCCAGGGCTTTTTCGATGCGGGTGATCGCCTACGATCCGATGGTGGCGAGCGGCGACATGGCGGAGGCCGGCGCGGAGAAGGTCGACGACTGGCGGAGGGTGCTGTCCGATGTCGACGTGATCTCGCTCCATACGCCGCGGCTGCCCGAAACCGAGAACATGATCGCCGCCGCCGAACTGGAAGCGATGAAGTCCGACGCCATTCTCATCAATACCTCGCGTGGCGGGCTGATCGACGAATACGCGCTTGCCGAGGCCCTGAATGAAGGGCAACTGGCAGGCGCCGGCATCGACACCTTCATCGATGAGCCGCCGCCGGTGGCAAGTCCGCTGCTCAATTGCGACCGGGTCATCCTCAGCCCGCATGTCGCCGGCCTGACCAGGGAGGCGGGGGCGCGGCTCAGCGTCTATGCCGCCCGCAACGTGCTGGCCGCCCTCGACGGCCGCCTCGACCCGGATGTCGTCGTCAACCCATCGGTGCTTTCGAAATGAAGAAACTCGGCGTCGGTCTCGTCGGCAGCGGCTTCATGGGCCGCAGCCATGCCCATGCCTTTCGCGCCGCGGCAGGTGTCTTTTCACTGCCGATGGCGCCAAGGCTGGAACTGCTCGCCGACGTCAATGACGAGGTCGCGGCGCAGGCCGCCGAAGCCCTCGGCTTCGCCCGCTCGACCGGCGACTGGAAGGCGCTGATCGCCGATCCGGCCGTCGATCTTGTCGACATCACCACGCCCAACACGCTTCACAAGCCGATCGCGCTGGCCGCCATCGAGGCCGGCAAGCCGGTCTATTGCGAGAAGCCGCTGGCGCCGAACGCCGGCGAGGCCAAGGAGATGGTCGACGCGGCCGAGGCGAAGGGCGTGATCACCGCCGTCGGCTTCAACTACCTCAAGAACCCGATGGTGGCGCTGGCTCGCGAGATCGTCGCCAGCGGCGAGATCGGCGAGGTGGTGTCGTTTCGCGGCATCCACGCCGAGGACTACATGACCGATCCCGCCGGCGCCCTTCACCTGGCGGCTCGACGCGGCCGGCGGCCACGGGGTCGTCGCCGATCTCGGCAGCCATATCATCTCGATCGCCCGTTTCGTCGTCGGGCCGATCGAGTCGGTCGTCGGCCAGATCAAGACCGTGACCAGCGAGCGTCCGGTCGCCCCGGGCGCGGCGGAGATGCGGCCGGTCGAGGTCGATGACGAAGCGCGCGCGCTGGTGCAGTTTGCCGGAGGTGCGACCGGCTCGATCGAGGCGAGCTGGGTGAAGGCGGGTCGCAAGCTGATGCTCGCCTTTGAGGTGACGGGCTCGAAGGGCACCGTGGTCGTCGATCACGAGCGCTTCAACGAATTGCAGCTTTATACGGTTGGCCAGGCGGCCGGGCGCGAGGGCTTCAAGACGATCCTTGCCGGACCCGAGCACGATTCCTACAGGGAATTCTGCCCGGCGCCCGGCCACCAGCTCGGCTTCAACGACATCAAGACGATCGAGGTGAAGGCGCTGATCACGGCGCTCGCCGGGGGTAAGAAATTCATGCCCGACTTCCGCGAGGCCTGGGAAATCCAGCGCGTCGTCGACGCGGTCGTGCAGTCGGCACGGGAGGAGCGCTGGCTGGATGTGACGCGAGATGTAGGGAGGAAGAAGGCCAATGAGCGTCACGATCGCCAAACTCGGCACGAAGGCTGCGCCTTGGGGTGATCGGCGGTGGGCCGGGCTCGTTCATCGGGCCGGTTCATCGCGCGGCCGCCCGGCTCGACGATAACTACGAGGTCGTCGCGTCGGTGCTCTCCTCCAATCCCGAGCGCTCGCGGAGAGAGGGGATCGCCATCGGCATCGCCCCGGACCGCGCCTACGGCACGGCCGAGGAGCTGTTCGCGGCGGAGAAGGCGCGCGACGACGGCATCGACGTCATCGCCATCATGACGCCGAATGACAGCCACTACCGGCTTTGTCTTCAGGCGCTGGCGAATGGTCTCGACATCATCTGCGACAAGCCGCTGACCACCAATCTCCACGACGCCCGCGATCTCGTCTCCCGGGTCAACGCCGCCGGCGTCGTCTTTTGCCAGACCTTCAACTATTCGGGCTTCCCGATGGTGCGCCAGGCCAAGGCCATGGTCCGTGACGGCGATCTCGGCGAGGTGCGGATGATCGAGGTCGAATATATCCAGGGCCACAACGCGGCGCTGACCCCGACCGAGCGCGGCGAGGAGAGCAACTGGCATTTCGATCCGGCGCGGGTCGGCGAGTCCCTGATCCTCGGCGATATCGGCAGCCACGCCCATCACCTCGCCCGCTTCGTCTCCTGCCAGGACCTCTCGCGGCTCGTCGCGGACATCACCGCCGTGGTTCCCGGACGGAATGCCCATGACTATGCCGGCATCCTCTTCCGGCTCCAGAACAATGCGCCGGGCGTGATGTGGGTGACGCAGGCCGGCGCCGGCGCGGTCCATGGCCTCTACTTCCGGCTGTTCGGGGCGAAGGGCAGCCTCGAATGGGCGCAGGAAACGCCCAACCAGCTCATTCATTCGCGGCTCGGCGAGCCGGCCATCGTCTTCGAGCGCGACGGTCCCGGCCTCAAGCCGGAGGCGGCGCGGGCGACCCGGGTCGGCATCGGCCACCCCGAGGGCTATCAGGAAGCCTTTGCCGTGCTCTATGCCGACGCGGCGGAAGCGATCGTCGCCCGCAAGCTCGGCGAGGCGCCGGACCGCCTTGCCCTCGATTTCCCGACGGTCGAGGATGGCGCCCGGACGATGCAGTTCATTGCCGCCGCGCTGGAGTCGTCCCATACCGGCGGCTGGGTCGACTATCAGGTTGCGTTCTGAAGCCCGCGCGACTGCGTCAATCTGCCGGAATAGAACGTTTGTTCCGTTTTGAAATTGCGTAGAATGTCCTTAGCGCTGTAGTTTCGACCGTGCCTGCCGCGATCGGCCGTGAAGCCCCAACAAGATCGCGTCGCCGGACCGAAGGGGAGGAGAAGACACATGAAAACCGTTCGTCTGACCATGGCCCAGGCCCTGGTCCGCTACCTGACCGCCCAGAAGATCGTCATCGATCGCAAGGAAGTGCCGCTGTTCGGCGGCGTCTTCGCCATCTTCGGCCACGGCAACGTCACCTGTCTCGGCGAGGCGCTCGAGCCGGTCCAGGACGTCCTGCCGACCTGGCGCGGACAGAACGAGCAGTCGATGGCGCTGGCCGGGATCGGCTACACCAAGGCCAAGAAGCGCCGCCAGATCATGATCTCCCTCTCCTCGATCGGCCCGGGCGCGACCAACATGGTGACGGCCGCCGGTGTCGCCATGGCCAATCGCCTGCCGCTCCTGATCCTCGCCGGTGACACCTTCGCCAGCCGCATCCCCGACCCGGTGCTCCAGCAGATCGAGCAGTTCAACGATCCGACCATCAGCGTCAACGACTGCTTCAAGCCGGTGGTCCGCTACTGGGACCGGATCAGCCGCCCGGAACAGATCATCACCTCGCTGCCGCAGGCGGTCGCGACCATGCTCGACCCCGCGACCTGCGGACCGGCCTTCATCGGCCTCGCCCAGGACGCCCAGGGCGAGGCCTATGACTATCCGGCGGCGTTCTTCGAAAAGACCGTCCACCGCGTGCCGCGCGCCCGTCCCGACGCCGACGCGATCCGCGAGGCGGTGAAGCTGCTGCGCAAGGCGAAGAAGCCGCTCATCATCGCCGGCGGCGGTGTCCACTGGTCGCTCGCCAACGACGCGGTCGGCGCCTTCGCCGAGAAGCACAACGTCCCGGTGGCCGAGACGATCAACGGGCGCACCGCGCTCGTCCACGACCACCCGATGAATGTCGGACCGGTCGGCATCAACGGCTCGACCTCGGCCAATACGCTCGCCCGCGAGGCCGACGTGATTCTCGCCGTCGGGACCCGCCTGCAGGATTTCGTCACCGGCTCGTGGACGCTCTTTTCCGAGGACGCCCGCATCATCGGCCTCAACGCCGCCCGCTTCGATGCCGTCAAGCATCGCTCGCTTGCCGTGGTCGGCGACGCGCTGGTCGGCATCGAGGAGATGTCCGAAGCGCTGACCGACTGGCGGGCATCCGACAGCTGGTCGAAGAAGGGCGCCAGGGAATACGGCGCCTGGAACGCCCTGATCGACAAGAATTCGGGACCGACCAACGCCGAGGTGCCGAGCTATGCCCAGGTCGTCGGCGCCATCAACCGCATCTGCGATCCGACCGATCTCGCCCTGACCGCCGCCGGCGGCCTGCCCGGCGAGCTCTGCCAGAACTGGCGGGCGAAGACCACCGCCACCTTCGACTGCGAGTTCGGCTATTCCTGCATGGGCTACGAGATTTCCGGCGCCTGGGGCGCCAAGATGGCCGATCCCGATCGCGACGTGATCTCGATGATCGGCGACGGCTCGTACCTGATGATGAACTCCGACATCTATTCGACGGTTCTGACCGGCCACAAGCTGATCATCGTCGTCATGGACAATGGCGGCTTCGCCGTCATCAACCGGCTGCAGAACGCCAAGGGCTCGAAGTCCTTCAACAACCTGATCGCCGACTGCCGGATCGACGAGCTGGTCGAGGTCGACTTCGAAAAGCACGCCGCCTCGATGGGCGCCCATGCCGAAACGGTCCACTCGATCGGCGAACTCGAGCAGGCCTTCAATCGCGCCAAGAAGGCCGACCGTACCTCGGTCATCGTCGTCAAGGTCCAGGCGCATCAATGGACCCCGGGCGACGCCTGGTGGGAAACCGGCGTGCCGGAGGTCTCGACCCGCAAGGAAGTCCGCGCCGCGCGGGCCGAGCATGAAAAGGGCAAGGGCAAGCAGCGGGTGGGGGTCTGACCATGCCGACGGCCGGACCGATCCATCTCGGCGTCGCGCCGATTGCCTGGTCGAACAACGACATGCTCGAACTCGGCGGCGAGACCAGCCTCGAGACCTGCCTGAAGGAGACCCGCAAGGCAGGCTTCACCGGCACCGAGACCGGGGTGAAATTTCCGATGGACCCGAAGGTCCTCGGGCCGATCCTCAAGAAGCACCGCCTGCAGCTCGTCTCGGGCTGGTTCTCCGGCGAATTGCTGAAGCGCTCGGTCAAGGCCGAGCGGGAGCGAATGATGGCGCAGATCGGCACCTACAAGGCGCTCGGCGCTCCCGCCTATGTCTATGCCGAAACCACCGGCACGGTGCAGAACCGGATGGATGCGCCGCTGTCGTCGCGTCCGCGCATGGCGGCGGAGGATTTCCCCGCCTACGGCCGCAAGCTGACCGAACTCGCCGAATGGATGGCCGACTACGGCGTCCCCATGACCTATCACCACCACATGGGAACGATCGTCGAGACCCAGCGTGAAATCGACCTGCTGATGGCCAATACCGGCGAGGCGGTCGGCCTGCTGCTCGACACCGGCCATCTCGCCTTCGCCGGCGGGGACATCGTCGAGACGACGCGCAAGCATGGCCGGCGCATCAACCACGTCCATTGCAAGGACCTGCGGCCGGACGTCCTCAAGGCCGTTCGCCAGAAGGACCAGAGCTTCCTGTCGGGCGTCCTCGACGGTGTCTTCACGGTTCCCGGCGACGGCACTATCGACTTCCACGCCTTCGCCCGCGTTCTGGCCGACATCGGCTACGAGGGATGGGTCGTGGTCGAGGCGGAGCAGGATCCGGCAAAGGCGAATCCTTACGAATATTCTCTGATGGGGCGCCGCCATCTGACATCGGCTTTCGAGGCGGCCGGCTACCGCATCATCTGACAGGAAGAATGCGCCGCGGCGCGGGGAGGGGACGTGACGACGACGAATCTGAAGAAGCAGTTCGCCGGCAAGGTGGCGGTGGTCACCGGCGGCACCCAGGGACTTGGTGAAACCGTCGCGCGGCTTCTGGCGGCGCGCGGCGCGGCCGGGATCGTGATCTGTGGTCGCAACGCCAAGCGCGGCAAGGAGGTCGCCGCCTCGCTGAACAAGGCCGGCACCAAGACCGTCTTCGTCAAGGCCGATCTCGGCCAGATTGCCGATTGCCGGAAGGTGATCGCCGCCGCCGACAGGAAATTCGGCAAGGTCGATGTCCTCGTCAACGTCGCCGCCAGCACCGACCGCGGCACCATCCTCGATACCAGTCCCGAACTCTTCGACAGCATGTTCGCGCTCAATGTCCGCGCGCCCTTCTTCCTGATCCAGGACGCTGCCAGGATCATGCGCCGGGAGGGGATCGAAGGGACGTGTCGTCAACATCCTTTCGATGTCCGCGCATGGCGGCCAGCCGTTCATCGCGGCCTATTCCGCCTCGAAGGCCGCGCTGCTGGCGCTGACCAAGAACGCCGCCTTCGCGCTGATGCCGGACCACATCCGCCTCAACGGCCTTAACATCGGATGGATGGACACGCCCGGCGAGCATTCGATCCAGTTGCGTTTTCACAACGCGGATCCCGACTGGCTCGCAGCGGCCGAGAAGGGCCAGCCCTTCGGCCGGCTTCTGAAGCCCCAGGAGGTGGCCCGCGCCGTGGCCTATCTGGCCAGCGACGAATCCGGCATGATGACTGGATCGATCATCGACTTCGATCAGCAGGTGGTCGGTGCGGCGGAATCATCGCCGCATCCGAGCGGTCGCCTGCCTGACGATTAAACCTTTAAGGGTGCGCTGGACCTTGTGGTAAAGGACTGGTAAACTGATGTAAACGTTATCATTGGCATGATATTCCAAGGAATTTACGATCCCGCCGAGACTTTACCCTTCGCGCGCCTTGCATGGCCAGGTTGCTCACGAGATCGGCCGGCGCATTGTCGCCGGCGACCTTCGTGAAAGCATTCTATTGCCGCGCGAAGCGGAGCTTTCGGAAGCCTATCATGTCAGCCGGCAGGCGGTTCGCGAAGCGTTGAAGGTGCTGGCCGCCAAAGGGTTGATCACAACCCGACGCCGAACTGGGAGCCTTGTCGCGCCGCGCCGCCACTGGAATCTTCTCGATCCGGACGTGCTCGCCTGGCATGCGCGCACCGGAGTGAGCATCGAATTCCTCAGGGATCTTGTCGAATTTCGCGTGATGATCGAGCCGGAAGCGGCAGCGCTCGCGGCCGCTCGCGCCAGTGCCGAGCAGCTTGTGCGGATTGCTGCCGCGGTCGAGGGGATGCGGGACAATACGACCGATACGGATCGTTTCTACGTCGCCGATCTTGCGTTTCACATCGCGGTATTCGCCGCGAGTGACAATTCGCTGATTGATCGACTGAGCACGATCATGGCGCCGCTTCTCCAGGCAAACTTCCGTATCGAGAGAACCGCTCCAGTCGATTATCGCCGGACCGTCGAACGCCACGAGCGAATCTATGCGGCGATTGCCCGGCACGATCCCACCGCGGCGCGCGCGGCCATGCGCGACGTGCTTGCGGTCAATATCGGCGAAGTCGAGGCCATCTCCCGGCAGAGTGGGGCGGCCTCGGGCCTTCGCCTCGTAGGGTACGACGACGTCGACAGCGATGGTCCGGACGAAACCGGCGCGGTGGGCGACCTCTACCCGTCCCGCGCGCTGCACGGCCGGGTCGTCCACACGATCGGCAGGCAGATCGTTACCGGCGCGATCCATGAAGGCCAAACTCTGCCGCGGGAAGCGGATCTCGCCGAACAATACCAGGTCAGCCGGCAAGCCATTCGCGAGGCATTGAAGGTCCTCGCGGCGAAGGGCCTGGTATCGACCCGCAGACGGGCCGGAACCGCCGTCGCCTCTCGCAGCGACTGGAACCTGCTCGATTCGGACATTATCGCCTGGCATCACCCCAGGGATCTGCCGGTAGATTTCCTGACCGATCTGATCGAGCTGCGCCTTCTGGTCGAGCCCGCCGCTGCCGCTTTGGCTGCGGAAAGACGCGATTCGGCCCAGATGAAGCGGATCGCGACGGCGATGACGGATATGCGCAGGACCGCATCGGACCCGGATTGGATGGCCGCGGATGTCGAATTCCACGTGGCTATTGCAGTAGCGAGCGGCAACACGCTGATCGAGAGGCTCAGCCGGATCCTTGCGCCTTTGCTCGAGGCAAGCATGAAGGGTCAGGGCAATCTCGCGCCCAGCCTTGAAGTGGCCATCGACGTGCATGCCGCGATCGAAGCGGGGATTGCCGCGCGCGATCCGGAGCGTGCGCGCAAGGCGATGGAAGCCATGCTGAGGCTGACCGATAGCCGGCTGCGTCTGATCATGGGTGGTGGCACGCGGCTGCGCGCATAAGCCGTACCGTCTTTCCGGTCCCCCGGCGGTTACCCGGCGGTCTTCATACGGTTGACCATGCCGGTCGTCGAATGCCCGGGGATCAGCGGGATCAGCTCGACCCGGCCGCCATTTGCCTTGACGACATCGGCGCCGACCACCTCGCTCTCCGCGTAGTCCGCTCCCTTGAACAGGACGTCGGGCTTGACCGCTGCGATGAGGTCCGCGGGTGTGTCTTCGTCGAAGGGGACGACCATGTCGACAAATCTGAGCGCGGCGAGGACGGCCGCCCGGGTCTCCTCGTCCTGGACGGGACGCCCTGGCCCTTTCAGGCGCTTCGCCGAGGCATCGGTGTTGATGCCGACGACCAACCGGTCGACGCGTCTGGCCGCCTGTTCCAGCGAGTGGAGATGGCCACGATGCAGCAGGTCGAAGCACCCGTTGGTGAAGCCGATCATCAGGCCCTGGCTCTTCCAGTGATCGACCTGGTCGAGCGCCTCCTGCCGGGCCATGACATTGGCCGATGCCTCGACGCCAAGCGCCTGCTTCAATTCCCGTGGATGGACCGTGGCCGTGCCGGGTTTTGCGACCGCGACACCGGCGGCCGCGTTGGCGAGACGGACCGCATCGGCGAGCGGCACGCCAACCGCCATCGCCGCCGCCAACGTCGCCACGACGGTGTCACCGGCGCCGGTGACGTCGAAGACGCGGCGGCTTTCGGCCCGGACGTGAAGTGCCTCGGCGCCGCGCGCGACCAGCGTCATGCCGGCGGCGCCGCGGGTGACGAGGATGGCATCGAGATCGACCGTGTCGAGGATTCCGCGGCATGCGGCCTCCGCCGCCGTGTCGCTGTCGATGCGGAGGCCTGCGAAGCGCTCGAGCTCCAGGATATTGGGCGTCAGCAGCGCCGCGCCGGCAAAAAGGCGCGCCTCGGGCTTCTTGGGGTCGACGATGACGGGGATATTGGCGCCTCGCGCGGCCGCGATCAGGCCGGTCACCGTCGCTTCGCCAAGCACGCCCTTGGCGTAGTCGGAAAGGATGACGACATCCGCGTCGGCCAGCGCTTTCTGCGCCGCGGCCAGCAATTCATCGGCAACCGCCGCCGGCAGGTCCTCGGCGGATTCCGCATCGACCCTGAGCAGCTGATGCCAGCCACTGAGGTAGCGGGTCTTGACCGTCGTCGGCCGGCCGGGGTCTTCGAGCAGGCAGCAGGTCAGGCGCTCGAAACCGTCGCAGAACCGACGAAGTTCCGCCGCGGCATCGTCGGCGCCGGCCACCCCGACCAGGGTGACCGAGGCACCATAGGCGAGCAGATTGGCGGCGACGTTGCCGGCCCCGCCAAGCAGCGAGCGCTGATTGGCATGATTGAGGACCGGTACCGGCGCCTCGGGAGAGACCCGGGCGACCGCGCCCTCGACGAAACGATCGAGCAGGACATCGCCGACGACGAGGACCTTCGCTTGAGCCAGACGATCTATGAGGCTAGCATCCATCGCCGTTTGGACCGGTTTCCTGCCAATTTCCCTGAAGGCCGAATCACATTGACATCCGACCGCGCCGCGGTGACGGCTGAATTCACCCGCCGCTATGACGAACACCTTGCCGTTTTCGAGCGATCGCGCGGGCTGCTCGAGCCAACGGTGGCGCTCGCCGAAGCGGCTATATCGGTGCTCGGCGCCGGGGGCAAGCTTCTGCTCTGCGGCAATGGCGGCAGCGCCGCCGACGCCCAGCATATCGCGACGGAGTGTACGGTTCGTTTCGAGACGACCCGGCGCGGCCTGCCGGCGATCGCGCTGACCACCGATACTTCGACGCTGACCGCGGCCAGCAACGATTTCGGCTATGCCGCAGGTCTTCGCCCGCCAGGTCGAGGCACTCGGTCGTCCCGGCGACCTGCTGATCGGGCTGACCACGTCCGGGACGTCGCCCAACGTCACCGCGGCGCTGGTTGCGGCACGCGCGGGCGGGCTTGGGACGGCCTGTCTGACGGGACGGGACGGGGGTGAGATAGCCGCCGGGCGGCTTGCGGATCACTGTCTCATCGTGCCGTCCCGGATCACGGCGCATATCCAGGAGGTGCACATCTTTCTGGGCCATCTCCTCTGTGCCGCGATCGACGCCGCCTTCACCGTCGGGGAATGAAATCCGGTGACCGACGACATGCACCGCGTTCATCTTGCCCGCGCGCCGCGCCGGCATTGTCCGGCGCTGTTCCTCGATCGCGACGGGACGCTTCTCGACGATCCCGGCTACCTGTCGGACCCGGACGGGGTGAAGCTGTTCCCCGGTGTCGTGCCGACGCTCCGCCGCTTCGCCGACGCCGGCTATGCGATCGTGCTGGTCACCAACCAGTCGGGAATCGGACGCGGGCTTTTCGGCTGGGCCGACTATGACCGGGTCGCGGCGCGGATGAGGCAGGACCTCGAAGCCGAAGGCGTGACCCTCGACGCCGAATGCGCCTGCGGCCATGCCCCGGCGGAGGGCGCCAACTGCGGCTGGCGGAAGCCCGCGCCGGGAATGATCCAGGAAGCCACGCGCCGCCTCGACCTCGACCTCGCGGCGTCGCTGATGGTCGGCGACAAGCCGAGCGACCTGCAGGCGGGTGAAGCCGCCGGCGTCGGCCGCGCCGTCCATGTCCTGACCGGCCACGGCAGCCAGGAGCGTCGCAACCGGCAGAGCTGGCGCCTTTCGGTCGAACCCGACCTGATCGACGATCTCGCGGCGCTGACGCCATGAAGATCCTTATCGTCAAGCTGACCTCCTTCGGCGACGTCATCCACACCTTTCCGGCGATCAGCGACCTCCGGGCCGCGCGGCCGGACGTCGAGATCGACTGGCTGGTCGAGGAGGCCTTCGCTCCCTTCGTCGCGCTGCATCCGGCGATCTCGACCATCCACCCGGTGTCGTTCCGCCGCCTGCGCTCGCCGCCGACCCGCTGGGCGCTGCTGCCGATGGAGGCGATCCGCCTCGGCCGGACGCTGCGCGGCCGACGCTACGACTTCGTCGTCGACATGCAGGGCCTGCTCAAGAGCGCCATCCCGGCCCTGCTGGCCGGCAAGGGCATCGCCGGCTACGACGCGGAAAGCGCCCGGGAACCGGCCGCGAGCCGCCTCTATCGCTGGCCGATCGGCGTGCCGCGGGCGATGCACGCTGTCGAGCGGAGTCGCCGTCTGCTGGCCGCCGCCGTCGGCTATCGCGCGCCGGCCGGGCAGGGCGTCTACGGCCTGCGGGTGCTTGGCGGCCGCGATACACCGGTGGCGGGGCGCTACGCCATCGCCATGCATTCGGCGAGCTGGGAGACCAAGCTCTGGCCGGAGCGCAACTGGCGCGGGGTGCTGAGCGAGATCACGGCGGGCGGGCGCTCGGTCGTCCTGCCCTGGGGCTCGCCCGACGAAAAGGCGCGGGCCGAACGCCTGGCCGTCGATATCGACGGTGTCCATGTCCTGCCGACGATGCTGTCGGGCGCCGATCTCGCCCGCGTCGTCAGCGGCGCCGACTTCGCCATCGGCCTCGATTCCGGCCTGATGCATCTCGCCACCGCGCTCGACGTTCCCGGCATCTGGCTGTTCGGGCCGACCGATCCCGGCCTCACCGGCCCCTATGGCAAGGACCAGACCGTGCTGGCGTCGACCTACCCGGAAGCGCCCTGCCGCCGCCGCGTCTGCGACCGCGAGCCCGGCGGCCATTGCTGCATGCAGGCGATCGATCCCTATGACGTCATCGACGCCGTGCGGGCGCTGGCGTGAGCCGATGGCTCCGGGGCCTTCGGGCGCGGCGATCCCAGCGACGAAGCTACCTTGGCCGGTAGGGCAGGGCATCGACGAGCCACGAAGGCTTTCGTAGTTCGGCAGAGACTCTCGGCGTAACGAAAACGGGGCGGACCTGAGAGGGCGCCACGTCGTGCCGTGGGGTGAATACTTCATCTACCTGGCTCGCGACGGCCTGGAACGCCAGGAGTGCCGCGCAGTCTTCCCGCGGCTTTCGGTGAGCCCCCATTCTTGCTATCGTCTACACGCGCCATCGAAGAGCGCATATGGGGAATGCCGGTTCCTGGGAAGGGGAACCCGCGCCGCGCGGTCCCTTCGACGTCGGGGATTACCGGTCAGTTGCCCGGAAATGCTGCACCACGCGGAGAGGGGGGCACATTCGTCGATGTCCGTTTAGAAGTCATTTTCAATCAGTCTGCCAACACCTCAGACCCAGTGTCCGTACCCGCAGCGCCTCGCTCAGAGAAGCGCTCGAAATAACTTCAAGACCTTAGGGAGGAGAAAACCAATGGCAGTCAAAACGATGACGCGGGCCGCACTGTTCGGCACCTGCGCTCTCGCCGCGCTGAGCTCGGCCGCGGGCGCACAATCGATCACCAAGGTCGAGTGGATCGGCTCGCAGCCGTCAACCACCGCCGAGCAGCTTTCAGACATGTGGACCAACGCTAAGGTCAAGGTGACCTACGCCGACGGTTCGACCGAGACCCGGCCGCTCGGCTACAAGATGCTGATGAGCACCGAGACCAAGGTCGGCAACAACGCCAGCGCCGCGGGCGTGATCTACGACATGAACATGACGCCGATCCCCGATCCGACGGGCAATGGCAAGCCGGTGACCTTCGAGACGCCGGATGGCACGATGCTGGCCAACATCGCAGGCAAGATCTACCACCTGTCGAACTACGAATACAGCTGGATGCTGGCCGACGGCAGCGATTCCAGCGAGGTCATGGGCCCTATCCTGCCCTCGTCGGTGACGCTGACCGAACTCAGCCAGAACGAATATGGCACCCTGACCCCGGTGGCCCAGTACCCCATCGACTTCTCGAGCGTCGGCGGCGTCGCGGTCACCTGCAACGCCACCGTCACCCCTTGGGGTACCTTCCTGACCTCGGAAGAGAACTATGACGCCGATGCGCGCGCCATCGAGGCCGACCGCATCAAGGACCCGACCGGCATGACCGACGTGCTGCGCGGCATGACCAAGTACTACAGCCACGGCGTGCCCTCGAACCCTTACTACCGGGGCGTCCTGCCCGAGATCAAGGTGGCCGCCGACGGCTCGACCAGCGTCGTCAAGCACTACGCGATCGGCCGCGGCAGCTACGAGATGGCACAGATCATGCCCGACCAGCGCACCGTGGTGGGCAGCCACGACGGCACCAACCAGCCGCTGACGCTGTTCATCGCGGACAATGCGGGCGATCTTTCCGCCGGCACGCTCTACGCCGCGAAGTTCGACCAGAAGAGCGCCGACAACGGCGGTGATTTCGCGCTGACCTGGATCAAGCTTGGCCATGCCACCGATGACGAGCTCAAGGCGATGGTCGAGGGCGGCATCAAGTTCTCGGACATCTTCGAAGCTTCGGACGAAGCCAAGGACGGCTTCACCGAGATCACGACCGGTAGCGACAAGTCGTCGGAGTTCCTCAAGGTCAAGAACCCGACGGCCGCGGCCTTCCTCGAAATGAAGCGCTACGCCGGCATGGTCGGCGCCGCGACCGAGCTAAGGAAGTCCGAGGGCATGGCCTTGGATCCGGCGACCGCCACCGTCTACGTCGCGATTTCGGAAATCGGCAAGGGTATGGAAGAGGGCAAGGGATCTGGCGTCGGTGGCGACCAGATACGCGTCTCAGGGATGAAAGCCGGTGCGGTCTACGCGCTCGCGACCGCGGGCGACCAGAAGGACAGCGAGGGCAATGCCATCGACAGCGGCTTCGTGCCCGTCTCGATGAGCGTCCCCGCCGGCCTGATGGGCAACGATCTGGCCGACGCCGATGAGCTGGGCAACAAGGCGCACCCGGATGCGGTCGCCAACCCGGACAACCTCTACTGGTCGCCGGCCTATCAGACCCTGTTCGTGGGCGAGGACTTGGGGATGCACACCTCCAACGTGCTCTGGGCCTGGCAGCCAGGCATGTCGGCGCCCGTGCGCCTTCTGAACGCTCCGGCAGGCGCCGAGCTGACCGGTCTGCGTGTTATCGAGAACCTGGGCGGCTTCGCCTATGCCACGACCAACGCCCAGCACGTCGGCGACTTCAAGCCGGGCGACAATACGCTCTTGCAGGAGGCGGCCGCGATGATCAAGGCCAAGTGGGACGGCGGTCACAAGGCGCCCCTGGGCTACGTGACCGGGCTGCCGGCCGCGACCATGCCGGCGAACCCGACCAACTGATCTAGGTGGTTTGTTGCGACAAGCAGGCCGGGCCTCATGCCCGGCCTGTTTCGTTTTGCACGGTCGGTCCGGTGATGAACCGTCAGGCGTCGGGAAGGTTGGCGGCGAGGGTTCCGGGGACGCCGTCCTCGATTGCCGTGAAGGTCTCGGCGTAGCCGTCGCGGCGCAGGCGCCCGATGTCCGCCTCGGTGACCGGCTGGTAGGCGTTGCGGAGGTCGTCGGGGAAGGGGATGTAATCGACTTTGCCCCGGCCGTGGAAATCGATCACCGCGCCGGGCGACATCGTTGAAGGATCGGCTCTGGCCGGTGCCGACGTTGTAGATGCCGGTCGCCGCCTCCGAATCCAGCGCCCAGAGATTGACCTGCACCGCATCGCCGACAAAGACGAAGTCGCGCCGGTGCTCGCCGTTGTCGAAACCGTGCGAGGCGGCGAAGACCCTGATAACGCCTTCTGCCTCGACCTGGCGGCTGAAGTGATGGACGACGCTCGCCATCCGCCCCTTGTGGGCTTCGCCGGGGCCGTAGACGTTGAAGTAGCGGAGCCCGACCACCCGCGCCGTCAGGTCATCCTGACGCGCCACCCACTGGTCGAAGAGCAGCTTCGACCAGCCATAGACGTTGAGGGGTCGCAGGCCATCATTGGTCTCGGTGAAGTCGGACGAGCCGCCATAGACGGCGGCGGACGAGGCGTAGATCAGCGGCACGCCGTGGCTCTGGCACCAGGCGAAGACCTCCTTGGAGAAGGTGAAATTGGTGTCGAGCATGTAGCGCCCGTCCCACTCGGTGGTGTCGGAGCAGGCGCCCTGATGGAACACCGCCCGGACCGCACCGAAGTTCGCGCCTTCGCCGATCCGGTCGCGGAAGTCGGCGTGGTCGAGATAGTCGGCGATGCGGGCGGTGGCGAGATTGCGGAAGCGATGCCCGTCGGTCAGGTCGTCGACGACCATGACGTCGTCATGGCCGATGCCGTTGAGGGCGTGGACCAGATTCGATCCGATGAAGCCGGCGCCGCCGGTGACGATGAACATGGGGGAGGGTGATGGCCTGAGGGCGGGCGGAATGCAAGGGGTTTGGGGACGCAAATGCGAAGTCCGCGATGCGTGCTTCGAGGCCCGGCTTCGCCGGGCACCTCAGCATGGCGAGGAGCGCGCGTTCCTGGCGAAGCCACCTTCCTGGCCATCCTGAGCTGCAAGGGCGTCGGCCCGAGCCTCGAAGGACGCATCGTCGCTGGCGCTACCGCAGGCCGGCGTCGATCCCGGCGACGGGCAAGGTCGGGCGCATACCGGCGGTGGCCGCGACTGACGCGGCGCTAATGCGGTTGCTGGCCCCGCGCGAGAGCAAGGTGGTGGGCCTGATGATGCGCCCCGACGGTCATCAGCCCGATAAATCCGAGGGCGCGGATCTTGACGGCGTCACCGGTCGCGACCATCGCCGCACCGCCGGGAATCTCCGTCGCTTCGAGCGTCCAGCCCTCGACGCCATTCATTGTCGCGGCATGGGCGGCCGTCATGCGCCGGATCGACGCCGTCACCGCGGGGTCGTCCGACGTCACCAGAAAGCGGGCCCCGCCGTCGATATCTTCCGCCGTCACCCGGGCGCGGAGCGTGACGTTGTCCATGTCGATCAGATGCTGGCGGAGCGCTTCGATGTCGACGTCCGACCAGTTCGTCGCGGGGTCGGCCATCAGCGCGACGACGATCTCCTGTATCGCCGCAAACGCCGCCTGGCCGCCTTCCGTCGGACCAGTGTCGCCGGTCATGTGGCCGACGCCGTCCGGGCTCTGCGACATCTGATCGTGGTTCATCTGGCCGTGGTTCATTGCGTCATGCGATTGCGCGCCGGCAATCGAAGTTGCGAGAAAGAATGCCCCGGCAGCCAGCGAGACGATCTTCATTCCGGTTATCCCTCTTCAGTGAATCCGGAATGACAGGGCGCACGAACGGTCGGAAATGTATATGATAGCGATCATGTCGGATCCGTTTCAGAGCTTCTTCGCCAGCGCTGTCGCCAGGATGCTGGCGGCCGGCGAGACGTTGTTTCATACCGGGGACGAGGTCTCCCGGGTCTATCTCGTCCGGCATGGGCTGATCGCCTTGCGGCGTACGACTTCGCAGGGCGTCGAGCTGCAACTTCAGGCGGCGACGGCGGACGATATCCTGGCCGAGGCCTCGATCTATTCGGACCTGTATCATTGCGACGCCATCGCGCTCTCGCCGAGCGAGGTGCTGGAGGCAAGCAAGGACGATTTCAGGCGCGCGCTGGCAACAACACCCAGCCTCGCCGAAGCCTGGTCGGCGCGCCTCGCCCACGCCGTTCAGGACGCACGGATTCGCGCCGAATTGCGGACGCTGCGCACGGTGCGGGAGCGGGTCGACGCATGGCTTTCCTCTGGCAAGACCCTGCCGCGAAAGGGGCGATGGCAGGAACTGGCCGTGGAACTCGGCGTCAGCCGCGAAGCGCTTTATCGCGAAATCGCCAAACGCCGGCGGTCGCTGACGAACGCGCCCCTCGACTGAAGCCGCGGGATAGGGGCCATGGTGGCGGACCAAAGCCGGAAGCCATCGAAATCAGCGTCCCGTGGCGGTCCGCCGGATCGGTTGCCTGATCCCTATATCATCGGGACAGTGGACTCGATCCCGATGGGTGTCTGGACAGAAGATGGCTACCGATAACGGCTCGCGGCCGTACAGCCGAGGTGAGCTGGCCGCCGACCGGATGGTGCATATGCTCGGCCTCGCCGCAGGTGTCGCCGGCGCGACATTCCTTGTGGCGTCGGTCGCCAGGCTGCAGGACTGGGTCGAACTCGCCACGGTGATTGCCTATTCGGCGGGCCTGCTGGCGATGCTCGGCTTTTCGGCCGCCTATAATCTTTCCGTGGAGAAGGCCGAGGGAAGCCTTCTCCGGCGCCTCGACCATGCGGCGATCTTCCTGATGATCGCCGGCACCTACACACCCTTCACCGTCAACGGGCTGACGGGCACATGGTCCGTCGTCATGACGGTCACCGTCTGGGGGCTGGCCGGTCTTGGCATGGCGATCAAACTGTTCGCGCCGCTGCGGCGCTCGACCTTCTATTCGAGCCTGCTCTATCTGGCGCTCGGCTGGATCGGCCTTGTCGCAATCCGTCCCTTCATCGAGGCCCTGAGCGTGCCGGTGCTCATCCTGCTTGGGCTCGGCGGTTTGATCTACAGTGTCGGCGTGATCTTTCACGCGCAGCGGAATTTGCCATACCAGAACGCGATCTGGCACGGTTTCGTGCTGGCCGCCGCCGCCGCCCACTTCGCCGCCGTCTCGCTCCTGGTCGCCGGCGCGGATTGATGACGCCGGCGCAACCAAAGCGTCAGTCGTTCAACAGCCTTGCGACAAAGCCCGGTACGACCTCGGTCGCCCTGCCGTGGATGGCCTCGGCGAACATCGACCGCTTCTGCGACGGCTCCAGATTCAGCTCCACCGTATGGGCGCCCGCCGCCCGCGCCCTCGCCACGAATCCGGCGGCGGGATAGACGTTGCCGCTGGTGCCGATCGAGATGAACAGATCGCACGTGCTAAGCGCCGCGCCTATCTCCTCCATCCGATAGGGCATCTCGCCGAACCAGACGACGTCCGGCCGCATGCCGCCGGGCCTGTTGCAGGTGTCGCATGTCAGATCGACCGTGAGATCATCCTCCCAGGGCTGCCGGGAGCCGCAATGCGCGCACAGGGCTTTCAGGATCTCGCCATGCATGTGGATGAGGTTCTTCGTGCCCGCCCGCTCATGCAGCGGATCGACGTTCTGGGTGATCGTCGTCACGCTGCTTGCGCAGTCCGCCTCCAGCCGCGCCAGCGCCTGATGCGCGGCGTTGGGCCTGACGCCGAGCACCTTCCTCCGCCGCATGTTGTAGAAATCCAGCACTCGTTCGGGATTGCGGGCGAAGGCCTCGGGGGTCGCCACGTCCTCGATCCTGTGTTTCTCCCAGATGCCGCCCTTGTCGCGAAAGGTGCTGAATCCCGATTCGGCCGACAGCCCGGCGCCGGTCAGGATCACGATGTGGTGATAGCTGGCCATGATACGGCCGAGACTATCACCGGACGCCGTTGGCGAAAGGCTCCCACACCGGACCTTGTCGACGAAGCCACAGCGTCAGGCGGACAGGCGGCGGTCAGCGTAATCCGGCGTTGATCCCGGCCAGCGCCGCGGGGCCGGGGCAGAGGTCTTCCTCGCCGAGGCGGTTCAGCGGCGTGTCGACGGTGTTCATCCGGTCGTGAAGGTCGCCGGGCGCGTCGTCGATATAGAGGAGGCCGGTGACGACTTCGCCCTTGGCATGGTGACGCTGGATATAGGCCATCGCGGCGAGGCGGTCGGTCGGGTCGTAGTCCTCGTCGATCTTGCGGAGCCTCAGCACGGTGCCGTCGTGCTGGGTGACGTCCTCGACCGAGCCGGGTTCGTAGTCGGCGACGATCTCGTCGCGGCCCTCGATCCAGTCGATGGCGTTGACCGCGTCGTTATGCTCGCGGACGTAGTCGAAGCTCTTGGTCGAGCCGGCGTGGTTGTTGAAGGCGACGCAGGGACTGATGCAATCGATGAAGGCGACGCCGCGATGGCTGATCGCCGCCTTGATCAGCGGCACCAGCTGCTTCTTGTCGCCGGAAAAGCCGCGGGCGATGAAGGTCGCGCCGAGGAGCAGCGCCATCGACACCAGGTCGATCGGCTCGTCCTTGTTGCCGATACCGCGCTTGGAGGTCGAGCCGGCATCGGCGGTCGCCGAGAACTGGCCCTTGGTCAGCCCGTAGACGCCGTTATTCTCGACGATATAGACCATCTTGACGCCACGCCTGAGACAATGGGCGAACTGGCCGAGGCCGATCGAGGCGGAATTGCCGTCGCCGGAGACGCCGAGGTAGATCAGGTCGCGGTTGGCGAGGCTGGCGCCGGTCGCCACCGACGGCATGCGGCCGTGGACGCTGTTGAAGCCGTGGCTCTGGCCGAGGAAATAGGTCGGCGTCTTCGACGAGCAGCCGATGCCCGACATCTTGGCGACCTTGTGCGGCGGCAGGTCGAGCTCGAAACAGGCCTGGATGATCGCCGCGGAGATGGAATCGTGCCCGCATCCGGCGCAGAGCGTCGACACCGGCCCCTCATAGTCGCGACGGGTGAAGCCCAGCCGGTTCTTCGGCAGGTTGGGATGATGCAGCTTCGGCTTGATGAGGTAGGTCATGGGTCTTCTACGCTCCTGCTTGCCAGCCGAGGCCGAAAGAGCCAATTATCGGAGAGTTATCGAGCGATATGGCACCGCCGCGACCGGAAGGCGAGGGTCCAATGACGAAACTGTTCGAACGGGGAATCAAGGCTATCGAAGCGTTGCCGGCCGCGCGCCAGGACGTTGCCGGCGCACTGCTGCTTGAGCTTGCCGGGACCGCCGCGCCGGAATACGCGCTGACGCCGGGACAGATCGAGGATGTCAAGGCCGCGATCGAAGAAGCGGACCGTGGCGACTTCGCCGCCGACGGCGACATCACGGAGGCGTGGCGACAGTTCGGGCGATGACGCTTCGCTACACGAAGCGCGCGCTTGGGCATCTTCATCGCATAGCGGCGTATCTGAACGAGAGAAGCCCCGTTGCGGCGCGGCACGTCGGCCGGCGCATTCGCGACACTGCCGAACTGCTCGCCGATTTCCCGGAACTTGGTCACGACGGCGCTCTGCCCGGGACACGGGAACTCGTGGTTCCGGGGTTGCCGTACATTATCGTGCATCGCGTCGAACCGGATCATCGCGTCATCATTCTGGGCATCTATCACGGCGCGCGGTTGCGGCCGGGGCAGGAGCCGCCGGACAACTCATGACGCCTGTTTCCTGAGCGGCGTTACCTTGAGCGCGGCGAGGTGCTCGCCGATGGCGCGGGCGATGAAGCGGGCGGTGATCGGCGTACCGTCGTAATGCAGCACCGGCACCAGCCGGGCGGGGTCGATGTTCAATTCGTTGACCAGGAGCGTCCGCATCTGGCCGTCGCGATTCTGTTCGACGACGAAGACGAAATCGTGCTCGGCGATGAAGTCGGCGACGCTTTCGTGGAAGGGGAAGGCGCGCAGGCGCAGCATGTCGAGCGGATGTCCGCCGCCGCCGATCGTCTCCATCGCCTCGTGCATCGCCGGCGTCGTCGAGCCGTAGTAGATGACGCCGATCCGCGCGGGCTGGTCGGCATCGTGGCGGACAGGCTCGGGCACCAGGGTCTTGGCCGTCTCGAACTTGCGCAACAGCCGCTGCATGTTCTCGACATAGTCCGTGCCTTCCTCGCTGTAGCGCGCATAGCGCGTCTTCGAGGTGCCGCGGGTGAAGAAGGCGCCCTTGTTGGGGTGCGTGCCGGGATAGGTGCGATAGGCGATGCCGTCGCCGTCGACATCGAGGTAACGCCCGAACTCCTTGCCCGATTCGAGCTCCTCGGCGGTGACCACCTTGCCGCGATCGTAGCGACGGCCTTCCTCCCATTGCAGCGGCTCACAAAGCCATTCGTTCATCCCCATGTCGAGATCGAGCATGACGAAGATCGGCGCCTGCAGCCGGTCGGCGAGATCGAAGGAGCGTTGCGGCGAAGGCGAAGCATTCGTGCGGGTCGGCCGGCAGCAGGAGGACATGCTTGGTGTCGCCATGCGAGGCATAGGCGCAGATGGTCAGGTCCGACTGCTGGGTCCGCGTCGGCATGCCGGTCGACGGGCCGCCGCGCTGGACGTCGAAGATCACCGCGGGGATTTCGGCGAAATAGGCGAGGCCGATGAATTCCTGCATCAGCGAGATGCCCGGGCCGGCGGTCGCGGTGAAGGCGCGCGCGCCATTCCAGGAGGCGCCGATGACCATGCCGATCGACGCGAGCTCGTCCTCGGCCTGGACGATGGCATATCGGGCCTTGCCGGTGACCGGGTCGGTGCGATGGCGCCTGGCATGCTTGCCGAAGGACTCGGCCAGCGATGTCGAGGGGGTGATCGGATACCAGGCGGCGACGGTCGCGCCGCCATAGACGCAACCGAGCCCGGCCGCGTCGTTGCCTTCGATGAAGATGCGGTCGCCGACGGCGTCGGCCCGCCTCACCCTGAGGTCGATGCCGTTGCCGAATTCGGCCCGGGCCGCGTCGCGTCCCAGCGCAAGCGCCTCGATATTCGGCGCGATCAGCTTGTCCTTGCCCTTGAACTGCTCGGCGATGAGCTTCTCGACCTCGACCGTCTCGATGCCGAGGAGTTCGGCGAGCGCGCCGACATAGATGATGTTCTTGAACAGCTGCCGCTGGCGCGGGTCGGTGTAGCGGGCGTTGCAGATCGCCGTCAGCGGCAGGCCGAGGACGGTGATGTCCTCGCGGAACTTCGACTCCGGCATCGGCTTGGTCGAATTGTAGAAGAGGTAGCCGCCGGGATCGATGCCGGCGACGTCCTTGTCCCAGGTCTGCGGGTTCATCGCCACCATCAGGTCGACGCCGCCGCGCCGGCCGATGTGGCCGGCCTCCGAAACCCGCACCTCGTACCAGGTCGGCAGACCCTGGATGTTGGACGGGAAGATATTGCGGGAGGCGACCGGGACGCCCATCCGCAGGATGGACCGGGCGAAGAGCCGGTTGGCGCTGGAGGAGCCCGAGCCGTTGACGTTGGCGAATTTGACGACGAAGTCGTTGACTCGGATGTTGCGGGTGATTTCGGCGTTCATCGGTACCGTCCGGCTTCCCCCGCGGCGTGAGCCATGTCGAGCAGGAATTTGCGCATGTCCCAGGCTCCCGTCGGACAGCGCTCGGCGCAAAGGCCGCAATGGAGACAGACGTCCTCGTCCTTGGCCATGATCCGCCCGGTCTTGAGTGGCGCCGAGACATAGATGTCCTGCTCGAGATTGGTGGCCGGCGCCATCAGGCGATGGCGCAGATCCGTCTCGGGCCCATTCTCGGTGAAGGTGATGCAATCGGTCGGGCAGATGTCGACGCAGGCGTCGCACTCGATGCACAGCGTGTCGGTGAAGACGGTCTGCACGTCACAGTTCAGGCACCGCTGGGTTTCCTCGTAGCCGATCTCGCGGTCGAAGCCGAGTTCGACCTCGGCCCGGATATCGGCCAGCGCGACGACCTGGTCGCGCAGCGGCACCTTGCGGCGTTCCTCAAGCGAGATCTCGTTGTCGTAGCTCCACTCGTGGATGCCCATCTTCTGGCTGCCAAGCGTCACATGCGGCGGCGGCCGGATGGCGACATCCTCGCCGTTGCAGAAGCGGTCGATCGAGATCGCCGCCTGCTGGCCGTGGGCGACCGCCCAGATGATGTTCTTCGGGCCGAAGGCGGCGTCGCCGCCGAAGAAGACGCGAGGCAGCGTCGATTGATGGGTGACGGGATCGACCACCGGCATGCCCCAGCGGTCGAAGTCGAGGCCGAGGTCGCGCTCGATCCACGGAAAGGCATTCTCCTGACCGATCGCCACCAGCACGTCGTCGCATTCGAAGGTCTGGTCCGGTTCGCCGGTCGGTACGAGGCGACGGCGGCCGGCGTCGTCATACTGGGCCGCGACCTTCTCGAAGACCATGCCGGTGAGCCGGCCGTTATCGTGGAGAAACTCTTTCGGGACGAGGAAGTTGAGGATCGGGATGCCTTCATGCATCGCGTCCTCCTTCTCCCAGGGCGAGGCCTTCATCTCGTCGAAGCCGGAGCGGACGATGACCTTGACGTCCTCGCCGCCGAGGCGGCGCGAGGTGCGGCAGCAGTCCATCGCGGTGTTGCCGCCGCCCAGCACGATGACGCGCTTGCCGATCCTGTCGGTATGCTCGAAGGAGACATTCGACAGCCAGTCGATGCCGATGTGGATATTCGCGGCGGCTTCGGTCCGGCCAGGGATGTCGATGTCGCGGCCGCGCGGTGCGCCGGTGCCGACGAAGATCGCATCATAGCCTTCGTCGATGACCGAGCGCAGGCTCTCGATGCGCTGGCCGAAGCGGCGCTCGATGCCGCCGATGTCGAGGATGTAGTCGACCTCCTCGTCGATCACGGTCTCCGGCAGGCGGAAGCGGGGAATCTGGCTGCGGATCATGCCGCCGCCACGCGGTTCCGAATCGTAGAGGACGACCTCGTAGCCGAGCGGCGCAAGGTCGCGGGCGACGGCGAGCGAGGCGGGCCCGGCGCCGATCAGGGCGATGCGCCTGCCGTTGGTCTCGGCCGGCGCCCTGGGCAGGCGATCGCGGATGTCGTCCTTGTTGTCGGCAGCGACGCGCTTGAGGCGGCAGATCGCTACCGGCTGCTCCTCGACCCGGCCGCGCCGGCAGGCCGGCTCGCAGGGTCGGTCGCAGGTCCGCCCGAGGATGCCGGGGAAGACGTTGGAGTGCCAGTTGACCATATAGGCGTCGCTGTAGCGGCGCGCGGCGATCAGGCGAATATATTCGGGAACGGGCGTATGGGCGGGGCACGCCCATTGGCAGTCGACTACCTTATGGAAGTAATCCGGGTTGCCGATATCGGTCGGTGACATGCCCGAGCCGGGGGCATGTCGCGGGTCGATATCGGCGGTCTCCGAAACCGACATCGTCAACTCACAATCCGGGGCCGGGCCCCGGTCTGACACGTGAAGCGCCCATCCCGAAGGAGGGCCGTAAGAATTGCTGTCACTCTATTGCCTCTTGCGGGCATTAAATAAGGCGTTTCCTCAGGAGTCCTACATACCTCCTTGATGCAAATTGTTACAAACTCCTTGTTGCAAAAAAAGAGGTTAGAGAGGAATTTCGCACTGAAAGTATCCTTACCGGGTTAAGATTTACCGAGTGTGACCGATTTGTCGGTCGATCTGGCGGCGGGGGCGCTGACTGGTCCAAACGCGAGCACCGAATGTCGGTCCCGAAGCAGCTCTTACTCTCTCTTTTCCTGATTGCAATCGTCATTGGTGGCTGGGTGCTCTATCGGCATCCGGAGATGATCCTTGGCGGCGAGGCAATCGAGCAGGCCGCCGGGCCAGCCGGAAGTGGGGGGCCGGGAGCCGGCGGCCGGCCTGCCTTTGGCGGCGGACCGACGCTTGTGGTCACCGCGCCGGTCGAGATGGTGGAGACCGGGACGGATATCCGGGCGATCGGCACGGCGGCTGCGGCGCGCGAAGTCGTCCTCTATCCGCAGGTCACCGGCATCGTCACCGAGGTTGACTTCACCCCCGGCAGACCGGTGAAGGCGGGGAGCCCGCTGATCAAGCTCGACGACGCCGACCAGAAGATCGCGGTCGAACTCGCGACGCTTGCGCTGGATTCGGCGCAAGAGGCGGTCGACCGGGCTGAGCGGCTGTCGAAGTCGGGCAACGTCACGGCGGTCACCCTGTCCGATGCCAAGACCGCGCAGCAGAAGGCCGCCATCGATCTGCGCAGCGCCCAAATCGAACTTGCCAAGCGGACGATCAAGGCCCCGTTCGACGGCGTCATCGGTCTGACGGATATCTCGGTTGGCGATCTCGTCAATTCCTCGACCAAGATCGCCACCGTCGCCGACATGTCCTCGGTGACGGTATCCTTCGAGGTGCCGGAGCGCGCCGTCGGCGAAGTCGCCGTCGGCCAGGACGTCAGCGCCACCGCGGCGTCGTTGCCCGGCGTCACCATCAACGGCAAGCTGAGCACGATCGACAACCGGGTCGATCCGACGACGCGGACGTTGAAGGTCGAGGCGTCCCTGCCCAACGAAGCCGCCGACCTGCGGCCGGGCATGGCGATCAATATCGCATTCTCCATTCCCGGAACGAAACGCCCTTCCGTCCCGTCGCTGGCGATCCAATGGGACCGGGATGGGTCCTTCGTCTGGGCCGTCGACGGTGATTCGGTGAAGCGGATGCCCGTCCAGATCGTCGCCCGGCGAAGCGGCGACGTCACCATCGCCGGCGACGTTGCCCAGGGCGACGAGGTCGTCGTCGAAGGCGTCCTGCGCCTCCGCAACGGCCAGAAGGTCAGAAGAGTGGATGACAACGGGGGAGCGCCGAAGCCGGCCGAGGGCGACCATGCCCCGGAGACAACGCAAGGCCCGACCGTCGGCGCGGGATCGGCGGTGGCGGCCGAGCGCGGCAGCTAGGAGGCCGCGATGAGCGAGGCCCCCGCCAACCTGTCGACGAGATCCGCGGGCTTCGCGGCGCTGTTCGTTCGCAGGCCCGTCCTCGCTATCGTCCTCAATCTCCTGATCGTGGTTGCCGGCGCGGCGGCGATCCTCGGCGTCGAGGTCCGCGAATTGCCGAATATCGACCGCCCGGTGATCACGGTGCGGACGAGCTACGACGGCGCCACCCCGGAAACCGTCGACAAGGAGATCACCGCCGTCGTCGAAGGGGCGGTCGCGCGGACCCCCGGGGTCTATTCCATCTCTTCGCAGAGCAGCGCCGGAGAGAGCCGCGTCACCATCGAATTCACCGAGTCGACCGACCTCAACGTCGCCGCCAACGACCTGCGCGACGCGATCGGTGGCTTGCGGAGCCTGCCCGACGACGCCGACGCGCCGGTGATCGTCAAGGCCGACGCCAACTCCGATCCGATCATGCGGCTGGCCGTCACCTCGACGGACCGGCCGATCGACGAACTGACCAAGATCGTCAACGACACGGTGGTCGATCGGCTTGCCGCCGTCGAGGGTGTCGCGGATGTCACCGTCTATGGCGACCGCGAGCAGATGGTCCGCGTCATCGTCAATCCTGACGAGATGGCCGCGCGGGGCCTGGCCGCCGGCGATCTGGTGTCAGCGCTTTCGAATGTCGCGCTGGACGCGCCGGCCGGCCGCGTATCCGACGCCACCCAGACGCTGCTGGTGCGGGCCGATGCGAGCGCCAAGTCGGCGGAAGAGATCGGCGCCGTCAGGATCAATCCGACGACGCGGGTGAGGGATGTCGCCGATGTCGTCTTCGGCCGGGCCGACGAAAACACCGCATTGCGGATCAACGGCCAGACCGGTGTCGGACTGGCATTGATCCGCCAGGCATCGTCGAACACGCTCGACATTTCCACGCGGGTCCACGAGGCGGTAGCCGAACTCCAGGCGTCGTTGCCCGAGGACGTCTCGCTGATCATCACATCGGACGACGCCACCTTCATCAGCGGCGCCATCGACGAGGTCATCTTCACGCTCGGGCTGGCGACGATGATCGTCGTCGGGGTGATCTACGTCTTCCTGCGTTCCGCGCGCATCACCTTCATTCCCGCGATCACGGTGCCGATCGCCCTGATCGGCACCGTCGGGGCGATCTATCTCGCCGGATTCTCGATCAACATCCTGACGCTGCTGGCCCTGGTGCTGGCAACCGGCATGGTTGTCGACGACGCCATCGTCGTCGTCGAGAACATCTCGCGGCAAAGGCATCTCGGCCTTGGTCCGCGCGCCGCCGCGGTGCTGGGCACCAAGCAGGTGTTCTTCGCCGTCATCTCGACGACCGTTACCCTTGCCGCGGTCTTCATCCCGATCTCCTTCTTTCCCGGCACGGCGGGCCGGCTTTTCTCCGAATTCGGCTTTGTCCTTGCCTTTGCGGTGCTTTTGTCGTCGGTCGTCGCGCTGACCATCTGTCCGATGCTGGCGTCCCGCTGGATCGGCGGCGAGGTCAAGCCGAGCGCGACCTTCATCGGACGGGCGGTCTCGGCGCTCGGCCGCGGGGCGGAAAGGCTCTATGCGCGCCTGCTGACGGCTTGCCTCAATGCGCCGCTTGTCGTCGTTGTCGCCGCCCTGCTGTTTGCCGGCGCCGCCGGCCTCGCCTTCACCCAATTGCCCTCCGAACTGACGCCGATCGAGGATCGCGGCTTCATCCCGATCTCCGTCCGGGCGCCGCAGGGCGCAACGGTCGACTACACGGCGGAGCAGATCCGCAAGGCCGAGGAGGTCGTCCAGCCCTTCGTCGACGCGGGCGAAGTCAAGAACGTCTTCGCCACCGCGCGCGGCTTCGGCGGCGGCGGCTTCATGTTCGTGTCGCTGGCGCCGTGGAACCAGCGGCAGCGCAGCCAGCAGGCAATCACCGCCGATCTCAATGCCCGGCTCGGCGGCATTCCCGGCATCCAGGTCTTCGCCTATACGCCCAACAGCCTCGGCATCCGGGGCGGCGGCCAGGGCCTGCGCTTCGCGGTCACCGGCAACGACTATGCCAAGATCGCGGCGACCGCCGACAAGCTGCAGGCGGCGATGAGCGACGACCCGGCCTTCAGCAACGTCCGCCTCGACTACGACACCACCCAGCCGCAGCTTTCGATCAACATCGATCGCGAGCGTGCCGCCGATCTCGGCATCCCGATCGAGAATATTTCGTCGGTCGTCCAGAGCCTGCTCGACGGGCGCGATCTCGGCAATTTCTACATCGGCGACGATCCGATCCAGATCCGGCTCCAGGCGCCGGAAGGCATGATCCAGGACCCGTCCGGGCTCGACCGCATCCAGCTCCGCTCGTCGAGCGGACGGATGGTGCCGCTGGCATCGCTGGTGACGTTCAAGGAAAACGCGGTGGCGCCCAATCTCCAGCGCGTCAACCAGCGCCGGGCGGTGCCGATGACCGCGTCGCTGGCCGAGGGCGTCGACCTGCGCCAGGCGATGACGCATCTCCAGACGATTACCGAGACCGTGCTGCCGCCCGGCATGAGCATCCAGTTCTCCGGCGAGGCGCTGGAGCTCAACCGGGCATCTTCCGGCGTGATGCAGACCTTCCTCTTCGCGCTCGTCATCGTGCTCCTGGTTCTCGCCGCCCAGTTCGAGAGCTTCATCAGCGCGCTGATCCTGATCGCGACGGTTCCCTTCGGCCTCGCCGCCGCCGTCTTCGCCATCCTGCTGACCGGCGGGTCATTGAACATCTACAGCCAGATCGGGCTGGTGCTGCTGGTCGGGCTGATGTCGAAGAACGGCATCCTGATCGTCGAATTCGCCAACCAGCTCCGCGACCAGGGGCAGCCGGTGCGCGAGGCAATCTACAACGCCTCGCTGATCCGCCTGCGGCCGGTGGTGATGACGATGATCTCGACCGTCCTCAGCGGCCTGCCGCTGCTCCTCACCACCGGTGCGGGGGCGGAGGCGCGGCAGGCACTGGGCTGGATCATCGTCGGTGGACTCGGCTTCGCGACGCTCGCGACGCTTTTCCTGACCCCGGTCGTCTTCAGCCTGCTGGCCCGCTTCTCCAAGCCGCGGATCACCGAGGAGAAGCGGCTCGAGCGCGAACTGATCGAAGCGCGCGGCATCCCTCTCGGCCTGACCCCGACGCCCGAGGAACTCGGCGAGATCGTGCCGTCGCGGAGCCCGGCCGAATAGGATCGGGCCGACGGCGACAGGCCTCGGGCGAGGGCGCGCGATCGCGACAAGGCAACCCTGGATGATTTCCCGGCCAATTCGACAGGCGGGCGGGGGAGAGGCCGTACCGGCGCTGAACGCTGCTTCGACCTGTGACTGGTCAGAGCGGGTGCCGAAAAAATACGAACAACCCATTCCGCCCGACACTTAAGGATGAGGCGCGAACCTCTCCCCCTCAGACCTTGGCGACTCGCTTGCTTCGCGAGCCACGGATCTGCCTGTTTTGCCGCCTCCCATGGTTGTCGATTTGACGACTAAACCGGGCGACCTGCCGACCATGCCCATGGCTTCGTCGACAGTGCAGATATCCAAGCCCGATTCCGCGGCGATTTCCAGCGCTAAATCGGGACGCCCGGATTCATTGCCTGGCGGCCGCGAACCGCCGCCGGCGCGTGGCTCGAGCGGTGATGCGGATCGGCGGGCCTTGCCGCTGGCCAAGGGGCCTCTGGCCATTCATAGGATGAAAGTGTAGCATTGTTCGGCTCGTTCGCGGTGCTCGACGCGACATGAAGTGCGGCGGGATACGCGCTTTTCGTGATGCCTGTGAAGTTGCAGTTGCGCGACGCCGCCGGCTTGGCTAGTTATTAGTAATATTGGCTGATCGGATCGAGTAGCTATGCGGCTGCGATTTGGTGGGTGGGAGCTCATCTGTCGCTGCCAGGAAGGGGAGCCGGCAACGCCATCGGCTGAAGGGTCGATTGGCATCGAAGGTTCCTGATGGAGGAGGTTTGCCGGAGGCGGTCCCGGAGACGGGTTCTCCGACGGCATTCATGGCCGTGGTCGAGGACCACGGTCGATGGTTACGGAACAACAACCGGGAGGAATGTTCCATGAAGCGTATGATGATTGCGGGTCTGTCGGCGATTGCGCTGACGTTGGCGGGAAGCGCCGCCATGGCCCAGGACAAGAAGACCATTGCGTTTGTCGTCAACGGCCCGTCCGACTTCTGGAAGATCATGGAAGCGGCCGTTGCCAAGGCCCAGACGGAGCTGCCGGACTTTGACCTGCAGTTCAAATACCCCGAGCGCGCTGACGCAGCCGTGCAGAAGCGCATGATGGACGACCTCGTCGCCGCCGGCATTGACGCCATCGCCGTGTCGGTTGTCGATCCGCCCACGTCGACCGACGCCATCAACACGGTTGCCGCCAAGATCCCGTTCTTCACCTTCGACTCTGATGCCACGCAGTCCAACCGCATCGCCTATATCGGCTCGTCCAATACCGAGCTCGGCACGGCGGCTGGTGAGCTGATGAAGAAGGCGATGGCCGGCAAGGAAGGCAAGTGCATGGGCTTCGTCGGTCTGCCCGGCGCCGACAACGCGAAGGAGCGCATCAACGGCTACAATGAAGCCGTCAAGGGTACCGGCCTCGAACTGATCGACGTCCGCGGTGACGACATCGACCAGACCCGCGCCCGCGCCAACGTCGACGACGTGCTCGTCGCCAACCCGGAAGTCAACTGCATGGTCGGCTTCTACTCGTACAACCCGCCGCGCATGTACGAAGCGCTGCGTGACGCCGGCAAGCTCGGCGAGATCACGGTCGTCGCATTTGACGAAGACCCGATCACGCTGGGCGCCGTCGCCGAGGGCTCGTTCGCCGGCACCGTCGTGCAGCAGCCCTACGAGTGGGGCTACCAGGGTGCTCACCTGATCGCCGATTACCTGAACGGCGACAAGTCGAAGATCCCGGCCGACGGGATCATGATCATCCCGGGCCTGACGCTGACCAAGGACAACGTCGCGCAGTTCTCGGAAGACTTCAAAAAGAAGCTGGCGGGCGGCTAGTCTCGTCCCCGGATGCCCGCGGCCGTTCCCGGCCGCGGGCACTCTTCCAAATGCCGGTCCCCGTGAGATTCGTGACCTAATGATCGCGTCCGCGACTGCTGCCGTCGTCCCATCGGCTTCCGCCGAGCCGTTCCTCAGGCTGTCGGGACTGCGCAAGACCTATCCCGGCGTCGTGGCGCTGGCCGATTTCAGCATGGAGGTACGGCCCGGCGAGGTTATCGGCCTGGTCGGCGAAAACGGCGCCGGCAAGTCGACCCTGATGAAAATCCTCGGTGGGGTGATCGAACCCGACCGCGGCACGATCGAGATCGATGGGGTGGCCCATCCGTCGCTGACGGTGGCGGAGTCGATGGCGTCGGGCATCGCCTTCGTCCATCAGGAACTCAATCTCTTCGAAAACCTCAGCGCCGCCGCCAACATTTATATCGGGCGCGAACCCCGCAAGTACGGCTTTCTGCAACTGGTCGACGAAGACAAGCTGCAAAAGGCCGTCCGCCCCTTCCTCGACCAGCTCGGCGCGACCTTCTCGCCGGCAATGCCGGTGGCGCAGCTCTCGCTCGCCGAGCAGCAGATCGTCGAGATCGCCAAGGCGCTGAGCCTGAAGTCGCGCCTCGTCATCCTCGACGAGCCGACCTCCAGCCTGCCGATCGCCGAGACCGAGAAGCTGCTCGAGGTGGTGGCGGGGCTCAAGGCGCATGGCATCTCGGTCATCTTCATCTCGCACCGGCTGCATGAAGTGGTCCAGGCCTCCGATCGCGTCGTCGTGCTGCGCGACGGCAATCTGGTCGGCACGCTCGAGGGCGACGGGATCAACCACGACGCAATGGTGCGGCTCATGGTCGGCCGTGACCTCAAGGTCGACTATGTGCCCCCGGCGAAGACCCGTGGCGAGGTGGTGGTTTCCATCGACGGCGTGCGCACATCCACTTACCCCCGCCGCGAAATCAGCCTGGACCTCCGCGCCGGCGAGATCCTCGGGCTGGCCGGCCTGGTCGGCGCCGGGCGCACGGAACTCGCCCGGGTCCTGTTCGGAATCGACCGACCCGCGGCGGGCAGCATCACACTCAACGGCCGGGAGGTGCGCTTTGCCACCTCCTTCGATGCGGTGGAAGCCGGCATCTTTCTCGTGCCCGAGGACCGCAAGGGCTCGGGCCTGCTGCTCGATTTCTCGATCGCGCAGAACATCTCGCTCCCGAACCTGCAAGCTCACGCAAGGAGCAGCCTTGTTTCGCGGGACGCGGAGGTCGCGCAGGCGGAACGCAGCCGTACGGACCTCGACATTCGCGCTCCCGACGTCGCCCAGCGCACGTCTTCGCTTTCGGGCGGCAATCAGCAGAAGGTCGTGCTGGCCAAGTGGCTGGCGATGAAGCCCAAGGCCATCATTTTCGACGAGCCCACGCGAGGTATCGACGTGGGAGCGAAGGCCGAAATCTACCGCCTGATGCGCGCTCTCTCGGACTCCGGAGTCGCCGTGCTGATGATCTCATCCGACATGGAGGAGGTGATCGGCGTCTCCGACCGCGTCGCGGTGATGCACGAGGGGCACATCCAAGGTACTCTCGATCGGGACCAGTGCAGCGAAGAGAACATTCTGCGCCTGGCCGTCGGACGGTCGATCTAGGAACGGGGCAGGGAATGCTGAAGAAAGACCTGGGTCTGCTGATGCTGATCGTCGTCGTGGGGGCGGTGGTCGCGATCATCAACCCGCGGTTCCTGTCGCCGATCAACATCGCCAATACCGCCAATCTGGTCGGCCTGTTCGGAATATTCGCAATCGGGCAGGGGTTCGTGATCATCACCGGCGGCATCGACCTGTCGGTGGGCTCGATCATCGCCCTGCTCGGCGTCATCTTCGTCGACCTGATCGCCAATCACGAGGTGTTGTGGCCGCTTGCGGCCCTGCTGGTGCTGGGGATCGGCGTCCTGATGGGGCTGGTGCACGGGCTGCTGATCACCAAGCTGAAGCTTCAGCCCTTCGTCGTCACACTCTGCGGGCTGCTGATCTATCGCGGCATCGCGCGTTTCTACACGAAGGACGCGACCGCCGGCTTTCCGTTCGGGGTCAGCTTCCCGGACCTCGAATGGATCACCACGGGGCGCACCGACATTTTCGGCATCCCCATTCCACACGCCTTCTTCATCATGCTGGTGATCGCCGCGATCATGTGGGTGGTGCTGCATCGCTCCGTCTTCGGCCGCTATCTCTACGCAGTCGGCAAGAATGAGGAAGCGGCGCGTTACTCGGGCATCCGCACCACGCGCGTGATCGTGGCCGCCTACGTGATTTCTGCGACGCTGGCCGCGCTCTCGGCGATCTTCTTCGCCATGTATACCCGCTCGATCCTGCCTTCGGGCCACGGCAATTTCTACGAGCTCTACGCGATCGCCGCGGCAGTGCTCGGCGGCTTCTCGCTGCAGGGGAGGCGAGGGCTCCATCGTCGGCGTCGTGCTCGGAACGATCCTGCTGCAGGTGCTGCAGAACCTCGTCAACCTGCTCGGCATCCCGAGCTCGCTGAACTTCGCCGTGATGGGCTCGGTGATCCTGATCGGCGTCATCGCCGACCAGCAGTTCGCCCAATACCGCCAGCGAAAGGCGACAAGCAAGGGGCGCCGGCACAGTCCCGGCGACGTGGTGGCGCGGGCCGCCGAATAAGCCGACGCCGCTCCGACGGCGGCGGCCGGACGGTCAGGTCGGGACGTCAGCCGTTTGGATCGGGGTGGCGGGCATGCACCGGCGAGACGCCGCCGGGCGCATCGCCCGCCTTGCGGCCGCGGATGCGGTCGTAAAGCCGCCTGATCTTGGCGATGAAGGCGAGCTGCGCCGGCGTCACGATCAGCGTCAGGATGGTGGCGAAGCTGAGCCCGAAGACGATCGCGGTCGAGAGCTGGATCCACCACTGGGTCGACGGCGCGCCGATGGTGATCTCGCGATGGACGAAGTTGACGTTGAGGCCGAAGGCGATGGGCAGCACGCCGAGCACCGCCGCGCCGGCGGTCAAGAGCACCGGCCGCGCGCGCTCGCGGCAGGTTCGCATGATCGCCTCCTCGACCGGCACGCCCTCATGCCGCAGCCGGTCATAGGTATCGATCAGCACGATATTGTTGTTCGTGACGATGCCGGCCAGCGCGATGATGCCGATGCCGGTCATGACGATGCCGAAGGGCTGCCCCATGATCATCAGCCCGAGGAAGACGCCGATCGTCGACAGGATGATCGCGAACAGCACGAGCGCGACGCTCGACAGCTTGTTGAACTGGGCGAGCAGCACCGCGAAGATCAGGAAGATCGCCGCGCCAAAGGCATTGGCCAGGAAGGCGCTGGCCGCGGCACTCTCCTCGTCCTCGCCCTTCAGCTTCCAGTCGACGACGCCGAAATCCTGCGCCGACAGTTCCTTGGTGATTTCCTGGGTCACGGCGGCCGTCTGGACGCCCTCGGCGAGGTTGGCGGTGACCGTGATCACCCGCTTGCCGTCGATGCGGTGGATGAGGCCGGTCCGTTGCGCCGGCACCCGGGTGATGAAGTTGCCGATCGGCACGCCGCCGGCCGCCGTCTGCACCTGAAGGTCGTCGATCTGGCTGAGCGTTCGCCGGTCCTCGGGCACGCGGACGATGATATCGACCGGCTTGTCGCTGGTCTGCGGCCGGTAGTCGGTGATCTTCATGCCGTTGGTGACGAGCCGCACCACCGCCCCGACCGCGCCGACGCCAATGCCGTATTTGGCGGCTTCCGCCTTGTCGATCTCGAGACGCCAGTCGATGCCGGGCATCGGCAGACCGTTGTCGAGGTCGCGGATCTCCGGCCGTTTGGCGAGACCGGCGGCCACTTTCTTGGCCGCCTCGGTCAGCGCATCGGGATAGTCGCTGGTGAGCTGGACCTGGACCGGCTTGCCGGTCGGCGGCCCTGCCTGCTGCGCGGTCACCTCGACCTTGATGCCGGGAATGTCGGCGGTCTTGGCGCGGATGTCGTCCATGATCACGCTCGCCGGAGGCCGTTCCTGCCAGTCGACGAACTCGAACTGGATCTGGCCGATGACGTCCTCGGTGATGTCTTCGCTGCCCTGGGACATGTCGCCGGAGCGGGCATAGATGGTCGACAGCCCCGGTATCTCGAGGACCCGCGACTCGACCGATCGCACCAGCCGGTCCTTCTCGGACAGCGAGAGATTGCCGCGGGCATGGACCAGGACGACGCCGACATCAGGCTCGACATTCGGGAAGAATTCCACGCCCTTGCCGAGTCCGCCGGCAAAATAGACATAGGGCACGCCGAAGAGGAACAGGAGCGACAGGAGAATGGTGATCCCCGGATGGCGGACGGCAAGGCGCACGGTCCGCAGATAAAGCCCGTCGCGCCGTTGGTGCGTCTCGTGGTGGACCGGGTGGGCCTTGCCGATCAGCGCGCCCAGCGTCGGGGTGAAGACGAGGGCGGCGACCAGCGACGCCGAAAGCGTCGCGATCAGGGTCAGCGGCATATAGCCCATGAACTGGCCGACGATGCCGGGCCAGAACAGCAGCGGTGAAAAGGCCGCGATCCGGGTCAGTGTCGCGGCGACCACCGGTCCCGACATACGGCTCGCGGCGAAGGCGTAGGCCTCGCGCGGTTTCATGCCCTCGCTCATCCGCCGCTCGGCGAATTCCGAGACGATGATGGCGTCGTCGACCAGCATGCCGACCGCGAGGATCAAGCTGAACAGCACGACGATATTCAGCGTCAGCCCGGCCATGTTGAGGCCGAGGATGCCGACCAGGAAGGAGAAGGGGATGGCGATGCCGATGAAGATCGACGCGCGTCCGCCGAGGAAGAAGAGGATGATGACCGCGACGAGAATGACGGCGGTGACGACGCTGTTCTGCAGTTCGGTCAGCATGTCGATGATGAACACCGACTGGTCCTGCAGGAACTGCACCTGCACCGCCTCCGGCCATCCCGGCTGCAGTCTGGCGATCGTCGCCTTGACCTGATCGACCACCTCGATGAGGTTGGCGCCGGCACGTTTCGATACTTCGATGGTGATCGCCGGTTTGCCGTTGACGCGGGTGATCGAGGTCGCGTCCTTGAAGGTCGGCTTGATCGTCGCGACGTCGCGGAGAGTCACCGCGGCCGCGTTGGAAGCCGTGATCGGGATGTTGAGCACGTCCTCGGGCGACTCGATCAGGGCCGGCACCTTGACGGCGAATCGTCCCTGCCGGCCTTCGATCGCCCCCGCGGCGACCAGGCTGTTGCCCTGGGCGGCGGCCGCGGCGAACTGGGCGATCGAAACGCCATAGCTCTTGAGCAGCATCGGCTCGGCGATGATCTCCACCACCTGGTCGCGCGTCCCGCGCAACTCCGCCGACAAAACGCCGGGCACCTGTTCGAGGGCATCCTGGGTATTGCGCGCGATCTCGCCGAGCGCGCGTTCCGACAGGTCGCCGGCGAGCGCCACGACGATGATCGGGAAAAGGCTGAGATTGACCTCGCGCACCGCCGGTTCGTTGGCATCCGTCGGCAGGTCGGCCTTGGCGTCGTCGACCTTGGCGCGAACATCCTGCAGCGCGACGTCGGAATTGAAGCCGGCCTCGAATTCGAGGAGCACGTAACCGCCGCCCTCGAAAGCCGACGCACGCATCTCCTTGACGTTGGTCACGGATTTCAGCGCGGTCTCCATCGGCCGCACCAGCAGGCGCTCGGCGTCCTCCGGCGATATGCCCGACTGCGAAAGCTGGACATAGATGATCGGAATCGTAACGTCCGGATTCGCCTCCTTCGGGATGCTCGAATAGGAGAACGCCCCGGCGACGAGAAGGAAGATGAGGATGGCGATCGTCAGGCGTGCATGGCTGATGGCATAGTCGACGATGCGCCTCATGCGGGAGGCTCCGTCTCGGTCGTATCGGTCGCGGCGACGGCATCGACGACGTCGCCGTCCTTGACGAAATCCTGCCCGACGACGATGACCCTGGTCGGTTCGGTAATGCCGCTCAGCCACACCATGGCGACGCCGTCGTCGATGATTTCGACGGGCATGAACCGGGCATGATCGCTATCGTCGACGACCCGGACGCCGAGGTCGCCGCCGTCGGAAAAGATGAGAGCGGAACGCGGCACGGGGACGGCCTCGATCGGATCGGTCGTCACCACCATCTCGCAGGTGACGCCATCGCCGATCGCCGCGTCGGGATTGGCCATCCGGGATTCGACCGGATAGGTGCGCGTCGCCTTGGCGGCGCTGACACCGATATAAGAGATCTCGCCGGTGCGGTGCGTTCCTTCGATGAAGCGGACATCGACGTGCTGGCCGAGCTTCAGCGCATTGCGTTCGCGCTCGCTGATCGAGCCGACGGCGAGCATCGGGTCGGGATCGAGAACGGTGGCGATCTCCTGGCCGGGCTGAATCGCCTGGCCGAGCTGGATCGGCAGGGTGTCGATGATCCCGCTGATCGGCGAGCGGATCATCGACTTGTCGGCTTCGGCCTCGGCGGTGGCGAGCGTCGCCTTGGCGGAGGCGACCGCGGCTTCAAGCGCCGGAAGCTGGTTCTTTGGCGCGTTGCCCTTGTCGATCAGTTCCTTGTTGGCTTCGTATTCGGCCTGCCGCTGGTCGAGCACGGCCTTGGCTTGAAAGACCATGGCGGACCGCCCCTCGTCGGAGAGAGTGGCGATGGTCTCGCCGGCCTTGACCTTGTCGCCGCGCTTGACGTTGAGCGTCGTGATGATGCCGTTGGCCCGCGCCACCGCCACCGAACTCTGGTCCGCCTCGGTCGTGCAGGAGAGGGTGATGGTGCGCTTATGCTCGGTCGGCGCGGCGGTAATGACGCTGACCTTCTGCAGCGGAACCACCGGTTCTTGGATGGCCGGCTCAGCCGGGGGAGCCTCGTCGTCGGCCATGGGGGCGAATTCGCCCGACACGATCCACGCGGCTGCGCCGAGCAGGATTGCGACGGAGATGATCCGACTCGGTTTGAAAATGGAAAAAGCCATCGATCGTCACCCGGAGAAAGGGCAGTCGCATTGGAGAGAACTGTGCGCCCGAAATTTACAGTTGCGACGATATAGCTACTGCGGTGCAGAAATTGAACGGACAACTGCAAAATAATCGCACCAGCCATGTCAGTAGCGTTACCCGACCGCCGTTCTCCGGAATGTCGCTTAACATTTCAGTCGCGACCTGTTGCCCTTGCGGTACGGTTTGCATTTGGCCGGCGCGTCGAGGCGAAAGTCGCCGCCTGGTGGAGAGTTTCGTTCAGGTAGATTCCGGCATCGCGCCGATGCAGCCTGAGTGGTGGTCAAGGCGTGAGCGAACGACAACAACAACTGGTTTCCCTGATGTTGGCGGTTGCCGGCGGCGACCGCGTCGCCTTTAAAACGCTTTACGAGCGCACGGGGGCGAAACTCCATGCCACGACCCGCCGTATCTTGCAGAGCGACGCAGCTGCGGAGGACGCAGTGCAGGAAGCATTTGTAAGGATCTGGCGGCGGGCCGGCGATTATGACGCCGAAGTCGCCTCACCGATCGCATGGATGACGACGATAGCCCGGCATGCCGCCATCGACATGCTGCGGCGCGGCGCGGAGCGTATCTCCGCGGCCGCTGCCGATCCGGCAATCGCCGAGACATTGGCCGACCCCGCCTCGGGCGCGGATCGCCTGGCCGTCGGCAGCGGATTGACCCGGTGCCTCGAGGCGCTCGAGCGCCGATCGCCGTGGCATGGTCGTGCTCGCCTATTGCCACGGCTGGAGCCGGGAGGAACTCGCGGAGCGATTCAATCGCCCCGCCGCAACGGTTAAAACGATATTGCGTCGAAGCCTCATAGCGTTGAAGGAGTGCCTCGGTGACGGCGCCTGACCGCGAAGAGCTGGAAGCCCTGGCGGGCGAATATGTACTCGGCACGCTGAGCGCCGAGGAGCGGCGCGCGGCCGAGGCGCGCTATGCCGCCGACGCCGGATTCCGCCAGGCGGTCTCCGAATGGGAGGAGCGTTTGCAGCCGCTGGCGGATTCGGCCGGCGAGATGCCGCTGCCCGCGGCGGTCTTCGAGCGGATCGAGGCGCGAATCGGAGCCGAGACCGCCCCGGTCTTGGGAGCCGACGGCAACGTGGTCGTCCTGCGCCGGCAGGTGCGGCGCTGGCGGATCACCTCCGCGATCGTCGGCGCGGCGGCCGCCGTCCTGGCGGGTGTCGTGGTCGTCGAGCAGATCCGACCGCCGGTCCAGTCGCAGTCGGAATTCGTGGCGGTGCTTACCTCCGAGGGCGCGTCGCCGGCCTTCGTCGCGACCGTCAACACCGTGAAGGGGACGATTTCGGTCCGCCAGGTCGTCCCGTCGCCGCCCCAGGACAAGAGCTACGAACTCTGGGCGGTCGAGCCCGACGCCGTTCCAGTGTCGCTCGGCGTCTTCGACGACGGCACCAGCCTGTCGCACGGGCTCGAATATGCGCCGCAGGGCCTGACGCTCGCGGTCACTCTCGAGCCGAAGGGCGGTTCGCCGACCGGAGTCGCCACCGGCCCGATCGTCTTCAGCGGCCAACTGGTTCCGGCCGACTGACCCCGGGACTCATGGGCCGTCGCCACGCGAATGAACCGTTAGCCGCGGCGGCCGGCCGCCGAGGCCAGGATCGGGACTCGCGGCTTCTCCGAATGATCTGACCGGACGTCCGGTCCGCCCCGTCTCAGATGACGAAATCGCCGACGGTGAAGTCGTGGTGGTCGATGACCGCCTTCTTGTCGACCTTGGCGAACAGCACCTGTTTGTGGCCGCCCTTGCCGTCGTCGTCGTAGAAGAGCTTGTTGCCATTTTTGATGATGTGGTCGTTCTTGTCGTGGGCCTTCTTGCCCTCGAAATATTCCTTCTTGTTCACCTTCGTCCCGACCGCGCGAAAAGAAGTCCACGTCGAGGAAGATCTTGTCCTCCTTGTGCACGAAGCCCTTGATCTTGTCGGCGTTGGCCTTGGCGAGCGCGTCGGCGAAGACGTAAACGTCGTTGCCGGCCTTGCCGAGCAGCTTGTCCTTGCCGAGGCCGCCCGAAATGATGTCGTCGCCAGTCGCCGCCGATCGAGCTTGTTCTTGCCCGCGTTGCCGACCAGCGTATTGGCGAGTTCGTTGCCGGTGCCGTTGATCGCCGCCGAGCCGGTCAGCACCAGCTTCTCGAGGTTGTCGCCGAGGGTGAAGGCGATGCTGCTTTGCACCGTGTCGGTGCCCTCCCCCACGTGCTCGATCACCTTATCGCCAGCATTGTCGACGATGTAGGTGTCGTTGCCGAGGGAGCCGGCCATGGTGTCGGCTCCGGACATGCCGTCGAGGACGTTGTCGAAGTCGTTGCCGATCAACGCATTGGCCAGGCTGTTGCCGGTCGCGTTGGTGTTACCCGATCCAACCAGCAAGACGCCCTCGACATTGACGGGGAGCGTGTAAGAGATGGTCGAATAGACGAAGTCGTTGCCCTCGCCGGCAAGCTCCGTCACCGTGTCGCCGACGTTGTCGACAGCGTAGCCATCGTCGCCGGTGCCGCCCCTCATGTCGTCGGCGCCGGTATGTCCGTCGATTGCGTCGTTGCCGCCGGCGCCGGCAATATAGTCGTTGGCGTTGGTCCCTTCGATCGTGTCGTCACCGGTGGATCCGAATACCTGGACGGCGGTGCGCGTATCGACTGTCAGGTTCGAGAGGTCCAGCGAACCTGCCGGGTTCATCACGATCTGCAGCGTCGCCGCGCCGCCTGCCTCGGTGGCGACCTGCGACGACAGGGAAATCCCGGTTCCGCCGAACTGGCTCGAATTGAGAACCAGCTTGGTGCCGTCGACAAAGCCGAGCGCCTCGATGCTGGTGACGGTCGCCAGGCGCAAGTCAAGCGTCGTGGCGCCCGTGTAGTTGTTCTTGACCACGGCGAGCGTGTCGGTCCCGCTGTCGCCGGCGATCGAGATGCGCGAGAGCAAACTGATTGGCCGCGACAACCAGAATGTCGTTGCCGCCCAGCCCGAAATACTGGTCGGTACCGCCGAAGCCGCCGAAGAGAACGTCGTTGAACGCGCCGTTGGCCGCACCGTGCAGGTCGTCGTTGCCGTCGAGGATGTGATACGCGTTGGCGTCGTCGATACTGACGAAATTGCCCTGGGGGCTGATATTGTCGAGCTTCCCGGAGGCCACATTGTTGAGGAAAATCTCCACCGAGGTGAAGGTCCCTGCGGTTGGAGCACTGCCGTTATCGGCGAGACCTGTCCCAAGATATTTGAGATAGGTGGTCAGATCTGCCGCTGTCTGGACGTCGACATTGGTGCCTGCCGACACGACGTTGAAGTTACCGATCGTTGCAAGCCCGTTGGCGAACGCAAACAGGGCGAACATATTCCCCGCGATATTCGGATCCGCGTTGAAACTGGCCATATCGTTTCCCGGGCGGTGCCCGGCCCCCTTTGAATGCGGAAACGAAAATGCCGGTCGTCCACACCCGGCGACCGGCCCGTTTCACATCAGCCCCTATGAGGCCAGAGAACCTGCGGTTGGCGGTTCGCGGACCCTGCTATTGCCGGACGGTAACACGATGGGCCGGCGATGCACGCCCAAATTTGCGCAGCCGATCCGACCCTCAGATGACGAAATCGCCGACGGTGAAGTCGTGGTGGTCGATGACCGCCTTCTTGTCGACCTTGGCGAACAGCACCTGTTTGTGGCCGCCCTTGCCGTCGTCGTCGTAGAAGAGCTTGTTGCCATTTTTGATGATGTGGTCGTTCTTGTCGTGGGCCTTCTTGCCCTCGAAATACTCTTTCTTGCCGACCTTCGGACCGACCGCGGCGAATTTGTGCTGGTCGAGGAAGAACGTGTCTTTCCCGTGCTTGAACTTCACGACCTTGTCGGCATTGGCCTTGGAGAGTTCGTCGGCGAAGACGAAGACGTCGTTGCCGGCCTTGCCGAGCAGCTTGTCCTTGCCGGGGCCGCCGGAGAGGATGTCGGCACCAGCACCACCGACGAGCTTGTTCTTGCCGGCGTTGCCGACCAGCGTGTTGGCGAGGGCATTGCCCGTACCGTTGATATCCGCCGAGCCGGTCAGCACCAGCTTCTCGATATCGCCCTTGGCGTGGGCGAGGTCGGCGAGGCTGAAGCTGATCGACGACTTGACCAGATCGGTACCGCTGCCACCGGTCTCGTCGACCACATCGCCGGCATTGTCGACCACATAAGTGTCGTCGCCGGTGCCGCCGCGCATGTCGTCAGCGCCGGTGCCGCCGTCCATCGTGTCGTTGTTGGCGCCGCCGTAGAGCAAATCGTTGCCGCCGAGGCCGCGCAGGAAATCGTTGCCGTCCTTGCCGTCGAGGATGTTGTTGCCCGAGTTGCCGGTCAGCGCATTGGGGAGGCTGTTGCCGATCGCGTTGATGTTCGCGGATGCGGCGGCAATCGCGCCGGGATCGAGCAGCGTCAGGTTCTCGACATTCGCCCCGAGCGCCAGGGAGATGCTGCTCCTGACGGTGTCCGTCCCCTGCCCGGCACTCTCGATCACCTTATCGCCGGCATTGTCGACGACGTAGGTGTCGTTGCCGGCCTTGCCGTCCATCGTGTCGGCGCCGGCCTTGCCGTCGAGGATATTGTTGCCGCCGTTGCCGGTCAGGATATTGGCGAGGCCGCTGCCGGTGCCGTTGATGTTACCGGACCCGGTCAGGATCAGGTTCTCGACATTGGCCCCGAGCGCAAAGTTGACGCTAGCCCTGACCAGATCGGTCCCTTGTTCGGCCGCCTCGTTCACCTTGTCGCCGGGATTATCAACGATAAAGGTGTCGTCCCCGGCGCCGCCCGCCATGGTATCCGCCCCGGCGCCTCCGTCGAGCGTGTCGTTGCCGGCCCCGCCGTTCAGTTTGTCATTGCCGCCCGAGCCACTGATGATGTCACGGTGTATTGATCCAACAAGGTTGTCATTGCCCGGAGTGCCGTTGATTTCAAGCTTGTCCGTAAGCAAGTCCCACAAGCCCAGAAATTGCATCCCCGAAAGATCGACTACAGAGCCGAATACGGTGATGGTATTGGGGACGGTTGGCACATTATTGTCGATTATGCCTAAAATTCCGTTTGCCCCAATCTGATCTGCCGAAAAATGTCACCGTCGTTGCCGAGACGAAATTTTGAAATGTAATATATTCCACGCCTGAGACATTCGCTGTGGAGAAGTCATAGTTTCCAGGATTGTAAATCCCGAGCATATCTATCCCTCTGAGTTGGAACCGCCAATGATGGTCTCACCGGCGGCGAGATCGGTCGGGTCGAGATAGCCGAATACGTTGAGGACAAACGGAGCATCGGTGCTGATCAGGGTATCGGCGCCACCTCCGCCAATGAAATAGACCTACGTCCGTCTGTGTATTGCCCGTGATCTCGTCGGCTCCCCCCGAACCGAACAGCGTAATTGTTGCGGGGGCTGTGAAGGTCCATCCAGCAGCGGAAAAGCTCCCCGTAATGTTCTGCACTTCGATGTGGGACCAAAGAACGCCATCCGTATTGTCCCTGGTGATTTGGACTGCCTGTGAAATCTGACCGCCGTCGAATTGCGCCGCGTCGAACGAAGCAAATGTATCTAACGCACCCGTGAGTCAAAGACGATCTCGTTGATGTCTCAGGGAAGTACATCATTACTGTAGTCGGTGGTGAAGTTTACTGTTAATGTAGCCATTGTCCCTTCTCCTGCCGCAGGATGAAGGCCGAAGCGGTTCGCCGCGCCGCGCTGCGATCGCGGCCAGCCGTCATGGTAGGCTTGGCGCAGCGCACGCCAATGGCAAGAAATGGCTAGATCGGTACGGCAATCCGCATAGAATAGGCCCCGTTCGCCGCGACATGCGGCACTCGCTCGCCGTACTGACGTGGCGGCCACCTCGCAATGCATCCTCCTTCAGGGAGATAGCAATGCAGATGGAAGGCGACCCAGTCCTTTACGCGCTCAGTCCCCGCGAGCGTGACTGCTTGCGGCTGCTCCAGGCGGGCCTTCACACGGCGCAGGTGGCGTCGAGCCTCGGCATCTCGATCTCGACCCTCAACAAGCATCTGACGTCGGCGCGGCGGAAGCTCGGCGTCACCCGCACGGTAGAGGCGCTGATGCTCCTGCCCACGAGCGGGGAGAGTACGCTTGGGGACGCCAGGCGCCTCCCGGGCTCTCCCCTGCTCGACGACTTCGAGGGCGCACTCGAGCCCTGCACCACCTTCGATGAGACCTGGGAGGTGATCCATGCTCATGCAGCGCAGTTCGGCGTGACGCACATGACGTGCGGGCTGTGCGCCGAGCCTCCGGGTCACTTGACCAACGGCGCCCGCGCCATCGCCATGTCGCATCCCGAGCCGATGACGGAGATGTATCGCGCCATGGGCGGGGAGAGGACCGACCCCACCGTTCCCTATACGGTCATGCAGACACGCGGGATCCTCGTCGACAACCAGCGTCTCATCGGCACGCTCAAGGAGTTGCCGAAGCCCGTGGCGTCGTTCGGCCAGGCCCTCCTCGACCAGAGAATGCGCTATTCATACCACAAGCCCGAGCGCGACAGCCTCACCGGGGCGCCAATGGTGGCTGCGTTCTTCATCGACCCCCGTGAGGTCGGCAACCTTCGTGATCCGCGGTCGCCCGTGCGCGGTCTCCTTCAAGCCATGTCCCGGAGCTTCCTGGGTGCGATACAAGGCAAGCGCCTGCTGCGCCACAGGCCCGGGCTCACGCCGCGCCAGATCGAGGCTCTGACCCTCGCCGCGCGCGGCTTCAGCGTGGCGGAAATGGCCGAGCAAATGCGCGTCTCGCAGCGCTCCACCGAGAAGATCCTGGCCGCGGCCCGAGACCGCCTCGGCGCAAGCACCACGGCCGCCGCGATCTACCGCGCCATGGTCTATCGCGCGCTCGACTGACGTCGCACACCGAGACGGCGCCGCCCGGCGGGGGTATCGAGCTCGGCAGTTCTTCGCCGTCGGCTTGCGAGTGATCCAGCCGCGGGATGGACTTCCGGCCAGGTTCGGCCAGGCGGCGGAGGCTGAGCGTTACCCAGCCGACGCCGATGCCATAGGCGATTTCGCCGGCGGCCTCGGTCGCCGAGAAGGTGCCGGTGACGACGGCGACCGCGGCGAAACGGTAAAGAATCAGGGCGGTTGCATCATTGGCCAGTCCTTCGCCTCGAGAACGACGAGCGGCCGCCGCGGCACGTTGAGCGTCCGCGATTTCCGTGCCGGAGCGGAAGCCTCAACGGCGAACGGCCCGCCGGGGGCGGGCCGTTCTCTTCCACGTCGGGTGGGGGGCGACTTTAACCCATCTTCGGCAGAAGCACCGTGTCGATGACGTGAATGACACCATTCGACTGGTTGACGTCGGCGATGGTGACCTCGGCCGTGTCACCGGAGTTGTCCGACACCCAGAGCTTCCCGTCCTTCATCGAGAAGGTCAGCATCTGGCCCTCGACGGTCTTGTAGGAGGCCTTGCCGTCCATTTTCTTGATGTCGGCCATGATCTTCTCGGCCGAATAATTGCCGGGGAGAACGTGGTAGGTCAGGATGCCGACGAGCTGATCCTTGTTTTCGGGCTTCAGCAGCGTCTCGACCGTGCCGTCCGGCAGCTTGTCGAAGGCTTCATTGGTCGGCGCGAAGACCGTGAACGGACCGTCGGTCTGGAGCGTATCGACGAGGCCGGCGGCCTTGACCGCGGCGACCAGCGTGGTGTGGTCCTTGGAATTGACGGCGTTCTCGACGATATTCATCGAGGGATACATCGCCGCACCGCCGACTTCGACGGTCATCTCGGCGGAAAGGGCCGGCGCGGTCGCATAGGAACCGCCGACGCCGATCACCGCGGCAACAGCAGTGGCACGAAGCAAAGCGCGAATATTGGGAGTCATGTCTCGTCTCTCCTGAATCTTGTTGGTGACGCTCCTTCCTGGAGGTCGCCAACAGCTACGGAGCGATGTCCCGGGGAGTTTCAGGCCGCTTCATCTTTTTCGATCACGAGACCGTGAAGCCACGATTTGCCGTCCGGGAGTCCCGCTTTTGACTGAGCCCGGCGCGCCATTCTGCTAGGATCGGGGCGGACGAGGGGGCTTGGGGACTCATGAAATCGACCAATCCTGTCTATACGGGGCTGCCGACCAGCATCTTCGAGGTGATGTCGCGGCTCGCAAAGGAAAACGGCGCGATCAACCTCGGGCAGGGATTCCCGGATGTCGACGGGCCGGAGGATATCCGGCGTTTCGCCGCCGAGGAGATCGTCGCGGGCGGCCGGAACCAGTATCCGCCGATGATGGGCGTCCCGGAATTGCGGACCGCCGTCGCGGAGGCCAACAAGCGGTTCTACGACCTCGACATCGACTGGAAGACGGAGGTCCTCGTCACTTCCGGCGCTACGGAGGCGCTCTCCGACTGCATGGCGGCGCTGATCGAGCCCGGCGACGAGGTGGTGCTGATCGAGCCGCTCTACGACTGCTACCTGCCGCTTGTCCGGCGAGCCGGTGCGACGGCGAAGCTGGTGCGGGTGACGCCGCCGGAATGGAAGCTCGACAAGGATGCCCTTGCCGCGGCCTTCGGACCGAAGACCAAGGCGATCCTTCTCAACAACCCGATGAACCCGGCGGCGAAGGTCTTCGACCGCGAGGAGCTTGCGCTGATCGCCGAACTGGCCGTCGCCCACGACGCCTATGCGATCTGCGACGAGGTTTACGAGCACATCGTGTTCGACGGGCGGAAGCACATACCCCTGATGACGCTGCCGGGCATGCGGGAGCGGACGCATCCGCATCGGCTCGGCCGGAAAGACCTTCTCGCTGACCGGCTGGAAGGTCGGCTACGTGACCGCCGCGCCGGCGTTGCTCGATCCGGTGACCAAGGCGCACCAGTTCACCACCTTCACGACGCCGCCGGGTCTGCAGAAGGCGGTCGCCTACGGGCTGGAGAAGGACGACGACTACTACCGCGCCCTGGCCGGGGATCTTCAGGCCAAGCGCGACCGTCTGGCCCAGGGGCTCGCTGCCATCGGCTTCGGCATCGTGCCCTGCGCCGGCACCTATTTCCTGACGGTCGACACCTGTCCGCTCGGCCTTGGCGCCGACGACACCGCGATCTGCGAAAGGCTGACATTCGAGGCCGGCGTCACCGCCGTTCCGGTTTCGGCCTTCTACCAGTCCGACGCGCCGGGCAATTTCATCCGGCTCTGTTTCTCGAAGCGCGACACCATGCTCGACGGGGCGCTCGATCGTCTCGCCCGCTGGGTCGAGCGGCCGGACGAGGCCGCCAGCGGCTGAGGACCGTTACACCCGGTTGCGGGTGATGGTCACGTTGGGAAAGTCCTCGGCGCCTGAGAGCGCGAGGTCGCCCGACGCGGGCTCCGACCAGCGCATGCCGACGATCGCTCCCTTGTCCGCGCCGGAGATCAGGTTGTCGCTGATCATCGCCGCGCCGGCGCCTTCGACGACACTGACGGCGACGCCGACCGCCGAGCCTCGGATGACGTTGCCGGTCGCCGAGACGTCACGCAGGAAAGGCCCCCAGCCCAGCACCAGTCCGAAGCGGGGGGCGCCGTCGATGACGTTGCCGCTGACTGCGACATCGGCCTCGACCGCGATGCCGACGCCGAATCCCTGGTCGTCGGCCGGGTAGGGGCCTTCGACGACCAGATCGCGGATGATGTTGTTGGCAACCACGGCCAGCCGTCCGCCCTGGTCGAAATTGGCGACGCTGATCCCGTTGGCGGCCTTCTCGACGATGTTGTTGGCAATCAGCGCGCCGCTGAAGCCGAACTCCGAGAAGATGGCGACCTCGCCGAGGTTGCGGCAGGTGTTGCCGGTGATCTGGACATTGTTGGCCGAATTGGCGCGCACCGCGGTGAAGGCGCAGTCGCTGACGTGGTTGTCGGTGACGATGACATCGTGAGCGCGAAAGACGTTGATGCCGTTTCCGTTCTCTCCCGTACCGCCATCCTCCGCCCCGATCCGGGCGACGCGGTTGCCGCTGACGATGGTGCCGTCCGCCCCGTCCTTCCATCGCCAGACGAGGATGCCGCCGTTGCCGCAATCGGCGACATCGTTGCCGGCGATCGCCAGCCCGGACGATTCGATGGCGCGGATGCCGGCGTTGCGGGCCTCAACGATGCGGTTGCGCTCCACCCGGCCGCCACACCGGTCGAGGGCGAGGCCGCATTTCGCGCTTGCGGAAATTTCACAATTCTCGATTTGGACCGTCGCGCAGCCGCTGAGATGGATGAGGCCTTCAACGTAGTCGGCGAGCGGCAGGCCGCCACCGTCGACGACCAGTCCGTCGAGGGTGATCCGGTCGGCCTTGTCGGCGGTCAGCATGTGCCCGTCGCCGGCAAAGACCAGCCGCGTTGCGCCGGCGATGCCCAGCAGCCGGGTGCTCGACGGCAGGATGATGTTGGAGACGACATAGCGACCGGGCGGCAGGAATACGGGACGGTCGTCAATCGCCGCCTCCTGTAGCAGCGCCTGAAAGAGACGGCTCTGGTTGTCGGGCAGGTTCGGCGTCAGGCCGCGCGCCCGGGCGTCGATCGCGCCGCGAAAGGCCGGCGGCTCCGCGGCATCCGCCGTCGTCGGGGCGAGTGCCGCGACGGTGATGGCACCGGTGAGAAAGCTGCGTCGATCCATGTCGGCTCCTTGGAGAGCCATATACTCAAGGATCGTGCCGCGAAACATGTGCCAGAACGGGACGTGTCAGACGGCCGGCGCGATATCCGTGTGGGAGAAGTCGTTACCCTTGAAGAGCAGGGGCTCGCCGGTTTCCTTGGCGAGCGCGTAGACGAAACAGTCGCCGAAATTGAGCTGGGCCCGATGGTGGCCAATTCCGTATGTCAGGCGGGCATGCCGTGCCCAGCGCGCCTGATCCCGCGTGAACGGGACGATTTCCACATTCGCATCCGCGAGAAGCTGCTCGGACGCAGCCACCCCCTCTGCGCCGACGCGTCGGTCCAGCACATTGATCAATTCAACAAGGGTCGTTGCCGATATCTTGGGACTCTCCGCGTCCAGGAGTGCCTGGGCGAAGCGCCTTGCCTCGTCCTCATGGCGAAGAATTGCGACGATCGCAGACGTGTCGACGATCACTGGGGAAGGCCGTTTTCATCGTATAGTATTGCGTTGATATCGGCGGAGGTGAACTCGCCTTCCACCAGATGGTCGATCGATCGTCCGATAGCCATGAGGTCGTCGACCGTCGCCTTCTTCTCCCTCCGAACGTTCGCCGGCAGCGTCAACCGAGCGACCGGCTTGCCACGTCGGGTAATGATCACGTCCTCACCATTCTCGACCCGGTCGAGTAGTTCGGAGAATTTGGTCTTGGCCTCGAAGGCGCCGACGGTCCGGGTCATGGCATCCTCATCCAACTAGTCAACTAGTTGGCTATATGGGCTGCTCAACCCGTCGAGTCCAGCCCTCCGGCCGGGAAATTGCGGAGCGTCGAGGGCTCGTAGCCGAGGCGCTGGTTGAGCGCATCGATGAGCGCGACCGCCGATTCCGCCACCGGCGAGCCGGGCGGGAAGATGGCGGAGGCACCGGCATCCCGCAGCGCCTCGTAGTCCTGCGGCGGGATGACGCCGCCGACCACCACCATGATGTCGGGCCGTCCGGCGGCTTCCAGCGCTCGCTTCAGCGCCGGGACCGTGACCAGATGGCCGGCGGCCAACGTCGAGACGCCGATCATGTGGACGTCGTTGTCGATCGCCAGCGCTCGCGGCTTCTTCGGGCGACTGGAAGAGGGGCCCGAGCACGACGTCGAATCCGAGATCGGTGAAGGCCGAAGCGATGACCTTCTGGCCGCGGTCGTGACCGTCCTGGCCGATCTTGGCGACGAGAATGCGCGGCGGACGACCGTCATGCGCGGCAAAGCGGGCGCTGACCCGGCGGGCCGCGGCGACCGCGGCGTCGGCGCCGGCCTCATCGCCATAGACGCCGGCCGCCACCTTGGCCTCGGGCTGGAAGCGGCCGTAGGCGGCCTCCATGGCGTTGCTCATCTCGCCGACCGTCGCCCGCGCCCGCGCCGCCTCGACCGCCAGCGCCAGCAGATTGCCGCCACCGGATCGCGCGGCGCTGGTCATCGCCTCGAGCGCCGCCGCGCAGGCGGCGTCGTCGCGTTCGCGCCTCAGGCGCTTCAGCTTTTCGACCTGCGCGGCAAGCACCGCCGAATTGTCGACGCGCAAGAGGTCGAGCGGCGGCTCGCCGTCGGGGGGATAGCGATTGACGCCGATCACCGCCTGGCGCCCGGAGTCGATGCGGGCCTGGGTCCGCGCCGCCGCTTCCTCGATCCGGAGCTTCGGTACGCCGGCCTCGATCGCCTTGGCCATGCCGCCGAGCCGGTCGACCTCGGCAATGTGGTCGAGCGCCTTCGTCACCAGTTCATCGGTCAGCGACTCGACATAGTAGGAGCCGCCCCACGGATCGATGATCCGGGTCGTGCCGGATTCCTTCTGGAGGTAGAGCTGCGTATTGCGGGCGATCCGGGCCGAGAAGTCGGTCGGCAGCGCCAGCGCCTCGTCGAGGGCGTTGGTGTGGAGGGACTGGGTGTGGCCCTGCGTCGCCGCCATCGCCTCGATCGCGGTCCGGGTGACATTGTTGAAGACGTCGCGGGCGGCGAGCGACCAGCCGGAGGTCTGGCAATGCGCGCGCAGCACCAGCGAGCGGCTGTCCTTCGGCGCGAAGCGCTGCTTGACGAGCCGCGCCCAGAGGAGCCGCGCGGCGCGCAACTTCGCCACCTCCATGAAGAAGTTCATGCCGATGCCGAAGAAGAAGGAGATCCGCGGCGCGAAGGCATCGACTTCGAGGCCGCGGTCGCGGCCCGCCTGGATGTATTCGAGCCCGTCGGCAAGCGTGTAGGCGAGTTCGAGATCGGCCGTCGCTCCGGCTTCCTGCATATGATAGCCGGACACCGAAATCGGGTTGAAGCGCGGCATATGCTCGGCCGTATAGGCCATCACGTCCGCGACCAGCCGCATCGAGGGGAGCGGCGGGTAGATGAAGGTATTGCGGACCATGAACTCCTTGAGGATGTCGTTCTGGATGGTGCCGGTCAGGTCGCGCTGGGCCACGCCCTGTTCCTCGGCGGCGACGATGTAGAGCGCCATCACCGGCAGCACGGCGCCGTTCATGGTCATCGACACGCTCATCCTGTCGAGCGGGATGCCGTCGAACAGGGTCTGCATGTCGAGGATGGAATCGATCGCCACGCCGGCCATGCCGACATCGGCGGCGATACGCGGATCGTCGGAATCGTAGCCGCGATGGGTGGGCAGATCGAAGGCCACCGAAAGTCCGCGCTGGCCGCCGGCAAGGTTGCGCCGATAGAAGGCGTTCGACTCTTCCGCGGTCGAGAAGCCCGCATACTGGCGGATCGTCCATGGCCGTTCGACATACATGGTCGGATAGGGACCGCGCAGGAAAGGCGGCAGCCCCGGCCAGCCGTCGATGAAATCGAGACCCGCGGTGTCGTCTGACGTGTAGAGCGGCTTGACCGCTATGCCCTCGGGCGTCCGCCAGTCATCGGAAGTCGGCGCGGACGCCGGCGGCGCGGGCACCTGCCAGGGAATGTCCGCGAAGTCGGGAAAGCGACTCGACGGAGTCTCGGAAGTCGGTTTGTGGAGTCCCGGTCGCGCCCCTTGCGGCGCGTTCATCGCTTCTCGGCGCGCCAATACCCGCCACAGCGGAATTGGGGCGCCGACCAACGGCCGGAGCCGCGATCGGAAGCAAGCGCGCCGGTTCCGGTTACGTGGTTGCTGCCGCTGCCGAGGTTGATCGCCACCGCACCCTGGGAGCTGACGCCGATGACGGTCGGGTGGACCTTGCGCCCGTTGTAGAGGACGGTGCCGTCACTGATTGTGATCGGCAGCCGATAGCCGAAGGTGCAGTTGTCCTGCCCGCCGAAGATATAGATCTTCCAGTTGCCGTCGAAACTCTTGCTGGCCGCCGCAGCCTCGATCGCGCCCGGCCCCGCCAGGAAGGACAGCACCGACACAACGGCCATCGCACGTAAGATGGCTCGCCCGACTGGAGTATTGGTGAAGGTCACGATTCGGAGCCCCCGCCCTTCTGCTTGATCATAGGATTCTGCACCTTTTTTCCCGCATTCGCAATCGCGTCAAGCGATTTGGCGAGGATTTCAGGAAGATGACAACCGGGTGCGAGGTCACCGTCGACGGCTGCCGCGTTCGCTGGACCGCGCTTGTCGCTGCCGCGGAAGAGTACCTGCCGCGCCCCGGCGGCCTTGAAGGCGCTTGCGATTTCGGCGATCGCGTCGTCGGAAACGCCTTCTCCGGCCGCGATACAGGCGACGATGGCGCCGGATTCGGCAAAAGCGGTGGCAGCGGTTTCGGCATTGGTGAAATGCCGGGCACCGATCGTCTCGAGGCCGCCGGTGGCAAGCGCGTCCGTGGCGGCGCCGGCGGCTTCTTCGCTATCCGCCCGAAGCCCGACCTGCGCCAGGAAGACGACCGGCGGAACGCCGCCGGAAGCGAGGCCGTCGGCCCGGTCGCAGAGCGCTTCGTAAGGAGCCGCCAGCCGGATGAAGTCGAGAGGCGCGGCCTTGTCGGCCATGGCGCCGCCTGACATCCGGGCGGGCGATCACGTTCCCCGCAGGCGGCAAGCGATGGCTTCGGTCGATGTGGATATTGACGCCGACGATCTCGATCGCTCGCGTGCCGACCCGCCGCAACCGATCGTCGCGCATGGCGGCGACGCGGGCCTGCAGGCTCCCCGAACGGACGGCCGCCAGCATGCCGCCATCCGCCTCGATCGCGCGGAATTCGTTCCAGGCCGATGCAGCAAGCTCGCCGGTCAGCGCCTCGATGGCGCCCGAGCCGGCTCCGGGGTCGCCGACGTGGAAGAGCCCGGCCTCGTCGAGGGCGATCGACTGGATGTTGCGGGACATCCGGTCGGCGAAGCCGTCGCCGTCGAGGGCGAAGGGCAGCACCGTGACCGCGTCGGCGCCGGCCACGCCCGCCGCGAAGGCGGCGCCCGTGGCGCGCAGCATGTTGAGATAGGGATCGCGACGGCTCATCATCCGCCACGAGGTCTCGGCGTGAATCCGGACCGTCCGCGGCGGGAGGTCCAGGAGTTCGAACAACCGCCCGAGCACCTGATGCGCGGCCCTGAATTTGGCGATGGAGAGAAACTGGTCGGCATCGGCCGACAGGATGATGCCGAGACGGCGCGCGACGCGCTCGAGGTCGAGGCCCTTGTCCTCCGCGGCGCGGAGCCAGGCGCAGGCCGTGGCGAGGACGGCCGCCAGTTCCTGCGCCTCCGACGCGCCGGCATCGTGCCAGACCCGGCCGTCGGCGACGAGCGCCTCGCCGTCGATCCCGGCGTCGTCCATGGCGGTCGCGAGCGACAGCAGGGCGTCCAGATGGTCCTCGACAGGGCGTGCCAGGAATCCTCGCGCGGCAAGCGTGGCGATCGGATCGAAGGCGAAACAGACGTCGTTGGCGCCGGTCCGCGCGAGAGAGGGGACGAGGTCGACCGCAAGCCCCGGACCCGCTTCCCCGGCATCGATGCGGACGTGCAGCCCCGCGAGCGGCGCATCGGCGCAGATCCCGGCCAGGGTTTCCCGATCGGGCGCGATGCCATGGCCCCGCGCGGTGGCGCTGTCGGCCAGGACGAGGACGATCCCGGTTGCGCCGCCCGCGATCGCCGAGGCGATCGTGCCAACGACGGTCGCCGTGTCACCCCGGTCAATCCGCTGCGCGGCGACCCAGCGGGTGCCGGGCGCGCGGCCGGGGAGCGGAGCGCCGTCGCCGGCCGGATAGATCGGGCCGACAGCGAATCCATCGTCGGAATGCGCGGTGAGCGACGAAAGCGGGACACGGCCGGACCGTGTCGCCAGCGCTTCCCAGTCTGCCCGGCCGGCCGGCGGGAACAGGTCGGTTTCGGTCACACTCGATCCCCGATCATCGCTCGTCGTCGCTCGCCGCCTGATTCAGGCCGAGCGCCTTCTGCCTCTTTTTCGATAGCCCCAGAGACACGATACGATGAGACTCGCGCAAATATCTTTTCAAATCCTGATCATCCAGCACTATCGCGTCATATCGCTGGATCCACTTCATCCCGCGCGAGGCAAGATACGGCGCGGGCCGCAATCCCCGTTCTTCCTTCAATATCTCAAAGGCTATGTCCGAGACCTTGAAAGTAAAGGCTTCTTTGCCGCCGCTCCACCCCCCGATCGCGAAGACTTTGCCACCGACCTTCCAAACCTGCGCGCCGCCCCACTGAACCACATGGGTCGTCGCGGCAAGGCTCCCGCAGAAGACATTGAAGTCGTCGTAGGTCATCGCACGCACCCGGAAACCGGCGGACCATCGCGCTCGATCAGACGAACTGTCCGAGGCCGGGCACCGAGGCCACGATTTCGTTGACGGTATCGGCGCCGGCCTTCTCGCGGGCATATTCGCCGAAGCTCTCGGCGACGGCCTGCATCTTCGTCATGCCGAGGCCCGCCGCGCTGAGGTCGTTGAAGGCACCCATTAGTCCGGCCGTGCCGCCGATGCTGCTGGTCTCGATCGCCTCGCGCGCGCCGGGCAGTGCATCGATCAACTGGGCGGCTTTTTCGGGCGGGCCCTCAAGGCGCAGGAACTTGAGGATGATGATCACCGAATCCCGCGCGACCGCAGGCTTGACGCCGGTGTCGGCGACGATTTTCGCGATGAGTTCGTCCATTGGATCCTCGGGGTGGCGGCGTGCGTGCCGCCATGTGACCCGACACGCCCGGCAAACACAAGCGCGCTGCTTCCGGTCTCCCACCGATCCGGCTAGGTTGGCGCCGCTTCGAGGAGGATGAGGATTTGCGATGCTCGACCGCGTATTGAAGAAGATCGACGACGACCTGCCGGCGAGCCTCGACCGCCTGTTCGCACTGCTGCGGATCGAGAGCATCTCCACCGATCCCGGCGTATCGCGACAACGTCCGCGCGGCCGCCGAATGGCTGGCGGCCGAACTGACCGGCCTCGGCTTCGACGCCTCGGTTCGCCCGACCACCGGCCATCCGATGGTCGTCGCCCATGACCGGGACGCGTCGAACGGTCCGCACGTCCTCTTCTACGGTCATTACGACGTCCAGCCGGTCGATCCGCTGTCCGAATGGAAGACGCCGCCCTTCGATCCCCGCATCGAGACGGTCGATGGCGCGAAGCGGATCGTCGCCCGCGGCGCCTCCGACGACAAGGGACAGCTGATGACCTTCATCGAGGCCTGCCGGGCCTGGAAGGCGGTCAACGGGTCGCTGCCGGCCAGACTGTCGATCCTGTTCGAGGGCGAGGAAGAATCGGGCAGCCCGAGCCTCGTCCCCTTCCTCAAGGCGAATGTCGAGGAGCTCAGGGCCGAGGTGGCGCTGGTCTGCGACACCGGCATGTGGGACCGCGAGCGCGGCGCGATCACCATCATGCTGCGCGGCCTTGTCGGCGAGGAGGTGACGATCAGGGCGGCCGACCGCGACCTCCATTCGGGGATGTTCGGCGGCCCGGCGCGCAATCCGCTGCACGTTCTCGCCGACATCCTCGCCCGCCTGCATGACGAAGAGGGACGGGTGACGCTTCCCGGATTCTACGACGGCGTCGTCGAGGTGCCGGCCGACGTCAAGGCGATCTGGGATACGCTCGATTTCGATGCCGAGGAATTTCTCGGGGCGGTCGGCCTGTCGGTACCGGCCGGCGAGACCGGGCGGACCGTGCTGGAGCAGATCTGGTCACGACCGACCTGCGAGGTGAACGGAATCATCGGCGGCTATACCGGCGAGGGCTTCAAGACGGTGATCCCGGCCAAGGCCTCGGCGAAGCTCTCCTTCCGCCTCGTCGGCGACCAGGATCCGGACCGTATTCGCGAAAGCTTCCGCGACTTCGTCCGCGCCCATGTGCCGGCGGATTGCCACGTCGATTTCACCAGCCACGGCGGCAGCGGCGCGATCCGGCTGCCCTTCGACGGTCCGTTCCTGGCGGCGGCCCGCAGGCGCGCTGAGCGACGAATGGGGCATCGAGCCGGCGCTGGTCGGCGGCGGCGGTTCGATCCCGGTGGTCGGCGACTTCAAGCGGGTGCTGGGGATGGATTCGCTGATGGTCGGCTTTGGTCTCGACGACGACCGCATCCACTCGCCGAACGAGAAATACGACCTGTCGAGCTTCCACGGCGGCATCCGCTCCTGGGCGCGGATCCTTGCGGCGCTCGGCGGCTGAAACGAAAACGGCGCGACCTCGGGGTCGCGCCGTTTCGTCGCGGATCAATCGGAATCAGCTTTGGCGATAGGTCTCGTGGCAACCGCCACACGCCTTGCCGACCGCGCCGAACGCCGCGCCGAAGGCGTCCTGGCTCTCGGCCGCGGCCGCGGCTGCCGCCTTGGCCGCTTGAACGGCGGTTACCGCTGCCGCCTTGAAACCGTCGGGGTCGCTCCAAATCTTGTCGCCCGCCTTCGTATCTCCGGTTTCGGTACCGACCGGGAAGTAATCCGGGAATGTCGTGAGATCGTCTGCGATCTGATTCATCGCGGCGGCAGCCACCGTCGCGTCGAAGGGAATCTCGCCCTTGAGCATGCCGACCGAAACCTTTGCGGCCTGCCCATTGGTCTTCATCACCTGTCTGCGGAGACCGATGATATCTTCATCAGCGACCGCGAAGCTGGTAGCGGCGACAGCGAACGCGGCGACAGCCAAACCCAGTTTCAATTTCATTCCGATCCTCCGGTTGATGATTGCAGCACGTCCAAAAACACGCATCCGGGCAGGTTATTCGAATGTATTCCCGTCCCGGTCCTGCCGTTCGGCCAACAGTTCCCCGGCGGCCGAATCCTCGAGGAACGGCCCCGATGGCCCAACCGACGGTCGGGGAGAAGGCGGAGTGTGGCCCGCCGGCGCACCGCACGACAACCCATCAAGCGGCCGAAGGACGCCCGGTCACGAAAATATTATCCTGGGTTGAACGGAACGGTTTCGAAGCCGCTCTTCATCCGTCCATTGCCGGGGCCTTGGTCAGGCCGCTAATCTGCCCTTGACGGGTTTGGCAACGGACGGGGCGGGACGGAATGGCGGTACTCGAAGAGGGCAAGGTGTTCGTCGGCGCGAGCGGCCGCCCGGAATATGTCCAGCTTCCCTTCGCCAATCGCCATGGCCTGATCACCGGCGCCACCGGCACCGGCAAGACGGTGACGCTGCAGATTCTCGCCGAAGGATTTTCGCGGGCCGGGGTCCCGGTGTTCTGCGCTGACGTCAAAGGCGATGTCGCCGGACTGTCGATGGCGGGCGAACCGAAGGACTTCCTCGCCAGCCGAGCGGAGAAGATCGGCTTCGCCGAGGAATATGTCTTCGAGGCCTTTCCGGTCGTCTTCTGGGACCTGTTCGGCAAGCAAGGCCATCCGGTTCGCGCGACGATGTCGGAAATGGGGCCGCTGCTGCTGGCGCGCCTGCTCGGCCTCAACGACACGCAGGAAGGCGTCCTCAACATCGCCTTCCGCATCGCCGACGAGGAGGGGCTGCCGATCCTCGACCTCAAGGACCTCCAGGCGCTGCTCGTCTATGTTGCCGAGCGCGCCAGCGAACTGACCGTGCGCTACGGCAACATCTCCAAGGCGAGCGTCGGCGCGGTCCAGCGGTCGCTGCTCGTGCTTGAGCAACAGGGCGGGCAGATGTTTTTCGGCGAGCCGGCGCTGCCGATCGCCGAACTGATGCGCACCGCCCCGGACGGCCGCGGCGTCATCAACATCCTCGCGGCAAGCACGCTGATGCAGTCGCCGCGGCTCTACGCGACCTTCCTGCTCTGGCTCCTGTCGGAGCTGTTCGAGGACCTGCCGGAAGTTGGCGATCCGGAAAAACCCAAGCTGGTCTTCTTCTTCGACGAGGCGCATCTCCTCTTCAACGATGCGCCGAAGGCGCTTCTCGACAAGATCGAATTGGTGGTCCGGCTGGTCCGCTCGAAGGGCGTCGGCGTCTATTTCGCCAGCCAGAATCCGCTCGATGTTCCCGACACCGTGCTGTCGCAGATCGGCAACCGGGTCCAGCATGCGCTCCGCGCCTTCACGCCGCGCGATACCAAGGCGGTCAGGACCGCGGCCGATACCTTCCGGCCCAATCCCGACTTCAAGACGTTCGATGTGATCACCCAACTCGGTGTCGGCGAGGCGCTGGTCTCGACACTGGAGACCAAGGGCGTGCCGTCCGTCGTCCAGCGGACCCTGATCCGGCCGCCATCGTCGCGGATGGGGACGATCACTGAAGCGGAGCGGAAGGCAATCATCGACGCGAGCCCGATCGGCACGATCTACGACGTCACCGTCGATCGCCAGTCGGCCTTCGAAATCCTCAAGGCCAAGGTCGAGAAGAAGGTGGCGGATTCGCCCGCCGGTCCGCCGGCCGACGTGCCCGGCGAGCCGGGCGGCGGCAGCCTGCTGGAGGAGATCCTCGGCCTCAACGTGCCGCGCAACAAGCGTCTGAGCACCACCCAGAGGGCGGCACGCGAGGTGACGCGTGGCCTGTCGGGAACCGTCGGCGATGCCATCGCCGGCTCGGTCGGCCGTCAGATCTTCCGCAGCGTCCTCGGCGGTATTCTGCGGCGCTGACCGGGGAGGGAGCAGGCATTGGACCATCGCGAACCGCACGACATGACCGCGGCGGAGCTCTCCGCCGCCTTCGGCCGCCGCGAGCTGTCACCGGTCGAAGTCGCCACCGCGCTCCTCGACCGGATCGCGGCGCTCGACCCGAAGATCAACGCCTTCTGCCTCGTCGATCGCGAGACCAGCCTGGCGCAGGCGGCGCAATCCGCCGACCGATGGACGGCAGGCAACCCGCTGTCGCCGCTCGACGGCGTGCCCGTCGCGGTCAAGGACCTGCTCCTGACCACGGGATGGCCGACCTTGCGCGGCTCGCTGACCGTCGACCCGGCCGGGCCATGGGACGTCGATGCCCCCTCGGTCGCCCGCCTGAAGGAAGCCGGCGCCGTCCTGATCGGCAAGACGACGACGCCGGAATTCGGCTGGAAGGGAGTGACCGATTCGCCGCTGACCGGCATCAGCCGCAACCCCTGGAACCCCGACAAGACGGCCGGCGGCTCGTCCGGCGGTTCGGCGGCGGCGCTTGCCGCGCGCTTCTGCCCGCTGGCGCTTGGCAGCGACGGCGGCGGCTCGATCCGCATGCCGGCGCATTTCTGCGGCGTCTACGGCCTCAAGCCGAGCTTCGGCCGGGTGCCGGCCTACCCGCTCTCGCTGTTCGGCACCCTGTCCCATATCGGGCCGATGGCCCGCACGGTGCGCGACGCCGCGATGCTGCTCGACGTCATCGCCGGTGCCGACTCGCGCGACTGGTATGCGCTGCCTCCGGAAGACGGTTTCGCCGACCGCCTCGGCGACAGCGTCAAGGGCAAGTGCATCGCCTATTCGCCCCGCCTCGGCTGGGCGCCGTGGGTCGACCCGGACGTCGAGGCGCTGGTCGCGGCGGCGGCGGATCGCTTCGCCGCGCTTGGCGCCCATGTCGAGGCGGTCGATCCGCCCGCCCATGACCCGACCCCGATCTTCAGGACGCTCTGGTGGACGGGCGCCAGCGCCCTCCTCAAGGACATGTCGCCGAAGCAGAAGGAAATGGTCGATCCCGGGCTGCGCGCCATCGCGGAGGAGGGCGCCGGGATACCGCTTGCCGACTATCTCGACGCCGTCATGGCCCGCGGCGCCTATGGCAGCGCGATGCGCCAGTTCATGGAGAACTACGACTTCCTGCTGACCCCGTCGGTCGCGACCCCGGCCTTCGATGCGGGGCTGCTGACCCCGCTCGGCGACGACGGCAATGCCTGGCTGGGGTGGACGCCGTTCAGCTACCCGTTCAACCTCACCCAGCAGCCGGCCGCCAGCATCCCCTGCGGCTTCACCAGCGAGGGGCTGCCGGTCGGGCTGCAGATCGTCGGCCGGATGTTCGACGATCACGGCGTGCTCGCCGCCTCGCGCGCCTATGAGCAGGCGAATCCGCTCTTCGAGACGGTACCGTCGGGCTTCTGACACCCGGCCCGATCCGGGGCGATTCTCCGCGCTTTCGAAAATTGCCGCGACATGGGGAACGATTTTTCGGCATTCGACGTTACCGAACGGCGGCGGTTGCGCCGTTCGGTCATCTCGATGGCCAATCGCTGTTGTCGCCGGCTTCCCCGGCGCTTATGCTGCGCAGGGAAATCCATTCATTCCGCCACCACTCCGCCATTTCCGGCCGGGCGGCGCGCATATCGACAAAAAGGAGCTTGTCATGGCTTTTGAACTGCCACCCCTTCCGTATGACTACGAGGCGCTTCAGCCCTTCATGTCCAAGGAGACGCTGGAATTCCACCACGACAAGCACCATCAGGCCTACGTCACCAACGGCAACAAGCTGCTGGAAGGTTCGGGCCTGGAGGACAAGAGCCTCGAGGACGTCGTCAAGCAGAGCTATTCGAAGAATGCCGGCCTCTTCAACAACGCCGCCCAGCATTACAATCACGTCCACTTCTGGAAGTGGATGAAGAAGGACGGTGGCGGCAGCAAGGTTCCGGGCGCGCTCGCCAAGGCGATCGACTCCGACCTTGGCGGCTATGACAAGTTCAAGGCCGACTTCATGCAGGCCGGCGCCACGCAGTTCGGCTCGGGCTGGTGCTGGGTTGCCGTCCGGGACGGCAAGCTCGAGATCACCAAGACGCCGAATGGCGAGAATCCGCTGGTTCACGGCGGGACGCCGATCCTCGGCTGCGATGTCTGGGAGCATTCCTATTACATCGACTACCGCAACGCCCGGCCGAAATACCTCGAGGCCTGGGTCGACAGCCTGATCAACTGGGACTACGCGCTGGAGCTTTACGAAAAGGCGGTGGCGTAGCCGCTCGCCTTCCCGGACCGCTCGCTACGAGCGGTCCGATTGGACAAGACGATGCTCCGGGGGTTCGGCGATTCAGCCGGATGTCCGGGGCTTTTTTTATGCCGGTCAGTAGGGGAAGCCCCGCTTGCAGGGAAGGAACTGGTTCCACTCCGGCCAGTCGGACTGAATCCAGTAGAGCCAGGCCTTGCAATCCGCCTGGCTGCGGAAGCAGCGCACCTGGTGCGTGGATTCGCGCCGGTCGAAGAATCCCTCGCGCTGACCCCAGAAAGCCGCCCACCAGATCGCGTTCTTCGGGGCGGACGCCTTCAGCGACCGGGTACAATTGAGCCCCTGGACTCTCGGCGGCTGCGCCGCGCTCACCGGCGGCGGCGCCGCGGCCAGCGCGGCAACCGCCAAGCAGAGCATCGCAGGGAGGGCGAAGCGTACACTCATTCCTTATTGCTGCCCCCAGACTCTGGCGATATCGCGGCATCCCCGGCGGATTGAGCGGCCACAGTGTCGGCGACCGGCTCGACCGGCGGCTGACGCCTGGCCCGGCGCCGCCGCTGCCAGACGATCCGCGCCGCCCGCACCCTGCGCCGGGCATAGAGTGCGCTCCGGGTGACGAACAGCCGCCCGCGCTCGATCTCGCCGATCTCGCTGGCATAGACCTCGGACAGCGCCTCGCGGAAACTGGTGACGCCGTGATGGGCGATGGCCTGGAAGCGTCGCAGCGAAACCATCCATAGCGGGCTCACCAGCAACGAGATCGCGATCACGGCGATGGCGAGGCGATAGGTATCGGGCGCCACCGCGTGGGCGGCGAGGCCGCTTGCGGCGAGGACAAAGGAGAATTCGCCGATCTGGGCCATGATCAGCCCGCCCGGAAAGGCCCGTTCCCATGGCGTGCGCACCAGCCGCAGCAGGAAGACGTTGATGAAGGTCTTCGCCGCCAGCACCGCGATGACCACGACAATGACGGTGCCGAGGTTGGCGATAACGTAGTTGAGATCGATCAACAGGCCGATCGAGAGAAAGAAGACGACGATCAGCAAGCTCTGGATCGGGTGCGTCGCGGCGATCGCTTCGGCCCGCATGGTCGAACCGGCGATGACAAGGCCGGCGAGGAAGGCGCCAAAGGCCGCCGACAGGCCGGCGACGCTGGTCAGCGCCGCAGCGCCGAAACAGAAGGCGACGCTGGCAAGCGCCACCATGTCGACCCGTCCGCTCATCCGCTCGGTGAAGGGCAGCCGCAGCTTGCCCGGCCGGGTCGACAGGTAGCGGAGGAGGGCGAAGATCAGGATGGCCGCGACCGCCAGCTTGATGACGAGGCCGAGAACGTCGCTGCCGCTGCCGAAGGACGACAGGATGACCAGCATCGGCACGACGGCGATATCCTGCGCGATCAGTACGCCGACGGTGATGCGGCCGGTCGCGGTGCGCAACTCGCCGAGTTCCTCGAGCATCTGCATCGCCACCGCGGTCGACGAGATGGCGACGATGAAGCCGATCGCGATCACCGCTTCGATCTTCCAGCCGAAGACCAGACCGAGCAACGCCGCCACGGCGAGACTGGCGACGATCTGGCCGGCGGTGACGATCGCCGCGATCCCGGCGACCGTCGCGAAGACCCGGATCGAGAGTTCCATCCCGATCAGGAACAACAGCATGATCACGCCGAGTTCGGCGAGGGCGGTTATCGAGTCGGTGTTGGAGACGAGGCCGAAGCCGGTTGGTCCGAGAACGACGCCGGCGAGGATGTAGCCGACGATCGGCGGCTGGCGAAACCGCATGAGCACGAAACCGAGCAAGGCGGCAATCGCCGTGACAAAGGCGATTCCGGTCAGGTCGACGACGTGTTCTTCCAATCGGCGCTCCGTGGCGAGGCGGGGATTTCACCCAGTCTATCACACCGACCGATTCGGCGCGGATCGGCGGTCGGTGAAATCCAGATAGGTCGCATTTGCGATGGTCATGAAACGAACGCTTTACCGCGCAAGGGATTGGGTCCCGATCGGAATCGGGAACTTTGCCAGAATGATCGCAACCGACGAGGGCGGGTCTTGAGCGACGTCCGCCCGACACGAGGAGGCAGAGACGATGGTCAATCTTATTCAGCAGCCTGCGCCCTATGACCTGGTCGGCAACCCGATCCTGGTCGGCGGTATCGGACAGGGCTTCGAAGCGACCCTCCAGTATCGCGTCCATGACGGCCACGACGAGCGCACCGGATTCTTCAACGTCGGCGGCGGGACCGGCGAGCACGGCCAGTATCAACTCGCCGTCGATGTTGCCGGAGCGGCGTTCCAGCTCGACCGGCTGTTCGTCGAGGTCTACGAGGAAAGCGCCCAGGACGGGTCGGAGATCAACAAGGTGACGGTGCCGGTGATCTACGGGCCGCGCATCGTTCCCGGTTATATCGGATACCGGATCCACGTCGTCCGGCCCGGCGACACGCTGTCGGCGATCGCGAATGCGAACTACGGGACATCGTCGGCGTTCCAGAACATCGTCCGGGCCAATCCGCTGGTCATCAGCGACCCCAACCTGATCTTCGTCGGCCAGGCCTTGAAGATCCCGATAGGCGCATAGGCGTTCGCGTCGCGGTCTTCCCGACCGCTACCTTCGATGACGAGGTGAATCGCGCTATGAGGTGGCGCGACGGCATGCCGATGTCTTGCGGCACCCGTCGGTCAGCCAAATGAGGGAAACAGGATCATGACGATTTCGCTGGCCCGCACCCCTGTCCTCACCCTCGCCGCGCTCGCACTTGTCATCGGGATCGATGGCGGCGCCCGCGCGGAGGACCGACCGTCCGGACCCGCCGATGCCTCCCGCCTGAGTGAGCGAACTCGAAGGTCTGGTCGGCGACCCCAACGGTCCGCCGGGCGCGATCGTCATCATCCAGCGCGGCGACGACCGCGAGGTCTACGCCGCCGGCCTGGCCGAGGTCAGGTGCACCGAAGCCGATTGGCGAAGCTGCGACGGCAATCCGCCCGACGTCGACGACCACATGCGCATCGCCAGCGTCTCGAAGGCCTTCTCCGGCGCGGCGGCGCTGGCGCTGGCGTCCGCAGGGGCGCTCTCGCTGGATTCGACGATCGGCGATGTGTTGCCGGATTTGCCGGGCGCGTGGCACCCGGTAACGCTCGGTCAGCTCCTCAACCACACCAGCGGGCTGCCCGACTATACCGCCAGTCCGGCTTTCGGGCAGCGGGTCGGCGCCGACCCGGAGCAGGCGCCGCCGCCGCTTGAATTGCTCGCCTTCGTCGCCGATCAACCGCTCAATTTCGCGCCGGGTTCCGACTACCGCTATTCGAACTCCGACAATCTTGTCGTGGCGCTGATGGCCGAAGCGGTGACGGGCGACACCTACCCGGCGGTGCTGAAAAGGATTGTTTTCGATCCGCTGGGTCTGACGCAGACCAGCCTGCGGGTCGAGGTCGGTCTGCCGTCCCCCGTCTTGCATGGATACGCCATCGAGGCGGGCGCCCCGCCCGAGGATGTCAGCGAAGTCGTTGCCTTCGGCGGCTTCGCCTGGGCGTCGGGCGGCATCGTCTCGTCGCCGGGCGATCTGAACCGCTTCGTTCGCGCCTATGTCGGCGGGCAGTTATTCGGCAAGGCCGGGCACGATGCGCAGTTCACGTTCCGCGAGGACGCCGCGTCCAGTCCGCCCGGTCCGGGCGACAATGCGGTCGGTCTCGGCCTGTTCCGCTACAGCACCGCCTGCGGCGACGTCTATGGTCACACCGGCTCGATCCTCGGCTACACGCAGTTGATCGCCGCGACCTCCGACGGCGAGACGTCGATCACCTTTTCCGTCAACGCCCAGATGGGCGAGGACATGATCCCGGCCCTGCGCCGGGCGCAGGAAGCGGCGGTCTGCCTCGCTCTGGCGGGCTGACTCCGCTCCCGCCTCGCCTCGATCGGGAAGGCCCAGCGCCCGGTCGCGCGACGGCGGCGCGGCTCAATGGGATCGTTTGCCCGGCAGGATCCTGGCGACGACCGCCGCCAGGAAAGCGGTGCTCAGCCCGAAGTTCAGCAGACCCGAAACGGCGGCCATCGTCCCGAAGACGCGGAACTCCTCGCCAAGCGTCAGATCGCCGTAACCGAGCGTGGTGTAGGTGACCAGCGTGAAATAGACCGACTCCTCCATGTTCGGCAGGGCGCCGGACAGGAGGAAGGCCATGGCCCAGATCCAGGCCACGATCGTGTGGCCGAAGACGATGGCGACGACGACGGTCCCAACGAGCAGGATCGAGCGCGTGAACGAAAACGGAATCTTGTGGCGATCGAGGCGTTCGTTAACCAAGGCGGCGGTGGCGACCAGACAGACGATGTAGACGACGGCGCAGAAAGCCAGAAGCAGGCTCCCGAAGAAAATCTGTCCGAGCATCTTTACCGCCCCTAAACCAGCCGACTGCTATCGCCAGCTGTCATGGCAACGCTGGCGAAGGACTCCAGCCTAAGCCGTTCCGGTTCCGGTGTCCCGGTCCCGGCCGCCGACAGCCGGGCCGTGCTTGCCGGGATCGACCGGCGGCGGCACTATCGGCGCCGCCAGACGCTTCATCCGCCGGATGTCCGGCCATTGTCCCCCGCGAGCGCGGCGGAGCCGCCAAGAAGGTGTGAGCTTGATCCTCAGCAGGCTGGCCGATCCGAAGGTGATTTTCGCCGCCACGATCGCAGGTGGCGTGCTCGGCGCTTTGGCGCCGCCGGTCGGCGTGTTCCTCAAGCCGTTCGGAGACCTCTATATCGCCGCCCTGTCGATCAGCATCGTGCCGCTGATGATGACAGCGCTTGTCAGCGGCCTCGGACGCATGCTGCGCCATCCGGTCCTGCGGCGCACATTCCACCGTTTTGCGATCGCCTATGTGGGAACGCTCCTGATTCCGGCGGTGATCGCGTTGGCCGTCGGCCTGGTCCTGCAACCCGGCGCCAACTTGAGCGCCGACGCCTTGTCGAATCTCGGCCAGAAGCTGTCCCTGTCGGCTGCCAGCCAATCGAGCGCCGGGATCGAGGAATTTCTGATCGCGATCATACCGAGCAACATTTTCGAGGCGCTCAGCGCCGAGAATTTCGCGGCGATCGTGATCTTCTCGCTGCTGCTCGGCGTCGGTCTCGGTCTCGCCAACGCGCCGGCGACCGATCAGACGCTCGAAATCATGCACGCGTTGTACGTGACATTTTCACGGATCTTCGAGTGGATCATGAAGGGTCTTGCCGTCGGTCTGTTTTGCCTGATGGCCGGCGTGACCGCCACGGTCGACGTGACCATGTTCGAAAGTCTGATCAGCTTCATCACGGCTTTCTACATCGCGGCGATCATCCTCATCGTGGTCTACACGCTGCTTCTGTTGTTTCTTCGCCGGATCAGGACCCCCGGATCGCTTGCCGGCCTGCGCGAACCGCTGACGATCTCCTTTCTCGCCAACAATCCGTTCATAGCGATGCGACCGGCGATCGACAGCCTGGTCGACCGTTTCCAAGTCCAGGGCGACGAGGCGAGCGCGGTACTGCCGTTCGGGATCATCGCCAGCCAGCATGGTCAGATCATGAATTTCATCCTGCTGACCATGTTCCTTGCCAACATCTACGGCATCGATTTCTCGGCTACCCAGGTCGTCACCCTCGGCATCGGCGGAGTCATCGGCGGAACCGCCGTGGTCGGCGACGGCGCCGCTCTCATGCCGGCGCTGTCGCCGATCCTGCGCTCAGTCGGCGTTCCCGGGGATCTCGGGCCGGTGATCCTGACGACAACCGAGCAGATCGTCGGTCCAATGGTCTCCCTGCTGACGGTGTTGTCCGCCGCGACGCTGGTCCTGCTCGGCCGCGGCGCGGTTGCCGCGGCGCCCGCCACAAAGGCCAAAGAAGCACCAACGGAGGCCCGGCCATGAGGGCGGCTCTGTTAGCCTTCGGAGCGCTGATCTTCTTCGGTGGCGCACCGACGCTGGCGCAGCCTCTCTTGCCCGGGCTCGATGAACTGGTCGGCCGTGGCGAATTGAAGGTCGGGATGATCAGCCGCGACGACGCCCCGATGGTCATGACCGGGGCCGATGGCGAGGCGACCGGCTATGACGTGGAAATCGCGAAGACGATTGCCGCCGCGCTCGGTGTGAAGCTGACCATCGTCCGTACGGAGCCGACGTTCGACGGCGTGATCGATCAGGTTGCCCGCGGCGACGTGGATATCGCCGTCTCGTATCTCACCCGCACCGTGGAAAGGGCGCGCGAAGTCCTGTTCACGCGCCCCTACCTGACGCAAAGCCTGACGCTGCTGGTCAGCCGGGTCCGCGCGGCGCAGGACGGCGGCCAATGTCCGACGCCGCAGCAGTTCGTCAGCGAGCTTCACAGCGTGCCGATCGGTGTCGAGAAGCACTCCTCCTATGCCGGGCAGCTCGCCGCCATCGACCCCGAGGCGACCCTGCAGAGCTTCGACAGCTTCGCCGACGCCATGGCCGCGCTGCGCTCCGGTGCGGTCGCCATGACGTTCCAGGGTGAGATCGTCGCCCGCCGCTATCTCGCCGACAATCCGTCCATGCGCGTCTACACGCTGTTTTGCGAGCTTCCGGGATGGAACGAGAACATCGCAATCGCGGTGAACGGCAACCAGGCTCCACTGATCCCCTTCCTCGACGTGCTTCTCGACCAGATTCACATCACCGTCGAAGGCGACACGGTCAGCATGACGACTGATCCGTGGGCTTACTAGGTTCGGTACGGATCGCCCCCGGCCAAGCACCACTGCTTCGCGATCGGACCTGCATCAAACTGACATCGTCCTCTTGCGATAGTGAGAGACGGCATCGCACCGGAGAAACTGATGGGACCACATAGGCTGGACACGATCTTCAACCCGCGGGTGATCGCCGTGGTTGGAGCCAGCGACGATCCGGAAAGCGTCGGCGGTCGCGTCTTCAAGAACCTGATCTCGGATGGCTTCGCCGGCGACGTGATCCCGGTCAATCCGAAGCACGATGAGGTTGGCGGGCGCAAGTGCTACCCGTCGGTAAGCGATGTCGAGGTGCCGTTCGATCTCGCCGTCATCGCGGCGCCCGCCAGTGCCGTGCCGGAAGTCATTCGCGAATGCGGCGAGAAGCACGTCGGCGCGGCGATCGTACTCTCGGCCGGCTTCGGCGAGACCGGCGAGAGCGGGCGCGTCCTGGAATCGCGGCTCGAGGATGCGGCCCGGCGTGCCGAGGTTCGCTTCGTCGGGCCCAACTGCCTTGGCGTCATGCGCCCGGCGATCGGGCTGAATGCAACCTTTCTCGATACGTCGGCACCGCCGGGGCGACTGGCGCTGGTGTCGCAGTCGGGGGCGCTTTGCACGGCGATCGTCGATTTCGCCGTCCCCCATAATATCGGCTTCTCGACCATCGTCTCGCTCGGCAACGCGGTCGATATCGACTTCGGAGACATTCTCGATTATCTCGCCGGCGACCCCCATTCCGAGGCCATTCTCCTCTATGTCGAGGGGGTCAAGGATGCGCGCGCCTTCATGAGCGGGTTGCGGGTCGCGGCGCGCACCAAGCCGGTGATCGTGTTGAAGGCCGGCCGTCATGAGAGGGGGTCGCAGGCCGCCAGCACCCATACCGGCGCGCTGATCGGCTCCGACGACGTCTTCGACGCAGCGCTGGAGCGCGCCGGCGTCGTGCGTGCCATGACCTTCGGTCAGCTTTTCGCCGCCGCCGAAATCCTCTCCGAGCGCCGGCGTGCCGCCGGCGACCGCCTCGCCATCGTCACCAATGGCGGCGGCGCTGGCGTGCTGGCCGCCGATCGCGCCGGCGACCTCGGCGTCGCGCTTGCCGATCTCGCACCCGCCACCGTCGCCAAGCTCGACGAATTGCTGCCCGCCTACTGGTCGCACGGCAACCCGGTCGACATCCTCGGCGACGCCCGGCCCGAGGTCTACGGCACCGCGGTGACCACCTGCCTCGCCGACCCGCATGTCGATGGCGTGCTGGCGATGCTGACGCCGCAGGCGATGACCGACCCGCACGCAGCGGCGGAGGCTATCGTCGCCGCGACGGAGACCAACAAATCCAAGCCGGTGCTCGCCTGCTTCATGGGCGAGGTGCGGGTTGGCGAAGCGCGGCGGCTTCTTTCGGAAAGCGGGATTCCCGATTTCACCACGCCCGAGCGGGCGGTCGAGGCCTTTTCCTATCTCGCCCGCTTCAGGCTGAACCAGGGCTTGCTGCTCCAGACCCCCGGACCGTTTTCGGACGACCGCAAGCTGCCGGATGCCGAGGGCGCAAGGATGATCATCGAGGCGGTGCTTTCGCAGGGCCGCACGATGCTGTCCGACGTCGAGTCAAAGGCCGTGCTGAGCGCGTTTCATGTCCGCTGCAACCCGACCCGCGAGGCCCATGATGTCGCCGAGGCGCTGGTCGTCGCCGAGACGCTGGGGTTTCCGGTGGCGATGAAGATCAGTTCGCCGGACATCTCCCACAAGTCGGATGTCGGTGGCGTGCGCACCAACATCATGACCGCGGTCGAGGTGCGGGCAGCCTTCGACGCCTTGATGGAAAACGTCAGGAAAGCCCGGCCGGACGCGGCGATCCGCGGGGTGACGATCGAGCCGATGGTGTCGGCCGGCGATACGCGGTCCTTCCTGGTCGGCGCCAAGAACGATCCGGTCTTCGGACCGGTCGTCTCCTTCGGTGCCGGCGGGACGATGACGGAACTTCTCCACGACAACGCCGTGGCGCTGCCGCCGCTCAACCGGGTGCTCGCCGGGCGGCTGATCGACCGGACCCGGATATCGCGGTTGCTCGGCCCCTTCCGCAACATGCCACCGGTCGACAAGAGCGTGGTCGAGGACGTCCTGCTCAGGATCTCCGATCTCGTCTGCGAAATCCCTCATATCGACGAGATGGACATCAACCCGCTCTTCGTCGACGCCGACGGCGCCATCGCCATCGACGCCCGCATCAAGGTGCATCGGCCGCGCACCACGTCGGTTCCATACGCGCACATGGCCATCCATCCTTATCCGGCCCATCTTACCCGGCGCAGCTATCTGCCCGACGGCGCGGAACTGGTCATCCGCCCGATCCGGCCCGAAGACGCCGAGATCGAGCAGGCCTTCGTCCGCAACCTCTCGCCCCAGGCGAAGTATTTCCGCTTCATGCAGACTCTCCAGGAGTTGACGCCGGAGATGCTCGTCCGCTTCACCCAGATCGACTACAGCCGCGAAATGGCGCTGATCGCCCTGATCCGCGAGGACGACAAGGAGAAGGAGATCGGCGTCGCCCGCTACACCATCAATCCCGATGGCAGGTCCTGCGAATTCGCCCTCGTGGTCAGCGACGAGCGCCAGAAGCAGGGCATCGGCTCGGCGCTGATGAAGGGCCTGATGGACGCGGCCCGGGGGCAGGGGCTTCGCGCCATCGAAGGCGAGATCCTCGCCGACAACCATCGCATGCTGGAACTGATGGCGTCGCTGGGGTTTTCCGCCCGTCCCGATCCCGACGACCCGGCCCTTCGCCAGGTGGAATGCTGGCTCTAGGCAAATGACAGGTGACAAGCCGCGATTTCTCGCCTAGAAGGCACTCCATGAACCGAGCCGCCGCCACCTATTATTTCTGGTTTAGCTATCCGCAGCCAACGGCGGAGGCAGGGGTTCGTTCGATCTGACAGATTGAAACCAGAATTTTCCCGAAAGCCGCCAGGTACCCCCGGCGGCTTTTTTTATGGTCGCCGGCCGGGCGGATGAAGCCAAGGAGCCAAGCCGTGCTGACCACTATCGAAGAAGACACCGACGATCTGCGCATCCGCGCGATCAAGGAACTGAGTACACCGGCCGAAGTCATCGCCGAATTCCCGCGCGACAGTGTCGCCAGCCGCACGGTCGCCGACGCGCGCCGATCGATCCACGACATCCTGCACGGCCGGGACGACCGTCTCGTGGTGGTGATCGGGCCGTGTTCGATCCACGATCCGAGGGCCGCAGAGGACTATGCCGGACGGCTCGCGCCCTTGCGCCGCAGCCTCGGCGATACGCTCGAAATCGTCATGCGCGTCTATTTCGAGAAACCGCGGACCACCGTCGGCTGGAAGGGGCTGATCAACGATCCCGACCTCGACGGCAGCTTCGCCATCGACAAGGGGCTGAGGCTGGCCCGCGGGCTGCTCCTCAAGGTCAATGCCCTCGGGCTTCCCGCCGGCTGCGAATTCCTCGACATGACGACGCCGCAATACCTCGCCGACCTGGTGTCCTGGGCCGCGATCGGCGCCCGCACCACCGAGAGCCAGATCCATCGCGAACTGGCATCCGGCACGTCATGCCCGGTCGGCTTCAAGAACGGCACCGACGGCAACGTCGGGATCGCCGTCGACGCGGTCAAATCCGCCGCGAGCCCGCACCATTTCCTCGCCGTCACCAAGACCGGTCATTCGGCGATCGCCGCCACCGCCGGCAACGAGGATTGCCACATCATCCTGCGCGGCGGCAAGTCGCCGAACTACGACGCGGCAAGCGTCGCGGAAGCCTGCGCCATCCTTGAGAAGTCTGGCCTGAAGCCTGCGGTGATGATCGACGCCAGCCACGCCAACAGCGCCAAGAAGCCGGAAAACCAGCCGCTGGTCGTCGCCGATGTCGCGCGCCAGGTCGGCGGCGGCGACCACCGTATCATCGGCATGATGGTCGAAAGTCACCTGGTCGCCGGCCGTCAGGATCTGGTTGCGGGCAAGCCGCTCGCCTACGGCCAGAGCATCACCGACGGCTGCATCGGCTGGGATACCACCGTTGCCGTGCTGGAGCGGCTGGCCGAAGGGGTTGAGGAACGGCGGCGCGCCCATCTGCCGGGACAGCGGGGGAAACATGCTCTGGCGTAGCGCGCCCTGCCGTCTCGCTGCTATGGATGGCGGATGAGCTTCGTCACCCTAGGCGTCATCGCGCACTGGCTGCTGGTGATCGGCATCGGCATTCGCGTCATCATGAAGCGGCCGGAGCCGGGGGTGGCGCTCGCCTGGATGCTCCTCGTGACGGTGGTGCCCTATGGCGGCGCCGTCATCTATCTCCTGATCGGCGAGCGCCGGATCGATCCTGCGCGCGAGCGTGAGATCAAGCTGCTCCAGCGCGACTATAAACGGCTGTTCGACACCGCCAAGGAACAGGGCGTCACCGATGTCGACTGGCTCCGGCACAGCACCGCCGCGAAGCAGCTCGACGTGCTTGGTGGCAATCTGGTTGGCAGCCACGCGGTCGGCGGCAGCGCCTTCCAGCTGATGTCCGATACCGGCGAGATGCTGGCGTCGATCACGCGCGACGTCGATGCGGCGAAGACCAGCGTGCTGATGGAATTCTACATCTGGGCCGAGGGCGGTGCGGCTGATGTGGTGCTTGAGGCGCTGATCCGCGCCGCGGGGCGTGGCGTCTCATGCCGGGTGCTGGTCGATGCGATCGGCGGGCGGCCGTGGTGGAAGGGGCATCAGCCGGCGCAACTCCGCGCCGCCGGTATCGACGTGCGGCCGGCCCTGCCGGTCGGACTCTTCCGCAGCTTCGTCGGGCGCACCGACCTGCGGCTCCACCGGAAGATCATCGTGGTCGATGGCGCCGTCGCCTGGACCGGCAGCATGAATCTCGTCGATCCCCGATTCTTCAAGGCGGATGCGGGCGTCGGCGAGTGGGTCGACGCCATGGTCCGGCTCGAGGGGCCGATTGTCGCGCCGCTCGCGGCCGTCGCTGTCGGCGACTGGCGGGTCGAGACCAATGAACCGATCACCGATCTCGTCAGGAGCGCGGGGCTACGGCTCAATCCCTCATGCGGCACGAGCGATATCCAGGTCGTTCCGAGCGGGCCGGGCCAGAGCGTCGACGGTCTCCTCCAGATGATGCTGGCGCTGAGCGCCGCCGCCCGCGAGGAACTGGTGTTAACGACGCCGTATCTGGTTCCCGACGCTTCGCTGCTCCGCGTGCTCCGCGGCGCGGCCGGCCGCGGCGTTGCGGTTTCGATCATCGTTCCGGAGCGGGTGGATTCGATCCTCACCCGCTACGCCAGCCGGTCCTATTTCCAGGATCTGCTCGAAGCCGGCGTCGCCATCCACCTCTATCGAAAAGGACTGCTGCACACCAAGTCGATCACCGTCGACGGCAAAATGGCGATGTTCGGCACGGCCAATATCGACATGCGGAGCATCTGGCTGAACTACGAGGACGTGCTCTTCTTCTACGATCCGGCCTTCACGACCGAGCTTCGCGCGCTGCAGGCGACGTATATCCGCGACAGCGATCCGCTCCTGCCGGCCGAATGGGCCAAGCGGTCGACGAGCGAACGCTTCGCCGAAAACGCCGCCCGGCTGATCAGCCCGCTGCTCTAGCTGTCATGGACGGCACCCGCCGTTGAGTACGCCGCCCGCTATCGACCTGACCCGGGTGGCGGATATTCGCGACGATCTGGCGAATTATCGGCGGCATTTCTGCCGAAGTCGGACCATGCCGATCAAGCGCGCTACACGCGTCACGCCTTGCCGGCAACCTTCAGCGCGAAGGCGGTGGCGAGTGCGGTTTCCTTCAGCCGGTCGAAGCGGCCGGCGGCGCCGCCGTGGCCCGCATCCATGTTGGTCTTGAGCAGGAGGAGCCGGTCGTTGGTCCGGTTTTCGCGCAGCTTCGCCACCCACTTCGCCGGCTCCCAATAGGTGACGCGCGGGTCGGTGAGACCGGCCAGCGCCAGGATCGCCGGATAGTCGCGCGGGCCGACATTGTCATAGGGCGAATAGGCCATGATCGTCCGGAAGTCGGCTTCGCTGGTGATCGGGTTTCCCCATTCCGGCCATTCCGGCGGGGTGAGCGGCAGCGTGTCGTCGAGCATGGTGTCGAGCGTGTCGACGAAAGGGACTTCCGCGATCAGCCCGGCAAAAACCTCCGGCGCCATATTGGCAACGGCACCGATCAGCAATCCGCCCGCCGATCCGCCCCAGCCGACGATCTTGTCGACGGCAACGAACTTTTCGGCGACGAGGTGACGGGCGGCGGCAATGAAGTCGATGAAGGTGTTGACCTTCTTTTCGCGGCGGCCGTCCGCGTACCAGTGGAAGCCCTTGTCCTTGCCGCCGCGGATATGGGCGATGGCGTAGACAAAGCCGCGGTCGACCAGCGACAGGCGGGTCGTCGAGAAGGAGGCGGGGATGGTGATGCCATAGGCGCCGTAGCCGTAGAGCAGGCAGGGCGCGGTGCCGTCGATCGCCGTGTCGCGGCGATAGAGCAGGGAGACCGGCACCATCTCGCCGTCGGGAGCCCTGGCGAAGACGCGGCGGGTGACATAGTCGGCCGGATCGTGGCCGGAGGGGACTTCGGTCTCTTTCCTCAGAATCCGTGTCCGGTCGGCCATGTCGTAATCGTAGACCCGCGCCGGAGTCGTCATCGACGAATAGGTGAAGCGCATCGTCGTGGTGTCGAATTCGAGACCGCCGGCCATGCCGAGCGAATAGGCCTCTTCGTCGAAGTCGATCGGACGCTCCTGGCCCGTCGCGATGTGGCGAACGACGATCCGCGGCAGGCCGCCCTCGCGCTCCAGCCAGACGAGGAAATCCTTGTAGGCGGTGATGTCGAGGATCAGCCGGCCGAGCCGGTGCGGAATGAGATCCTTCCAGTGGGCGCGGTCAGGGGTGGCGACCGGCGCGGTGACGATCCGGTAATCCTCCGCGTTGCCGCCATTGGTCAGGATGTAGAAGAGGTCGCCGGAATGCTCGAGCGAATACTTCTCCGCCGGCCGCCTTTCGGCGACGAGGCGCGGCGTGCCGGTCGGGTCGTCGGCTTCGAGGATCCAGGATTCCGACGTCTCGTGATCATGGCTGTCGATCAGGATGTAGCGATCCGACTGGGTCTTGCCGACGCCGAGGAAATAGCCCGGGTTGGTGTCGGCATGGACCAGGACATCGTCCGACGCGCTGCCGACCTCATGGCGGAAGACTTTCGCCGGGCGGTGGTTCTCGTCGACCCAGACGTAGAAGAGGGTCCGCCCGTCCGCCGCCCAGACCGGCGCGCCCGTGGTCGCCGGAATAAGGTCGTCGAGGTCCTCGCCGGTGGTCAGATCGCGGATGCGGATGTCGTAATATTCCGAGCCCATCTCGTCCGAGGCATAGGCAAGCAGCTTGTGGTCGGGGCTGTGGGCGGTTCCGCCGAGGTGGAAATACGCCTTGCCCTCGGCGAGCTGGTTGGCGTCGAGCAGGATCTGTTCGTTGCCGCCGTCGCGGTCGGTGCGCACAAGCATCGGATGTTCGGCGCCGTGGGTGAAGCGGATGCCGTAGGCGATACGGTCCGTCGGGCGCCGGCACGGAGGAATCGTCCTCCTTGATCCGCGCCCGCATCTCGGCGAAGAGGCTCTCCCGCAACGCCGCGACATCGGCCATCGCCGCGTCGGTATAGTCATTCTCCGCGTCGAGATAGGCGCGGATGTCGGCGGGCAGCACCGCCGGGTCGCGCATGACCTGCTGCCAGTTGTCGGCGCGCAGCCACGCATAGTCGTCGGTGCGGGTGACGCCGTGCCGGGTCGTGGTTACCGGGCGTCTCCCGGCGACCGGCGGACGCGCGGTCGCGCCGCCGCCGCGCTGTTCGTCGAGGTCTTCGTCACGCAGTCTTTTCGTCATCGGGTTCCATATCCAGGGCGCAGCCGTTCATGCAGTAGCGCAGGCCTGTCGGACCGGGCCCATCCGGGAAGACGTGGCCGAGGTGGGCCTCGCAGGCCGCGCACCGCACTTCCGTTCGTACCATGCCGAGCGACCGGTCGGTAATCTCCTCGACCATCGCCTCGTCCACCGGCTGGGTGAAGCTCGGCCATCCCGAGCCCGACTCGAACTTTGCCTCGGAGCGGAAAAGCGGCGCGCCGCAGGAAACGCACATGTAGACGCCGGCCCGCTTCTCGTTGAGAAAGGGACCGGTGAAGGGGCGTTCGGTGCCGCCCTGCCGGGTCACGTAATACTGCTCGGGCGTCAGTTCCTTGCGCCATTCGGCGTCGGTCTTGACGATTTTTTCGGGCGCTGTCTTCGCCGTCATGGCCGAAACCCCGCTGTAGTGGTGGAAAAAGGGAGGCCCAAACGCGGGAAACGCGCCAGGCTCCCCCTATATGATGCCCGCGCCGCCTATCCTCAACGACAAATCGTCGTGAGGATAGGGTGAGCCGGCAGTATCGCTTGATCGCCCATCCGTTCATGGGCCATTACTGGGTGGCAACCGGCTGATTTGGCGGCCGGCCAAAGGGGGACCATGCGGCTCGTCAGCCTCGCCATTGCGCTGTTCATCTTCTGGTGGCTTCTCTCCGGGCACGCGGACCCCTTCCTGCTTGGGGCCGGTGCGCTGACCGCCGTCCTTGTCGCCGGCTTCGGGCGGCTGTTCGGCTACGCCGACGAGGAAGGGCATCCCATCGAGTTGATCCTCCCCGGCCTCCTCTACTGGCCGTGGCTGATCAAGGAGATCGTTGTGTCGGCGCTCGGCGTCGCCCGGATCATCCTGACGCCATCCCTGCCGATCTCGCCAAGGTTGCTCACCGTGTGGCCGACCCAGAAGACCGCGGCCGGGGTGGTGACCTTTGCCAATTCGATCACGCTGACGCCCGGCACCATCACCGTCGAGGCCGAGCGCGACCCCCGCAACAAGCGCTACCTCGTCATCCACGCCCTCACCGAGGAAACGGCCGCCGGGCTCGAGACCGGCGACATGGACCGGCGGGTTTCCGCTTTCGAGGGCCGCGGATAATGCTTGCCGCCGGGATGCTCGCGGTGCTGGTCGCCGCAACCCTGATGCTGGTACGCGCCCTCAAGGGGCCGACCGTCTTCGACCGCCTCGTCGCCGCCAACTCGATCGGCAACGCGGCAATTGTCATCCTCGCGCTGTTCGGCTTCCTCACCGGCCGGCCCGACTTTCTCGACATCGCCATCACCTACGCCCTGCTCAACATCATCGGCGTCTTCGCAGTCCTCAAGTTCTTCCGCTATGGGCCGCTCGGCTACGACGCCGAGGAAGAGGGGGAGCCGCAGTGACCGCAGCCGAGGTCTTCGCCTGGATCGGCGGCGTCGCTGTCGTCCTCGGCGGCATCTTCATGGTGATCGGCTCGATCGGCATGGTGCGCATGCCCGACGTCTTCACCCGCATCCACGCCGCCTCGGTCGCCGATACGCTGGGCGTGCCGCTGGTGCTGCTCGGACTGGTGCTGTTTGCCGGATTCACGCTGGTCAGTGTCAAGCTGATCATCCTCGTCCTGTTCATCGCGCTGACCAGCCCGGCGGCGACGCACGCCGTCGCCCGCGCCGCCCTTCACGCCAACGTCAAGCCGCTCGACCGGGCCGGCAGGCCGATCGCCGGCGCCGAAGCCCTGAAAGAGGAGGGCGAGCGATCGAATCCCTGATCATCTTCGCGTTGCTGACGCTGCTTGCCGCGACGACGATCGGTATCGTCCGGGTTCGCAACCTGTTCGCCGTCGCGGTCCTGTCGAGCGTCTACAGCTTCCTGATGGCGAGCGTCCTGCTGGTGCTCGACGCCGTCGACGTCGCGCTGACCGAGGCCTCCGTCGGCGCCGGCATCGGCACCGTCCTGCTGCTTGGCACGCTGTATCTGACGAAAACCGAGGAGGCGCGGCCGATCCATTCGGTCGCGCTGCCGCTGTTCGTCGCCATTGGCACCGCTGCCGTCCTGATCTGGGGCGTCAGCGCAGCGCCGCCTTTCGGGTCAGCCGATACGGTCGTCCAGCTTGCCGGTCCGGACTATATCCATCGATCCCTGTCCGAGACCGGCATCGCCAACGTCGTTTCCTCGGTGCTGGCGAGCTATCGCGGTTTCGACACGCTCGGCGAGACGGTGGTCATCTTCACCGCCGGTATTGCCGTCCTGCTGCTGCTGAAACGCGCGGCGCCGCCCGGCCCCGGCCGCAAGGACTAGGGGGCAGTATATGCGCCTCGACGTCATCCTGCGGGTCGTCACCAAGCTCCTCCTGCCATTCATGATGGTCTTCGCCATCTATGTGCAGTTTCACGGCGACTACAGCCCGGGCGGCGGTTTCCAGGCCGGCGTCATCGCCGCCGCGACCGTCATCCTCTATGCCCTCATCTACGGCCTGACGGCGGCCAAGCGCATCATTTCGGCGCCGCTCGTCGAGACGATGATCCCGCTTGGTGTCCTGATCTATGCCAGCGTCGGCGTCGCGGGGTGGCTGACCGGCCAGAACTATCTCGACTATTCACACCTCGCCCACGACCCCGTCCATGGCCAGGAATGGGGCGTCTTCCTTGTCGAGGGTGGCGTCTTCATCACCGTCAGCGCCACCATGGTGGCGATCTTCTACGCTTTCGCGGGAAGGGGGCGGCGGTGAACGAGCTCGTCGATCTCGCCGGACGGCTGGTCGCCCATTATAACCAATGGATCACCGTCTTCCTGATGGTCTCCGGGCTCTACATCGTGATTGCCCGCGGCAACATGGTGAAAAAGCTGGTCGGCCTCTCGCTGTTCCAGACCTCGGTCTATCTCCTTTACATTTCGGCCGGCAAAATTCTCGGTGGTACGCCGCCGATCATCGATCCGGACTACACCGTCTACTCGCATCCGCTCCCCCACGTCCTCATCCTCACCGCCATCGTCGTCGGCGTCGCCACGCTGGCGCTCGGACTGGCGCTGGTCGTGCGCATCAACGAAGCCTACGGGACGATCGAGGAAGACGAGATTTTCAAGCAGGATGACCATCGCCCATGAGCGAGCATTTGCCCGCTCTCCAGGTCGTGGTGCCGCTGTTCGGAGCGTTGCTGGCCGCGCTGGTGCGCCGGCCGGGGCCGGCATGGCTGATCGCCCTCGTCGTCAGCCTCGCCATGCCGGTGATTTCGGCGATGCTGCTCGTCCGGGTCCTCGACGAGGGCGTGATCTCGTATCACCTCGGCGGCTGGGATCCGACGATCGGCATCGAGTACCGGATCGACATCTTCAACGCGCTGATCCTTCTTCTCGTGTCGTCGGTTGCCGCGGTGATCGCCCCATTTGCCCGGTTGAGCGTGCTGAGCGAGGTTCCGGAAGATCGCGTCGCCTGGTTCTACAGCATGTATCTGGTCTCGCTCGCCGGCCTGCTCGGCATCGCGATCACCGGGGATGCGTTCAACGCCTTCGTCTTCCTCGAGGTGTCGTCGCTGTCGAGCTACGCGCTGATCGCGATGGGCCGCGATCGCCGGGCGCTGGTCGCGGCCTACCAGTATCTGATCATGGGGACGATCGGTGCGACCTTCTATGTGATCGGCGTCGGGCTGCTCTACACCATGACCGGCACGCTGAATCTCGGGCTGATCGCCGACCGCCTCGGCGATGTCGAGTCGGCCCGCCCGGTGCTCGTTGCCCTGGCCTTCATCGTCGTCGGGATCAGCCTCAAGCTGGCGCTGTTTCCCCTCCATGTCTGGCTGCCCAACGCTTATGCCTACGCGCCGTCGGTCGCGACGATCTTCCTCGCCGCGACCGCCACCAAGGTTGCGATCTACCTCTTCGCCCGTTTCGTCTTTTCGGTCTTCGGCGCCGGGTTCGTCTTCGCCGACCTGCCGGTGACGCCGGTTCTTATCGCGCTGTCGATCGCGGCGATCTTCGGCGCGGCGACGGTTGCCATCTTCCAGTCCGACGTGAAGCGGATGTTCGCCTATTCGTCGGTCGGCCAGATCGGCTACATCACCCTCGGTCTGGCGCTCGCCACCGTGACCGGCCTCACCGGCGGTCTTGTTCATCTCCTCAATCACGCGATGATCAAGGCGGCGATCTTCATGGGGCTCGGCGCCGTCTTCTATCGGGTCGGCAAGATCGAGTTTCATGATATCGCCGGTGTCGGGCGGCGGATGCCGGTCACGATGAGCGCGGTCGGGATCGCCTGTCTCAGCCTGATCGGTGTGCCCGGAACGGCGGGTTTCGTTTCGAAATGGTACCTGGTCGTCGCCTCGATCGAGGTCGGCTGGTGGTGGCTCGGCTTCCTCATCGTCCTGTCGACGATGCTGACCGTCGTCTATGTCGGCCGGTTCATCGAATGCGTCTGGTTCCGCGAGCCGTGCGCCGCGGTGGCGACCGTCACCGAACCGCCGCTGGAGATGCTCATCCCGATCTGTCTTCTTGCCGCCGCAACTGTGTATTTCGGCATCGATACCGAACTCACCGCCGGCATGGCCGGGCGCGCCGCCACGGCACTTCTCGCGGGGCTGCGATGACGTCGACGACCCTCATCGTCCTGGCCCTGGTCATCCCGGCCGCGGTGGCCCTCCTGCTGCCACTCTTCGCCGGCCGGCCCAACATCCGCGAGGCCGTGACGCTGATCGGCGCGGCGCTTCTCTTCGCCGTCGTCCTGATGCTGCTCCCGGTCGTTCTCGCCGGCGGGCGGCCGGCGCTCGACGTCTGGACCGTCGTCCCGGGACTCACGATCGCCTTCTCCGTCGAGCCGCTCGGCATGCTGTTCGCGGTCATCGCCTCGGGCCTATGGATCGCCAACTCGGTCTATTCGATCGGCTATATGCGCGCCGAGAAAGCGCATCGGCAGACGATTTTCTACGTCTGCTTCGCCATCGCGATTGCCGCGACGATGGGGATCGCGCTCTCCGGCAACCTCTTCACGCTGTTTCTCTTCTACGAATTGCTGACCGTCTCGACCTATCCGCTGGTCACCCATCGCGGCACCGAGGAAGCCCGCAACGCCGGGCGGCTCTACCTCCTGATGCTGCTCGGCGCGTCCACCATCCTGCTCTTGCCGGCGCTGGGCTGGACCTGGGTCGCCGCCGAAACCCTCGATTTCCGTCCCGGCGGAATTCTTGGCGGCACGCTCAGCAACACCGCCCTCGGGTTGCTGCTCGCCTTGTTCGTCTTCGGCACCGCCAAGGCGGCGGTCATGCCGCTGCATTTCTGGCTGCCGGCGGCGATGGTCGCGCCGACGCCGGTTTCGGCGCTGCTTCACGCGGTGGCGGTGGTCAAGGCCGGCGTCTTCACCATTCTCAAGGTCATCGTCTATACCTTCGGCGTCGAGACGCTGGCCAAGGCCGGCACCGGCGACTGGCTGGTCTATGTCGCCGGCGTCACCGTCATCGTCGCCTCGGCGATCGCTCTCCGCCAGGACAACCTCAAGCGGCGACTGGCCTATTCGACGATCAGCCAGTTGTCCTATGTCGTGCTCGGAGCCGCGCTGTTCACGCCGCTCGCCATTGTCGGCGCCGCGATCCATATCGCCGCCCACGCCGTCTCCAAGATCACCCTGTTCTTCGCCGCCGGCGCGGTCCATGTCGGCTCGCATGTCGACAATGTCAGCGAGATGGACGGCGTCGGCCGCAAGCAACCCTGGACGATGGGCGCCTTCACCGTCGCGTCGCTGTCGATGATCGGCGTGCCGCCGACGGTCGGATTCCTCGGCAAGTGGTTCATCTTGCTGGCCGCCGTCAGCATCGGCCAATGGTTCGCCGTCGGGGTCATCGTGATCTCGACCCTGTTGAACGCCGGCTATTTCCTGCCGATCGTCTATCGCGCCTTCCGCAGGACCGGGGAGGGCAGGGTGACCATCGCCGAGGCACCGTGGCCGATGGTCGTGTCGCTGGTCGCTACCGCCGTCCTGGTCGTCGGGCTATTCGTCTGGCCCGAGGTTCCCTACCAGCTCGCCGATATGCTGAGCCAGAGCCTGACCGCCGCGCCAGCGGAGGGCTTGACGATGATCCCGTCCGTCCGCTGAGGTGCTACGCCTGTGAAAGATCTGAATGGAGAATGACGTGGGGCTGCTGAAACTGCCGAAATATGTCGAACTGCCGGGCGGCGTCGCGCCGGTCATCGGATGCAAGTCGGGTGACATCGCTCCTCTGGTGATCCTCACCAATTTTCGCGATCATGTCCGTCGCTGCGAGGCTCTTCTCGACGAGGTTACCTTCAAGACCGATGCCGGCTGGGAGGTCAGCACCATTACCGGCACCTACCAGGGAACGCCGGTGACGGTGAGTTCGGCCGGCATCGGCGCCGGCCAGACGGCCAATGTCCTGGAAGAGCTGATCAATCTCGGTGGCAAGATCTTCATCCAGATTGGCGCGACCGGGGCCATCCAGGAGCGGATAGCCATGGGCGACGTGGTGATCCCGACAGCCGCCGTCCGCGACGAGGGCACCACGCGCTATTATGCGCCGAAGAAATACCCGGCGGTTTCCGACTATCGTGTCGTCGCCGCCCTTGCCGAGGCCGCCCGCAAGGCCGGCAACACGGTCCACACCGGGATCATCCGGACCACCGACGGGTTCTACGCGTCCCAGCGTATCGAGAAATACGTCGAGCGCTACCACGATCTCGGCGTGCTCAGCGTCGAGCAGGAAGTCGCCGCCATCCTGACCATCGCCAGCGCCCGCGGGTGCTATGCCGGTGCGACGCTTCTTGTCATCGGCAATCTGGTGACCGGCGAGCACAGCCTCAACGGTGACCAGGAGGAACTGGTCGAGAACGAGTGGTTCGACCAGACCCACTTCGCCCTACAGGCTCTGCTCGACCTGAAGGAGCAGCTTCTTTGAGCCTCGCCCCTGCCGCCGGCACCGCCCGGCGCGCGCCGTCTCCATAGGTCCCCGCAGCCATGCCCGAGCCCCGGAATGACGACTACTGGCTGGTTCGCCCGTCGACGATCCGGCTCTTGTGGATCGTCTTCATCGCCATTCTGGCCCTGACGGTGGTCGCCGACTTCTTCATCGATCATCACGGCACCTTCGGCATCGACGGGACGATCGGATTCTATGCCTGGTACGGCTTCCTCAGCTGCGTCGTCCTGGTGCTCGGCGCCAAGGGTCTGGGTGTCTTCCTGAAGCGGAAGGACACCTATTATGACAGCTAGCCTCGGGGGGCTCCTGCCTTTCCTGCTGCCCGGGCTGGTGATGATCGCTGCCGGGGTCGTCCTGCTCTGGCTGCGCGGCGCGGTCCGCGACGTGGTCATCCTTGCCGCGCCGCTTGCCGTGCTGGCGCTGGTCTGGGCGCTGCCCGATGGCGCCGCCGGCGGCATCCACTGGCTCGGCTACGAACTCGTCCCCTTCCGCTCCGACAGCCTCGCCCGGCTGTTCGGGACGGTGTTTTCGATCATGGCTTTCGCCGGCGGCCTGTTCGCGCTCCGGCAGGAGCGGCTGGCCGAGATTCCGGTCGCCTTCATGTATGCCGGCAGCGCGATCGGCGTGGTCTTTGCCGGCGACCTGATCACCGTCTTCGTCTTCTGGGAATTGATGGCCGTCTGCTCGACGCTGATCATCTGGATGGCGGGGGCAGGGGCCCGCGGCGCCGGCCAGCGCTACATCGTCATCCACCTGTTCGGCGGCGTGCTGCTGATGGCCGGCATCACCGGTCATATCGCCGATACCGGCTCGATCGCCTTCGAGGCGATGCGCGCCGATTCGCCGGCGCACTGGCTGATTCTGGCGGGTTTCCTGCTCAATGCCGGAAGCTGGCCGATTTCCGCCTGGCTGCCGGATGCCTATCCGAAGGCGTCGTGGTCGGGCTCGGTCTTCCTCTCGGCCTTCACCACCAAGACCGCGGTGCTGGTTCTCTGGCGCGGCTTCCCCGGCGAGGAGGTGCTGATCTGGATCGGCCTCGTCATGGTCTTCTACGGGATCATTTACGCGATCCTCGAAAACGACATGCGCCGGATCCTCGCTTACTCGATCATCAACCAGGTCGGCTTCATGGTGACCGGCATCGGCATCGGCAGCGAGATGGCGCTGAACGGCGCCGCGGCGCACGCCTTCGTCCATATCATCTACAAGGCCTTGCTCCTGATGTCGGCGGGGTCGGTCATGTTCATGACCGGCAAGACCAAATGCACCGACCTCGGCGGCCTGTTCCGGACGATGCCGTTGACCACGATCTGCGGGATCATCGGGGCGCTGTCGATCTCGGCCTTTCCGCTGACCTCGGGCTTTGTCGCGAAATCGATGATCTCCGACGGTGCGGCGCTCGATCACCTGACGATCGTCTGGTTTCTGCTGGCGGCGGCCTCTGCCGGCGTGTTCCTCCACGCCGGGATCAAGTTCCCATGGTTCGTGTTCTTTCAGAAGGATTCCGGGCTGCGCCCGCCCGACCCGCCGTGGACGATGCGATGGGCGATGGTATTCCTGTCGTTCCTCTGCATCGGCATTGGCGTCTATCCGGCGCCACTCTACGCGATCCTTCCCTTCCCGGTGGACTTCGTGCCCTACACCGCCTCCCACGTGGTCTCGCAGCTCCAGCTGCTGCTCTTCTCCGGGCTCGCCTTCTTCCTGATGCTGGGATGGCTGAAAAGGACCGAGACCATCACTCTCGACGTCGATTGGCTATGGCGTCGGCTGGGGCCGGCGACCATCCGTCGCATGGACGGAAGCTCCGACCGCGCCGCTGATGCGTTGCTCGTTCGGGGCCGTCGCGCCGCTGCTGCGGCGCTGCAGACAGTCTATCGCCATCATGGCCCGCTGGGAGTACTTGCGCGCAACTGGCCAACGGGCAGCATGGCCTTCTGGGCCGTTCTGCTGCTGTCCGCCTACCTGGTGCTGTACTACCTCTGATACAATTTCATAGATTCCATCAACCGAATCATTAGTGCGCGGCTGCGCTCGAGGTGGTTGGCGCGCGGATACCGGCTATGGTTTTTCTTTTGTTTCGACCGATTTTGGCCAATGCAATATTGCCGGAGCCATGGCGGAGCAAGGTTTGAACAGTAGATTCGCTGAAACGGCATTTGGGTCTTGTTTTTGAAAGACGTCGACTATATACGATGCAAAGTATCCGGATTCGATTGCATAATCGTTAGAGTCGACATCCGCGAATTCTCGACGAGTCCCGGACACTGTACGTTGCAGCGGGTTGGACTTCCCGTCGACTTTGTATTCAACGTGAACAGGGTGAACCATGAACGAACAAACTGCCAGCGCCGAGCTGATTGATCTGGCCGCTGAAATTGTATCGGCTTACGTGAGCAACAATTCGGTGCCGGCACAGGACCTGCCGACGCTGATCTCGGAGGTGCATCGCGCGCTCAGCAGCACCCATCAGGGAATGAACCAGCCCGAGCCCGAGCCGCTCAAGCCGGCTGTGAACCCCAAGAAATCCGTCTTTCCGGATCACATAATCTGCCTTGAGGACGGGAAGAAATTCAAATCCCTGAAGCGCCATCTGCGGACGCATTACGACCTTTCGCCGGAAGAATACCGGGAAAAATGGGGCCTCCCCAGCGACTATCCGATGGTCGCCCCGAATTACGCCGCGGCGCGTTCGGCCCTTGCCAAGAAGATGGGCCTCGGACAGCAGCGCCGCCGCAAGTAGCCGGCATTTCGGCGCCGCCATTGCAGCTTTCATCCGCCGCCTTTTGGCGGCGGATGTCTTTTGGAGGCGGCGGATCGGACTCCGAGCCGCTGTTTCTCCGCCGCGAAAGCCTGTTTCAAGCCGATATGCCGGTTGAGATCGTAGGTCCAGTGACCCGCGCGACCGCGGTTGCGTTCCGCGCGAAGCGCTCGGGCGAGCCGCGCGATGATGACGCGATGGCGTTCGATCGTGTCATCTTCGACCTCTGCCGCCGTTACCGGGATCAGGCGTGGAAGGTGCCGCCCGCGGTCATAGGGCTCGATTCCGGCGGCGATGGTTCGTGCAACGGAATCCGCCGCGAGGTGGCGGAGACGCCGGATTCCCGATTTTCCGTATAGGCCGGCGACGAGGCTCGGCGACGTGTGTGATGCCATGGATCTCGCTCCTGTTCGGACGCGAGTTTCCGGCCACTTCTGACGACGGGGACGAGTTCCCAGGTTATCCCCCCTGGCTGGCAATCAGCGAAAGTTATCCCCGTCCGGGCGATTTGCGTTATTTTGACATAGGAAATAAATCCTATACGCGAGTTCCAGCCAACGGGGTGCGTCATGTCGAATTGCGAAATCGAACGGTTTTCTTCCGGCAAGCTCGCGGTCGGCCCGACTGACAGGGACAACCTCGCACCGGTCGGTCTCTTCCTCCGGGCGATCGTCTCGGCCGCCTTCGGCCTGCGGCCCGAGGCTCTGGCCGCCGACAGCAGGGGCCGGGCCGAGGTCGCCTTTGCCCGCCAGGCCGCGATGTATCTCGCCCATACCCGGTTCGGACTTCCCTACGTCGACGTCGGCCGCCTCTTCGATCGCGATCGCACGACGGCCCGACACGCGTGCCAACAGGTCGAGGACCGGCGCGAGGATCCGCGGATCGATTCGATCCTCGATTACCTCGAGCGCGCAATCGACGTCTGGCCGCGATTGTCGCAGCCCCGCAGGGGGCGCGAATGAATGGAGAGATGGACGATCGCACTGCGCAGCGACTGTTGAGGCGTCTGGCAACGCGGCGCGCCCGGGTCGGAAGAGACGATCTGGCGCTCGCCGAGCAACTGGTTTCACGCGGCCTCCTGCGTCGCGACGAACCTGTTCCGACCCTGACCGAGACCGGGAAAGCGTTCCTGCGGCGGCGGTTGTCGGAAGGGGATGGCTTCGCCGACCAGCACCGGACGCTGGAGACGGCGGTGATCGCCGATCCACTATCCGGTCGGCGCTCCGTCACACGCAACGTCGACGAGAGTCCGCTGACCCGCCTCCGTCGGACCAACGGCCGGAACGGCAAGCCGTTGATCGACGACGCGGAATTCGCGGCCGGCGAGCGATTCCGCTCCGACTACACCCGGGCGCAATTGATGCCCCGGGTGACGGCCAACTGGGCCAGCGCGGTCGCCGGGGGAAGACGCGACGGCAGCGGCATGGCCGATCTCACCGACGCCGCGATATCTGCTCGGCAGCGCATCGAACGGGCGATCGACGCCGTCGGGCCGGATTTCGCCGGCGTGCTGGTCGACGTCTGCTGTTTCCTCAAGGGGATTGAGGAGATTGAGAGGGAGCGGTCATGGCCTGCCCGGTCGGCCAAACTCGTTCTTCGGCTGGCGCTGGCGAGCCTCGCCCGGCATTACGGATTGTCGACTGCCGCGCGAGGCAGGAACAGATCCGGCGGTCTGCGGCACTGGGGGAGCGAAGACTACCGACCCGTGATCGACGGCGAGGACTAGATCGCGGGCTCTTGCTCCGATTATTGGCCCGACCCAAGACTTGCGCGGCGCGCATCGGATTTGATCCGGTCGACGAGCGCCCTCAATCCGTTCGAGCGCTGCGCGGTGAGGTGGGCGCGAAGGTCGAGCCGATCGAACAGGGCTTCGGCATCCGTCGCCTCGATCTCCGCCGCGCTCTTGCCGTCGAAAAGTGAAAGGGCGATGGCCACCAGCCCGCGGACGATCATGGCATCGCTGTCGCCCTGGAAATGGAGGCGCGCGTTTGCGCCTTCGCCCTCGACCCGCGTCGCCAGCCACACCTGACTGGCACAGCCGCGGACCTTGTTGTCGGCAACGCGATCGGCTTCGGGCAGCGGCTCGAGCGCCTTGCCCAGTTCGATGACGTAGCGGTAGCGGTCTTCCCACTCGTCGAGGAGGTCGAAATCGGCGACGATGTCGTCGATGGGCGGACGTTTTGAAACGGGCTGATCCATGCCGGCCATATAGGCCGACTGCGGGCGTGCCGCAAATCGGATGCCGGCCGGTTTCGTCGTTTTCAGGGAACGCTTTAGGGGACGCCGCTCAGGCGGGACCGCCGTCGATGCCTTTCCAGGGCAGCGCGATATCGTCCTCGCTGAGCGTGCCTTTTCCAGGTTCCGCCATCGGGTCGGCGGGCTTGTCGAGGTAGCGATAGAGCATCCGGGCACCACTCTGGGCCTTTTCGGCGAAGAGGTCGAAGGCCGCGCCCCCGGTGACGCAGACGTCGGGATTGCGCTCGCAGAAGGCCGAAAGGTCGGCAACCGTGGCTTTCGCCGCCAGGAATGCGTTGACGATGGTCACCCGCGGTGCCTCGCCGGTCTGCGAATCCGCTGGTATCAGCAGGATCGCGACCGTCAGCCAGAATGCGGCTCGAAGAAGAAACATCCCTCTGACCTTCGTGTTGTGTGTTGGCCTGTGTCCGTTGTTGATCGACCCTAGCAAACGCGCCTGAAAGTGCGGTTCAGCGCGCAACCGCAATTTGTTTCAAATTTTAGCTAATCGCCCGGCCCGAGACCGGCAGCGCTGCTCCCCGGCCTTTAACGTTCCTTAAGCATAAACTTGCCACCATGGCCGCACACATCGAGTGATTTCACGGATGTCATCAGCGAGATCGTGACCTTGGCAGCAAGAAGCACCACCCGCCGCCCGCAACAGGCAGCCCAGATCACCTACGAGGACGAGGACGTCGCCGAAAACGGCGTGGTCGGCCGGCTCGTCGATCGGGTGATCGAGAACCCGGCGATGTCCAGCGGGCTTCTGGTCATGGCATTGACCGTGGCCGCGGTGGTTTCCAACGCCGTATTCCTGCAGAAAGCCCACCATCCCGAACCGCTTTTCATGACCCGCCCGACCCCGACGGCGGCGGCCGCTCCGGATCCGGTGTCGACCATGCCGGACCCGCGGCCGCGCGCGGCGGCTCCGGCCAGCGAGATGGCATCGGCCGAGGTCGCCGACCCGCCGGTCCCGCTACCCGAACCCGCGCCGCCGCTGCCCCAGGCGATTCCCGAACGGGTCATCGTCACCGAGCTGCAGCGCAAGCTCGCGGAAAAAGGGCTGTATGACGGCAAGGTCGACGGCATCTCGGGATCGCGCACCCGTGCGGCGATTGTCGCCTATCAGCAGGCGGAAGGGCTTGCGGTGACCGGCGAGCCGAGCGCCGACGTGCTCGACCACATCAACACGGCATCGGTTCGCACCACCGAGCCCCTGCCGGAACCGACACCGATCGCGGTAAATCAGCCCGCTGAGCCGACCGAGACTGCCAAACCCCAGACGGCGGAGGCCGTCGCACCGGAACCGCTCGACGTCGCTCCCGCGCAGGATGACGCGGTCGCCTCGGCGATCGAGATCGCCACCCGGAACCGCTACGTCGCCGTCCAGCGCGCCCTCAACCGGATCGGCTACGGCCCGGTTCCGGAAGACGGATTGCCGGGCGATAACGTCGCCAATGCCGTTCGCCGGTTCGAGCTCGACAACGGTCTGCCGATCACCGGGGAGCCCGACGACAAGGTGGTCGAACGACTGGTAACCATCGGGGCGATGAAGGCGATCTGACCGCGACCATGCGCGTCACATCATCCCTTTGGGTCGGCGCCTATGTTCGCCGCTGCCAGGTCGAGGGGGCGATTGCCACGGTGGCCCGCAAGGGCTCCGAGGAAGCCGGCGCGATCCTGATCATCGTCGATCGTCTCGACGGACGATCCGACCTCTACACGCCCGCGCCGCAGAGCCTGTTCGACGAATCGCACCCTTCGGATCGACAGTTTCAGAAGGTTGTCGGCGAGGCGACGGATGACGAAATCCGCCAGAATATCGATCGCCAGACCCGCTTCGATCCCGACGTCTGGGTCGTCGCCGTCGAAGACCGCGCCGGCCGCTCGTTCCTCGATCTCGTCGAGGAAGACTAGGCGCGGCCGTCCGCCGTGCGTCCGGGGATCTGCGAAGGCTTGGGCCGCGCCGCCTCGGCATCGGTACGGGCGCGATCCCGGGTGTCGGCGAACACCGGCGAATGGCGCGCGGGCGCCGCGGCGGGCTTGTCGCGCCACGATTCGGTCAGGGTCTCCGCGACGGTCGGCTCCATGCCGGCGTAGAGATCGCAAAGGCTGAAGAACGCCCCCGGCTCGCGGCCGACGGGCGAGGCGAGCAGCATCACCTGTTGCGCCTGTTCGTTGGTCAGCGACAACGCCTTGAGCAGCGCGGCGAGGGGCTCGCCGGTCGTATCGTCGACGCAGGCGACGACGAATTCCGGGGTGAGATCGAGGCCGTCGGCGATCGAATCGATCAGGGATTGGCGGTCGCGAATCCGCGCAAGGCCGACGATCTGGGCGGCGCTGAGGATCGAGCGAAAGGCGCGATTGGCCTGCCTGGCGGCTCCGCCTCCTTCGGATTGCGCGACGCCGTAGCCCGCGGTCGCGATTTTCGCCATCAGCCGAAGACGCGCCTTGCGGTCGAGGGAGAGGAACACCCACGGGTCGAGCCGGCTTTGATCGTCGCGACCATGGCGGGCGCTGTCATGGCGATCGGCAGCGGCGGGTCCGGCATCGAGGCCTGAATGGGTCGGCCCGGCTCCGGGCACCCGCCGGCGATCGAGAATCTCGGCGACCTCGGGGTCCGAACCGAGGCGCAGGGCGCGCTCGACCTCTTCGCTCAAGCCGGTGCGACCGGCAATCAGGCGGTGATGCGCTGGTTCGGTCGCGGCGATCGCAGACAGCAGATCGAGCGATCCGAGGACCGGCGAATGGCGGAGGATCGGTTCGGCGACCTCGATGACGTCGCGGGCGAGAAGGCGGACGACGGACACCGGCGCATCGATACGAACCGCGAGCTTCCCCGCGACGAATATGCGGTCCTCCTGCTTGACGCGCGGCACGAGATAGAACGCCAGGTCCTCGTAGCGCCGGATCTCGTCGCGGTCGTGAGCGATCGCCTGCACGAAGAGTTCGGTCGAAGCTCTCAACAGCGCTGCGTCGTGGCTCTGCTGACCCGACAGTCTGATGAAGCCCTGGGGGATGGGAATATTAGTCATGGGTCGGGGGGTCCGTGATGATCGACGCTCGCGGAAGATTTTGCGGCACAGTTCGTTAGCGGACTGTTAACCTTGCTGGCATCTTAATCCGACCGAGTAGGCAAAGAGCGTTCGCCGCGGCGGCCGGGGGCGAAGAGCCCGGCCGGTTCGATCTCGAAGAGGTCGCATGGCCACGATTCTCGGTTTCAAGCCGCCTCGTCATGGCTATCGGCACCGCGCAAATCGCGGCCGGGACCGCCCATGCGAGATCGTCATCTTTCCAGGCACGCGGATCGAGCGGCAGAAGGTCGATCTGAGTTACCGCCTGCGCGATACCGCTGGACGAGACGACTTCAAGGATATCGGCGGGAAGAGCCGAACCCGCCGGACGTCCTGACGACCGAAGGCCTAGAGCGTGCCGGAACAGTCGGCGGTCGCCAGCGCCGCGCGCGCCCCCGGCAGCATGGAATCGTCGGCGACGAACACCCGGATCATCACGAAACCGGTCTCGATGGGCAGTTCGACCACAATCGCGGTCTCGAGCGACTCGGGGGGATCCTGGCGGAGCTGCGCCATTTGGACCGGCGTGATAATCGCCAGATCGAGTTCCGAACGCTCCGCGGAGCGATCGTTGAGGCTGTAGACGTTGCGTCCTCGCCGATCGAAAATGGCAATCGACCAGAAACTGTCGGGCAGCGTCGCGGATATCTGGATGGGCCCATCCTCGAGGGAAAACCGGCAGACTGAATAGAGCATCTGCGGATCGAGGTCGGCGAGCGGTTCGTCGCCCGCCTTGGCCTGGGGCAGGATATGGAACGTGCCATCCCGCCCGAACTGGTGCATCGCCGACCAGGCGTCCGCCGTCGCGAAATAGGGCACCATGAGCACCGCGACGATATGGATGATGCCCGCCAGCATCAGTCCGCCGACGACGTAGAGCAGGGTCCGGCTCATCGGCATCGCTCCCGATGGACTTCGGGCATGGTCGAGTCGCCGGGCGTGCCGGTCGTCAGCGGCGTGTCGTACAGGCGCAGCACCAGCTTGAACCCGTCCGGGGTGGAAATCGGCAGCCAGTTGCCGGGCTGCACCTCGGACGACACGACGATTTCGAAACTGCCGTCGCTGCGCCGCAGGATCTCGCGCGAGTGAAAGCCCTGGCGCTGGGCGGCGTTGGCCATCAGCCGGCCTTTCTGATCATAGGCGGTCAACGTCCACAGCCGGGCCGCCGGTGTCTGCCCGACGATCCGGTAGGTGCAGTTGCCGCGGAGCGGCTCGCCGTCGTGATCGGCTTCGGTCGTGAAGGCCAGCCCTTCGCCGGCACCGAGCGGCACTTCTCCGGTCCGCGCCAGCCGGGCGACCGCATAGGGATCGGCGTCGGGGCTGCCCGCCCGCGGCGACGCCGTCCAGTCACCGATCCTGACGACGCCGAAGATGTTGCCGCGCTCGACCGCCAGCCAGGCGGTCGATAGGCCGACCACCGCAGCGATGACGATGGCTATCGCGATGTCTATGAGGGGTCGCAATCGGAGGGTCCCATGCCGCGAGTCGCACGATACAGGGCGAAACTCCAACACGCCATCGACAGAAGGAAATCCTATCGGGTCTCTGTCGGCGCCGGGAGGCTCGTCGTCGCAGGATCGGCCCCGGCCACACCGATCTCGCGGGGCGGCGGGGCAGGGCCGAGATCCGCGACGGGCTTCAGCGATTGTGCCGAGCGCAGGAGATCCTCAAGCCGGATCAATTGCGCGGTCGTGGCCGCCGACAGGGTTGCCGGTGCGCGATCCGTTTCGGCCCCGCCATCCGGATTCTCGGCCTCGGCGACGGCCGGTCCCTTCTCGGCATCGGCCGGTTCGTCGACGAACGGGATCGGCTTCAGTTTGACGCCGGCATGGGCGAAGGTCATCACCTGGTTCCAGATGGTGGCCGGCAGGCTGCCGCCGGTGAGGCGTCGGGTCGGCTGATAGTTGTCGTTGCCCATCCAGACGGCGCCGACATAGTTGCCGGTGAAGCCGACGAACCACGCGTCGCGATAGGCCGACGTGGTGCCGGTCTTGCCTGCGGTCCTGATGCCCTCGAGCTTTGCGCGCCGGCCGGTTCCCCATTCCGGTACCTGGACGAGAATTCCGTTCATCGCGGCGACCGCCTCGTCGGGGAGCGCCCGCTCCGGCGGAGGCGCTTCCTTGCGGCGATCGTAGAGCACGTCGCCGCGGCTGTTGAGGACCTGGGTGAAAGCATAAGGGGTGGCCTTATGGCCGCCGTTGGCGAAGACTGCATAGGCGCCGGCCATGTCGATCACTTTCACTTCGGCCGCACCGAGCGGCAGCGATCGGGTGATCGGCAGGTCGGTGGTCAGGCCCATCTTCTTCGCGGTTTCGACGATCTTGTCGCGGCCGATCGCCTGCGCGAGCCGCACCGGGATGATGTTGATCGATTTGACGAGGCCGGTGGTCAGCGACACCGGCCCGGAATACCCGCCGGAATAGTTGTGTGGACACCAGCCGCCGATACAGATTGGCGCGTCGCGAACGATGCTCTGCGGCGTATAGCCGTTCATCATCGCCGTGGCATAGACGAATGGCTTGAAGGACGACCCGGGCTGGCGCAATGCGTCGGTCGCCCGATTGAACTGGCTCTCGCCATAGTCGCGTCCGCCGACCATCGCGCGCACGGCGCCATCCGGCTCGACCACGACCATCGCCGCCTGCCGGACACGATAGGCGTCGCCTTTTTCGCGCAGGACCGACTCGACCGCGTCGTCGGCCGCCTTCTGGACACCGAGATCGACGGTGGTGCGAACGGTCAGGCTGCGATCGCCCTTGAGGTTGAGCTTCTTCACCTCGTCGAACGCCCAATCCATGAAGTAGTTGGGCGAACCGGTGGTTTCGGCCTGCTCGATGACGTTTGCCGGATGGCGGCGGGCGCCGATTACCTGGCCCTCGGTCACGAACCCGGCCTGCACCATGTTGGTCAGCACTTCGTTGGCGCGGGCTCGCGCCGCCGGCAGGTTGACGTGGGGTGCATAGCGCGCCGGCGCCTTGAAAAGGCCCGCCAGCAGGGCGGCTTCGGCGAGGTTCACGTCCTTCACCGACTTGCCGAAATAGTATTCCGAGGCCGATTCGACTCCGAAATTGCCGCCGCCCATATAGGCCCGGTCGAGGTAGAGCTTGAGGATTTCATCCTTCGACATATTGGCTTCGAGCCACAGCGCCAGAAACGCTTCCTTGATCTTGCGCTCGAGCGTCCGCTCGTTGGAGAGGAACAGGTTCTTGGCGAGCTGCTGGGAAAGCGACGACCCGCCCTGGACCACGGCGTCGGCACGGAGGTTTTCACCCATGGCGCGGATCGTCCCGGCGACGTCGATACCGAAGTGCTGGTAGAAGCGCCTGTCCTCAGTGGCGAGCACCGCCTTGATCAGGTGATCCGGCATCTCGTCGAGCGGCACCGATTCCTTACGCTTTACCCCGCGCTTGCCGATTTCGTTGCCGTTGCGGTCGAGGAACGTGACGGAATAGTCGCCTTGCGACTCCCAGCCGTTCCGCGTCGCGTCGAAGGCGGGCAGCGCCAGCGCCAGCATCAGCACCGCGCCACCCACGCCGAGAGTGAGGGCGTCGCTACCGACCTCGACTGCCGCCCGGGATATTCCGGTCAGCCGGAAGCGGCGCATGAAGACCGAGAAGGCCTCCGCCTTGGCTGCTACGAACCGGCCGATCCGGAACAAGCTGGTATCGACCCAGGAATCGATCTCGATCAGCCGGATGGTGCGCCGTTTTCGGGTATTCGACTGGAAAGGGTCGCGCAAAGGACTGATCCGGGGCTCTGGCGGCTCGAACTCGGGCCGATGGTGTCGCCGATCAGTAAAGGATAGGCAAGTGGGCAAAGTTAAGGAAGGGTTGGCAGGCGATTGGGCCAACCTGTGGCACGAAACCCGCGGCGAATGGCTGGCTACCCGGCAAGCGGCTTGAGCCACGACGACAGGGTGCGGGCGTCCATCGCGCCGGCGCGACGCGCAATCTCCTTGCCGCCCCGGAAGACGATCGTCGTCGGAATCCCGCGAATCTGGTAGCGCGCGGCAAGCTCAGGCTCTGCCTCGGTATCGAGTTTGAGAAAGCGCATCGCGGGCTCGAGTTCCGCCGCGGTCTTCTCGTAGGCCGGCGCCATCATCTTGCAGGGGCCGCACCACTCCGCCCAGAAATCGACAGCCACCGGGATGTCGTTGCGGCCGATATGCTTGTCGAAACCTGCCGACCGGACGCTGGTCGGATGGCCATCGAAAAGCGGCTTATGGCATTGGCCGCATTTGGCATCCGACGGGTTCTTTCCCGCCGGGGCGCGGTTGATCGCCTCGCAATGCGGACAGACGATGTGGCGAACGGTTTCGTTCATTTTGTTTCCCGGGCAGGTTGGGCCGGCTGGCAAGGCCTTGTCCGATAAGTGGTGATTCGCCGGCCCTTCCGTCAAGGGCGGTTCGGCGCGCGGAAACGCCGGTCCCGACATCAGGACCGGCGTTTGGAGGGATTTGGACGCGCTTCGCCCTATTGAGGCGCGAGATTGACCAACTGGACGCGGCGGTTGATGCCCGAGTCGGGATGATGCCAGTCCTTCAACTGCTCCTCGCCGTAGCCAACGGCGATCAGCGATCCCGGGTCGATGTCGAAGGTGCTGACCAGGAAATTCTTCACCGACCAGGCGCGGCGCTCCGAAAGCGTCTGGTTATAGATGTCGCTGCCCGAGGCATCCGTATGGCCGGCGATGAGGAAGGTCTGGCCGCTGAGCCGCGGATCGCTCAACGCCTGGCCGAGGGTATAGAGGCTGCCATAGGCGTTCGGAGTGATCGCCGCGGAATCGTAGGCAAAATAGACCTCCATATCGACGCTCGGCAGCTGGTATTCAGCGACCGCCGCGGCGATCTGCCGGCGTTCGGCGCCATCGACCTTCCGCGTCGCCATCCGGCGAAGGTCCTCGGTCGAGAAAGCCGGTGCCGGGGCGGGACCAGGCGGCGCATGGCGGATCGTGCCCGGCGCCACCATCTTGCGGACGAAATCCGGATCGGCGGCGACGGCGCGGGGGTTCAGCGCCAGCGCCTGGATCAGCTGGTCCCGCGACTGGGCGGCGGCGGGCAGGGCGGAGAGCGAAGACGCTCCCAGTGTCAGGGTGACGGCAAGGGCGATTGCGGTGCTGGTTTTCATCGGTCCCGGCTCCTCTGTTCTGGCTCGGATCGTGGTCATGGGGTATCGGTTCCGGACTGAACCAGCTCTGAAGCCGCTGTTGGGTGGCGTTCAGGTGCGGGAAAACCCCTGGAAATAAAATGGCGCTGCCTGTCGTCGAGATCGAATACTGTAATCAATGCAAGTGGTTACTGAGAGCGGCTTGGATGGCGCAGGAGCTTCTGACGACCTTCGCGGACGAGCTTGGCGGCGTGACGCTGATGCCCGGGACCGGCGGTATCTTCGAGATCCGCAGCGGCGGCGCGATGGTCTGGTCGCGCAAGGACGAAGGCGGCTTCCCGGAAATCACCGAATTGAAACAGCGGGTTAGGGATTTGGTCGCGCCCGGCAAGCCGCTCGGCCACAGCGATCGCCGCGGGAGCGGGACAGCCTGATGAAGAAGCCCCCCACCAGGACTCCGGCTGCGACCGCGCCAAATGAAGACGGCGACGAAACGCCGTTCTGGCGCCGGCTGGCGCTCAAGGACATGTCGCAGGCGCAATGGGAATCGCTCTGCGACGGCTGCGCCCGCTGCTGTCTCAACAAACTCGAGGACTGGGACACGGGCGAGATCTACTGGACCGAAGTTGCATGCCATTTGCTCGACGACGAAAGCTGTCGCTGCGCCGATTATCCGAACCGCTCGGTGCGGGTGCCGGACTGCGTGCCGCTGACGCCGGAAAACGTCACCGAGCTGACCTGGCTGCCGCCGACCTGCGGCTACAAGCTCGTCGGCGAGGGGCGGGACCTCTACTGGTGGCACCCGCTGGTCTCGGGCGATCCGGAAACGGTCCACTATGCCGGCATCTCGGTGCGCGGCCGGACGGTGTCGGAGAACGAGGTCACGGTGGAGGACTATCAGGACCACATGGTCGACTGGCCGGGGGAGGACCCGGCCGACCGGATCGAGGTGGCCGAGCGCGGCAAGCCGACCGCAAAGCGCAAGCGAAAGAAGAAAGATGGATGACGGCGAAACCGACGCGGCATCCCCCGGCCGATCGGATTCACCGTCTGGCGGTCGACGGCCGGGACGCGTAGAAAGCCCGCATCCCGATACGCGCAAACAGGAAACGAGCGACGTGGCCCGACCGAAACTGGTGATCTTCGACTGCGACGGCGTGCTGGTCGACAGCGAGGGCGCGCATTGCGACGTGGTCGCGGCGAACCTGACCCGCTACGGCCTGCCGATCACGCCCGAGGCCTGCATGGAGCGCTTCGTCGGCACGCGGATGGCGGCGATCGGCGAGACCGCGGCCGGGATGGGGGCGCATCTGCCCGACGACTGGGTCGACGAAGTCTATGCCGAGATCTTCGAGCGACTGGAGGAGGGGGTGCCGGTCATCGACGGAATCCTCGACGTCCTCGATGTCCTCGACGCGCATCGCATTCCCTATTGCGTCGCCTCGAACGGCAGCGAGGAGAAGATGGCGATCACGCTGGGCGGCAACGGCATTCTCGACCGCTTCGAGGGCCGGATCTTTTCCGCCTATACGCTCGGCATCTGGAAGCCCGACCCGGGATTGTTCCTCCACGCCGCCGACGCCTTCGGTGTCGCCGCCGCCGACTGCGCCGTCGTCGAGGACAGCGTCACCGGCGCGCGCGCCGCCCGCCGGGCGGGCATGCGCTGCTATGGCTACGCGCCGCATGGCGACGGCGCGCGGCTGGCGGGCGAGGGGGCGACGCTGTTTCGCGACATGGCGG
>CAWEUQ010000029.1:0-67313 GCA_963812275.1 uncultured Alphaproteobacteria bacterium | reverse complement strand
TTCACCGTCGGCGACTTCGTCATCTGACTGACGGGTCAGGCCATGGCCTCTCGGGGCGACGACTGCTGCATTCGTTTCGAATCCGGCAGCCTGCCGACGTCAGCCCTTCAGCATCCACTCATGCGCCGGGTCGTTGTAGAAGCGCCACTGGCGGCGGGGGCCGGCCATGACGTTGAGGTAGTAGAGGTCGTAGCCGTGGAGCGTCGCGCAAGGGTGGTAGCCGCGCGGCACCAGCGTCGCGTCGCCGTCCTCGATGGTCATCGCCTCGTCGAGCGAGCGGTCGTCGGTATAGACGCGCTGGAAGCCGAAGCCCTGGCGGCGGGTTGAGGCGGTGGTAGTAGACCTCCTCGAGCCGGGTCTCCTCCGGGAAGGCGTCGCGGTCGTGCTTGTGGGGCGGGTAGCTCGAGGCGTTGCCGGCCGGGGTGATGACCTCGACGACCAGCAGGTTATCGGCCGGATCGGTCTCGTTGATGATGTCGGTGACGTGGCGGACGTTGTTGCCCTTGCCGCGGACCATGACCGCGTGGCTGTCGGGGGCGATGACGCGGGGCGGGTGGTTGCCGGGGGTGCCCGGGGCCGAACAGGCGGCGACCTCGACATCGGTCTCGGCTGTTATCGTCCACGCGCGAGCCGGCCGGCACGTAGACCGACCACGGCTTGCCCTCGAAGACGCTCATCCGCTCGCCGACGGTGCCGAAATCCTCGCCAGCGGCCTCGACCTTGCCGCGACCGGCGAGGAAGACCAGGCAGACCTCGCGGTCGCCGGTTTCGACCGAGACGGTTTCGCCGGCGGCGAGCTTGTGGAGGTCGAAGCCGACATAGTCCCAGCCGGCGGTCTCGGGCGTGATGTGGAGCGTCCGCTTGAGCGCGTCGGGCGCCGACTGGCGCAGATGCAGGTGTGACATGGTCGATGATCCTCCCGGATAGCCGGTCTGACGCAAAGGGTGGTGAGTTTCAAGCCGCGCGGCTGGCGCGCAGATGGGTCCACGCCGCGACGAGGTCGCCAAAGCGGTCCGCCATGTCGGCGATCGCCGCGTCGTCGTCGATCTCGCCCCGCAGCCATTTTTCGGCGCAGGGATTGAAGATGGTGCGGCCGACGGCGAAGCCCTTGACGATGCCGAAATCCGCGGCGCGGGTGAAGGCGGCCTGCAGTTCCTCGGCCGGCGCGTCGAGGCCGAGGACCACGACGCCGCGGCACCACGGGTCGGCCTTGGCGATGACGGTCTCGATCGCCGCCCAGGCATCGGGGGTGGCCTGGGCTTCGAGCTTCCACCAGTCGGGCTTGATGCCGGCGGCATAGATCGTGGCGAGCACCGAGGCGGTGGTCGCGTCGTCGAGCGGCGCCTGCTTGCTGGAGATGATCTCGATCAGGAGCTCGAGGTGGTTGGCGCGGGCGGCGTCATAGAGCGTGCGCAGCTTGTCGATCTGCTCGGCCTTGAGATCGCCGCGTCGTCGTCGGGGCTCATGAAGGCGAGGCATTTGACGGTGTGGGTGACCGGCCATTCGGCCAGCCGGCCGCCGATGTCCTGGGTGAATTCGAAGCGGAGCGGCCGGGACGTCGGCAACTCGACCGGCCGGCCGATCCACAGCGGTTCGGCGGCCGCCGCGGTCATCGCGTCGCGGCCATGGGTCTCGTCGAGGAGCATGCCGAAGCCGGGACGGCCGTCGGCGACCCTGGCCGCCGCGGCGACGGCGAGAACCTTGAAATCGGCGATCCGGTCGCGGGACACGCCGGCCTCGTCCGCCATCGCCTCGAACTGGAGCCGGTGGTCGATCGCCAGCGCCATCAGGGTGTCCGGCTGCGGCCGCCGGGTGGTCGCCCAGTGGATGTGGTTGAGCATCGGATCGTGGCGGAGGGCGTGAAAGGTGCTGCCGTGGTCGAGGAACCAGTTGAGCTCTTCCCAGGTCGGGTATTCCGGGGCGCAGAGGAGCCGCGAGACGGCGAAGGCGCCGCAGGCATTGGCCCAGGTCGCGGCCGTGGCGATCGGCTCGTCGCGGAGCCAGCCGCGCAGGAAGCCGGCCATGAAGGCGTCGCCGGCGCCGAGCACGTTATGGACCTCGATCGGAAAGCCCTTGCCGACGATGCCGGTGTCGAGGTCGTCGGGAATCGCGCCGGTGAAGACGACGCAGCCCATCGGCCCGCGCTTGAGGACGATCGTCGCGTCGGAGAGCGAGCGGATGGTGCGGAGCGCCGCGACGACATCGTCGCCGCCGCCGGCGATCAGCACCTCCTCCTCGGTGCCGACGATGAGGTCGCAATGGGGGACCACCGTTTGCAGGTGTTCGGAGACCCGCTCCGACATGACGAAGCGGCGGTCGCCCTCGGCGTGACCGGCGAGGCCCCAGAGGTTCGGCCGGTAGTCGATGTCGAAGGCGACCTTGCCGCCGGCGGCGCGCGCGATTTCCATCGCCTTGAACTGGGCGGCGGCGACGCCATCCTGCGAGAAATGGGTGCCGGTGACGACGACAGCCTTGGCCGAGGCGATCAGCGCCGGGTCGATGTCGGCTTCCGTCAGCCCCATGTCGGCGCAGTTCTCGCGATAGAAGAGGAGGGGGAAGCTGGTGTCGCTCTCGACCGAGAGAAGAACGAGGCCGGAGAGGCGCTGCCTGTCGATCTTGACGCCATCGGTGACGACGCCTTCGCGGGCAAGCTGTTCGAGGATGAAGCGGCCGACCTGCTCGTCGCCGACCCCGGTGATCAGGGCGGAGCGCAGGCCGAGGCGCGCCGCGCCGATGGCGATGTTGGTCGGGCAGCCGCCGACCGACTTGGCGAAGGAGGAGATGTCCTCCAGTCGCGAACCGATCTGCTTGCCGTAAAGATCGACCGATGAACGGCCGATGGTCACGACGTCGAGGATAGGGCCTGCCCCCGCCTCTGGCATTGCGCGTCTCCCGGATTATGATTGGACAGCCAAATGGCCTCGGATTACAAAGAATGAAACATAGGTTCTAAAGAGCCGTCAATTCAGAATTTTCATTCCATACCTTGGGGAGGGAAAAAGCATGGTCCGCTTCGGGCTTCTCGGCGCCGGTCGCATCGGCAAACTGCATAGCGGCAATATCGTGGCGTCGCCCGACGCGGAACTGGTCGCGGTGGCCGATGTCGTGGCTGACGCGGCGACCAGCCTCGCAGCGGCGACGGGGGCCGAGGTCCGCGACGCCGGGACCATCATCAACGCCGACGACATCGACGCGATCCTGATCGGCACCTCGACCGACACCCATGCCGACTTCATCGAACAGGCGATGCAGGCCGGCAAGGCGGTGCTTTGCGAGAAGCCGGTCGACCTCGACGCGAAGCGGATCGAGACCTGCCTGCATGCGATCGAGGAGTCGGACAAGCCGCTGATGATCGGCTTCAACCGCCGCTTCGATCCGAATTTCGCCGCGCTGAAGAAGCGGCTCGACGACGGCGCCGTCGGCTCGATCGAGATGGTGACGATCATCTCGCGCGACCCCGGGCCGCCGCCGATCGCCTATGTCGAGCGCTCCGGCGGGCTCTATCGCGACATGATGATCCACGACTTCGACCTGGCGCGCTTTCTGCTCGGCGAGGAGCCGGTCGAGGTCCATGCGATCGGCTCGGTGCTGGTCGATCCGGCGATCGGCAAGGCCGGCGATGTCGATACGGCGATGGTGATGCTGCGCACCGCCTCGGGCAAGCTCTGCCAGATCTCGTGTTCGCGGCGGGCGACCTATGGCTACGACCAGCGCATCGAGGTCCACGGCTCCGGCGGCATGATCCGCGCCGGCAACCTCCACGAGACGACGGTCGAGGTGGCGACCGGCGCCGGCTTCACGTCCGACCCGGTGATGAATTTCTTCCTCGAGCGCTACGGCCCCGCCTATCGGCTCGAACTCGCCGCCTTCATCGACGCGGTCGAGAACGGCACGCCGGCATCGCCCTCGGGCTATGACGGGCTGATGGCGCAGCGGCTCGCCGATGCGGCGACGCAAGGCCCAGCAGACGGGCACGCCGGTCAGGCTCGGGTCATGACCCGACGTCGATGACCGTCTCGGCCGGGATCGGAGTCGGCTCGGGCGGCTTGCGGCCGAAGGTGACGAGGCGCTGCAGCCAGCCGAGTTCCGGGGCCGGGGTCTTCGGCGTCTCGACGTAGCGGATGACGATGCGCGATTCCTCCTCGGCGATGTGGAAATAGCCGAGGCGGAAGGACGGGCGATAGACCGCCGGCAGGTAGCCGAAGCGGACGGGCACCCGGTCGAGGATCTTCAGCCAGGTTCCCATGTTGATGATGACGCGGCCGTCCTCATGCGCGAGGAACGCCGCGTGGGTGTGGCCGAAGAGGTAGACGGACGCCTCGGGGTTTTCGGCGAAGACCGTGCGCGCGCGGTCGAGATAGGTCTGGTTGCCCAGCCCCTCGACGGACGAGAGGCTGCTCAGGCCGAGCCGGAAGCGGGCAAGCGTCTTGCGGAGGTCACGCAGCACGATCGCGCCCGGGATCGCCATGACCAGCATGAAGAACAGGATCAGCATGTTGACGATGACGACGGCGGCGAAGATGTTGCCGACGAAGCCGAGCGAGCGGATGACCGGATTGTTGAGGATGAAATTGACGTTGATCAGCCCGGCCCGGCGCAGCAGCTCGACGGCGAGCGCCAACGCCGTGAGGGTCAGCATCAGCAGGAACAGGGTGATGACGCCGCGCACCGCCCAGCCCATTTCGCGATAGAAATAGTTCGACATGGCCCAGTCGGGAATCTGTTCGGTGGCGACCGAGCGGATGTCCTTCAGCCAGTTGCCGCGCCCGAAGGCCGAGTGGCGGCTGGCGCCGGCGACGATGGTCTCGGTGATGTAGTAGCCGACGGGGAGGGCGTAGAGGTTGCCGTAGTCGGGCGATGCGTTGAAGGGGTCGGCCTGCTGGCCATGCTCGATCCAGATGGTTCTGCCGAGCATCCGGCGCTGCAGGCTGACCGATGTATCGAGGTTGAGATTATAGGCGAGCAGCCTTTCCCGGAAAGCAGGGTCGCAGGCGAGGTCGTAGTCGTGGTTGCCGACCATCACGGTGATGCGGACGCGCTCGCCGGTCGCCTTCAACTGATCGAAGATCGGTCGGTGATGGGCGACGATCTCGTCGAATTTGGCGACGCCGGTGACGGTGGTGAGCTCCCAGAAGCCGAAGGTATCGCCGCCGATGATCAGTTCGGAGTCGGTGCCCTTTGCAGCGACTTCCTTGAGAAAGGCGACGAATTCCGCGGTGAAGTCGCATTGCTGGAGCTCGCCGTCACCTCCGAGATGGAGGTCGCTCAGGAAGTAATAATCGCGCGCCACGCTGCCACCCCGTCCTTACGCGTCAACCGCGCGATTCCCGTCTTGCGCCGGCGGCGACGGCCAGCGCCATTGCCAGCGACAAGGTCGCCGACAGGGAGCGGAAGCCGGCATAATCGGCCTCGACGACCTCCAGCTGAACAGCGGCATTCGGCGACAGGGGCGAGAAGGGGCTGTCGGTTATCGCTATGACCGGAACGCCGCGCTCGGCGGCGCGGCCGGCAAGGTCCACGGTGATCGGCGAATAGGGCGTGAAGCTGATCGCCACCAACACGTCGCTGGACGTCGCGCCGACGAATTGCTCGGGACCGAGGGCTGCAACGTTGTCGACCAGGACGGCGCGAAAGCCGATCTTGCCGAGGGCATAGGCGAGGTAGGCCGAGACCGGGAAGACGCGGCGGAGGCCGAGCAGGTAGATCGTCCCGGCATCGGCCAGCAGGGTCGCTGCCCGGTCGATCTCGGCGGTCGAAACGGTATTGCGGAGCCGGTCGATCGAGGCAATGGCGGTTTCGGCAAAGCCATCGAGCAGCCCGTTGGTGCCATCGCGACGGTCGTCGACGCGATCGCCGATCCGGGCGAGACGCTCGCGATAGTCGGGCCAATGGGATTTGAGCTGGGCCCGGAAGACCTCCTGAAGGTCGGTGAAGCCGGCATAGCCGAGGGTCTGGGCGAAGCGGATCAGGGTGGAGGGTTGCACCTCGGCCTGCGCCGCGACACTGGCGACCGTGCCGAAGGCGACTTCATCGGGATTTTCGAGGGCGAAGGCGGCGACCTGGACGAGGCGGCGCGGCAGGTCTTCACGCCGCGAGATCAACAGATCCTTCAGGCCGTCAAAGTCGCGTGGCGGTTGTTCGCTCGTCCGGGTGGCCATGGCTCGCTACATACAAAACGGGCGGGGTCGACACCCCGCCCGCCTTGATATCAGGTTTTTGGGCGCGTCAGCCGCCGATGCAGGTATCGGCGGTATCCGGCGTGCAGACGTCGAGGCCGGTGTAGGTCGGGTCGGCCGGTGCCGGCTTGCCTTCCTTCATGTCCTTGATCGCATAGATCACCTTGTAGCCCATCTCGAAGGGGCGCTGGCCAACCTGGCCGGCGGACAGACCTTCCTTCATCAGGTCGATCTGGACCGGCAGGGTGTCGGCGACCACGAGAGCGAGCGAACCGTCGGCGATCTTGTCCTTGTACTTGGACGCGACGTCACGATAGGCGTCCGGCACGAACTGCGGGAAACCACCGGTCGGGGTGAACGCGTCAAGGTCCGGATACTTGCCAAGGATGTCTTCCATCTGCTGAACCGACAGCGGGAAGTCGTCGTTGGTGTAGAGCGGGCAACCATCGACCTCGGTCCAGCCGTTCTGGCCGGTGAGGCGCTCGCCGGGCGAACTCGGTGCCGGTCATGCCGCCAAGCGTGTCGCGGATGCCCTGCATGCGCTCGTTGTGGTTGGCCGCCGCGGCGCCACCAGACTGGATGCAGATCGTCCCGCCGTTCGGCTTGATCTTCTGAACCAGCTTGGCGATGTTCGTGCCGATGTCATAGTTGTGCGTGCCGATATAGGCGGCGCGCAGGTCCTTGTTCTCCGGCAGAAGGTCGGAGTCCCAGGTCAGGACCGGGATGCCCTTCGCCTTGGCGTCCGGAAGCACGCTCGCCATCGCGGCTGCGTTGGACGGCGAGACGGCGATGCCGTCGACGCCCTTGGCGATCAGGTCGGCGACGATCTGGATCTGCTCGTCACCGCCGCCATGCTCGCCGGGACCGGTGAAGTAGCATTCCACCTTGTCCGCACCGATCTCCGCGACTGCCTTTTCGCAGCCAAGCTTGGCCTGGTCGAAGAACGGATTGTTGAGGTTCTTCGGAACCACGGCGATGACGAGCTTGTCCTGAGCACTGGCCTGGCCGGCGAAGAATCCGCCGACCACAACGGCCCCGGCGACGAGCGCCGCACTAGCAAGAAGTTTCTTCATTACATTCCTCCCTTTACAGAAATACACGCGTGAGCGCCTTGGCGAGGCTCACGCTCGTTTGCGCCCGCGGATCTTCTCGAGAAGCACCGCGAGAACGATAAAGACGCCGACAAAGGCGCCTTGCCAATTCGAATCGATTCCCTGCATCAGCAGGCTGTTGCGGATCACTTCGAGCAGCGCCGCGCCGATGACGGCGCCATAGGTGCCGCCTTCGCCGCCCATCAGGTTGGCGCCGCCGATGACGGTCGATGCGATCACCTTCAGTTCGTATCCGGTCCCCAGCGCGTTGATCGCCGAGCCCTGCCAGCCGACGACCATGATGCCGGCGAGCGCGGCGGTCGCACCGGCGACCATGTAGGCCTGCATCTTGACCGCATTGACCGGCACGCCGGTCAGTCGCGCCGCCTGCTCATTGCCGCCGATCGAGTAGAGGTGGCGACCCCAAATCGTGAATTTCAGAACGGCGCCGACGACGATGGCGAGGATGATCAGGGCCCAGACCATGTTGGACATGTAGAGGAATTCGCCACCGCCAAAGGCCCGGAATCCGGGTTTATAGGGCCCGAACTGATAGATCATCTTGTTGCCCGACAAGACGATCGCGCACGAGCGGGCAAAGGACAGCATGCCGAGCGTGACGACGAAGGGCGACAGACCGGCATAGGCGATCAGAAGGCCGTTGGCTGCACCGACCACGACGCCCGCGAACAGGCCAGCGGCGATTGCCAGCGCCCAGTGGTATCCAGCCTGGAGAATCAACCCGCAAACGACGCCGACCAGACCCATGGTCGACCCCACCGAGAGGTCGATACCGCCGGTGATGATCACGCAGACCATGCCGACCGACATGATGCCGATATAGGCGAAGTTGCGGGTGATATTGTAGAAATTTTCGGTCGACGAGAATGCCTGCGGCTGCAGGTAGCTCATCATCAGGACGATCAGAATGAGCGCGACGGTCACCCAGAAGGGCTGACTCGAGATCAGGCGTTCGAAGGCGGTCTGTTCCTTGATCGAGACGACGTCCTGGATACGGATATCGCCGATATCGGGACGGGCTGCGCCGGCTTCCGTCTCAGGCGGCATGGATCGCTCCCGTGATCAGGCCGGTCACTTCCTCCGGGCTCGATTGCGCGACTGGCTTTTCCGCCACCTTTCGTCCCCGCCGCAACACCGCGACGCGATCGGCCACGGCAAAGACATCCGGCATGCGATGGCTGATCAGGACGATGGCGATGCCCTGATCCTTCAGCCGTCGGATCAGGTCGAGAACCTCCGCCACCTGGCGCACCGAGATCGCCGCGGTCGGCTCGTCCATCAGGACGATCTTGGCTTCCGACAGCATGGTCCGCGAAATCGCAACGGCCTGGCGCTGGCCGCCCGACATGCGTCGGACCAGATCCTGCGGCCGGGTCTCCGACTTCAGCTCGCCGAAAAGGTCGCCGGCGCGATCGCTCATGACCTTCGAGTTGAGGAACCGGAACGGCCAGAGGGTCGTCGCGACCTCACGGCCGAGGAAGATATTGCCGGTCGCCGTAAGATTGTCGCAGAGGGCGAGGTCCTGATAGACGACCTCGATTCCCTTCTCGCGCGCCTCGATCGGTTTGTGGAAATGAACCGGCTTGTCGTTCAGGACGATCTCGCCGCTGGTCGGCGGGAAATTGCCCGCGATGATTTTGACGAGGGTCGATTTCCCGGCCCCGTTGTCACCCATCAAGCCCAGCACCTCGCCGGCCTCAAGCTCGAGGTCCAACTCAGTCAAGGCTTTGATGGCACCGAAATTCTTTGAAATTTTCCGGAGCGACAGGACTGCCACAGTGACGTTCTTCCCATGAATTCAATGCTTATTGGAGTTCGTACGACGAAACTCGCGTCAAGACTAGAATGCCCGTTCCGCCTTGTCCAGACATTGACGTCGCCATTCCAGTTTGGAAACGATTTTACGCCGGAGCAGGCGACGCGGACGCCGTTGGCGGCTATGGTCGCAACGCCGAGGCGGAAGCGGGGAGGGAAAGCCGTGCCGGAATTTCCGATCATCGATGCCCATGTTCATCTCTACGATCCCGCCGACATCAGCTTCGGCTGGATGGCGGAGATGCCACTTCTGAACAAGCCGCACCTGCCGCCGTACTACCTCGAGCGATCGAGCCCGGTTGTCGTCGACGGTCTGGTCTTCGTCGAGGTCGACGCCGATGTCGGCGACCATGTCGATGAAGCGCTGTGGGTCAGCGAAACGGCGAAGGCGGAGCCGCTGGTCCAGGCGATCGTCGCATCGGTGCCGATGGAACGCGGACCCGTCGCCGTCGAAGCCGACATCGCGGCCATCGCGCGATTGCCGCTTGCCCGCGGCATCCGACGGCTGATCCAGAACCATGTCGACGAGCCGGGCTGGTGCCTGCGGCCCGACTTCGTCGAAGCCGTCAAGCTGCTGCCGGCCTATGACCTGAGCTTCGACATCTGCATCTATCATCCGCAGATGGCCGATGCGATCGAACTGGTGCGGCGATGTCCGGAGGTCAGGTTCATCCTCGACCATATCGGCAAGCCGGGTATCCGCGACGGGATCACGGAGCCGTGGCGGACCCAGATGCGCGAACTCGCCGGCCTGCCCAACGTCATCTGCAAGATCTCCGGCGTGGCGACCGAGGCCGATCACAAGAACTGGACCTACGACCAGCTGGCGCCCTACGTCGCCCATGCCATCGAGTGCTTCGGATTCGATCGCGTCGCCTTCGGCGGCGACTGGCCGGTGGCGGAACTGGCAATCCGCTATGCGGAGTGGGTCGGCGGTCGTCGATCGGGTCACCGCCGGGGCGAGCGATGCCGACCTGCGCAAGCTCTATCGGGACAACGCCATCCGCTTCTACCGGATGTAAGGCCAGGGGGGCCTAAAGCAGGGCGCCGATGCCGCGCCAGACGACGTAGAGGCCGACGACCACGACGATGGCGGCGAAGGCATAGGAGAGGCCCGGCTTCTTCGACGCCAGGCTTTTCGACGCCGCGACACCGCCGACGCCGCCAACCGCTCCGCCGATGATCAGCAGCCCGGCGATCCACCAGTCGACGAGGCCGGAGAGGGCGTAGTTGCCCGCGGTAGTCAGGCCGAAGGTGGTGACGGAGAGCAGCGACGAGCCGACGGCGTTGAGCAGCGGCATGCCGGTCGAGAAAAGCAGGCCGGGAACGATCAGGAAGCCGCCGCCGATGCCAAAGAAGCCGGCCAGGAATCCAACGCCAAGGGCGATCGGCACGATCCGCGGCAGGAGGTGACGCGCCGTCGTCCGGTCGAGGCGGACATCGGGCAGGCCGACCTCCGCCGGTTTGCGCGCGATCGACAGGCCGACGACGATCATCACGACCCCGAACAGCGCGAGCAGGCTCTGCCCGTCGACCGCCTTGCCGGCGGTCGAGCCGAGCGCGGCGCCGAGAATGCCGAAGACGGCGAAGGTTATGGCGCAGCGGACCTTGACGTTGCCCGATCGAAAATGGGTGACGAGGTTGATCGCCGCGCTGACCGCCACGGCCAGCGCGCTGGTGCCGATCGCGACATGCGGGTCCTTGACCCCGACGACATAGACGAGGAGCGGCACGGCAAGCACCGAGCCGCCGCCGCCGACCAGGCCGAGCGAGAATCCGACCAGCCCCCCGGAAAAAAGCGCGAGAACGTCCTGAAGGAGAGTCAGATCGGACATGATTTCAATACTTTGGCGGGCGGCCGGGATCAGCCGCGTTCGGTGGGATAGCCGGCGCGCTTCCAGGCCATGATGCCGCCGGTCAGGCAATAGGCTTCGTTGTCGGTGAGGGAGGCGAGCGCCGCCGAATTCCGTGTCGTCCGGGCACCGGAAGCGCAGAGGAAAACCGTCGGGCCATCGGGAAGGTTAGCCGGCTCACCACGCGCGAGAACCGACAGCGGCAGATGGATGGCGCCGGGAATGCTCTCCGCCGCCGTCTCGTTGGGTTCGCGTACGTCGACGAGCGTGGCGTTCTCGTCGAGGAGGGCGTGGGCATCGGCAACGGTGATGTCCTTGAGTACTCGCATGGTCATTTTGAAGGTCCTTGGTTGGAAGCGGGCGACCCGCAGTAGATGTCTTTCAGGGTCGTGAGGAGTTTGGCGGCGACAGGGTCGGCGATCGAATAGTGGAGCGTCTGTCCGTCGCGGCGGTAGCCGACGAGGCCGCTCTCGCGCATCAGGGACAGATGCTGCGACAGCGCGGACTGACTGAGCCCGACCGCCGTGGCCAGATCGCCGACTGTCATTTCTCCGGCGCCGGCAAGCTCGCAAAGCACCAGCAGCCGGCGTTCGTTGGCAAGCAGCTTGAGCAGACGCGTCGCGTCGCCCGCCTGTTCGGCGAGGGCGTGGATGTCGGCGTTCGCGGCGAGGGTGACGACCTTATCCATCAGCATTCTTGTCCATTAGCGTTGACTAAATTAGGGAGTGCTAATATATGTGTCAAGAACCAATCGGAACCTGAATGGAGATTCCCATGCACGAGAGCGCGAAGCCCGATGTGCGCGCCTTCTTCGACGAGGCGACCAACACGGCGAGCTATCTGGTGTCCGACCCGAAAACCGGGCGGGCCGCGGTGATCGATCCGGTGCTCGACTATGACCAGTCGACCGGCAAGGCATCGACCGCGTCGGCGGATGCGATCCTGAAAGCGGCGGAGGAGGCCGGTGTATCGATCGAATGGGTGCTCGAGACCCATGCGCACGCCGACCATCTGTCCGCCGCCCCCTACATCAAGCTCAAGACCGGCGCGAGCGTCGGTATCGGCGAGCATATCCGCGAGGTCCAGAAGATCTTCCGGCCGGTGTTCAACGCCACGGATGTCTCCGGCGACGGCAGCGAGTTCGACCGGCTCTTCGTCGAAGGGGAGCACTTTCCGATTGGCGACCTCGATGTCGAGATCATCCATACGCCCGGCCATACGCCGGCCTGCGTTTCCTATGTGATCGGCGACGCGGTCTTCGTCGGCGACACCCTGTTCATGCCGGACTACGGCACCGCCCGGGCCGATTTCCCCGGCGGCAATTCGCGCACCCTCTATCGATCGATCCAGAAGCTGCTGGCGCTCCCCTCCGAGACCCGGCTGTTCGTCTGCCATGACTACAAGCCGGAGGGCCGCGACGAATATGCCTGGGAGACGACGATCGGCGAGGAGAAGAAGAACAAGCACATCGCCGATGTGACCGAGGATGAATTCGTCGCCATGCGCGACGAACGGGACGCCGGCCTAGCCGCGCCGCTCCTGCTGCTGCCGTCGATCCAGACCAACATCCGCGCCGGCCAGCTGCCGCCGACCGAAGCCAACGGCGTGTCGTATATCAAGATCCCGGTTAAGCTCGCATCCTAGCCGGGACGGCGCCGGGTCTCACTGGCTGAAATCCACCGGGCCAAGTGTGGTCCGGAACCGCGGCAGCTTGTCGGCGCGCGCCTTTGGGCGTACGCTTGAGTTGAGCCCGGGCGTCGGCAGCAACCGATATCGGGGCCCCATACGTTCTTTCTTTCATCGGACAGGAACTGAGGCTTCACGGTTGACCGCCGCAGGTCGGCGGAAGGAGCGGCGCGTATGCGAAATCTTGTCTCCGTCGGAAATGAATTCCAGGTCAATCTCCTCGATCCAATTCCAAGGCCCGGCCTGCCCCACGAAAACGGGCTGCTCGGCCTTCAGGCTTATCCGAACATCACGGTGCTGCAGAACGGCAATTTCGCGGTCGTTTACCAGAATGCCGCCGGCGGCACGTCCGACGACGACATCATGTCCGATCGAGTTCACGCCCAACGGTCAGGTCGTCGGCGCGCCGTTCCGCGTGGATTTCGACGCGGGCGACCAGACCTTTCCCGATGTGGCGCCGAGGAGCGGCGGTGGTTATGTCGTGGTATGGGAGGACGAGCCGACGAGTGACAGCATCAATCTTGCGGTCGTCGTCACCGGGGTCACAGCGTCCAATCCGACTGAGTTCAAGGTTGCCGATTTCACGGACAAGCTGATACAGCCGGCGGTCGCGACATTCGCCAACGGCAACTATATCGTCACCTACACCCGCGAAGGCAGCAGCAGCGACGACATCTGGTTCGCCGTTGTCGACAAGGCAGGCGCCTCGTTGGCGGTCCCCAATACCGGGCTGGTGACGACGATCGACACCGACGAAATCGCTCCAAGGTGGCAACCTCGGGGAATCTGGCAGCGGTCGTCTACTTCGCGGGCGATGTCTCTTCGGACATCAAACTCAACATCGTCAATTCGGCCGGCAAGGGTGTCGATTTTGAAACCGTCGCCGACATTGCCGGCTCCGCGGTGCTTCCCGATGTCGCCGCCCTTGTAGATGGCCGCTTCGTCATCGTCTGGAACGAGGTCGGCGCCACGGTCGATGCATGGGGCCGGATCTACGACCCGAAGACAGGCAATTTTTCCGGACCGGCCTTCGCCGTAGCGACGGGTCCGGGGGATCAGTTTCTTCCGACCGTGGCTGGCCTCCCGGACGGCGGTTTCGTGGTGACCTGGTCGGATGACCCTGCCGTCGGAAATGCCACCGTTCAAGCTCGCCGATTTGACTCCTCGGGTGCTCCGGCCGGCGACACTTTCGTTGTCACCGAGACCCCGGGATCATTCACAGCCGTCGCGGCGTCCAGCACCGGCCGCGTCTTTACCGCGTGGATGACAGAAAAGAACGCGCACACGACCGATCCCGATATCGGGATCAATGGCCACATTTTTCAGGCCGCCACCGAGACGGTCAACGGCACGGCGGGAAAGGACATCATCACGACCTACAATCTGTCCGAGCCAATCAACGGTCTCGGCGGCAAGGACCGTATCGATGCCAGGGGCGGCGACGACGTGATCAGTGGCGGTGCCGGCAAGGATAAACTAACCGGTGGGCCCGGGTTCGACGCCTTCGTCTTCGACGTCAAGCCGAAAAAGGCCAATGTCGATCACATCACCGACTTCGCCGTCGGCGTCGACGAGATCCGGCTCGACCACGGTATCTACAAGAAGCTTCCGATTGGCGAACTCGCGAAAAGGACGTTCTTTTCCGGAAAGAACATCGACGAAGGAAAGAACAAGAAGGACCTCATCGCCTACGACAAGAAGTCCGGCGATGTCTGGTATGACCCGGATGGGGCCGGCGGCCATCACGCCAAGCTGGTCGCCGTAATCAACCACAGCCCGAACAACCTCAGCCACACGGATTTCGTGATCGTTGCTTGACGATCCCGCCGTCGTTGGGGGGCCGCCGGTTGACGAGCCATTGGCGACAATCGCGCTTCGGCGGCCGGCGTTATCTTAGGGCTTGTTTAGGGTTGCAGGTTATCGTGTGCGCCGACCGACCGAGCATGCGGGAGACGCGCGATGATCTTCATTACCCAGGGCCGATATACCGAACACGCGATGGAAGGGATGCTGGCGAAGCCGGAAGACCGGACTCCCGCTCTCGAACAACTTCTCGCCAGGGCGGGCGCCCGGCTGATCGACGCTTACTGGACGATGGGCGAGAGCGATTTCCTCGTCATCGTCGAGGCGGAAAACGAGCACGAGTGGATGAAGATCCTGGCGCTGACCGCTTCGACCGGCGGCCTCTGCGATCTCAAGACGATGGTTGCGATCTCGACCGCGGACGGCAAGAAGGCCTTCGAAGGCGCCAAGGCCCTGAAGGCGTCGTTTCATCCGGCCGGTGAGGATTAGGCCGCTGCCGGCGGGGGCGCGGCCGCGATGATCGATTTCCGCGGGCTGCCGCTCACCGCCAACATCGCAATTCTGGTGATCGCGGCGGCGATCGTCTGGATCGCCGGGACACGGCTTGCCCGCCTCGTCGACGCGATCTCCGAGCGGACCGGCATCGGCCGGGCCTTCGCCGGCTTTCTGCTGCTCGGCGGTGTCACATCGCTGCCGGAACTCGCCACCGTCATCACCGCCGCCCACGGCGGCCACGCCAACCTGGCGCTGAGCAGCGTCCTCGGCAGCGTCTCGACCAACGTGCTGCTGCTGGCGCTCGCCGACGCGGTGATCGGGCGGGATGCGCTGACCTCGGTGGTCGCCCATCCCGCGACCCTGCTGCAGGGTGCGCTTGGCATCCTGCTGCTCGGCATCGTCGCGGCGGCGATCAGTGTCGGCGACGTCGAGCTCTTCGGTATCGGCGTCTGGTCGGCAGCGCTGGTGCCGCTGTTCGGCCTTGCCGTATGGCTGACCTCGCGATACGAGAACCGGCCGACCTGGATCGTTGCCCAGGGCGTACCGCTACCCGGGCTCGCGCCGGCGGCGCCGGACGAGTTGCGTCTCGGACTCCGCGCCCTGATGATCAACGGGGCGGCGGCGGGCGTCGTCATCCTTGTCGCCGGCTATCTGCTGGCGGAAACCGGCGATGCGGTCGCGGTCGAGACCGGCATCGGCGAAAACATGGTCGGCTTCGTCCTGATCGGTCTCGCCACGTCGCTCCCCGAAATCAGCTCGATGGTCGGCGCGGTCCGCATTCACCGTTATGAACTGGCGATCGGCGACATCTTCGGCACCAACCTCTTCGATCTCCTGCTGATCCCGATCGCCGACCTGTTCTTCCGCGGCGGTCCGATCCTCGCCGCCGCCGGGCGGTTCGAAATAGTCGCGGTGCTGCTCGGAACGATCCTCACCTCCGTCTACGTCGTCGGCCTGCTCGACCGCCGCAACCAGACGGTCCTGCGGATGGGCTACGATTCGCTCGCCGCGATCATCGTCTTCGCGATCGGGATCATCTTGCTGGGGGCTATCGGCGGCGGGTAGGGCGGCGATGCGCCTGTGGAAAAGCCGACGGCGCGATTTGACGACGGGCGCCGCTCAGCCGAGGTTGCCCGGATGAGCCTCAATCTCCTGAAACTCTGCGTCGGCTGCGATTCCATCGACGACCTCGCCGAATGGATCGACTACCGGCTCGACGAAGCGCGCCGCGCCGGCCGCAAGCCGGAGCATTACCATGTCACGCGCATGGTGCCGAAGCAGCTCGACGAACTGCTCGCCGGCGGCTCGCTCTATTGGGTGATCAAGGGCAACGTCCAGGTCCGGCAAAGACTGGCCGATATCCGGCCTTTCACCGACGACGAGGGCATCCGCCGCTGCCGGCTGGTGCTCGAGCCGAAGCTGGTGGCCACCGAGTGGCAGCCGCGCCGGCCGTTTCAGGGATGGCGCTATCTCAAGCCGGAGGATGCGCCGAGCGATCTCGACAGGTCGCGAAGCGGATCGCTGCCGCCCGCGCTCGCCGCCGAACTCGCCGAGCTTGGCATCCGCTGACGCCTGTCGGGGCGCCTAGACCGCGATGTTGTCGATCAGGCGGGTGCGGCCGAGCCTCGCTGCCGCGAGAAGGCGCATTGGCTCGCCGGCGGGATCGGCCACCGCCGCCAGGGTATCGGCGTTGCGGAGTTCAACATAGTCGACGACGAAGCCGCCCCTGGTCAGAGCGTCACGCGCGGTGGCGAGCGCCGTGGTGGCGTCGTCCCCGGAGGCGATGGCATCGGCGGTCGCCCGCAGGGTCTTCTGCAGGAGCGGGGCGATGGTCCTCTCCGCTTCCAAGAGATAGGCGTTGCGTGAGGAGAGGGCGAGGCCGTCGGCTTCGCGGACGGTCGGAAGGCCCTCGATCCTGACCGGGATGGTCAGGTCGGCAACCATCCGCCGGATCACCAGCAATTGCTGGTAATCCTTCTCACCGAAGATGGCGACGTCGGGCTGGGTCGCCAGCAGCAGCTTGGCGACGACCGTTGCGACGCCCTGAAAATGGGTGGGACGAAAATCGGTTTCGAGGCCGAGCGCCGGCCCGGCGACCGCGATCGTGGTGGCGAAGCCCTCCGGATACACCTCTTCGGTCGACGGCATGAACACCGCATCGACACCCAGCGCGGCGAGCTTCGCAAGGTCGGCGTCGTGATCCCGCGGATAGCTCGCGAAATCCTCGGTCGGCGCGAACTGGGTCGGATTGACGAAGATCGAGACGACGACCCGGTCGGCCAGCGTCGCTGCTTTCCGCACCAGGGCGAGATGTCCCTCGTGCAGCGCCCCCATGGTCGGAACCAGGGCGCTGGTCAGGCCATCCATCCTCCATGCCGCGGACCGTTGTCTCGCCAGCGCGACGGTAGGATCGATCGCAGGGGAGGTGGGGGCGTGTTGGACCGTATCGTTCATGTCAGTCAGATCGACGTTGCCTTGCGGCCGGCGACGCTATCAGAGCCGCCGCGCAAGGCCAATTCGGCGATCCGGCTGTTTTTCCGGACGTTGACCAATTCTTGGCTTTTCCCTTGCATGATCTTTCGTCGTTTCGAGTAGAGTTCCAGGACGGGGCGTTTTTCCATGCTTTTCGAGTCCGCCGGAAAAAGATCCGCGCATGTCGTCGTCCTCGGTAACGAGAAGGGCGGCTCCGGCAAATCGACGACGGCGATGCATCTGATCGTCGCTTTGCTCAAGTCGGGCTACAAGGTCGCCTCGGTCGACACCGACAGCCGGCAACGCTCCCTGACCCGCTACGTCGAAAACCGCGCACGCTGGGCCCGGACGCGACAACTGGATCTCGAAATGCCCGTGCATTTCGTCGCCAGGCTGGCCGCGGGCGAAACGGTTCGGGAGATCGAAGCCCAGGAATTCGCGACCTATGCCGATATCGTCGATCGCGTCGAACGCGATTTCGACTACGTCGTCGTCGATACGCCGGCCAACGATTCCTATCTGATGCGGCTCAGCCACGCCATGGCGGACACGCTGATCACGCCGGTCAATGACAGCTTCGTCGATCTCGATATCTTCGGCCGGGTCGATCCGGACGACCTGTCGATCAGCGAATTGAGCCACTATGCCGAACTGGTGCAGACCGCCCGCCGGCAACGGCTGGAGGTCGATGGCGTGGCGATGGACTGGATCGTGATCCGCAACCGCCTTTCGATGCTGCCAAGCCGCAACCAGCGCAACCTGCTGACCGTGCTGCGGCGGCTGGCGCCGACGCTTGGATTCCGTCTCGGCGACGGAATATCGGAGCGGGTCGTCTTCCGGGAGTTCTTTCCGTCGGGCCTGACGGCCCTCGATACGCTGGACGCCAGGACGCATGGTTCGGAACCGACCATGTCGCACATTTCGGCGCGGAACGAGATTCGGGAACTCGCGGATCTGGTCAAAGTGCCCTATCCGGAAAAGCCCGAACCCATGCTGACGGTGCCGTGCGGAACCGCCAGAGCGCCGCGACGTCTGGAACTCGTGATCGAATAGCGGTTGCTTCCGCCACGATCAGTGCCACATTTCCAGTGTCAAAGACTGTGTCACCGGCGGACGACGTCGGGACGATATGGTCGGTCGGAGAAAGGCGCTTTTCGGAATGGCCGCGGACAAGAAGGCGACGCCGGCAACGCGGGGTGAGGCCAAGCGGCCCGTGGAGACTTCTGCGGCGAGCGAGATCGATGCGTTCATCCAGAAGACCCGAACCCTGGGCGGACCGGCCGAAGGCCGAGGGCGGCTGATCTTCGCTCTCGACGCGACGATGAGCCGTCAGCCGACCTGGGACACGGCCTGCCGGCTGCAGGCCCAGATGTTCGAAGAGGCCGGCAAGGTCGGCAGCCTCGACGTTCAACTCCTCTATTATCGCGGCTTCAACGAATGCCGCGCCAGCAAATGGGTCGGCGATACCGCCGCCCTCCGGGATCTGATGACCGGCATTCAGGTCCGCGGCGGCCATACCCAGATCGGCAAGGTCCTCAGCCATGCGCGCCGGGAAACCGGGAAGCGCAAGGTCGGCGCCCTGGTCTTTGTCGGTGATGCGATCGAGGAACCGATCGACACCCTCGCGGCCCGGGCCGGCGAACTCGGTCTGCTCGGCGTGCGGGCCTTCGTGTTCCAGGAAGGACGCGACGCGACGGTGGAGCGTGGCTTCCGCGAGATCGCTCGCCTGACAGGTGGGGCTTATGCGCGCTTCGACACCAACGCCGCAAGCCAGCTTGCCGACTTGCTGCGCGCTGCCGCAGTCTATGCGGCGGGAGGCATGAAGGCGCTGGAAAAGAGCAGCGGCCGAAGCAGCCAGCTGCTCCTGGAACAGATGCGAAACCGCTGATGGTGGTCTATCTCGTTGCCGGAGTTGGCGCCCTGATCGCGCTCATCACACTTGGCCGCGCCTTCGTCGGCGCCGATCCGCGGGCGCTGGTCCGGTTCATTCGCTATGTGGTGGGCGGCCTGATGATCATGATGGGGCTGGGGCTCAGCCTCGCTCGTCAGGTGGATTTCGGCCTGCCGCTGATCTTCCTCGGGGTCTCGGCGCTCTTCCTGGGTCGGATCGGCCCGATCGACCTCGGCGGTACCAGACGCACGTCGGGGTCGAAGTCGAAGGTCACGTCCGCGTTTCTCGAGATGGAACTCGACCACGACACCGGGGAACTCAGCGGCCGGGTCGTCGGCGGCGCCTATGCCGGTCGTCGCCTCGACGATCTCGACGTGCCGGACCTCAAGAAGCTCTCGCGCGAACTCGCAATCGATCGCGAGAGCCTAGCGCTTTTCGAAGCTTATCTCGACCGCCGGATTCCCGGATGGCGTGAAGACGTCGAGGGTGATGGCGCAGCGGGGCCGCGCCGCGCGTCGAATACGGGCTCCATGACTGACGAGGAGGCCTATGAGATCCTTGGCCTTGCGCCCGGCGCCAGTCAGGCGGAAATCAGGCGTGCGCACCGACAGCTGATGAAGGGGGTTCACCCCGATCAGGGCGGCTCGACGTTCCTGGCGGCGAAAATCAACGAAGCTAAGGACAGGCTTTTGAGCGGTCATGGCTGAAGTCCAATACACGTTACAAAAAGGGACCCCGGGCAGTCGTATCTAGGCCATCGCAGGCTTCTCGTTCATTCCGAGACGGCGTAGCAGGCGAATTTCTGTTTGGTCAGGAAGGCGCAGGCGGCTCTTGCTTCCGACTTGCCGGAAAATCCGGCAAAGCGGGCGCGGTAGAGCGTGAGCGACCCCTTGGTCACCGGTTCGGTATAGGGAGCGGCTCGCGCCAGAACGTCGGCCCCCTTGACCCTCGCTTCGTCGAGAAGTTCGAGGGCGGATTCCTTGGTCGGCGTGGCGGCAATCTGGATTCTCCAGCCGGGCGTTATAGCCACGGCAGGGGCACCGTCATCCACCCCGTCATCGGCGATGTCGCCCTGGGAGCGGAACGCCTCGGGCGTGATCGAGGCAACGGATTCGACCGAGCCGGTTTCGATATCGCCGTCAGGCCGGACGCGCGGGCTGGGCAAACTGGCCACCATCGGCGCACCCGCGGGCAGGATCTTGCCCGCGATCTGTGGGCCGCCCGAAGCCTTCGGAACATAGGATTTCAGCAATTCCGCCATCCGCTGATCGCGCGACGTACTGCTCTTGCCGCCGAGGACGACCGCCACGACGCGTCGGTTCGACTGGTTGACCGAGGTCACCAGATTGAAACCGGCGGCGCGGATATAGCCGGTCTTGATCCCGTCGACGCCGGGATATTTGCCGAGCATGTGGTTGTGATTGCCGATCTTCGAGCCCTTGTAGGTGAAGCTCGTGACCTTGAAATAGGGGAAGTAGTTGGGGAAGCGGTCCTGGAGCGCGCGACCGAGGATCGCCATGTCCCGGGCTGTCGTCATCTGGCCGTTGTCCGGCAGGCCGGAGGCATTGCGGAATGTCGTGCTCTTCATGCCGAGTTGCCGCGCCCGCGTGGTCATCAGCGTCGCGAAGCCGCTTTCGGTGCCGCCGAGATACTCGCCGATCGCACAGGCGATGTCGTTTGCCGAGCGGGTCACCAGCGCGAGGATCGCGTCCTTGACCACGATCGTCTGGCCGGCGGGCACGCCGAGCTTCGAGGGCGGCTGGGCGGCCGCGTGTTTTGAAACGGTGATCGACGACGAGAGCGAAACCTTGCCGCTGTCGATTGCCTCGAACAGCAAGTAAAGGGTCATCATCTTGGTCAGCGACGCCGGATAGGTTTTGGTATCGGCATTGCTGGAGTAGAGGACCTTGCCGGTCTTTACGTCGACGACGATGGCCGAGCTGACAACGGCCTCGGCGCTGCCCGCGCCAATCGCCACCGTCGCGGCGCACGCTACGATGATCGTTCGCAGCCAATTGGCGTTTCGCCGCCGAAACGCCGGAAGTGGCATTGTCATCAATCCCGAACTCCGCACCCTGACGACACATATAGCATGAGTCGTCTATCCCAAATCTTCCGGCAGCAGACTTCGGTTACAGGGACGCTTTTCCCAGCCCCAACACAACCGCTGGGGGCGGGGCCTTCGAGTCCCTGGACCTGAAACGCCGATCAAAACTGCCGGTAAGGTCCCCACGCATCCCGGCTGCCGGTCTCGTCAAGGACAGTATGGAGGCGAAGTTACAAATCCGTAAAGCCCCTTAGGCGCGGCAATCCGCGCAGTAAATTGTGCAATGCACAAAAATATGTTGACGTTGATGGTGCAGTGCACATATTAGCTTTCATGATCTCCAGGCCGATCGCGCATCGCGACACGAAAGGGACGACACCATGATCAATGCATTCGACGACTTCCAGAAATTCAGCAAGGACAATGCCGACGTGGCGATGGAAAGCGCCAATGTCGTGACCAAGGGACTCCAGACGATCGCGTCGGAGGCTGCCGACTATTCGAAGCAGTCCTTCGAGGCCAGTGCCAAAGCGTTCGAGAAGATCCTCGGCGCCGGAACCCTGGACAAGGCCGTGGAGGCACAGACCGATTACGTACGCTCCGCCTACGAGGGCTATGTCGGTCAGGCGACCAAGGTCGGCGAGATTTTCACCGGGATGGCACAAGCCGCCTACAAGCCCTACGAGGGGCTTTTCGGCAAGCTGGCCAAGTAGTCCGGATCAAATTCGAAAGTGGTTCGCGGCGTGTCCGCGGGCGTGAAGGGCTCGGCTTTGCCGGGCCCTTCTTTTTTTCGTCGGCAATGGACGTTGGATTTGTCGCGACCGACACCTAGATATGAACCCGGTCGGGGCGTCCGCCCCTGGTTCGTTTGTCGAAAATGGCACATTAAATTTGACGCGGATGGATTGCGCGGCTGAGACTTTGTCGTCAGGATTCGGAAATGCGCAGATTGGTGAGCCGACAAGATGAGCAATTCGAACCGGCGACCCGATGATGGCGATGCCGGGATTGGTGTCGTTACCAAAACGAAGCCACGGACGAAGCGCCCAAACCTCTATCGGGTCCTTATTCTCAATGATGACTACACACCGATGGAATTCGTGGTCCACGTACTGGAGCGGTTCTTCCAGAAAGGGCGGGAGGAAGCGACCCAGATCATGCTGCATGTGCATCAGCACGGCGTGGGGGAATGCGGCGTCTTCACTTTTGAAATAGCGGAAACCAAGGTCACGCAGGTAATGGATTTCGCCAGAAAGCACCAACATCCGTTACAATGCGTCATGGAAAAGAAATGAGGTCCCCCGTGCCGTCGTTCTCCCGCAACCTCGAAAAAGCCCTGCATCAGGCCTTGGCTCTCGCGAGCGAACGCCATCAGGAATATGCGACGCTCGAGCATCTGCTGCTCGCCCTGATCGACGATCAGGACGCGGCGGCGGTGATGCGTGCGTGTAATCTCGACCTCGATATCCTGAGACGAAACCTGGTCGAATATATCGACACCGAGCTGGCCAATCTGGCGACGGGATCGGAAGAGGATTCCAAACCGACCGCCGGCTTCCAGCGCGTCATCCAGCGCGCCGTGATTCACGTCCAGTCGTCGGGCCGCGAGGAGGTGACCGGCGCGAACGTACTCGTCGCGATCTTCGCCGAGCGGGAGAGTCATGCCGCTTATTTCCTGCAGGAGCAGGACATGACCCGCTACGACGCGGTCAACTATATCAGCCACGGTATCGCCAAGCGCGCCGGGATGTCCGAGTCGCGGCCGGTGCGTGGCGTCGACGAAGACGCGACGACGTCGGAGGGCAGGGAAGACAACAAGAAGAAGGCCGACGCGCTCGAGGCCTATTGCGTCAACCTCAACGACAAGGCCCGGAAGGGCCGGATCGATCCGCTGATCGGCCGGGAAGCCGAAATCAGTCGCACGATCCAGGTGCTCTGCCGTCGCCAGAAGAACAACCCGCTGTTTGTCGGCGACCCCGGTGTCGGCAAGACCGCCATCGCCGAGGGCCTTGCCAAGCGGATCGTCGACGGCGATGTGCCCGAGGTGTTGAAGGACTCGACGGTCTTCTCGCTCGACATGGGCACGCTGCTGGCCGGAACGCGCTATCGCGGCGACTTCGAGGAGCGCCTCAAGCAGGTCATCAAGGAGATCGAGGAATTCCCCGGCGCGATCATGTTCATCGACGAGATTCATACCGTGATCGGCGCCGGCGCGACCTCCGGCGGCGCGATGGACGCGTCCAACCTGCTGAAGCCGGCGCTTGCCTCGGGCACGGTCCGCTGCATCGGCTCGACCACGTATAAGGAATATCGCCAGTTCTTCGAGAAGGACCGGGCGCTCGTCCGGCGCTTCCAGAAGATCGACGTCAACGAACCGACGATTCCCGACGCGATCGAGATCCTCAAGGGTCTCAAGCCCTATTTCGAGGACTACCACCGTGTCCGTTACACCGGCGAGGCGATCCGGACGGCGGTGGAGCTGTCGGCGCGCTATATCAACGACCGCAAGCTGCCGGACAAGGCGATCGACGTGATCGACGAAAGCGGCGCCTCGCAGATGCTGCTTCCGCCGGGCAAGCGGCGCAAGACGATCGGCGTCAAGGAAATCGAGGGGACGATCGCCACGATGGCGCGCATCCCGCCGAAATCGGTGTCGAAGGACGATGCCGAGGTGCTCAGGAACCTCGACACGGTCCTGCGTCGGGTCGTCTACGGGCAGGACAAGGCCATCGAGCGGCTCGCCTCGGCGATCAAGCTCGCCCGCGCCGGGTTGCGGGAGCCGGAAAAGCCAATCGGCTGTTACCTGTTCTCCGGTCCCACCGGCGTCGGCAAGACCGAGGTCGCCCGCCAGCTGGCGAGTGCGCTCGGCGTCGAATTGCTGCGTTTCGACATGTCGGAATACATGGAGCGGCACACCGTTTCCCGTCTCATCGGTGCGCCTCCCGGTTATGTCGGCTTTGACCAGGGCGGACTGCTGACTGACGGCGTCGACCAGCATCCGCACTGCGTGCTGCTGCTTGACGAGATCGAGAAGGCCCATCCCGACCTGTTCAATATCCTCCTGCAGGTCATGGACCACGGCAAGCTGACCGACCACAACGGCAAGAAGGTCGATTTCCGCAATGTCATCCTGATCATGACCACCAATGCGGGGGCCGCCGAACTCGCCAAGCCGGCGATTGGCTTCGGCAAGTCGGAGCGCGACAGCGACGACCAGGAGGCGATCAACCGGATGTTCACGCCGGAATTCCGGAATCGTCTCGATGCGGTCGTGTCGTTCGGCAGCCTTCCGCCGGAAGTCGTGTACGAGGTTGTCCGCAAGTTCGTCCTCCAGCTCGAGGCCCAGCTCGCCGATCGCGGCGTGACCTTCGACCTGGCCGACGAGGCGGTGAAATGGCTGGCCGAACGGGGCTACGACAGCCGCATGGGCGCACGGCCCCTCGCACGGGTCATCCAGGACAACATCAAGCAGCCTTTGGCCGACGAGGTTCTGTTCGGCAAACTGAGGAAGGGCGGCACGGTCAAGGTCACCGTCAAGGCGGATGGCAGCGGGCTGGATCTCGACGCGATCGAGGACGGACCGGTCAAGCCGAAGCCCGAACCGGTGCCAAAGCCGCGACGGCCACGCAAACGGAAAGCAGCGAGTGCCGCGAAAAAGCCGCCAAGCAATGGAAAACCCCCCGGCGGTACGCGCGGCCTGGTACCGAAAGTGCCGCTGAAGACGACCTAGTCGCTTCGCCGCCGCGTTGTCCGGTATCGAGGGGCACCGGGACCGATCGAGGTTCGGGTGCCCACCACCAGGAGGAGGGCAGTGCCTGGAGGCAGTTGATGGACGTTGATTGGAGCGGACGAAATCTTGTACTGAGGGCGGCTGGCGTCGCCGCCTTCCTCGTCGTTGCGGGGGCCGGCGCGCCTGCCCTGGCCGACGAAGCCTGGGACAAGTGCACGGCGCCGGACCCCGACATCGGCATCGCCGGATGTACCGAAGTGCTCGCGCGGGGGACGAAGGAGACACAGAAAGACCGCGCCATTGCCTTCCGCAATCGCGGGCTGGCCTACAAGGACAAGGGCGACTACGACGCGGCCATCATCGACTATGGGGAGTCGATCGCCCTCGATCCGGAATATGTCTCCGCCTATAACGACCTTGGCATAGCCTATCGGGCAAAAGACGACATCGACCGCGCGATTGCCGCCTATAGCGCCGCGGTCAGGCTCGATCCCGAATACGCCTATGCCTACAACAACCGCGGCAATGCCTACCGCGACAGCGGCGACACCGCGCGCGCGATTGCCGATTATACCGACGCGATCCGGATCGATCCCAAATACGTCTACGCCTATAACGGTCGCGGCAATTCGTACCAGGATCAGGGCGACTATGACCTCGCCATCGCCGACTATACCGAGGCGATCAGTCTCGATCCGAACTACGCCGCCGCCTATAACGGCCGGGGCAATGCTCATCGGGATCTCGGCGAAAACGACCTCGCGATAGCGGACTACAATCTTTCGATCCAGGCCGATCCCAATTATGTCTTCCCCTATAACGGCCGGGGCAACGCCTATAAGGACAAGGGCGAGCTCGATCTCGCCATCGCCGACTACAACAAGGCGCTCGAACTCGATCCCGATTATGCCTTTGCCTATAACGGCCGGGCCAACGCCTACGCGGAGAAGGGCGACTACGAGCTCGCCATCGCCGACTACACCGAATCGATCCGGCGGGACCGCAACTACGCCGTCGCGTATCGCAATCGTGGCCTCGCCTACGATGATCTCGGCAAGACCGACCTTGCGCTGAAGGACTTCGACACGGCGATCAGGCTCGATCCCAATTATGCCTACGCCTACAACGACCGGGGGATCATCTACGACAACCAGGGCGAATACGAGAAGGCGATCAAGGACTATACGGCCGCGATCGAGATCGATCCGAACTATACCTACGCCTTCAACAATCGCGGCGTCGCCTATCAGAACAAGGGCGATCCGGAGAGCGCGGTCCGCGACTATCAGGCGGCGCTGAAGCTCGATCCCAACTACGCCCGCGCCCAGGAGAACCTGGATTCAGCGCTCGCGGATCTTGGCGGCACGGCCCCGAAATCCACGATCGCCGCGCCGGGAACCAACCGGTCGCAGGTGCCGTCCGGAGTGAAGGACGTCCAGCCGAGCGGCGGTCTCAACCGGGGTGGCGACCTCTTCCAGCAGTAGCTGGGAATACCACCCCTTTTCAAAGCGCGCCGGATCAATCGGCGCGCTTGCCGGTTCGACGGCCGTGCGTGATGCCCGGCAGCCTTGGACCCGGCCGCGCCGGTGTCGGCGGCAGCGCGCCTGTCAGGCGCCGGCGAGTGACGCCCTGATCTTCCCGGCGCCGGCCGCCAACACGTCATCCGCCTCCATGCCGCCGGCGTGGGGCCGCAGCGCGACGCCCTCGAAGCGCGGGATCACGTGGAAATGGAGGTGGAAGACCGACTGGCCCGCCGCCGGTTCGTTGAACTGGGTAATCGTCACGCCATCGGCCGCGAACGCGTGCTTGGCAGCCCGCGCCACCTTCTGGACCGACTGGAGCAGGGGACCGAGGATGTCGGGATCGGCATCGAGCAGGTTGCGCGACGGCGATTTCGGGATGACCAGCGTATGACCGGCGCCTTGTGGCATGACGTCCATGATCGCGATCGCGGCGTCGTCTTCGTAGACCTTATGGGCGGGAATCTCGCCGCGCAGGATGCGGGCGAAGATGTTCTGGTCGTCGTAGGCCTCGGCGTTCATTGATCCGGCTCCATGCGTTCCTTTTCGCGAAATGGCAGATACGACGAGAGCACTTCGCTGTCACGATCGACTTGTCGCCGCTCCTGTTCCAGGTAGCTCGCGACGGCGCGCCGGAAGCCGGAATTGGCGATCCAATGCGCCGAGTAGGTGGTCATCGGGCGATAGCCGCGGGCGAGCTTGTGCTCGCCCTGGGCGCCGGCTTCGACGCGTGCGAGACCATGCGCGATCCCCCATTCGATCGCCTGGTAGTAGCAGACCTCGAAGTGCAGGAAAGGTTGGTCCTCGATCGTCCCCCAGTAGCGGCCGTAGAGGGCATCGGAGCCGATCAGATTGAGGGCGCCGGCGATCGCGCGCCCGTTCCGACGAGCGAAGATCAGCAGGATGCGATCGCTCATCCGTTCGCCGATCAGGGAAAAGAACCGCCGGTTGAGGTAGGGGCGGCCCCACTTCCGCGACCCGGTATCCATGTAGAACTCGAAGAAGGTGTCCCACGCCGTCTCAGTCAGGTCCTTGCCGGTCAGGTGGACGATTTCGATCCCGCCCGCGAGTGCGTCGCGCCGCTCGCGACGAATTGCCTTGCGTTTGCGCGAGGCCAGCGCCGAGAGGAAATCGTCGAAGTCCCGATAGCCCTCATTGTAGAAATGATATTGCTGGTCGGTGCGCTGAAGAAATCCCGCCTCGGCGAGAAGGCGCCACTCGGCCTCGGTCGCGAATGTCACATGCGCCGACGAAACCCCGAGCTTGGCGGCAAGGGTCGCCAGGCCCTGCGCCAGCACGGCGCGGCGCTGGTCGGCGTCGGGTCCGGGCTTGACCAGAAGCCGCCGGCCGGCGACCGGGGTGAACGGGACGGAGACCTGGAGTTTGGGATAGTAGCGGCCGCCCGCCTGCTCGAAGGCGTTCGCCCAGCCGCCGTCGAACACATACTCTCCCATGGAATGCGACTTGAGATAGCAGGGCATGATCGCGGCGGGCGTGCCGTCGTCGCCCGAAAGGACGAGATGCTGGCCGAGCCAGCCGGTCTTGCGCGTCGCGGAGCCGGATTCCTCAAGCGACCACAGGAAGTCATGGGAGAGGAAGGGATTGTATTCGACTCGCGCATCGCCGCCGGCGACGGAGGGATTGGCGCAAGCGTCCCAATCGTCGCGCGCGATGTCGTTCAGCGACGACACCACTGTCAGCGTCGCCTCGGTCCTGCTGTCATTTGTCACGGAACGGATTCACTCAAACTTTTGACCATCCCATCATCTAGGTCGGCGCATCGCAAGCACAACTGACCGGCGCCGCATCTGCCGTCACGAGATCATCGGCCGGCGCGACTGCACCTTTGCATCCGAAAGCAAAGAATGTTCCCATAGTGCGATCCTGTGGAGGCGTTATGGCGAAATCGGCCTTTGGCACCGCCTTTTCGATCGGTCTTGCCATGGCGAGCCCCGTTGGCGCCGCGACCGATTCCGGATTGGTGACCGGCTCGGCGGTCTACAAACTCTCGCTCGAGGATGGCGGCGGCGCGATGGACGACGTGACCGGCAGCATGACCACCACGCTGACGCGCGACTGCGACGTCTATCGCACGGAGATGAGTCTTTCGGCGGATTTCGAGGGGCCGCCCGGGACAATCCCCATGGCGATCGACGCGGTGGCGCTCGAAGGCGCGACGACGTTGGACTTCGACATGACAGGCAAGCTGGCGTCGATGGAAATCGAGCGGGCGAAGGGCACCGCGACGACCGCCGCGGACGGGGTCACGGTCGTGCTCGAGGAGCCCGAGGCCAAGACCCGGACGATCGACGCCAAAGCCATCTTCCCGCTGGCGATGATCCGCCAATCGATCGAGGCGGCGAAGGCCGGCGAAAGCCTTGCCGAGTTCACGCTCTATGACGGGTCGGGACATGGCCGGGACGTCTGGCTGGTCTCGGTCGCGATCGGCGCTCCGGCCGAGTCGACGGACGATTCCGACGAGGACGCGCTCTTTGCGGCCGGCCTCGGGTTCTCGGACATGGCGAAATGGCAGATGGTGTTCAGCTATTTTCCACGAGGGGCAAGCGGCGATCTGACCCCGTCATTCGCCTCGAAGGCTATCGTCTACGAGAACGGCTTCGCCCAGGCGGCGTCCTACGATTTCGGTGAGTTCGCGATGCACCTGACCCTCGAGGAGTTCAGTCCGATACCGCCGGTCCCATGTCCCCCGTCGGATCAAAACCCTCAAAAATGATCTGATCGGCATAGCGACTCGCCACCGCGCGCTCCGCCAGGGTGCGGACGGTCCAGGTCAGAAGCGGCAGGCCGAGGCGACGCAGAAGGAGCGGCGCGTTGGCCGGATGCGCCCGGACGTCATAGGCGATGAAATCGGGCCGAACGAGCGGCGTATGTGCCAGATGCCTGAGGGCCAATCGTCTCAGGGGCGACAGCGACCGGCTGTCGGCGCCGTCAAACCGCTCGGCGACCAATCCACGGGGCACGGCAGGGGCAAGGAACCGCATCGCCCGAACCGACCGTGGATCGAAGGACATCACCGCGACAGGGCCGTGATATCGGCTGAGGAGGCTGGCGGTGCGCTGCTCCAGTTCGGGCTTGTCGCCGATCTGGGGCTTGAGTTCGATGACGAGCGGCACGCGGCCGTCGACCACGTCCAGCAGGTCCGCCAGGGTTGGAACCCGGTCGCCGGTGCCGACGATCGCCAAGGCCTTGACCTCGGCGAGCGTCCTTTCGCGGACCGGCCCGGTGGCGCTGGTCAGGCGATCGAGCGAGGAGTCATGGAAAACAACGGCTTCGCCATCGGCGGTGAACTGAAGATCGCATTCTATGGCGAAGCCGCGGCCGATCGCCGCCTCGGCCGCCGAAAGCGTATTCTCGATCCTTCCGGCGGCGCTGTCGTGGAATCCGCGGTGAGCGATCGGCCGTTCAGTGAGGAAACGCCCGCGCGCCAAAGTCTTGCTCAGCGTATTTCGGCGACCGCCTCGACCTCGACGGCGACGCCGAGGGGCAGGGTTCCCATGCCGATGGCAGAGCGCGCGTGCTTGCCGATCTCGTCGCCGAAGACCTCGGTGATCAGGTCCGAGGCGCCATTGATGACCTTGTGGACATCGGTGAAGTCCGGCACCGCGTTGACGAATCCGACGACCTTCACGATCCGGGCGATCTTGTCGAGATCGCCGACCGACGCCTTGAGCATGGCCAGGATGTTGATGGCGCAGAGCCTTGCGGCCTGCTGGCCTTCCTCGATCGAATAATCCTTGCCGACCTTGCCGACGAATTTCACGCCGTCCGGCGCCAGCGGCACCTGCCCCGACACGAAGACGAGCTTGCCGGTGATAACGAATGGGACATAATTTGCCCCCGGTTTGCCGGGGGGCGGTAGCTCGATGCCGAGCGCGGCAAGCCGCGCCTCGATTTCGCTGGCCATAACGTACTCCTCATGGGAACCATCAACGCCGGCTGTGTGGCTCAAAATAAGGGTGGCGGCAAGGGCAAATCCCCCTTGTTTCCGCCACGCTTGGGGGGCATGGAAGAATTGAGAGGGCCCTGCATTTGAACAACTGGCTGAAATTCCCGATCACAGTCGTGGCGGTCGCCGTTCCGGCGCTGGCCGAGGCCACGCCGATTACGCTCGCGCCGCATCGCGCGGTCTATGATATTTCCCTGCTCGACAGTGAGGAGGGCGTCGATATCACGACTGTTTCGGGGCGCCTCGTCCTGGAATTCACCGGTTCCGCCTGCACCGGATACTCTTCGAAGCTCCGTTTCGTCACCCAGACCGAGGACCCGGACGGAGCCAGTCAGGTCACCGATGCGCGGTCCACCACCTTCGAATCCCCCGATGGCCGCAGCCTCGATTTCGCCAACGAGACCTATGCCGGATCGATCCTTGCCGAGGAATCGGAGGGCACGGCGAGTCGCGACGAAAACGGCATTTCGGTCGAACTGACAAAGCCGGAAAAGAAGGCGCTGGATATCACTGGCCCGATGGTCTTTCCGACCGATCAGATGGAGCGCATCCTCGCCTCGGCGCGGCGCGGCGACGCCTTTCTCTCGATGGAGGTCTATGACGGGTCGGAGGATGGCCAGACGGTCTTCGAGACCGCCGGCGTCATCGGCCACGTATCGACGGCCGCCGACGATGTCGGCGAGGAAACCCCGATCGCCGACGCCGGCATCGCCGGTCTCCGCCATTGGCCGCTGACGCTCAGCTATTTCGACAAGGCCGACACCGGCGACGATACGCCGTTCTACGTCCTGTCCTTCGTCATGTATGAAAACGGGATCGGCCGGACGATGAAGATCGACTACGGCGATTTTGCCCTGGCCGGCAAGCTGACCGGGCTGGAGCTCTTGCCGTCGACGCCCTGTCCGTGACGGCGGCCCTTCGTCAGGCCAGTCGAACCGGCGGGCTCTTCTGACATTCTGGCCAGCGTTTCCTCGACTGCATCGAGATCGTCGTCGGTCTCGGGATTGAGCAGGCGGGTGAGCCGCTCGTGGAGGATCTCGCGCTTCTCGGTGAAACCGTTGCCCGGGACAGCGCAGACATTGTAGTTCTCGCCGTCGGCGAGCACGTCGAGGCAAAGCGGCACTGGCCCCCAGAGCGGCGGGATGCCGAAGGTTGCGCTGACCGAGCGGCCGCCGAGAACGAGCCGGCGTGGCATCGGGATCAGCGTCGCCATCGCATCGAAATTGGTGTACCAGATTCGCATCATCAGCCGCGCCAGAGGGCGCGGCGCCAGCGCCACCAGCCATTGCGTGATCGGCAGGTCCTGGGCGCGGGCAAGGCCCGGGATGACGAAGCGTTTCTTTTTCTCCGGCGTCTTTTCCTTCGTCGAAACGGTGACCATCTTCAAATGGTTGCCGACCCCGTTTTGCGGTCCGCGCCTGCGGACGAAGCGGGTGCGCCCGACGTTGCCACGAAGCGGCTGGGCGTCGGGGAAAAGCGACGGGTCCGCCACCACGGTGGCGGCGACCGCCGCCAGCCGCTCGCTCGAGTCGCCGTCGCGGACCATGCCGCGCCGGGGAATCTGGAGGAACGAAAATCCCGGGTCGTGGACGGGGATGGGCGTCTCGAATTCAAGCGGCTCGACGACCGGTATGCGCGCCGCAAGCGCCCGATGCGCGGCGGTCGGATCGTAGCGTCCCATCCGCGACAGAATCTGAAGGCCGCGGATCGCATCCGCCATGCCATGGCGAACCTGCATGAACAGGGCCGAAAGCGGCGGCTCCCCTTCGGTCGCTTTCCCTGGTTCAGCAGGGTTGAGGACGAACACGCGCCACGGAGGACCGTCGATGCGGATCGGATTGCGCCGTTGCTTGTCGAGCCGCGGGACGAGCTGTTCGAAACGGGTGATCGACGGATCGCGGATGATCGAGACATGCCTGGCAAGGTCGACCGGTCCGGACGAGCGCTTGGCGAAGGTCCACAGGCCGACGCGCACCGACTGTTCGGTCAGCGCCGGCATCGCTTCGATCACGCCTTCCATCTCGGCCAGCAGCACCGCCAGATCGCACGGACCGTCGAGAACGGCCACCGCGTTCATGTAGCAGTCGCCAAGATTGTAAAAGATCGTATCGCTGAGGCTGAGACGCCTCATATCCCGCTCCCCGCCAACCGAGCTGTCATCGATCAGTCTTCCTTAATTCTAGGGCATCCACATCGCTTTCGCCAATACGCAGCGGCCGCGAAGGTTCCGCGACGCATCGGCGCGGCAAGCCGGATCGGCGGTTTTCAGCCGATTTCACTGGTGTTCATTTTTTTGACCCGCAGCCGTTCAAATAACGAAATCGCCGATGGTCAAGTCGTGGTGGTCGAGGACGGGACTCCTGTCGCCGCCGAGTGTGTCAGCGAAGACAAAGATGCGCCGATCCAACTCTGCTTTCGTCGAAATAGTCCCTTGCGCAGTCGTTACCGGCGCAATCGGATAGGATCGACGTTCCGGGAGGTCCGCCTTGGACGAAAACCAGATCTTCATCCGTATTGGCCTGGCGCTCGCCATCGGCTTCCTGATCGGTGTCGAGCGCGGCTGGCGCGAGCGCGACGAGGCGGAAGGCGAACGCGCTGCAGGCTTGCGGACCTTCGCGCTGATCGGTCTGTTCGGCGGCATCTGGGGCCTGTTGGCGCGGGAACTCGGCCCGGCGCCGTTCGGCCTCGCTTTCCTGGCAATCGCCGGGGCGCTGACGTTGTTCCGCTGGCGGGAGACGCAGGCGGAGGGGATCCGCGGCATGACGACGCTTGTCGCCGGGTTCCTGACATTCTCGCTTGGCGCCTATGCCGTGCTCGGCGACATGGCGGTCGCCGCGGCGGCGGCGGTTGCCACCACCGCCTTGCTCTCGGCCAAGGAGTGGCTGCACTCCTGGTTGCGGGTGCTGACCTGGCAGGAACTCCGGGCCGCACTGATTCTCCTGGCCATGACCTTCGTTGCGCTGCCGGTGCTGCCGGACCGCGGCTTCGGTCCCTACGGCGCGCTCAATCCCTACGAGATCTGGCTGATGACGGTGGTGATCGCCGGCGTCTCCTTCATCGGCTACGTGGCGGTCAAGGTGGCGGGCGAGCGCTACGGCTCGCTGATCGCCGGGCTCGCCGGCGGGCTGGTCTCCTCGACGGCGACGACGCTCGACCTCGCGCGCCGCACCCGGGCCGAGCCGTCGACCTGGCGGCTGCGCCTCTCCGGCGCGTTCGCCGCCTCGACGGTGATGTTCGTCCGCGTCGGTGTCGTGGTGGCGCTGTTCGGGCCGATCCTCCTCGGCCGGCTGCGTCGCGCCGCTCGCCGCTGCGGCGCTGGTCAACGCCGCGGCCGCTCTTGTGCTCAACCGGCCGTGGATCAGCCGAAAGGCCGAGAAGGAGCGGAAGGACGGAGGCGGCCTGCAGAACCCATTCGAACTCCGCCAGGTGATCGGCTTCGGGCTGCTGCTTGCGGTCATCCTCGTCCTGACCAAGGCGCTGACCGAGGCCTTCGGCGTCCAGGGCGGCATCGTCTTCGCGGCCCTCGCCGGGCTTGCCGATGTCGACGCGATCACCCTGTCGATGACCCGGCTCGCGAGCACCGGCACCCTGACGGCCGCCGCGACCGCGATCCTGATCGCAGCGGCGACCAATTCGCTGTCCAAGTCGGCGCTGGCGCTGTTCGCCGGCGGCCGCCGCTTCGGCATGGCCTATCTCGGCGTGACCGTCTTTCGCTCGCCGCCGGCGGGGTCGTCGCGCTGGTCCAGCCCTGGTCGTGAACCGTTCCCCGAAAAGTCCGGTTGCCCGCGCTCGCAAAGCCGGCATAAAAGTGCGCAGGGGGAACCGCCTTGCCATTATTCGACAAGATCCTGATCGCCAACCGCGGCGAGATCGCCGTCCGCGTCATCCGCAGCGCCCGCCGGCTCGGCATCGCCACCGTCGCCGTCTATTGCGACGCCGACCGCGACGCGCTGCACGTCGAGGCCGCCGACGAGGCGGTCAATATCGGGCCGCCGCCGGCGTCGTCCTCCTATCTCATCATCGACCATATCCTCGACGCCTGCCGGAAGACCGGGGCGGATGCGGTCCATCCCGGCTACGGCTTCCTCTCCGAGCGGGCCGAATTCGCCGCGGCCCTCGCGGACGCCGGCATTGCCTTCATCGGCCCCAACCCGCAAGCGATCGGGGCGATGGGCGACAAGATCGAGTCGAAGAAGCTCGCCGCGGCGGCGGGTGTCTCGACGGTCCCCGGCCACGTCGGGGCGGTCGCCACCGCCGAGGAAGCGATCGCGATTGCGACCGCGGTCGGCTTCCCGATCATGCTCAAGGCCTCGGCCGGCGGCGGCGGCAAGGGCATGCGCATCGCCCGGTCGGCGGCGGACGTCGCCGAGGGCTTCGACGCCTCGCGCTCGGAGGCGCGATCCTCATTTGGCGACGACCGCATCCTGATCGAGCGCTTCATCGAGTTGCCGCGCCATGTCGAAATCCAGGTGCTCGGCGACAAGCACGGCAACGTCATCCATCTCGGCGAGCGCGAATGCTCGATCCAGCGCCGCAACCAGAAGATCATCGAGGAGGCGCCATCGCCAGCCGTCGACGCGGCGCTCCGCGCCGAGATGGGCGGGCAGGCCGTGGCGCTGGCCAAGGCCGTCGGCTACGATTCCGCCGGTACGGTCGAGTTCATCATGGATCCCGACCGGCACTTCTACTTCCTCGAGATGAATACCCGGCTCCAGGTCGAGCATCCGGTGACCGAGTTCGTGACCGGGGTCGATCTGGTCGAGCAGATGATCCGGGTGGCCGCCGGCGAGCGGCTGGCGCTCCGCCAGGACGATATCCGCATCGACGGCTGGGCGGTGGAGTCACGGGTCTATGCGGAGGATCCCTATCGCGGCTTCCTGCCCTCGATCGGCCGGCTCGGCCGCTATCGGCCCCCGGCCGAGGGAAAGCACGGCGCGACGACGGTCCGGATCGACGGCGGCGTGGCGGAAGGATCGGAAATCTCGATCTACTTCGATCCGCTGATCGCCAAGCTGATCACGTACGGTCCCGACCGGCTCGCGGCGATCGACGCGATGCAGGCGGCGCTCGACAGCTACCTGATCGACGGCATCGCCCACAACCTGCCGTTCCTCGCCTCCCTGATGGATCACCCGCGCTGGCGCGAGGGGCGCCTTTCGACGGGCTTCATCGACGAGGAATATCCGGATGGATATGCCGCGGTTCAGCCGGACGACGAGGTGGGCTGCCGGCTGGCGGTCGTGGCGCTGACGATCGAGCGCGCCCGGCGCGCCCGGATGAAAGCGATGCCGGGCCGGATGAACGGGGAGGGGGCGTTCGGGCGCCGCGACTGGGTCGTCCGGGTCGGCACGGAACAGATTGCGCTGAGCGTCACGAAATCGGACGACCATTTGCCGACGCGCTTTGCGGTGGTAGTGCCGGGGATCGATGAAGCGCTGACGGTCGCCTCCGACTGGCGGCCGGGCGACGCGCTCTGGACGGGCACGATCGGCGCGGCGGAGCTGACCGTCCAGGTCCGCCTCGCCCCGGCCGGGGTGCGCCTGTCGTGGCGGGGGATCGATGTCTTCGCACGGGCTATGACGCCCGGCGTCGCCGCGCTCGATGCGCTGATGCCGGAGGAAGCCGGCGGCGACTCCGCCAAGAACCTGCGGTGTCCGATGCCGGGCCTCGTCGTGTCGATCCTCGTCGAGCCGGGCCAGGCGGTCAGCGCAGGCACACCGCTCGCGGTGGTCGAGGCGATGAAGATGGAGAACATCCTGCGGGCCGAGCGCAACGTCATCGTCGCCAGCATCAACGCCGGGCCGGGCGACATCCTCGCCGTCGACGCGGTGATCATGGAATTCGCCGCCGACGAATGACCCGCCGGCGACTCGCCGATTTCGCTGTTTCGCCGGTCCGACGACGGGCCTATTCTCGTTTCCAGGGCGACCACTCGGCAAGCGCCGAAAATGGAGGGACGACCATGGCCCTGTTTGCAATCGCTATTCCCGTACTCGCGGATAAATCAAAGGAATTCGACGCCTTCATCGGCGAACTCAATGGCGCGCGGAAGGCGGATTTTGTCGCCAGCCGCAAGCGGCTCGGGGTTCGCGAACGGACCTTTCATCAGCATACGCCGATGGGGGATATCGTGATCGTGACGCTGGAAGGCGACGATCCCTCGGCAGCCTTCGCCAAATTCGGCCACGGAAGCGATGCGTTCACGCAATGGTTCAAGGCGCAAGTGAAAGCCGTCCACGGCGTCGATCTTGATGCGCCGCCGCCCGGTCCGATGCCACATATGATCGTCGACTCGGCGGCATAGGAAATCACCGGACGCCTGTGCATTGAGGGCGCCGGCGTCCGGCTGGAATGCACGCGCGGCGCGCCTGCGCCCGATGCGGTGTCAGGGTCGCCAGCGCCAATCCGGACGGTGATGTCCTGGCCGGCGGCGACGACGGTTACAAAGATTGCGGTGCGCTGCCTGAGGTCGGTCCCGTCGAGCCGCGGACGACGAGTGTGCCGGGCAGGACCTTGTAGGCGGCCGGGCGCCCGGGGTCGACCTGATGGGCCAGCATGAACGCAACGCCGGCATCGATCATCGCCTCCACGGGCTGGGCGACGGTGGTCAGATCGTAGCTCGGCCACGCGGCAGGCGGAGCATCATCGAAACCGACGATCGAGAGGTCACCCGGGATGTCCATGCCGAGGGTGTGGCGCGCCGCGTCCATGGCGCCCATCGCCATGATGTCGTTGGCGCAGAAGATCGCGGTCGGCTTCGGCGCCTGCTCCATCATGTCGAGTAGCGCCCGCGACCCGCCGTCATAACCATAGCCGCCCCAGCCGACCGCGGGCGGGTCGAGACCGAGCTCGCCAAGCCGCTTGGTGAAGCCCGCGAAACGATCGCGGTCCGTCGACGATCCCTTGGTTCCGTGCATGTAGCCGATCCGCCTGTGACCTTCGCTCGCCAGAAGGTCAGCGACCTGAACCGCCGCCGCGATGTTGTCGATGGAGATCGCCGAGGCGGTCAGCCCCGGCACGGTGCGATTGAAGAGGAGGACGGTGGCGCCGAGGCTTCTGTATTTGCTCGCCACACCACGCGACAGATGCGGGGAAATGACGAAGCAACCGTCGACGCGATACTGCTCGAGAGCCGGAATGGCCGCATCGATGTCACGGGGATTGTCGACGGCGATGAGGAACTGGCGCAGGCCGGCGGCCCTGAGCTTGTGCGACAGAAGTTCGAGCGCGGTCGAGAGGAAGGGATTGGCGAGATGCGAGATGACGACGCCGACGATGCCCGAGCGCCGGGTCGTCAGTCCGCGGGCCAGCGCGTTGGGCTGGTAGCCGAGCCGTTCGGCGACCGCGAAAATGCGATTCCGCGTCTCGCCCGAAACGCCGGACCCTCCGGCAAAGGCGCGCGACACGGCCGATTGCGAGACGGAGGCGTTGCGCGCCACCTGCCACGCAGTCACCCGGGGCGGTCCCGATGCATTCCTTGGCCGGGTTTTTTTGGCCAGAACCTTTGCTCCGCTTGACTTATCCGGGGGCTCGGTGCGACAGTCACTGTAACGCATACGTATGCGTGCGTACAAAACCTTTTGCGCCGGAAGGTCAACAAGCGAGCGAACGCAAAGACGGCGCACAAGCGTTCGGTCCGGTTCCAGGGAGGAGCAAACATGGACATGAAATTCTTGAAGAGGGTGGTACCGGCGGCCGCCGTCGCGGCGCTGCTGAGCACCGGGGTTCAGGCCCAGGATCTGACGATTGCGACTTCGCTGCCGAGCCTCGGCTTCCCGTTCTTCGTCCACATGCAAAAAGAACTGTCGGCCGAAGCGGAAGCCCTCGGCGGCATCACGGTCATCGCCACCGACGGCCAGAACAAGACACCGAAACAGACGGCCGACGTCGAAGCCGCCATCATTCAGGGCGTCGACGGCATCGTCATCAGCCCGCTCGACGCCGTTGCCATGGCGCCGGCGCTTCAGGGCGCGGTTGACGCCGGCGTGCCGGTGGTGACCATCGACCGCGCGGTGCAGGGCGTTCCCGGCATTCTGGCCCATGTCGGCGCCGACAACGTCAAGGGCGGCGAGGCACAGGCGAACCTGATCATCAAGCTGTTCCCGGACGGGGCGAACATCGTCAACCTTCAGGGGCAGCCCGGATCCAGCCCGGCGATCGATCGCAACAAGGGCGTCCACAACGTCCTCGACGGTATGGCCGACAAGTACAAGTTCGTCGCCGAGCAGACCGCGAACTTCGCCCGCGAAGAGGGCGCATCGGTCACCGAGGCGATCCTCGCCGGTCTCGACAGCCCGCCGGATGTCATCGTCGCCGCCAATGACGACATGGCTCTCGGCGCACTTCAGGTGACCGAGGAGCAGGGTCTCGACATTCCGATCATCGGTTTCGACGCTCTGCCGGAGGCCCTGGGCAGCATCCGTGACGGCAAGCTCACGGCGACCATCGAGCAGTTCCCGGGCGGCCAGAGCCGCGGTGCGATGGACGCGCTGGTCAAGTATCTGCGTGACGGTACCCAGCCGGAGAAGGTGATCCTGCTCACGCCGATCGCCATCACCAAGGACAACATCAACGACGCCGAGCGCCTTGGCGAGCTCAACTAGTCCGCGTTAGATTGAAGGTGGGTCGGGCGAAGGTCCGGCCCATCGTCTTTCCGGGGGAGGGCGGCACCGGGGTGCCGATCGGACTTCTATGAAGAACTCGGTGTTGACCGATGTTAACGAGCAACCTGCCCGCACGTTCGACCTCGTTCAAACGGCAGCGAAATACGCGGCGCCGATCTTCCTGGTCTGCCTGATCATCATCTTTTCGCTGCTCCATCCGAATTTCCTTCACCCGCTGAACGTCTTCAACGTCCTCCGCCAGGTCTCGATCTCCGGCCTGATCGCGATCGGCATGACCTTCGTCATCCTGACCGCCGGTATCGATCTCTCGGTCGGCTCCCTCCTGGCGCTGGCCGGACTGGTCGCCGGCTATGTCGCCAAGGGCGGGCTCGCCGACCGCTTCGCCATCGGGGAAAGCGTCGACGCCGGGCATCCGGTATACATGGCGATTGCCGCCGCGATCGCCGTCGGGCTGGCCGGCGGACTGCTTCAGGGTCTCGTCATCACCCGGCTCAGGGTTCCCCCCTTCGTGGCGACGCTGGGGGGCCTGACGGCCTTTCGCGGCGCCGCGCTGTGGTTTTCCGAAGGCGGCCCGATCAGCGGCTTCACACCGGAATACACCTGGTGGGGACAGGGCCGCATTGGTCTGGTCCCGATACCGGTGATCATCTTCCTGGCGACGGCGGTGATCGCGATGTTCGTCCTCGCCTTCACGAGGTTCGGCCGATACGTCTACGCGGTTGGCGACAATGCGAACGCCGCGGGCCTGAACGGCGTGCCGGTGCGCCGCATCACCGTGATGGTCTACGTGATCTCCGGCCTTTCCTGCGGCGTCGCCGGCTTTCTCCTCTCGGCGCGTCTGAATTCGGCGGAAGCCGTGGCCGGCATCAGCCTGGAATTGACGGTGATCGCGTCGGTGGTAATCGGCGGCACCAGCCTGTTCGGCGGGGTCGGCAGCGTGTTCGGCACCGTCATCGGGGCACTGCTGATCGGCGTGCTGACCAACGGACTGGTGTTGCTCAACGTCTCATCCTTCATCCAGCAGATCGTGATCGGCGTCATTCTGGTCGCCGCCGTGGCCTTCGACCAGTTCGCATCCTCGCGAAGACCGGGCTGACGCATCGACGCGTCGCCATCGGGCACGCGCGTGCTGTAGAATGCCGCCATGCAATGGACGGACGAAGGCATCATTATCGGCACGCGACGGCACGGCGAGACCAGCCTGATCGTCGAACTGATGACGGCCGGCCACGGACGCCATCTCGGCCTCGTTCGCGGTGGACGCTCGCGCAAGCAGCAACCGCTGCTCCAGCCCGGGAATTCGGTCAGCGCCACTTGGCGCGCCCGTCTCGACGAGCATCTCGGAAACTTCACGCTCGAGCCGATCAGCCAGCGCGCCGCCCGGCTGATGGAGAGCCCGGCAGGGCTCTACGGCATCCAGATTCTCGGGGCGCTTATCCGCCTGCTGCCCGAGCGCGACCCTCATCCGCAGGTTCACAGCGCGCTGGCCGCAATTCTCGACTGGTTGGAACACCCGGTCGCGGGCGGTGCGTTGATTGTCCGGTTCGAGGTGCTGATGCTGGAGGAACTCGGCTTTGGCCTCGACCTCGATCGCTGCGCGGCAACCGGCGCCACCAGCGATCTCGTCTTCGTGTCGCCGAAGACGGGGCGGGCGGTCAGCCGCGCCGCCGGAGAACCGTGGCGCGATCGCATGCTGCCGCTGCCGGCCTTCCTGCGCGAGATACCGGGCAGGACACCGCCCGGTGATGACCTCCTGGACGCGTTCAGGCTGACCGGCTTCTTCCTCGATCGCCACGTCTACGGACCCCGCGGGATGGATATCCCCGATGCACGGGAAAGACTTGTCGCGCTGATCGCCCGGTCGGAGGCGTTGGCCGACGCCGGTCGATAGATAAGAAAAGAACTGTAAGTCATTGAAATAACGAATAAAAATGTCCGGATGCTAGCGATCTCTCCAGTTGAGTCGGCTTCTGCAAGCCGTTGTTGTGGAATTGCTGATTAGCTCGCGGCAACCCCATCACATTCCAGCCAGGTGAATTCCATTGGTCAAGATCATCGCCCACCAGCCCATCGATCCGGATTTCCTCAAGGAACTCGGCAAATCCGTCGATAGCGGGCCCGCCAAGATCCATGACAGATCCTCGCACGGACTGACTGTCACGCAGGGCAACAAGACGGTCCTCGATTTCTTCTTTGAAGGGCATGGGATCAAGTATTTTGGCGGAATTCCGTATCGGGGCACGATCGACAAGGTCACGATCGATCTCGACGGCGAGATGGCCTACAAGTTCACGGGCGAGAAATTCTCGGTCGCAAAGGCGCTTGACCTTTATCTCCAGAACGACCCGAACAAGATCATCAAGGCGCTGACCCACGGCGACGACAAGGTCAAACTCTCCGATTTCGACGACCATCTGAGCGTTGGCAAAGGCGACGACAAGGTCTTCGGCAACGGCGGCGACGACACCATCGATGGCGGGCGCGGTAACGACGACCTGCGGGGCGGGGCCGGTGACGACACGCTCAACGGCGGCGCGGGCCGGGATCGTCTGGACGGCGGCACCGGCAACAACGTCCTCAACGGCGGTGGCGGCAAGGACACCTACGTCTTCAAGAGCGCCCCATCCAGCGGCGTGAGCACGATCACCAAGCTGACGAACGGCGAAACCATCGAAATCGACAATGGCCATTTCAGCGGCATCGGCGGCAAGGGAACGCTCGATGCAAAGTATTTCCACGTCGGAGCCGACGCGCATGACGGCGACGACCGGATCATCTACGACCCGGATACCGGCGCGCTCTATCACGATCCCGATGGCAGCGGCGCAGCGCTGAAGGTCCAGTTTGCCCAGCTGCAGACCGGTCTCGACCTCACCAACAACGACTTCCTCGTTATCTGAAGGCACGCCGCAACACGGCGATTCCGGCCGAATTCCGCGGGTTTATCGCGGTTGCAGGACGTCGCGGATGCAGCCGAAGGGACCCGCCGGCCGGTCACCCCTTCCGGACCGCTGGTCGATGCCATATCTATTGGCACGTCCAAAGATTCGCGGTGTCCTCATGACATCGCCGGTTTCCCCGACATTCCCGCAACGGCCAGCCTTGGAAAGACGCGATGAAAGACCCCATCGAGACGTACATGAACCTTGTTCCCATGGTGGTCGAGCAGACCAACCGCGGCGAGCGTGCCTACGACATCTTTTCGCGGCTTCTCAAGGAACGGGTGATCTTCATCACCGGGCCGATCGAAGACCACATGGCGACTCTGATCACCGCGCAGCTCCTGTTCCTGGAGTCGGAGAACCCGAAAAAGGAAATCGCAATGTACATCAACTCGCCGGGCGGGGTGGTGACATCGGGCATGGCGATCTACGACACCATGCAGTTCATCAAGCCCGCCGTGTCGACGTTGTGTATCGGCCTCGCGGCTTCGATGGGGTCGCTGCTACTGACCGCCGGCGAGCACGGCATGCGATTCGCCCTGCCGAACGCCCGGATCCTGCTTCACCAGCCCTCGGGCGGCTTCCAGGGCCAGGCATCCGACATCGAGCGCCACGCCGAGGACATCGTCAAGATGAAGCGCCGGCTGAACGAAATCTACGTCAAGCACACCGGCAAGGACTATGAGACGATCGAACGCACTCTCGACCGGGACTATTTTCTGACGGCCACGGAATCGCAGGAATTCGGCCTGATCGACAAGGTCCTGACTTCGCGTGAGGCAATGGAGAGCGCGGTAAAGGCCGAGGGGAGCTGAGCGCGCGGCTGTTTCCAGGCCAACGATTCATGCTTGACTGCGGCGCTTTTGCGTTAAGTATCTCTTGAACAAATCACGCTTAGCATGATTGGATCGTGCTTGGTCAGTTGCCTCATACGAGGTGTTGTTTAAAGTCTTGAGCGAATCCCCCGAGGCGGATGGGGAAGCGAAGGGCACGTAGAGCGGTCCGACCGAGTGCCGCAAGGAAGACGGATGAGCAAAGTCAACGGCAGCGAAAGCAAGAACACCCTCTACTGCTCCTTCTGCGGAAAGAGCCAGCATGAAGTGCGTAAACTGATCGCCGGCCCCACTGTCTTCATTTGCGACGAATGCGTCGAGCTGTGCATGGATATCATCCGCGAGGAAAACAAATCCTCGCTGGTGAAGTCGCGGGACGGCGTGCCGACTCCCTCGGAGATCTGCAACGTTCTCGACGACTATGTGATCGGGCAGTATCACGCCAAGCGGGTCCTGTCGGTCGCTGTCCATAACCACTACAAGCGGCTCAACCACGCCTCGAAGAGCAACGATGTCGAACTCGCCAAGTCGAACATCCTGCTGATCGGTCCGACCGGTTGCGGCAAGACCCTGCTTGCCCAGACGCTTGCCCGAATCCTCGACGTGCCGTTCACCATGGCGGACGCGACGACGCTGACCGAAGCCGGCTATGTCGGCGAGGACGTCGAGAACATCATTCTCAAGCTGCTGCAGTCGGCCGACTATAATGTCGAGCGCGCCCAGCGCGGCATCGTCTATATCGACGAGGTCGACAAGATCAGCCGCAAGTCCGACAACCCGTCGATCACGCGGGACGTTTCGGGCGAGGGCGTCCAGCAGGCCCTGCTGAAGATCATGGAAGGCACGGTGGCAAGCGTCCCGCCCCAGGGCGGCCGCAAGCACCCCCAGCAGGAATTCCTCCAGGTCGACACCACCAACATCCTGTTCATCTGCGGCGGCGCCTTCTCCGGGCTGGAGAAGATCATCTCCGACCGCGGCCGCAAGACGTCGATCGGGTTTTCGGCGAATGTTTCGGCGGTCGAGGACCGGAAGACCGGCGAACTGTTCCGCGGTGTAGAGCCCGAGGACCTGCTGAAATTCGGGCTCATCCCCGAGTTCGTCGGCCGTTTGCCGGTCCTGGCGACGCTGGAGGATCTCGACAACGACGCGCTGGTCAAGATTCTGACCGAGCCGAAGAACGCCCTGGTCAAGCAGTACCAGCGCCTCTTCGACATGGAGAGTGTCGAGCTGTCGATCCATCCGGACGCGCTGAATGCGATTGCCAAGCGGGCGATCGAGCGCAAGACCGGCGCCCGCGGCCTGCGTTCGATCATGGAAGCGATCCTGCTCGAGACGATGTACGACCTGCCCGGCCTCGATGGCGTTCAGGAGGTGGTGATCTCGTCCGACGTGGTGGAGGGCAAGTCGCGCCCGCTCTACATCTATGCCGATCGCCAGGAAGAAGTCGGTTCCTCGGCCTGAGCCCGCTCGCCGCGGCCCGTGGGAAACCTCGCGGTTTTGGTGGGGCGGCGGTGCAAGGCTGCCTGTACGGCAATGGCCGGCCTTTCCGGCGCGCGCGCTCCTTGACACCCCCGGTCGTGAACGCCACCTAATGCGTCTCAGGCAAGCGCTGTTGTGATTCATCTGGATTGCTCACGCTCCCTCCCTGCCTGATCAGCTCTGAAAGCCGGGGAGCACTTAATCGCCCGGCGTCGAAAGGAAAAAATATGGCCGAGCAATCGGGTCCGATCGGGGTTCAAGCCGGCGACGGTGCCTTTCCGGTGCTGCCGTTGCGCGACATCGTTGTTTTTCCGCACATGATCGTGCCGCTGTTCGTGGGACGCGAGAAGTCCATTCGCGCCCTCGAAGAGGTTATGCGCGCGGACAAGCAGATCCTCCTCGCGACACAACAGAATCCGAGCGAGGACGAGCCGACCCCGGAAACCATCTACAATGTGGGTACGCTTGCGTCCGTCCTGCAGCTTCTGAAGCTGCCCGACGGGACGGTGAAGGTGCTCGTCGAAGGGATCGGCCGCGCCGAGATCCTTCGTTACACGGAGAACGAGTCCTTTTACGAGGCGCAGGCGCGCAAGCTGCCGAACGAAACCGGCGACGAGGTCGAGGTCGAGGCCCTGGCGCGTTCGGTGATCGCCGAGTTCGAGAACTATGTGAAGCTCAACAAGAAGGTGTCGCCGGAAGTCGTCGGCGCGGTGACCCAGCTCGACGACTATTCGAAGGTGGCGGATACCGTTGCCTCGCACCTCGCGATCAAGATCCCGGAGAAGCAGGAACTGCTGGCGCTGCCGACCGTGGTCGAGCGGCTGGAGCGTGTCCTCGGCCTGATGGAGAGCGAGATTTCCGTGCTCCAGGTCGAGAAGCGCATCCGTTCGCGCGTCAAGCGGCAGATGGAGAAGACCCAGCGCGAGTATTATCTCAACGAGCAGATGAAGGCGATCCAGAAGGAGTTGGGTGACTCCGAGGACGGTCGCGACGAACTTCAGGAGCTCGAGGAGAAGATCGCCAAGACCCGCTTCTCCAAGGAAGCGCGGGAGAAGGCGCAGAACGAACTGAAGAAGCTTCGCCAGATGTCGCCGATGTCGGCGGAGGCGACGGTCGTCCGCAACTATCTCGACTGGCTGCTCAGCATCCCGTGGGGCAAGAAGTCCAAGGTCAAGAACGACCTGAACTTCGCCCAGGAGGTGCTGGACGCCGACCACTATGGCCTCGAGAAGGTCAAGGACCGGATCGTCGAGTATCTCGCCGTCCAGAGCCGCGCCAACAAGTTGCGGGGTCCGATCCTGTGCCTCGTCGGTCCGCCCGGCGTCGGCAAGACCTCGCTCGGCAAGTCGATCGCCCGGGCCACCGGCCGCGAATTCGTCCGCATGTCGCTAGGCGGCGTGCGCGACGAAGCGGAAATCCGTGGCCACAGGCGGACCTATATCGGCTCCATGCCGGGCAAGGTCATCCAGTCGATGCGCAAGGCCAAGAAGACCAATCCGCTGTTCCTGCTCGACGAGATCGACAAGATCGGCATGGACTTCCGTGGCGACCCGTCTTCGGCGCTCCTCGAGGTGCTCGATCCGGAGCAGAATTCGAGCTTCAACGACCACTATCTCGAGGTCGACTACGACCTGTCGAACGTCATGTTCATCACCACGGCGAACACGCTGAACATCCCCGCACCGCTGATGGACCGGATGGAGATCATCCGGATCGCCGGCTACACCGAGGATGAGAAGGTCGAGATCGCTCGCCGGCACCTGCTGCCGAAGACCCTGAAGGAGCATGTCCTGAGCGAAAAGGAGTTCTCGCTCGACGACGAGGCGCTGAAGCTGATGATCCGGCGCTATACCCGTGAGGCCGGCGTCCGAAACCTCGAGCGGGAACTGGCGACCCTGGCGCGCAAGAGCGTCAAGGAGCTGATCCTGTCGAAGAAGAAGACGATCAAGGTCACGACCAAGAACATCGAGGATTTCCTGGGTGTGCCGCGCTATCGCTACGGCGAGGCGGAACACGAGGATCTCGTCGGCGTGGTGACCGGCCTCGCCTGGACGGAAGTCGGCGGCGAACTGCTCACGGTCGAAGGCGTGATGATGCCGGGCAAGGGCAAGATGACCGTCACCGGCAACCTTCGCGACGTGATGAAGGAGTTGATTTCGGCCGCGGCGTCCTACGTCCGCAGCCGCGCCGTCGACTTCGGCATCGAACCGCCGCTGTTCGACAAGCGGGACATCCACGTCCACGTGCCGGAAGGCGCGACGCCGAAGGACGGACCGTCGGCCGGCGTCGCGATGATCACCTCGATCGTCTCGATCATGACCGGGATTCCGGTCAGGAAGGACGTGGCGATGACCGGTGAGATCACGCTGCGCGGTCGGGTCCTGCCGATCGGCGGGCTGAAGGAGAAGCTCCTCGCGGCGCTTCGCGGCGGCATCAAGACGGTGCTGATCCCCGAGGACAATGCGAAGGACCTCGCCGACATTCCGGAGAACGTGAAGAGCGGTATGGAGATCATACCAGTGGCGCGGATGGATGACGTGATCCGGCAGGCGCTGGTTCGTCCGCCTGAGCCGATCGAGTGGGACGAAAGCAAGGAGCCGGCGCGGCCCGTCGTTTCCGACGAAGACGTCGCTTCGGCCTTGACCGCCCACTAAGCCACTGGAATACTTAATAAAACGGCGCCCGACATCAATCGGGCGCCGTTCTTTCGTTCAGGCCAGCGTTTTGATCAAAATCGCGGAAATCCGCCGTTTTTGACTTGCCACGGGCGGAATTTAGCAGGAGTGTCCGGCGTGGAGCCGGGGATACGATTCGCTTTCGGCTCAAATCAGTGAAAGGGATGTGACATGAACAAGAATGATCTCATCGCGTCTGTCGCGGAGCGCACCGGGATGTCCAAGGCTGGCGCCGGTCAGGCTGTGGATGCGACGTTCGACGCTATTTCGGCCTCGCTGAAATCGGGCCAGGAAGTCAAGATTATCGGTTTCGGCAATTTCAGCGTCGCCAATCGCGCCGCCAGCACCGGTCGCAACCCGCGCACCGGCGAGACGATCAAGATCGCGGCCTCCAAGACCCCCAAGTTCAAGGCCGGCAAGGGTCTGAAGGACGCCGTCAACCGCTAGGCGGCAAACCGCTTCAACCCCGTCGTTCTCGCACGCCGATCGGGCCGCCCGCAGGGCGGCCGTGGATCGCCGCGGCCTATATGCTTCGCGGTACTTGCGCAGCGGTGGTCCACCGCATAAATCGGATGCGGAACGAGGGGGCGGTTAGCTCAGCTGGTAGAGCGCCACGTTTACACCGTGGATGTCGGGAGTTCGAGCCTCTCACCGCCCACCAGTTTTACTCGGCCTTTACGGTTCTACGCGGGCTTGCGCGCTGCGGGCCCGCGAGAGCGGTATATTGAACAGGCCGGAATTCTGAACGGGCGGGAATGCGGAAAAGAACCAAGGTTGGTTCTTGACTTGATTCCCGCGAACGTCCTAATTGCCGTCCGCGCCCGATCCGGGTTTCGGGGGTGTAGCTCAGTTGGTTAGAGCGCTGGCCTGTCACGCCAGAGGTCGCGGGTTCGAGTCCCGTCACTCCCGCCAATCCCCTGAAAATATTCTCCAGGTTGCAGCCGGACGGCGATCTCAAGTGGATGAGCAAATGCAGGGGCTTTCCGCCCTTGCCACCCCGACTTCCCTCGGTTAAGCCTCGACCGTCCGTCGCATCTTAGAACGCATCGACAATCGTTCCGGACCACAGGGCGAACGGGGACTTGTCGAGGCGTTGCGCTGCAACATCTATGGGGGTAAGCCGTTGTCAGCCCATGTTCGGGCGGACGGTTCGAGGACGAGATGGAGAACCTTCTCAGCGAATATCTGCCGTTGGTGATTTTCATCGGCGTTGCTCTTGCACTCGGGCTGGTGCTCCTCGTGGCGCCGTTCATCGTTGCCTACAAGAACCCCGATCCGGAAAAGCTCTCGGCCTACGAATGCGGCTTCGTGCCCTTCGACGATGCCCGGATGAAATTCGACATCCGATTCTATCTGGTCGCCATCCTCTTCATCATTTTCGATCTTGAGGTCGCCTTCCTGTTTCCCTGGGCGGTGGTCTTTCACAAGGTCGGCTGGTTCGGCTTCTGGTCGGTGATGGTCTTCCTCGGCGTTCTGACGATCGGGTTCGTCTACGAGTGGAAGAAGGGAGCGCTGGAATGGGATTGAGCGCCCCGAAACAGGGGATCGCGGCCGGCGGCGATACCCGCGAAGACCCGTTCTTCCTCGAGGTCAATAACGAGCTCGCCGACAAGGGCTTTCTCGTCACCTCGACCGATGACCTGATCAACTGGGCCCGGACCGGCTCGTTGATGTGGATGACGTTCGGGCTCGCGTGCTGCGCGGTCGAGATGATGCAGATGTCGATGCCGCGCTACGATGCGGAACGGTTCGGCTTCGCGCCGCGGGCTTCGCCGCGCCAGTCCGACGTGATGATCGTCGCGGGCACGCTGACCAACAAGATGGCACCGGCGCTGCGCAAGGTCTACGACCAGATGCCCGAGCCCCGCTACGTGATTTCGATGGGGTCCTGCGCCAATGGTGGCGGCTACTACCACTACTCCTATTCGGTGGTGCGCGGCTGCGATCGGATCGTGCCGGTGGACATCTACGTGCCCGGCTGCCCGCCAACCGCCGAGGCGCTGCTCTATGGTGTTCTGCTTCTCCAGAAGAAGATCCGGCGCACCGGAACCATCGAGCGTTAGAGAGCCAGGAGCGGACCGGATTCATGGACGAGGTGCTGAAGGATCTCGCGGAATATATCGTGTCGGAGCGCGCCGACGCGGTGGCCGAGTGGCACGTCATCCGCAGCGAGCTGACCATGATCGTCGCCCCGGCCGAGCTTGTCGCCTTGGTCAAGTTCCTCCACGACGATCCGCGCCTTGCCTTCGTCAACGTGACCGATATCTGCGGGGTCGACTGGCCGAGCCGGGAAAAGCGCTTCGACGTCGTCTATCACCTGCTTTCGCCGCGACAGAACGTCCGCATCCGCCTCAAGGTGAGGACCGACGAGGCGACCCCGGTGCCTTCGCTGGTTTCGATCTATCCGGCCGCCGACTGGTTCGAGCGCGAGGCCTATGACTTTTACGGGATCCGATTCACCGGCCACCCCGACCTCCGGCGCATCCTCACCGACTACGGCTTCGAAGGACATCCGCTGCGCAAGGATTTCCCGTTGACCGGTTTTGTCGAGGTCCGCTACGACGATGAGCAGAAGCGGGTGGTCTACGAACCGGTTCGACTGGCGCAGCAGTTCCGCGATTTCGATTTCGAGTCGCCCTGGGAGGGGACTGAGTATGTCCTGCCCGGCGACGAGAAGGCGAATTAAGGCGAACTGAAATGGCCGAAACCGAAGTCCGCACCTTCAACATCAATTTCGGGCCGCAGCATCCGGCCGCGCACGGCGTGCTGCGTCTGGTGCTCGAACTCGATGGCGAGGTCGTCGAGCGCGTCGACCCGCATATCGGTCTGCTGCATCGCGGCACCGAGAAGCTGATCGAGCACAAGACCTACCTGCAGGCGGTGCCGTATTTCGACCGGCTCGACTATGTCGCGCCGATGAACCAGGAACATGCTTTCGCGCTGGCCGTCGAGCGGTTGCTCGACATCGAGGTGCCACGTCGCGGCCAGCTCATTCGCGTCCTTTATTGCGAGATCGGCCGGCTGCTGTCGCATATCCTCAACGTCACCACCCAGGCCATGGACGTCGGCGCCCTGACGCCGCCGCTCTGGGGCTTCGAGGAACGCGAAAAGCTCATGGTCTTCTATGAGCGCGCCAGTGGCAGCCGCATGCACGCGGCCTATTTCCGGCCGGGCGGCGTCCATCAGGACCTGCCGCAGAAGCTGGTCGACGATATCGGCGCTTTCTGCGACCCGTTTCTCAAGGTTTGCGACGATATCGAAGGGCTGCTGACCGACAACCGCATCTTCAAGCAGCGCAACGTCGATATCGGCGTCGTCAGCCTGGAGGATGCGTGGAAGTGGGGATTCTCCGGCGTCATGGTCCGCGGCTCCGGCGCCGCCTGGGACCTTCGCAAGGCGCAGCCCTACGAGTGCTACGAGGAAATGAAATTCGACATTCCGGTCGGCAAGAACGGCGACTGCTACGATCGTTACCTGATCCGCATGGAGGAGATGCGGCAGTCGACGAAGATCATGAAGCAGTGCGTCGAGAAGCTGAATTCCGAAAGCGGCCGGGGACCGGTCAGTTCCGACGACGGAAAGATCGTGCCGCCAAGCCGGGCTGAGATGAAGCGCTCGATGGAGGGCCTGATCCACCACTTCAAGCTCTACACCGAGGGCTATCACGTGCCGGAAGGCGAGGTCTACGCGGCGGTCGAAGCGCCGAAAGGCGAGTTCGGCGTCTATCTGGTTTCGGACGGCTCGAACAAGCCCTATCGCTGCAAGCTCCGGGCGCCGGGCTTTCCCCATCTCGCCGCCATGGATTTCATGTGCCGTGGCCACATGCTGGCGGACGTCTCCGCCATTCTCGGCTCGCTCGACATCGTTTTCGGGGAGGTCGACCGCTAATGTCCGTTCGTCGCCTCGCGGAAGTCCAGCCCGAAAGCTTCGCCTTCAGCGACGCCAATATCGCGTGGGCGAACAAGGAGATAGCGAAGTATCCGGAGGGCCGGCAGGCTTCCGCCGTGATCTCGCTCCTGTGGCGGGCCCAGGATCAGGAAGGCTGGGTGACCGAACCGGCGATCGAGGTCATCGCCGCGATGCTCGACATGCCCAAGATCCGGGTGCTCGAGGTCGCGACCTTCTACACCATGTTCAACCTCGAGCCGGTCGGGCGGATCGCCCATATCCAGGTCTGCGGGACGACGCCCTGCTGGCTGCGCGGCGCCAACGACATCAAGGAGGTCTGCCGGACGCGGATCAATCCCGAGCCGTTCCATCGATCCGACGACGGCAACTTTTCGTGGGAAGAGGTCGAATGCCTCGGTGCCTGCGTCAACGCGCCGATGGTGTTGATCGGCTCCGACACATTCGAGGACCTGACGGCCGAGAGCTTTGAAAAGCTGATCGACGACATGGCGGCGGGCAAACCGGTGGAACCCGGCCCCCAGATCGATCGCCAGTTTTCGGCGCCCGTGGGTGGACCGACGACACTGACCGATCCGGCGCTCTATAGCCGGGAGCAGGCTGACGATGGTGAACTCCGGACGGAGGTCGTCGAGCCGACGACGATCGATCCGTCGGCAGAGGCGATCGACGAGCTGCAGACGCCGCCGAGCGAAGCGGAACCTGTCGTCGCTTCGCAAGAGCCGGCGAGCCAGGCGGACGGGGACGCGGACTACGCTCCGACGGACGCGGACCAGCCGGAGGGACTGGCCGAGGCCCGGGGTGGCAAGCCTGACGACCTGAAGCGCATTTCGGGGGTGGGGCCGAAGATCGAGGGCATCCTCCATTCGCTCGGCATCTTCCACTTCGATCAGATCGCGGCCTGGGCGCCGGCCGAAGTGGCATGGGTCGACGAGCGCCTGAAATTCAAAGGGCGGATCGCGCGGGAAAACTGGATCGAGCAGGCGAAGACGCTTGCGGGAGAGGGCATCGACAACAAGGACTCCGCAGGCGGATGAGTCGCGCTGGAGAGATGACCATGATCGAGCCGATGAACGAGTTGACCGACGAGGTGCTGAAGTCGGTCCAGCGACGGCTTTCCGCCCTGGAGGCGGAGGTCGCGGATATCCGCTCCGAACTCCGGGGCCTGCGAAACGACCTGGAAGCGGCGCGTGCCAATCAACCCGAAATCAGTCTCCCGCCAGCCGGCATCGAAAGCCGGGTCGCGCGCATCGAGCGCCGGCTGGATTCCGTCGACGCAGCGGTGAAATAGCAACATGCTGGACGACAAGGACCGCATCTTCACCAACCTCTACGGGCTCCATGACTGGGGCCTGAAGGGCGCCATGGCGCGCGGCCAGTGGGACAACACCAAGGCGCTGCTCGACAAGGGCCGCGACTGGATCGTCGACGAAATGAAGGCCTCGGGCCTGCGGGGGCGTGGTGGCGCCGGATTCCCGACCGGACTGAAATGGTCCTTCATGCCCAAGGAGTCGGATGGCCGGCCGGCATATCTCGTTGTCAACGCTGACGAATCGGAGCCCGGCACCTGCAAGGACCGGGAGATCATGCGGCACGATCCGCATACGCTGGTCGAGGGATGCCTGGTTGCCAGCTTCGCGATGGGCGCCCACACGGCGATCATCTATGTGCGGGGCGAGTTCATCCGCGAGCGCGAGCGGCTCCAGGCCGCCGTCGATCAGGCTTATGAAGCCAACCTCATCGGCAAGAACAACAAGAACGGCTGGGATTTCGACATCATCGTCCATCACGGCGCCGGGGCCTATATCTGCGGCGAGGAGACGGCGTTGCTCGAGTCCCTGGAGGGCAAGAAGGGCATGCCGCGCCTCAAGCCGCCGTTCCCGGCGAGCGTCGGCGTCTATGGCTGCCCGACGACGGTCAACAACGTCGAATCGATTGCGGTCGCGCCGACCATTCTGCGTCGCGGCGCCGCCTGGTTCTCCGGGATCGGTCGCCCGAAGAATTCGGGCACCAAGCTCTTCTGCATCTCCGGTCATGTCGAGAAGCCATGCACCGTCGAGGAGGAGATGGGGATCACGCTTCGCGAATTGATCGACCGTCACTGCGGCGGCGTGCGCGGTGGCTGGGACAACCTGCTTGCCGTCATCCCGGGCGGGGCCTCCGTACCCTGTCTGCCGGCCTCGCAATGCGACAATCTGATCATGGATTTCGATGCGCTGCGGGACGTGAAGTCTGGCCTCGGCACCGCAGCGGTAATCGTCATGGACAAGTCCACCGACATCATCCGTGCGATCTCGCGGCTGTCGTATTTCTACAAGCATGAAAGCTGCGGCCAGTGTACGCCGTGCCGGGAAGGTACCGGCTGGATGTGGCGGGTACTGGAGCGGATGGCCGAGGGCCGGGCCGAAAAGCGCGAGATCGACATGCTGCTCGAGGTGACCTATCAGGTCGAGGGCCACACCATCTGCGCGCTCGGCGACGCCGCGGCCTGGCCGGTGCAGGGGTTGATCCGGCACTTCCGTCATGTGATCGAGGAGCGGATCGACCAATACGCGGTAAAGCCGCATGTCGGTGACCCTTTGATGGTCGAGGCCGCGGAGTAGGGACCATGGATTTCCATCGCACCAAGGACCGGCTCAGTGCCAGCGACAGCGATCTTTCCGGCTCTGTCTTCGACGACGTGAACCTGTCGGGCTGCACCTACGAAAACGTCAATATGTCGGGCGGCAGCTATCACAACATCAATCTCTCCGGCTGCGGCTTCGACGACGTCAACATGTCGGGCTGGCGGGTTAACGACGTGAACCTGTCCGGGTTGCGCCTGAGCAAGGCGAACCTCGCTGGCGCCTCGATTACCGGCAGCCGGATGGACGGCATGACGATCGACGGCATCCCGGTAATCGAGCTTCTCGAAGCGTGGCGCGCCCGCGAGGCCGGCCGCACCAGCAGCGCTGCGGAGTAGGCGATGGCGGAGCGCGGAAATTATTTTGGTGGCAGGACCGAGGAGTCGGTCCTGGAGATCCTTGCCGGTCTCAAGGCGACGCTGAGCGATCACACCGATCGACTTGAGCGGATCGAGGCAAGCCTTTCCCGCCTCGCCCATCCTTCGGGGAGAGGTGACGAGGAATACGAGAAGCTTGTGGACGAGTTCGAAATCGATGTCGCCCGAGCAGCTTGGTCACGAGATCGCCGAAGCCGAGACCATCCTGGCTCGCCAGGTCAGTGGAAAGAAGAGCTCGTGAAGACCGGGGAAAAACGCGTGGGACGCTCGTCCATTTCGCCAGTCGGGAGGCCTGGATGACCAAGATCAAGGTCGACGGCCAGGAAATCGAAGTCCCGGCGGAATACACGCTGCTTCAGGCATGCGAGGCGGCCGGCGCCGAGATTCCGCGCTTCTGCTTCCATGACCGCCTTTCGATCGCCGGCAATTGCCGCATGTGCCTGATCGAGGTCAAGGGCGGCCCGCCGAAGCCGGTCGCGTCCTGTGCGATGAATGTGCGCGACCTGCGACCCGGCCCGGAAGGCCAGCCGCCGGAAATGTTCACCAAGTCGAAGATGGTGAAGAAGGCGCGCGAAGGCGTGATGGAATTCCTGCTGATCAACCACCCCCTCGACTGCCCGATCTGCGATCAGGGCGGCGAGTGCGATCTGCAGGACCAGGCGATGGCCTATGGTGTCGACGGCAGCCGGTTCAAGGAGAACAAGCGCGCCGTCGAGGACAAGTATATCGGTCCGCTCGTCAAGACGATCATGACGCGCTGCATCCATTGTACGCGCTGCATCCGGTTTTCCGCCGAGGTCGCCGGCGTTCCGGAACTCGGCGCAACCGGTCGCGGCGAGGACATGGAGATCACCACCTATCTCGAAAAGGCGATGACCTCCGAATTGCAGGGCAACGTCATCGACCTCTGCCCGGTCGGCGCGCTGACGTCGCGACCCTATGCCTTCCAGGCCCGCCCCTGGGAACTGACCAAGACCGAATCCATCGACGTGATGGACGCCGTTGGCTCGGCGATCCGCGTCGATACCCGCGGTCGCACCGTCATGCGGATACTTCCCCGGCTCAACGAGTCGGTGAACGAGGAATGGATATCCGACAAGGCGCGTTTCATCTGGGACGGGCTTGGCGCCCAGCGGCTCGATCGGCCCTACATCCGCCGCAACGGCCGGCTGGAGCCGGCGACCTGGGTACAGGCCTTCGCCGCGATCGCCGAGAAGACCGCCAACATCGATTCAAGGCGCATCGCCGCCATCGCCGGCGACCTTGCCGGCGTCGAAGAGATGTATGCCTTGAAGGCTCTGATGGACGCCTTCGGCTCTCCGCACACCGATTGCCGGCAGGATGGCGCCAAGCTCGATCCGGCCGCCGGCCGCGCCAGCTACATCTTCAACCCGACGATCGACGGTATCGACTCGGCCGATGCGATCCTGATCGTCGGCTCCAACCCGCGTCACGAGGCTGCCGTCCTCAACGCCCGCATCCGGAAGCGCTGGCGGCGCGGCGACCTCAAGGTCGCGCTCATCGGCGAGAAGGTCGATTTGACCTATCCCTACGACTATCTTGGGGCCGGCTCGGACACCCTTGCGAGCGTGGCGTCAGGTGACCACGGCTTCGCCGAGACGCTTGCCAAGGCCAAGCGGCCGCTGGTGATTGTCGGGCAGGGGGCATTGGCCCGGCCGGACGGCGATGTCGTCCTGAAGCTCGCTGCCAAGATCGCCGCGGGCGGCGAGCGAGATCCGGGCTGGAACGGCCTCGCGGTCCTCCATACTGCCGCGGCAAGAGTCGGTGGCCTCGACCTCGGTTTCGTGCCCGGTGAAGACGGACATGATGTGATCGGCATGGTGGCGGCCTCGGCCGCTGGCGAGATCGACGTGATCTTCCTGCTCGGCGCCGACGAGATCAGGGTCGACGCGCTCGGCGAGTCGTTCGTCGTCTATATCGGCAGCCACGGCGACGCGGGTGCGCACAGCGCCGACGTCATCCTGCCGGGTGCGGCCTACGCCGAGAAATCGGCGATCTACGTCAACACCGAGGGCCGGGTGCAGATGGCGGCGCGGGCGGCTTTCCCGCCCGGCGAGGCGCGGGAGGACTGGGCGATTCTGCGGGCCCTGTCCGACGTCCTCGGTCACAAGCTTCCCTTCGATTCGCTCGCTGAACTGCGGGCCGCGCTCTATCGCGACAAGCCTCACTTCCTCCGCGTCGATCAGATCGAGGCCGGAACGATCGACCAGGTCCAGGCGCTGGCGGCGGAGGCGGGCAAGCCGTCATCCGATCCGTTCCGGAATGCCATCGAGGATTTCTATCTGACCAACCCGATCGCCCGCGCCTCGGCAGTGATGGCGGAATGCTCGGCGCTCGCCGCCGGCCGGCTGGCAAGCGCGGCGGAGTAGGGCTGATGGCCGGTTTCTTCAACGATTATGTGGTTCCCGGCGCGATCATCGTCGGCCAGAGCCTGTTGCTCCTGGTCGTCCTGCTGATCTTCGTCGCCTACATCCTCTACGCGGATCGGAAGATCTGGGCGGCGGTGCAGATGCGCCGCGGACCGAACGTGGTCGGGCCCTGGGGGCTCCTCCAGTCCTTCGCGGACCTGATCAAGTTCGTCCTGAAGGAGCCGGTGATTCCATCGGGCGCCAACAAGGGCGTGTTCCTGCTGGCGCCGCTGGTGACGACGACGCTGGCGCTGTCGGCCTGGGCGGTCGTCCCGGTCGCCGCCGGCTGGGTGATCGCCGACATCAATGTCGGCATCCTCTACATTTTTGCGATCTCGTCGCTCGGCGTCTACGGCATCATCATGGCCGGCTGGTCGTCGAACTCGAAGTACCCGTTCCTCGGCGCGCTGCGTTCGGCCGCCCAGATGGTGTCCTACGAGGTATCGATCGGCTTCGTCATCGTCACCGTGCTGCTCTGCGTCGGCTCGCTCAACCTCAGCGACATCGTGATGGCGCAGGCCGAGGGGCTGGGGACGCATTTCGGGTTGCCCAACAGCTTCCTCGACTGGCACTGGCTGGTCCTGCTGCCGATGTTCGTGATCTTCTTCATCTCCGCGCTGGCGGAGACCAACCGGCCGCCCTTCGATCTGGTCGAGGCGGAATCGGAGCTGGTCGCCGGCTTCATGGTCGAATATTCCTCGTCGCCTTACATGCTCTTCATGCTCGGCGAATACGTGGCGATCGTGCTGATGTGCGCGATGACCACGATCCTCTTCCTCGGCGGCTGGCTGCCTCCGGTGGCGGTCGTGCCCTTCACCTGGATACCGGGCGTCATCTGGTTCATTCTCAAGGTCACCCTGGTTTTCTTCATGTTTGCCATGGTGAAGGCGTTTGTTCCGCGCTACCGGTTCGACCAGCTGATGCGACTCGGGTGGAAGGTGTTCCTGCCGATCTCGCTGTTCATGGTCGTGGCGGTCGCCTTCGTCCTGCAGATCACCGGTTGGGGAGCCTGAGATGAGACTTGATCAGGCAGCCAAGTCATTGTTCATGACCGAGTTCTTCTCGGCCTTCTGGATGTCGATGGGCTACTTCTTCAGCAAGAAAGCGACGCTCAACTACCCCTTCGAAAAAGGGCCGGTTTCGCCGCGATTTCGCGGCGAGCACGCGCTCCGCCGCTATCCCAACGGCGAGGAGCGCTGCATCGCCTGCAAGCTCTGCGAGGCGATCTGCCCGGCTCAGGCGATCACCATCGAGGCCGGCCCGCGCCGCAATGACGGCACGAGGCGGACCACCCGCTATGACATCGACATGGTGAAATGCATCTATTGCGGCTTCTGCCAGGAGGCCTGCCCGGTCGACGCCATCGTCGAGGGGCCGAATTTCGAATTCGCTACAGAGACGCGCGAAGAGCTTTACTACGACAAGGATCGACTGCTCGCCAACGGTGACCGCTGGGAGCGCGATATCGCATCCAACATCGCCGCGGACGCTCGGTATCGGTGATGGATTGGACGGGGGCGGGGCAAATGTCTAAGACACCGGCGCCAGCAAGCGACGGCCACCAGGTGAAACGCTGAAAATGGTTCTCGGCGCGATCTTCTTTTATCTCTTTGCCGCCTTGGCCATCGCCTCGGGCGTGATGGTCATCGGCTCGCGGAATCCGGTCCATTCGGTGCTGTTCCTGATCCTCGCTTTCGTCAACGCGGCTGGCCTGTTCGTGCTTCTCGGCGCCGAATTTCTCGCGATGATCCTCATCGTCGTCTATGTCGGCGCGGTCGCGGTGCTTTTCCTGTTCGTGGTGATGATGCTCGACGTCGATTTCGTCGAGCTGCGCCAGGGCTTCCTCAACTACCTGCCGATCGGCGGTCTGATCGGCATCGTGCTCCTGGCCGAGCTGCTGCTTGTCGTCGGCGGCTGGACCTTCGCGCATGATGCGATGCCGGCCGCGCCGCCGCTCTCCGGGATGACGAACACCGCCGCCCTCGGCGAGATTCTCTACACGCGCTACATCTACTTTTTCCAGGCGGCCGGCATGGTCCTGCTGGTGGCGATGGTCGGCGCGATCGTGCTGACGCTGCGTCACCGCGAGAACGTCAAACGACAGTCGATTGCGGAACAGGTCGCCCGAACGCCGGCGACCTCCGTCGAGGTCCGCAAGGTCGAATCGGGAAAGGGAATCTGATGGCGATCGGGCTGGGCCACTATCTGGCGGTCGCCGCGATCCTGTTCACGCTCGGGATCTTCGGCATCTTCATCAACCGCAAGAACGTGATCGTCATCCTGATGTCGATCGAGCTGATCCTGCTCGCGGTCAACATCAACCTCGTGGCGTTCTCCTCCTTCCTTGGCGACATGGTCGGACAGGTCTTCGCGCTGCTGGTTCTGACGGTTGCCGCGGCGGAGGCTGCGATCGGCCTCGCCATCCTCGTTGTCTTCTACCGCAACCGCGGCTCGATCGCGGTCGAAGACGTCAACTTGATGAAAGGCTGAGGGCGGCATGTACTCAGCCATTGTCTTCCTGCCGCTCATCGGCGCGATCATCGCCGGGGCGATTTCGATCTTCGGCGCCCACCAGCGCACCAGCGCGGTCGCCTCGAACGGTCCCGGCCATCGCGGCCGCCAGCGCGTGCATGGCAACGAGAGCGAGAACGGCGCCGACGATCACGGCCACGAGCACGAGCATGAGCCGGCCGCGGTCGGCACGCGTCCGGCCGAACTCATCACCTCGGCCTTGCTGATCATCACCGCGGTCCTGTCGTGGATCGGCTTCTTTGTGGTCGGCCTCGGGGAGGCGCCCGCCGAGCGCATTCCGGTCCTGACCTGGTTCAACTCCGGAACGCTTGCCGTCGACTGGGCGCTGCGCATCGACACGCTGACGGTGGTGATGATGGCGCTGGTGACGACCGTGTCGTCGGTCGTCCACGTCTATTCGATGGGCTACATGCGGCACGATCCCGTATCGGCCGCGCTTCTTCGCCTACCTTTCGCTCTTCACCTTCGCGATGCTGGCGCTGGTGACCTCCGACAACCTGGTCCAGCTGTTCTTCGGCTGGGAGGGCGTCGGTCTCGCCTCCTATCTCCTGATCGGCTTCTGGTATCAGCGGCCGGCCGCGAACGCTGCGGCGATCAAGGCCTTCGTCGTCAACCGGGTCGGCGACTTCGGCTTCGCGCTCGGCATCTTCGGCATCTTCGTCGTCTTCAATTCGGTCGAATACGACACGATCTTCGCCAATGCGCCGACCATCGCCGGCACGACCTTCCACTTCCTGTCGTGGAACCTCGACGCAATCACCGTCATCTGCCTGCTCTTGTTCATGGGCGCGATGGGCAAGTCAGCGCAGTTCCTGCTCCACACCTGGCTGCCGGACGCGATGGAAGGCCCGACGCCGGTCTCGGCGCTGATCCATGCGGCGACCATGGTGACCGCCGGCGTCTTCATGGTCGCGCGGCTTTCACCCCTGTTCGAGCTGTCGCCGGTGGCGCTGATCTTCGTCACCTTCATCGGCGCGACGACCTGCTTCTTCGCCGCCACCATCGGCGTGGTGCAGAACGACATCAAGCGCGTGGTGGCCTACTCGACCTGTTCGCAGCTTGGCTACATGTTCGCGGCGATGGGGGTCGGCGCCTATTCGGTCGGCATCTTCCATCTCTTCACCCACGGCTTCTTCAAGGCGCTGCTCTTCCTTGCCTGCGGATCGGTGATCACCGCGATGCACGAAGAGCAGGACATGCGGAAGATGGGCGGGCTCAAGTCCCATATCCCGATCACCTACTGGCTGATGGTCATCGGCGGACTGGCGCTGACCGGTTTCCCGCTCACCGCCGGCTACTTCTCCAAGGACGCGATCATCGAGGCGACCGGGGCCAGCACCAATCCGCTGGCCGGATATGCCTATGTCCTGACCCTGGGCGCGGCCCTGTTGACCGCGCTCTACACGTGGCGGCTGATCTTCATGACCTTCCACGGAAAGCCGCGGATTTCGGCCGATCTGTTGAAGCGGGTCCACGAGCAGCCCTGGGTGATGCTCGGTCCGATGATGGTCCTGGCCTTTGGCGCGCTCTTCGGCGGACTGATCTTCCACGGCCTGTTCATCGGCGAGGAGCATGGCGCCTTCTGGAAGAAGGCCCTCGATCTCGCGACCGAAAACCATCTGCTCGAACTGATGCACGAGACCCCGTTCTGGGAGACGCTCCTGCCCACTCTGATGATGGTGATCGGCTTCGCCATCGCCTTCTGGTGGTACATCGTCAACCCGGAGGTGCCGAAGCAACTCGCCGCCCGAAACGACTGGCTCTATCGGTTCCTTCTCAACAAGTGGTACTTCGACGAGCTCTACGACTTCCTGTTCGTCCGCCCGCTGAAGTGGCTGAGCCGCTTCCTGTGGCGCAAGGGGGATGGCTGGCTGATCGACGGCTTCGGCCCCGACGGCGTGTCGGCCTGGGTCCTGGACGCGACGTCGCGGATCGTCAGGCTGCAGACCGGCTACCTCTATCACTACGCCTTCGCGATGCTGATCGGCGTGGCGCTGCTGGTCACCTACTTGATGTTCGCGGTTTGAGGATCGTCCGATGAGCGAATGGCCGATCCTCTCCACCATCATCTTTCTGCCGCTCGTCGGCGCGCTTCTGGTGCTGGTCATCCGTGGCGACGACGAGATCGCCCGGCGCAACATCTTCAATGTCGCCGTCTGGACGACGACGGTCACGTTCGTGCTGTCGCTCTTCGTCTGGTTCAATTTCGACAATGCCAATCCGGGCTTCCAGATGGTCGAGCGGGCGGAATGGCTCGGCGGCGGGATTACCTACCAGATGGGTGTCGACGGCATTTCGATGCTGTTCGTCATCCTGACGACCTTCCTGATGCCGCTTTGCATCATCGCCAGCAAGCTGACGGTCAAGCACCAGTTCAAGTCCTACATGGTCGCCTTCCTGGTGATGGAGACGCTGATGATCGGCGTCTTCTGCTCCCTCGATCTGGTGCTGTTCTACCTGTTCTTCGAGGGCGGCCTGATCCCGATGTTCCTGATCATCGGCATCTGGGGCGGTCCGCGGCGGGTGTATGCGAGCTTCAAGTTCTTTCTTTACACGCTGCTCGGCTCCGTCCTGATGCTGCTCGCGATCATGGCGATGTACTGGTATTCGGGCACCGTGGTTCCCTGCGACCCGACCGGCGGCGGCATCGCAACGACCTGCCCGACGACCGACATCGTCAAGCTGATGGACGTCCACTTCCCCGCCAGCATGCAGTTCTGGCTGTGGATCGGTTTCTTCGCGAGCTTCGCGGTCAAGATGCCGATGTGGCCGGTCCATACCTGGCTGCCGGACGCGCATGTCGAGGCGCCGACGGCCGGATCCGTGATCCTCGCCGCCATCCTCCTGAAGATGGGCGGCTACGGCTTCCTGCGATTCTCGTTGCCGATGTTCCCGCTCGCCTCGGCCGATCTCGCGCCCTTCATCTTCACGCTCTCCGTGGTCGCGATCATCTACACGTCGGTCGTCGCCCTGATGCAGAAGGACATGAAGAAGCTGATCGCCTATTCGTCGGTCGCCCACATGGGCTTCGTGACGATGGGGATTTTCGCCATGACGACCCAGGGCGTGCAGGGCGGCGTCTTCCTGATGCTGTCGCATGGCCTGATTTCAGGCGCCCTGTTCCTATGCGTCGGCGTCGTCTACGACCGCATGCATACCCGCGAGATCGCCGCCTATGGCGGCCTGGTCAACCGGATGCCGCTCTATGCCCTGGCGTTCATGGTGTTCACCATGGCGAATGTCGGCCTGCCGGGAACCATGGGCTTTGTCGGCGAATTCCTGACCCTTATCGGCACCTATCAGGTCAACACCTGGGTCGCGTTCCTGGCGACGACCGGCATCATCCTGTCGGCGGCCTATGCGCTCTGGCTTTACCGGCGGGTCATCTTCGGCAAGCTCGAGAAGGGGAGCCTCAAGGACATTCTCGATCTGTCCCGGCGGGAACAGTTGATCCTCGGGCCGCTGGTCGTCCTGACGATCCTGTTCGGCTTCTTTCCCGGTCCGATCATGAATGTGACGGCTGCGTCGGTCGATCAGCTGGTTGCCAACTACCAGGCGGCTTTGTCCGCCGCCGGCCAACTCGCGGCGACCTCGCCATGACGATACCGCGCGGAGAAGTCACGTGATGATGTTCCCGGACCTTCTTCTGGCGCTGCCGGAGATCCTGCTAGCGGTCGGGGCGCTCGCGCTGCTGATGGTGGGCGTTTTCATCGGCGATCGTTCGACCCCGTTGATTACGGGCCTGTCGATCGCGCTGATCGTCGTGGCCGGCGTCATTGTCGCGGTTTCGCCGGCCGAAGGCATCACCTTCAGCGGCGCATTCATCGTCGATCCCTTCGCCCGCTTCATGAAGGTCCTGGCGCTGATCGGTTCGGCGGTCGCCATCCTGATGTCGATCGGCTACGCCCGGGCGCAGAAATTCGAGCGCTTCGAGTATCCGATCCTGATCGTCATCGCGACGCTTGGCATGATGATGATGATCTCGGCCAACGATCTGATCGCGGTCTATCTCGGCCTCGAACTGCAATCGCTGGCGCTCTATGTGATTGCCGCGATCAACCGGGACTCGGTGCGATCGACCGAGGCGGGCCTCAAGTATTTCGTTCTGGGCGCGCTGTCGTCGGGAATGCTGCTCTATGGCGCTTCGCTGGTCTACGGCTTCACGGGAACCACGACGTTCCCCGGAATCGCCGTAGCGTTGACGGACGGCGGCGCCTCGCTCGGCCTTGTCTTCGGCCTCGTCTTCCTGATCGCCGGGCTGGCCTTCAAGATATCGGCGGTGCCGTTCCACATGTGGACGCCCGACGTCTACGAGGGCGCGCCGACACCGGTCACTGCCTTCTTCGCCGCGGCGCCGAAAGTGGCGGCCATGGCCCTTTTCGTCCGGGTGGTGGTCAGTCCCTTCGCGCCGATAACCCCGGACTGGCAGCAGATCCTGTCGTTCATCGCCATCGCGTCGATGGTGCTCGGGGCCTTCGCGGCGATCGGCCAGCGCAACATCAAGCGACTGATGGCTTATTCGTCCATTGGCCATATGGGCTATGCCCTGGTCGGCCTGGCCGCGGGCACCGAGGCCGGCGTGCAGGGCGTGATCATCTATGTCGCCATCTATCTGGCGATGACGGTCGGCGCCTTTGCCTGCATTCTGTCGATGCGGCGACGCGAAGGCATGGTCTACGAGATCAGCGACCTCGCCGGGCTTTCCAAGACCCACCCGATCATGGCTTTCATGCTGGCCACGATCCTGTTCTCGCTGGCGGGTATCCCGCCGCTCGCCGGCTTTTTCGCCAAGTTCTACGTCTTCCTCGCCGCGATCGAGTCCGGGCTCTATGTCCTCGCGGTCCTGGGCGTCGTCGCCAGTGTCGTAGGCGCTTTCTACTATCTGCGCATCATCAAGATCATGTATTTCGACGATCCGGCGACCAGCTTCGAGCCGATGCCCACCGAGCTTCGGTTCGTCCTCGGTGTGAGCGGCGCCTTCGTGCTGTTCTTCATCATCATTGCCGGACCGGTCGGCAGCGCCGCCGGCCACGCCGCTCAAACCTTCTTCCCGACGGGTTGATGGAAAAGACGGCCCTTCCCCCGGGCTATCGTCGCGAGGCGCATGACAGCGTTCCTTCCACGAGTTCCGCGGCCCTCGACCGCGCGAGGGAAGGCGAGGCGAGCGGGCTTTGGATCACGGCCCGGGAACAGACCGAGGGGCGGGGCAGGCGGGGACGTCCCTGGACGACGGGAGAGGGCAATCTCGCTGCGTCGCTGCTGCTGATCGATCCCGCGCCTCCAGCCATCGCCGCAACGATTTCCTTCGTCGCGGGATTGGCGCTGCACCAGTCGATTGTCGATCTTGCCGGGCCGGCTTCGGTGGAACGGCTCAAGCTGAAATGGCCGAACGATCTCCTCTTGGCGGGCCGCAAGGTGGCGGGAATATTGGTCGAGGGGGAGAACCTGGCCGATGGACGTTTTGCGGTGGCGGTCGGCATCGGCGTGAATTGCGTCTCGCATCCCGAAGACGGCACCCTTCACGCCGCCGGCGACTTGCTGTCGGCCGGTGTGATGGTGGAAAGCGAGCCCCTCTTCCAACGTCTGGCGCATAACATGGCCGACGAGATCGGGCGCTGGAACCGGGGCGCCGGATTTGCGGGGATCCGGGCCGCGTGGCTGGATCGCGCCTACGGCGTCGGCGAAGACATTTCCGTCAATCTCGTCGGTCGGGTGATCGATGGAAAATTCGACACCCTCGATGACGACGGCCGCCTGGTGCTGAGCCGGCCGGGCGGCAGCCGGGAAACGATCAGTGCCGGCGAACTGTTCTTCGCCGGTCAAGCCTGACGGGGCGGCGGTTTGGCACGGAAACAGGAAGAACTGGTTTTTCTGCCTCTCGGCGGCGTCGGCGAGATCGGGATGAATCTCGGCCTCTATGGCTACGGTCCGTCCCACCATCGCACGTGGATCGCGGTCGATTTCGGCATCGGCTTTCCCGGTGACGAAGCGCCCGGCGCCGACGTGATCTTTCCCGACATTTCCTACCTCGAAGAGGAGCGGATCAACCTCGCCGGGATCCTCATCACCCATGCCCACGAAGATCACTATGGCGCGTTGATCGAGCTCTGGCCGCGCCTGCGCGTTCCGGTCTTTGCCACCGCCTTCACGGCAGGCCTGTTGAACGCGAAGATCGCCTCCGAGCCGGGCGCCGACGTCATCCCGGTGACGATCGTCGCACCCGGCGGGCGGTTCAAGGTCGGCCCCTTCGAGATCGAATACATCAACGTCGCCCATTCGATTCCGGAAGCCAATGCGCTGGCGATTCGAACGCCGCTTGGCCTGATCCTGCATAGCGGCGACTGGAAGCTCGACGACACGCCGGTTGTCGGCCTGCCGACGGATGAAGCGCGATTGCGGGAGATCGGCGAGGAGGGGGTATTGGCGCTGGTCTGCGATTCGACCAACGCCTACCGCGACGGTCGCAGTCCGAGCGAGCAGGAAGTCGCCCGGGAGATCGAGGAAATCGTCGCGTCTGCGCGGGGGCGCGTCGCCTTCACCACCTTTTCCTCGAATGTCGGGCGGATTCATTCCATCGCCGTCGCCGCCGCCAAGGCCGGCCGGGAGGTCGTCGTCGTCGGCCGGGCGATCCGGCGCATGCTGGACGTCGCGGGGGAACTGGGAATGCTCGCCGGCCTGCCGCCCTTCCTCGACGAAGAGGCGTTTCAGCATCTGCCGCGCGGCAAGGTCCTGGCGCTGCTGACCGGCAGCCAGGGGGAGTCGCGCGCGGCGCTCGCCAGGATCGCCGCCGACGATCATCGCCATGTCGGTTTCGACAAGGGGGATCTGATCGTCTTTTCGTCGCGGGCCATTCCGGGCAACGAAGTGCCGATTAACCGGATCATCAACGCGCTGGTCGGGCGGGGCGTGCGGGTCATCACCGACCGTGATCGGCTGGTCCATGTTTCCGGACATCCGCGGCGCGAGGAAATGCGTCACTTCTATGGGTGGCTGAAGCCGGAAATCTCGGTGCCGGTGCATGGCGAGGCGATGCATCTTGCCGCCCACGCGGAACTGGCCGAGGAACTCGGCGTCAAGACCGTTCTCAGGATCGAGAATGGGACGATGGTGCGTCTGGCGCCCGAAGCCCCGGGCGTCGTCGACGAAATCGCCGCCGGCCGCCTCTACCGCGACGGCCGCCTGATCGGGACGATGGAGGGCATGGGCATCGCGGCGCGGCGCCGGCTCGCCTTCTCCGGGCACGTCTCCGTTTCGGTCGTTATCGACGCAAAAGGGGGATTGGTCGCCGATCCGGAAGTGGCCCTGGTCGGACTGCCGACAGAGGATGCCGCGGGCCGGCCGTTCGCCGAGAGCGTCCTCAGCGCAGCGCTTGGCGCTATCGAGTCGATTCCGCGGCGCCGACGACATGCCGAGATCGTCCGTGAGGCGGTTCGTCGCGCCGTGCGGGCCGAGGTCGCGGGGGTGTGGGGCAAAAAGCCGAATTGCACGGTCTTCCTGACGGTCGTATGACGATGCCGTCATGATCGGCCGTCTCAATCACGTCGCCATCGCGGTGCCGGACCTTGCCGCCGCGACCGCGCTTTATCGCGACCGGCTCGGCGCCCGCGTATCCGAACCGGACCCACAGGCCGAGCACGGCGTTACCACCGTCTTCGTCGAACTCCCCAACACGAAGATCGAACTTCTGGAGCCGCTTGGCGACAACTCGCCGATCTCGGCCTTCCTGGCGCGAAATCCGGATGGCGGGATTCACCACCTCTGCTACGAGGTCGACGACATTGCCGCCGCCGGCCGTCAGCTGGCCGCGGCCGGCGTGCGGATCCTCGGTGGCGGCGATGCCAGGACCGGCGCCCACGGCAAGCCCGTGCTCTTCCTTCATCCGAAGGACTTCATGGGCACGCTGATCGAACTCGAAGAAGCATAGGTCGCGAAAGCCATGAGCTTCGTCAGCATCATCGCCGTCTATTTCGTCGTCTGGTGGATCGTCCTGTTCGCGGTTCTTCCCTTCGGGATGCGGTCCCAGGAAGACGAAGGCGAAGTGACCCTCGGCACGGTCGCGAGCGCGCCGCATAACCCAAGGTTGTTGCGGAAGGCAATTACAACGACGATCGTCGCCGCGATCGTGACCTTCGGTATCTGGTTTGTGGTGGATTATCTCGGCTACGGCGTCGAGGAACTTGGCGAAATCTTCCTGCCGCCAAAATAAAAAAAGCAAGGCTTTTCAGCCTTGCTTACCGAGTTCCGCGTCTTAACCCTTATTGCCTTACTCAACGATCCAATTGGCTGATTGGACCTTTCCTCGGAGCAGGGCGGCTGCGACCGAAC
>CAWEUQ010000028.1:0-24374 GCA_963812275.1 uncultured Alphaproteobacteria bacterium | reverse complement strand
TCGAACCTGCGACCCGCTTCGTCGCTTCCACTACAGCATGGGATCGTGCCGCGCCCATAGGCAAAAGGCATCGACGCTGGCATAACCCGGGTTCGATCCGAGGTTTGCTCGCACTTGGCAACATGGAGGCCCGCCAGCCAGATGGTCGCGATCTCCCACGGCACAGGCTTGTCTATTTCCCGATCCCGAAGATCGCGACGTCCTCGCTGAAGCGCGTGTTCTATTTGTCGATACCGGTCGCCGGTTCGATCGGGCGGTCAGTGCCGAACTGGGCGCCTCCGTTCATACTATCTACCGGTCGTGCCGGTCGATTGGGAGCCTTATTTCGACGCCTATTCCAGCGTCGCGGTGGTGCGCGATCCGATCAAGCGGATGCTGTCGGCCTACTCCAACCGCGTTTTCGAGCGGGCGGAGCAGCGCAGCAGCCCACGGACACTTGGCCGAAGCGGCCTCGATCCCCGGCCCGACCTCGAGGCGTTTCTCGACAATTTCGCCGCTTATCGCGCAACCTCGCGCAGCATCAGCGGCATACCGCCCCTCAGGCCGATTTCGTCGGTGCCTTCTGGGACAAACTCAGCATCAAGCTGCCGATGGAGCGACTGGAGGAACTCCCCGGGCATCTGTCCGAGGTGACGGGCGTCACGGTCGCGCTTCCGCACACCCAGCGTTCGACCGCACCGGATTCCGGTTTCGGATATTCCGCCGAAGCATTTCGACAAGCTGCTGGATTTCTACCGCGCCGACTACGAAATGCTGGCCGGGCTATATTCCCCCGACCAGTTGCGCTGAGAACCAGGCGATTGATTTGGCGACCCCGGCAGGGCTCGAACCTGCGACCCGCAGCTTAGAAGGCTGCTGCTCTATCCAGCTGAGCTACGGGGCCGTCGGCAAGGTGGCTTCAGTGGGTCCAGGGTTGCGGTCTGTCATACTTGAAATTGTCGGAATAGGACTGGAGCTTGACCTCCCGCTCCTGGTCCTCCCGGACGCGATACGGGATGCCGTTCCGCTCCGCATAAGCCACCGCCTCCTCGCGCGTCTCGAACTCGAGGTGGATCTGCCGCCGCATGTCGGAAGACGACGTATAGCCCATCAAGGGATCGATCTTGAGCGGAACCTCGGGTTCGTATTCGAGGATCCAGAGATCGGTCTGGGCCCTGCCCGACTGCATGGCGGTCTTGGCCGGCCTGAAGATTTGCGCAAGCATTGGATGCCTCTCCACCAGGAGTTTCGAGCTACCGACGCTGTGGCTTCGGCCTCGCCCGGAAGTGCATAGATAGGCCGAGCCGTTCCGCCCGATCAAGCCCGGATGCGCGGTATGGGACGGTTGCCCCCGATCCGCGTCGCCTCGGCCTGGGCGGTCAGAGCCAGTTCGGTCGCCAGGAAACAATGCGCCTGGCCCATCGCCGTTTCGGTCCGGTTGAGGACGTCGTCGCGAAGCTGCCGGCCGTAGATGATCTCGGTCCCCGAGCAGTCGACGTGACGTACACCCTTGCAGTCGACCAGAAACAGGTGGTCGCCGCCGGGCCTTCCGGCGATATCGATATACTTCCGCAGCTCGATCGTCCCCTCCGTGCCGAGGACGAAAAGCCGCCCGTCGCCCCATACCGGCAGGCCGGCTTGGGTGAACCAGTCGACCCGGATGTAGCCGGTAGCCTTGTCGGAGACGAGCACCATCTGGCCGAAGTCGTCGAATTCCGGCTTGTCCGGGTGATCGAAATTGGCGATCTGGCTCGAGGCGACCGTGGCGCTGTCGGCTCCGGTGAAGAACAGGAACTGCTCCGCCTGGTGCGAGCCGATATCGCAGAGGATGCCGCCATAGCGCGCCTTCCGGTAGAACCAGTCCGGCCGCGGATAGTTGCCCTCCCGGTGAGGACCGAGACCCACAGTCTGGATCACCTGGCCGATGGCGCCGGCCCTGACCAGTTCGCCGGCCGTGATCGTCGCGCGCTGAAGGAAATGCTCCGAATAGCAGATCGAGAAGATGCAGCCGGTTTCCGCCTGCACCCGCCGCAATTCGGCCAATTGATCAGCGTCGTGGCGCCGGGCTTGTCGAGCATCACGTCCTTGCCGTGGCTCATGGCCCGTATCGCCATCGGCGCGCGGTCGGCGAGTATCCCGGCGCCGACCACCAGCCTTACCTCGGGGTCCTCGAGAATTTCCCGCTCGTCGCCGACGCGCCGGGCTTGCGGAAAGGCCTCGCCATAGGCAGCGGCGAGATCGTCCTCCGGGCCGATGGAAGGACTTCAATCGGCATCCGGCGTCGATCATCACACGGGTCTGGTCGTAAACGTGACCGTGATCGATGCCGATCGTGGCGAAGGCAAATCCAGCGGTTTGCGGCATTGAAGATCCGTTATCCGGGGCGATCGATTTTGGCGAGGCCGTGGCGAACGCTTCGATTGGCGGTCGTCGGCCTTTGTCACCCCGGAAAGTAACTTGTCAGTTATTTAGTGGCGAGGCGGCCGAGCCGGCCGCTTGGTCGGCGCGCCCCTGCCGATCCGGATCAGGCACCGCCCTGCGCCCAATAGTCGACGACAAGCGCCTTCTCGATCCATTCCGATGCGAAGGCGACGAATTCCAGGTGACTTGGATGTGGAAGATAGGCATCCCGCGCCGCCTCCGAGACGAACGTCAGTGTGAAGCAATGGGAATGACCGTCGGCCTTCCCCTCCGGACTGTTGTTCACCCCCCATTCGAACGCCGCGATCCCGGGCACTGTGCCGGCGAGCGCCCCGAAACGCCGGGCGATTTCGCCGATCTCGGCGTCGGTTGTGCCGGCCTTGAAACCGAACAGCACCACGTGTCGAAGTCTGCTCTTGTCCATGCGTATCGCTCCGGTGAAAGCCTGGGCGCGTCAGTGTCGCTGCGACTGGCCTCCGTCGCAATCTCCCTGTAGGAATTCCATCGGATTACCACGGGCCACGACGGGCCCGCCGTAACCGGCGAGATTTCGGCCGGTCCATATGGTCGGGGCAGCAGGATTCGAACCTACGACCCCCTGCTCCCAAAGCAGGTGCTCTACCAGGCTGAGCTACGCCCCGAACGTGTCATGGATCGTGCGGCTCTCCCTTACACATTGCCCCTCCCGCTTCAAGCTCCTTCGTGCCGGCGCCCCGGTGGCCTGCCCAAGAAATAGGCCGCGCCGGGGCCAAGGAATGACCATGCAGGCCGCCGGCCACCGCGTCGCGGCACGCACGACACAAATCCCGCACGCCGCGGCGGCCGGGGAGCCTATGGCACCCTTCTTGCGCACCGATCGACTTCGTGCAGCGCGTCTAGGGTTCCGGTCGCCGTCAGAGGCGATGCCTGGTCCGAGAGACGCACCCGGGGACGCGACGACGCGCGGGCTCGGGACACGGCGGGCCAAAATCCCGGGAGGTCACTGCACGGGTTTGCTGAGCGCAACCCAACCTCCCGCGTGCTCGGCAAACCTTCGCGATTACGAGCGGCCGTTACCGGCCGCAGGAACACGAAGGAGCCGAGCGATGACGCTGAAGACATTTCCCGCTCGGCGCTGATCGCCGCTGGGCTTCGGCCGCCTGCCTCGCGCCTTGACGCGCCCAGGCGGAAAAGAAGACCGATTTCAAGGTCTGCTGGTCGATCTATGTCGGCTGGATGCCGTGGGGCTATATCCAGGACTCCGGCATCATGAAGAAATGGGCCGACAAGTACGGCATCACCGTCGATATCGTGCAGATCAACGACTACGTCGAATTCGATCAACCAGTACACCGCCGGCGAATACGACGGCTGCGCCATGACCAACATGGACGCGCTGTCGATTCCCGCCGGCCGGCGGCGTCGACACCACGGCGCTGATCATCGGCGACTTCTCCAACGGCAACGACGGCAGTCATCCTCAAGGAGAAGGACAAGCTGGCCGATATCAAGGGCCAGAACGTCAATCTCGTCGAGCTGTCGGTCTCCCACTACCTGCTCGCCCGCGCCCTCGACACCGTCGGCCTGAAGGAGGCGGACCTCACCGTCGTCAACACCTCCGACGCCGACATGGTCGCCGCCTACCCGACGCCGGACGTCACGGCGGTCGTCACCTGGAACCCGCTGCTCTCGAGATCATCGCCGATGCCGGCGCCAACGAGGTGTTCAACTCCAGCCAGATCCCCGGCGAGATCATCGACATCATGATGGTCAACACCGAGACGCTCGCCGACAACCCGGACTTCGGCAAGGCGCTGGTCGGCGCCTGGTACGAGATGATGGGCGTCATGTCGAAGGACGACGAGGCCGAGCAAAGGCCGCGCGCACGGCCATGGCGGAGGCGTCCGGCACCGATCTCGCCGGCTACGACGCCCAGCTCGCCACCACCCAGATGTTCTACGAGCCGGCCGAGGCGGTCGCCTTCAACAAAGAGGACAAGCTGATCGAGACGATGAAATTCGTCGCGCAGTTCCTCTTCGACCACGGCATCCTCGGCGAAGGCGCCGACAGCCCCGATTTCGTCGGCATGGACTTCCCGGGCGGCAAGACGCTGGGCGACACCAGCAACATCAAGCTGCGCTTCGATCCGACCTACATGGCGATGGCCGCGGAGGGGAAGCTCTGAGCGACCATTCGCAAGCGAAAGAGACGGCCGCCCGGCCTTTGCACCGGCGGCGGCTGCCCTCCGCGCATCGATGACCGCGATCAACGGAAAGCTCACCCGATCGACGCGCCTCTGGCTCGGCGCGCTGCCCGTTCGTCGTGCTGATCGCCGCCTACGCCGTCGGCAGCCATCTCCGCCGCCTCGAAAACCCCTCCGACAAGCTGCTGCCGCCGTTCAGCGAGATGGCCGATGCCTTCTGGCAGATGGCGACGTGCCGGACAGCGCTCCGGCGATCTCCTGCTTGTGGTCGGATACCGGCGCTCAGCCTCGCGCCGCCTCGGCGTCGGCATCGTCGTTGCCGCGTTGATCGCCGTCAGTCGCTCGGCGTGCTGATCGGCTTCGTTCCGCGCGTCCGCGCGACGCTGGCGCCCTTCGTCGCCGCGATCTCGCTGATCCCGCCGATCACCATCCTGCCGATCCTGTTCATCATCTTCGGCCTCGGCGAATTGTCGAAGGTCATGCTGATCGTCGCTCGGCACCGCGCCGATCATGACCCGCTCGCTGGCCCAGGCGGTGATCGACATCCCGAGCGAGCAGATCATCAAGGCCGAGACGCTCGGCGCCACGCCGTGGCAACTGGTCCTGCGCGTCGTCCTGCCGCAGATCTGGCCGCGCCTGGTCACCGCCATGCGGCTCGGGCTGGTGCCGGCCTGGATCTTCCTGATCTCGGCCGAGGCGATCGCCTCCACCGGCGGCCTCGGCTACCGGATCTTCCTCGTCCGCCGCTACCTCGCGATGGACATCATCATTCCCTACGTCGCGTGGATCACCCTTCTCGCCTATGCCCTCGACCGCCTGCTCCACGCCTTCTCGCGCCGCGCCTTCCGCTGGGCGCATCTCGAGGGAGACAGCCTGTGAGCTTCGTCGCGGTCCGGCGACGTCGGCGGTCAGCTACGACGGGACGCCGATCCTCGAGAGCATCAACCTCGACATCGCCGAGGGCGCCTTCGTCACCGTCGTCGGCGCCTCGGGCTGCGGCAAGTCGACCTTCCTCCGCCTGCTCCTCAGCCAGGAAGCAGCCGACGCCGCGGCCCGATCACGCATCGGCCGGCGAGCCGATCCCCGACGACCGACGCCCGATCGCGGCATCGTCTTCCAGCGCTATTCGGTCTTCCCGCACCTGACCGTCACGGAGAACCTCATCCTGCCGCTCGAACTCGAGCGCGCGCCGCTCCTCGGGCCGCCTGTTCGGCGGCGAAGCGGCAAGCCTTCGCGGCGAGGTCGAGGCATTCTCGACCGCATCGGCCTTGCCGCACGCGCCGCGACCGCTACCCCGCCCAGCTTTCCGGCGGCATGCAGCAGCGGCTGGCCATCGCCCAGGCGCTCCTGAAGAAGCCGAAGCTCCTCCTGCTCGACGAGCCGTTCGGAGCGCTCGATCCGGGCATCCGCCGCGACATGCACGAGTTGCTGCTGGCGCTGTGGGAAGAGATCGGCATGACGGTCCTGATGGTCACCCACGACATCGCCGAGGCCTTCAAGCTCGGCACGCGGCTGATCGTCTTCGACAAGGTGCGCCACGACCCGCACGCGCCGACGGCCTATGGCGCGACCATCACCTACGACCTGCCGCTCCGACGTCCCGTCGACCGTCGCGACCGATCTCGCCGCGACATCGGTTCAGCGGCGCGAACGCTCGACCGGACCATTTCGCTCATCACCAAGGAACGCACCGACCAGCAAGGGAGACACCGCATGATCCTCGGGACAGGGCGCGGAAGGCGCCGCCGATATGCCGGGCTCGCGCAGCCGCGGGACCGCAGCCGCCGGCACCACCCCGACTTCAACGCGCGCGAGACGCGCGGCTGGAAGGCCGTCGAGGCCGAGGGCGGCTGCCGGACGACGGCTGGCGGCGCGAACAGCAATGGGCGCTCGACATGGGCCTGCCCGGCGCCGACTGCCTGACCGACAAGTCGATCCCGACCTTCGCGCGGGGCGAGCTGCCGCATTTCGCCGGCATCAACACCTTCCTCAAGGCGCCCTATGTCGAGAACGTCCGCGACGTCGGCAAATACGACGCCGCCGTCCTCGGCATCCCCTTCGATTCCGGCACCACCTACCGGCCGGGCACCCGCTTCGGGCCGCAGGGCATCCGCCGCATCTCGGCGCTCTACACGCCCTACAACTACGAGCTCGGCGTCGACCTCCGCGAGCAGATGACGCTCTGCGACGCCGGCGATGTCTTCACCATTCCCGCCAACCTCGAAAAGAGCTTCGACCAGATCACCCGCGGCGTCAGCCACGTCTTCTCCTCGGGCGCGCTGCCGATCATGCTCGGCGGCGATCATTCGATCGGCTTCCCCTGCGTGCGCGGCATCGCCGAATGCACGTCGAAGCGGATCGGCATCATCCATTTCGACCGCCATATCGACATCCAGGAGAAGGACCTCGACGAGCGGATGCACACGACGCCGTGGTACTGGGCGACCAACCTGCCGAACGTGCCGGCGACCAACCTCGTCCAGCTCGGCATCGGCGGCTGGCAGGTGCCACGCCCCGGCGTCGCCGAGGCGCGCAAGCGCCAGACCAACGTCCTGACCATCGACGACATCGAGGAGCTCGGCCTCGAAAAGACCGCCGAGATCGCGCTCGAACTCGCCTGGAAGGACGCCGACGCGGTCTACATCTCCTTCGACGTCGACTCGATCGATTGCGGCTTCGTCCCCGGCACCGGCTGGCCGGAGCCCGGCGGCTTCCTGCCGCGCGAGGCGCTGAAGATCCTCGGGCTGGTCGCCGCCGAAGGCATCTGCGGCCTCGAAGTGGTCGAGGTCTCGCCGCCCTACGACACCTCCGACATCACCGCGCTGTTCGGCGTGCGCGTCGTCGTCGAGGCGCTCGGCTCGCTCGTCGCCCACGGCAAGATGGGCGCCCACAAGCACCTGATCGACAAGCCGGTGAGTTTCTGACCATGGCCCATGACGGACACCACCACGGTCCCCACGACCATCACCACCACCATCCGCACGCCCCGATCGGCCACAACGGCGCGAGCCGGCGCAACGCAATGGCAGACGCCCCATCTGCCGGAAGGCGTCACCCTGCCGCCGGCGGCCCGGCCGAGCCCGATCTCGATCTGGTCGAGCTCGCCTTCCTCGAGGCCTTCCCCCGCGCCCCCGACGCCACCAGCTTCCTGCGGCTCGCGGGCATCCCCTTCGTCGGCCGGACCCGCGACGGCGAGACGCTGAGCCTGTTGCGGGTCGAGGCCAACCAGACCACCGATGTCGGCAGCATCACCCCGCACCTCGGCGGCGACGGCTACCGCTACGATCCCCTCCCCGCCGCGATGACCTCGCGCCGCCAGACGCTTGCCTTCGTCTATGCCGGTAAGGCCGGAACGACCCGGCTTTCGCTCGCCGAGGCCAGGGCGCTTCGGGACCTGACGCCAGCGCGTTGATCAGTGCAGCTTGTCGGCGAGCGCCTGCGCCTCGGCAACGAGCGCGGGGTAGAAATCCTGGTCCTTTCGCCTGCTCGGCAAAGCAGTCCTGAAATGCCGCCTCGCCCTCGGCATAGATCTGGTCGAAATCGTCGGACTGGCCGTCATCCTCCCCATCCGATTGCTGGAGGGCCGCCTCGCCCCGCGCCGAGTAGTCCTGCCATATCGTGTCGCATGCGGGAATTGCATGGACCGGCGCGGTCACCGGCGCATTGGCGAGAAAGACCCTGCCCCCGCCGACGACGGCCACGATCATTTCGTCCGGGACCCCGATCGCATAATCCTGGCTGCGCATGTCGAGGATCGCGTAGGCGAAATCGGCGCCGGCAGGCGGAGTGACGGGCATCTCCGCGAACCGGGCCACGGCGGCGTCGGCGCTGATCGCCTGGGTATAGAAGGCGTTGACCTTCAGGGCGTCGCGAATGTTGTCGGGTATGGTCGGCGAGTCCCACCAGTCGCGATGGCCGACAAGCCACGCGTCGGCGAGGCCTTCGGTCGTCACCAGCACGCTCGCATCCGAGTCGTCGGCGCCGTAAACGAGACCGTCGAGCATGCCGAAGCCGATGTCGCTGTCGAACAGCGTCTCGAGGCCGATCACGCCGTCGGGCGAAAATCCCGGAAGCGTGACCGGGCCAATGATCGTTTTCAGCTGCGATCTCAAGATCGCCGAGCGCCTCGTCAAGCGCCGCCATCACGTCGTCACCGAAGACCCCTTCGTAGGCCACCGCGGCGAATTTGGCGATGTAGGCATCGCGGGAAGCGAGATAGCTTTGTTCCGAAACAGGCTGGGCGGCGGCAACCGACGCCAGGAGCAGCAAGGCGATCGCAAGGGATCTCATTCGACGGCACCCCGGTACGGAAAGCACGCATTCTACACCGGAGCGCGAGGCCCCGATACGTCGATCGTCGGTGAGACGGTGGTATTCGGCGCCCCCACGCAGCCGCCGTTGTCTTGCCACGGGCCGTCGCTATACTCCCGGCCGGCCAGGCGAGGAGTAACCAGTACCAGCATGCCGAAAGGCGCAAGAGCGAAGCCGGCCGCGCGCAAGCCGCAAGCCACGAAACCCGCGCCGGCAACCGGTTCGCGAGCCGCCATCCTGATCGGCGTCGTCGGCGTCGTCGTCGTTGCGGCCGTCCTCGCGGTCCTGCTCTGGCCCCGACCAGGAACGGAACTGGTCGCCCAGACCGGGACCGAGCCGGGCCTGATCGCCCGGGTCGAGTCCCTCTACAACGACATCTACGTCTACAAGCGCGCCAGCGGCGAGTACGTGCTGTCCTTCGGCGCCAAGCGCCTCCGCTACACGGAGTTGGTGGTCAATCCAAACGACGAGCTCGACCTGCCGGTCTACTACACCCAATCGATGACCGTCGGCCTCGCCTATGCGCCGGCGCTGGACAACGCCGCGATCATCGGCCTCGGCGGCGGCCGCACCGCCTGGTATCACCACAAGAGCGTTCCCGACCTCCATTTCACCGCGGTCGAACTCGATCCCTCGGTCGCACAGGTCGCGCAGCAGTTCTTCGGGGTCAAACCGGAAAAGAATTTCGATCTCGAAATCCTCGACGGCCGCGTCTGGCTGACCAAATCCGACCAGAGCTTCGACCTGATCCTCGTCGACGCCTATCGCGGCCCCTTCGTCCCCTTCCATCTGCTCACCACGGAATTCTACCAGGAGGTCGCGAAGCATCTGAAGCCGGGCGGCGTCGCGGTCCAGAATGTCGAGCCGTCGACGATGCTGTTCGACAGCGCCGTCGCCACCATCGGCGCCGCCTTCGACAATCTCGACTTCTACGAAGGGCGCGGCAACATCGTCATCGTTGCCTATAACGGCCCGAAGCGCGACCCGGCCGAGCTGAAACGCGTCGCCGCCGAGCGGCAGGCCCGATACGGCTTCCGCTACGACCTCACCACGATTCTCGACCGCCGCTACCAGCCCGAATTCGACGCCGCCGCCAAACCGCTGACCGACGATTTCGCCCCGGTGGAATATCTGAAGGCGATCGACCGACATAACCAGAAACAGACCTGACCCGGCGTCACCTCATGGCCATAGCGACCACGCTTCCCCTTCACCGCCGGCTCGCCGTCGGAGTCGGCGCCGCCGTTCTGGTGGTGATCGACGTCGCGACGCTCGGCTTCGTCACCCTCGGCTTCGAGATGGTGGCGAGCCGCATCCTGACGCCGCTCTTCGGCAGCGGCATCTATACCTGGGCGACGATCATCTCGATCGTCGTCGGCGGACTGATGGCGGGATATTTTCTCGGTGGTTTCGTTGCCGACCGCTTTCCGGGTTTCGGACTCGCGGCCGTGATCAAGTTCGTTTCGTCGGCCTATCTGTTTTTCGTCTACTGGCTGTCGCAGGGTGGCCTCGAGGCGCTGATCAACCAGATCGACGGTGAGTTCACCGCGCTGTTCACCAGCGGCTTCATCGTCTGCTTTCCGCCGCTGGTCGTGCTCGGCATGTACTCGCCGCTGTCGGTCCGGCTGCTGCTGCGCGAACCAAGCGACGCCGGCCGGATCTCCGGCGGCCTGTTCGCCATTTCCTCCTTCGGCAACATCGTCGGGATCATCGTCACGACCTTCGTCCTGATCCCGTCGATCGGCACCCGGGCGATCACCGCGGGCTTCGCCACCTTCCTGCTGGCCTCGGCTTTCGCCTCGCTCAGCACACGGGCGATCTACGGCAAATCGGATTGAACCATCGCGCGAAAAAACCCGCGTGCACGGTTGATTCGACTCGACTATCCGGGAACGAGAAAGACTAGTGGGAGGACAGGCCGCTGGTGCCGGAATCGGGCAGCACCTCGGCCGCCATCAATCCCTTCGCGCCGTCGCCGAAACGGACCAGGACGGTCTGTCCGGGCCGCAATTCGGCAAGGCCATACTGCCGCAGCGTTTCCATATGGACGAAGATGTCCTCGGTGCCTTCGCCGCGAGTCAGGAAGCCGTAGCCGCGCACGCGATTGAACCACTTGACCGTCGCGCGAACGAGACCGCTGGTCGGCGTCACCGTCGTGTGGGTGCGCGAGGCGACGGTCTGCGGCGGACGGACTGCGGTCGAGTCGTCCATGCTGAGGATGTGGAAGGCCTGCAGTCCCTTCTCGCGCATCACCGCTTCGCAGACGACCCGCGCGCCCTCGTGCGCGGTCAGGAATCCATCCTGGCGCAGGCAGGTGACATGGAGCAGGACATCGGCCGCGCCGTTGTCAGGAACGATGAAGCCGTAGCCCTTCGATGCGTCGAACCATTTGATGACGCCCGACACCTCGACAAGGTCGACGGAGGTTTCCTCGCCAGCTTCGACGCCGAGAGGAAGTTCGGATGAGACCTTCGCCCCCATGCTGACGTAGTGCCCCTAATCAGTGCCGCATTTTCGGCGCAGCCTTCGCCGAATCTCTTTAGAGCATAGCACCCGCATGGAGAGAGGCCAGCCCAAAATGGGACTCTTTCCCGAGCCTGTGTACTCTGTGCAACGGTCGACGGTCCACGATCGGATTTGCCTTTGGCGCACACGACCTTATGCTGCCGCCGCCAAACGCCAAGTCCCCGAGGGAGCCCGATGAAATATCTTCACACCATGGTCCGCGTCGCCGATCTCGACGCTTCGCTCAAGTTTTACAGGGATCTTCTCGACCTCAAGGAGACCCGCCGAATCGAAAACGACAAGGGGCGCTTCACTCTCGTCTTCCTCGCGCCCGAGGGCCAGGAAGATGCGCCGATCGAACTGACCTACAACTGGGATCCGGAGGTCTACACCGGCGGCCGCAACTTCGGTCACCTCGCCTATGAAGTCGATGACATTTACGCCTTCTGCCAGAAGGTCATGGACGCCGGCGTCACCGTCAATCGCCCGCCGCGCGACGGCCACATGGCCTTCATCCGCTCGCCCGACAACATCTCGCTCGAGATCCTCCAGAAGGGCGAACGACTCCCGCCGCAGGAGCCCTGGGCATCGATGCCGAACACCGGCGAATGGTAGGACACGCGACCGCCGGGCGCTGACGCCGTAACGTTCGCCCGGCTCCGCCGGCAAGCCCCGAGCCCCGACTGATGATCGCGGCGATCGTCACCCCGATCGCCCTTGCGACCTTCCAGCAAACCGCCCGCGGGGCACTCGGGCGGCCTTCGGCGCGGTCCCTTTGGGACACCGGACGGCTGGAAATCCACGCCCGGGCGAAGAAGCCGACGGTATGCTCTTGTTTCGGGGTTAGGATCGCCTTTATAAGGCAGCGCGCTGCGCCCTTCGTCTAGCGGTCCAGGACGCCGCCCTTTCACGGCGGAAACACGGGTTCGATTCCCGTAGGGCGTACCAATAATTTCAGATAGTTACCTGATTCTTGAGCATTGAGTGTCCCGGAAGAGTCCCGTTGGGGATCAAGGCGCTCGCTCCGGATTTCTAATCGTCACGTTCGATTCTTTGCGATCCCTCAACTTCTGGGGTGAGAATACTGTAGCTGCCGTCGGGAGCGCCGAGGCTCGGCGAGATCGTCAATCAGGAAAGCCAAACTCGCAAATCCTTGGAGGAATCTTGCACGCCTTCCAAAAGAGGTTCTGTCGCGACTTCCTTCAAGGCGCTCGGTCAACGGCACTTGCCGCTGCCGAGGGTTTCCCCTCGTTTCGGCTTCATCGTCACCAAACTGTCACGCTCGGTCGACGGGTCGCCGCCTTCTACAACAAGCGCGGGACATGCGAGCAATCTGGCCGTTCGCGGCAAGCTTTGGGCCAATGCACGTCCCTGGAACCAATCTTGGTCCGAAGAGCCGGTCATCCGGTGGATGTCGGATTAGTTGACGGCGATTGGCGGGGAGCCCAACAATCGGCCCTTGCAGGACCGGGGGGATGCGATGGCCGACCGCGAAGTCTTGAAGCGGATACCGTTCTTCGCGGAGGTCCTCGACGACCAGTCGCTCGCCGCGCTGGCGGAGGCGGCGAAGCGGGTCGAGTATGATCGCGGCTCGGTGCTGATCCGTGAACACGATCCGGGCAAGTCGATGTTCGTCATCTTCGGCGGCGCAGTCAACGTGGCGATCCGCGATGGCGGCAAGGACCGTCGGGTGGCGACGCTCGGCGACGGCGACGTGGTCGGCGAGATGTCGCTCCTGACCGGCGCGCGGCGGACGGCGACGGTCACCGCCCTCAAGCCGACGGTGACGCTGGAGATCACCCGCTCGGCGCTGGAGCCAATCCTCGCGACGGCGCCAAGCCGAGATGGTCGAACGGCGGAAGACCAAACTCGACGGCCTCTATGGCCATCTCCACTGGCTGCGGCCGGGTGGCCCGGCAGCCAAATCGCCGATCGCATGCGCCGGTTCTTCGCCCGCCTCGGATAAGCGGCGAAGGCGGCCTGGTCACAACTGGTCGAGCAGCCGCTCGAGATAGTCGCGCTCGATCACCGAACGGGTCGAATCGCCGAGGCGCTGGCGGATCGCATCTAAAGGCTGAGCAGTTTAGATAAGTTTCAAAGCAAGCCCTATAGAGCAACGTAACGGCGTTACCAGGATAACTAGACCAACAGGCCGCCGAGGCCGTCCCCGGGGGTCGTGGTCAGGCTGATTGTCTGGTAGCTGAAGGCCAGATGGTCCGGACCGGTGTCGGCATCGGTGTAGTCACTGACCAGGGCATCGTTCAGCCGCAGGTCGTAGACGGTATTGCCCTCCCCCGTGACGCCGACCAGTTGGACCGCCGGAATGTCTCTCCGGATGCGATCGCCTCGGCAAGCCCGGGAAGGGCCGTGCCGAGATCGAGATCGATCTCCAGTGGCGAGAACTCTGCATCGCCGGCAACAAGAGCCTCGATGTCGATCGCGTAGCCGTCGATCTCGAAGGCCCCGGGATAAAGCGCGGAGTCGAACCGCCGTTCATTCCGTCGATCAGCAGGTAGTAGGTGAGCGATCCGCTGCCATCCGCGTCATCCGAGGACGGTGTCGCCGGTGATCCTTCGTCGGTCTCTCTTTCAATACTGGAATCCCAACCAAACACCGTCGGCGCCCCCAGGCCGCCGAGGCCGTCCCCGGGGGTCGTGGTCAGGCTGATTGTCTGGTAGCTGAAGGCCAGATGGTCCGGACCGGTGTCGGCATCGGTGTAGTCACTGACCAGGGCATCGTTCAGCCGCAGGTCGTAGACGGTATTGCCCTCCCCCGTGACGCCGACCAGTTGGACCGCCGGAATCTGCCTCTCCGGATGCGATCGCCTCGGCAAGCCCGGGAAGGGCCGTGCCGAGATCGAGATCGATCTCCAGTGGCGAGAACTCTGCATCTGCCGGCAACAAGAGCCTCGATGTCGATCGCGTAGCCGTCGATCTCGAAGGCCCCGGGATAAAGCGCGGAGTTCGAACCGCCGTTCATTCCGTCGATCAGCAGGTAGTAGGTGAGCGACCCGCCGCCATCCGCGTCATCCGAGGACGGTGTCGCCGATGATCCTTCGTCGGTCTCCGCTTCTACCACGGAATCCCAACCAAACACCGTCGGCGCCCCCAGGCCGCCGAGGCCGTCCCCGGGGGTCGTGGTCAGGCTGATTGTCTGGTAGCTGAAGGCCAGATGGTCCGGACCGGTGTCGGCATCGGTGTAGTCACTGACCAGGGCATCGTTCAGCCGCAGGTCGTAGACGGTATTGCCCTCCCCCGTGACGCCGACCAGTTGGACTGCCGGAATCTGCTCTCCGGATGCGATCGCCTCGGCAAGCCCGGGAAGGGCCGTGCCGAGATCGAGATCGATCTCCAGTGGCGAGAACTCTGCATCTGCCGCCAGCAAGAGCCTCGATGTCGATCGCGTAGCCGTCGATCTCGAAGGCCCCGGGATAAAGCGCGGAGGTCGAACCGCCGTTCATTCCGTCGATCAGCAGGTAGTAGGTGAGCGACCCGCTGCCATCCGCATCATCCGAGGACGGTGTCGCCGGTGATCCTTCGTCGGTCTCCTTTGCGTACTGACATCCCAGCCAAACACCGTCGGCGCCCCCAGGCCGCCGAGGCCGTCCCCGGGGGTCGTGGTCAGGCTGATTGTCTGGTAGCTGAAGGCCAGATGGTCCGGACCGGTGTCGGCATCGGTGTAGTCACTGACCAGGGCATCGTTCAGCCGCAGGTCGTAGACGGTATTGCCCTCCCCCGTGACGCCGACCAGCTGGACTGCCGGAATGTGCTCTCCGGATGCGATCGCCTCGGCAAGCCCGGGAAGGGCCGTGCCGAGATCGAGATCGACCTCCAGTGGCGAGAACACTGCACTGCCGCCAGCAAGAGCCTCGATGTCGATCGCGTAGCCGTCGATCTCGAAGGCCCCGGGATAAAGCGCGGAGGTCGAACCGCCGTTCATTCCGTCGATCAGCAGGTAGTAGGTGAGCGACCCGCTGCCATCCGCATCATCCGAGGACGGTGTCGCCGGTGATCCTTCGCCGGTCTCCGTTCCGGCCACTGACATCCCAGCCAAACACCGTCGGAGTGCTGTCGTTGACCGGCAGGACCTTGATTGTGGCTTTGCCGGTGGCGGTTCCCCCGTCTCCATCGTCGGCCTCATAGGTGAAGCTGTCGGTGCCGTGGAAGTCCGCGTCGGGCACATAGATGAAGTTGCCATCAGCGTCGAACTGGGTGAGCGTGCCATGGCTCGGGCCGCTGATCACCGATGCGGTCAGGGCGCCGCTGTCCTTGTCGACATCGTTGTCGAGCACGCCGGGGATCGACGGCAACTGCAGACCCGTCGTGTCCAGCGTCTCGTCCTCGTTGATCGTGTATCCATCGTCGGTGACGACAGGCGGGTCGTTCTCGCCTTGGATCGCGATATTGAGGGTTGCCGTGTCGCTGCCGCCGTTACCGTCGGAGATCGTGTAGGTCAGCTTGACCTGGTCGGCTTCGCCCGCACCCAGAGTCTCGAAGTTGCCGATCGTGTCGAAGCCAATCTTGCCGTCTGCATCGACGACGAGCGAAGCCTGGCGGCCTCCCACCGAAGTGACCAGGAAGGAGACGCCAACCGTGCCACCCTCGATGGCCGACACGACGAGGGCGTCGCCGTCGATGTCGGTATCGTTGGTCAGCAGATTGGCCGTGACAGCGCCGCCTTCCGTCGTGTTGTAGCTGTCATTGACGGCGACGGGCGCATCGTTGACCGGCAGGACCTTGATTGTGGCTTTGCCGGTGGCGGTTCCCCCGTCTCCATCGTCGGCCTCATAGGTGAAGCTGTCGGTGCCGTGGAAGTCCGCGTCCGGCACATAGATGAAGTTGCCATCAGCGTCGAACTGGGTGAGCGTGCCATGGCTCGGGCCGCTGATCACCGATGCGGTCAGGGCGCCGCTGTCCTTGTCGACATCGTTGTCGAGCACGCCGGGGATCGACGGCAATTGCAGACCCGTCGTGTCCAGCGTCTCGTCCTCGTTGATCGTGTATCCATCGTCGGTGACGACAGGCGGGTCGTTCTCGCCTTGGATCGCGATATTGAGGGTTGCCGTGTCGCTGCCGCCGTTACCGTCGGAGATCGTGTAGGTCAGCTTGACCTGGTCGGCTTCGCCCGCACCCAGAGTCTCGAAGTTGCCGATCGTGTCGAAGCCAAACTTGCCGTCTGCATCGACGACGAGCGAAGCCTGGCGGCCTCCCACCGAAGTGACCAGGAAGGAGACGCCAACCGTGCCACCCTCGATGGCCGACACGACGAGGGCGTCGCCGTCGATGTCGGTATCGTTGGTCAGCAGATTGGCCGTGAAAGCGCCGCCTTCCGTCGTGTTGTAGCTGTCATTGACGGCGACGGGCGGATCGTTGACCGGCAGGATCTTGATTGTGGCTGTGCCGGTGGCGGTTCCCCCGTCTCCATCGTCGGCCTCATAGGTGAAGCTGTCGGTGCCGTGGAAGTCCGCGTCGGGCACATAGATGAAGTTGCCATCAGCGTCGAACTGGGTGAGCGTGCCATGGCTCGGGCCGCTGATCACCGATGCGGTCAGGGCGCCGCTGTCCTTGTCGACATCGTTGTCGAGCACGCCGGGGATCGACGGCAATTGCAGACCCGTCGTGTCCAGCGTCTCGTCCTCGTTGATCGTGTATCCATCGTCGGTGACGACAGGCGGGTCGTTGACCGGGCTTACGTTGATCTTCACCCGGATCGGACCGACGCTGAACGTACCGTCGCTTAGCTTGTACGTGAAATGATCAACGCCGAAGAAGTCCGTATTCGGCGTGTACGTGAAAGATCCGTCCGAATTAAGCGAAAGCGATCCGTTGCTGGGGCCTTTGACCAAGACCGCGTCGAGTGGATCGCCATCGGCGTCTACGTCGTTGGCGAGGACGCCGGAAACCGCATCTACAGTTAGGACGTTATCCTCGTCGACGGAATACACATCGTGAAGGCCCTGGAGCACGACCGCGCCGTTGCTCGCATCTACGACACCATCCTTGAACTGCAAGTATTCGACGTTCCTTGTCGAGTCCGTTCCGTCACGGCCTGCAACAGTGTCTTGGATTATGGCCTTGCTGTTATCGTTTCCTTTTGTTTTGATGATGTAGTCATCGACGCGCCCTTTGAATTGGGCAATATCGACGCCATCCTTCCCGTTTATGGTATCGTTCCCTCCCTTTCCCTTTATGATGTCGCTTTCGGCGCTGCCTTTCAGTTTGTCATCATATTTAGTCCCGACGATCGGCGTACCGAAATCATCATCGATAATAGTTCCGACACCCTGATCGAAAATGGAATTTGGATCTTGTGGATTATAAAGATTTACAAAGAACGATTCTGTCGGCTCAACGTTCATGTCGCCAATAATCTCTACCGAGAACGTTGCATCCGAAACGCCGATGTCGAAATCCAGAATTCCATCTGCGAAAACGTAGTCTTGGCCAGCGACTGCCGAACCATCGATCGTCTTGTAGCCGACGCTTAAAGGCCAACTGTCGATTGTTCGATGAATAGTAAAAACAGCGTATCTCTTGTCGTCGTCGCCCTCGATTACGGATACGTCATTGAGCAAAATCATTTCGATTTCGGTCGCCATTGGCCTCAGGCTCCTTTTGATCGAAAAGACTGTCTGTACCCACCGCTCCGCCGCTATCCGGCCGACTCCAGGGTGGCCTAAGAACGCGATCTAAGATTTCTGTAACCATGGATAGCGTGCACGTTGCTTTCGCTACTCGCGAGTCCGCGCAACTTCTGCTATGCTAGTTCGGTCAGGCTAAGTGCATTTCACCGAAACGATCAACCTATGGATTTCCATAGGTGTGCGATGTGATCGAGTCGTGATGATGCTGAGCAACGAAACGGCCGACCTGCTGACTGCGCTGGCCACGGTTCGATCGCTAGACGAACTCTGGTCGGAAACGTCGCGCTATCTCAATCAGCTTGGCTTCACGCATTCGATTTATGCATTCGTTCGCCCCGGCGATGATGGAGCAACCCGTTTGTGGACCTCGCTCCCTGACTACTGGCGCGATCGCTACGTCGATCAGGATTACCAACGGGTCGATCCATATTTTCGCTACTGCTGCGAAACGTTCGAGCCGATCCGGACAGGGCCGGACTATCTCCCCCGCCACAACTACCTCACTGAGCCTGAGCGCCACTTCATCAAAGAGGCCGGTGAGACGGGCTTCAGGTCGGGTTTCTCCGCCCCGGTGAGGTTGGTCGGCCGCGCAGGATTTGGCGGATGGAACTTCGGCACTACGTTCCGGCGAAAGGAGTTGGAAGCGGCATTCGACAGAATACGAACGAGGGCTTCGCCTCGTGGCATTCGCCACTCACGAGTACGCTGAGAGGACTCGCGCTTCGGCAAGAAGCGGATTGTGCGGGCCTGCCGGCCTTGAGCGTGCGCGAGGAGGAATGCCTCCTGTGGCTAAGTCGAGGACTGCGAACGGCGGCAATTGCGTATCGACTGGGGATAGCGGCCGTCACCGTTGACCTGCACTTCAAGGAAGCCCGGCGGAAGCTCCAGTCAGCGACGCGCGAACAGGCGCTCGCCAAAGCGATAATTATGCGTTTGATCTCTCCTTGATATGCCTCTTCGCCGCATACTGCCGCTTCGGCACGGCTGTTCGCGATCATCGAAGATCAACGAAGGCGCGGTGGTCTAAATCCAGCCGCTACACACGGGGACACTCTTGCACCGCCGTTTTCAGGAAGAGAGGTCGCTAGCAGCGGCGCGCCCTGCTTGGCGCCCGGAGAAGAGGCAGCCGCCCAGGAATGTTCCTTCGAGCGCGCGGTAGCCGTGAACGCCGCCTCCGCCGAAGCCGGCGACTTCGCCAACGGCGTACAAACCCGGGACGAGCTTGCCAGCGGTCCCGAACACGCGACCGGACAGATCGGTCTCCAAGCCGCCCAGCGTCTTGCGAGTGAGGATGTTCAACTTGACGCCGATCAGAGGCCGCGACCCGGAGTCGAGAATGGGGCGCAAGCTCGCGGTTCGCAACAGCCTGTCGCCGCGGTGATTGCGCGACTGCCGGATCGCTGCGATCTGTAAGTCCTTGCCGAAGGCGTTGTCGAGCTGGCGATCGCGCGCGCACACTTCGCGCTCGACCGTCGCCCGGTCGAGCAGCGGACGTTCGGTCTTTTGGTTCATGCCGGCGACCAGCGCAGTCAGGTCGTCTGCGATCACGAAATCGGAACCGTACATCTTGAAAGCCTCGACCGGCTCGGGAGCGCGGTTGCCGAGCGCACGCTTCAAGATGGCGAGCAAGCTGCGACTTGTGAGATCGGGGTTTTGCTCGGAACCCGACAGGGCAAATTCGCGCCGGATGATGTGCTGGTTCAAGACGAACCACGAGTGATCATGGCCAGTGCCGAGGATGTGTTTGAGTGTGCCGAGGGTGTCGAAGCCGGGGTAGAGCGGCGGCGGCAGACGCTTGCCCGTGGCGTCGAGCCACAGAGAGCTCGGTCCGGGCAGGATGCGGATGCCGTGATTGGGCCAGATCGGGCTCCAGTTGCGCAGACCTTCGGTGTAGTGCCACATGCGGTCGCGGTTGATGACCCTGCCGCCGGCAGCTTCAGTGATCTTCACCATGCGGCCGTCGACGTGATCAGGCACACCCTGAACCATAAACGCAGGCGGCTTGCCGAGACGCTCGGGCCAGTTGGCGCGCACCAGGTCGAGATTGCCTCCAATGCCGCCGCTGGCGACGATCACGGCGCCTGCGCGCAGCTCAAAGTCGCCGACTTGCTTGCGCGAACTGCTGACGCCGCGCGGGACCTCGCTCGGCTCGAGCACTGCGCCTTGCACGCCAGTGACTGCCCCGGCCTCGACCAGCAGGTGATCGACGCGGTGGCGAAACGCAAAGCGCAGGAGCTGGCTGCGCTCGGCCTCACGGGCGCGACGAACAAAAGGCTCGAGCACGCCGCCGCCGGCTCCCCAGGTCACGTGAAAACGCGGCACGGAGTTGCCGGGCCCCACGGCGCCGTAGCCGCCGCGCTCGGCCCAGCCGACGACGGGGACCCAGCGCAGGCCTAGCCCATGCAGCCACGGCCGCATGTCGCTCGCTGCAAACGCCACGAACGCGTCGGCCCAGCGGCGCGGCCAGGCATCTTCGGGCCGGTCGAAGCCTGCTGTGCCCTGCCAGTCTTCGACCGCCAGCGCGTGACTGTCCGCGATGCCCATGCGCCGCTGCTCGGGGGTGTCGACCATGAACAGCCCGCCGAGCGACCAAAAAGCCTGGCCGCCTAGATTCTGCGCCCCCTCCTGATCCACCACGACCACGCGCTTGCCGGCGTCTACAAGCTCGCACGCAGCGACCAGGCCAGCGAGGCCTGCGCCGACCACGACCACGTCCACCGCGTCTCCATTGGCAGAGGCTTTGTCCACGGGCTCACTCCAGGTTCGACGCCGCCAAAATATCAGTACCGGGCCCGGCGCTTTTCGAGCCAATCGCTTTGGTGGATCGTCTCGAGGATCATGGTGGCCGCGCATTCGGCCACGATGGCCTAGGAATTATTTCAGCACAACGGTCCGGCAGTTCCCGGCGCTCGAATTTTGTGGGAGCATTGTTGACGATCGCATTATTCGGAGGCGGGGAAAGATGGCTGCGACGAGCGAAATCGAAAAGGTCGAATCTGCGGGAACGCCGACAACAGCATGGAGCTTCACGATCCACGATCCACCCGACCGGGCTCGGTGCACCTTCGTTTTCGCCAGTAAGGATGATGCGGAACAAGGCAAAGCGGCGATCGATCTTGTTTTGTCGAAGGTCGTCCGAACGACCTGGCCCTAGGAAGCGCTTCTTTTTCATCTTGTGAGGGGCACCGTGCAGAAGCCCGCTTTCACATGAACCTAGCCGACGCATTTTTGGTCCGGCGTTGACAGGCAAATCGGCCGCGCCTCGTTATGCGGCGGTGGTCGCTGTCCTTACGGGTCGCGGCGTGCGGGTTGGCGCCGCGGTCTCAGAATGCGATGCCGACCTTTCGGAGATAGGCCAGGCTGGCTCGCGCGTCGGGCACCGGGTCGAGTTCCTCCCCCGGCTCCACGTCCTGCTCGACGGTCGCGTATCCGGCATAGCCGACCTGCTCGATCGCCGCGTGCACGCCGGCAAAGTCAACCATGCCGTTGCCGAGGCGGCAGAAGACGCCGCGGCCGACGGCGCTATCGAAGTCGATCTCGTCGGCGAGCGCCTGCGCCCGGACTTTCGGGGCAACGTCCTTGAAATGAAGGTGCTCGGTGCGCGTGCCGTAGATAGTCAGCACCTCGACGGGGTCGGCACCAGCATAGGCGAGGTGTCCAGTGTCGACGCATAGCTTCACCAGGTCCTCGTCGAGGTCGTCCATGGCGCGTGCAAGGTCGTCGCGGTACTCGATGTAGGTACCGGCATGGGGGTGGAGCGTCGGCATGACGCCATACTCGTCGCGGGCGATACGGGCGATGTCGGAGATTAGCGCCATCATGTAGCGCCAGTCGCCGTCAGCGAGCACCGGCGCGGCATCACCCCGGCCGGACGTGGCGCTCCGCTCCGGGGTGAGGGCGTCGATCACCACCAGCCGTTTCGCTCCGTTTGGCGCGAGGATGCGGAGGACTCGACGCGCGGCCGCGATGCAGCTGTCGCGCCGACGCGGGTCGTGGAGCGGCTCGAACAGGTGGCCGGCGACCAGATGCAGCCCGCGCTTCGCGAGTTCGCCTCCGAGAATCGCGGGGTCCTCCGGACAGAAACCGAGCGGTCCGAGTTCGGTGTAGCGGTAACCCGCCGCTGCGATCCCTTCGAGGACCTCTGGCCAGGGCGGCACGCCGGGCTGGTCCGAGTAGCTGACGCCCCACGAAGCCGGGGCATTGCTGATATGGATCGGCACGTTTCGTCCTCCGGAACCTAGGCCGCCTGCGGCCGGACCCCGGCCTCGGCGAGTAGCTTCGCCGTGCTGCCGAAGGCCTCCTTGACCCAGGCAAGTATACCAGAAGGGTCCTCGGGAAACTCGAGCTCCATGGACACCGTTCCGGCAAATCCTGTCTTGCGGATCGCGGCGAGGCAATCAGCGAACGGTGTAATGCCACGGCCGGGTGGCAGATCGCCATGGTTGGTGCCGTCGCAGTCGGAAATGTGGACGTAGGCGATGCGCCAGTCCAGCCGGGCGAACTCGGCAGGCGGTGTCCGCGTCAGCCACATATGCGAGATGTCGAGGCACGCCTTGACGTTGTCGAGGCCGACCGCGTCCAGGAACGAAACCATGGTATCCATTGAGCGGATGAACGCGAAGTCGAAAGGCAGAAGCTCGATCGCCAGATCGAGGCCGTGTCTGGCGGCGCGCGCTCCTACTTCCCGGGTTGCATCGACGACAAGCTCCCATTCGAGCTTCGGGGGCAGCAGCTTCTGCTGGAACATGTACTCGCCGGGCACGAAGCAGAGACTGCGCACGGTTGGAAACTTTGCCGCGAGATCGACCACGTTGCAGGCTCGGTCGATATGGAAACGGCGGATCGATGACGTTGTTCGTGTGCCGTTCCCAACCCGAATACCGCCAGGCGACGCCACGTTCGCTGTCGATGCCCTCGAAATAGCCTGGCGCGCCGGAGTTCGTCAAAGGGCTGTTAAGTCAGCTCCGGGGGATCGGTTTGTTCGGCTCGACGATCTTCGCCGGATCGCCTGCCTGTACCGGTGCGTCGCTCCCCGATCCTTTGCGCTTCTTTATCGGACCGTCAGCTTTGGACAAAAAAACGAAAAATCACTTAAACGAAAACCTAGTCAAAACGATAACAAATATAAATAGTATGAATATTGTGAAATATCCAAATAAGGCAGATTGTCTCATGCAAGTCGATGCGACGGAGTACTCGCCAATGTTGTTAAACAAATAGCAGAGGCCACCTCCGAAAAAGTTAGCAATCTCGTCCATTTGTCCTCGTCCTTGCGCGCAACTGACCCAAAAATCGACCGCCTTGATCTGGAGACTGATATCCTGATCGAGAAAACCTTCAATTGGATTGCCATTATTTTGAAGATTCCGACTTAAACGGATAGATTCCGTCCATGTTGATCTGCTCGGGCGCATCGGTGGCCACGCCGTCTCCCGGATGGTCGAGGCGCTCGCTGCCGCCCGCGTCACGACAAGGTCGCGCAACGACAGCTAGGCTGCGTGAATGAAGCCCCTTACGACCACCCTCCGTCGGTTGGGTCCGCTCATCGCTATCGTGTTTGGATTCGCTGCGATCCCGCCGCTGACACAAAAGTTCTTCGCCCCTGAACTAACTACGGCAACGCTACGGCCACTCGCGACGCGTCGCCCGTTGCCGGAGTTCAAAGTTGAAGACGACTTGGGCCGAGCAGTTTCTTTAGAGCGGTTCCGCGGGACCTTTGTCCTGTTGAACATTTGGGCGACCTGGTGCCCACCCTGCAAAGAGGAAATGCCGTCGCTCAATCGCCTTGCCGCCAAGTTTGCGCCTGAGAACTTGAAAGTTATTCCCGTTTCGATCGACCTGTCCGGCGCCAGAGCGGTGCGAGCCTTTTACAAAAGGATGGGCTTGGACAAGCTACCGATCTACGTCGACCCGTCGAAAGATGTAATGCGATCGCTTGGGGTCGTCGGCATTCCCACCACCATCTTGATAGATAGGACTGGACTGGAAATCGGACAATTCGCAGGTGCGGCGCAATGGGATGCGCCTGCATTTGTTGCGTGGCTTGCCAAGTTAATCGCCGATGATCAATCGGAGCAGACAAAGCCGCCGCCGTCCAACCGAGTACCGGGGGACATGCCCGCCCAAACGAGCGCCGGCGATGCGATGGATGCAGCAGAGCAAGAAATCCAGTTAATGCGGATACCGTAGTTGCGCAGAATAAATTCCTAGTCCAGCATTCACCGATGATCGCGACACTCGGTGAAGCGCATCGCCTGCTCCGCGAGCGCTTCCCACAGTCGGAGAGCCTCGTTGAAGGCAGGCCCTTATGGCTGCCGATCAATAGATTTCAAA
>CAWEUQ010000027.1:0-328389 GCA_963812275.1 uncultured Alphaproteobacteria bacterium | reverse complement strand
GGCGCGCCCAAAGGGATCTTCCTCCCAAGACTTAGACCGCGATGCCTTTTTTTATTCGGATGGATGAGTGGGCCTTTGAGCAGCCTGTTCCCATCCCCCTTTATGTTGAAGACCGTAGCGAAACTCGAACGGCTTGTCATCTATTTGTGCGACATCGGCTCATTTTTTTTGCAGAAAAGGCGTTAGACGCAATGTTACCGCTTTGGGCGACCAAGGGGCTGCGGCGAGGGAGGTTTGCCGGCTCATCCCAAGGGGGGCGAAGGGGTTGTGTTTTAGACGGCGTGTCGATTGACTGCGCCCGGTCTTCATCCTCAGGAATTGACACCCGCCATGCGCCTGTCCCGCTACTTCTTGCCTATACTTCGCGAGACTCCGAAAGAAGCGGAGATCGTCTCACACCGGCTGATGCTCCGCGCCGGACTGGTGCGACAGCAGGCAGCCGGCATCTATTCCTGGCTGCCGCTCGGGCAGCGTGTCCTGGCGCGTATCGAACAGATTGTCCGGGAGGAACAGGACCGCGCCGGCGCCATCGAAATCCTGATGCCGACGATCCAGCCGGCCGACCTGTGGCGCGAAAGTGGGCGTTATGACGACTACGGCAAGGAGATGCTCAGGATCGTGGATCGGCACGATCGCGACATGCTCTACGGTCCCACCAACGAGGAGATGGTGACGGAAATCTTCCGCGCCTATGTCTCTTCATACCGGTCGCTGCCGCTCAATCTCTATCACGTTCAATGGAAGTTCCGCGACGAGGTCCGTCCGCGCTTCGGGGTCATGCGCGGCCGCGAGTTCCTGATGAAGGATGCCTATTCCTTCGATATCGACGAAGCTGCCGCGCGCATCTCCTACAACAAGATGTTCGTCGCCTATCTGCGGACATTCGCTCGCATGGGGCTGACCGCGATTCCGATGCGCGCCGAGACCGGTCCGATCGGCGGCGACCTGAGCCATGAATTTCTTGTCCTGGCGGAAACCGGCGAATCCGGCGTCTATTGCCACAGGGACGTCCTCGACCAGGCGGTCCCCGGCGACGACTTCGACTACGAAGGCGATCTCGATGCGGCCATCGCACCGTGGACGTCCTATTACGCGGCGACGGAAGACGTGCATGACGCCGAACGCTTCGAGCGCGAGGTGCCCGAGGACAAGCGTCTCCACACCCGTGGCATAGAAGTCGGCCAGGTCTTCTATTTCGGTACGAAATATTCGGTACCGATGAAGGCGACCGTTGCGGGCCCTGATGGGACGGAGCGGCCGGTGCACAGCGGCTCCTACGGCATTGGCGTCTCCCGCCTGGTCGGCGCCATCATCGAAGCGTCCCACGACGACGACGGAATCATCTGGCCGGACAGTGTTGCCCCCTTTGCCGTCGGGCTGATCAACCTCAAGCCGGGCGACGAGCCGACCAGCGCCGCCGCCGAGGGAATCTACGACCGCCTCACGAAAGCCGGAATCGAAGTCCTCTACGATGACGTTGACAACCGCGCCGGGGCAAAATTCGCGACAATGGATTTGATTGGCCTGCCTTGGCAGGTCATTGTCGGCCCCAAGGGAATCGCTTTGGGCGAGGTCGAGATCAAGCGGCGCGCCACCGGCGAACGAGAGACGCTGACGATTGATGCTGCAATCAACCGACTCGTTGCCGGATAGGCCAGCGGGCCCTCCTCCCGAGCGATCGGCGAAGGGGAGGCCGGCGGCGAAACCGAAGCGCCTGCCCGCTGGAACCGCACCGTTTTCGCGTTTCGAGTGGATGCTCGCCGGCCGCTACCTCCGCGCTCGACGGCGCGAGGCCTTCATTTCGGTGATCGCCGGCTTTTCGTTCATCGGCATCATGCTCGGTGTCGCGACACTGATCATCGTCATGGCGGTGATGAATGGTTTCCGCGCCCAGTTGATCGACAAGATCCTCGGCCTGAATGGTCATCTGATCGTTCAGGCGATGGATACGCCGCTGAGCGACTATGATTCCGTCTCGAAACGAATTGCGGCCGTGCCCGGGGTGGCCTCGGCGATTCCGCTGGTCGAGGGGCAGGCTCTGGCCAGCGGGTCGAACGCCTCGAACGGTGTGCTGGTGCGCGGCATCCGTGATGTCGATCTGCCGCACATACGAGGCATCGCCGACAATGTGCAGCTCGGCAGTCTTGTCGACTTCGAGGCATCGGGCGGCGTCGCCATCGGCACGCGTCTTGCCGCGTCGCTAGGGCTGACCATCGGCAGCAGCCTGACCCTGGTCTCGCCCAACGGCAATGTGACGCCCCTCGGCGTGACTCCGCGAATCAAGGCGTATCCGGTCACCGCTATCTTCGAGATCGGAATGTCGGAATATGACTCCAGTTTCGTCTTCATTCCATTCGCCGAGGCGCAGGCGTTTTTCAATCTCGACAACGAAGCGAGCGCCATCGAGATCTATCTCGACAACGCGGATCTCGTCGACGAGTTGCGACCGCCGATCGAGCAGGCCGCCGACCGGCAGATTTTGCTGACCGACTGGCAGCAACGGAACGTCACCTTCTTCTCCGCGCTCGAGGTCGAGCGGAATGTCATGTTCCTGATCCTCAGCCTGATCATCCTGATCGCCGCGCTGAACATCATCTCGGGGCTGACGATGCTGGTGAAGGAGAAGGGGCACGCCATCGCCATCCTGAGAACGATGGGGGCGACGCGCGGCGCGATCATGCGAATCTTCTTCATCATAGGATCGTCGATCGGTGCGATCGGAACATTCGCCGGATTCCTGCTCGGGGTGCTCATTTCGCTGAATATCGAGACCATCCGGGAGTGGATCGCATCAATGTTCACGACGGACGTGTTTTCGTCGGAACTCTATTTCCTCAGTCAGCTCCCCGCCGACCTCGATCCGGGCGAAACGTTGTCGGTCATCGTCATGACGCTTGGGCTGTCGTTTCTCGCGACGCTCTATCCGGCGTGGAGCGCGGCCAGGCTCGATCCGGTCGAAGCGCTGCGGTACGAATGAACACGGAAGCGCCCGAAGGTCTCGAGAGCTCAGCAATCCTTCGCCTCCGGGGCGTCGAACGTCATTTCAACGAGGGCCCCAGCCGGTTGACCGTGCTCGCGGGCGCCGACTTCGACCTGTTTCCGGGCGAACTGGTGGCACTCGCCGCGCCTTCGGGCGCCGGCAAGTCGACGCTTCTCCAGATTGCCGGGCTGCTGGAGCGACCCGATGCCGGCGAAGTGATCATCTCCGGCCGGTCTGCCGGCAAGCTTTCCGATTCCGAGCGGACCGCGATCCGCCGGGTTCAGATCGGCTTCGTCTATCAGTTCCATCATTTGCTCGGTGAGTTCAGCGCGCTGGAAAACGTCATCATTCCCCAGCTCATCCGGGGATTGTCGAAGCCGGTCGCGACACAGCGGGCGATGCAACTGCTCAGCTATATGCGGGTGAAGGAGCGCGCCAGCCATCGTCCGGCCGAGCTTTCCGGCGGCGAGCAGCAGCGGGTGGCGATCGCCCGCGCGGTTGCCAATGCCCCGCGGCTTCTGCTCGCCGACGAACCGACCGGGAACCTCGATCCAACGACCGCGGGCTATGTCTTCGACGGATTGACGCGGCTGGTGCGCGCCTCGAAACTCGGGGCACTGATCGCCACCCATAATCACGACCTTGCCGCCCGCATGGATCGGCGCATCACCCTGAGAGGGGGCAAGGTGGTCGAACTGGAGTAGCGGCAATGCTGCGGCCGGCGCTTGCGGCGGTTCTGGTGACATTGGTCCTCCCGCTCCCGGTCCATGCCGAGGAGGAAGCGGCGACCGTTGCCGACCTGGCAATGCCGGCGAAAGCGCTGTCCGATCAGAGTGCGCCCGCAGAAAAGCCGGCCGGCGACGATCGCAAGACGGTCTGCGCGCTGATCGAGGCCGCCGCCGCAACGCACCGATTGCCGATCGGCTTCTTCACCCGGCTGATCTGGAAGGAAAGCCGCTTTCGCACGAATGCGATCAGCCCGAAGGGCGCTCAGGGAATTGCGCAGTTCATGCCCGGCACTGCCGCGCGGCGAAAGCTGACCGACCCGTTCGACCCGATCGAGGCGATACCCGCCTCGGCCCACTATCTCAGGGACCTGGCCGATCAGTTCGGCAATCTCGGTCTTGCCGCGGCGGCTTATAACGCCGGGGAGAGCCGCGTCGAGAACTGGCTTGGTGGATCGGGCGGCTTGCCCTTCGAGACCCGCAGCTACGTCCTGTCGATCACCGGCAAGACGGCGGATGAGTGGAACGGCGAGGCGGTTGCCGAGGCCGCCGGGAAAGCTGATGCCGAAACCGCGGAGGAGGAGAGCTGCCTGGCGTTGGCCGCCCGGCTATCGAAGCCGGGCGCCGGTTCGGAACTGGTGGCCCGGGTCGAAAAGGCGGACTGGGCGCCCTGGGGCGTGCAGGTCGCAGGCAATTTCTCCCTGAACCTGGCGATGGCGAGTTACGGCCGCCAGCAACAGCGCTTCGCCGCCGTCCTCGCCGGCCAGGCCCCGATGGTGGTGCGCGATGTCAACCGCAGCCGCGGCAATGCGCCGGTTTTCCAGATCCGCGTTCCCGCCCAGACGCGGCAGGAGGCCGCCGATATCTGCAAGCGCCTGAAGGCCGTCGGCGGCGCCTGCCTGGTGCTGAAGACCGGGCGGTGAGGACGGCCGATGGTTGCGGCAAGGCTCCGGCAATCCAGGCGCCGCCGGAAGGCTGGGGAATCGCCCCCGATCCGACCCAATTTCTGAAATGAGCCCGGAACCATTTCCCGCCACCGGCGTTAGTTCATTGCCGAGCCGCGCAAATGCGCCCCCCGCACCCCACGCCCCTCGGCGAGTTAGTAAGGAAGCCGTCTCCCGCCCCGGAGGCGGCTTCTGCTTTTCCGGGCCGAGTTTCCAACTGAGACACTACCCCAATAACGGTAGTGCGTCAGTTTGAAATCTTGCCATCGTGACTCGCCTTTCGTTCTTGCCGCTGAATCCCCATATGCTTAGCGACAAGCATGGCAGTTTGTCCGCGATGCGAAGGCTTTGGCTTCCTCGACTGTGAGGAATGCGACGGCTTGCGCTATCCCGGATGGACGTGTCCTAAATGCACCGGCAGTGGGGCCCGTTCATGCCCCCCGCTGCCACGGCAAGACAGAGGTGAGTAATCCGCATGCCAAAAGGTCCACGAGGCGAGAAGAGGCCAGCCGACGCTATCGGCGCGGCGATCCGCGTCGCTCGCATCGCGACGGGCGAAGAACCCGAGACGATTGAAGATGACGGCAAGGACAAGAACGCCCAGGCGCTCGGTCGCAAGGGCGGGACCTTACAAGAAGCGGATTGCTGTCGGAACGTAGACAAACGGCTGAAGAAGGAACCAAGATGCCGGTCGTACGGATAGCCGAGTTGGAAATCGACCCGGCGCAACTCAACGCATACCGAGGTCTCGTGGCCGACCAGATCGAAGCCGCAGTCAATTTAGAGCCGGGTGTGTTGATGCTCTACGCCCTGGCGATCAAGGACCGCCCAGACCATATCCGCGTTGTAGAGGTTTACGCCGATCAGGCGGCATACGAGGCACATCTGCTGGCGCCCCATTTCCTGAAATACAAGTCCGAAACCACGACGATGGTTCGCTCGCTTCGGCTTGTCGAGACGAACCCAATCATTCTCCGCGCGAAGGGCGACGGAATTTCAAACTGAGGCACTACCCCAATAACCGGTCTCTTGACAAAAGAACAAAACAAGAACATCATCTTCTCCCAACGAGAGAGAGGACCGGAAAATGACAGCTTTTGTCAAAGACATAGCCGCATTGATCGTCATCACCACCTTCATCGCCTCGATCGGCGTCGTGTCCGAGGCCATGCGCCTGGTGATGTGACCATTCCGCGTGGGAGAAACCGGGATGCGGCGTGGACATGAGCCGGGCGGTTCGCGACACTTGGTGCGAAGAGGATCGTGCCATGAGTTGCATCGCCGAAGAGGTCGGCTTCGTCCATCTGCGGGTGCATTCCGCCTGTTCGCTGCTCGAGGGGGCGCTGCCGATCAAGAAGCTGGCGGAGTTGGCGGCAGCCGACCGGATGCCGGCACTTGGCATTGCCGATACCGGCAACCTGTTCGGCGCGCTGGAATTTTCCGAGAAGATGGCGGGAGAGGGCATCCAGCCGATCGTGGCATGCCAGGTGGCGGTGGATTTCGGCGGGGAGGGCGACGGCGACCGGGGTCCCGGCGGTGCGCCCCATCAGAAACGTTTTGCCGACATCGTGCTGATCGCCGCCGGCGAAGAGGGCTACTGGAACCTTGTCCGGTTGGTCTCTTCCTCGTTCATGGAGACCGAGGTGGGCGACAAGCCACACCTCCCGATCGATCGCATCGGCGCCCATGCCGGTGGGCTGATCGCGCTCACCGGCGGACCGGGCGGCCCGATCGACCGCGAGATTCTCGCCGGACACCTGGCGGTGGCGGCCGAGCGCCTCGATCGGCTGAAGGCGCTTTTCCCCGATACCCTTTATGTCGAGCTTCAACGCCACGGATTGGCCAGCGAGCAGTTTGTCGAGCCGCAGCTCGTCGAACTCGCCTATGCCCGCGATCTGCCCCTGGTCGCCACCAACGAATGCTTCTTTCCCGCGCGCGCGGATTACGAAGCGCATGACGCGCTGATCTGCATCGCCGAAGGCGCCGTGATCGGCGACGACAACCGGCGGCGGCTGACGCCCGAGCACTATTTCAAGACCCGGGCGGAGATGGTCGCGCTGTTCAGTGACTTGCCGGAGGCGGCCGCCAACACGGTCGAGATCGCCATGCGCTCGGCCTATTGGCCGAGGATCCGCAAGCCGATCCTGCCGCGCTTCGCCGGGGCCGACGCCGATCCCGAAACCGCTGATGCCGCCGAGGCCGAGGTGCTGCGGGAGACCGCGCGGACGGGACTGGCGAACCGTCTCGCCGTCCACGGCCTGGCGCCCGGCCGTAGTGTCGACGACTACAACGAGCGGCTCGAATTCGAGCTCGGCGTCATCGAACGGATGAAATATCCCGGCTATTTTCTGATTGTCGCGGATTTCATCCAATGGGCCAAGGCCCAGTCGATTCCGGTCGGGCCGGGACGCGGCTCGGGCGCGGGATCGCTGGTCGCCTGGGTACTGACGATCACCGATCTCGATCCGTTGCGATTCGACCTGCTGTTCGAGCGCTTCCTCAATCCCGATCGCGTGTCGATGCCGGATTTCGACATCGATTTCTGCCAGAACCGGCGCGACGAGGTCATCCACTACGTTCAGCAGAAATACGGCGCCGACCACGTCGCCCAGATCATCACCTTCGGCAGCCTCCAGGCGCGGGCGTGCCTTCGCGACGTCGGGCGCGTCCTCCAGATGCCCTACGGCCAGGTCGACCGGATCGCCAAGATGATCCCGTTCAATCCGGCTGCGCCGGTGTCGCTCGAAAAGGCGGTTGCCGACGAGCCGCGCCTCCAGGCGATGCGCGAGGAGGAACCGGTCGTCGACCGGCTCCTGACCATCGCCAACAAGCTCGAAGGGCTCTACCGCCACGCTTCGACCCACGCGGCGGGCATCGTCATCGGCGACCGGCCGCTCGATCAGCTCGTCCCGCTCTACCGCGATCCGCGCTCGGGCATGCAGGTCACCCAGTTCAACATGAAATGGGTCGAGAATGCGGGACTTGTGAAGTTCGATTTCCTCGGCCTCAAGACCCTGACGGTCCTCGACATCGCGGCGCGGATGATCCGGGAGCGGGACATCGAGCTCGATCTCCTGCGCATACCGCTCGACGACCAGAAGACCTTCGACATGCTGACCCGCGGCGAGACGGTCGGCGTGTTCCAGGTTGAAAGCGCCGGCATGCGGCGGGCCCTGGTCGACATGCGCCCGGACCGTTTCGAGGACCTGATCGCCCTCGTCGCCCTCTACCGGCCGGGGCCGATGGCCAACATACCGAGCTATTGCGCCCGCAAGCTCGGCAAGGAGCGGGTCGAATATCTCCATCCCAAGCTCGAGCCGATCCTCGCCCCGACCTACGGCATCATCACCTATCAGGAGCAGGTCCAGCAGATTGCCCGGGTGCTGGCCGGTTACACCCTGGCGGAGGCGGATCTCCTCCGCCGCGCCATGGGCAAGAAGATCAAGTCCGAAATGGACGCCCAGCGCGGCCGATTCCTCGAAGGCGCGACCGAACGCGGGGTAGACAGGGGGCTGGCCAACACGATTTTCGACGCCTGCGCGAAATTCGCCGAATACGGCTTCAACAAATCGCACTCGGCGCCCTACGCCTTCATCACCTACCAGACCGCCTATCTGAAGGCGAACCACCCGGCCGAATTCCTCGCCGCGTCGATGACCCTCGATACCGGCAATACCGAGAAGGTGGCGGAGTTCCGGCGCGAGGCGATCCGCCTCGGGATTTCGGTGGAGGCGCCGTCGGTCAATCGATCGGGCGTCGAATTCGATGTCGAGGACGGGCGCATCCTCTATTCGCTCTGCGCGATCAAGGGGGTGGGGGCGCAGGCCGTCGAGCATCTGGTCGCGGCGCGCGCCAGCGGTCCGTTCACCGATCTCGCCGACTTCGCCGGCCGGATCAATCCGAAGCTGTTCAACAAGCGATCGCTCGAAAGTCTGGTTGCCGCCGGGGCATTCGACGAGATCGAGCCCGACCGGGCCCGGGTTCACGCCGGAATCGACCGGATCATGGGGCTCGCCACGCGGCGGCAGGACAGCGCCGCCGTCGGCCAGGCCGAGCTGTTCGGCGGGGCAGGGGCTGCGGCGGAACCGATCGTCCTGCCGGTGGTCGAGCCCTGGTTGCCGGCAGAGAAGCTCCAGCGCGAGCACGACGCGGTCGGATTCTATCTTTCCGCCCATCCGCTCGACGAATATGGACCGGTGCTCGAGCGAATGCGGGTGCAGGCCTGGGCTGAATTCGTCGAGTTGGTCCACCGCGGCGCGACGGCCGGGCGGCTTGCCGGCACGATCACTGCGAAGCAGGAGCGCCGCACGCGCACCGGCAACCGCATGGGCGTGGTGCAACTCTCCGATCCGAGCGGATCCTACGAGGCGGTCATCTTCTCCGAAAACCTGGCCCAATACCGGGAGCTTCTGGAGCCGGGCCGATCCGTGGTGGTACTGGTCGGCGCGGAGGATCGCCCGGAAGGGATCAGTATCCAGATCCAATCGGTTGAACCGCTTGATAAATTCGTTTCCGGTCTCAAGCAGATTCGGGTCTATCTTCGCGACGAGCGACCCCTGCCGAGTGTCCGGCGGCACCTTGCACCGACCGGCGAAGGAGCGGTCAGCCTGATCCTCCTGCTTGAGGAAGGCCGGCGGGAAATCGAGATGAATCTGCCCGGCCGCTATGCGGTGAGCCCGCAGATCGCCAGCGCCCTTCGCGCCGTGCAGGGCGTCGTTCAGGTCGAACTGGTGTGACAGGGCTCCTCCGGTCCGCCCTGGATTTGAAATCCTTGACCTTGTCGACGTTGTTTTTCGCCGCGGGCGAGTTGCGTCGGCGACTGCTTTCCGTGGTAAATCCGTTAGATACGGGCAGACTTGCATGCTCGAGAGCCGATCACGATTCCGTGAGCGGAAACCGCCGCAATTGTAACGGTGGACGCAGGTAGCGACCCCCGACAAGGGTGAACGCGGCGGTATTCCGTCGTTTGCCCCTCGCCGCGATAGGGTGCCCGCTCCGGCGCTGCAACATCTCGATACACTTTTGCGACAAACCCCGCGGCGGCAAGAGACGCGGCGAATTACGGAGGTGCGAAACGCGCAGACTCGTCCCACATGCCTGGCTGAACACGGAGACCGATGGGCATGGCGGCTGAAAGACCCGATATCGAGACTGTCCTGAAAGGCGCGCGCCCGAAGCGGCGTTTGGGACGGTTCGTCGTCTGGGGGCTGGTTGCCGTGCTCGCGATCGGCGGTGGCTGGTATTGGTTGGGCGGAAGCAGCGTGCGCTCCGCGGTCGCCTATACGACCGAGCCCACCACCCTCGGCGACCTGACCGTCACGGTGACCGCGACCGGGACGGTCGAGCCGATCAACGAGGTCGAGCTCTCCAGCGAACTGTCCGGCACCATCGGATCGGTCGACGCGGACTTCAACGACGTCGTCAAGAAAGGGCAGGTCCTCGCAAGGCTGAAGACGGACCAGCTCGAAGCGAATGTCGCCTTGTTCAAGGCGACACGCGCCGCCCGCGAGGCGGACGTGCAACAGGCCGAGGTCACCGTCACCGAGAAACGCGCGGCGTTCGAACGAGCAAGTGAGCTGCAGTCCAAGAACATCAGTTCCACGGAAACCCTCGAGGAAGCCAAGGCCGCAAGCGACCGCGCGATCGCTGCCCTGAACGCGGCCAAGGCCAACCTCGACATCGCCGCCGCCAATCTCCAGATCGCCGAGTTGAACCTGCAAAAAGCCGACATCCGCGCGCCGATCGACGGGGTCGTCTTGCACCGCGACGTCGAGGTCGGGCAGACCGTCGCGTCTTCGCTTTCCGCGCCGGTTCTTTTCACCCTCGCCGAGAACCTGGCCGAGATGCAGCTTCAGGTCGACATCGACGAGGCCGATGTCGGCCAGATCGCCCGGGGCGAAACAGCCAGTTTCGCGGTCGAGGCCTTCACCGACAAGCGGTTTCCCGCAACGATCTCCCAGGTCCGGCTGTCGCCGGAAACAGTAGAGGGTGTCGTCACTTACAAGGCGATTCTGACCGTCGACAACAGCGAACTCCTGCTGCGGCCGGGCATGACCGCCACCGCTGAAATCACCGTCCAGTCGCTGAAGAATGCCTTGATGGTGCCGAATGCCGCGCTGCGCTTCTCCCCCCCGGCAGCGCAAGAGGAAGACTCAGGTGGCGGCTCGGGCCTTCTCGGGCTGCTCATGCCGCGGCGCCCGGGGGGCAGCACCCAGTCGTCGTCGATTCAGGCCGATGCTGATGGCCGGCACACCATCTGGGTGCTGAAGGACAACCAGCCGGTCGCGGTGTCGGTCGGGATCGGAGCGAGCGATGGCAGTCGCACTGTGATCGTCGATGGCGACCTGTCCGCCAGCGACCCTGTCATTGTCTCCGCCCGGACCGGATCGTGACGGCGACCCCTGCCTGATGAACGCTTCCGACCGTCCATTGATCCAATTTCGCGGCGTGACGAAGGTCTATGGCACCGGCGATGCGGCGGTCGCCGCATTGCGGGGCATCGACATGACCATCGAGCGCGGCCAGTTCGTCGCGATCATGGGGCCGAGCGGCTCCGGAAAGTCGACGGCAATGAACATTCTCGGCTGTCTGGATTCGCCGACCGAAGGCACGTATCACTTCGACGGCGCCGATGTGGGCGGCCTCGACAACGACCAGAAGGCGCTGCTCCGGCGTCATTTTCTCGGCTTCATCTTCCAGGGCTTCAATCTTCTGACCCGGACCTCGGCTCTTGAAAATGTCGAGCTTCCGCTCCTCTATCGCGGGGTCCCATCCGGTGAGCGACGCCGCAAGGCGGAGGAGGCGCTGGAAAAGGTCGGCCTCGCCGATCGCGCCGGTCACGATCCGAACGAACTCTCCGGCGGCCAGCAGCAGCGGGTGGCGATCGCCCGCGCCATCGTCACAAGTCCGGAAGTGATTCTCGCGGACGAACCGACGGGCAACCTCGACTCGGCGATGAGCGCCGAGATCATGAACCTCCTCGGCGCCCTCAACCGGGACGAGGGCATCACCATCGCCATGGTCACCCACGAGCCGGACATGGCGGCTCATGCCAACCGGGTGATCCGCTTCGTCGACGGTCGCATTGCCTATGACGGTCCCTCGGCAGAGGCCGCCTGACATGCTGATCGAAACCATCAAGCTTTCTCTGAAGACCATCTTCCGCAACGCCCTGCGGTCGGGGCTGACGGTGCTCGGCGTCGTCATCGGCGTCGCCGCGGTGATCGTGATGGTCACCCTTGGCCAGGGGACCACGGCCCAGGTGACGTCCGATGTCGCCAAGCTCGGCAGCAATCTTCTGATGGTGCGGCCGGGCCAGGCGGGGGCCGGACCGGCAAGCGCCTCTGCCGACACCCGAAATTTTACCGCCAGGGACGTCGAGGCCATTGCGACCCAGATCCAGGGCGTCAACGTCGTCGCGCCGGCCGTCAACAGCGCCATGACGGCGATTTTCGGCAACCTCAACCATGCCCAGAGCGTCACCGGAACCGACAACAGCTATCTCGTCGCGCGCGACTGGACGATTGCCAGCGGCCGCGAATTTTCAGACAGCGAATTGCGCGCCGGTTCGGCGGTCTGCATCCTCGGCGCAACCGTTCGCGAGGCCTTGTTCGACTCCAGCGATCCAATTGGCGAGACCATTCGCCTCAAGCAGATCTCCTGCCGCGTCATCGGTACGCTCGGTGCGAAGGGCGCCTCCGGCTTCGGCACCGATCAGGATGACGTGATCCTGATGCCGCTGAAGACGGTCCAGCGCCGTATAACCGGCAAGCCGGATATTCCGATGATCTTCGTCGAGGTCGAAGACGGCTACGATACCGCCGTTGTTCAGGCCGATATCGTGGCGCTCCTGCGCGAACGCCGCGGCATCGGCGACGGCGAGCGCGACGATTTCAATGTCATTGACATGGCCCAGATCGCCTCGATGCTGTCGAGTGTCAGCGGTGTCCTGACCGGGCTCCTTTCCGCCGTCGCCGGCGTCAGCCTCCTGGTGGGCGGCATCGGCATCATGAATATCATGCTGGTTTCGGTCACCGAACGGACCCGGGAGATCGGAATCCGGCTGGCGATCGGCGCGCAGCAGAACCAGGTGCTGATGCAGTTCCTGGTCGAGGCGATCGTTCTGTCGCTGTTCGGCGGGATGATCGGCATCGCGCTCGGACTGGGCATCGCGGCGCTCGGCGGCATCTGGTTGAACATACCTTTCGTCCTCAACCCGACGATCATCGCGATCGCATTTATCTTCTCGGCCATGGTCGGCGTGGTCTTCGGCTATTTCCCGGCCAGGCGCGCCGCCCGGCTCGATCCGATCGAAGCGCTCCGGCACGAGTAGCTCCGCATTTGCACCGTGTCGCTCGACCTGGGCAATGAAACCGCGCTACAACTTGCGATCAGGACCGTCCGGCAGCGAGGAGGCAGGCATGCCCGACCAGGTCGAACTCGGAAAGATGCGCTTTGTCCGCGAGCCGTTGCTGACGTCGGGCGCCGGCGATCCCGACGAGAATAAGGTGATCAGGCTGGTTCAGGTCGACTGTCGACCACCACCCGGCTCAACAACACAATTTGTCTGGCCGAACTCGCTTCTGCCGCTGGTGATCGAACGATTTGTCCAGTCGCCGGAGAGGACCCGTCTCAGCCTGCTCGGAGCCGAGGTCAATCCCGCCGATGGATATGACGAGGTCATATCAAGGATGTTCGGCGGTTTCGGCATCCGTCCGCTCGGGGTGTATTTCGGAGAGGCGTTCAAACCCATGTTGTCGGTGGTACCGTGCCATACCGTCGATGTGTATCTCCGGGTCAAATACAATCTCTATAACGTCCGGGTCGTGGCGATCGAGGATCTCACCGTCGCCGGCGAAAGCTTTCCTGCAACCGACGAACTCGCGAGTTTCCGGGTGGCGGAACCGTTCAAATACCGCTTCGAAACGCTGACGACCTTCAATCCAGACTGCTGCACCGAGAGGCCGCCGCACCCCGGGGAACAGAAAAGCGACTGGTTCCCGCTCGAAGTATCACTTGTTGGTCCCCCATTTGGCGTGGACAAGCTCTGGTTCGACGACCGCAGGGGCAAGTTACGGATAAAGACCTCCTTCTAAGGGGGCGATCGACCGGGTGCTTGCAGGCATGCGCTGACAGCCTATTGCACCGGGGCGCGGCGATCCCTATAAGACCGCCATCACACACGCGGGGGTTCGGCCCGTTCGTTCGGCTTGTCCGGCGAAACGGTCCGACCGGTGCCTGATCTCAGGCTTGCGGCATAAGCCGCGTCCCCGCGGAGGAAGAACCGGTAAAGGAGACAGGTAGTCATGGCACTGCCCGATTTCACTATGCGTCAGCTCCTGGAAGCAGGCGTTCATTTCGGCCATCAGAAGCATCGCTGGAATCCGAAGATGGCGCCGTATCTCTACGGTGTCCGGAACAACATCCACATCATCGATCTCGCTCAGACGGTGCCGTTGCTGCATCGCGCATTGCAGACCGTGAGCGACGCCGTAGCCCAGGGCGGGCGGGTGTTGTTCGTTGGAACCAAGCGACAGGCGACCGACCCCGTGGCCGCGGCCGCGGCCCGTTGCGCCCAGTATTATGTGAATTCGCGCTGGCTCGGCGGAATGCTGACCAACTGGAAGACGATTTCGCGCTCGATCCAACGGTTGCGCGAGCTTGACGAGATGCTCGCCGGCGAGGCGACAGGCCTGACCAAGAAGGAACGGCTGACGCTCACCCGCGAGCGCGACAAGCTCGAGAAGGCGCTTGGCGGAATCAAGGATATGGGCGGCGTGCCCGACCTCATCTTCGTCATCGACACCAACAAGGAATTGATCGCGATCAAGGAGGCGAACCGCCTCGGCATCCCGATCGCCGCCATTATCGATTCGAATTGCGACCCGGACGACATCACCTTTCCGATTCCGGGCAACGATGACGCCGGCCGGGCGATCACGCTCTACTGCGATCTCATCGCGCGGGCGGCGATCGACGGCATTTCGCGGGCGCAGGGCGATTCCGGTATCGACATCGGCGCCGCTGAAGAAGTGATCGAGCCGGCGCTTGCCGAGGCGGTTGCCGTCGAGGCTACTCCGACCAACGGCGCCGGCGACGTGACCATGGCCGAGGCAGCCGCAATCGAACCGCCGACCGCCGAGGCAATAAGGGCACCCGTTGTCGAAGAGGTGGCTGCCGTCGAGGAGGAAGAGGAGACGGGTCCGCTTTTCGAGACGCCGGAAGGTGAGCCGGACGACCTCAAGAAAATCAGTGGTGTCGGACCGGTGCTGGAACAGAAGCTCCATAGCCTCGGCATCACCAAACTCGACCAGATTGCGAACTTCTCCGACGAGGAGATCGAAAAGGTAGACACCGCCCTCAACTTCAAGGGGCGGATACAGCGTGACGACTGGATCGGTCAGGCCAAGACCCTGATCGGCGAAGCGTAAATCCAAAGGCACCGATATGGCGATCTCAGCAGCACAGGTTAAGGAGCTCCGCGACCAGACGGGCGCGGGAATGATGGATTGCAAGGCGGCTCTGACTGAGACCAACGGCGACGTCGAGGCGGCAATTGACTGGCTTCGAACGAAGGGCCTGTCAAAGGCCGCGAAGAAGGCCGATCGGGTTGCTGCCGAGGGTTTGATCGGCGTCGCGACCGGCAACAGCAAGGCAGTCATGGTCGAGGTCAACTCCGAGACCGATTTTGTCGCCCGCAATGCCGATTTCCAGGCCCTGGTGGCCGGGATCGCCGAGGCGGCCCTGACCACCGACGGCACCGTCGACGCGATCAATGCCGCGACGATGCCCGGCGGCAAGGGGACGGTCGAGGAAGCCCTGAAGAATGCCATCGCGACGATTGGCGAGAACATGACGTTGCGCCGCTCCGCCGAGATCGCGGTCAGTCCGGGCGTCGTGGCCAGCTACGTCCACAACGCGGTTGCGCCCAACCTCGGCAAGATCGGCGTGCTCGTCGGCATCCAGTCGAGCGGCGACGCCGAGAAGCTGTCGAGTCTCGGCAAACAGGTGGCGATGCATGTCGCCGCCGCGAGCCCGCTGGCCGTGCGCGAGGACGAGGTCGATCCGGTCGTCGTCGCGCGCGAGCGTGCGATTTTTTCCGAGCAGGCGCGCGAGTCCGGAAAGCCGGAGGCCATTATCGAGAAAATGGTCGAAGGTCGGATCCGCAAATTCCATCAAGAGGTCGTGCTGCTGTCGCAGGCTTTCGTCGTCGACACGGAGAAGACCGTTGCGGAAGCCCTGAAGGCATCCGAGGACGGCGCTCCGATCAACGTCACCGAATTTGTCGTGTTTCGCCTCGGCGAGGGTGTCGAGAAGCAGGAAAGCGATTTCGCTGCCGAGGTTGCGGCAGCGGCCGGGAACTGACCCCGAAAGGCCTCGTTCAAGTGACATCATCCCGGTCATCGTGTATCGGGGAGGCCCTTCGGCAACCCCTTGCGAATCGGGACGAATGACCGGGCGACCGCAGTACGAAAAAGTCCTCCTCAAGCTCTCCGGCGAAGTCCTCGCCGGAGACGGCGGCACGGGAATTGACCAATCGGTCGTCGAGCGGCTGAGCGACGAGATCGCCGAGGCATCGAAGCTCGGCGTGAAGATCGGTGTGGTTGCCGGCGGCGGCAATTTTCTTCGCGGGGCGACCTTTGCCGGCGCGGGTGGCGACCGGGTTGCCGGCGACCAGATCGGCATGCTCGGCACGATCATGAATGCCATCGCCTTCCGTGAGGCGCTCACCAGGCGGGGCGTTCCGGCGCGCGTATTCTCCGCAGTGCCGGTTCCGACGATTTGCGAGACCTTCACCCAGCGTGACGCCGACCGCGCCTTCGACGCGGGCGAGGTGCTTCTGTTCGCTGGCGGGACCGGAAATCCTTTCTTCACCACCGATACCGGGGCCGCGCTGCGAGCGGCCGAAATGCGCTGCGACGCCCTGTTCAAGGGAACGTCCGTCGACGGGATCTACTCCGCCGATCCGAAGCTCGATCCAAACGCGGTCCGTTTCGCCCGCCTGACCCATGCCGAGGTTCTGGAAAAGGGGTTGGAGGTCATGGATGCGGCGGCCGTTTCGCTTGCCCGCGACAACGGAATTCCGGTAATCGTCTTTTCTATCCTCCAATCCGGCGCAATCGTTGCTATCCTCAACGGCGAGGGAAAATCGACGATCGTCAGCGATAGTTGATGCCGGCGCCAGGAGGGCGACGGGGAACCGCACCGGTCAGCCGATAGGAAATCGATATGGACCTGAATGACATCGAGCGCCGTATGAATGGCGCGATTTCTGTTCTCAAGACGGAACTCGCGGGATTGCGGACGGGCCGTGCCTCCAGCAGCCTGCTTGAACCGATCCATGTCGATGTCTATGGCGCGTCGATGCCGCTCAATCAGGTCGCGACGATCAGCGTACCGGAATCGCGCATGCTGTCGGTTCAGGTCTGGGACAGATCGAACGTGCAGGCCGTCGAACGCGCCATTCGCGAGTCCAACCTCGGTCTCAATCCGATCGGCGAAGGCCAACTCCTGCGCATTCCGATTCCCGAGCTGAACGCCGAGCGCCGCCAGGAACTCGTCAAGGTCGCCCACAAATACGCCGAGCAGGCTAAAGTGGCGGTCCGCCACGTCCGGCGCGACGGACTCGATACCTTGAAGAAAGAAGAAAAAGACGGCGGCATGGGCGAGGACGAGAGTCACCATCTGGGCGACCAGATTCAGAAGCTCACCGACGGCTCCATCACCGAAATCGACGAATTGCTTATCCAGAAAGAAGCTGAGATCACTCAGGTCTGAAGGCGATCCAGTAGGGATGCCGCTATGAGGCCACAAGCCAGAGAGCACACCGTGGTCACGGGTCCCAAGGCGGCGAGCGGCGGGCCGCCCGCCCATGTCGCGATCATCATGGACGGCAACGGCCGCTGGGCGCAGGCACGGGGCCTGCCGCGCAGCGAAGGACATCGGCGCGGGGTCGAAGCAGTCCGCCGAACCGTTACGGCAGCGTCCGACCTCGGCATCGGCTACCTGACGCTGTTCAGCTTCTCCTCGGAAAACTGGTCGCGCCCGCCGGCCGAGGTCGAGTTCCTTTTCGGGCTGCTGAGGATGTTCATTCGCCGCGATCTCGCTCGCCTCCATCGCCAGGGGGTGCGGATTCAGGTGATCGGGTCCCGTGAGGGGTTGCCGAAGGACATTGCCGCCCTGATCGGCGAGGCCGAAGCAAAGACGGCGGCGAATACCGGTCTTTGCATGGTCGTGGCCTTCAACTACGGCGGGCGCAACGAAATCACCCGGGCGGCCCGGCGCATCGCCCGCAAGGTCGCCGAGGGCGGCATCGATCCCGATGAGATCGACGAAACCATGTTTGCCGCCCATCTCGACACCAGCGAGATGCCCGATCCGGATCTGGTGATCCGGACGAGCGGAGAAATGCGACTCAGCAACTTCCTGCTATGGCAATCCGCCTATTCGGAATTCGTCTTCCTGCCCATCCACTGGCCCGACTTCGACGAGAATGCGCTGCAGTCGGCTTTGGCGCAATTCTCAAGCCGTTCGCGTCGTTTTGGCGGGAATTTAACGTGAATGCGGCTCCACGGCCGGTGCCCCGATGTTGATTGGCCGGGACCTGCTGCCGCGGTTTGCCTCGGCGATCGTGCTGGGTGCCATAGCCGTCGTCGGTGCCTGGTTGGGCGGCATGGCCACCGCGATACTCGTTGCGGCGGCCGCGGCGCTGGTTCACCTCGAATGGACGGGTGTCACCGAAGGCAGCCAGCGGGCTTCGCCGGTCAATACCGCCGTGATCGCCGCCGTCATGCTGATTGCGGGCGCCGGTTATGTCGGGATAGCGGGGGCGGTTGCACTGGTTGCTGCGGGCGTGGCTATCGCGACCGGGCCACGCCCCTGGCGAGCCGCGGGCGTCGCCTACGCCTCGGTATTCGGCCTCGTCCCTCCTCATCCTCAGGGCCGCCGACGATGGCCTCGCGGCGATTGCCTTCCTGTTCGCGGCAGTCTGGGCGACCGATATCGGCGCCTATTTCACCGGGCGGGCGATCGGCGGTCCGAAGCTGTGGCCAGCCGTATCGCCCAAGAAGACCTGGGCCGGCGCGATCGGCGGCGCTGGTCTCGGCGATCCTGGCAGGACTGGCGACCGCAGCGGTTGCCGATGTCCCGCTGGTCCCGATCCTGGTCGTCGTCATCGTTGCCCTGTCGATCGCCGGACAATGCGGCGATCTGTTTGAATCCTTCGTCAAGCGCCGCTTTGGCGCCAAGGACGCCGGTACGATCATTCCCGGCCATGGCGGTATGATGGACCGCGTTGACGGTCTTGTGTTCGCGGGCGCCGTCGCCGTATCGCTCGGCTTCCTCCATAGTGGCGGTTCGGAAATAGCAAGAGGGCTGATCTGGTGGTGAGTATCCCCGTTTCCACGGCTCCCGAGACGCTTGCCGAGCCGGCGTCCCCGGACCGCCCGCGCCGCATTTCCATTTTCGGCGCCACCGGCTCGATAGGGACCAATACTCTTGCCGTGATTGCCGACCGGCCCGGAGAATTCGATGTCGAGGCGGTAACCGCCTTCGGAAACGCCGAAAATCTCGCCCGGGTCGCAAAGCAGGTGGGCGCCAAGGTCGCCGTGATCGCCGACCGCAGGAGCTACGAGACGCTGGAAAATGCCCTCGCCGGTACCGGGATCGAGGCCGCTGCCGGGGAAAAAGGCATAGAGGAGGCCGCTTCCCGTCCGGTCGATATCGTCGTCGCCGGCATTGTCGGCGCCGCGGGTCTGGGGCCGACGCTTGCCGCGATCCGGGCCGGGTCGAATATCGCGTTGGCCAACAAGGAATGCCTAGTCTGTGCCGGTGATCTCTTCGTCGCGGAAGCGCGAGCAGCCGGGATCCGGATTCTTCCCGTGGATTCGGAGCACAACGCGATCTTCCAGGCGCTTGGCGACAACAAGATCGAGGACGTCGACAAGATCATTCTGACCGCCTCCGGCGGCCCGTTTCGCGACTGGACCAAGCAGGCAATGGCGGCTGCCGGGCCGGCGGAGGCCATCAAACATCCGAACTGGTCCATGGGTCCGAAGATCAGCGTCGATTCCGCAACGCTGATGAACAAAGGGCTCGAACTGATTGAGGCGCATCACCTTTTCGGGGTCGGCAACGATCGCCTGGAGGTGGTGGTCCATCCGCAATCGATCATTCACGGTATCGTTGCCTTCAAGGATGGGACGATGATCGCGGCGATGAGCGCTCCGGACATGCGCATGCCCATTGCCCATTGCCTGTCGTGGCCGAAACGCGGGCACGATGCCGGCCTCGGTCTCGATCTGGCCAAGGTCGGCAAACTGACATTCGAGAAACCCGACCTCGACCGTTTTCCCGCGCTGAGGATAGCCCGTCAGGCCCTGGACGCCGGCGGCTGGGCAACGAATACATTGAATGCCGCCAACGAAATTGCGGTCGCCGCCTATCTGTCTGGCAACATCGGCTTCCTCGAAATAGCCCGATTGGTCGAGGATACCATCGCCGAAGTTGCGGCAGCCGGACTGAACCATACGCCTGAGACCATCAAGGACGCCCTGGCTCTCGACAAGGAAGGGCGGCGGATCGCGACGGGGCTGATTGCCCGGCACGCGGCAAAACAGCCAACCCGCTAGAGGACATACCGCCCATGGAAGCCCTCGGCTTTCTCGAAAATATCGGTGCAACGGCAGCCAGTTACGTTGTGCCCTTCCTGTTCGTGCTGACCCTCGTCGTCTTCGTCCATGAACTTGGACATTTCCTCGCCGCCCGATGGTGCGGCGTTGGCGTTCGGGTCTTTTCGGTGGGCTTCGGCCCCGAACTCGTCGGCTTCAACGACCGGCGCGGCACCCGCTGGCGCCTGTCGATGATCCCGCTTGGCGGGTATGTGAAGTTCATCGGCGACGAGAACGAGGCGAGCCAAGCCAGTCCCGCCGCGCTGGAGGGATTGAGCGAGGACGAACGGCGTCGCGCCTTCGTCGCCAAGGGCGTTGGCGCGCGCTCGATTATCGTCGCGGCTGGTCCGATTGCCAATTTCGTCCTGGCGATCGTGATTTTCACTGCGATTTTCTCGATTTACGGCCGACAGGTCACCACCCCGCGAGTCGACGATGTCGTTGTCGGCAGCCCCGCAGAGCGGGCGGGCTTCAAGGCCGGCGACATCATCGTCGAGATCGACGGCGAGCCGATCAACGACTTTTCAGAATTGCAGCGGATCGTCAGCGTCAGTTCGGATACGCCCCTGACCTTTGTGGTCAAACGTGGCGAGGATCGGGTTACATTGACCGCCACCCCCGAGCGTCAGGAAATAACCGACCGCTTCGGTAACAAGCACCGGGCGGGGATTCTCGGGATTCAGCGGAATACAACGGGCGCCGACATCAAGGTGGAGCATTATTCGCCGCCGGCCGCGGCCGGGCTCGCCGTGTCCGAGACCTGGTTCGTCACCGAGCGGACGTTGTCCTATCTTTTCGCCGTCATCGTCGGCCGGGAATTGGCCGACCAGCTGGGAGGACCACTCAGGGTTGCCGAAGTCTCGGCGCAGGTCGCAACGATCGGCTTCGTTGCATTGATCAATCTCGCGGCGATCCTCTCGATCTCCATCGGGTTGATCAATCTCTTCCCGGTTCCGATGCTCGATGGCGGTCACCTGCTGTTCTTCGCCGTCGAGGCAATCCGGGGCCGACCGCTCAGCGACCGGGCGCAGGATGTTGGTTTCCGAATTGGCTTCGCGGCGGTGTTGATGTTAATGATTTTCGCAACTTGGAACGATATTATTCATTTGAGTTCCTTGTGAAAAAGGGCTTCGATGCGTGTCGTCGAGGCAACGTTGGGGCAGATTCGACGGCCGGGCGAGGGGGCAGGGTTGCGTGCGTATCAAAAGGCTGTAAGTCTCGCCTCTGGACGATGGGGCAGGGCGAATCTTGATAGCGTTCGACCGGACCGGGCGCGGGGACCACGGGGTTTTTCTATCCAAATGAATTCATTTATGTATTTAGTCCGGAGAGCAACGCTTGCCTTGGTGCTCTCGCTGATCGCTTTGGGGGGCATCAGCGCGTCGGGCCTTGGAGTGTCGAAGGCCGAAGCGGCCGTGGTGTCCAGCATCGTCGTGCAGGGCAATACGCGTGTCGAAGCCGAGACGGTCCGCAGCTATGTCCTGATCGTGCCGGGCAAGTCGTTTACCAATGCCGATATCGATGAATTGGTTAAGGCTCTCTACGGCACGGGTCTGTTTTCCGACGTCAATATCTCCATCAGCGGCAGCCGCCTGGTCGTCGTGGTCCAGGAGAATCGCGTCGTCAATTCGGTGATCATCAAGGGGAACAAGAAGGTCAAGAACGACGTCTTGATCCAGCTGCTTCAGACGAAGCCACGCGGGGTGGTGACGGAGGCAAAGCTGCAAGGCGATGTCCAGCGGATGATGGACTATTATTCGTCCCAGGGGCGTAGCGCCGCATCGATCACCTACAATGTCACCGATCTCGACGGAAATCGCGTTGACGTTGTCTTCATCATCGACGAGGGCGACCGCACGGCGATTGGCCGGATTACTTTCGTCGGCAACAATGCTTTTTCGGAATCACGTCTGCGGAGCGTCATCGTATCGCGGAAGCGGAGCATCTTCACGCTGCTGAACCGCAAGGACGTCTTCAACGAGGCGAAGCTGGGCGCCGATCAGGAGGAGTTGCGGCGTTTCTACATGACGCACGGCTATGCCGATTTCCGCGTGATCTCAGTGGATTGGAACTTCGACGAAGCCACCAGTCGCTATTCGGTCGTCTATACTCTCGATGAGGGCCAGCGATACCGCTATTCCACGATCGACATCGATTCGACGATCCCGGGGATCGATACGCGGGCGCTGATGCGGCATGTCAAGACGAAGTCTGGTCATGTTTTCAACTCCTCCGAGATCGAGCAGACGGTCGAGAACCTGACCATCGAATTGTCTCGCGCGGGTTATTCGTTCGTCCAGGTTCGGCCGCGGGGCGACCGTGACTACGCCAACCATACCATCTCGATCACTTACCTGATCGACGAAGGGCCGCGCGTCTATGTGGAACGGATCGACATTTACGGCAATACGAAGACCCGCGACTACGTCATTCGTCGTGAGTTCGATATTGCCGAAGGTGACCCCTATAATCGGGCCCTCATCGACCGGGCCGAGCGCAAGCTGAGAGACCTCGGCTACTTCAAGTCCGTCGACATCGTCACCGAACCGGGCTCGGCGCCGGACAAGGTGATCGTCATCGTCAGGATCGAGGAGGAATTGACGGGTGAATTTTCGGTCGGCGCGGGCGTGTCTACGGATGGCTTGATAGCCGAGGTGTCGCTGGATGAGCGGAATTTCCTCGGGCGCGGCCAACACCTGCGTATTTCGCTTGGCTTTGGATCGGACTATCAATCCTACAACATCTCGTTCACCGACCCCTATTTCCTCGGCTACAACATTTCGGCAGGTGTCGACGCCTATAAGGTCGTCCAGAACAAATCGTCCTATCGTCCCTACACCAACGATGTTCTTGGCGGAGGGTTGAGACTCGGCCTGCCGATAAACGACGATCTGGTTTTCAATCTGAATTACAAGATCGACCAACAGACGATTTCCAATACAGCTAAGAAGACGTCGGTTTACTTCCCGAATGGCGTCTATTTAACTTCGTCCGCTGGCTATGACTTCACATACTCGACGCTCGATAGTAATACGGACCCGCGTCAAGGCCTCTATTTTAAGGGAGGACAAGATTTTGCCGGTCTGGGCGGCGATGTCCACTACATGAAGTCGATCGCGGAAGCTCGTTACTACCAGCAGCTCTTGCCTGACGCGGATGTTGTCGGCCTCGTGCGTGCCGGTGCTGGAAACATCACTGGCCTCGGCGAGAACGTCCCGATCTACGACGACTTCTTCCAGGGTGGTGAGACAATCCGCGGTTTTGCCAACTACGGCTTTGGCCCGGTTGATATCGCGTCGGGGACGAATCTCGGCGGCAAGAACTACTGGACGGCATCGGCGGAAGTTCAGTTCCCGCTCCCGGGCGTATCGCCCGATTTCGGTTTCCGGGGTGCTGTCTTCGCCGACGCGGGTACCCTGATGGATGTCGATGTACCGAAGGGCGGGGGGCCGGTGTCGAACCCGAATGTTATCCGCTCGTCCGTCGGTGGGTCGATCCTCTGGGCTTCGCCGATCGGATCGCTGCGGGCGGACTTCGCCTACGTGCTCAGCAAAGCCTCCACCGACAAGGAGCAGTGGTTCCGGTTCAGCGCCGGCAAGACATTTTGATCCACGGGAGTCTAGTTGAGGGGGCGCCGCATCGACGGTCGCCTCTTTCTGGTCTCGGGTCCGGGTAATCATGGATCCCGGTTTTTTCGACGAGCCGACACCTATCACTCTGGAACGGATTGCGGTGGTCACTGGAGCGGTGATTTCCGATCCGACCCAGGCATCGCGGCTAATCCAGGGTGTGGCGCCCCTCGATCGCGCCGGGCCTGACGACGTGACCTATCTCGACAACCGCCGCCTTGCCGACTCCCTGGCCAGGACCCGTGCCGGCGCGTGCTTCATCGCGGAGCGGGATGTTCTCCTCGCGCCGCAATCGACCGTCGTTCTCGTCACTGCATCGCCGGATCGGGCCTTCGCAATCCTGACGGGGTACTTCTACCCGGCGGCATTGCGGCCGTTGCCAGTCGGCGGTGGGGTCGGGGTGTCGCCGCAGGCTCATGTCGCCGAGACGGCCCGGCTTGAAAAGGGCGTGACCGTGGAGCCGGGCGCGGTCGTCGGCCCAGGCGCGGAAATCGGCGCGGACACCCTCATCGCCGCTGGCGCAGTCGTTGGCGCGGGAGTGAGGATTGGCCGGGATGCGTCGATAGGCCCCGGGGCGAGCGTCATTCACGCGCTCATTGGCAATCGCGTCGTTCTGCACCCGGGAGTCCGCGTCGGCCAGGACGGATTTGGCTATATTCCCGGCGGGGCCGGACATCTGAAGATTCCGCAGATCGGGCGGGTCATCATCCAGGACGACGTTGAAATTGGCGCCAACACGACCGTCGACCGCGGCAGCAACCGCGATACGATCATTGGCGAGGGAACCAAGATCGACAATCTGGTACAGATCGGCCACAACGTCGTCATCGGGCGGCATTGCCTGATTGCCGGCAATGTCGGTATCTCGGGCAGTGTCAGTTTGGGAGACTTCGTCATGATCGGGGGCGGCGCCGGAGTGAGGGACCACGTCATCGTCGGCAATGGAGTGAAGATCGCCGCTGCCGCCGCCGTGCACTCCAATATCCCCGACGGGGAGACATGGGCCGGCTATCCGGCTATGCCGATCGACCGTTTCTACCGGCAGATGAGGACGCTGCAACGGCTGGTTCGCGGCGAAGTCGCGCTGCATAAGGCTGGAAACCTCAAGGAAAGTCCCGATGGCGAATGACGCGACCCCGCTTGTCAGCCTCGACATTCAGGCAATCTACGAGCTGTTGCCCCATCGGTTTCCGTTTCTCATGGTCGACCGTATCATCGATATCGATGGCGACAGCTCCGCCATCGGCATCAAGAATGTCTCCATAAACGAACCCTATTTCGCGGGTCATTTCCCCGATAAGCCGATCATGCCGGGGGTCCTGCTCATTGAGGGAATGGCCCAGACCGCCGGCGCGATCTGCATCCTGACGCGCGGCAAGGACAGCCCCAAGGTCGTCTACTTCATGACGATCGACCAGGCGAAGTTTCGCCGGCCGGTGCTGCCGGGCGACACCGTCGAGTATCACGTCAAGAAGATCCGAAACCGGACCAATATCTGGAAATTCAGTGCGGAAGCCATCGTCGGCGGCAACAAGGTCGCGCAAGCGACGATTAGCGCACTGATAGCGGACGAGTAACGTCACGAAATGGCAGAAATCCATCCCACGGCGATCGTCGCGGACGGCGCCCGTATCGGCGCGGATGTCAGCATCGGCGCCTTCTCCATCATTGGTCCCGATGTCGTTCTGGAAGACGAGGTTGTCGTCCAGTCCCATGTCCTGATCGAGGGACACACGACCGTCGGCGCCCGAACGGCTATCTCGCCCTATGCGGCGATCGGCGGGCCACCCCAGGATACCAGCTATCGCAACGAACCGACCAAAGTGGTGATCGGCCCTGATTGCATCATTCGCGAACAGGCCACGATCCATCGCGGGACCGCCCGCGGTCGAGGAACGACGAGCATAGGAAGCCGGGTCTTCCTGATGATCGGCGCCCATGTTGCCCATGACTGTGACGTTGCCGACGACGTCGTGATGGTGAATTGCGCCACCCTAGGCGGCCATGTGGAGATCGGCGAACACGCGATCCTTGGCGGCTTGTGCGCCGTCCAGCAGCATTGCCGGATCGGGGCCCATGCCTTCATCGGCGGCCTGTCCGGAATCACGACGGACGTCATCCCGTTTGTATCCGCCATCGGCGATCGCGCCGAGATTGGCGGGCTGAATATCGTGGGCCTCAAGAGGCGCGGCTTCGATCGGCCCACGATCCATGCTCTTCGCGCAGCCTATAAGGCGGTATTCGAGGGCGGCGGCACGCGGGAGGACCGCGTCGCGCGCGTGGCGGAAAAATATGCCGATGTGCCACCCGTGATTATGATTGTCGACTTCATCCGCGCCGGCGGCGACCGTCATCTTTGCATGCCGCGCGACTGACCGGCGTGACGCGCCAGGAACGGACTGCGATGGCCGTGAACCAGGGCGAACCAATCGGAATCGTGGCCGGCGGCGGCACGGTGCCGATCCATGTTGCCGAGGCGGCGATCCGTGCAGGACGCCAGCCCTTTATCGTGGCGATCGACGGCGAGGCCGACCCGGGCATTGCCGCCTATCCCCACGAGGTCCTCAAATGGGGCCAGATCGGCCGTATGCAGGCCGTGTTCGTCGAACACGGCGTCAAAGAACTCGTCATGATCGGCAACATCCGCATTCGGCCCGATTTCAGCAAGTTCAAGCTGGACCTCGGCGCCCTGCGGGTCATTCCCGCGCGTGCTCGCGCTGCTGACCAACGGCGACGCGCGATTTGCTGAGCGGTGTCGTCACCCTGATGGGCCAGCTTGGTTTCAAGGTGGTCGGCGCGCACGAGATCGCCCCGGAACTGGTGGCGACGAAAGGCCCGCTTGGCCGTCACGCGCCGGACAAGGTGGCACGGCGCGACATCGGCCGGGCCATGCGCGCGGCGCGCGCCATCGGCGTCATCGACGCCGGCCAGGCCGCTGTCGCCATCAACGGTCGGATCGTGGCGATGGAGGCGGCCGAAGGCACCGACAGCATGATCGAGCGGGTCGGTGCCCTGCGCAAGGCGGGCCGCCTCAAATGGAACGGCCGCACCGGCGTCCTGGCGAAATGCGCGAAGCCGCAACAGGATCTCCGCGTCGACATGCCGACGATCGGACCGAAGACGGTGAGGGCGGCGGCCGAGGCCGGGTTGGCGGGTATTGCCGTCGAAGCCGGCCGGGTGATGATCGTCGACCGCCGCGATGTCATCGAGCTTGCAAACGAATCCGGCATGTTCATAGCCGGCGAAACTCCAGACCTGGAGTCCTCGAATTGACCGACGATGTCTTCACCGCATTTTTGATAGCCGGCGAAGAATTGGGCGATCATCTCGGCGCGCGCCTGATGGAGGCGATGAAGGAGCGTCTCGGAGACGATGTTCGCTTCGTTGGAGTGGGCGGAGCACGGATGGAGGCACACGGCCTCACGTCGCTCTTTCCGATGCACGAAATCGCCTATCACGGTGTTTCCGCGATCATCGCGAACCTTCCTCGGATCCTGGCCAAGCTGCAGCGCACCGCGAAGGCGGTGACCGCTGCCAATCCGGATATCCTGGTCATCATCGATTGTCCTGGTTTCAACCTCGGCGTGGCGAGGCGCGTCCGACAGTGGGCGCCGTCAATTCCGATCGTCGAATATGTCTCGCCCACCGTCTGGGTCTGGCGTCCCGGAAGGGCGCGATGGATGTCGGGCTTTATCGATCACCTGCTGGCGATCCTTCCCTTCGAGCCGGAGGTCCACGAACGATTGGGTGGGCCGGCCTGCACCTATGTCGGTCACCCCTTGATTCAGAGGCTTGACCAGATCAGGCCAGCCCCCGGCGAACGGCCGCCGGTTTCCGAGGTCGAGCGGCCGACGCTGGTTGTGCTGCCGGGCAGCCGTCACGGCGAGATCAAGCGTTTGACCGAGCCATTCGGCGCGACCATTGCGCAGCTTTCGGCCGAGCATGGGCCGCTCGATGTCGTCTTGCCCGCAGTCGCCCGATTTGCCGACGAGATCAGGGCGCGAACCGCGGATTGGGCCGTGAAGCCGACCATCATTGTCGGGGAGGAGGAGAAATACGCGGCCTTCCGCCGGGCGAATCTGGCGCTTGCCGCATCGGGCACCGTGACCCTCGAGCTGGCCTTGTCCGGAGTGCCGATGGTTGTCGCCTACAAGACGGATTTCATCGTCAAGCCGTTCAAACGCTCGCTGTCCCGGATCAACTCTTTCGTCCTGCCGAACCTGATAACCGGCGGCAATGAGATTCCGGAGTTCCTGGATGGAACCGCCACACCGTCCAATATGGCGGCAGCGCTCCGCCTGCTGCTTGAGGAGACCCCTGAACGGCGGGCGCAAATCGATGCCTTTGGCCGCCTCGACGCCCTGATGGCGCTCGATACGGGCACACCGAGCGGACTCGCCGCCGACATTGTGCTTGCGACCGCCCGGCGGGGTCCGACGGCGCGCGCCACCAAACGGGGTCCGCGCCGCCCGGTTCAGCGGCGCTTGGAGACCGGCACGTAGTCGCGCATGACCTCGCCGGTATAGAGCTGGCGGGGGCGGCCGATCTTCTGCGACGGGTCCTCGACCATTTCCTTCCATTGCGCGATCCACCCGACGGTGCGAGCCACCGCGAAGAGCACGGTGAACATCGTGGTCGGGAAGCCCAGCGCCTTCAGGGTGATGCCGGAATAGAAGTCGATGTTCGGATAGAGCTTCTTCTCGATGAAATAGTCGTCGGTGAGCGCGATCCGCTCGAGTTCCATCGCCACTTCGAGGAGCGGGTCGTCCTGGATGCCGAGCTCGGACAGGACCTCATGGGAGGTCTTCTGCATGATTTTCGCGCGAGGATCGTAGTTCTTGTAGACGCGGTGACCGAAGCCCATCAGCCGGAACGGGTCGTCCTTGTCCTTGGCCCGGCCGATGAATTCGGGAATGCGGTCGGCGGTCCCGATCTCCTGGAGCATGTTGAGCGCGGCTTCGTTCGCGCCACCATGGGCGGGGCCCCAGAGGCAGGCGATGCCCGCCGCGATGCAGGCGAAGGGATTGGCGCCCGACGAACCGGCCAGCCGCACCGTCGATGTCGAGGCGTTCTGTTCGTGATCGGCATGGAGAATGAAGATCCGGTCCATGGCGCGCGACAGCACCGGGTTGACCTTGTACTCCTCGCAGGGCACCGCGAAGCACATCCGCAGGAAGTTCGAGGCGAAGTCGAGGGAGTTCAGCGGATAAACGAAGGGTTGGCCGACGTGGTATTTGAACGCCATGGCGGCGATCGTCGGCATCTTGGCAATCATCCGCAGCGAGGCGACCATCCGCTGATAGGGATCCGAGATGTCGGTTGAGTCATGGTAGAAGGCTGACATCGCGCCGACGACGCCGCACATGATCGCCATCGGATGGGCGTCACGGCGGAAGCCGGTGAAGAAGCGGTTCATCTGCTCATGCACCATCGTGTGATAGGTCACGCGATGGTCGAAATCGGCCTTCTGCGCCGCGGTCGGCAATTCGCCGTAGAGAAGCAGGTAGCAGGTTTCCAGAAAGTCGCCGTGCTCGGCGAGCTGCTCGATCGGGTATCCCCGATACAGCAGGACACCCTCATCGCCATCGATGAAGGTGATCTTGGATTCGCAAGAAGCCGTCGAGGTGAAGCCCGGATCGTAGGTGAATCGTCCAGTGTCGCGATAGAGCGCGGAGATGTCGACGACCTGCGGCCCCAGCGTGCCGTTCCGCAGCGCGAATTCATAGCTTTCCGCATTCACGGTCAGGGTTGCGGTTTCTGATTTCGACGGCTCCGCGGACTGCTGCGACGTCGCAGGGGCTTCCATTTCGCTCGCGTTGGCCACGGCAGCCTCCATTTTTTGGTGGGGGTTTCGAATTGTCCGGGATTATATTGCTGCGGCGCGGCAAGTCCATGCGGCGCGAGCAGAATCACCCGGATCGCTAACCGGCCTGATCGGTGAGCCGCCCCAGAGAATCCGTGCGGCCGAGGATTTCCAGAACCTCGAAAATGCCTGGCGACGTGGTTGTTCCGGTCAATGCCGCACGCAGTGGTTGGGCCACCTTGCCGAGTTTCAGCGACGCACCCTCGGCGAAACCTTTGACCGCGCCTTCCAGGTCCGGTGCGGTCCAGTTGTCGATTGCCTCGAGCCGCGGGATCAGCTGTCCGAGCATTGTCCGCGCTTCCTCGGTGAGGAGCGCTTCCGCCTTGTCGTCGAGCGCGATCGGCCGCTCGGCGACGAGGAAACCGGCACGTTCCATCAGGTCGACGAGTGTCTTGGCCCGCTCCTTCAAGAGGGGCATCGCGGCACCGAGCCGGGCGAGTTGCTCCGCGTCGAGCCTGGCGGCGAATGCCGCGCCACCCGGCAGGTGCGGCAGTTCAGCGCAAAGCATGGCCAGCAGCGCCGCGTCGTCCTTTTCCCGGATGTAGTGGGCATTGACGCTTTCGAGCTTGGCGAAATCGAACCGCGCCGCGCCGCGCCCGATTCCATCCAGGTCGAACCATTCGACCATCTCGTCGGTCGACATGATCTCGTCGTCGCCATGGCTCCAGCCGAGCCGAACAAGATAGTTGCGCAGCGCCTCCGGCAGATATCCCATCGCCCGGTATGCATCGACGCCCAATGCACCATGTCGCTTCGACAGCTTGGCGCCGTCCGGGCCATGGATCAGCGGAATATGGGCCATTTCCGGCAGCGGCCAGCCGAGAGCGTCGTAGAGTATCTTCTGCCGGCCGGCGTTGGTCAGGTGGTCGTCACCGCGGATGATATGGGTGATGCCCATGTCATGATCGTCGACCACCACGGCAAGCATATAGGTCGGGGTCCCGTCGGAACGCAGGATGACGAAATCGTCGAGATCTGCATTCGGGAAGGCGACACGGCCCTGGACGTGGTCTTCGATGACGGTTTCGCCGTCCCGCGGCGCCTTGATGCGGATCGAAGGCGCGACCCCGGGCGGCGCTTCGGAGGGGTCCCGGTCCCGCCAACGGCCGTCATAGCGGACCGAGCGCCCCTCGGCGCGTGCCAGGGCCCGCATTTCGTTGAGTTCCTCGGCCGAGGCGTAGCAGCGATAGGCGAGACCCCGGGAAACGAGCTGCTCGGCAACCTCGCGATGGCGAGCGGCGCCGGCGAATTGATGGACGGGCTCCCCGGACCAGTCGAGGCCAAGCCAGGTCATCCCGTCGAGAATCGCCGCGATCGCCGCATCGGTGGAGCGCTCGCGGTCGGTATCCTCGATGCGAAGAAGCATCCGGCCACCCGTGTGCCTGGCATATAGCCAGTTGAACAGGGCGGTGCGGGCGCCGCCGATATGGAGGTATCCGGTGGGCGAGGGGGCGAAGCGGGTAACGACGGGACTGGTCATGGTGAGATAATTTGGCCTTTGAAATCCGCGGGCTCCTGTAGCACAGGAGGTCGACGCCATGTCAGGCGAATTCAGGCGGCGGCTTCCATGGCGCCTTCGTCCGACACACTTTGCCGAAAGCGGAACTTGGCCTTTGTTGCTGGATTTGGCACATAGGCCGCTCCGAGGCGGTCCAGGCCGCTTCGCGGGGTGCAAACAGGGACCCACCTATGTCATTGACCGATACGCAGCCGGAAGCCGGACATGATTTCATTCGCGATATCGTCCGGCGCGACATCGAATCCGGTCTGACCCCGGATATCGTCACCCGGTTTCCGCCGGAGCCGAACGGCTACCTGCATATCGGCCACGCGAAGTCGATCTGCCTCAATTTCGGCGTGGCGGCGGAATTTGGCGGTCACTGCAATCTCCGCTTCGACGACACCAATCCGACCAGGGAAGAGCAGGAATATATCGACGGCATCATGCGGGATGTCCGTTGGCTCGGCTTCGACTGGGGCGAAAAGGTCCGGTATGCGTCCGACTATTTCGAGCAGTTATACGATTGGGCGGTCTCGCTGGTTCGCTCCGGCAAGGCCTACGTCGACGATCAGAGCCAGGAAGAAATGCGCGCCGCGCGGGGGACGTTGACCGAGCCGGGCATCGCCAGCCCGTGGCGGGAGCGATCGGTCGAGGAAAACCTCGATCTCCTTGCCCGGATGCGGACCGGCGAATTTCCGAACGGGGCGCGGGTGTTGCGCGCCAGGATCGATATGGCCTCGGGAAATATCAATCTGCGCGACCCGGTGCTTTACCGGATTCTTCACGCCAGTCATCCGCGGACCGGCACCGACTGGTGCATCTATCCAAGTTACGATTTTGCCCATGGCCAGTCCGACGCGATCGAGGGCGTCACCCATTCGCTCTGCACGCTGGAATTCGCCGACCATCGGCCGCTCTATGATTGGCTGCTCGAAAACCTGCCGGTGCCCGCGCGGCCGCGCCAGTATGAATTCGCCCGGCTGAACCTGACCCACACCCTGCTGTCGAAGCGCGTCCTCACCGAACTGGTGCGTGGCGGCCAAGTCGATGGCTGGGACGATCCGCGCATGCCGACGCTCGCCGGGTATCGACGCCGCGGTGTCCCGCCCGCGGCCATCCGCGATTTCGTCCAGCGGATCGGCGTGGCGCGCGCCGACAGCATGGTCGATGTCGCCATGCTCGAGGCGTCGATCCGTGACGCGCTCAACGCGAGCGCCGCGCGGCGAATGGCCGTCCTCAATCCCCTGAAGGTGGTGATCGAGAATTATCCCGAGGGCGAGACGGAGGTGCTCGAGGCGGTCAACAATCCCTCGGATCCGGAAGGCGGCACCCGGCCGGTCATCTTCAGCCGGGAAATCTATGTCGAGCGCGACGACTTCATGGAAGACCCGCCGAAGAAATTCTTCCGCCTCGCACCGGGGAGGGAGGTGCGGCTGCGCTACGCCTATTTCGTCACCTGCCGGGAAGCGATCAAGAACGCCGACGGCGAGGTGATCGAATTGCGCTGCACCTACGATCCGGAAACCCGCGGCGGCAACACGCCGCCCGATGGGCGCAAGGTCAAGGCGACGCTGCACTGGGTGTCGGCGACCGCATCCCTCCCGGCCGAGGTTCGGCTTTTCGAACCCCTGTTCAGCGACCCGGAGCCGGAACCCGGCAACTTCGCGACCGCAATCAATCCGGACTCCCGGCAGGTGCTGACCGGCTGTCGCTTCGAGCCGGCCATCGTCGAGTCCAACAGTGATGCGCCCGTGCAGTTCGAGCGCCTCGGCTACTTCGTGCGCGATCCGGACTCGACGCCGGCGCAGCCGGTGTTCAACCGCACGGTCGGGCTTCGCGACAGTTGGGCGAAAGTCGCCGGACAATGATCTGACGTAGCAATTCTCAGGAGCTGCACGCTGGTGTAGCATCATTGGCCGGGAGGGGGCGCCTCCGGCCATGAGCGATCTACGTCAGGACGGCAAGGTCAGGAATCGCGTCGACCGCGCGACGCGGTATTTCGTGCCGCGCGGATGGCGCCATGCCTACGCGATCGGAGCGCTTCGCCTCTGGCTTGGCGCCACCATCGAGCGGGAAATGGAAGCCGGCAGGGGATTCCTCTGGCTCCCCGTTCTCTTCGGCGCCGGCATCGTCATCTACTTTGCGCTCCCGGCAGAGCCCTCGGGCATCGCCCTTTTCCTGGCTGCGGCATTGTTGGTGATTGCCGCCGGGCGGAGCCGTGAGCGGGTCGTCCTGTTTCGAACGCTTGCCGCTTTTGCCGCCGTGGTGGCGGGCGTCGCGGTGATGAAGGCGCGGACAGACATCGCAGCCGCGCCGGTCCTCGGCCGCGAGATGACGACCACTGTCACGGGGTGGGTGAGCGCGCGGGAGGCGGCATCGCGGGGCGGGGTCCGGGTATTGCTTCGCGTTGATCACATCGACAAGCTCCGGCCGGAGCGAACGCCGGAGACCGTCCGGGTCACCATCCGCAGCAAGGCCGACGGGATCGCGGTCGGAGACGCCATTGCCGTCCTCGCCCGGCTCAGGCCGCCAACCGGCCCGACGCTTCCCGGCGGCTACGATTTCGCCCGGGCCGATTACTATCAGGGCGTCGGCGCCGCCGGCTTCGCCTATGGCGCCGCCAGGCCGGCCGAGATCGGGCCGCCGCCGCTCGGCATCAGGCTGGCGACACCCGTCGCCCATATCCGTCAGGGCATCCGCGAACGGATCATTGCCGCGCTGCCGGGAGACAACGGCCAGATCGCGGCCGCCCTGGTGATGGGGGATCGGCGCGGCATCTCCGAGTCGACCCAGGAGGCGATGCGCGCGTCCGGTCTCGGCCACATTCTGGCGATCTCGGGATTGCACATGGTGCTGGTCGCCGGCTCCGCCTTCTGGCTGATCCGGGCCCTGCTGGCATTGTCGCCGGCGCTCGCGATCAATCGACCGATCCGCAAATGGGCGGCGGCGGGCGCCCTGGCGGTCGGTGCCGTCTATCTCGCCATCTCGGGCTCCGGCGTTTCCACCCAGCGGGCCTTCATCATGCTGGCGGTCATGCTCGTCGCCGTGATGATCGACCGCCGGGCGATCACCCTCCGCAACGTCGCCGTGGCGGCATTGATCGTCCTCTTCCTTGAGCCCGAGAGCGTGCTGACGGCGAGCTTCCAGATGTCGTTTGCCGCGACGCTGGCGCTTGTCGCCGGGTACGAGGCGATCCGCGAGCATGCCGAGCGAGGACTGCGGCTCGCCGAGGTCTCGGAACGCGGCGTCCTCGCGCGCCTCATGCTTTCGGCCCGGAGCCTGTTCCTCACGTCGTTGATCGCAGGCCTGGCGACGACGCCCTTCGCCATCTATCACTTCCAGCGCGCGGCGCCCTTGACCCTGATCGCCAACCTCCTGGCCATGCCGGTCGTCGGGCTGGTCGTCATGCCGATGGCGTTCTTCGCCGTCCTGCTGATGCCTTTCGGCCTCGAAGCCGTCCCACTCGCCGCCATGGGCTGGGGTCTTGACTGGATCGTATTCGTCGCGCGCACCACCGCGGCCTGGTCCGAGGATTGGGGCGGCATCCCCATGGCGCCGGCGGCGGCCTTGCTGTGTGTGGTCGCCGGATTTCTCTGGCTGGCATTGTGGCACGAGCGCTGGCGTCTCCTCGGGCTCGTGCCGCTTGCCGTGGCGATACCGATCTTCGTGCTGGCGCCGCGCCCGGATATCCTGGTTGATCAGAACGGCACGACGGCGGCGGTGCGCGGCGCCGACGGGCGCTATCGGATCGTCGGGCTGAAAGCCAATCGCTTCGCCGTCGAAACCTGGCTGCGCGCCGACGCGGATCAACGGCCGATCTCGGATGCCCTAAGCGAGGGCGTGACATGCGACGCCATCGGCTGCGTCACCGGGCTCGCCAATGGAATGACTGTCGCGGTGAGCCTGAAGCCGGCGGCCTTTGCCGACGACTGTCATTTGGCACAAGTGGTCGTCAGCCGCTTCGCGGCCCCCGATCGCTGCAGGGAGACGGCGACCGTCATCGACCGCGGTGCGCTGAAGGAGGGCGGCGCCCAGGCCCTCTATCTGCAACCGGATCAGGACAGGCGAGCCGGCATTCCGCATCGAGACCGCATATCCCGCGACCCGGCGGGCCTTCATGCCGCCGGTCGCTCAGTAGCGCCGCAGCAGACCGACGAGCTTGCCCTGGATCCGCACCCGGTCGGGTCCGAAGATTCGCGTTTCGTACGCCGGATTGGCCGCCTCCAGGGCGATCGAAGCGCCTTTGCGCCGCAGTCGCTTCAGCGTCGCCTCTTCTTCGTCGACGAGAGCGACAACGATGTCGCCGGTTTCCGCGGTATCCGATCTGCGGATCAGGACCGTATCGCCGTCGAGAATGCCTGCCTCGATCATCGAGTCGCCCCGGATGTCGAGGGCGAAATGCTCGCCCGGCGACAGCATGTCCGCCGGGATGCCGATCGAGTGACTGTGGGTCTGGATCGCCTCGATCGGCGTGCCGGCGGCGATGCGGCCCATGACCGGAATCATCACCGGTTCCGACAGCCCGTCGTTGCCGACAGGCTTGACGCGACCGAGGCTCCCCTCGATCACACTCGGCGAGAAACCACGGGCGCGCTGGACCGGCGGCGTCGACGATTCCGGCATCCGCACGACTTCGATGGCGCGCGCCCGGTTCGGCAGGCGGCGGATGAAACCGCGCTCCTCCAGCGCCCGGATCAGGCGGTGAATTCCGGACTTCGACCGCAGGTCGAGCGCGTCCTTCATCTCGTCGAAGGACGGAGGAATCCCGGATTCCTTCAAACGCTCATGAATGAACATCAGGAGTTCGTGCTGCTTCCGCGTGAGCATGGCCGTGTCCGGAACGTTGTGTGTACGGTGAATCAGGTACAAAGCACGAACAAACTACCTTGTTCTATATGTGTTCCGCAAGACTGAATATTCGGTAAAGACAGTTTTCCTATGTTTCACCGCTCGAAGACGAGAAAAGCTGCCGACCGTGCGAACGAAGCGGGGTTGCCGACGACGGACCGCTGGACGGCCATGGGTCCGCGCCTGGCTCCCGACGTCCTCGGCCCGCGATGTGTACCTGTTACCGGCAGCGAGCCAGACAAATCACGGGGTCGCGCTGTCGGTAGGCGGGGCTGCGGGATGGCTGTCCCGCGCGGACCCGACAACACGAGCCATCAGCAAGAAGCCGGCAGGATGACCGAAGGAACGCGCCTCAGCGAAGCCGGATGATGCGACACAACTCGCCGGCCTTGCCGGCGGGAGCGCCGGCCGGGCGGATCAGGAGGCAATCGGCGGCGGTCAGGGTCGAGAGCATGGCGCTGTCCTGGATCGGAAGCGGAACGACCCGCAATTCTCCGCCGTCGCCGTCATGCAGCGTCGCGCGGACATAGTCCTGACGGCGGTCATTCGCCGGGACGTCCCCGGCGAGCACCGCGACCTCACTCGGGTCAAGATAGGGCTGCCCGAGCAGGGCGCCGATCAGCGGCCGCAAGAAAAGGAGCCCGCAGACAAAGGCCGACACCGGATTCCCCGGCAGGCCCAAGACGCGTTGCCCGCCGAGGCGCCCGAACATCAGGGGCTTCCCGGGCCGCATGGCGATGCGCCAGAAGTCGAGGGTCATGCCGCTCGCTTCCAGGGCCTCCTTGACGAGATCGTGGTCGCCGACCGATGCCCCGCCGATCGTCACCAGGACGTCGGAAGGAGGGTTCGACGCGCGCGCGATCGCCGTGGTGATCGCATCGCGGCTGTCGGCGACGATGCCGAGGTCGATGGCCTCGCCACCGGACGACCTGACCAGCGCGGCGATCCCGACCGCATTCGAGGAAACGATCTGATCGGGGCCGGGGAGGGTCCCCGGCGGGACCAGTTCGTCGCCGGTCGCGATGATCGAAACCCGGGGGCGGCGGCGGACCGGAACGGTGTCGAATCCCATCGACGCCGCAAGCGACACTTCGCGTGCGCCAAGCCGCACGCCCGCGCCGATCAGGGTCTCGCCTGCGCCGAAATCGAGGCCGGCGCGGCGGACATGCCGACCGGGCGTCACCGCTTCGCGCGCCACGATCGAGGTTTCGTCAAGACGCTCCGCGTCTTCCTGGATAAGGATCGTGTCCGCGCCTTCGGGAACCGGCGCGCCGGTGAAAATCCGGACGGCCTGGCCACGCGAAAGAGTGCCGGCAAAGGCATGCCCGGCCGCCGCCGTGCCAATCACTTTCAGCGCCAGGCCGTCGTTCGCGTCCTCGGCCCGCAACGCATAGCCGTCCATGGCGGAAGCGGGGAACGGGGGTTGCGACCGTTTCGCCGTCAGAGCCTCGGCGAGTGTACGACCATCCGCCTCGGCAAGCGGCACGGCCTCCGTCGGCAATGGCGAGGACACATCCCCGACGATCCGGCTGATCGCCTCGTCGACCGACAACAGGCTCATTGGCCCGATGCCCGCCAGACTCCCGACTGCCCACCGCTCTTTTCGACGAGCCGGATATCGCCGATGACCATCCCGCGGTCGACCGCTTTCGCCATGTCGTAGATCGTCAGGCAGGCAACCGAAACCGCGGTCAGGGCCTCCATTTCGACGCCGGTCCGTTCCGCGACTTTCGTCGTCGCCCGGACTCGGACGCCCGGCAGCGATTCATCGGTCTCGATATCGACCGTGACCTTTGACAGGCCGATCGGATGGCAAAGCGGGATCAGTTCATGGGTCTTCTTTGCGGCCATGATGCCGGCGATCCGCGCGGTGCCGATGACATCGCCTTTCTTGGCATCGCCGGAGCGGATCAGGTCGAGCGTCTCCCGTTTCATCCGCACCGAGCCTTCGGCGATGGCCATCCGTTCGGTGACCGGCTTGGCCGAGACATCGACCATATTGGCGGCGCCGGCCTTGTCGAGATGGCTCAGCGTCCGCCCGGTCATTCCGAATCCCAGCGCATGAACGCACGCCGCTCGACCGGCAGACCATGCTGCATCTCGAGCTTGTGCAGGATATGCAGGGCTGGTGTCCATTCGCCCCGCGAGAGATAGCGGAAGCCGAGTTGCTCGTAGAACGGTCCGTTCCACGCCACATCATGGAACGTCGACAGCGTGACCGCAGAAACGCCCTCGGCGCCGGCGAAGCGCGAAGCCTCTTCGATCAGCATGCGCCCGATGCCCTGGCGGCCATATTCCTCCGCGACCGACAATTCGTAGATATGCGCGGCCCGATCCAGCAGTCCGACGAGGATGAAGCCGACCGGCATGTCGTCTTCGTTGCGAGCGGCGACGAACGCCCCGCCAAAAGCGGCCACCGTGCCGATGAATTCGGTGTCCGTGGGATCCGCCTGCGCGATGCTGGCCAGACCGACCTGCCGGAACCGCTGCGCGGCGCTGCGCTCGACATCGGCAAGGAGGTCGTATTCGTCGAAATTGACCGGGCGGATATTGTAATCCATGGCCGTCATGCCGCCACCGTGGTGCCGAGCAGCGTTGCCGTCGCGGCGGCGACGTCGTCCTGCCGCATCAGGCTCTCGCCGACGAGAAAAGCACCGATGCCGGCTCTGGTAAGCCGCTCGATGTCCGCCGGGGTGAAGATCCCGCTTTCGCCAACGATCAGCCTGTCGCCGGGAATCATCGGAGCAAGGCGCTCGCTGACCTCCAGCGACGTCTCGAAGGTCCGCAGATCGCGATTGTTGATGCCGATCAGCGGCGATGGCAAGGCGAGGGCCCGCTCGAGTTCGGCTGCGTTGTGAACTTCGACGAGGACGTCCATCGCCAGCCCCCGAGCGGTCGCCTCGATCGCAGCCGCGTCCGCATCGCTGACCGCCGCCATGATGATCAGGATGCAATCCGCGCCCATCGCCCGTGACTCATGCACCTGGTAGGGCTCGTAGATGAAATCCTTGCGGAGCACCGGAAGGGCGACGCTGTCGCGTGCGGCGACGAGGTATTCCGGTGCGCCCTGGAAGAACGGCGCATCGGTGAGCACCGACAGGCAGGTCGCGCCACCGGCTTCGTAGGCCCGCGCCAAGGCCGGCGGATCGAAATCCGCCCGGATCAGGCCCTTTGAAGGGCTCGCCTTCTTGATCTCGGCAATCAGCGCCGGCCGACCGGCGGCGATGGTTGCCCGCAATGCCTTGACGAAGCCGCGCGGCGAAGGGGCGGCGAGGGCGCGCCGCTCCATCTCGGCCGGGGCCACGGCTGCCTTCGCCGCGGCGATCTCGGCCCGCTTGCTGACTTCGATCGTCTTCAGGATGTCGTTCATGACCTAGCCATTCGATGCCGCGACGAGTTTGTCCAGCCGCTGCCGCGCCTTGCCGCTGTCGATGACATCGGCGGCGCGCTCGACGCCCTCGGCGAGATCCTTCGCCAGTCCCGCGACGACGAGCGCGGCTCCGGCGTTGAGGAGCACCGTATCCCGATAGGCCCCCGGAGCGCCATCGAGCACCTGACGCAGCGCTTCGGCATTGTCGGCCGCGTCGCCGCCCTTGATCGCCTCGGCGGGGGAGGACGACAGCCCGGCATCCTGCGGGCTGACGGTGAAGACGGTGACCTTGCCATCCTCGAGCGAGGCGACGATGGTTTCACCCGCCGGCGATATTTCGTCGAGGCCGCCCGCGCCATGGACCACCCAGGCCCGTTCGGCGCCGAGGCTCGCCAGCACGTTCGCCAGCGGTTCCACCCAGTCGGGAGAGTACACCCCCAGCAGGTAGCGCTTGACGCTCGCCGGATTCGACAGCGGACCGATCAGGTTGAAGATGGTCCGGAACCCGAGCTCGGCTCGCACCGGACCGACATGCTTCATCGCCGCGTGGTGGGCCGGGGCGAACATGAAGCCGATGCCGGCCTCGCGAATGCACTGCGCGATCTGGTCGGGCGTCAGGTCGATATTGACGCCGAGGGCGGCAAGGGTGTCGGCCGCGCCGGACTTCGACGACAGCGCACGATTGCCGTGCTTGGCGACCGGAATGCCGGCGCCGGCGACGACGAAGGCCGCGGTGGTCGAGATGTTGTAGCTGCCGGACGCATCGCCACCGGTGCCGACAACGTCGATGGCGTTTGCCGGCGCCTCCACCGGGGTCATCTTCGCCCGCATCGTTGCCACGGCGCCGGCGATCTCGTCGACCGTCTCGCCCCGCAACCGCAATCCGGTGAGGAAGGCTGCGATCTGGGCCGGGCTGGCGTCGCCGGACATGATGATGTCGAACGCGTCGCGCAACTCGTCGCGGCTGAGCGTGTCGCCCGCCGCGACCTTGGCGATGGTCGCCTTCAGGTCCGCCATCTTTCCTCCTCAGGCAACGGATCGCTCGACACGATGCTCGGCATTCCACGCCGCCGCGATGTCGAGGAAATTCTTCAGGATCTGGTGCCCGTGCTCGGAAGCGATCGATTCCGGATGGAACTGCACGCCATGAACCGGATGCCGCCGGTGCATCGCGCCCATGATCACGCCGTCGTCCGCGGTGGCGGTGACCTCGAGGATCTCGGGCAATGTCTCCGGAGCGATGGTCAGCGAGTGGTAGCGGGTCGCCTGGAAATCGTCGTTGATCCCGCGAAACACCGATCGACCGGTATGATGGATGGTGCTGAGCTTGCCGTGCATCAGGCTCGGCGCCCGCACGATCTTGCCGCCATAGGCCTGGCCGATGGCCTGGTGGCCGAGACAGACCCCGAAGATCGGGATATCCGCCCCGACCCGTTCGATCAGCGCGAGGCAGATCCCTGCCTCGTTCGGCGTGCAGGGGCCGGGCGAGATGACGATCGCCTCCGGGTCCATCGCTACCACCTCGTCGACGGTAATTTTGTCGTTGCGACGCACGCTCAGTTTCGCGCCCAACTCGCCGAGATAGTGGACGAGGTTGTAGGTGAAGCTGTCGTAGTTATCGATGACGAGGATGGTCATGATCCGACCCTCACTGTCCCCTGCCGACGCCTGAGGCGAACCTTACCGCCTCTTCGGCCGCCCGGAAAAGGGCGCGCGACTTGGCGACACATTCGTCATGCTCCTTCTCCGGCACCGAGTCCGCGACGATTCCGGCCCCGGCCTGCACATACATCTTGCCGTCCTTGATGATCGAGGTCCTGAGGATGATGCAGGAATCCATGTCGCCGTTGGCGGTGAAATAGCCGACGCAGCCGGCATAGATGCCGCGCTTTTCCAGTTCGAGTTCGTCGATGATCTCCATCGCCCTGACCTTCGGCGCGCCGGAAACCGTGCCGGCCGGGAATCCCGCCGCAAGCGCCGCGAGCGCGTCATAGTCCGGCGAAAGCCTGCCCACCACGTTGGAGACGATGTGCATCACGTGGCTGTAATATTCGGGGAAGAACTGGTCGGTGACCTCGACCGTGCCGATCTCGGCGACACGGCCGACGTCGTTGCGGCCGAGATCGAGGAGCATCAGGTGCTCGGCCCGCTCCTTGGGATCGGCAAGCAGTTCGGCTTCCAGCGCCTTGTCTTCCTCCGGGTTGCCGCCGCGCGGCCGGGTCCCGGCGATCGGCCGGATGGTGACCTCGCCGTCGCGGACCCGGACCAGGATTTCCGGGCTCGATCCGGCCACCGCGAAGGCCCCGAAGTCGAGATAATAGAGGTAGGGCGACGGGTTGACCCGGCGCAGCGCCCGATAGAGCGCGAAGGGCGGCAGGGCGAAGGGCGCCTCGAACCGCTGCGACAGCACGACCTGGAAGATGTCGCCGGCGGCGATGTAGTCCTTGGCGCGCGCGACCATGTCGAGATAGCGCTCGCGCGGCGTATTAGAGACAACCGGCATGTCGAGATCGACGTCGACGGCCTCGAACGACTTGTCGAGCGGCATGTCGAGAGCCTCGACGACGACCGTCAGCCGGTCGATCGCACGCGCGTAGTCCGCTGCCGCGCTGACACCTTCCGCCGGCCTGACCGGCGTAACCACGGTGATCTCGTCGCGGACGGAATCGAAGACGACGATGACCGTCGGCCGGAGCAGGATCGCATCGGGAAAGCCAAGGGGATCGGGATTCGGCTGCGGCAGTTCCTCCATCTGCCGCACCATGTCGTAGCCGAGATAGCCGTAGATCCCGGCCGCCATCGGCGGCAGGCCGGCCGGCAGGTCGATCCGCGATTCCTCGATGAGGGAGCGCAGCGCCATCAGCGGCGGCTCCGGCGCGGTGGAATAGGCATCCGGTGCGTGGCGGGGGTTGCGATTGATTTCCGCGCGCGAGCCGAAGGTCCGAAAGATCAGGTCGGGCTCGATACCGATGATCGAATAGCGGCCGCGCACCGCGCCGCCTTCGACGGATTCGAGAAGAAAGCAGTTGGCGCGCCCCGCCGACAGCTTGAGCATCGCCGAAACCGGAGTTTCAAGATCGGCGACCAGCCTCGTCCAGCAGACCTGTGCCTTGCCGTTGGCGTGAGCGCGCGCAAACTCCGGTTCGGCGGGTTCGACCTGCATCGGTGTCCATCCCGCCCGTGATCAGGCGCCGGGATCGGTCGCGCCGATCACTTGCTGCAACGTCACCTGATTGATCGTGACCCCAAGGCGGTCGCGCAACTGCGAGACATATTCCTGGAGGAAGTCATTGGAGATCTCGGTGGACAGGCGCTTTTGCGTGTCATTCATATCCGGCGCCCCCGAAAAGTAAGGCGGCACGGTCGTATCCGTAACGACGAGGACGATCTTCGAGTCGTCCGGGCCTTCCGCCACGGCGGCGTAGCCCTTGGGGCCGTTGAAGGTTTCCTGGATCGCCGAGGCGGTCAGTGTATCGGTGGCCGGGGTCGATCGTTTCACCGCTGTGGCCGTCTTTGCCTCGACGCCGGCATCGGCCGCGACAGCGTCGATCGCGTCGCCGCGGGCGAGGCGATCGCGGTCTTCGTCGGCCATTTTGGTCAGCTTGTCGGCGACCTGCGCCTTCTTGAACGCGGTCACCACCTTCTCGCGGACCTCGGAGAGTTCGCGGTCACGCGCGGCGCTGACGGCGGTCACGTCGTACCAGACGTAGCCGCCATCGATCGGGATCGCGTTATTCTCCAGACCGACATCCGACTCGAAGATCGCGCTCACCAACTGCTTGCCGCCGGGGAGGTCGGCGATCGGAGCGCCATCGCCGTCCTTGCCGGTCGCGTCGATCGCGGGGTAGGTCACAAGCTTGAGTCCGTAATTTGTGGCGACTTCCTGAAGCGTCGATCCGCCGGCGCGCGCGTCCTCGATGACATCGAACTGATCGGTGATTTCCTGCGCGGCGCGGGCCTCGGCCAGCTCCTTCTTGATCGTCGCCTTGGCGTCGTCGAAGCTGGTGACGACCGCCGGATCGATCTCGGTAACCCTGACGATCACGGGGCCGAACTGGCCCTCGACGATGCCGCTGACGCTGCCTTGCTCCAACGAAAATGCCGCTTTCGCCACATCCGGATCGATAATCTTGTCCTGGGTCACCAGTCCGAGATCGACATCGGTGCTCTTCAAGCCGCGATCGGCCATCAATTCGTCGAATGTCTTGCCGTTGGCGAGTGCTGACGCCGCATCGCTGGCTTCAGCCATGTCCTTGAACACGATCTGCTCGACCTTGCGCTTTTCCGGTTTGGTGAACCGGGTCGCCAGCTGGCTGTCATAGACCTTGCGGGCGTCTTCATCGGAAATGTCGCCGGTATTGGCCATGTCCGCCGGAGTCATTTTCATGACGTTCACCGACCGAAGTTCCGGAGACCGCCAGTCGCTCTTGTGCTCGTTGAAGAATGTCGTCAGCTCGGTTTCGGTCGGATCCGGGATCGTGCCGACCAGGTCCGGGGTCAGCGTCAGATAGCCGATATCGCGTTCCTCGTTCACGTAGTCGTGATACGCCCGCATATAGGCGTCGGGGACTTCGATCGCTCCCACCAATGCCGACGCAAGCTGCTGACGGATGTAGCCGTTGCGCAGGTCCGCGACGAACTGATCCTCGGTCAGCCCGGCATTGTTGATCACCTGGACGAACCGCCCGCGATCAAAGGTGCCGTCCGCTCCCTGGAATGACGGGTCGTCGGCGATCTGCTTGGCAAGCGTGTCGCCGGAAACGCCGAGTCCGAGCGTATGGGCTTCGTCGTTCAGCGCTGCCTCGGTCACCAGCCGACCGAGGACCTGGCCCGGAAGGCCGAAAAGGCGGGCCTGCTCGTCGGTAACCGATTTACCGATCTGCTGGCCAAGCTGACGCTTCGCCTGGTCATACTGGAGGGCAAACTGTCGGGCCGTGACATCCGTGCCGCCGACGGTCGCGACGGTGTCCGACTGCATGCCGGTGAGAAAGCCCGAAACCCCCCAGACGGCAAAACTCACCACCAGAAGGGCGATGAACAGCTGGGCGACCCATCCCCCGGCGCCTTTGCGGAGCGCATCAAGCATCGGAATTCCTTACAAATTGGCGGCGCACGATCTCCGCGCACCGCCCCCTCGAGTTTGGCCGGATAATAGGCAGGGGACCGAGCCGCCGCAAGGCGAGGGACTTTGATTTCTCTCCGGTTTTTGTTACCGCTCGCCCGGCTTCAAAAGGAGAGTGTCGAATGGTCGCCAACAGGCCCATGATCGCGGGCAACTGGAAGATGAACGGGTTAAGGGCGAATCTCGCCGAAATCGATGCCGTGAAAGCCGCGATCGGTGGCGCCACTTGCGACGTGGCCATCTGTCCCCCGGCGACACTGATCTCCGCCGCCGTTGAAAGGGCGGCGGGTTCGGCATTGATGATTGGCGGCCAGGATTGCCATGCCGCCGGCAGCGGCGCCCATACAGGCGATATTTCCGCCGAGATGATCGCCGACGCCGGCGGAACACTGGTCATTGTCGGCCATTCGGAGCGGCGCGCCGACCACGGCGAGGACGACGCGCTGGTGCGGGCGAAGGCCGAAGCGGGCAGGCGGGCCGGGCTGCTTGTCATCCTGTGTGTTGGCGAAACCGAGGCCCAGCGCCGCGCCGGCGAGACACTGGCGGTGCTCTCCCGCCAACTGGCCGGCTCCGTCCCCGATGGAGCGACGGCGGAGAATCTTGTGGTCGCCTACGAGCCCGTCTGGGCGATCGGAACCGGGCTGACGCCGTCGAATGATGACATCCAGGCCGCGCATGCCCATATACGGTCGGAATTGGCGGGCCGGTTTGGCTCCGCTGCCGCTGGAATTCGCCTTCTTTACGGCGGATCGGTCAAGCCGGGCAACGCATCGGAAATATTGCCATTGCCCGATGTCGACGGTGCGCTGGTCGGTGGCGCCAGCCTCAAAGCCGCCGATTTCCTGGGTATTGTAGCGGCGGCTGGATAACGCGGGCAACCGGGTGGCAAGGCGGAACGGGTTCGTGTACAAGGCGCTGACTTCAAGGACAGTTTGATCAATGGAAACCGTAATCATCGTCATTCACCTGATGGTGATCGTGGCGCTTATCGCAGTGGTGCTCCTCCAGCGCTCTGAAGGGGGCGCGCTGGGGATTGGCGGCGGCGGCAACTTCATGTCGACCCGCAGCCAGACCAACGTTCTGACGCGCACGACCGCAATTCTCGCCGCGGCGTTTTTCGCGACCTCGATCGCGTTGACGGTCATCTCGCGTTTCTCGGCCGGTCCCGCCTCGATTCTTGACAATGTGCAGGCGACGCCCGCGCCGATCAGCACCGGCAGCCCCGCTGACGCGGCCGCTGGCGGCGATGGCACCGGGGCAGGTGGCGCCGGCGATGCTGCTGGCGGCGGCGCTGGGGACACTGCCGGCGGGCCGGGTATCCTCGACGAATTGCAGAAGATAACCCCGGTGCCGGGCGCAACGCCCGACACGACGGCACCGGCCGACAAGCCGGCCAGTCCCCAGGTCCCGACGAACTGACAGTGAAATCCGTATCGACAGGCCCGGCGCGACCGATCCCGCCGGGCCTGCCGCTTTTTTTCCCCGAATGGTCTTTTTCGACTCTGCAAATCAGCCCGTGACCAATTAGGGTAGACGCCCATGGCGCGGTACGTCTTCATCACCGGCGGTGTGGTCTCTTCCCTCGGCAAAGGTATTGCTTCGGCGGCTTTGGGCGCGCTGCTTCAGGCACGCGGCTACAAGGTGCGCCTGCGGAAGCTCGACCCTTATCTGAATGTCGATCCCGGGACGATGAGCCCGTATCAGCACGGCGAGGTCTTCGTCACCGACGACGGCGCCGAGACGGATCTCGACCTCGGCCATTACGAACGTTTCACCGGTCGTCCCGCCACCCAGCAGGACAACATCACCACTGGCCGGATTTACCAGGAAATCATCACCAAGGAGCGGCGTGGCGACTATCTCGGCGCCACGGTCCAGGTGATTCCGCATGTCACCGATGCCATCAAGCAGTTCGTTCTGGATGGCAACGAGGACGAGGACTTCGTTCTCTGCGAGATCGGCGGCACGGTCGGCGACATCGAGGGCCTGCCGTTTTTCGAGGCGATCCGCCAACTCGGCAACGATCTGCCGCGCGGCCACGCGGTCTATATCCATCTCACCCTGATGCCGTGGATCGCTTCCGCCGGCGAACTCAAGACCAAGCCGACCCAGCATTCGGTCCGCGACCTTCGCGAGATCGGCATCCAGCCGGATCTCCTTCTGGTCCGCGCCGACCGGCCGATCCCGAGCGAGGAGCGTCGCAAGCTCTCGCTGTTCTGCAACGTGCGGCCGAGCGCCGTGATCCAGGCGCTGGACGTCCCGAATATCTACGACGTCCCGATCGCCTATCACGCGGAAGGTCTCGACGACGAGGTGCTGGCAGCCTTTGGCATCACCGACGCGCCGATGCCCGATCTGGCGCGTTGGCACGATATCGGCCGCGCGATCCGCGAGCATGAAGGCGAGGTCACCATCGCCATCGTCGGCAAGTATACCGGCCTCCAGGACGCCTATAAGTCGCTGGTTCAGGCTCTCCATCACGGTGGCATCGCCAATACGGTCAAGGTCAATATCGACTGGATCGAATCCGAGACGCTCGAGGAAGACGGGGCCATGCTCCAGCGCCTCGAAGATGTCGATGGAATCCTGGTTCCCGGCGGTTTCGGCAAACGCGGTTCGGAGGGAATGATTTCGGCCGCCCGCTTCGCGAGGGAGCGGAAATTGCCGTTCCTCGGCATCTGCTTCGGCATGCAACTCGCCATGGTCGAGGCGGCCCGCAACGTCGCGGGACTGTCTCAGGCGAGTTCCAGCGAATTCGGACCGACGCCGGAGCCGATCGTCGGTCTCATGACCGAATGGGTCCGGGGAAACGTCCTCGAGCAGCGCGCCGACGACAGCGACCTCGGCGGGACGATGCGGCTCGGCACCTACCCGGCAACCTTGCGCAAGGGCAGCAAGATCGCCGAAATCTATGGCGCCACCGAGATTTCGGAACGCCACCGGCATCGCTACGAGATCAACATCGATTACCGAGAACGCCTTGAAGACAAAGGGCTTTGCTTCGCCGGCCTGTCGCCGGACGGGGTGCTTCCGGAGACGATCGAATATATCGACCATCCGTGGTTCATCGGCGTCCAGTTCCATCCGGAGCTGAAGTCGCGGCCGTTCGAGCCGCACCCGCTCTTCGCGTCTTTCATTGCCGCGGCGCTGGAGAAGTCGCGGCTGGTTTAGGCGTTCAGTTGGCGGCTTTTTCCAGGGCATCAAGCCAGTCCAGAATCGCGTCGAAGGCCGCCGAAGGCGTCCCGAGATGTCCCGCATTGACGGTGACGAAACGGCTCCGGGCGTCCTCGGGCGCTGTCCGGAAGAGCGCGGGCGCGGTGCGCTGGCTGGAGTCCTTGGTGCCCGCCACCCAGAGCAGCGGGGCTTTCAACGCCGGCAAGGTCCGGGTCATGACGCCGGGGCTGTCGGGGCCGAAGAAGCTGATGAAATCGCCGGCGGTCGCCTTCACCGGCAGGGCCTTGCCGAGAACGAAATCATAAAACGTATCAACGACATCGCCATTCCCCGCAGCCACCGCGGCGCGGGCTTTTTTCACGCTTTTGGCGATCACCCCGATCTTGCCAAACGACACCGGGTCGCCGGCGGGGGCGAGGGCGATGATACCGGCAAGGCCGTCGTGCGTGGCTCCATAGGCAAGTGCACCGACGCCGCCAAGGCTATGACCTGCAACGATAATTCCTTCCGCGCCGTCGTCCCGCAACAGCGCGACGGCGGCGTCGATATCGTCGAAGCAGCCGGTGAAGGAGCGGTCGTAGATCCGCCGGGCCGACCAGCAAAGCTCAGGCGTTTCAACCAGATAGCCCATCTCGGTGAGGTCGCGGGCAAGCTGGGTGAACTGGCCGGGGCCGCCGGTCTTGCCGTGCAGCAGGACGATGCCGAAACGCTCCCAGGCGGTCGCGGGCGGGGCCTGAAACACCGCGAGAAGGACGAGGGCGGTCAGGAATCGGATCATGGGACGCACTGATTCATGTCTGTCTCACTGAAAACTGTCTCATGCGTGTCCCAAAGGCAAAAGGAGGCGTCCAGACTGTAGCCGAACCGACACACCTATCGGTTGCCTTCGGCCGTCCATGTTCCGGCCAAGTTCCCGCCGGATTGGACTGCCAGCTTCCCGATCGCGCCGGGGGGCGTTGTCGGAGGATATCACCCATGCGACGCCGACCCCCCATTCACGCCAAATCCATTATCGTCTTCTCGCTTCTGCTCTCGGCGACGGCGCTGACCGCCGCTCGCGTCTCCGCCGCCAATCGTGACGCCCGCGACGTCGTCGACGGCCTGCCGACCGCCACCGCCTGCGCCAATCTCGGCTTCCCGCAGCAGAGGGCCGACCAGGACATGCAGGCGCCGCGGGGCGGCAGCGTCGGCGGTGGTCTGGTGCGAAAGCTGCTTGCGCCGACCTACAGCATGGAGGCGGCGCCACCGCCGTCCCCGGCTCCAAACCAGACGGTGATCGCCGGCACCGTCGCCGCCGACGCGATGGGCGAACTGCCCTACGACACGGAGAAGTATCCCGACGCCACCTCCAACCCGATCAGGCAGGTCGCCGACGACCCGGTCTCGACCTTCTCGATCGACGTCGACACCGCCTCCTACGCCAATGTCCGCCGCTTCCTCAACGACGGCACGCTGCCGCCGCGCGACGCGGTGCGGGTCGAGGAACTGGTCAACTATTTCGACTACGGCTACGCGCCGCCGACCGATCCGGATACGCCCTTCGCCATCCACACGACGGTCGTGCCGTCGCCCTGGGCGGACGGCAAGGAGATCATCCATATCGGCCTCCAGGGCTACGATCTCGCCGCGGACAAGCGGCCGCCGCTCAACCTCGTCTTCCTGATGGACGTCTCCGGCTCGATGGACGAGCCGACCAAGCTGCCGCTGGTCCAGAAGGCGCTGAACGTCCTGATCGACGAACTCCGCCCCGAGGATCGTGTCTCGATCGCGGTCTATGCGGGCGCGGCCGGCGCGGTGCTCGAACCGACGCCCGGCAACCAGAAGCTGAAGATCCGCTGCGCGGTCGACGCGATGCGGGCCGGCGGCTCGACCGCCGGCGGCGAGGGACTGGCGCTCGCCTACAAGATGGCCGGGCAGTCGCAGCAGAAGGATTCCGTCAGCCGCGTGATCCTGATGACCGACGGCGACTTCAACGTCGGCATCGCCGATCCCGAAAAGCTCGAGGATTTCGTCGCCGAGAAGCGCAAGACCGGCGTCTATCTCTCGGTCTACGGCTTCGGCCGCGGCAACTACAACGACGTGATGATGCAGACGCTGTCGCAGTCGGGCAACGGCACGGCGGCCTATATCGACACGCTGCAGGAGGCCCGCAAGCTCTTCCGCGACGACTTCTCCGGCTCGCTCTTCCCGATCGCCGACGACGTCAAGATCCAGGTCGAGTTCAATCCCGATCGCGTCGCCGAATACCGGCTGATCGGCTACGAGACCCGGATGCTCAACCGCGAGGACTTCAACAACGACCAGGTCGATGCCGGCGAGGTCGGCGCGGGCGCCTCGGTGACGGCGCTCTACGAGATCACCCCGGTCGGCGGCAAGCTCTCGGTCGATCCGCTCCGCTACGGGGACGAACCGAAGAAGGTCAGCTACGAGGCGGACGGCGAGCTCGCCTTCGTCAAGGTCCGCTACAAGCTGCCGGGCGAGGCCACCTCGAAGCTGATCGAACAGCCGATCGGCAACGCCGACCGGCCGGCGGCGCTGGCCGAGGCGCCGGAGGCGACCCGCTGGGCGCTGGCCGTCGCCGCCTACGGCCAGAAGCTGCGCGGCGACCCGTGGATGGACCCGAGCTTCGACTGGACGGCGATCGGCGGCCTCGCGCAAGACGCGCGCGGCGACGGACCCGTTCGGCATCCGGGCCGAGTTCGTCCAGCTCGTGCGGGCGGCCGAAACCGCGACGTCGGTGAACGAATAGGCGCTAAAGGGGCGCCGGCGGCTAACCTGCCGGCGTCCCGTTCTGGCTGAGCCGGGCGCCTGCACCACCGGCGCGTCGTGTCGCCCAAGCGAGGAGCGGCGACCTTGACGGGTTGCCTCCCAGCGCCTTCCACACTGACGTCATGCCCGGGCTTGACCCGGGCATCCATGGCACTGCGTTACCGTCTTGCTGTGGCGTCCAATGGGAGCGTCATGGCGTGGATGGCCGGGTCAAGCCCGGCCATGACGGTTGAGGGGGAGGCGCGGTGGTGTGCAACGTCCCGGGCAGCCTCGGGCAGAATCCCTTCGGCGGGATAGGGCCCGGCGCCGCTGCCGATCCTCCCTTCGGCGTAAAGTCGCTCGTCACGACAAACTCTGAGGCTCTCGAAAGGGCCCGAGCGGTCAAACGTCAGTAGAGTGTCTTCTGGTATTCGACCTCGAGATCCTCGTCGATTTTACGCATCGCGTCGTCATCGCCCGGAGCGCCGGTCGTCTGATCCAGAATGATCTTTGAAAGCGACGGCATCTCGTCGCGAAGTTGAAAATGATCCGGATTCCACAATTGAGACCGTCGAAACGCCTTGGCGCAATGCAGGAAGACCTCACTCACCTTGACCACGATCGCGAGTTTGGGGATGCGATCCTTGACACTCAGGCGCTCAAGGATTTCAGGGTCGGTGACCAGACTGGCCTGCCCGTTTATTCGTAATGTGTCGTCAAACCCCGGAATGATGAACAACAGTCCGACGCTGGGGTTGGAAAGAATATTGACCAGGCTATCGAGACGATTATTGCCGGGTCGGTCCGGGATCGCCAACGTGTGCTGATCGAGGATTTCGACAAAGCCGACCGGATCGCCGCGAGGACTGACATCGGCTCTTCCGTCCGCATTCTGCGTGCCGAGGCAGATGAATGGCGAACGCCTGATGAAGGCCTGCGCATGCGTGTCGAGCGAGCCCTGACACTTCTGAATGGCCAGGGGCGTTATCGCATGAAACAGACTTCGCAGAGACTGTTCATCGGTTATGACGAATTCCGGATTGACCTTGAATTCCTTCATATTGTTGTCTCTCGCAGCTATTTTTTTGCCTGAGTGATCTGGTCCAGGGTGCAATCATAGCGCGACGCCGGGCAAGGAACAATTTCGCCAGGGACGGTGTCGGCGCTTGTCGGCCGTCGCGTCACCGCGTGACAGTGCCGCTCTCCCTGGGCGGCAAAGGAGCGCCGGTGTTCGCCACCCCGACCGTCCCTATGCGACCGGGACGTTCCAGATGGCTTCGGGCGTATTCGCGGATCGTCCGGTCGGCCGAGAACCAGGCCATGTTGGCGGTGTTGTGGATCGCCTTGGCCCGCCACGACGGGGTGTCGCGCCACATGGCGTCGACGTCGCGCTGGGCCAGGCAATAGGCGGCGAAATCGGCGGTGACCATGAAGCCGTCGCTGGTCATCAGGTTGTCGATCAGGCCGCGATAGCGGTTGCGGTCGTCGGGCGAGAAGGTGCCGTCGGCGATAGCATCGACGACGGTAGCGCAGCGCATCGTCGGCGCCGATGATGGCGCGCGGGTTGTGGCCGGTGCGGCGGCGCGCGGCGACCTCGTCGGCGGTGAGCCCGAAGATGAAGATATTGTCGATACCGACGCGCTCGCAGATCTCGACATTGGCGCCGTCGAGGGTGCCGATGGTGATCGCGCCGTTCAGCGCCAGCTTCATGTTGCCGGTGCCCGAGGCCTCCATGCCGGCGGTCGAGATCTGTTCCGACAGGTCGGCGGCCGGCACGATCGCCTCGGCGAGGCTGACATTGTAGTTCGGCAGGAACACGACCTTGAGGAGGTCGTGGACGGTCGGATCGTTGTTGATCACCTTCGCCACGTCGTTGATGAGACGGATGATCAGCTTCGCCGTCCAGTAGCTCGCCGCCGCCTTGCCGGCGAAGATCTTGACCCGCGGCACCCACTCCCGCTCGGGATGGAGCCGGATCTGGTTGTAGAGGGCGACCGTCTCGATGATGTTGAGGAACTGGCGCTTGTATTCGTGGATGCGCTTGATGTGGACGTCGAAGAGCGCGTCCGGGCTGATCGAGACGCCGACGGTGTCGCGGGCGAGGGTCGGCAAGACGCACCTTGTTGGCCCGCTTGACGGCGGCAAAGCGCTCCTGGAAGGCGGTGTCGCCGGCGAAGGCGTCGACCTCGGCGATGTGGCCGATATCGTCGAGGACGGCCGGTCCGATCGCCTCGACGATGAGGTCGGTGAGTCCGGGATTCGCCTGCATCAGCCAGCGCCGCGTCGCGATGCCGTTGGTCTTGTTCTCGATGCGGTCGGGGAAGAGCCGGTGGAGGTTGCGGAAGACGGTTTCCTTCATCAGCTCGGTATGGAGCGCCGAGACGCCGTTCACCTTGTGCGAGCCGACGAAGGCGAGCTGGCCCATGCGAACGCGCCGGCCGCTATGCTCGTCGATCAGCGACAGCGAGGCGAGGAGGTCGGCATCGGCATCGAGTGTCCGGCGCGCCGTCTGCAGGAGGCGGGAATTGATCTCGTAGATGATCTGCATGTGGCGGGGCAGGAGCCGTTCCATCAGCCCGACCGACCAGCTTTCGAGCGCCTCGGGCAGCAGGGTGTGATTGGTGTAGCTGATGGTATCGCGGGTGATCGACCAGGCCGCGTCCCACGCAATGCCGTGGAGATCGACGAGAATGCGCATCAGCTCGGCCACCGCGATCGAGGGATGCGTATCGTTGAGCTGGACCGCCACCTTGTCGGCAAGGTTCTCGACCGTGCCGAATTGCTTGAGGTGACGGCGCAGAAGATCCTGGAGCGAGGCGGAGACGAAGAAATACTCCTGGCGGAGCCGCAGCTCCTGGCCGGCCGCCGTCGAGTCCGCCGGATAGAGGACGCGGGTGATGGTGTCCGCCCGCGTCAGGTCGGCAAGCGCGGCCATATGGTCGCCGCGGTTGAACTCGTCGAGGCTGATCTGGTTGACCGCCCGCGCGCTCCACAGCCGCAGCGTGTTGACGCGCGCCCCGCGCCAGCCGACGATCGGCGTGTCGTAGGCGATGGCGAGGACCTTTTCCTGCGGGTGCCAGCGCTGGCGCACCGTGTCGCCGGCCAGGCCGTCGCTCTCGACGCTGCCGCCGAAGCCGATGTCATAGGCCGCCTCGCGCCGTTCGAACTCCCAGAGATTGCCGTCCGACAGCCAGTCCTCGGGCAGCTCGATCTGGTTGCCGTCCTGGATTTCCTGGTGGAAGAGGCCGTGGACGTAGCGGATGCCGTAGCCGTAGGCGGGTATGCCGACGGTCGCCATGCTTTCCATGAAGCAGGCGGCGAGGCGGCCGAGACCGCCATTGCCGAGGGCGGCGTCGGGTTCGAGCGCCTCGATCGCGTCGAGGTCGACGCCGAGGCTGGCGAGCGCCTCGGCGATCGGCTCGACCAGGCCGAGATTGGACATCGCGTCGCGGAGCAGACGGCCGATCAGGAACTCGACCGACAGGTAATAGACCCGCTTGGCGCCGGTCCGGTAGGGACCCCGGGTCGAGTCCATCCACCGGTCGATCGCCCGGTCGCGCACGACAAGAATGGTCGCGGCCAGCCAGTCATGCGGCTGGGCGACGATCGGGTCCTTGCCCACCGCATAGGCGAGCTTGTCGACGATCGCGGCCTTGAGGCTGTCGGCGTCGACGCTGCGCGGCCGCGGGTCGATGGCATTCATCTCGTTCATCTTGCTGCACGTTTGTCTGGTTGCGGAATCAGGGGTCAGAATCGATGTGTCAATCGTGGAGCAAGAATGGTGCCTAGTCCTTCGACTATCCGTCGCGGCGGACGGGCGCAGCCGGGAAATGCCCCTCAAGCGCCATTGTCGACGAGAGACGTACCAATCTCCAGGCCGGCCGTCCATCGCGCCTCCGAGGTCCGGCCAGGAGCCCGTTCCGGACCAATCATTGAAGTCCGGATATGAACTTCAATGCGGTCACGCTGGGCAGAAAGCAATAGGCCACGGCCTGGGTGGTCACGAAGCGTGAGATGCCGGTGAGCCTGAGCGGCGGCGCCCCGTCGGGCTGGCGAATCTCGAAGATGCTGTCGGCGGGATCGTTGTCGCCGATCACGACGTCCTTCGACTTGGGATTGAGACGGACCATGCCGACAAACTCGGCGTCATTGACCCATTGTTTCAGCACGAATTCGTACTGGTTTTCGATGTGTGTATTGATGAAATACCCGAGCAAGCCCCGCTCGATGCCGTCGTCGGGGTGCTCCGGCAAGTAGGTGGGGCCATACGGCATGCCGCGCCGGGCGAGGCGGTGGCTGTTGTTGCTGCCGCCCGGCTTGCCCTGGCCCGCCACCGGCTGACCACGCGGGTTGACTTGCCGGATATGCGCGCCGATCGGACAGCGCAGGCCCTTGGGGTCGCCGGAGCCGTCTTCATTGACATATTCGAAGTCGTTGAGTTTCTCGGTCGGAATGCCACCCTCGGGCGCGTCCGTATCCGGGGACAGTGTCAGCGGGACGCCGTTGCGCCAGCGCCCCATGATCTTCGCCGCGAGCAACTCGGGGGCGACCTTGTCCTTGTTGCTCTGCAGGAAGTTCTCGAACCCGACGACATCCTGCCGCATCATCTTGAAGACACCAAAGCTGCCGTTGAGGCCGAGTTCGCGTGGCTCCGGAACGTAATAGTTCTCTGCATCATCGCGAAGAACGAAGAGCCATGGCTCGCAGGGCTGCTGATGATCGGGATCGGCGCGTTCGGGGCCGCCGCGGATCGGGATCGTGCTGATCGCGTCGGTGTAGCCGAAATGGGTCTTCGGGACCGGGACCGGTTTTCCATCCTGCATCTCGAGCAGGGCCATCCCGTCGCCGCGCCAAAGCAGATCGAAGGCGTTGCCCCTGGCGAAGAGCGTCACGAGCCGGGTGTGGTAGATTCGGAACGCGTCGAGGTTCAAGGCGTGAAGGGTCACCAGAACATGGTCGTTCCCCGCCCCGAAACCCTCAAGCCAATGCTCTGGACCGCTTTCTCCCGTATCGCCGACACGCGCCGCCCGTGATGCCGCGCCTTCTGTGAAAGCGCTGAACGATTTAAACGACAGACCGGGAACACGGTCCGGCAGTTCGAGGGCGACCAGCCCCGGCCAAGTTATGCCGAGGTTCAGGCAATAATCCGGCTTGCGGCGGGGATTTGCTGCGGGGTCGTCGTCGGGTCCCGGCCCGAAGCCAACCTGCCACTCCTCGGCGGTGGTGATCTGAGGGGCAAGCCTCTCGTCGCCACTCACGAACTGCCCCAGGAGGCCACGGGCGGCGGCCGGTTCGTTCACTTTCAGGAGGTAATGCCGAACCATCGGCATGCGATAGCCGCGAAGGACAAATCCCTGAATGTCCTCGAGGTCCAGCGCGTCCATGCGGTTTCCCGGATCAGAGATCAGCGGCCAGGGTGCGGATATCGCTGACACCGAGGCCCGGATAGCCGCTGTAGAAGGCGAGCGGATCGAGGTTATGTGCCTTGACCCACTCGACAAGCGCCTCGGCGTTCTTGGCGACCGGCGTGGGCGGCGGATCGACGACATGCAGGAACACGGTATCGAACACCTGGCCGAGATGCTTGGTGAAGTCCATGATGTAGTCGTGGAAATCGCCGTCATACTCGCTCACGAAAGCGAGCGTGGTTTCGCCGAGCGCGACGAAGCGGGCGAAGTGCAACGTCCCGATCGTGTCGGCCGCATCGAACATGCCTGGAAAAAGCGGGGGCAGGGTGACCGCCAGAGCCTGCATGTCTTCCGCGGACTTGATCGGAAAGATCAGAAAGAACGGAGCCTGAACCGTGCCTGCCGTGTCGCCCATCGCACCACTTTCCATTTTTCCGCCTGGAGACGCTCCAGCCGGTCAGGCGTCCGCCATCAGGGCGTTGACGTCCTGGACCTGCAACCCGGGATAGCCCTGGTAGAAGCCGATCGGGGGCAGATCGCGCGCCGCGACCCAGCGGGTCAACTCGTCGGCATTCTTGGCCGACGGCGTCGACGGCGGGTCCTTGACGAATTTGAACAGGAGGTCGAAGAGCGGTCCGAGCTTCTCGGCGAAGTCCTGGATGTACTTGTCGAAGGGCCCGTCATATACGGTGAAGAAGCCGAGTTTGTTATCTTCGAGCGGCACGAAGTGGGCGAGATGAAGGGTGCCGATCGTGTCCGAACCTTCGACCAGCTTGAAGCCCGCCGTCTTGAAGAGAAGATTCAGTCCAAGTGTGCCGACGAGCCCCTTCAACGGCATGATTACCAGAAAGGGAAGCTGCTGGCTGTTGCCGGTGACTCCCGCCGCCAAGGCTTGAGACTTGATATCCTGGACAGAAGCCTTCGGATAGGCGGTGTAAACCGCCATCGGGTCCGCGTCGTGATCGGTGCCCCATTTGACGAAGGCATCGGCGTTGTCCTTGACCGGCGTCGGAGGCGGAGCTTCGGCATGCTTCAGGACGGTGTCGAACACCGGTCCCGCGTGCTCCGCCAAACCGCGAAGCAGATCATCCCGCTTGCCATCATAGTCGGCCAGGAACAGGAAGGTCTTCTCGCTAAGACCCGTGAAGCGCGAGTAGTGGACGGTTCGGAGAGCATCCAGCCCCTCGAACATCTCCGCCATCATCGGCGGCAGCGCGGGCGATCGCAAGGCCCGGAAGACGAACGGGGCGGCTCCGTCAAGGAACCGCCCCGCTGGTCTGGTCGCATTTCGGCCGGCAGCAAGACCGGCCGAAGGAGCTATTGCGGCCCGGGCTGCATCACTTTGACCGGCTGGCCGTCGATCGCCGTTGTCTGGCCCGCGGCCCCATCGATTGCGGCGGCCTGCGCGTCAGTCAGCTTCTTGATGTCTTCCGCGGAGAGGACCGGACGGTCAACCTTGAGGCTCAGCTTGTCGAGCTTGGCGGTCAGAGCGAACGGCGGCAGGTAGTCGGCGTCGTTGACGCCGGTCAGCGTGTCGGAGCCGACGTCGAAGCTCTCGTCCCACTGCAGGATCATCGGGATCGTCTTGTCCATCTTCTGGGTATCGACGACCTTGCCATCGACCGACAGCGTGCCGGTTCCGGATCGGCCGAGCCCGCTCATGTTGTTGAAGGCGAGCGTTCCGGCGCCGAGGCCGTCGTATTTGAAATCGAACACGACGGTATGCTTGCCCGGCGTCAGCGCGTCGGGGCCCTCCCACTTCGGCCGCTTGAGGTCGACGAGGTTCCACAGGAACACCGGCTTGCCCTTGAGCAGGTAGAAGCCGTAGCCGCCGAAGCGCCCGCCCGACGTCACGATCATGCCCTCTGCGCCGCCTTCCGGGACGTCGATATCCGCGGTGAAGGTGTAGGAGGTGTTGAGGATCGCCGGCGAGTCGCCCTGCGGCAGCCCGACCATCGGGTGGGTGTAGACGAACTCCGTGCGACCGGCGGTGATGTTCGGCCGCGGGGCGACGAGGCGGGCCGCCACGGAGGCGTCCATCGGGAAGACTTGATACTTCTGCGCCTGCTCGATGAATTCCTCCTTCAGCACCTTCACCTTGTCCGGATATTTGTCGGCAATATTCTGGGACTGGCTGTAGTCGGTGTTGAGATCGTAGAGCTCCAGAACCTGGTTGTTCAGCGGGTCCGGATTGGCTGGCCCGAACGCCTCCCACGGTGCCCGGTTGACCTTGGTGCTGAGCAGCCAGCCGTCGTCATAGAGCGCCCACTGACCCATCATCTCGAAGTACTGGACCTTGTGATGGGACGGTTCCTTGGCGTTTGCCTTGTCGAAGGTATAGGCGAAGCTGGTGCCTTCGATCGGCGCCTGTGGAATGCCGTCCACCGTCTGGGGCGCCGGAATGCCGGTCGCCTCGAGGATGGTCGGCACCACGTCGATGACATGCATGAACTGCTCGCGCAGACCGCCCGTGTCCTTGATCCGCGCCGGCCAGGAGACCGCCATGTTCTGGCGGATGCCGCCGAGCTTCGAGGCATTCTGCTTGAACCAGGTGAACGGCGTATCGAAAGCCCAGGACCAGCCGGCCGACATGTGGTTGTAAGTCGCCTCGGTGCCCCAGACGTCGTACCATTTCATCTGCACGTCGACCGGTATCTCGTTGAGGCCGTTGAAGAAGGCGACCTCGTTGGGCGTGCCGAGAGGACCACCCTCGGCGCTCGTCCCGTTGTCGCCGTTGATGTAGATGATCAGCGTATCGTCGAGCTTGCCCATCTCATCGATGGTGTCGATGATCCGGCCGATCTCGCTGTCGTTATAGGCAGCGTAGGCGGCGAAGACGTCGACCTGCTTGATGAACAGCTTCTTCGTCTCGGCATCGAGATCATCCCAGTTCTTGAGGATCTGCGTCGGCCAGGCCTCGAGCTGGGTATCCTGCGGGATCACGCCGAGCTTCTTCTGATTCTCGAAGATCTGTTCGCGGAGCTTGTTATAGCCGCCGTCGAAGAGGTGCATCGCGCTGATCTTGTCCACCCATTCCTTGGTCGGGTGGTGCGGTGCGTGGGTGGCGCCGGGGGCGTATTTGATGAAGAACTTCTTGTCCGGCATCGTCTGGTTGAGCCGGTTCAGGTAGTCGATCGCGTCATCGGCCATTCCGGTGATCAGATTCCAGCCCGGCTTGCCTTCGAAAGGATAGATCTGGGTGGTGTTGCGGAACAGGTTCGGCTGCCACTGGTTGGCGTCGCCGCCGACGAAGCCGTAAAAATACTCGAAACCGAGACCGGTCGGCCACTGATCGAACGGTCCGACCGAACTGGCGGCGAATGCCGGCGTGTTGTGGTCCTTGCCGAACCAGGCGGTGGCATAGCCGTTGTCGAGCAGCATTCGCCCGATGGTCGCCTTGTCCTCGGAGATGATGCTGTTATAGCCCGGGTATCCCGTCGACTGCTCGGAGATCACGCCGAAACCGGCCGAGTGATGGTTCCGTCCGGTGATCAGCGCCGCCCGCGTCGGCGAACACAGCGCCGTCGAGTAGATGTTGGTGTAGCGCAGCCCCATTTCGGCGATGCGGTCCATCGTCGGCGTCGGGATGACACCACCGAAGGTGCTCGGCACGCCGAAACCGGCGTCGTCGGTGATGATCAGCAGCACGTTCGGCGCGTCTTTCGGCGGCACGATGCGCGGCGCCCACCACGGCTTCGAATTGAGCGCGTCGTTCTTGATGTCGCCACCGAATGCCGGTTCGGGCGCCGGCAACTGGTTGCCGGGAATAGTGGTCGTGGCGCTGGGAGACCCCAGTTCGCCGGTCACCTGCTGGGCCATCGCCGGCACCGCGGCCAGCGCCAGAGCGAGAAAGCTCGGACACCAAAAGACCCGAAGCGGTTGTGTTCATCATTCGATCCTCCAATGTCGCGCCCGCCAATCAAACGCGATCCGCCATGGGTGCACCCTGACCTGATATAATCCTCGGCAATCGTGTATCCTGGGCGGAAGGTATCCTACGCGGGGACTGACGTATACTACGAAAGCGGCGCCGGAACACGCGATGAGCGCGCGTCTCCGGATTCCGCAACGAACCAGCGGCGACGTTCCCGGCAAGCGTCGACTGCCGCCAGCCTCTCAATCAAGTCGGCCCGCGCCATTGCCAGGCCTTCGTTCGATTCCATGGTACACACCGCGTCCTTGGCGCCTCGCTCGGAGAGGCCGCCGGCGGGCGAGTCGGGACATGTCATTGCCGTTGATCGGGCTGTTTCTGGCGGCCTTTGCGGTGGGAACCACCGAACTGATCATCGCCGGCCTGCTGCCGGCGCTCGCCGCCGATCTCCACGTCGACATTCCGACGGCGGGGCTGCTGATCACCGGTTATGCGATCGGCGTCGCCATCGGTGGCCCGATCCTCGCCATCTTCACGGGGTCGCTGCCGCGGCGGCCGCTGCTCCTGGCGCTGATGGTCGTCTTCGTCGCCGGCAACATGCTCTGCGCGCTCGCGACCGACTACTGGATGTTGCTGGGGGCAAGGCTGGTCGTCGCCTGTAGCCAAGGCCTCTTCTTCGGCGTCGCGATGATCATCGCAACGCGACTGGTGCCACCGGACCGTCAGTCCACGGCGGTCTCGATCGTCGTCGCCGGTATCACCGTCGCCAACGTCCTCGGCGCACCGGCGGGAGCGGCGATCGGCTACAGATTCGGCTGGCAGACGAGCTTCTGGGCGATCTCCGCCCTTGGCATCGTCGCGACGATCGCGCTTGGCGTCCTGATCCCGAAGACCACGCCGGAAGGCGAGCCGGAGCCGGCCAGCCTGTGGTCGGAGATCAGGGTCGTCGGCCGGCCGGCCGTGCTTCTCTCCTATCTCATGATCACGCTGACGATGACGGCGTTCTTCGTTCCCTTTTCCTTCATCGTCCCGACGCTGACCGAGGTGACGGGCGTTCCGACGGCGACGGTGCCCTGGCTGCTCTTCATCTCCGGCCTTGGTGGCGTCTGCGGCAACCTGATCGGCGGGCGACTCGGCGACTGGAAGCCGATGCAGGCGCTTGTCGTCATCTTCTCGCTGGCGCTGGTGCTCTACCTGGCAGCCCTGGTCGCGGTCTACGATCCGATCGCCATGGCGATCGTCTTCTTCCTGTGGTCCCTGGTCGGCTTCTCCTTCGCCGCCCCGGTCCAGGCCCGCATCCTCAAGGGCGCCAGCGACGCCCCGAACCTCGCCTCGACGCTGATCTCGACGGCCTTCAATATCGGCATCGCAGCGGGCGCCTGGCTGGGTGGCATGGCGCTGAACTTCGGCTGGGGCTACGCGCGGCTGCCGCTGATCAGCGCGATCTTCCTCGTCGCCACGCTTGCCGTCGCGCTGGTGACCTGGGGGAGCGAGCGCCGCGCCGGCGCCGAGCCTGCGCGCAACGGCGCGCGCCTTCGCCCCGGCAAGTCCGGTTGACGGCCGCTGGTTCCAGGCAGGATCATGAAAGGTCCGCGGATCGTGTCAGCACGCCTCCGCCACGGCCTCGCGGCGGCGCTATTGGCGCGATACATTTGCCACTCTGGAAATGCTCCCACCGACGGCGCGAAACGCGGGACGCATGCCGGAACCATCATCAAAAGACACCACGGAGGGGCCACCTGATGGCGCCAGTCGTTGTCGATCCCGAGAATATCCGAGAATTCGCCGACGCCGAAAGCTTCTATCAATGGCTCGGCGCGCACCACGATGCGGCCGACGAGGTATGGATCAAGATCCACAAGATCGGGTCCGGCCTGCCCTCGATCACCCCGAAGGAAGCGATCGACGTCGTCCTCTGCTGGGGCTGGATCGACGGGATCCGCAAAGGCTTCGACGATCGCAGCTACCTGCAGCGCTACACGCCACGAAAACGAAAGAGCATCTGGAGCAAGATCAATGTCGACAACGTCGCCCGGCTGATTGCGGAGGGCCGGATGACGGAACACGGGCTGGCGCATGTCGAGGCGGCCAGGGCGGACGGGCGCTGGGACCGCGCCTATGGCAGCGGCAAGGCCATGAAGATCCCCGACGACCTCCAGGCCGCGATCGACGCCGATCCGAAAGCCAGGGCGATGCTCGGCGAGCTCAGCGAGCAAAACCGCTTTGCGCTCGCCTTCCGCCTCCACAACATGAAGACTGCGGCCGGGCGCAGGAAGAAAATCGCAACTTTCGTCGAAATGCTGCAACGCGGCGAGACAATCTATCCGCAGTCCGGCAAACGGCGCGGGTAGCGGACCGTTTCCGCCGCGCGGTGGAAACGCCCGCCCATCGGTGGTAGCAATCGGAGGTTGACGGTCCGCGAGGAGGCGCCCGACCGATGCCGACACCGCTCGACGTTCTCTTCACCGACGAGGACAACCGGCCGGACGACGGCTCGGTGCCGCAGGCCGTCCTCGACGAGATCGCGGCCTACACCGCCTATCTCGACGAGACCGTGCCACCGAAGCGGGTGGTCGACCGCAACCTGCTGATCGCCACCTGGAACGCCTGCCACTTCAATTCCCTCTCCAAGGCGTGGAGCCTGCCGAAGAAGACCAGCCGCACGCCGAAGCGCGACTACCGGTGCCTGTGGGCGATGACCGAGGTGATCTCGCGCTTTGACGTCGTCGCGGTGCAGGAGGTCGGTGGCGACCTCCGCGCCTTGCGCTACGCGATGAAGGTGCTCGGGCCGAACTGGAGCTTCCTGATGACCGATGTCGCCGCGGGCAAGGGCGGCAACGGCGAACGCATCGCCTTCATCTTCGACACCAGCCGGGTGTCGCTCTCCGGACTCGCCTGCGAACTGGTCATTCCCGACGAGGCCGAGAAATTCGGCTTCACCGAAGGCGCCTTCAAGAAGCAGTTCGCCCGCAATCCCTATGCGGTCAGCTTCGCCACCCCCGACACCACCTTCATCCTCGTCACCACCCATATCGATTTCGGCAACGCGGATACCGAGCGGCTGCCGGAACTGCGTGCCATCGCCAGGTGGATGCAGGCCTGGGCCGCCGACGCCAATCGCTGGCACCACAACCTGCTGGTGCTTGGCGATTTCAACCTCGATCGGCAGGGCAACAAGCTCTATGACGCCTTCGTCGAGACCGGGCTCGAAGTCCCCTATGTCCTCCAGAGCCATCCGAGGACGATCTACGGCCGCCAAGACGATCCGACCGCGGCGAGCTACCACGACCAGATCGCCTGGTTCTCCAAGGGAAACGCGACGCTGCTCGATCTAGAACTCGCCGACGGCGGCATCTGCGAGATCTGGGGACGGCTGCTCACCGACGTCGGGCTGACCAAGGGCAGCTTCGCCTCGCGCATCTCCGATCACAATCCGCTTTGGGTCGAATTCCGCCTGCCGGCCTGAAGCCATCGAGTTCTCCGGCCGAAGGTGGTTAGATTGGCGGATGTCGAAACCAGCCCGCTCCCCGATTCGCCCGATCGATCACCTCGTCATCGCCGTCCACGACCTCGCGGCGGCGCGCGCCGCCTATGGCCGGCTCGGCTTCACGCTGACGCCGGAGGCGCGCCATCCGTTCGGCACCGCCAATTCGCTGGTGCAGCTCGACGGCGGCTTTCTCGAATTGCTGGCGGTGGTCGACGACGAGGCGACCACCAAACCGGGCGAGGAGGTCTTCCCCGGCTTCAACGTCAACTACCTCGAGAAGCGCGAGGGGATATCGATGCTGGCGCTGAAGAGCGACGATCCGGCCGCCGACCGCGCCGATTTCGCCCGAAACGGCCTGCCGGTCTTCGCGCCGTTCCGTTTCGAACGGAAGGGAAGGGCGCCGGACGGTGAGGAGCGGGACCTCGCCTTCGCGCTGACCTTCACCCAGAGCACCCGCATCCGCGACGCGCTGTTCTTCACCTGCCACAACGAGCGGCCCGAGAATTTCTGGATGCCGGTCTACCAGACGCCACGCCAACGGCGCGCTCCGGATCGAGGCGGTGGCGATGGTCGCCCGCGATCCGGCCGACTTCCACGAGTTCTTCTATTATTTCACCGGCCAGCACGACATGCGCTCCGACAGCCTGACGGTGACGCTCGACCTTGGCGGCGGCAAGGTCGAACTGATGACGCCGGTCGCGGTGAAGGGCTTCTACGGCGAGGCGATCGAGAAGGATCCCAACCCGCGTTTCGTCGCGCTGCGGGTCGCGGTGCCGAGCCTCGAGCGGGTGCGGGCGATCCTCGGCGAGAACGGCGTCGCGTTCAGGGAATTGCTCGGCCGAGTCGTTGTGCCGGCGAGCGAGGCCTGCGGCGTCGCGGTGGCGTTTTGCGAGGAGACTTGAGGTCAGCGGGCGCCCGGTCGCGCCCAAGGGCTCTGACGGACAGATGTCCTACAGCGCGTCGGGACAATATCAGGTCGTAGGCGCGCCTGACGCGGCTATCGCGATCCATATGGAAATCGCGGTGGCGAGAATCCGAACGGCAGGTTCCCAGGCCCGGTCATGAAAGTGGCGGGCTTTCACCCGCCACTCACTATTCATTGGCGAAACGCCCGCCTACAGGATGAAGTCGTTGTCGTGGAGGTGGTGAATCCCTTCGATCTTGATCGCCAGATCGGTCTTGCCGTCACCATTCTTATCAACATACACGGCGGTGAAGTCCTTCTTGGCTTTGGTTTTGTACCGAACTTCCGGGTCGCCGTCGCTGTGGAATTTGTGCTTGCCAATGAAGTCGAACTTGGTCTTGGACAATTTGCCGATGTAAATCTTGTCCTTGTTGTCCCAGTCTCCGATGACGTCGGCATCCTTCAGATGCTTGGACGACGAACTTGCCTTGCTGAAGACGAATTTGTCCTTGGAGATCGAGACGGCAAGAAGACTGGTATCGGAGCCGTCCTGGTCGCCGAACAGGATGTCGAATCCGTTATTCGCGATCAGCTTATCCTTCCCGGCCGCGCCAAACAGGATATTGTCGGCGTCCTTGAGCGCCTTGAGCGTGTCCTTGCCCTCGGTTCCGAGAACCTCGTTGACGATCCCGGTGAGGCTCAGGGAGCTGCCCTGAAGGTTCGATACGAAGACACCGAAGTCGTAGGCCGAATCCCCCGTGTCGGCGATAGCGATCTTGATGTCGTTGAGGCCTGGATCGACCTCGGCGATAACCTTCAGCTTCTTGCTGACACCGTCGTATTCGATTGTAATCCCGCCGGCGGTGTTGTCCTGGAAGTAGGCGGCATTGTTATCGAGAACGCTCAGCGGGTGGTCGGCATTTCCGCCGAACAGCGCGACGTTCTTACCGTTGACGAAAATCGCCGCGATATCGACGAAGCTGGTATTGGAGAATTCCGGGAACTCGTCGGATCCGAACACCACGTCGAACGAAACCGACTTGACTCCCGCCGCGGCCATGATCTGGAATTCCAGGACCGACGCGTCGCGGGTGAAGCCCGCGCCCGGGAAGGCATTCTGGACTTCCGTGTCCAACTGCGTGTCCCCGTTTTCGCCGGTCGATAGCGTATAACTGGAACTCGTGTTGATTAACGGCGGCGACCCGTCGCCGCTGGTCAGCAGGATTCCCTTGTTCGGGACGATCGCCTGGCCGAGGTTGAGGTTGTCGAAGAACGACGTCGACTGCGGTCTACCCGTATACGTCGCCGACCCGTTGACGTAGCTGATCCCGGATGGCGTTACAAAAAGCGCCTGCCCGAGCAGGTCGTCCTGGCCACCAGTGTATTCATTGAACGCGTTTGTCATCGTTTCACCTCCATGCCCCTAATTCGATTATGAGGGATTAAATCGATCAAACTAGGCGATGACACCGTATTCTTTGATCCACGTCAATTGTTTGGCCAGAATTCTCCATTTGGACCACCGTTTGACGATAGTGGAGCGCCGCAAACGCTTTTATTGGCCGACCGTTTCCTGCCGTGCGGGCGCGCGGCGAAACGGGGGCACTTCGGCAGATCCCCGCTCATTCAGGTCAATGCAGGGCAGGTAGGTTTGGCCAACGTGCTCCGACAGGTCAAGTCGCTGCCACCACTGCCGCGCCAGAAGCGGATTCCGGGGCCGGGCATGCACAGCCCCGCCAGCCAGCGTGGAAGCGATAATCAAACAAACGCCGAATCGTTTCATGCTAGCTCTCCGTCCCGGATGGGCCCCGCGAACCCATTCGCGGCGGCCCGGCGCCGAGGGCGTCCGCTCGCGCGAATGTGCGGCGCATCAGGTAGAGCGTGAGGCAGGCGACGCCCGTGCAGACGACGCTGAGCAGCACCGCGGCTTCGAGGAAATCCGCCGTCTCGGCGGGACCGGCGACCTTGAGATAGGTGTAGACGCCGGCGCCGGCGACGGCGAGCACGGCAAGCGCCGGGAAATAGCGATCGACCAGCCAATGGAATGGCGACGCCAACAGCAGGGCTGCCGCCAGGAAGGGCAGGGAGGCGAAGAAGGCGACCGGCAGCAGGATCATGGCGAACCCGCCGCCGAGTGCGCCGATCAGGAGATGCCCGCCGAACAGGCCAACGAACCATGCGAGCAGAATCTGGAGCGCCATCTTGAGGATCTGCAAGGGGAACCGCCTGTCTCGAACGAGGCGCCGCTTTACCAGCCGGCATCCGTGATGGGAAAGCCCATACGCTTCGAATACGTCGAACTGAAGCCGGGGCCGGCGTGGAGGGGAAACCGGGCGCCACGGACTCCCTGGGGGCGCGGCCCCTCCGATCAGTGCGTTGCGGCGGCAGCCGGTGCCGACGCCGCGGCGCATCGCTGGAGATACTGGTGGACGAAGGCGATCGCCATGCTGCCTTCGCCAACCGCCGACGCGACCCGCTTGACCGGGCTGAAACGGACGTCGCCGCAGGCGAAGAAGCCGGGGACGCTGGTTTCGAGTAGGTACGGGACCGTGATCCTGCGATGCAGCGTTCCGGCTCTCTTTCGACCATGTCGCTCGCCGGTCAGGCCGAAGCCCGACGCTTTTCGCGGGCAATCGCGTCGGGCAGCCAATCGGTCTCCTCGTCGGCGCCGATGAAGACGAAGAGCCCGCCGCACTCTTTGCGGCGCACCGCGCCGCCGCCGCGACCGACGATGATCGACCGCAGTCAGATCAGTCGTTGCCATTGACCCCCAGGACCTCGATCGCCAGCGCGACCTTGATGTTCGATTTGCCGGCGATCTGGTCGATCAGATACTGCGACATGCTCTTGCTCCAGCGAGTCGCCGCGGACCACGAGAGTCACGGTGCGGGCGTGGTTGGCGAAGAACATCGCGGCCTGGCCGGCGGAATTGCCGGCGCCGATGAGATGGATGTCGAGCCCCTGGGTGACGCCGGCCTCGCTGCGGGCGGCGCCATAATAGATACCCTTGCCGATCAGCCCTTCGAAGCCGGGGATGGTGAGACGGCGCCAGCTGACACCGGTCGCGAGGATGATGGTGCGCCCATGCAGGACGTCACCGCCGTCGAGGGTCAGACTGCGGGTCTCGGGATCGATCGCCATAGATCGCGCGGGTGATCAGGATTTCCGCGCCGAGCCGCTTGGCCTGGCGCAGCGCCCGGCTGGCGAGCTCGTCGCCGGAAATGCCGCTCGGGAAGCCGAGGTAGTTCTCGATCCGCGACGAGGTTCCGGCCTGGCCGCCGGGCGCCTCGCGTTCGACGACGATCGTGCGCAGCCCTTCGGAAGCCCCGTAGACCGCCGCCGCGAGCCCGGCCGGTCCACCGCCGATGATGATCGTGTCGTATTCGGAAAAGCGCGGCGTCGTCGCAAGACCGAGCCGATTGGCGACTTCGCGGGGCTGTGGCTTCACCAGCAACGTGCCGTCGGCGAGCCGCAGGACCGGCAGGTCTTCGTCCGCCGGTGGCGGTCCCGGCCAGCGATCGGCGAAGTCGGGCGCATCCGACGGCAGGGAATCGAAGACGATCTGGTTGCTGGCCAGGAAGTGGCGCAAGGCAACGCAGGCGGCATCCCAGCGGTGGCCGACGATCGTCACCTGCGCCGGATGCGGCTCGGCCGCGATCCCCCGGAGCCCGCCAAGCCGCTCACGCGCGAGATCGCCGACCGCCTTGGTCATCTCGGGCGACGCGTCGGCGATCAGGTCGAATTGCCGGGAGCTGACCTTCATCACTCGGGTCGGCTCCGCGGCGCGTACCGCCGCCCTGAAACGGGCTGCCATGACATCAGCAGGAATTTCGCCGTGCATCTTGGCGGCGGACCGTTTGCCAACCTTGCGCTCGATGCCGTCGATCAGCTTGATGACATCGAGCTTTCCCTCGAGGACCAGCAGAATCGACGGTTCCTGCGTCCCTCGTGAACGACAAATTCGCCGACGCCGAGACGGATGTCAGCCGACGACCTTCGCGATTTGGGCCAGATCGGCAGCCTTCAGCAGACGATAGCAATGGGATGACAGCGCGTTCTTCCACTCGTGATCATGGCGCGGATATCCGCTTTTCTGCGCCGGGTCGCTGCCGGCAGGCCTCGGCCCGACTGCTTTCGCCCGTCAATGCGGCGTAAATTGCGCCCTTTCCGGCGATCGGCGACACGAATCGGCATCTTCGCCTGTTGAGGAGCGCCCGCTGGAAAGGCTCTTTCCCTTTGGTCCGCGATCCGTATGATCCCGCCACCATGACAGAGCCCAACGCCCATGTTCCGGCCGGCGACGCCACCTTCGGCAACGACCTGCCGCTCACCCTGATCGCCGGCCCGTGCCAGCTCGAATCCCGCGACCATGCCTTCGACATGGCCGGGCGGCTGAAGGAAATGACGGCGGGGCTGGGGATCGGCTTCGTCTACAAGACCTCCTTCGACAAGGCGAACCGCACCAGCCTCTCGGGCAGGCGCGGGGTCGGGCTCGACGACGCCCTGCCGATCTTCGCCGACCTCAGGTCCGAGCTCGGCGTGCCGATCCTCACCGACGTCCACGAGCGCGAGCAATGCGCCCGGGTGGCGGAGAGCGTCGACATTCTCCAGATTCCCGCCTTCCTTTGCCGGCAAACCGACCTGCTGGTCGCGGCGGCGGAGACCGGCAAGGTGGTCAACGTCAAGAAGGGCCAGTTCCTCGCGCCCTGGGACATGAAGAATGTGCTGGCCAAGATCGTCGACAGCGGCAACCCGAATGTGCTGCTGACCGAGCGTGGCGCAAGCTTCGGCTACAACACGCTGGTCTCCGACATGCGGGCGCTGCCGATCATGGCGGCGATGGGCGCGCCGGTGATCTTCGACGCCACCCATTCGGTCCAGCAGCCGGGCGGGCAGGGGACGGCAAGCGGCGGCGACCGGCGGATGGTGCCGGTGCTGGCGCGGGCCGCCGTGGCGGTCGGCGTCGCGGGCGTCTTCATCGAGACCCACCAGGACCCGGACAACGCACCGTCCGACGGGCCCAACATGGTGCCGATCGACGAGCTGCCGGCGCTGCTCGAAACCCTGATGGCGCTCGAACTCGATCGCCAAAGCCTGAATTTCGAACTCCTCCGGCCGGAGGGGGCTTGCCTAACATGCCGCCGACCCCATCTAGAGCCGTGCGGGCCGGGCCCCTCTGGCGATGCTGGATAGCGTCGTGATGTCGGACCGCATCGGGTGAGCTCGATACGGGGTCCGGATTCAACGGTTGCCCTGGAGATATCGCGCCACCCCGTTCGGATCGGACTGGAGGGCGCGACTCCTGACAATACTATTCCTCGGACATCCGCTGTGGATGTGGCTCGGCTTCCTCGGTTCTGGTCGCCGTGCTGCTTGCCTTCGACCTCGGCGTCCTCCACCGCAAGGGACGCGAGATCGGCGCGCGCGAGAGCATCCTGCTGTCGGGTTTCTACATCGCCCTTGGTCTCGGTTTCGGCGGGCTGATCGCGCTGCAGCTCGGCCGTGACGCGGGGCTCGAATACGTCACCGCCTTCGTCGTCGAAAAGAGCCTCGCGGTCGACAACCTCTTCGTCATCGCGACGATCTTCACCTTCCTGGCGATACCGAGGGCCTACCAGCACCGGGTGCTGTTCTGGGGTGTGCTCGGCGTCATCGTGCTCCGCGCCATCATGATCGGGGTGGGCGCGACGCTCGTCTCCGAATTCGAGTGGGTCCTCTATCTTTTCGCAGTGTTCCTCATCTTGACCGGCATCAAGATGTTCCTTGGGAAGGAAGGCAATGAAGCGCCGAAGGACAGCAGGATCCTCGCCTTCCTGCGCCGGCATACGCGGGTGACCGACAAACTCCACGGCAACCACTTCTTCGTGCGCCAGCCCGACGCCACCGGACGGGCAGTGCTCCACGCGACACCGCTCTTCCTGGCGCTCGCCGTCATCGAGGTGGCGGACATCGTCTTCGCCGTGGACTCCGTGCCCGCCGTCTTCGCCATCACCACCGATCCGTACCTCGTCTACACCTCCAACATTTTCGCCATCCTCGGCCTCCGTGCGCTCTACTTCGGGCTTGCCGCGGTGATGCACCGCTTCGCCTATCTCAAGACCGCGCTGGCGATCCTGCTGGTCTTCGTCGGCGCGAAGATCTTCGTCGCCGACCTGCTCGGCTGGGAGAAGGTCCCGGCCGAATGGTCGCTCTCCATCACCTTCGCGATCCTCGGCGGCGGCATCCTCTATTCGATGTGGCGGACGCGCCAGACGGCGGTTGCGAGCGACGCGACGCATCCCGAACTCGAACATCCCGGCGGACGAAGCGCCGCCGAAACGACAAGGAGAAATCGAAAGGTCCCCCATGGTTCGCGCCCTTGAACGATTCATCAATCACGAGGCCTCCGGCGGCATCATCCTGATGTTTGCCGCGGCCTTTGCGCTGGCACTCGCCAACTCGCCGCTGGCCTCGCTCTACGATTCGCTTCTGACGACGCCGGTGATCGTCCAGGTCGGCGCGCTGGAGCTCGCACAAGCCGCTGCTCCTGTGGATCAACGACGGCCTGATGGCGGTCTTCTTCCTGCTCGTCGGACTCGAGATCAAGCGGGAGATCCTGCTCGGGCGAGCTCTCCTCGCGGCAGCAGCTGATGCTGCCCGGCATGGCGGCGATCGGCGGGATGCTCGTGCCGTCGCTGATCTACCTCGCCGTGACCTGGGGCGAGCCGGGACTGTCGGCCGGCTGGGCGATCCCGGCGGCGACCGACATCGCCTTCGCGCTCGGCGTGCTGGCGCTGCTCGGCGACCGGGTGCCGCTCGCGCTCAAGGTGTTCCTGCTGGCGCTGGCGATCGTCGACGACCTCGGCGCCATCGCCATCATCGCGGTTTTCTACACAAGCGACCTGTCGGTGACGATGCTGGCGGGGGCCGGCGCGGCCGCGATCGGACTGATCGTCCTCAACCGGCTGAAGGTCCGGCGGATTGCACCCTACGTGTTGATCGGCATCGTGATGTGGGTCTTCGTGCTGAAATCCGGCGTGCACGCGACACTTGCCGGCGTCGCGCTGGCCTTTGCCATCCCGATGCTTCGCACCGAAGAAGGCGGGCACTCGCCGCTCGAAGACCTCGAACACCGTCTCGCGCCATGGGTCGCCTACGGCATCATGCCGCTCTTCGCCTTCGCCAATGCCGGCGTGTCGCTGGCAGGGCTGACCCTCGAACTCCTTCCTCCAGCCGCTGCCGCTCGGCATCCTGCTCGGTCTGTTCCTTGGCAAGCAGCTCGGGGTCTTCGCCGCGGCGTGGCTGACGGTAAAAGCCGGCCTCGCGAAGCTGCCGGACGGCGCGACCTGGCGGCACATCTACGGCGTCGCCTGCATCGCGGGCGTCGGCTTCACCATGAGCCTCTTCATCGGAACGCTTGCCTTCGAAGGCCAGTCGGAGGCCGTGGGCGTCCGGCTCGGCGTGCTCGTGGGCTCGCTCCTGTCGGCGCTCGTCGGCTACGCGATCATTCGTTCGGCGGGCAGCCGCGATATGGGAGAAGCGACCATTCCCCGAGAGGGCGACACCCGCCAGCGGACAGAGGAGGGGGCGTGATGCGGTTGGAGTTACGTCGTCAGCCGGTCAGCCGGCTGAGGATCGCCTGTCCCTCCGGCCAGTCGCCGAGGCCGGAATCGGCGTTGATGTGGCCGTGACGGCCGACGTCGATGAAATCGCAGCCCCAGCGCGTGGCGAAGAAGCGCGCCCGCGTCGACGTCATGTAGGGGTCGTTCTCGCTGGCGACGAGGATCGACGGGAAGGGGAAATGGCGCTTCGGCATCGGCGCGAAATCGCGCAACGGATCCTCGATCCTCGCGAAGTTGTCGGCATCGGGCGGCGCCACCAGCATCGCCGCCTTGACGTCGATGTCCGGATGCGCGGCCACCGTCTTCGCCACCAGAACGCTGCCGAGGCTGTGGGCGACCACGATGCTGTCGGGATGGGCGGCGATCGCCGCCAGCAAGGTCTCCATCCATGGCGTGAGGCGCGGATGGTCCCAGTCGGCCTGTTCGACGCGGGTGACGTCCGGCATCAGGCGCTCCCAGTGGGTCTGCCAGTGGGCCGGGCCCGAGCCGTTCAATCCGGGAACGGTGAGGATCGTGGTCATCGTCCGGCTTCCTCCGGATTTTCGCGGGCCGATCGCTGCCGGGCGATCACTCCGCGACGACGCGCTCGATGCGCCGGTCGGGGATGAACCACATGATCGCCACCGCGACGTAAAGCGCCATCGATGCCGGCGCATAGACGAAGGAGAGGGCGATCGCGACGAGGTAGATGACGACCGAGATCTTGCCCTTGAAGTCGTTGCCGAGCGCTTTGGCGATCGTCGAATCCTTGCCGTTCGCCGCAATCAGCGAATGGGCGAGGATGTAGTAGGCGATGGCGCACATGAGGAGGTCGAAGCCGTAGAGGGCGACGGGGATCGGGCCGAAATGGTTCTCCCCCATCCAGCCGGTGACGAAGGGGATCAGCGACAGCCAGAACAGAAGGTGGAGATTGGACCACAGCGTGCGGCCGTCGACCTTGTGGGCGGCGTGGAGCAGATGATGATGGTTGTTCCAGTAGATGCCGATATAGACGAACGACAGGACATAGCTGAAGAAGACGGGGATCAGCGGCGCGAGCGCGCTCCATTCCTCGCCGTGCGGAACCTTCAGCTCCAGCACCATGATGGTGATGATGATGGCGATCACGCCGTCGCTGAATGCCTCGAGCCGACCCTTGGTCATGTCACCCCCGTCCGCGATAGGGCGCGATGCCCTGATCGGTGATCCACACGCCTTCGGGCGGCGCGCCGGTCTGCCAGAAGACGTCGATCGGCATGCCGCCGCGCGGATTGAAATAGCCGCCGATCCGCAGCCATTTCGGCTTGAGCAGGTCGGCGATCCGCGCCCCGATCGACACGGTGCAATCCTCGTGGAAGGCGCCGTGGTTGCGGAAGGACTGAAGGTAGAGCTTCAGCGACTTCGACTCGACCAGCCATCGGTCCGGAACGTAGTCGATCATCAGGATGCCGAAATCCGGCTGGCCGGTGACCGGGCAGATCGAGGTGAATTCCGGAAAGGTGAAGCGGGCGAGATAGGCCTTGTCCGGGTGCGGATTGGGCACGCGGTCGAGGGTGGCGTCGTCGGGGCTTTGCGGAATCGGGACCGCGCGGCCGAGTTGCGGCTTCGTCTTAGCCATGAAGCTGGAGTCCGGTGCCGGGAGGGAGGAGCCTGTTTTCGCCCCGCTCATAGCGCCAGACGTCGCGGCCTTTCAAGCAGGTTCCCGCCCACCATCGATCGATGCCGTTGAGCGCGACGTGGTCGGCTTCGCCGGCGAGCACCGCCCGGCCGGCCTCGGTCAGCCGCAGGGTCGGCGCGCTGAGGCGGTCGCGGGGATCGTCGACGCCGCTGATCGGCGCAAAGCCGGCGACCAGTGGCGTCTCGGCGGCGGCGAGGTCGTGGAGCATCGCGAAGAAACTGGCGTCGCCCATGAAAGCCGCTTCCTCCTTCGCCAGAACCGCGCCGAACAGGCGTCCCGGCGCGGCGGTCCCGGCGGCGATCGCCGCCATCGCGGTCTCCTCGGTGCGGGTCAGGCCGTGGCGGCCCGGCAGCTCCTGAAGGAACCGGGCCAGCGCCGGAGCGAGGAAAGGCAGGCGATCGAGCGGCTGGTCGAGGCGGCGGAGGACATAGTCGGGCGTCGGCATCGCCAGATCGGCCCAGACCGCATCGGCGAGATCGAGATCGTCTTCGGTGACGGCGCGGGCCCGCTCGGCGAAACGCAGGATGGTCTGCGGCCGCTGATGCCCGAGGAAGTCGTCGGCCTGGACCAGCACGACGCCGTCGCCGCGGTTCTCGTCGGCAAGGAAAGACAGGATCTGGACGAGCTGAAGCTGGTCGTAGAGGTCATGCTCGAACCACAGCTCGATCCGGTCGAAGGCCGCATGGCGGCGAAGCACCGCGTCGCGTTCGGCAAAGGTCTCGGCCACCTCGGCAAGCGGAAGGCCAAAGCGGCTGGCAAGAAAGGCCGACCGCTCCGCCGAGTTTTCCTCGAGACTGCCCGCGCTTATCCTGCCTTCATGCAGGACATCCCGCCAGGCAAGGATTTCGCCCTCCCGGCCGGCTGCGTCAAGAAGTTCGGCGGCGCTGTCGCCGTTGGTGATAATCAAGGTGGCCATGACCGGAAAACCATGGCGATCCTTCATAGGATTGTCACGTCAATTCCCCTTCCGCCCGCTGGTCGCCTCGGGTAGAAGCGGGCTCAACGTCGACCAGGGGAGCATGACATGACCGCGATCATCGACATCATCGGCCGGGAAATACTGGACAGCCGTGGCAATCCGACCGTCGAGGTCGACGTGATCCTCGAAGACGGTTCGATGGGCCGCGCGGCGGTTCCCTCCGGGGCCTCGACCGGCGCCCACGAAGCGGTCGAGCTGCGCGACGGCGACGACAGCCCGCTATGGCGGCAAAGGCGTCCAGAAAGCCGTCGACGCCGTCAACAACGAAATCTTCGACGCGGTCGGCGGCATGGAGGCCGAGGGCCAGATCCATATCGACCGCACGCTGATCGAGCTCGACGGCACGCCGAACAAGGCGCGCCTCGGCGCCAACGCCATCCTCGGCGTGTCGCTGGCGGTCGCCAAGGCCGCGGCCGAAGCCGCGGGCTTCCCGCTCTACCGTTACATCGGCGGCATCAACGCCCATGTCCTGCCGGTGCCGATGATGAACATCATCAATGGCGGCGTCCATGCCGACAATCCGATCGACTTCCAGGAATTCATGATCATGCCGATCGGCGCCGCGACCATCGCCGAAGCGGTGCGGATGGGCTCCGAAGTCTTCCACACGCTGAAGACGGCGCTGAAGGCCGAGGGCCACAACACCAATGTCGGCGACGAGGGCGGCTTCGCCCCGAACCTGCCGTCGGCCGAGGCGGCGCTCGACTTCGCCCTGAAGGCAATCGAAAAGGCCGGCTACAAGCCCGGCGAGGATATCTGCCTCGCGCTCGATCCCGCCGCGACGGAATTCTTCAGGGACGGCAAGTATGTCTACAAGGGCGAAGGCGTCACCCGCGACCCGGCGGCCCAGGTCGACTACCTCGCCAGCCTCACGGCCAACTACCCGATCATCAGTATCGAGGACGGGATGGCGGAGGACGACTGGGACGGGTGGAAGGCGCTGACCGAGAAGATCGGCGACACCTGCCAGCTCGTCGGCGACGATCTCTTCGTCACCAATACCACCCGGCTCGGCGAGGGCATCGACCGCGGCATCGCCAATTCGATCCTGATCAAGGTCAACCAGATCGGTACGCTGAGCGAGACGCTGGATGCAGTCCACATGGCGCTCAACGCCGGCTACACCGCCGTGATTTCGCACCGCTCCGGCGAGACCGAGGACACGACGATCGCCGATCTGGCGGTGGCCACCAACTGCGGGCAGATCAAGACGGGATCGCTTGCCCGCTCCGACCGCCTGGCCAAGTACAACCAGCTCATCCGCATCGAGGAAGAGCTCGGCACGCAGGCGGCCTTTGCCGGGCGGGGCGCGTTCAAGTCCTGACAGGTACTTCTGGCCTGACAGGTCCGTCTGGAATGAAGACGAGGCCGTCGCGTTGTGGCCTCGCGAAACGTGGGTCGCTGCCTGACGCTATTTCGGCTCGACGGCCATGAAAGTGAAAGGCTTTGACTCGACGAAGTCTTTCGCCGCATTGCCGGAGTGGATCGTGGCACCTGCGACGGTCAGTTTCTTGACCGGCGCGGCGGGGGAGAAGTCGAGACCGGCGAGCGGCACCCAGAAGGTGTTCGGGCTGGTCGAGCTGTCGAAGAAATAGACCTTGTTCTTCTGGTCGGAGACGGTCCGCCACAGCGTCGAGGAGATATTCGGCTGGTCGGGCGTTGTGATCCCCAGCGGGACGGAGACGGCCCGCATGACGCTCAGCACGCTCGCCACGGCCTGGTTGGCGTAGGTGTGGTCGGGAACCGCGCCGATATAGGACGGCGCGACCTCGGTCGGGATCGCCTGGATCAGGAATGAAGCCCGCGCGAAGCGGTCCGCGGCGCGGTTGGTGCCGGGCAGGAAGGTGAGACCGCCAATCTGCTGCCAGTAGGCATTGAGCGCGAGTTGCTGGCCGAAGCTCGGTGAATTCGTCATCACCTGATACTGCTTGCCGTGGTGGATGACGAGCTTGCCGTCGAGATACTCGAAGATCGCGGAATCGCCGCCTGGGTCGGATATGGACAGATGGAGCTGGGCGGTCTTGCCGTTCGGCAGGCTCGCCGTCACGACCCGGAACGGCTCTTTCTCAAGGGCGGAGACCGCTTCGGCGACGGTGGCGAAGTTGTCGAGCACATATTGCGCCCACAGGGCCATCGACAAGGGCGGCTTGCCCTCGGTGCTGCCGTAGTCCGATTCGGCGAGATAGAGCATGTTCGCGACCAGCCCCTCCTCGTTCATCCCGTCGGCCGTCCCGATATCGTAGCCGCTGGCGATCAGGCTGCCGTATTTTGACGTCCATTTCGGTGAGTCCGGCCCGGCCGCGCCATCGCGCTCCATGCCTCGCGGGAAGATCCAGAGATTGGTCCCCATGTCTTCGGCCCAGTCCATCGACCGGCCGGTGATGACGGTGTTGTCGGAGCCGATGTAGACGGCGCGAGTGCAGGCGGTCGCGGGCGCGAGACCGGCGGCGACGAGTGCAATGGCGGCGACCGCCGCTTTCAGGGATGCGCGGAAACTCTTCATGAGGTTTTCTTCCTCTGCCAGGACCGGATTCATGCAGTAAGCCGCAGCTTGCTTACGTCTATGTGATGACAATGAACGACCCGTTTCCGCGACGAGACATCACTCCCGCCGCGCCAGTCGCTGCAAAGACGGCCTCACGCCTCCGCCCGAAACCATCCATTAAGGCTATTCGTTTCAAGGTGCGGGTGACATCGGGCAGGAGTTTCCATGATCACTCGCCAGCGTCGCCGATCCCCCCTCCGGCTTCTGTGGTTGCCGCTCGCGACGGCGGCCTTCGTCGGCTATTTCGGCTACCACGCCTATAGCGGCGCCTATGGCCTGCCGGCGCTGAAGCGGATGGAGGGGCAGCAGGCCGAACTGAAGGCCCAGCTCGACGATCTGCGCGCTGAGCGCGCCGCGCTGGAAAAGCGGGTGTCGTATCTCAAGCCCGACAGTCTCGATTCGGATATACTGGATATCGAAGCACGGACTTCGCTCAACATGCTTCGGGCAGATGAAGTCGTGATCTCGTTTGGTGCGGTGCAGCATTCGCCGGACAAATCGCTCGATTGAGCTATCCATACCAATTCGGCATACTTGACCTGCGGGAAAGACACGCCTCGAGTTCTTGGATTGCCTCTCGCCATCGGCTACCTTCGCTCCAGATTAACGAGCAGCGCCCTAAGGGAGGAGTCCTGCATGCCAAAAGCCGCACGGAAGGCCGATAAATCGGCTCCGGTATCCGAGCCAGAAAAAAGGTCACGGCCGACCGTGGTACCGAATCCTCCTGAAAAGCTCGCCAAGCTCGACAGCGGGCAGGAACTTTCCGCCTTCGAAAGAATGCTTCTGATCCGCCGCTTCGAGGAGCGCGCCGGCCAGATGTACGGCATGGGACTGATCGGCGGCTTCTGCCACCTCTATATCGGCCAGGAGGCCGTGGTGGTCGGAATGCAGATGGCGATCGAGGACGGCGATCAGGTCATCACCGGCTACCGCGACCATGGCCACATGCTGGCCTGCGGCATGGACCCCAAGGGCGTCATGGCCGAACTCACCGGCCGCAGCACGGGGTACTCCCACGGCAAGGGCGGCTCGATGCACATGTTCTCCCGCGAGAAGAATTTCTTCGGCGGGCATGGCATCGTCGCGGCGCAGGTGCCGCTCGGCACGGGTCTCGCCTTCGCCAACCGCTATCGCAAGAACGGCCGGGTCTGCCTGACCTATTTCGGCGACGGCGCGGCCAACCAGGGCCAGGTCTACGAGAGCTTCAACATGGCGGAGCTGTGGAAGCTGCCCGTCATCTATGTGATCGAGAACAACCGCTACGCCATGGGCACCTCGGTCGCCCGGTCCTCGGCGCAGACCGATTTCTCGAAGCGCGGCGCATCCTTCAATATCCCGGGCGAGCAGGTCGACGGGATGGACGTGCGGGCGGTCAAGGCTGCCGGCGACAAGGCGGTCGCCTGGTGCCGGGCCGGGAAGGGACCCTATATCCTCGAAATGCTGACCTACCGGTATCGCGGTCACTCGATGTCGGACCCGGCCAAGTACCGGACCCGCGAGGAAGTGAACAAGATTCGCGAGGAAAGCGATCCGATTGAAATGTCCCGCAAGCGTATTCTCGCCCGCGGCCTCATCGAAGAGGACGAGCTGAAGAAGATCGAGAAGGGCGTCAGGGACACCGTGACCGAGGCCGCCGAATTCGCGCAGGCCGGACCGGAACCGGATCCGGCGGAGCTCTGGACCGACATCTACCGGTGACCCGGAGCATGACGCACGCCATGCCTCGCACCGCCCTATCCGGAAACACATCGCTCGCCCTGAGCCAGCTCGAGGGCCTCCCCGGCTCGGCATCGCAGCGCCACATGACCGCCAAGGGACGTTTCTGACCATGCCGATCGAAATCCTGATGCCGGCCCTTTCGCCCACCATGGAGGAGGGCACGCTGGCCAAGTGGCTGAAGAAGGAGGGCGATACCGTCCAGCCCGGCGACGTCATCGCCGAGATCGAGACCGACAAGGCGACGATGGAGGTCGAGGCGATCGACGAGGGATCGCTCGCCCGCATCCTGGTCCCCGCGGGCACCGAGAACGTCAAGGTCAACACGCCGATCGCGACGCTGAGCGTTGAGGGCGAGGACGACGTCGGCGAGGCGCCACCGGCGGCCGAAGCCGCCGCGGAGACCGCTGAAGACGAAGTCCTGGCCGCCGAAGCCGAGAGCGCAACCGAAGCGGAACCGGCGGAGAAGCCGAAGGCGACCGCACCGGCCCAGCCGAAGGCGGCGGCCTCGGCCGAGACCGATATCCCCGAAGGCACCGAGATGGTGACGATGAGCGTCCGCGAGGCGCTTCGCGACGCCATGGCCGAGGAGATGCGCCGCGACGCAGATGTCTTCGTGATGGGAGAAGAGGTCGCCGAATACCAGGGCGCCTACAAGGTCACCCAGGGGCTGCTCGACGAGTTCGGCGCCGACCGGGTGGTCGACACGCCGATCACCGAGCATGGCTTCGCCGGTCTCGGCGTCGGCGCGGCGCTTGCCGGCCTCAGGCCGATCGTCGAATTCATGACCTGGAACTTCGCCATGCAGGCGATGGACCAGATCGTCAACTCGGCCGGCAAGACGCTCTATATGTCCGGCGGCCAGATGGGCTGCCCGATCGTCTTCCGCGGCCCGAATGGCGCCGCCGCCCGCGTCGCGGCCCAGCACAGCCAGGATTATTCGGCCTGGTTCAGCCAGGTTCCCGGCCTCAAGGTTGTCCAGCCGCACACCGCCGCCGATGCCAAGGGCCTGCTCAAGGCGGCGATCCGCGATCCGAATCCGGTCGTCTTCCTCGAGAATGAAATCCTCTACGGCCAGTCCTTCGAGGTGCCGAAGCTCGACGACTATGTCGTCCCGATCGGCAAGGCGAAGATCGCCAGGGCCGGCAGCGACGTGACCATCGTCTCCTTCGGCATCGGCATGACCTATGCCTTGAAGGCCGCCGCCGAACTGGAAGGCGAGGGGATCGACGCCGAGGTCATCGACCTGCGGACCCTGCGCCCGCTCGACATGGAAACGGTGATCGAATTGATCAAGAAGACCAACCGCTGCGTCACCATCGAGGAGGGCTGGCCGGTCGCATCGATCGGCAGCTATGTTGCGTCCGAGATCATGATGCAGGCCTTCGACTGGCTCGATGCCCCGGTCATCAAGGTGACCGGCAGGGACGTGCCGATGCCTTATGCCGGCAATCTGGAGAAGCTGGCGCTGCCGTCGGTCGCCGAGGCGATCGCGGCGGTGAAGGCGGCAACCTACAGGTCCTAGCGACACGCGTCGCACAGCCGAGAACCGGATAACCGACCATGCCGATCAACATCCTGATGCCCGCCCTGTCGCCGACCATGGAAGTCGGCAACCTCGCCAAGTGGCTGAAGAAAGAGGGCGACACCATCAAGGCCGGCGACGTCATCGCCGAGATCGAGACCGACAAGGCGACGATGGAGGTCGAGGCGGTCGACGAGGGCACGCTCGGCAAGATCCTCGTCGCGGAAGGCGCGCAGGACGTGCCGGTCAATCAGACGATCGCCGTCCTGCTCGAGGAAGGCGAGGACGCCAGCGCGATCAAGGACACCGGCGCGGCGCCGCCGCCGAAAAAGGCCGAGGCAAGGCGAAGGCAGGCCCCCGGCAAAGGAGCCGGCAAAGCCGGCCGAAGGCCGAAAGCAAGCCGGCCAAGCAACCCGCCCCGGCCAAGGCGGCCGAGCAGCCCAAGGCGCCCGAGCCAAGCCGCCGACGAAGGCGGCCAATGGCAGCGGCGGCCGGGTCTTCGCCTCGCCGCTGGCGCGACGGCTCGCCAAGGAAGGCGGCATCGACCTTGCCGCGATCAAGGGCTCCGGCCCGCACGGCCGCGTCATCCAGGCCGATATCGAGGCGGTGAAATCCGGCAAGGCACCGCTGGCGGCGCCGGGCGCCGCTCCCGCCACCGGCGCGCCCGCGACAGCGCCGAGCATGACCGACGCCCAGGTGATGAAGCTCTTCGAGGAGGGCTCCTACGAGATCGTCCCGCACGACAACGTGCGGAAGATCATCGCCAAGCGGCTGGTCGAGGCGAAGACGACGATCCCGCATTTCTACCTGACCGTCGACACCGAGATCGACGAGTTGCTGAAGCTGCGGGCCGAGATCAATTCCGCCGCGCCGATGGGCGAGAACGACAAGCCGGCGTGGAAGGTCTCGGTCAACGACATGGTGATCAAGGCGATGGCGATGGCGTTGCAGCGTGTGCCGGACGCCAATGTGACGTGGACCGAGGCGGGCATGCTCCGCCATACGCGGTCGGACATCGGCGTCGCCGTTTCGATCCCGGGCGGACTGATCACCCCGGTGGTCCGTCACGCCGAGGAGAAGCGCCTCTCCGACATCTCCAACGAGATGAAGGACCTTGCCGCGCGCGCCCGGACCCGCAAGCTAGCGCCGCAGGAGTATCAGGGGGGCACCACCGCCATCTCCAACCTCGGCATGTTCGGGATCAAGGATTTCGCCGCGGTCATCAATCCGCCGCATGCCTCGATCCTCGCGGTCGGCGCCGGCATCGAGAGCGCGGTCGTCCGCGACGGCAAGATCGAGGTCCGCACGATCATGAGCCTGACGTTGTCGACCGACCACCGTGCGGTCGACGGCGCGCTTGGCGCCAAGCTGATCAATGCGGTGAAGACGCTGATCGAGAAGCCGGCCGGGATGCTGGCCTGAACCAACCGGCAGTCAAGACGTGTCGGATACGACGATACGACCGGCCACATTCCGCGATGCAACCCACCTCGCGGCGCTCGTCGACATCGCCGGGGAGGGGCTTGCCACGTATTTCTGGGGGCAGATGGCGGACGTCGGCCAGTCGCCCTTCGAGATCGGGCGAATGCGGGCGCAGCGCGACACCGGCTCCTTCACCTGGCGCAACGCCCATGTCGCCGAGGTCGACGGCGATATCGCCGGCGCTCTTGTCGGCTACCGCATCGCGGAATCCGCAGCGGACGAAGATCTCGCCGACGTTCCCGACATCATCCGGCCCCTGGCCGAGCTTGAAGCGCTGGCGCCGGGGCACTGGTACGTGAACGTGCTGGCCGTATTTCCGGAATATCGCGGCAGGGGAATCGGCAGGGCACTTCTCGACCGGGCCGACGCCATCGGCAAGGCGGAAGCACCGGCCGGCATGACGATCATCGTCGCGTCCGAGAATGAAGGCGCGGTCAGGCTCTACGAAAGATGCGGGTACCGGACGGTTTCGCGGCGGCCGGTGTTTCCCTTTCCGGGTTGGGGACGGGGCGGTGACTGGGTTCTGTTGACCAAGCCGCATTCCTGAGTTGCGGCAGGCGACTATGGGAGCCGCCGACGGCGTGGTAAGGAAACGCCGCACAAGCGCCCGCCCGCGGCGAGGCAGGTGGCGCAAGGGGGGAAGAGAGAAACAGTCGTGCTAAGGCCGGTTCTTGCTCACATATCCGCTCTGGCCGCGGCTCTCGGCGTGATCGTCGTCGTGTCGGCGCTGTGGATCGTCAATCTGAGGATGGGCCCCAAGCTGGACGCCTTCGCCGCCGGCCCCATACTCGTCTTCCTGCCGGCCATGTTGCTCGGCCTCACCGCGATCTGGGTGATCCTGCGCGCCATCTTCGCACGGGGCCACGGATTGGCGGCGTGGATGGCATTCGGCGGCGGCGCGGTTCTCGGCCTGATCGTCGTGGTCGGCTATTGCGGCCCGACCGCCTGTTTCGTCCCGGGGAGCGAGCGGTTGATGGGCTGGTTTGCTGTCGGCGGCACGGGGCTCGCCGCGCTGGCGCACCATTTGGTCCTGGCGCGGTTCGAACGAGGGAGAGTCCATGCGCAATCGGCATAGACGCATCGCGGGGCTTGTCGTGCCCGGCATAGCTCTTATGCTCCTCGGGGTCTCGTCGGCCAGCGCGGCCCTCCCACCTTATTGGCAGCGGTCCCGCGAGATCGAACGGATCGTCGGCGACCAGGGCGTCAGCGACGCCCTGAAATCCTCGCCGATCGTTTCGATCAGCACGACCGGCAATGACGTTTACGAAGTCCGCAGCGACCAGTGCATGGTGACGGTGACCATCGTCGACGTGCCGCAGGACGAGGCGATCATGGGACCGCGCAAGTTCGATCTTGAGATCGGCGAAGCGCAATGCCAGTGACAGCAACACCAACGCACAACGGATAGACTGATTATGGCGAATGCATACGACGTTATCGTGATCGGCGCCGGCCCCGGCGGCTACGTTGCGGCCATCCGCGCAGCGCAGCTCGGACTCAAGACGGCGGTCGTCGAGAAGAACCACCTCGGCGGCATCTGCCTCAACTGGGGCTGCATCCCGACCAAGGCGCTGCTGCGTTCGGCCGAAATCTTCCACTATCTCGAGAATGCGAACGACTATGGCCTGTCGGCCAAGGAGGTCACCTTCGATCCGGCCGCCGTGGTCAAGCGCTCGCGCGGCGTCGCGAGCCAGCTCGCCAACGGCGTTGGCTTCCTGCTCAAGAAGAACAAGGTCGACGTGATCTGGGGCGAGGCGACGATCACGGCGCCCGGCAAGCTGACGGTCAAGGCATCGGAGAACGCGCCGAAGGGCGCGCTCGGCGGTGGCGACTATCAGGCCAAGAACATCATCGTCGCAACCGGCGCGCGGCCGCGTCCGTTGCCCGGGATGGAACCCGACAAGAAGCTGATCTGGACCTATTTCGAGGCGATGGTGCCGGAGAAGATGCCGAAGTCGCTGCTCGTCGTCGGCTCGGGGGCGATCGGCATCGAATTCGCGTCCTTCTATCACACCATGGGGGCCGAGGTGACCGTCGTCGAGATCCTGCCGCAGATCCTGCCGGTCGAGGACGAGGAGATCGCCGCCCACGCCCGCAAGCGCTTCGAGAAGCAGGGGATCAAGATCCTCACCGACGCCAAGGTCACCGCCGTCAAGAAGGGCAAGGACTCGATCACCGCGACGGTCGAGACCAAGGACGGCAAGAAACAGGAGATCACCGCCGACCGGATGATCTCGGCCGCCGGCGTCGTCGGCAATATCGAGAATCTCGGCCTCGAGAAGCTCGGCGTGAAGACCGAGAAGGGCTGCGTCGTCATCGACGGCCTCGGCAAGACCAACGTCCCCGGCATCTACGCGATCGGCGACGTCGCCGGGCCGCCGATGCTCGCCCACAAGGCCGAGCATGAGGGCGTCATCTGCGTCGAGGGGATCGCCGGCAAGCATCCGCATACGATGGACAAGCTGAAGATTCCCGGCTGCACCTACTGCAACCCGCAGATCGCCTCGGTCGGCCTGACGGAGAAGAAGGCGAAGGAAGCCGGCTACGACATCAACGTCGGCCGCTTCCCCTTCATCGGCAACGGCAAGGCGATCGCGCTCGGCGAGCCGGAGGGCATGGTCAAGACGATCTTCGACAAGAAGACCGGCCAGTTGCTTGGCGCCCATATGGTCGGCGCCGAGGTGACCGAACTGATCCAGGGCTTCGTCATCGCGATGAACCTCGAGACCACGGAAGAGGAACTGATCAACTCCGTCTTCCCGCATCCCACCCTGTCCGAGATGATGCACGAAAGCGTCATGGCGGCTTACGGTCGCGTGATCCACGCCTGACCGGATGACCTGCTGACGGCCGGGCAGGCTCTTTGCCCGGCCTTTCCAAACCGCTTTGAATCTTGAAAGGGCGTCAGGCGATGGCGAAGGTCGTTCAGGTCGGACTCGGCCGTTGGGGCTTCGACTGGACCAGGGAAGTCCTGCCAGCGGTCCCGCAGGCCGAAATGGTCGGCTATGTCGACACCTCCGAGGCCGCGCTCGCCCGCGTCCAGACCGAACTCGGCATCCCCGCCGCGAAGTGTTTCACCAGCCTGGAAAAGGCGCTCGACGCCGTCGACTGCGACCTGGTTCTCGGCACCTTGCGGACCGAGGCGCATTTCCCGGTCGCCAAGCAGGTGCTGGAAGCGGGGCTGAACGTGATGGTCGAGAAGCCCTTCGCCTCCACCATCGCCGAGGCAAAGGCCCTGATCGCGATCGCACGGGCGGAGGGAAAGCTCCTCGCGGTCAGCCAGAACTACCGTTACTTCCCCGCGCCGATCCTCGCCGCCCGACTGCTGGCGGAGCAGGCACTCGGCCCGACCGATCTGGTGACGCTCGCCTTCCGCCAGCACGGGCCGACGGTCGGTCACCAGTATCCGGACATGCCCGATCCGCTGCTTGCCGACATGTCGATCCACCATTTCGACCTGATGCGGATGGTGCTCGGCTCCGAACCCCTGCGCCTGAGCTGCAAGACCTGGAGTCCGGTGGGGAGCCCCTTCCGTTCCGACCCGGCCGGTGTCGCCATCATTGCGTTCGAGAACGGCATGATCGTCAACTATCAGGGATCGTGGATGAGCGGTGGCCCGCGGACGCCGTGGGCCGGCGAGTGGACGATGGATTGCGCCGAAGGCGACATCTGGTGGACCTCGCGGGATCATTTCGGGACCGAGAAGGGCGACGACCAGTTGATCGTCCGCCGCAGGGGCGAGGCGCCGACGGTGCCCGCCTTACCCGACGTGCCGTTCATCGACCGCGCCGGGTCGCTGGCGGCCGCAGTCGAGGCGGTCGACACCGGCAAGGCGCCGCCGCGCTTCCCGTCGGGCGAGGACAACCTCAAGAGCCTGGCGCTGGTCGCGGCCGCCATTCTCTCCGCCCGGCGCGACGGCGCCTGGGTGGAAATCGACGAGGTACTGGAGTAAGCCCGAGGGGCTGGCAGACGCCTGACAGCCATCCGGGTCAATCGCAGGCGTATCCGAGGAGGCAATCATGAGCGTCAGGAATCGGCGGCGATTTCGGTCGAAACTGGTGATCGGCGGACTGATCGCCGCCGCCGTCGTTGGAATCGGGCTGATGATGTCCGGGCCATCCGCGACGCCGGCTCTCGCCCAATCGGGAAAAAACGCCAAATCCGGCGCCGCCGTGCAGATCACCGGCAACGGCAAGGCAATCAACGCCTCGGGCGCCAGCGTCGTCATCCGCGGCACCGCGAGCAAGATCAGCGCCGGCGGCGCCCTGGTCGACATCCAGGCGACGGTGAAGCAAGACGTCGAGGCCGGCGGCGCGCAGGTGTCGATAGCCGGCGATATCGGCGGCGACCTCCGCGTTGGCGGCGGACTTGTCGAAGTCAGCGGCAAGGTCGGCGGCAAGAGCTATCTCGGCGGCGCGGTGGTCCGCTTCGACGCCGAGGCGGCGAAAGACGTCCAGGCGGGCGGGGCGACGCTCGAGATCGGGCCCAACGCCAACATTTCCGGCGACCTGACGGGCGGCGGCGCCAGCGTCACCATCGACGGCACCATCGGCGGCGCGACGGAATTGTGGGGCTCCGCGATCATGTTCAACGGCAAGGCCGGCGGCGACGTGACGGCAAGCGCCGATCAGGTGATCGTCGGCTCGACCGCGACAATTGCCGGCGATCTCATCGTCCGGTCGCATAACGATCCGATCATCAAGGACGGCGCCAAGGTCACCGGCCAGGTGCGGATCGAGGAGCCGCAGTCATGGTGGGTCGTTCCGTCGTGGATTCTCGCCGTCGGCGCGGCGATCATCGCCATCGCCGGCGCGGTGCTCGCCGGCGCGATCCTTCTGCTGATTGGCCGCGGCGCCTTCGAGGAAGGGCTCGGCAACGCGGCCTTCCGGCCGGTTTCCAGCGGATTGATCGGGCTGGCCCTGCTGATCCTCCTGCCGATCATCGCCGTCATCCTGATGACGACGGTCATCGGCATTTCGCTCGGCGTGGCATTCCTGATGGTGCTGCCCTTCCTGCTGGTTGCCGGCCATGCGGTGGCCGCGGGATGCATCGGGATGTGGCTTCTCGATCGTTCGGGCGGCCCGAGGAGCGCCGGCCGGCTGATCGTGTTCATCATCGTCGGGGCGGTGATCCTCGGTATCGTCTGGCTGATCCCGGTGGCGGGACCGATCGTCGCTTTCCTGGCGATGCTGGTGGGCGCCGGCGCCTATTTGCGCTCGCTCGGCAACCGGATGCGCCACGGCGCGGGCCTGCCGCCGGCGTGAAGCCACGTCTTGGGCTCGGCGGATTCTGCGGCTAGAGTGCCGCAATGACGTCCGCCGAGTCGGGCGCGGGGGCATGGAACAGGGGGAGGCCAGCCATGAGCGAGCAAACCAAATCCATCATCGCCTGGGTGATCATCGGTCTGATCGCCGGCCTTGTCGCCAGCCTGATCGTTGGCGGCGGCGGCGGCATCATCGGTTGGCTCATCGCCGGCCTGATCGGCTCGGTCGTCGGCGGTTTCCTCGCACGCCAGCTCAACATCAAGCTGAATACGGGCAATGTCTTCCTCGACCAGGTGATCATTTCCATCGTCGGCGCGATCATCGTCCTGATCATTGCGCGCATCATCACCTGACAGCGCCGCGCCATCAGGGACCGAGGTCCCGGTGAAGGGTACCGGGTACGGCCGCCGGCAGGCGCGGGCGGCGTCCTTCGAACAGGGTGATCGCAAGGCGGGATCCCGATCTGAGCCAAGGGGAGGGTGGCATGACACCGGCAAAGAAGGCTTTTCGCTGGGTTTTCGGAATTTGCCTCGGGCTTGGCGTATTGCTTGGCCTGCTGAAGATGGTCGCGCCCGACGCGGCGAGCGTCACCTGGAATGGCCAGGAGATGACCGGTCTCGGCGCCCTGGCCGTCGCGGCCGGGCTCGGCGCCGTCTTCGGCCTGATTTTCGGCCTGATCATCGCCGGGATCGTCAAGCTGGCGACGCGCTCTTCGGCGAAGACCTGAGCAGGCGACGGGCAGCCCTGCGCGTGCGGCATTGGTCTTGGCGGCGTCGATCAACTATATGATTGGCAACGATACGATTGGGCCGTGAACCAATCGCCGAGGGAAGACAGGGATAGTTCATGGTCGTCGTACTCGACACCGTAGGCACGGCGCCGCAGCGCCCGCGTCACCCGGAAAAGGCGCACCGGCCGGATTCGGCCATCGCCCGCAAGCCGGACTGGATCCGGGTCAAGGCGCCGAATTCGCCGGTCTTCAGGGAGACGACGAATATCGTGCGCGAGCACGGTCTCGTCACCGTCTGCGAGGAGGCGGGCTGTCCGAATATCGGCGAATGCTGGTCGAAGAAGCACGCCACCTTCATGATCATGGGCGACACCTGCACCCGCGCCTGCGCCTTCTGCAACGTCCGCACCGGCCAGCCGGGTCCGCTCGATCCCGACGAACCCGCGAAGGTCGCCGACGCGACCGCCAAGCTCGGCCTCCAGCATGTCGTCATCACCTCGGTCGATCGCGACGACCTCGCCGACGGCGGCGCCGATCATTTCGCCCGGACCATCGCCGCGATCCGGCAGGCCTGCCCGACGACCATCGAGGTGCTGACGCCCGATTTCCTGCGCAAGCCGGGGGCCATCGAGACGGTCGTCGACGCGCGGCCCGACGTCTTCAATCACAACCTCGAAACGGTTCCGTCGAAGTACCTGACGGTGCGGCCCGGCGCCCGCTATTTCGCATCGCTCCGCCTTCTCCAGAAGGTCAAGGAACGCGACCCGGCGATGTTCACCAAGTCGGGGATCATGGTCGGGCTCGGCGAGGAGCGGAACGAGGTGCTCCAGCTGATGGACGACCTGCGCTCGGCCGATGTCGACTTCCTGACCATCGGCCAGTACCTGCAGCCGACCCGCAAGCATCACCCGGTCCTGCGTTTCATCACCCCGGACGAGTTCCGCGCCTATGAGACGATCGCCTATGCCAAGGGCTTCCTGATGGTCTCGGCGACGCCGCTGACCCGCTCGTCGCACCACGCCGGCGAGGATTTCGCCAAGCTGCGGGCAGCGCGGGCGGCGAAGCAGGGAAACTGAGGCCGGCCGGCGGCGATGCCGCAATTCTCCACGACGCGGCAGATCCCGCATAGCGCCACCGACATGTTCGACCTGGTGGCGGACGTCGAATCCTACCCGCAATTCCTGCCGCTCTGCGAAAGCCTCGTCGTCCGGTCGCGCCGGCAGGACGGCCCGCGCGAGGTGCTCGTGGCGACGATGACCATCGCCTACAAGGTGATCCGGGAATCCTTCACGACCAGGGTGGTTCTCGACCGGGAAGCCATGGCGATCCAGGCCGAATATCTCGACGGGCCGTTCAGCCATCTCGAGAATGTCTGGCGCTTCGAGCCGCACGGGCGCGGCAATTGCGTCGTCCACTTCAACATCGACTATGAATTCCGGTCCCGGATGCTCTCGATGGTGATGGGCGCGGTCTTCGACAAGGCATTCCGCAAGTTCACGGAAGCCTTCGTCGAACGCGCCGACCAGGTCTACGGAGGACCGGCCTAGGATATTGCCCGTCAGATCAGGTCGCGGAGCATCTTCAGCGCCTGATCGACCGAGGCGACGCGCACGCCGGATCGATCCAGGTTCTCGAAGACATGGACGACGTGGCCCGTCGGCTGTCCGCGACGCTTGGCGGCGAAATGGACCATGCCGACCGGCTTTTCGGCCGTGCCGCCACCGGGGCCCGCCACGCCGGTGATGGCGACCGCGACGTCGGCCCGCGACCGCTCGATCGCGCCTTCGACCATCGCTTTCGCGACCTCCTCGCTGACCGCCCCGACCCGGTCGATCAGGCCCGCCGGCACGCCGAGCAGGTCGGTCTTGGCGCCATTGGAATAGGTGACGAAGCCACGATCGACCACCGCGGACGAACCGGCAATCTCGGTCAGGGTCCCGGCGACCAGGCCGCCGGTGCAGGATTCGGCCGTCGCGATCTTCAGTCCGGCGGCGGTCGCGCTTTCGATGATTTCGCGGGCAAGCGGGAGGAGGGGGGCGAGGTCGGTCATGGCGTTTCCCCGAATGGCAGGCGGATGGTCGCGGTGGCGCTTGCCGCGATGCCCTCGCCGCGACCGATGAAGCCGAGCCGCTCGCTCGTCGTCGCCTTGACGGCGACGCGGGCGGCGGCGATCCCGCATATCCCGGCGATCCGGGCCCGCATCGCCTCGCGATGGATCGAGATCCGCGGCGCCTCGGTGACGATGGTGACGTCGAGGCTGGCGATGCGGCCGCCACGCGCCGCCACGCGCCCGGCCGCGAAGCGCAGGAAGCGGTCGGATGACGCATCCTTCCACTGCGGGTCGGACGGCGGAAAATGGTCGCCGATATCCCCCTCGGCGAGCGCCCCGAGGATGGCGTCGGTCAGGGCGTGGAGCGCGACGTCGCCGTCCGAATGGGCATCGACGCCCTGGCTGTGGGGGATCACCAGCCCGCCGATCGTCACGCTCTCACCGGGGCCGAAGGCGTGGACGTCATATCCGGCGCCGACCCGGACATCGCCGAGGGCCAGCGCCGCTTCGGCACGGAGCCGATGATCCGCCGCCGCGATCTCCTCCGCCGTCGTCAGCTTGACGTTGCCGCTTTCGCCGTCGGTGACCCGCACCGGGATGCCCGCCCATTCGGCCACCGCCGCGTCGTCGGTGAAGGCGAGGCCGGCGGCGGCCGCCCGGTCATGGGCGTCGAGGATGGCGTCGAAGCGGAACCCCTGCGGTGTCTCCGCCGCCCGCAACCGCTCGCGCGGCACCGTTCCGGTGACCAGTCCCCGGCCGTCGACCGACTTGAGCGTCGCGGTGACCGGAGAGGCGGGCAGGACGGCATCGGCTTCGTCCAGGCCCGAAATCACACGCTCGATCAGGGCCGACGACACGAAGGGCCGCACCGCGTCGTGGATCAGGATGCGCTCCGGCGGATGGTCGGCGAGCCTGCGGAGGCCCCTGTGCACCGAATCCTGACGGCTCTCGCCGCCGATGACACAGGGCAGCAGGCGATCGTCTTCGACCGTGGCGGTCGCATACATGTCCGCGTCATCCACGCCGATCACGACCAGCACCTTCATGCGGCGCGGATGCGACAGAAATCGATCAAGCGTAAGTCTTAGAATAGGAACGCCACCGATCTTCCTGTATTGCTTCGGCAATTCGCCGCCACCGGCGCGAATTCCGCGGCCGGCTGCGACGATCAGGGCGATTGTGTCGTCCGCCGTCATGCCCTCTCTCCGGGAGTGACCGTGCGGCGCCGGCAACACAGAGCTGCCATGCTGCGTTGCACCGTGATTCCCCTTGCGGTCGCGGATGGGTTGACTAGGATATATGCAAACATCGGTGTGCCTAACGAATATGCAGTTGGACAATTCCATTACCAGTTTGGCCAAGCCCCTGGCCATCGGATCGGTCGCCGTACCGAACCGGGTATTTCTTGCGCCCATGTCCGGCATATCGGACCGGCCGTTCCGTCGCCTCGCGCTCCGTTTCGGCGCGGGTCTCGTCGTCTCGGAAATGACGGTGGGCGAAAAACTGGCGAAGGGCAATGCCGAGGCGCGCCTCAGGGCGGAAAGAGCCGGCGAGGGGCCCCATGTCATCCAGCTTGCCGGGCGGGAAGCCCGATGGATGGCCGAGGGCGCCCGCGCGGCCGAGGATGCCGGGGCGGACATCATCGACATCAACATGGGCTGCCCGGCCAAGAAGGTGACGGGCGGCTATTCCGGTTCGGCCCTGATGCGCGATCTCGATCACGCGCTCGGCCTGATCGAGGCGACGGTGGCGGCGACGTCGCGGCCGGTGACGCTGAAGATGCGGCTCGGCTGGGACGATTCGACCGTCAACGCACCGGAGCTGGCGCGCCGGGCCGAGGCGGCCGGCGTTTGCATGGTCACCGTTCACGGCCGGACCCGCTGCCAGTTCTATTCGGGCCAGGCCGATTGGGCCGGCATCCGCGCCGTCAAGGAGGCGGTGTCGATACCGGTCGTGGCGAATGGCGATCTGGTACGCCCTGACGACCTCGGACGGATGCTGGCGCTTTCGGGGGCGGACGCCGTGATGGTCGGACGGGGCGCCTGCGGGCGGCCGTGGCTCCCCGGATCGATCGCGACCTTCGCCGCCACCGGAGCGATGCCGGCGCCGCCGTCGGGCTCCGCGCTCGCCGACCTCATGGCCGAGCATTACGCGGCGATGATCGAGCATTACGGCGAGCACATCGGTGTCCGCGCGGCTCGCAAGCACCTCGCCTGGACCATGGATCACCTTGACGACGGGCCGGCCAGCGGCCTGAAACGCGCGATGCTGACCGAGACCCGGTCGAGCGCGGTCGTGACCATGCTGCGCGCCTGTCTCGCCGACACACCGGCAAGGAGGGCGGCGTGAACGTCGAAACCGCAGCCGAATCGCGTGCGACGGCGAGCGAGACAAATGCCTGGGCATTGCTCAACGCCCTGCCGCATCCGGTGATTCTCGTCGAGACCGACGACCATATCGGCGAAGCCAACATCGCGGCGGAAACCTTCTTCCAATCCTCGGCCAGCGTCCTCAAGCGTCATCTGCTCGAGGATCTGATCCCATTCGGGAGTCCGTTGCTTTCACTGATCGAACAGGTTCGCGAGCGTGGCGCCGCCGTCAACGAATATCGTGTCGATATCGGCACGCCGCGCAACGGCGGCGAGCGGATGGTCGACATCTATGCGTCGCCCGCGGCGGAGGGCAGCCGCAGCGTCGTCCTGCTCCTCCAGGAGCGGACGATGACCGACAAGATCGACCGCCAGCTGACCCACCGCGGCGCGGCCCGTTCCGTCACCGGTCTCGCCGCCATGCTTGCCCATGAGATCAAGAATCCCCTGTCGGGCATTCGCGGCGCGGCACAACTCCTCGAGACCTCGGTCGAGAATGACGACCGCGCGCTGACCCGCCTGATCCGCGACGAAGCCGACCGGATCGTCAAGCTGGTCGACCGGATGGAGGTGTTCTCCGACGAGCGGCCGCTTGAACGGGAGCCGGTCAACATCCACGTCGTCCTCGACCGCGTCCGCAGCGTCGCCAAGTCCGGCTTCGCGCGAAATCTCAAGATCCTCGATGACTATGATCCGTCATTGCCGCCGGTCTATGCCAACCACGATCAACTGGTTCAGGTCTTCCTGAACCTGGTGAAAAACGCGGCGGAAGCGATCGGCAATCAACCCGACGGGGAAATCGTCCTTTCGACGGCATTCAGGCCCGGTGTCCGGCTTTCCGTCGCCGGCAACAGCGACAAGGTGAGCCTGCCGCTGGAATTCTGCGTCCGCGACAACGGCGCGGGCGTGCCCCCCGACATGGTCGCGCATCTGTTCGATCCCTTCGTGACCTCGAAGGCGAACGGGTCGGGCCTCGGACTCGCTCTTGTGGCAAAGATCGTCGGCGATCATGGCGGCGTGATCGAATGTGAATCGCAACCTCGCAAGACCGTATTTCGGGTGTTGATGCCGGCTTTCCCGCGCCGGACGACACCAGCCAAGGAACAGTAAGATGCCGCCTGGAAACATTCTCGTCGCCGACGACGACGCAGCGATCCGCACGGTCCTCAACCAGGCGCTTTCGCGTGCCGGCTACTCGGTCCGGCTGACGTCGAACGCCGCGACCCTGTGGCGCTGGATCAGCGCCGGGGAGGGCGATCTCGTCATCACCGACGTCGTCATGCCGGACGAAAACGCCTTCGACCTGCTGCCGCGGATCAAGCGGATCCGACCGGATCTGCCGGTGGTGGTGATGAGCGCCCAGAACACCTTCATGACCGCCATCCGGGCATCCGAACGCGGCGCCTACGAATACCTGCCCAAGCCGTTCGACCTGAAGGAACTCACGACCATCGTCGGGCGGGCGCTGGCCGAGCCGAAATCACGGCGGCTCGAGCCCGAGGGGGACGACCCCGGAGATAATATTCCGCTCGTCGGGCGCTCGCCGGCGATGCAGGACATCTACCGGGTGCTTGCCCGCCTGATGCAGACCGATCTGACCGTGATGATCGCCGGCGAATCCGGCACCGGCAAGGAACTCGTCGCCCGTGCCCTCCACGATTATGGCAAGCGCCGCACCGGCCCATTCGTCGCGATCAACATGGCCGCGATTCCCCGCGACCTGATCGAGGCGGAACTGTTCGGTCACGAGAAGGGCGCCTTCACCGGCGCCCAGGCCCGCAGTTCCGGCCGTTTCGAGCAGGCGGAGAGCGGCACGCTGTTCCTCGACGAGATCGGCGACATGCCGATGGAGGCGCAGACCCGGCTGCTCCGGGTGCTGCAACAGGGCGAATACACCACCGTCGGCGGGCGCACGTCGATCAAGACCGACGTGCGCATCATCGCGGCCACCAACAAGGATCTCCGGATCCTGATCAATCAGGGCCTGTTCCGGGAGGACCTGTTCTTCCGTCTGAACGTCGTGCCGATTCGCCTGCCGCCGCTGCGCGAAAGGAGCGAGGATGTGCCGGATCTCGTCCGCCACTTCTTCACCATCGTCGAAAAGGAGGGACTCGCCACCAAGCGGATCGAAGTCTCCGCCATGGAGCGGCTCAAGCGCTATCGCTGGCCCGGCAATGTCCGCGAACTGGAGAACCTGGTTCGCAGGCTGGCGGCGCTCTATCCACAGGAAACCATCACCGACAACATCATCGAGGCCGAACTCGACCAGCCGCCGGCGACGCTCTCCGGCGGCGACGGCGACGAGGACGAGAGCCTGTCGGTTTCGATCGAACGGCACCTGGCCAATTATTTCCAGAGCTTCGGCGAGGCCTTGCCGCCGCCGGGCCTCTATCACCGGATTCTGCGGGAAGTCGAGAATCCGCTGATCAGCGTTGCCCTGGCCTCGACCCGCGGCAACCAGATCAAGGCGGCCGAACTGCTCGGCGTGAACCGCAACACCCTCAGGAAAAAGATCCGCGATCTCGACATCCAGATCATCCGGGGCGGCCGCTAAGGCCGAAACCGACTTTTTCCCCTGTTGTTTTTCAATCACAATGTTGTTGCAATTTAGTCCCAGGCTGCCGTAGTTCGATTTTCCGAGCCGGCCGTTCCAGGCTGCCGGCCACAGGTCGCCAAAAGGGTGCCATGACGGCCGAGACGCCTTCACTCCTCAGTTCCCCCCTGCGCCGCCGAACGTTCGAGATTTCGCGCCTCGTCAGGGCCGCCGGATTTATCGGGGTCGTCACCGCGCTGATTGTGGCCGCCGGCACCTTCTTCATCCTGATGGGGCTGACGCCGATCGCGCCGACGCAATACGTCGTGGTGACGGTTCTGATCGTCAACGGCGCCCTGGCGATCTTTCTGTTCCTGATCATCGGCTGGGAAATTGCGGCGCTGGTCCTGGCTCGTCGCCGGCGGAGGGCCGCGGCGCGCCTCCATATCCGCATCGTGGCGCTGTTCAGCGTCGTCGCCGCCACCCCGGCGATTCTCGTCGCCGTTGTCGCCGGCGTCACGCTCGATCGCGGCCTCGATAACTGGTTCTCGACCAGTACCCGCGCCATCGTCGACAATTCGGCGGCCATCGCCCAGGCCTTCATCGACCAGCAGGTCGACCTGCTCGACCGCGACATCATCGGACTCAAGGCCGAACTCGAAAAAGCCCGATCCCTGCTGATCGACGATCCGGACCGGTTCCAGACCTTCCTCGCGGCCAATGCGCAGGCCCGCGGCCTTCCGGGCGCGTTCCTGGTCAAAGGCGACGGAAGCGTCGTCGCGGAAGCGCAAATTGGCTCGCAGGCGCAATTTCCGCCACCCCCGCCATCCGCGATCGCGCGGGCCGAGGCCGAGCCGAGGCAGTCGGCGCTGATCACACCCGGCTCGACCAACATGGTCGGCGGGGTGGCCAAGCTGACCGACTATGACGACGTCTACCTTTATGCCCTCCGCCCGATCGCGCCGGAGGTCCTGCATCAAGTCGCCATGGCCGGAGACGACGTCAACCGGTATCGGGCCCTGGAAGCGACGCGATTCGGCATCCAGCTCGCCTTCGGAATCCTCTATCTCGGCGTTGCGCTGGTCGTGTTGCTTTCGGCGATCTGGCTTGGCATCAGCTTCGCCAACCGCCTCGTCGCACCGATCCGCCGCCTGATCGACGCGGCGAAACAGGTCTCCGCCGGCAATCTTGCGGTCCGCGTGCCGTCGAAGAAATCGGAAGGCGATCTCGGCGCCCTGAGCGAGACCTTCAACACCATGACCGCGCAACTGCGGGGCCAACGCGAAGAGCTTCTCTCGGCGAACGAGCAGATCGACAGCCGTCGGCGGTTCACCGAGGCGGTCCTGTCCGGCGTGACCGCCGGCGTCATCGGTATCGACGGGGACGGGCGGATCACCATCGCCAACCGGACCGCGCTGCGGATGCTCAACATCAAGAAGGGATCCATCGAACGGCGCCCGATCACCGAGATCATGCCGGAGCTCGGACCGGTCGTCGCGGCGGCATTGCGGGGCGACAGGCCCGAACAACGCGACCAGATTTCAATCGCCAGCGCCAACCGCGAGCGCACGATCAATGTCCGGGTGACCACCGAGGGCTCGAGCGAACGCGCCCACGGCTATGTCATCACCCTCGACGACATTACCGACCTCGTTTCGGCGCAGCGCAGCTCCGCCTGGGCCGATGTCGCCCGGCGCATCGCCCACGAGATCAAGAATCCGCTGACCCCCATCCAGCTTTCGGCGGAGCGGCTACGCCGCAAGTTCGGCAAGGTCGTCGTCGAAGACCGCGAAATCTTCGAGCAATGCACCGACACGATTATCCGTCAGGTCGGTGACATTGGCCGCATGGTCGACGAGTTCTCGTCCTTTGCCCGCATGCCGAAGCCGACGATCGAGCGAAAGAACCTGTCGGAATCGATCCGCGAAGCGGTATTCCTGCTCGAGGTCGCGCATCCCGAGATCGCCTTCAGCGTCGACCTGCCGGACGCTCCGCTGCTCGGGGATTTCGACGCCCGGCTGATGTCGCAGGCCTTCACCAACATCGTCAAGAACGGCACCGAAGCGATCGCGGCCCTGCCGATTGAAGAAAAGGCTGACGCGAAGATCACCGTTTCAGGCCGGATCGAGGATAATTGGATCGTCGTCGACGTGATTGACACCGGCATCGGATTGCCGGCGGAGAACAGGCACCGGCTGCTCGAGCCTTACATGACGACACGCGAAAAGGGGACCGGGCTTGGCCTCGCCATCGTCACCAAGATCATCGCGGAGCATGGGGGGCGAATCGAACTGATGGATTCCCCTGAAGTCGAAAATGGCGGCCACGGCGCTCTCGTCCGGGTCAGGTTGCCCGGCGTTCTTTCAAGAGCGACGGAATCGGTCGAAGCCGGCGCCGAAGCGCCGATGGCCGGGTAGGGCGGAACAGGACGATCATGGCTTCAGACATTCTCATCATCGACGACGAAGCGGACATCCGGGACATCGTCTCCGGCATCCTCTCCGACGAGGGGCACGGGACGCGCACGGCCGCCGATGCCGACGCCGCGCTTGCCGAGATTTCCAAGCGGCGGCCGTCGCTGGTGTTTCTCGACATCTGGCTGCAGGGCAGCCGGATGGACGGTCTCGCGCTGCTCGACGAGGTCAAGCGCGACAACGCCGAGCTGCCGATCGTCATGATCTCCGGCCACGGCAACATCGAAACCGCGGTTTCCGCGATCAAGCGCGGCGCCTATGACTATATCGAGAAGCCGTTCAAGGCCGACCGGCTCGTGCTGATCGCCGAGCGCGCCCTCGAGGCCTCGCAACTCCGCAAGGAAGTCCAGACGCTGCGCGAGCGCTCGGGCGACGCGGCGGACCTGATCGGCCATTCGGCGGCGATGAACCACCTGCGGCAGCTGATCGAAAAGGTCGCGCCGGCCAATAGCCGCGTCATGATCTCGGGGCCCTCCGGTTCCGGCAAGGAAGTCGTCGCGCGGGCTATCCACCGCCTGTCGGGACGCGCCTCCGGGCCCTTCGTCGTGCTCAATGCGGCGGCGATCACACCGGACCACATGGAAGAGGCGTTGTTCGGCACCGAGGCCCTGAACGGCGGCGGGCGCCGCGTCGGCGCCCTCGAAGAGGCCCATGGCGGCACGCTCTATCTCGACGAAGTCGGCGACATGCCGCGCGAGACCCAGAACAAGATCCTGCGGGTGCTTGTCGATCAGTCGTTCCAGCGGGTCGGCGGCTCGACCAAGGTCAATGTCGATGTCCGGATCGTCTCCTCGACGGCGCGCGATCTCGAGCGCGAAACCCAGGAAGGGCATTTCCGCGAGGATCTCTTCCACAGGCTGGCGGTGGTTCCGATGCGGGTTCCCGCTCTTGCCGAACGCCGCGACGACATTCCCGACCTCGTCAATCATTTCGTCACCCTCATCTCGCGCGCGACGGGGCTTCCCGAGCGCCAGATCGGCGCCGACGCGATGGCGGTGCTCCAGGCCCATGATTGGCCGGGGAATCTCCGCCAGTTGCGCAATAATGTCGAACGGCTGCTGATTCTGGCGCGCGGTGACGCGGCCGAGGCGATCACGGCTGAGATGCTGCCGGCCGAGATCGGCGAGATGCTGCCGACGACGCCGGGCAGGGCCGGGGGAGAACATCTGATGTCGCTGCCTCTTCGCGATGCGCGGGAGATTTTCGAGCGCGAGTATCTGAAGGCGCAGGTCGACCGCTTCGGAGGCAACATCTCACGGACCGCCGAATTCGTCGGCATGGAAAGATCGGCCTTGCACCGCAAGCTCAAATCGCTTGGTGTCGGCTAGCCACCGCGGGAAAGGCAGGGGGTCGCCACTATGCGGGTTGTGATTTGCGGGGCCGGACAGGTCGGCTTCGGCATCGCCGAACGCCTTTCGGCGGAAGAAAACGACGTGTCGGTCATCGACACGTCGCACGAACTGATCCAGGCCATCCGGGATTCTCTCGATGTCCGTGGTTTCATTGGCCACGGCGCTCATCCCGACGTGCTGGCCCAGGCCGGCGTCGACCAGGCCGACATGATCATCGCCGTCACGCTCTATGACGAAGTCAACATGATCGCCTGCCAGGTGGCGCATTCCCTGTTCAACGTGCCGACCAAGATCGCCCGGATCCGGTCGCAGAGTTATCTTCAGCCGCATTGGGCCGATCTCTTCTCCTCGAACCACCTGCCGATCGACGTCATCATCTCGCCGGAGGTGGAGGTCGGGGAACTCGTGCTCCGCCGTCTGGAAGCGCCGGGCGCCGTCGATGCGGTACGCTTCGCCGATGGTCATGTCGTCACCATCGGCATCGACCTCGCCGAGAATTGTCCGGTCGTCGACACACCGCTGTCGCAGCTCACCGAACTCTTTCCCGATCTCCAGGCGGTTGTCGTCGGCGTCTTGCGCGGGGGCAGGCTGTTCGTGCCGCGATCGTCCGACGCGATGCTGGTCGGCGACCGCGTCTACGTCGTCTGCAAGGTCGACCAGGTTCGCCGCACGCTCGGAATCTTCGGTCACGAAGAGCCGGAGGCCCATCGGGTCGTTATCGCCGGCGGCGGCAATATCGGACTTTACGTCGCCGAAGCGCTGGAGGCGCGCGGGTCGCGGGCAAGGGTCAAGATCATCGAGGCATCGCGGGAACGGGCGATCAGTATTGCGGATCGCCTGAAACGCACCGTGGTGCTGCACGGCGATGCGCTCGACCAGGACATCCTGCTGGAGGCCGACGTCCAGGATGCGGATACGCTCGTCGCCGTGACGAATGACGACGAGGTCAACATCCTCGCCTGCGTCATGGCCAAACGTCTTGGCGCGGCCAGCAACATGGCGTTGATCAACAACCGGTCGTATCCGGCCTTTGCCGGGACCCTCGGGATCGACGCCACGGTCAGCCCGCGGTCAGTCACCATCTCTAAGATCCTCCAGCACGTGCGGCGCGGCCGCATTCGCGGCGTCCACACCATCGAAAACGGCCTTGCCGAGGTCATCGAAGCCGAGGCTCTGGAAACGTCACCGTTGGTCGGCAAGGCCCTGCGCGATCTCGACCTGCCGGACGGCATCCGCATCGGCGCGATCTTCAGGGACGGAAAGGTCATCGTACCGAGCGGCGCGGCGCAGATCGCGGCGAAGGACCGGGTCATCATCTTCGCCACGGCCGAACGGGTCCGGCAGGTCGAGCAGATGTTCCGGGTGAGCCTCGAATTCTTCTGATCGCCGCAAAAGAATGATCGGCGTCTTTCATCTTCTCGCCCAGGCCCTCGCGGGGTTCGCGGTGACCCTGCTGGTGCCGGCCGCGATTGGCTTCGCCACCGGCGAACGCCATTCCGCGTCGGTCTTCCTGGTTGTGGCCGGCCTGGTCGGATTTCTCGCCGGCGCCGCGCATTTCGCGCTGCGCGGCCGCACCCGCTCCCTCGATCGGGTTGCTGGCTATGTCCTGGTCGTGGCGATCTGGGTCGTCCCGCCGCTGCTCGCGGCGATCCCGCTGATGAGGATCGCCGACACCGACTATGCCACCGCGCTCTTCGAGGCGGTTTCCGGCTACACGACGACGGGGGCGAGCGCGCTGAAGGCGATCGCGCCACTCGGCTTCAGCGGCATCTTCTTTCGAGCAGAACTGCAATGGCTCGGGGGCCTGATGACGCTTCTGACGATCGTCGCCGTGATTTCGCCGAGCGGTCTCGGCGGCATTCCGCGGGTCGCGCTCGTCACCAGCACCGACCGGCGTTTCAACCGGCTGGGCGGAACGCTCCGTCAGATCACGATCGCCTATCTGACGATCACCGTGGCCTGTTCCGGATTCCTGCTGGCGACCGACCTGCCGCCATTCGACGCAATCTGCCTGGCGCTCTCGACGGTCTCGACCGGTGGCTTCATGCCGATCAACGGGACCCTGTCGGCCTACCGCTCGACATTCGCCGACATCATCATCGCGGTGTTCATGCTGATCGGGGCGACCAGCATCATATGGCACCGGATGCTTCTCGAGGGGCGCTGGTCACTGGCCGCCAAACACCGCGAGAGCTACGGGACGATCGCGATGGCGCTGCTTGCCGGCCTGCTCTACGCCATCGCTTTCGCGATGCACCGCACCGGGTCCCCGGAATTCTCGCTGCTCGATTCGCTGCGCGACGGATTCGTAAGCGGGGCTTCGCTGGTCAGCACGACCGGCTTCGACGCCCATGCAGGGGGACTGGCCGCGTTGCCGCTGCCGATCGTCCTGGTCTTTGCCGTCATCGGCGGCAGCGCCATCTCCACCGCCGGCGGCATCAAATATTACCGGATCGGAGGGATGCTGACGCTCTCGCTCCAGGAACTCAGGCGTCTCGTCTATCCGCACAGCATTCGCACTGCCCGGCTGGGCAGCGCCTTCTACGACCTTGCCCAGATGAAATCGATCTGGAGCAGCATCGTCATGGCCATTTTCGTCATCGTCGCGGCGACGCTGCTGATCGCAACGTCAGAGCCGAATTTCGACGGCGCCCTGACCGCCGCGGTCGCGGCCTTTTCCAATATCGGCCCGCTCTATTCGACCGGCTGGCCCGGGCAGGGCGCGTGGCCCGCCTATGCCGACTTCAGCACCTTCGCCAAGATGGTGATGACCGCGACGATGATTCTCGGCCGCATCGAGGTCCTCGTGCTGCTCGGCGCGCTTAACATCTCTTACTGGCGGTCCTGACGTGTCCAGAATTGCTTATGTCAACGGTCGCTATCTGCCCCATCGCCATGCCGCGATTCACATCGAGGACCGCGGCTTCCAGTTTGCCGACGCCGTTTACGAAGTCTGTGAGATCAAGGATGGCTTGCTGGTCGACGAAGCCCGGCATCTGGAACGGCTTTCGCGGTCGCTGTCGGAACTTCGCATCGCCGAACCGAGGAACATGACCGCCCTCGGCACAATTCTTCGTGAGGTGGTGCGCCGGAACCGGGTTCGCAACGGCATCGTCTATCTTCAGGTGACGCGCGGGGTTGCCCCGCGCAACCACGCCTTCCCGTCACCGGCGGTGCAGCCGGGACTGGTGGTGACCGCGCGGTCGATCGACCCGGAGGAGGGCATCAAGCGGGCGAGGGCGGGCATTGCCGTTGTCACCACAGCCGACAATCGCTGGGAGCGGGTCGATATCAAGAGCGTCGGCCTGCTGCCCAACGTGCTTGCCAAGCAGAAGGCCCGGGAAGCGGGCGCCTTCGAAGCCTGGTTTGTCGACGAAAAGGGTTATGTAACCGAGGGTTCGTCGACCAACGCCTGGATCCTGACGGCGGAAGGGGTGCTGGTCACCCGGCCGGCGGACCGAGGCATCCTGCGCGGGATCACGCGCGTCGTCGTGCTGGAGATGGCCGCGATCGAGGGGATTCCGGTCGAGGAACGCCCCTTCACCCTGGCCGACGTCCTGTCCGCGAAAGAGGCCTTCATCACCGCATCATCGACACTCGTCATGCCGGTGGTTAAGCTCGACGGACAACCGATAGGGGACGGTGCGCCTGGACCGGTGGCGACGAAATTGCGTGCAATGTTTCATCGACAGGCCCGGTACGGGGCGCCCTGGGCATCGCTGACGAAGTGAAAATTCATAGGTGACGCAAGGGCCAACACCGGTCAAACTGCCAGTGTTCATTGGTGGTGGGCCGATGGCGGCGACTGGCGCTCCTCCCAGCAGGCCAAAAAAAGACGAGACCGATAAATGGCGGACCGGGCACAAAACCTGCAAGACACGTTTCTCAATTATGTTCGCAAGAACAAGACGCCCCTGACCATCTTTCTGGTCAACGGGGTGAAACTCCAGGGCATCGTGACCTGGTTTGACAACTTTTGCGTGCTGCTCCGGCGAGATGGGCACTCGCAACTGGTGTACAAGCACGCCATATCAACGATCATGCCCGGTGCACCCTTGCAACTATTCGAGCCCCCGGAGGAAGGGGCGGGCAAACAGGAGGCCGATTGAGCCAAATCACGGAACAGCCTGAACCGACGAACGAAACGGACCTTCAGCGACCGCCCGAACGGGCGCTGGTCCTCGTGCCGATCGTCCGGACGGCGAAGAGTGAACCTCATCCCGGGCGGGACAGCGCCGCGCGGGTGGAGGAGGCTGTCGGCCTCGCAGCGGCGATCGACCTTGATGTCGTCGAGGGACTGGCGGTGCCGCTCGCCTCATATCGACCGGGAACGCTGTTCGGATCGGGCAAGGTCGACGAAATTGCCGGGCGCCTCGCCGAGGACGAGATCGGGCTGGTCATCATCGACCATCCGCTGTCGCCGGTGCAGCAGCGCAACCTCGAAAAGGCGTGGAAAGCCAAGGTCATAGACCGGACCGGCCTGATCCTCGAGATCTTCGGCGAGCGGGCGAGGACGCGGGAAGGGCGGCTTCAGGTCGAGCTGGCGCATCTGACCTACCAGAAGAGCCGCCTGGTCCGAAGCTGGACCCACCTCGAGCGCCAGCGCGGCGGTTTCGGCTTTCTCGGCGGTCCCGGCGAAACCCAGATCGAGGCGGATCGGCGCGCCCTCTCGGAACGTATCGAACGGATCAAGGTCGAACTGGCCTCGGTGGCGACACGCCGGCGCCTGCAGCGGCGCACGCGCAAGCGGTCGGGGCAGGCGATGGCCGCCCTTGTCGGTTACACCAACGCCGGAAAATCCACGCTTTTCAACGCCCTGACGAATTCAGGCGTCTTCGCCGACAGCCGTCTCTTCGCCACGCTCGATCCGACACTTCGGCGCGTCGAGATGCCGAACGGGACGACGATCGTGCTGTCGGATACGGTCGGCTTCGTCTCCGATCTGCCGACCTCGCTGGTCGCCGCCTTCCGGGGAACGCTGGAGGAGGTCGCCGAGGCGGACCTCATCCTCCACGTCCGCGACATCGCCGATCCCGATACCGAGGAGCAGGCGAAGGACGTCGCGGCGGTTCTGACGGAACTCGGCATCGACGTCAGCGCACCGGACCATGTCATCGAGGTCTGGAACAAGATCGACCTGATCCCACCGGGGCAAAGGCCGCCCACCCGGATGGCGTCAACCAAGACCGGAAAGCCCGCCGGTCCGACGGTGGTATCCGTCTCCGCGCTGACAGGCGAGGGACTCCCCGCGCTGCTCGCGGCGATCGAAGATCACATCGCGGTCGACCGCCCGATCTATCGTGTCGAACTGTCGACGGACGGCCTGACCCGGCTGCACCGGCTGTACGATTTCGGGGAAGTGCTCGACCGTCAGGACAACCCCGATGGAACCGTCATCGCCCGGATCAGGGTCGGCGACGGCTCGATCGACCAGTTCCGGAAGGCGTTTCCGGAAGCGCGGCTCATCGTCCGCGAAGACCCGCAGGAGGCCGGCGCCGCAGCCTGACGCCGCCCTGGCGAATGCCTAAGCCCGTTCCGCCAGCTTTGCCCGCTGCCAAAGCGCTTCCATTTCGTCGAGACTCGCGTCATCGGGCACGCGGCCCTCGGCGGCCAAAGCGGCCTCGATCGCGGCGAAGCGCCTGACGAATTTGGCATTGGCCGCCGCCGTCGCCTGATCCGGGTCCACCGAAAGATGCCGCGCCAGATTGGCGACGGCGAACAGCAGGTCACCAACCTCGTCCGCGACCCGACCGTCGTCTTGCGGCGCCTCATCCAGCTCGGCTTCGATCTCGTCGATCTCCTCGCGGAGCTTCGCCAGCACGGCGCGCGGATCGTTCCAGTCGAAACCGACCGTCGACGCCTTGGCCTGGAGCCTGACGGCGCGGGCGAGGGGCGGCAGGCCCTTCGCGACGCCCTCCAGCAATCCGCCAGCCGCATCGGCCGCCTCGCCGCGCTCCCGCCGCCGCTGGCGCTTCTCCTCGGCCTTGATCCGCTCCCAAACGCCCTTGGCCTGGCCGGCGGCGCGCGCTTCCTCGTCGCCGAAGACGTGAGGATGCCGCCGGATCATCTTGGTCGTGATCGCCTCGACGACGTCGGGGAATGCGAAGGCGCCGGCTTCCTCGGCCATGCGGGCGTGATAGACGACCTGCAGCAGCAGATCGCCAAGCTCGTCCCGGAGGTCCAGCAGATCGCCACGGGCGATCGCCTCGGCCACTTCGTGGGCTTCCTCGACCGTGTAAGGGGCGATGGAGGCGAAGTCCTGCTCCTTGTCCCAGGGGCAGCCGGTCTCCGGATCGCGCAGCGCCGCCATGATCTCGATCAGCCGTCCGATATCCCGTGAGGGCTCCATTCCCAACGTCTCCGATGCGCTAGACCGCGGATGCCAATGAAAGTCGCATAAGATATATTATGGAACTTTTTGTATTACGGGTTCCGGGTCACAGCGAGAGCTGCATCCCGTCATAGCCTGGCTCGACATGCGCCGGCAGCGCTTCTCTCAGCGTCGCATAATCGAGATCGTTGTGCATGTGGGTCAGGATCGCGCGACGCGGCTGGAGCCGCCCGATCCAGTCCAGCGCCTCGTCGACGCTGAAATGACTCGGATGCGGCTCGTAGCGGAGCGCGCCGAGCACCCAGGCGTCGAGCCCGTGCAGCATGGCGGCCGTCTCGTCCGGGAATGGCGCTGACGTCGCAGGAATATGCGAAGCGGCCGACGCGATAGCCGATCGACGTGCCGCCGCCGTGGATCTGGAGATACGGCATGACCGCGATCGGACCGCCGGCGCCGTCGATCTCCAGCGGCTGATACGGCCGGATTCGTCTGAGGCTGGCGATCGGCGGATACGCGCTGCCGGGCGCCGTCTTCAGGCAGTAGGAAAAGCCGTGCTCGATGCGTTCGGCGGTCTCGTCGTCGGCATAGAGCGGCACGACGCGCTTCGACTCGAGCCAGAAGGCTCGCAGGTCGTCGATGCCGTGGAGATGGTCGGCATGGGCATGGGTGTAGAGAACGGCGTCGATATGGTCGACACCGGCGGCGAGCAGCTGGGTCGCGCATGTCGGGACCGGTATCGACGAGGATCCGTGTCGGTTTCGGACCGGCGCCGAAGCGCTCGATCAGCAAGGTGCAGCGGCTGCGCCGGTTTCGCGGCTCGGTGGGGTCGCAGGCGCCCCAGTCGTTGCCGATCCGCGGGACGCCGGGCGACGAGCCGCAGCCGAGGATCGTGAAACGCAGGGTCATCAGCTCACGGACGCTTTATCTTGTTGAAAAGACGATAGAAATTGTCGCTGGTCGCCGCCGCGAGGTCGTCCGCGCCGATTCCCCGCGTTTCCGCGAGAATCTTCGCGGTTTCAACGACATAGGCCGGTTCGTTGCGCTGGCCGCGATGAGGCACGGGAGCGAGATAGGGCGCGTCCGTCTCGACCAGCAACCGGTCGAGCGGCAATTCGGCGGCGATCGCCCGCAATTCGTCCGACCGTTTGAACGTCAGGATGCCCGAAAACGAGACGTGAAGCCCGAGGGCGATGCCCGTCAGCGCCAGGGCGCGGCCGGACGAGAAACAATGGAGAATGGCGGGGAAGGCGCCCTTCCCGGTTTCTTCCGTCAGGATCGCCGCCATGTCGTCGTCGGCGTCGCGGGCGTGGATCACCAGCGGCAACCCGGTCTCCCGCGCCGCCGCGATATGACGGAGGAAGGACGCGCGCTGCGCGTCGTGCGGTGCGTTGTCATAATGGTAGTCGAGGCCCGCCTCGCCGATCGCCACGACCTTGGGCCCGGCGGATATGGCGATGAGATCTTCGGCGGTGACGTCCGGCTCTTCCGCCGCGTTATGCGGATGCGTGCCGATCGAGCAATAGACGTCGTCATAGCGCTCGACGATCGCCTTCAGCGCCGGATATTTGGCGACGCGGGTCGAGATCGTCACCATCGTCTCGACACCGGCCGCGCGCGCCCGCTCGACCAGCGCGTCGCGGTCGGCATCGAAATCCGGAAAGTCGAGATGACAGTGGCTGTCGACGATCATCAGAGCCGGCCTAGGACGGATCGTCCGTGGGTTCGACGAAGCGCGGGAAGATACCGCTCGGCGCGGGCAATGCCATGCCGGAGGGGAGGCGACCGCCCTCCCCGAGTTCGGCAAAGCTGCGTCGCTCGTCGGCGCACGCCGAGGAGATCGAGCAGGCGCGCCGCCGAGTCCGGCATGATCGGCTGGATGAGGATCGCCACCTGACGCACCGCCTCGGCGGTGACATAGAGGACGGTTCCCATGCGGGCGATATCGGTCTTCCGCAACGCCCACGGCTCCGACGCCGCGAAGTAGCGGTTCGCCTCGGCGACGAGCGCCCACAGTCACATTCAACGCGATATGGATCTGCTGTTCGGCCATCGCGACGCGACACTTAGCCAGCAAAGCATCGGCCTGGCCGAGCAGCGCCGTATCCTCGGGCGCCAAGGCCCCGGGTTCGGGCATGACGCCGTCGCAGTTCTTGGCGATCATCGACAATGACCGCTGGGCGAGGTTGCCGAGGTCGTTGGCGAGATCCGAGTTGATGCGCTGGACGATCGCGTCGTGGCTGTAGTTTCCGTCCTGGCCGAACGGAACCTCGCGCAGGAAGAAATAGCGGACCGCGTCGACGCCATAGGCGTCGATCATGGCGAAGGGGTCGACGACATTGCCGACCGACTTCGACATCTTCTCACCGCGGTTGAACAGGAAGCCGTGGGCATAGACGCGCTTCGGCGGAGCGACCCCGGCCGAGATCAGGAAGGCCGGCCAGTAGACGGCGTGGAAGCGGACGATATCCTTGCCGATGACGTGGAGGTCGGCGGGCCAGTAGCGGGCAAAGGTCTCCGCGTTGTCGGGAAAGCCGACACCGGTGATGTAGTTGGTCAGGGCGTCGACCCAGACATACATGACATGCGCCGGATCGTCGGGAACCGGGATGCCCCAGTCGAAGGTGGTGCGCGAGATCGACAGGTCGCGGAGGCCGCCCTTGACGAAGCTGACGACCTCGTTGCGCCGCTCCTCCGGTCCGATGAAATCCGGATGCGCCGCGTAATGGGCAAGCAGCGGTTCCTGATAGGCGGAGAGGCGGAAGAAGTAACTCTCCTCCTCGACCCATTCGACCGGTGTCCCCTGCGGACCGTAGCGGATGTCGTCCGCCCTCACCTCGGTCTCGGATTCGGCGTAATAGGCCTCGTCGCGGACCGAATACCAGCCGGCATAGGCATCCTTGTAGATGTCGCCGTTCGCCATCATCCGCCGCCAGATCTCCTTCGAGGCGGCGTAGTGGCGCGGATCGGTGGTGCGGATGAAATCGTTGTTCGAGCAGTTCAGCTCGCGCACCATCTTCTGGAACAGCGGCGTGTTGCGGTCGGCGAGTTCGCGCGGCGTCAGGCCGTCGCGAAGCGCCGTCTGCTTCATCTTGATGCCGTGCTCGTCGGTGCCGGTCAGGAAGAAGACGTCCCGGCCGTCGAGGCGCATGAACCGCGCCAGCGCATCGGTGGCAAGCGCCTCGTAGGCATGCCCGATATGCGGCGCGCCGTTCGGATAGGATATCGCAGTCGTGATGTAATATTTCTGATCGCTCATTGCCGTCTCGCCAGATGCCTCAACAGGGGAAGGGCTCGTCGACCGCATCGCGGCCGCCGTGGCGAAATCACATTCGGGTGGCGTTGGCGAAAGACATGAGAATGGACAGAACGACTTGCTTTCGGTCGAGATTGAGCGCCTCGGCTTCCGCCGAAGTTTCGTTGACCTTCTCCCACACCTCCGCCCATCTGGCAAGCGGGACCGCGGCCGCGGCACCGGACGGCGCGGCTTCTCCGGCGGGCTCCCCCTCGCCCCGGACCCGGCGCCCGAGCCACCCCCTGACGACGTCGAGAAAGCCGTCATAGGTGTCGTCCGCGCCGCGTTTCGAGACACTGTCGGCAAGGCCGTGCATCGCGGCGATGTCGGCGTGGGGCAGCGTCGCGGCAAAAGATGAAAAGCGTCGATAGCCGGCGATGCCGCCGTCCTGGAGGAGCAGGATCGCCCGCCGCAGGCTGCCCTCCGAGAGGGCCGCGGCGAGTGCGACATCGCCGTCGCTGAAATCGCCGGGCTCGGTCGCCCGGATCGCGGCCGCGATCGCGTCGGCCGACAGCGGCGCGAGATCGATCCGCCGGCAGCGGGACCGGATCGTCGGCAGCAGACGCCCCGGCGAGTGCGAGATGACGAAGAAGAGCGACTTTGCCGGGGGCTCCTCGAGCACCTTGAGGAGCGCGTTGGCGGCGCTCGCATTCATCTCGTCGGCCGGATCGACGATCGCGATCCGCCAACCCGCCTCGCCGCTGGTCGAGCCGAAGAAGGACACCGTCCGTCGGATTTCGTCGACACTCAACTCGGTCAGAAAGCGCTTGCGATCTTCCTTATAGGGGCGTTCGAGGGTGAGGAGGTTGGGGTGCCCTCGCCCGGCCACCCGGCGGAAGGCCGGATCGTCGGGCGCGACCGCGAGGCTGGTCGCCGCGGCGACCGCATCGGCCCGAGGATCGGGATGGGCGAAAGCGAACCGGGCGAAGCGGTAGGCGAGCGTCGCCTTGCCGATGCCCTTCGGTCCGCCGACCAGCCAGGCGTGGTGCATCCGGCCGCCGCGATAGGCATCGAGGAGCGCGGTCTCGGCGGCGGCGTCGCCGAACCATGCCGGCTGGCTGTCCGGCATCGGCCAGCCGTCGAGCGCGTCGAGGCGGGGAATCTCGCTTGTATCCTTTGCGGCCATCGTCAGGCCGCCTGCTTCAGCAGCCGGCTTTCCACGGCGCGCCAGATGTCTTCGCCGACGGTCGCTTCGTCGCGGTTTGCGTCGATGACGACGCAGCGCCCGGGATTCGCCGCGGCAATGTCGAGAAACGCCCTCCGGCGGCGCTCCTGCAGCTCGATCTCCTCGCTTTCAAAACGGTCCGGCGCCGCTCCGGATTCGGCGAGACGCGCCGTCACCCGGCGAAGGGCGACCTCGGCCGGCAGGTCGAGAACGAGCGTCAGATCGGGCCGGCTGCGGCCGACGGCAACCCGTTCGAGCGTGTCGAGCTCACCGGCGTCAACGCCGCCGATCGCGCCCTGATAGACGCGGGTCGAATCGAAGAACCGATCGCAGAGCACCCAGTCGCCCGCCGCCAGGGCCGGCCGGATCAGACGATCGACATGGTCGGCGCGCGCCGCGGCGAAGAGAAGCGTCTCGGCCTCGGGACCGAGCGCCTTGACGGCGCCGGAAAGGAGAACCTTGCGGATCGCCTCGGCTGTCGGTGTTCCTCCCGGTTCGCGGGTCTCGACGACGTGGAGTCCGCGCCCGACCAGCCGGGCCGCCAGGAGCCGGATCTGGGTCGACTTCCCGGCCCCGTCGCCGCCCTCGAAGGTTATGAATTTACCGGCCATCCCGGGTGGCGCCTCCGTTTCGAACGTCCAGACGCATCGGCAAGTTCGCGTCGCGCGCCGTCAATGATTTTCCATCCCGATTGAAGGGACAATGCGGCAACGATCCCGGCGACAATCAGACCCGGCACAGGCAAACACTGAAGCGCCCCGTCACCACCAGCCAAGAAGGAGTTCCTCGAGACCATCAAGCGCACGCTGGGGCATCGAACCGATTCCGACGGCTTCCGCGGTATAGACGGGCTGTTGCTTGCTGAGGCCCTCGGCGGTGGTGAAACTCACCACTCCGACCTCCTGGTCCGCCGCCACAGGCGCCGGGATTGGCCCCTTGTAGATGACCTCGGCCTTGATGAGATCGGTCAGACCGACCGGCAGAAGGAGATTGACCGGACCGTGACTGACGACGCCGACGGTGCGGGACGCGCCGCCGAAGACCCGCGCCTGGGCGATGACTTCGCGATCCCCGAACAGCTTCACCGGCTCGAACGCCCGATACCCCCAATCGAGCAGTTTGCGCGCCTCTTCCTCGCGCTCCTTGGCGCTTTCGAGGCCGGCGACGACGGCGACGAGCCGCTGGCCGTCGCGGACGGCTGAGGCGGTGATGCCATAGCCAGACAGGTCGGTGAACCCGGTCTTCAGTCCGTCAGCCCCGATATTCAGCTTCAGCAGCGGATTGCGGTTCCGCTGGAAGATCTTGTTCCATTTGAAGGCTTCCTCGCCGAAGATCGTGTAGAAATCGGGATAGTCGCGGATCAGGTGGGTCGCGAGCGTCGCAAGGTCGCGGGCCGAAACGTAGTGATCGGGATTGGGGAGCCCGGTGGAATTGGCGAAATGGGAATTCGTCATTCCCAGCCGTTCGGCCTCCTGGTTCATCAGGTCGGTGAAGGCGTCTTCGGTCCCGGCCATCCCCTCGGCGAGGATGATGCAGGAATCGTTGCCCGACTGGATGATCGCGCCGCGGATCAGGTCCTCGACCCGGATCGAGGAGCCGAGCTCGGCGAACATCGTCGATCCGCCGGCGACGGCTCCGCCGGTCCGCCAGGCATTCTCGGAGACCTGGAATTCCTGGTCGCGACTGAGCCGCCCCTCCTCGATCGCCTTGAAGACCACCGCCATGGTCATCAGTTTGGCCATGCTGGCCGGCGGAAAGCGGGTATCGGCATTCTTCTCGAAGAGAACCGTCCCGGTATCATAGTCGATGAGGAAGGCTTCCTTCGCCCGGGTCTCGAACTGCTGGGCGGCCAAGGGCGAGGCCAGGGCAGTCACGCAGGCGAACAGCACCGCCACCCGGAGGGTGGCAGCCCGAAACCGATCCGAGATGATTGCGCCATGAACGAGCAGGGCCATCCACGCTTTCCTCAGGCGAACGGGAAAAGCGGCCTCGAAGAAGCCGCGGCTACCCGAAAGGGGCTTCCGGATTATCTTAGCGTGAAACGACGAAAGCGCCAGAAAGGCCGACCGCCGCGGCGGCTTTGATCACAGCTTCCGGCGCGATTGCCGAGTCGCCGATCACCACCTTGACGATGCGAAGGGTTCGCCCGTCCCGCTCCTGCTCGGTCGTCACGACCTTGCCGAACCGGGCGAAGTCACTGCCGACCCGCGCGGCATTCGCCGCTTCCAGGAAGACGCCGAGTTGAATGGTGGCGCCGGTCGCAGTCGTTTTCGGCGGATCAACCTTCGAAAAGCTCGCCAATCGGGCCGGTGTCTCGCCCGCCGCGAGTTCGGCCGCGGCGGCATGGGCCGGCGTGAACCGACTGGTTTCGGCATAGGACGAGACGAATCCGGAGCGCAGGATCAACGGTCCGATCTGATCGTCAAAGCCGGTCGAGATCTCCTGAGTCGGCGCGAGCGCGAGAGGCTCGCTCCGCTGGCTCGCCGCAACGACGATCGGCTTGGCTGCCGGGGCGGGCTTGCGCGACGCGAACAAGCTCCTGCTCTGCGGCGCGGCTCCGGGTCCCTGGTAGGTCGCCATCAGCATTGCGCGATCATGGCCGTCCATCCGGGCCGGGCCAACGTAGTCGACCTTGACCTTGGCCACCCCTGCCCGCTTGAAATCGAGCATGGACGCGGCCGTCGAGGAAACATCGATAATCCGGTTACGCGAAAACGGCCCACGATCGTTGACCCGCACCACGACCGACCGACCGTTGGAGAGATTGGTCACCCGGACATAGCTCGGCAGCGGCAGGGTCGGATGGGCAGCCGTGAGGTCGTGCATGTCGAAGACTTCGCCATTGGCAGTCTTTCGACCATGGAAATTCGGTCCGTACCAGGACGCGAGGCCAGTCGCCGAATAATTGGGATTGTCGCGGGGAACATAGGTCTTGCCGGCGACGCGATAGGGCTTGCCGACCATCGCCTGACCGCCGCCCTTGGGTACCGGCTTGCCGGCGGCGACGACCCTGGGGCTGGCTTTGACGCCGTAGGCCGATTCACTGAACTTTGTCGCCGGCCCCGACGGCGAGGCGGCACAGGACGCCAGAAGTCCGACTCCGGCGGCAATCAGCGCCCCCCGGCAAAGCACTCGTGACCTTTCGCCGAATGGAAGTCGGCGGCTTTTCAGCATCCAATCGGCCCCGAACACGCTGTTTCGGGACGTCGAAATACGCCGACCAGCCGCAAACTGGCTGTTTTGCTCAGAGTCGATAAAATCGCCACGCCCCTTGGTCCCGCCCACACAGCCAAATCTTATTAAACAGGTGGGGGAATGAATCAACCATAAACGGCCCGACGGCTCGCGTGACCATTCGCCCCGGGCGATGATTCCGGAAAAGGCCGGCAGAACCGGCCGAACGATGCCGCTACTGGAGGCGTCAACCGGGGCGCGTCGACCAGGCGCGGCCGGACCTACCGGGTTCGACCGCTTTGGTGCCGATCCGCCCTTTCGCATGACGCCATCAACGCTATGTGATGAACCGGTCGCGAGGCCCGGCGTCCAACCCGCTGCATGTCCCGCAACGAGTTACGCCGGACCAATTCTCGATCTCAGTTCTGTGATTTCTACCTGAAGTCTTCCCTGGACCACCCGTCCATGGTCCACCCGTCGTCAACGACCGAGCCGACCACCATGTCTGCACCAACCACCATGTCCGGTTCATTCCAATCGGCAGCCGGCGCCCAGTCGTCGGACGGCGCATTGGCCGCGGCAGGAACATCAACCGGCGCACTGCTGGTCCGCTTGAAAGCCATTGAATTGATGCAGAATTTGGCTTCGCGATAAGGCGATGCCTGGCGCCGCGCTTCGTTGACCTGGTCAACGGTCATTTCGCGAGCGAGTTCTTTCTCGTGAATTCTCGCGTATGGATTATTGCGATCAGAGGCCAACGACAGCCACTTGTGTGCTTCGACGAGATTACCTTTCGTCCAGTGGAAAAGCCCCAGTTCCAGCATTCCCTCTTCGTTTGGCGAGGCTTGCACGAGGTCTTCCATTAGGCGAATGGGGTCCGTATCCAGCATGTCTTCCCCTTCCCTGATTTGGTGTAGGCAGTCCCACACTCTTTGCACGTCGAAGTCTGCCCAGAATCAATAAAATCGAGATTAAAAAGATAGGTTAAACAGAGCTAAATTCACCTCGTTTCAATCATGTATCGGCTTCGCTTTGCCACGGGGCGCTTGGTAGTCGTTTCCGGTTCGACGGCCTGGGCCGATTTGCAAAAGCAACCGGCCCGCCTGAAGTCACGCGCCACGAGTTCGGGCATTCCCACGCCACGGCCTCGATTCGCGCAGGCATCGTGACAATCGGCCGGCGCCTTTGCCACGCTAAGCCTGATATTAGCTTGCGCGTCTGAGCCCACCTGTTCCAAAAGGGATGACGGCAAAGCCGCGGCAGCGGGACGCCGAAATGATTGAATTGGATGGGTGGCCGAGTGGTCGAAGGCAGCGGTCTTGAAAACCGCCAGGCGGGCAACCGTCTCGTGGGTTCGAATCCCACCCCATCCGCCAAGAATCCCAGTCAGGTCGCGAACCTGCCTGATGGGCAATCCGCAGATCGTTGCGCCACTCGGGGACTGTCGGATGACGAGAAAGACGCCCCATGGAATTGCGGCCATCTTCGCCGCAGCGACATTCGCCGCCGGACCGGTGGCCGCCGAAAATTTCAAGCTCACCTACAACTTCACATTCGGCAGCGTGCTCGAAGCGGACATCACGGGCGAATTGCAGGACGATGGCGACACCGTGATCGTCCGCACCGTCAAAAACGCGCTTCTTGACGGCGTGGCCGGCCCCGCCCTGCCCTTCGTCACGAGCCTTGCGGATATGGTCGACGAAACCGATCTGAACGAACCTGTCCTGACGCTCAGCGGTCTCGATAACGACATCTCGGTCTGCTCCGACAACACGTGCGTAGCGGAATTCATCACCTTCGATGGGGTCAAACAGTTTCTCGGGACACCGGGGATCTACACGTCTGCTTCGTTCGGAAACACGCTTTCGGGCGGCGCTAACGCGTCCGAGCAATACGATTCCGCGAACTACAGCCTCGAGCAGAGGTGAACGCCGTCCCGCACGTCGACCGAGTTCCAGCCGAGGCCATGCGGTCCGAATGGAATGTTATCCAAGAAACGGTCAAACTCAGGATCTGCGGCAATACCGCTTTCCGCGCGTGCGTATTGCTGTCAAGACTGGTTCCTGCGGGACAGCGTCGGCCCGCAAGCCCAAACGAAACGGCCTTCGAGCAATCTGGGGACGGCTGAGTCGCCAGGCTGGACCGCCTCTTCCGTCATGTCGCGCTCACTACCGGGCTGTAGCGAGGCCCGCCCATAGCCGCACAACATGAGCGCGACGAAGGCTGTCATCCGGTGGATGTCGAGCAAGGAAACGGAGGACAGCGATGCTGCTACCCGACCAGGCCACCCTGAATACCCTGATGTATTTCTCGGTGCTGGCCTACAGCTCGGACGTACCGGTCACGATCACGCCGTCCGTCGAGGCGCCGAACGGCCAGCATGCGAGCTGGCCGAGCTGGACAGCCCTTCACGGGCACGATCTCGACGCACCCCTGATCCCCACATATCTCTTTTACGGAAACAACAACTTCTTCAAATTCGCCAACGCCCAGGCCATCGTCGCCATCAATGACTCCGCCGACGCCCTGATCCTTGCGTTCAAAGGCACCGATGTAAAATCCCCCGCCGACTGGCTGGAGGATGTCTTCTACATAAATTTCTACTACGCCCAGTTCACGCCGCTGCTGAAGTCGATTGACTATTATCTTTCGCAGCATCCCAACATCACGAAAGTCTATGTGACGGGCGACAGTCTCGGCGCCGGCGCCGCCGAGGAGTACATGTACAACCATGCGGACACGTCCTCGGTGTCGTTTGCCTCCGTCACCGTCGGGTCTCCGGGTTTCGTATTCAAAGGCGGCGTCGCTCCGCATGACGACCGCGTCACGAACGTCATGCACGCGGGCGATCCCGTCCCGTGGCTAGGTCATGTGGTGAGAGGCTACCAGAGCATCGGCACCGCCATGCCGATCACCCTTTTCGACTTTGATGACGGCTCCCCTCCGCCAACGAATTTCAACGAACACTTCAAGGGCCTCTACCAGCTGAACCTTTTCCATCTGACCAGCTCGGCGCTCTATCGGTTGGCCGATACCGACTATGCCATCGTCATGGGCGTCGGCCCGCGCGGCGATCCTCCGCCCGGCACAAGTCTCCCGGCCATCACCTACAACGACACCATCGACAGGAGCGGGCTCGACAGTTCGTTCTTCCTGCTGGGTCTTGCCGGCGCCGACGTCCTCTCGGGAGGGACGAAGCGGGATCTTCTCGACGGCGGGGCCGGACAGGATGTGTTGCAGGGCGGCCCAGGCGACGACGCTCTGGCCGGCGGAACAGGCCGTGACCTGCTTCGCGGCGGCTCCGACAACGATACCTACGTCTTCGTCGCCGGGGATGGCACAGACACGATCGATGAACAGGAACTCGGCGGTCTCGACGTTCTCGAAATTCATTCCAGCCTTCTTCGCAATATCAATCCCGACGATATTTCGTACTGGCTCTCCGGCGGCAAACACGATTTCACCATCGGGCTTGTGGGCGGAGCCCAAGGCTCGGTCACGATCAAGCAAATGGATGTGCCGTTGTCGCAGGTCGAGATACTGCGCTTGTTCGACGCCGACGGTCAGCAGGTCGGCCCCGACGTCGATCTGGTTCAGAAGTTCCACGATGCCGGCGCCGGCCTCGACGACGTGATCTCGCTCAGGAAGGGCAACCACGAAGTCTTCGCCGGCGGCGGCCACGACATCCTGGAAGGTGGCAGGGGCAACGAAAGGCTCCACGGCGGCCGCGGCCACGACATCCTGCAAGGTGGCAAGGGCAACGACAAGCTCCACGGAGGCCACGGCCGGGATACCCTCGCCGGCGGCAAGGGCAACGACAAGCTCTCGGGCGGCCCCGGCGGCGACCATTTCATCTTCGATCAGAAACCAGGTGGCCTCCACGCCGACAGGATCAAGGATTTCGTCGACGGCAAGGACCTGATGATCCTCAAGGCGTCGAAGTTCGACGGGCTGACGGATGGCGAGATGACGGCGCAGCAGTTTGGCACGCACATCGACTACAACGCGCATGGCTGGCTGAGCTTCGACGACCAGAAATTCGCCAAGCTCCAGTCCGGCAAGATCGACATCGACCACACCGACTTCCTGGTGATCTGAGCCCCGGCGCGATTTGCCGGCCGCGCTGCTCTCGCAACGGCGGGGAGCCGCGTTTGACCAGCTTCAGCGAGCCTTCATCGGGATGGGGATCTGCGTGAAAGAATCGTGGCCTTCGTGACAGGCGGGACGTCGCATGGTTGACGTCGCCGGACATGGCATTGTTACGATGCAAACTGAAGCCAAAGGCGCGTAGCGAGTCCCCGCCCCTTCGGCTCCCGTCACAGACTCCGATTGTTCGAATGCGAAAGGAGATCGGCGCTACTCGTAGAGCCGCCAGAGCGGCGACATCTTGGTCTTCTTCTTCTTGCTTCCCGGCGTCGTCGCGGCAACCTGAGCCGATCCGCGGTCCTGGATCACGATTCGCGTGGAATAGATCCCGCGTTTCTCGACCAGCTTGTAGAGGGTGGCGGCGTTCGCCGGCGAGAGGCGCACGCAGCCATGCGACACCGGTCGCCCGAGGTTACGCGTCGCCAGGCTGCCATGGATCGCATGGCCCTGCTGGGTGAAGAAGATCGAATGCGGCATCGGCGCATCGTCGAATTCTTCGGAGAAGTGATCCTCCTCCATCCGAAATGGCTGGTAGGAGCCGCTCGGCGTGGCGTAACCCTTCGCACCGGTCGAAACCGGCCAGACGTATTTCTGGACGCCATCCACCGACACCACCATGCGCTGGGCGCTCTTGTCGATGGAAACGAGTATCCCGGCCGATGCGGCCGAGGATATGAGCATCATCGAGCCGAGCGCGACGCCGGCCACCACGAGGCTTCGAACCAGACGCGTCCAGGAATTACCCGCTGCCAGCCGCATGCCGCTACCTTTCCCTTCCACCGCCGATCCTCGTATGCGCCTGAAATTACAGCGGCCAGCGCCGAAAGCAAGAACTGAAAGTGGCATCGGCCCGCGCTAACCTCGCAACTCTCAGGCGTCGCGGAACCGGCTGACCGGCGAACCGATGACCGGACTGTCGGCGACGATCACCGTTCCGGTCAGCGGCATCGCTTCGAGCTTCGCCGGGTCCCGGCCGACGCGGAGGCTGGTGACGAACAGCCGGTCCAGCCCCTCCCCGCCGAAACATGGCATCGTCGGCGCGGCAACCGGCAGGTCCTGGGACAGGAGCAATTCGCCGTCCTTGGAAAACCGGTTGAGCTTGCCGGCCGATACGCCGGCGCTCCAGTAACAGCCTTCGGCGTCGGTCGCGCCGCCGTCCGGACGGCCGATGGTGTCATCGAGATCGGCGAAGCGGCGCCGGCCGGAGATCGCCCCGGTATCGGGATCGAAATCCCAGCAGTCGACCCAGGGACCTCGGGAATCCGAATGGAACATCGTCTTGCCGTCCGGCGAAAAGGCGAGGCCGTTCGAGATCTTGAGACCCTCGATCTTGCGCTCGACATAGCCGGCGGCGTCGACCCGATAGAGCGATGCGATGGGCCGCTTCTCCGGCCCCGCACCGTCGTCCATGGTCCCCACCCAGAAAGCGCCGTCGGGGCCGACCTTGCCATCGTTCAGCCGGGTGTCCGGCCGGTCCGCCTCGATCGAGGCGATCCGTTCGAAGGCGCCGTTCTCAGGGTCGAACATGCCGACTTCGTCCCGCAAGGCCACGACGAGCTTGCCCGAATCCGCCAGGCCCAGCGATCCGACCTCGCTCGGAAGCGTCCAGCTTCGCGTGTCGCCGCTCGCAAGGTCGCAGCAGTGGATGGCCTTCTGGACGATGTCGCAATACCAGAGCGCATTGCGGCGCTCGTCATAGACCGGGCCCTCGCCGAGTTCGCAGCGAATGTCATTGAGCGGCTTGAAGTCGAGCACGGGTTTCTCCCTCGATGGCACCCTCGGACCGTGCACCCATGTGTTCAGGAACGCCAGCGTCTTAGCTGGGCACGCACCTCATCGATGTGCATTCATAAGATGTTTCAGTCGCCTGCAAAAAGGGAATCCTCGCGACATTCCAAGATCCAGCCGAGGTTCGTAAGTGCAGCATCCGGAGATGCGAACAACATGAGGAGCGGGGGCGCACGTCATAATCAGTGATAAATTGCTAATATCTATTGTAACAATCGATACGATCGGCGTATTCTCCCCGGATCGCACAAAGGTGTGATGAAAGCGCACAAGACGCGAAACACAGGGAGGAACCAATGAAGAATCTTCTTACCTCGCTTGCCGTGGGTGCTGCGGTGACCGCCCTTGCCGCGGGTGGCGCATATGCGCAGTCCGGCTCGGTCGGCGGCGCCGTCGGCGGATACAGCTTCGAGGACGCGGCAAAGGAAGCGCCCGGCACGAAGGACTTCCATTCGAATGACGGTGTGCTCACTTTCGCCATCGTCACGCACACGGCCGGCAACGGCTTTTTCGATCCGGTCTATGCGGGAGCACTCACGGCCGCCAATTTGATCGGCGCGAAGATCCTGCTGCTCGGATCGGAGTCGCCTGTCGATGATCCCGCGCGCGCCATCGAGATCACCAATCAGATCCTGCAGGATCCGAACCTTGATGGCCTGATCATGACGACGCCGCAGGCCGGCGCGTACGACGACATCGTCAAGGCGGCGGAGGCCAAGGGCATCCCGATCGCGACGACCAACTCGTTCGATCCCGGAATCCTGCACCGCAACGCCATCAGCCACACCGGCCAGGATGCATCGGCGGCGGCCATCGCCGGCGACGCGCTTGTCCAATGCCTTATCGACAACGGAGTCGAAGGCGGCTCGATCGTGCTTCCGAACTCGACGGCGATGGGCAACATCGAAGTCAACAACCGCGTGAGCTCAGCGTACAACGCCATCGTCGCAGGCCTCCAGAAGGCGGGCATGCTCGATGCGTTCACCGTCGACGCGGGGCCTGAGGGTGTTGGCGTCGACGCCGACCCGAACGACCCGGTCAACGCGATCGTGTCGCTGTTCGAGTCGCGCGGCGACGTGGTCGGCGCGTTCGCCGGTAACAACGTGTTCACGCCAGCGCTCGCCCAGGCGGTCGCCCAGACCGGCATGACCGGCAAGATCTGCGCCTATGGCTTCGACCTCGGTCCGGCACAGCAGGAAGCCCTCAAGGCTGGCAACCTGACTGGCGCGCTGGGTCAGCAGCCGTTCCTGCAGGGCTTCTGGCCGGTCATGCAGCTCTATCTGCAGATCGACCGCGGTATCTCGGCGGCCAACCTGGACACGCGCGCCCAGCTCGTGACCAAGGACAATGTTGCCGACGTCGGCAAACGCTTCGAAAACTAGGCTTTCACGGCCTGAGCCTCGGTAGGTCGCGAGGGAGCTATGCTCTCTCGCGACCCGCATTTTCGGATTGGTCCAGAGAATCGCCGCGATGACGACAGCAGCCTCACCCCTCGGTCGCCGACCGATGCAGTTCGTCGGCGGCTGGGAAGCCGGCCTCGCTGTGATGATGGTGCTGCTCTACATCGTCGGCGCCATCCTGAACCCGAGATTCTTCGGCTCCGCCGACGCGCTCCAAGCCTTGCTGCGAGACAGCGCTCGCTACGGGGTCATGGCGGTTGGCATGACCTTCGTCATCGCCAACAAGGATCTGGATCTCTCGGTCGGCTCTACGTTCGGACTTGTGGGCGTCGTTTTCGCCTATGTTTTCAATACGGCCCACTACGACATGGGGGTCGTACCGGCGATCATCGCCTGCTTCGCATTAGGCACGGTGATCGGGTTGATCAATGGGACTCTGGTCACCTTCCTCCGCGTACCGGCTTTCATCGCAACGCTCACGATGCTCTTCATCGGTCGTGGCTTCGTTCTAGGACTGACCGGCGGGCAGTCGATCCTCTACCCCATCAAGGCGCGGGACTACGCCTGGTTCTTTGATCTCGGCGAAACCAATGCGTTCGGGTTCAACAACCAGGTCCTGATCGCTTTCGCCGTGGTCGCCGTCGGCGCGGTCGTTCTCGCCAAGACGCGATGGGGCTACGAGACGTTCGCAACCGGGGGCAACGAACAGGCGGCGATCTACGCCGGAATACCAACGCGCTGGGTCCGGATCCGGGCTTATCTCCTCTCGTCCTGGTGTGCGACGATCGCCGGACTCATGGCTGTTGCCCAGGACAAGGGCACCTCGCCCCAGACCGGGCTTATGGCCGAACTCATCGTCATCGCCGCGGTCATTATCGGCGGCGCCTCGATCCTCGGCGGCCGAGGCCGGGTCATCGGCTCTTATCTCGGCGCCTTGCTGGTGTTCCTGATCAACAAGGTCCTGCGCGAGGGATGGCCGATCACCCGGACTGTCGAGATAAACGGTGCCGAGGTCAAAGTGCAGGCGGTCTTCACGCTGCCGGCAGGTGCGGTTCCGGCATTCATCGGAATCCTGCTGATCATCGCGGTTCTGATCGAACCCTACATTATCCGCCGGCGCGTGCCGGCGCGACTATGGGCAAGACTGAGAGGATTGCCACCACCTCCCGCGCCCGACGCCGGAGGCGTCGCGATCGAGGGGGTGCAAACCAAGGGCGCGATGGCGTCCGACATGGCCTATGATGCGCGGGGCATCGGCAAATTTTTCGCCAGGCGTGATGCGTTGGCGATTACGCTGGCGACACTTCTGTGGATCACCGGCCTCGCGCTCAGACCCGACTATTGGTGGCACCTGCCCAACACATTCGCGCTGCTGCTCAACTATACCGAGGTCGCGCTCATCGCGATTGGCCTGACCTACGTTATCGCTGCCGGCGACATCGATCTTTCGGTCGGAGCGGTTCTGGCCCTGGCCGGCAGCGTCACGGCCTATGCGCTGAAGGTGCTCGGCCTTGATCCCGGCACGGCAATCGTTATCGGCATGTGTGTCGGCCTTCTGGCGGGGACGATCAACGGGCTGCTCACCGTGGCGTTCGGCCTGCCGGCCTTCATCGCCACGCTCGGCATGTTCTACATGGCCCGCGGCATCGCCTCGTGGGTTACTGCGGGGCAGCAGCTCACCGGCTGGACCGAGCACTATAATGTCCTCGGACGGAAGATCGCCGATATCCTTGAATTCTATGATCTGCCACTTCCCGGCGGGTTTCTCGGCGCGCTTGCCGACGTCGTCAGCGTCCAAACGGCGTGGATGATTATTGTTGCGGTGATCGCCGGAACGGTCATCGGCTTCATGCCTTACGGCCAGAGACTCTACGCCACCGGTGGAAATCGCCGGGCCGCGGATTACGCCGGCATCAACACACGGCGGGTACGGTTCGTCGCCTTCCTCTTTTGCGCTCTCTGCGCTTCCATGGCGGGTCTGATCAATATCGCCTACTTCCGCAGCTTCAACCCGATCGCTGGCCAGTTCAGGGAACTCGACGGTATCGCAGCCGTGATCATCGGCGGCGGTTCCATTTTCGGGGGCTACGGTACGATCATCGGATCCCTGGCCGGCGCCGCGGTCATCACGCTCATTCGTGCCCTGCTGCAGCTCAATGTCGAGGGATTCTCCGATGCCCCAGCATTGGGTCAACGTGTTTCTCGGCGTCATCCTGATTATTGCCGTGCTCGTCGATATCTGGGTCCGACAGGCCAACATTTTTGGCGTGCTGCGGATGCACCTGCGAGCCGCCAGAAAGGACAAGAAGGAAGCCGTCCATGCCTGAGACCGCCACCGGACAGACGCCGATCATCCGCATGGAAGAGATCAACAAGTCTTTCGGCGCCGTGCGGGCGCTCATCGATGTCGATCTCACCCTCTATCCGGGCGAAGTCCTCGGTCTGGTCGGGGACAACTCGGCGGGCAAGTCGACGTTGATGAAGATCCTGACCGGGGCCTATCACCGCGACACCGGCTCGGTCACGGTTGACGGCAAGCCGACGAATTTCAGGAATCCGCACGAGAGCCGCGACGCCGGGATCGAGATGATCTACCAGGACTTCGCGCTCTGCGGCAACATGGATGTTGCCCAGAACGTCTTCCTCGGCCGCTGGCCGCGCAAGGGTCTGTTTGTCAATCGCAAGAAAATGTACACGCAGGCGGACGAGGTCCTGAAACGGCTGAAGGTCGACGTCAATTCCGTCTTCCAGCGGGTCGAAAGCCTCTCCGGCGGCCGTCAGCAATCGGTGGCGATCGCCCGGGCGATCTCGTTCGAGCCGCGCGTCGTCATCCTCGACGAACCGACCGCCAACCTCTCGGTGATGGCGACCGAACGGCTTCTCGAAACGATGCTCGAACTGAAGAAACAGGGCGTCGCGCAGATCATCATCTCGCACCGCCTGCAGGACATCTTCGCCGTCGGCGACCGGGTGATGGTCCTCAAGCGCGGTGAGAATGTCGGCGACCGGTTCATCGCCCATACGACGGAACAGGAAGTCCTCCAGATCATCGTGTCAGGCACGCGCGAAACCGCATTGACCGCCGATCAGGCTCTGGCCGAAGCGGCCTGAGTACGCTCCTCCTGGCGTATCGAACCGCCGGCCGGGCCAAGCCGCCCCTGCCCCTTATTTCGAGCAGGCGCACGCCCTCAGGACGCCGGTCGCTGAAGCGCCCGCGTCGGTGTTCTTCTTGTCGCGCATGTTGGCCTTGTCGATATTGGAGAAATAGCAGCCAAACCCCTTCCAGTTGATGTTCGACATACTGCCCCTTCCGACCTTCAGCGCCTTCAGCACGCGGTCGCAATTGGCATTCGACCCGCCGCTCCCGGCGTAGTCCTTGGTGGCGCCGTCATAGCCGCCATGGTTGGAGCAGACCTGCTTGCACGACTGGTTCCCGTTGCCCAAATACCAGCAGGCTCCCCCCACCTTCACGCCGTTGCAGGCCTGAGGCGGCGGTTTGACCGGCACGCACTTGCCTTTGACGAGCTCTTCGCCCTGCTTGCACTTCGGCGGCAGCGCTACGCACTTGCCGTTCACGAGCTGCTGGTTCGCCGAGCATTTTATCGGCACGCACTTGCCTTTGACGAGCTCCTCGCCCTGCTTGCACTTCGGCGGCAGCGCTACGCACTTGCCGTTCACAAGCTGCTGGTTCGCCGAGCACTTTATCGGCACGCACTTGCCCTTGACGAGTTCCTCGCCCGGCTTGCACTTCGGCGGCAGCGGCCGGATAGGCACGCATTTGCCGTTGACGAACTGCTCGTTCTGCCCGCACCTGATGGGAACGCACCTGCCGTTCTCCCACGTCAGTCCGGGCGGGCAACTCTTCGGCACGCAGCGGCCATTGACCAGGACCTCGCCCGGGCCGCATTTGACGAAGTCCGGAATGCAGACACCGTTCGGCCCTTTGTGGTAGCCGGGCGGGCAGTTCTTCGGCACGCACTGGCCGTTGACCAGGATCTCGCCCGGACCGCAATTGGCCGGGTTCGGAATGCAGACGCCGTTCGGCCCCTTGTGGAAGCCGGGCGGGCAGTTCTTCGGCACACACTGGCCGTTGACCAGGATCTCGCCCGGACCGCATTTGACGGGGTTCGGAATGCAGACGCCGTTCGGACCCTTGTGATAGCCGGGCGGGCAGTTCTTCGGCACGCACTGGCCGTTGACCAGGATTTCGCCCGGACCGCATTTGACGTAGTCGGGAATGCAGACGCCGTTCGGCCCTTTGTGGTAGCCGGGCGGACACCGCTCGATAACGCAGCGGCCGTTGATGTATTCCTGCCCCCTCGGGCACCAGCAGATGCCATTGGGGTATTTGATCATGCCCGGTGGGCAGGCGTTCTGCGGCACGCAGCGGCCGTTGTAGAAAATCTGATCGCCGCGGCAGACACACTCGCCGTTCGGCCGCCGTTCCATATTCGGCGGACATTCGAGCGGAATGCATCGTCCCTTGTAGAAGGCCATGCCCGGCGGGCAAGCGACCGGCGGCGGCACGCATTGGCCACCCTGGATCACGTAGCCGGGCGGACAGGTTTCGTAGATGCACTGTCCGTTGCTGTAGACGGTGCCGGGCGGGCAGGTCACCGTGACGATGCATTGGCCGCTGTCGTAGATCGTGCCGGGAGGGCACGTCACCGGCGGCGGTTGCGGCGGCGGCGGCGTGTAAGGCGGCGGCGCGACGGGCACCGGTTCACCGCAGGGGCTGTAAACCGCCACCGAACCCATATGGCCGCGATAGGCCGGACTTCCCGGCCCGTCGTCGTATTTGACATACCAGGCATTGAGCGGCGGCTGGTTCTGGGGCTCGACCAGCCCCGGAGCATTGGCCTGCAGACCGTCGACTTGCGGATAGGCCCCCTGCGGCCGCGCCGGATCGCCGGGATCGAGCAGACGCTCGCCGGTCGACCAGACGGTCGAGCGGCAGGCATCGAAGTCGACGACGCCGTTTTGCCCGTAGCCGTAGCCGAGCGCCACACCGCCGTCGGCGTTATTGTAATTCGGCGCCAGCCCGATCGCATACTGTTCGGGCGCCAGCCGCCAGTTGCCGGGGCTCGGATCGCCCGCCTGCTTCGGAACGAAGCGCAAGACCCGGGACTGTCCGCCGGTGGCGAGCGCGTTCATCTCGTAATCGCCTGCGGTCGCCCCGCGCTCGGCAAGATACATCCGCCCCACCCCGTCAAAGGTGATCGCGGTAATCTCGATCCCATCCTGAAGCGCCGGGACTTCGACCTCCAGCCGGGGGCCCGCGGCTACGGCGCCGCTGCGGCTTATGCCGACGGACCAGATCTGCGGCCCCTGAGCGACAGAGTAGTAGAGGCGGTTATCCCGGACGGCGAGCGCGAAGACCCGCCGCGCCGGCGCGGCAAACCCCCAGGTCGACCGCGATTCCGTGTTGAAATAGGGCGTGGCGATATTGACGGGCGGCTGGGGGACATAGGGAAGCGGCGAAAGCCCGTAGGGCCCGCGCCCCTCGACACCATGGTCGTAAGACCCCTGCTGGCGGCCATCGAGACTGTAGCGATAGACGATGCCGGTGGTGCGATCGGCAACGAAGAGCTGCTGGCTAATGGGATCGAACGCCAGTCCGCCCAGCGAGGCCGGCCCGGCCGTATCGACATTGGCGAAGAGAGCCACCTCACCCGTCACGCCGTCGATCCGCCAGATCGAGCCCGGGCCTCCGCCATCCTGCGGAGAACCGAACTGCCCGGGGACGAATTGGGCCCCCGGCGTACCCTGGCGGACGCGGCGGATACGATTGCTGCCGTCCGGCCGAAAGATCGAAAGGCCGTAGGCGGCGGTGGCTGCAAGATAGATGTTCGGATTCGGCGCGTCGTCCAGCGCGACGCCGAAAACCTGGCCGATCGCGGCAGCCGGAACGGCGAAGGTCTTCAGCGCGTCGGAAAGCTGTCCCTGCGCGCCCAGATACCGGACGTCGACGACCTGCGCCGACGGGCCGTCGCCATTGATCGTCACGTAGTCGAAGGGATCCGCTCCGGCCGGGGCCGGATAGGCAACGGTCCCGGAAAAACCGGTGACCACAACATTGCCCGGCTCGACGATCGCGGGGTTTTGCGCCGCGGCGGGCACGGCATGCGCCACAGCCAAAGCCACGGCGGCCAGAACCGAAGATCGGAAGCCCGATCCGAGTTTCCGACACGCGTCCAGGGCCTTACCGCCGAAACCTAACTCAAGGATCGCGCGCATCGGTCTCCTCCCCGGTCGAATCCCGACGTCACTATAGTCGGATTCGTTTGGCGCTGATGCGCCCATTCCGGCCAGCTTTCCTGCCCAAGGCTGAACGCGGGATGAACGCCGGAACCTCAGCGGGCAGATATCGGCAGATCGTCCGGCGCGATGCTGCATGGAGCGCGCTGTCGCTCGGCGGATTTGGCCGTGGACAGCGGGGCGCAGCAAAACCCGACGTCCCGCATCGTGTCAGCGGCGATTGTCGCGGATCATCATCGCTCCGCTCCGTATTCGCCGGCTATTGCTTCGATCGTTCCGACCAGGGCCTCGATCGCCGTCCCGAGGTCGGCCGGCTCGACGAATTCCAGCGGGTTGTGGCTGATTCCGGCGCGGCAGCGCACGAAGATCATGGCGATATCGGTGAGGTTGATCATCGCCTGACCATCGTGGCCGGCCCCCGACATCAATTCGACGGGTTTCGTCCCCGTCGTCTTCTGAATCGCCCCGGCAATCGCCTTCCTCAGATGCGGGGCGCAGGTCGCGACCGGCTTTTCGTGCATCGTCTCGATCCCGACCAGCACGCCGCGCTTGGCGCCGATGTTGCGGATCCGGTAGCGGATCGCCTCCGCGGCGGCCGCGCGAGCCTCGTCGGTGGCGGCGCGGAGGTCGAGGCTGAATTCGGCAAGCCCCGGAATGACGTTCCCCGCCCCCGGGGCGACCTTGATCTCGCCGACCGTCGCCACACAGGACGCCTTCGCGTGTTTCAGCGCGATCTCCTCGACCGCCAGGATGATCTGCGCCGCGGCGACGAGAGCGTCGTGGCGCACGTCCATCGGTACGGTCCCGGCATGACCCGCCTCGCCCTTGATGCTGATCCGGTAGCGGGCCTGGCTGGCGATGGCGCTGACGACGCCAAGCGGCTGGCCCGCCTGATCGAGAACCGGCCCCTGCTCGATATGGACCTCGAGATAGGCGATCGCGCTGCCCGGGGCATAGGCCTCGTCGGCGAGCGAATCCGGGTCGCCGCCGAAGGCCAGAAGGGCATCGCGGATGGTCACGCCATTGGCGTCGGTGAGCCCCAGCATCGCATCGCCGAGCGCGCCGGAGACCGTCGACGATCCGATCAGGGTCTTCGGAAACCGGACCCCTTCCTCGTCGCCGAAGGCAAGTACCTCAAGTTCGAAGGGCAGCGCGACGCCGCGACGGCGGAGTTCCTCCACCGCGAGAATGCCGGCGATCACGCCGAAGGTGCCGTCAAAGCGGCCGGCATCGACCACCGTGTCGATATGAGAACCGATCAACAGCCGTCGATTGCCGCCACGCCCGGGTCTGCCGGCCGGAAGCACGCCATGCATGGTGCCGGCGGCATCCATCCGTACGGCCATGCCGGCACGGCGCATCCATTCGCCCACCAGCCGCGCGGCTTCGCGGTGTTCGGGCGTCAGATAGAGGCGCGTCAGCTTGCCTGGCTCGGCGGTGATCGTCGCGAGCGCCTCGATCATCGCCAGCGCCTGATCGGAAAGGGATCGCACCGCTTCGTTCATGCCGCGACCCGATCCTCGAGCCGGAAGCGGACGATGCGGCAGACCTGCTCGAGCGCGGTGACCAGTTCCTGTTCGGGGGCGTTGGCGAGGCGCTCGTCGAAGGCGGCGAGGATGTCGTGCTTGGTGGCGCCGCGGACGGCGAAGATGAAGGGGATGCCGTTCCGGTTCCGATAAGCCTGGTTGAGGGCGGTGAAGCGCTCGAATTCCTCGCGGGTGAGGCTGTCGAGCCCGGCGCCGGCCTGCTCCCGCGTCGAATCCTCGGTCAATTCGCCGGCCACCGCCGCCCGACCGGCAAGGTCGGGATGGGCGCGCAGAAGCTCGTGTTGACGGTCGACGCCGGCTTCGCCGATCGCTGCCTGAAACGCCGCGATCATCGCATCGCGCGTCGCGAACGGGCGCCGGGACGCGGCGTCCTCGGCTACCCACGCGGAATGCTCGGCGATGTCGGCGAAGGTCGCGACGAATGCGCCGGTATCCATGAGATTGACGGTTTCGAGCGGCAACGGCGCGAGAGCCATGGGACCTCAGCTTTTCTTCTGAAGTCAGTTGTTTACCGGCTCAGGAGGAAAGCGCCAAGCTTGCGCCGTTCTTCCTCGGTCATCCCCGTCTCGTTGCCAAGCGGCATGGCGTCGCCGTTGACCGCCTGGGCCATGATCTGATCGGCGTGGCTTCTGATGTCGGCGACCGACCCGAACACCACGCCTTTCGGTGGCGCGTCGAAGCCTTCGTGGCTTGGCCGGCTCGAATGGCACATCACGCAATGCCGGGCGACAATGGTCAGGACCTCGCCTTCGCTGACCTCGAGGCCGGCAAGCGTCGGATCGTTTCGCGGCGCGGTCACGTAGATCGCCGCGATCAGGGCGACCGCGGTCACCGGCAGGGCCCACCAGAATTTGGTGAGCGGATCGTGGGCTTCGTGGCGGTTGATGAAATGCCGGGCGCCACCGCCGACGACCAGGATCAGCGCGATCACCAGCCAGGTCTCGCCGGTGCTCGCCAGCATCGGATAGTGATTGCTCACCATCATCACCAGCACCGGCAAGGTCAGGTAATTGTTATGGACCGATCGCTGCTTGCTGACCGCGCCAAGTGCCGGATCGGGCGAGCGCGCCGGCGAGCAGCGCCTCGGTGACCTTCTTCTGGTTGGGGATGATCACGCCGAAGACATTGACCGCCATGATCGTGCCGACGAAGGCGCCGATATGGATCAGCGCGCCGCGGCCCGAAAAGACATGGCTGAAGATGTATGCTGCCGCGACGATGAGGACGAAGACCGCGACCGCGAGGGTCGCCGTGTTGCGTCCGATGATCGAACGGCAGAGCCCGTCATAGATGAACCAGCCGGCGACGAGGCTCAGCATCGAGATGACGATCGCCTGCGACGGCAGCAGCGGCAGCACCGACGGATTGATCAGGTAGGTGCCGGCGTTCCAGTAGTATTGGACGACCAGCAGCGCGAAGCCGGTCACCCAGGTGAGATAGGCCTCCCACTTGTACCAGAGCAGGTCCGGCGGCAGCGACTTCGGCGCGACCAGGTATTTCTCGACGTGGTAGAAGCCGCCGCCATGGACTTCCCAGGCGGTCCCGTAGACCCCCTCCGGCATGTTCTCGCGCTTTTTCAGGCTGAGATCGAGCGCGATGAAATAGAACGACGTGCCGATCCAGCCGATGCCCACCACCAGATGGGCCCAGCGGATGACGAGGTTCAGCCAGTCGACGATAAAACCGGACATTGCAGCAAATCGGTTCCGGTTGGAGAGCCAGAAAAAAGGGCGCGCCCCGACGTCGGAGCGCGCCCGGTTCTTGGGTGCCGGTCCGGCTCGTCCCCTATTGCGGGATTTCGCCGTCGATACCCTTGACGTACCAGTTCATGCCGAGGAGCGTGCCGTCATCCAGCGTCTCGCCCTCGCCGATCACCTGCGTCCCGTCCTGCTTGGAGATCGGGCCCTTGAACGGATGCAGATCACCCGAGATGATCGCGGCCTGGGTCGTCTTCGCCATCTCGACAACGTCGTCGGGCAGGTTGGTGTAGGGCGCCATGAGCAACATGTTGTCCTTCAGGCCTTCCCAGCTCGCCTGGCTCTCCCAGGTGCCATCGAGAACCGCCTGAACCCGCTTGACGTAGTACGGGCCCCAGTTGTCGACGATGGCCGTGTATTGGGCCTTCGGCGCGAAGTCGTACATGTCATGGGCCTGGCCGAAGCCATGAAATCCGCGCTCCTGCGCGATCTGCAGAGGTGCCGGCGAGTCCGTGTGCTGCGTGATGATGTCGGCGCCCTGGTCGAACAGCGCCTTGGCCGCATCGCCTTCCTTGCCAGGGTCGAACCACGAGTTGACCCAGACGATCTTGATCTTGAAATCGGGATTGATCGATTGGGCGCCGAGCATGAACGCGTTGATGCCCATGATCACTTCCGGAATCGGGAAGGAAACGATGTAGCCGGCGACGCCGGTCTTCGACATCTTGGCCGCGATCTGGCCGATGATGTAGCGGCCCTCATAGAAACGTGCGTTGTAGGTCGTCACGTTCGGCGCGGTCTTGAAGCCGGTGGCGTGCTCGAACTTCACGTCGGGAAACTTCTGCGCGACCTTGATCGTCGGATCCATGAAGCCGAAGGAGGTGGTGAAGATGATACCGCAGCCCGAGCGCGCCAGCCGCTCGATCGCACGTTCGGCGTCGGGGCCTTCCGGCACGTTCTCGACATAGGAGGTCTCGACCTTGTCGCCGAGCTTCTCCTCGACCATCTGGCGGCCCTTGTCGTGGCCCTCCGAATAGCCACCGTCGTTATGCGGACCGACATAGACCCAGCAGGCCTTGAGCTTGTCTTCGGCGCTTGCGGAACCGCTGGCGATCGCGAAAGCAACCGCCGCGCTCGCAGCAATCAACAATTTGTGCATGAGTTTCTCCCGTTTGTTGGCGTGTCGCATTGTTCTCCGATCACGCAAATTAAAAGCAAAATCTGCGCCAGTGGACGGCTCCGGCGCAAGCCCATCGAGGCCGGCTAACGATCCGGAACGAAGGGCTGTCCCAGGCAAGCCGGCGTATTGACCCGCAACAGGGTCTGGTTCCGCGAAATCAGGACCAGGACGACGACCGTCGTCAGATACGGCAGCATCGTCAGGAATTGCGAGGGAACCGCGACGTTTTTGGCCTGAAGGTAGAGGGCGAGGTAGCTGATCGCGCCGAACAGCAGCGCGCCAAGAACGAGCCGCGCCGGCAGCCATGCCGCGAAGACGACAAGCGCCAGCGCGATCCAGCCGCGCCCGTTGGTCATGTTGGCGGTCCATTGCGGCGTGTAGACGAGGGACAGATAGCCGCCCGCCAGCCCGGAGCAGGCGCCGCCGAACAGGACCGCCATGAACCGGATTCGCACGACGCCATAGCCCAGCGCATGGGCCGACACGTGATTGTCGCCGACGGCGCGAAGCGTCAGTCCGGCCCGCGTCCGGAACAGGAACCACGACACACCGATGGCGATGAGGATGGCGACATAGGTCACCGGGTCGAGACCGAAGACCAGAGGACCGATCAGCGGGATATCGGAAAGGACCGGGATGTGGATGTGGGGGACGCCAAGCCCGGGGATGCCGACAAAGGCGTTGCCGATCAGCGCCGACAGCCCGAGGCCGAACAGCGTCAGCGCCAGCCCCGAGGCGACCTGGTTGGCGACGAAGATCAGCGTTACGACCGCAAACAGCGCCGCCATCGCCATGCCGGCGAGGATCGCCGCCAGCATCCCGACGATCGGCTCGCCGGTGACATAGCCGGCCGCGAAGCCGCAGACCGCGCCGACCGCCATCATGCCTTCGATGCCGAGATTGAGCACGCCGGAGCGTTCGGTGACCAGCTCGCCGAGCGCTGCCAGCAGCAGCGGCGTCGAGGCGGTTATGATGGTCAGGAGCGGCCCCTCAAGCCCTTCCATGCGTCGCCTCCCCGGCAACCTGGGCCGACGAGCGCGTCGATACGAACCGCAGGCGGTAGAAAATGAAGGTATCGCAGGTCAGCACGAAGAAGAGCAGCATGCCCTGGAAGACGCGGGTGATCTGGTCCGAGACGCCGAGCGCGATCTGGATGCCCTCGCCGCCCATGTAGGACAGCGCCAGCAGCAGGCCGGCGAAGAGAATGCCGACCGGATTCAACCGGCCGAGGAAGGCGACGATGATCGCGGTGAAGCCGTAGCCGGGCGAGACGGTCGTGCGCAGCATCTCGATCGGACCCGCGACCTCGCAGATGCCGGCAAGCCCCGCGAGCCCGCCCGAGATCATGAAGGTGAGCAGCACCATCCGCTTCTGGCTGAAGCCGGCAAAGGCGGCGGCGCGCGGCGCCTGGCCGAGCGCCGAGATCTGGAAGCCGGTGATCGTGCGCTTCAGCACGAACCAGGCGACCGCGACGGCGATCAGAACAAAGATCGCGTTGAGACGCACGTCGTTGCCGAAGACGACCGGCAGCACCTGCCAGCCATCGAATGCCCGGCTGTCGGGGAAATTATGCCCTTCCGGATTGCGGAAGGGACCGCGCGCCAGCCAGTCGAGAAAGAGCTGGGCGACATAGACCAGCATCAGGCTGGTCAGGATCTCGTTGGTGCCGAAGCGGATTTTCAGCAGCGCCGGAATCGCGGCGTAGAGCATGCCGCCGGCGATCCCCATCAGCAGCATGACCGGCAACACCAGCGGGCCGTTCCACTCCGGCACGAGGATCGGGAAGATCGAACCGGCGATGGCGCCGGCCACAAGCTGCCCCTCGGCGCCGATGTTCCAGGTGTTCGAGCGGTAGCAAAACGACAGGCCGATGGCGATGAGGATGATCGGCGCGGCCTTGATCAGCAGCTCTTCGACCGTCCACCACGCCGTCAGCGGCTCGATGAAATAGACGTAGAGCGCCTCGAACGGGTCGACGCCGATGGCGGTGAAGATGAAGAAGCCCGTCACCACCGTCAGCGCGATCGCGATGATCGGCGAAAGGATGGCCATGGCGGGTGACCGCTCGGGGCGGCGGATCAGTTCAATGCGCAACGCCGCCCCCCTGCCCGTCGCCGCGTGATGCCGGTCATCAGCAGGCCGATCTCCTCGCGGGTAATGCCCTGCGCGTCGCGCGGCTCCGACAGTTTGCCGTGCGAGATCACCGCGATCCGGTCCGATATCTCGAGGATTTCGTCGAGGTCCTGACTGATGACCAGAACGGCGGAACCGGCGCGGGCGAGGTCGACCAGCGCCTGACGGATGGTCGTTGCGGCCCCGGCGTCGACGCCCCAGGTCGGCTGGCACACGACGAACACACCAGGCTTGCGGTCGTATTCGCGGCCGACTACGAATTTCTGGAGATTGCCGCCGGAGAGCGCGGCGGCTTCGGGATCCGGCGTCCCCTTGCGAACGTCGAAGGCTTCGGTGACCCGGCCGACGATGGCGCGCGCGCCGACGAAATTGACGATACCGGACCGCACCAGCCCTTCGCGCGTTCCGTTCCGGGTCAGAACCGCATTCTCCGAGAGCCGGAACCGGGGCACCGCGCCGTGGCCAAGCCGTTCCTCCGGCACGAAAGCGGCGTTCAGCCGACGTCGGGCGTTGACGCCACTGAAGCCGGCAATCGGTTCCGTCGATCTCGATGCTTCCCTTCGCCGCCCGCACCTCGCCCGAGAGCACGTCGAAGAACTCGTCCTGCCCATTACCGGCGACACCGGCGATCGAGACGATCTCACCGCCGCGGACCGCCAGTGAAATGTTGTCGAGAGCGACCGCGAAGGGATGCGGCTTGGGATGCGACAGACCGCGAACCGCAAGCCGCACCGGCGCGGTATCCGGGACAGGATCGGGCGCGGTGAGTTGCCGGATCTCCTCGCCGACCATCAGGCTGGCGAGCCGCGCCGCCGTTTCCTTTGCCGGATCGCATTCGGCCACGACCTTGCCGTGCCGGAGGATGGTGGCGTGATGGCAGATCGCCCGGACCTCCTCGAGCCGATGGCTGATGTAGAGAACCGAGCAGCCCTCCGACGCGAGCCGCTTCAGGGTCACGAACAGATCGTCGGCTTCCTGGGGCGTCAGCACCGACGTCGGCTCGTCCATGATGATCAGCTGCGGTTCCTGCAGCAGACAGCGGACGATCTCGACCCGCTGGCGCTGGCCGACGGACAAGTCCGCCACCACGGAATCGGGATTGAGCGGCAGGCCGTATTCGGCCGAGACCCTTGTGATCCGCTCCTTGAGCTCGTTCATCGGCCCCGCGCCTTCGATGGCCAGCGCGATATTTTCCGCCACGGTCAACGCGTCGAACAGCGAGAAATGCTGGAACACCATGCCGATGCCGAGCCGGCGCGCCGCCGCCGGATTGAGGATGACCGCCGGTTTCCCCTTCCAGCGGATTTCGCCCGCGGTCGGCTGAAGAACGCCATAGAGCATCTTCACCAGCGTCGATTTGCCGGCTCCGTTTTCGCCAAGCAGCGCATGGATCTCGCCCGGCATGATCGAGAAATCGACGTTGTCGTTGGCGCGCAGCGCGGCGAAGTCCTTGGTGATGCCGTTGGCCGACAGCGTAGCGACGCCTTCGAGGCGCGCCGAAAAATCTTCCCCCTGAGATTTCGCTTTTGCTTCCACGTCGGCGCTAGCCTACCCGGCTCGAGGCCGACCGCAAAGCCGAAGATTCGCGCTCTGCGAGCGCACGAAGTGCCTCGTCCCGCGCCAGAAGCTGGCTCGCCGTTGCCGCCGCGATCACCGCGGGCAGCTTGGAATGGATACCGGGGACGCCGATCGGGCACACAAGCTCCTTCAGCCGGGCCCGGTCGATGCCCGCCGCGGCGAGCCGCTTCTCGAAGCGCGCGCGCTTGCTCTTCGAGCCGATGAGACCGACGTAGGGAAAACGATCGTCCGACAGCGCGGCCTCGACCAGCGCCAGATCGAGCTGGTGGCTGTGGCTCATGACGAGGACGAAGGCCCCCGCCGGCGCCTCGGCCAGCGCTTCGGCCGGATCGTCCAGCCGGCTGAGTTTCACGTTGGCAGGAACGTAGTCCGGGAAGGCATCGGGCCGCGGATCGAACCACGATACGGCAAAGGGCAAGGGCGCCAGCGCCAGAACCAGCGCCTTGCCGACATGCCCGGCGCCGAAAAGCACAACCTGCCGGCTCTCATCGCCAAAGCCTTCGACCAGCCCGCCATCGACAAAGGCGGCGCTGCCCGGATGGGCGACGTCGCTGCCGAGCACCCGTTCGAGATTGCCGCGCTCGCCGAAGCGCCCGACGACCGTGAACGGCGCCACCGCTTCGCGGGCGGCGAAGTCCGCGACGACCGCCCGGTCGGTTTCGCCGAACACCTCGATCACCAGATCGACCTGTCCCCCGCAGCACTGGCCGAGCTCAGGCCCGAGGGAGAAGCGTCGCTTCTCGGCCCGGCTCTTCCGCTCGAGCGCTGCCTGCGCGAGCGCAATGGCGCGCCATTCGAGCGTTCCGCCGCCGATCGTGCCGGAAAAGGTCCCGTCGCGATTGACGATCATCCGCGCGCCGGCCTCCCTCGGAGCCGACCCCTTGGTCGCCGCCACCGTCACCATCGCCGCGCCGCCGCGACGGTCGATCGCTTCGAGGATGCGGCGCCACACCGGCATCAGCCATCTCCACCGGTGGTCGCCCGGATGGCGCGCATGATCGCTTCCGGCGTCGCCGGCGCGTCGAGCCGCGGCATCACCGCCGGCTTGAGGCTGCCAATGGCGTTGATGATCGCGGAGAAGACGGACGTCGCCAGCATCAACGGCGGCTCGCCGACCGCCTTCGAGCGGTAGATGGTGTCCTCCCGATTCCCCCCGAATTCATGGAGGGCAACCCGGAAGTCCTCCGGCACGTCCGAGGCCGTGGGGATCTTGTAGGTCGATGGCGCGTGGGTCATCAGCCTGCCGGCGGAATCCCAGAACAGCTCCTCCGTGGTCAGCCAGCCCATGCCCTGAACGAAGCCGCCCTCGATCTGGCCGATGTCGATCGCCGGGTTCAGCGACTTTCCGACGTCGTGGAGGATGTCGACCCGATTGACCTTCATCTCGCCGGTCATCGTATCGATCGTCACTTCCGAACAGGCCGCGCCATAGGCGAAGTAGAAGAACGGCTGGCCAGCCACTTTTTCCCGATCCCAATGGATCTTCGGGGTCTTGTAGAAGCCGGTCGAGGAAAGCGAAACGCGGGCGCGAAACGCCTGTTCGACCAGTTCGCCGAATCCGACTGCCTGGTTACCGATGATGACCTTGCCCTCGCGGAACTGGACGGCGTCACGAGTGACGCTCCACTTCTCCTCGATGAAATCGAAGAGCCGCTCCTTGATCGTCCGGCACGCAGCCCGCGCCGCCTGGGCGTTGAGGTCGGTGCCGGATGAGGCGGCCGTCGGCCCGGTATTCGGAACCTTGGCCGTCGATGTCGCCGTGATCTTGACGCGATCGAGTTCCTGGCCGAATTCCTCGGCGACCACCTGCGCGACCTTGACGAACAACCCCTGCCCCATCTCGGTGCCGCCGTGGTTCAGGCTGATCGACCCGTCGCGATAGATGTGAACCAGCGCACCGGCCTGGTTGAGGTGGATGAGAGTGAATGCGATGCCGAATTTCACCGGCGTCAGCGCCAGCCCCTTCTTGAGCACCGGGCTCGAGGCGTTGAATTCGGTGATCGCCTTCCGCCGCGCCCGGTAGTCGCTGGTGCGCTCCAGTTCGCTGACGATCTCGGGAAGGATGTTGTCCTCGACCCGCATGTTGTAGGGCGTCCGGTCCCGGCCGGCGCCTCCGTAGAAATTCGCCTTGCGCACGTCGAGCGGATCGCGACCGACCGCGTAGGCGATATGATCGATCATGCGCTCGGCGAAGAGCTTGCCCTGCGGCCCGCCGAAGCCGCGGAAAGCGGTGTTCGAAACCGTATTGGTCCGCATCCGGCGCGCGAGAATCCGCACCACCGGGTAGTAGTAGCCGCTGTCGGCATGGAACATCGTGCGGTCGACGACACCGAGCGACAGGTCCTCGGAATAGCCGCAGCGTGCCGCGAAGGTCACGTCGACCCCGCGAATGATGCCTTCCTTGTTGAAGCCCACCGAGTAGTCGACCCGGAAATCATGCCGCTTGCCGGTCATGATCATGTCGTCGTCGCGGTCGAGCCGCATCTTGCACGGTCGCCTGGTCTTGCGCGCCCCGAGCGCGGCGAGCACGGCCCATTGCGTCGCCTGGCTCTCCTTGCCCCCGAAGCCGCCGCCCATGCGGCGGACCTCGACGGTCACCGCGTTGGAGTCGAGGCCGAGGACATGGGCGACGATATGCTGGACTTCGCTCGGATGCTGGGTGGACGAGCAGACATACATGTCGCCGTCCTCGCCCGGAATCGCCAGCGCCGCCTGCCCCTCGAGATAAAAATGTTCCTGTCCACCGATCCGGAACTCGCCGGTGACCTTCCTCGGCGCCGAAGCGATCTCATCGGCCGGGTTGCCGCGCTCGAAAGTGTAGTCGGGCAGCACCATCGAGTCGGCGACGACCGCGTCGTCGACATCGATGATCGGCATGCCGGGCGCCGTGGTGATCCGGGCAAGCCTGACCGCGCGCCGCGCCTGATCGCGGGTTTCGGCGAGCACGACGAAAAGCACCTGCCCGTAGAACATGACGCGTTCCGGGGTGATCGCCGGCTCGTCGCCTATACCCTTGGGACTGACGTCGTTGGCGCCGGGAATATCGTCGGCGGTCAGTACGTCGACCACCCCCGGTGCCTTTCGCACCGCATCCAGGTCGAGCTTGGTCACCCGCCCGGCGGCAATCGGGGCATAGCCGGGCGCGGCGTGGACGGTCCCGACCGGCGCACGGATATCGTCGACATACTGCGCCTCGCCGGTCATGTGCTTGGCGGCGCTGTCATGCGGTTTGGGCTGGTGCACCACAGCCGGCGGCGGACTGCCCTTGACGATGTCTCCGATATCCATCTCAGGCCACCACGCGATGACCGACGATGCGGGTCCGGGTCGAGGCGGTTCCGGCGGCCTCGATCAGCGCCTTGCCGAGCAGCGCATGCGCCGTTTCGTTCCGGTAGCGGGCGCTGGCGCGGTGATCGTCGATGGGGTTGAAGTCCTCGCGAAGCGCTGCGAAGGCCCGCGACCAGGCGCGGGAATCGCGAAGCATCGTTCCGGTCAGGGCTTCCTCGGCCTTCTTCGCCCGTTTCGGGATTGCCGCCATGCCGCCATAGGCAATCCGGGCTTCGCTGATCGTTCCATCCTCCGCGATCGTGAAGCGGAAGGCGCCCATGACCGACGATATGTCCTGGTCGAAGCGCTTGGCGACCTTGAAGCAGCGGAAGATATGGGTGGCGTTCATCTTCGGCACCAGCAGCCCGATCACCAGTTCGCCCGGCTCGCGGTTCTGCTTGCCATAGTCGATGTAATAGTCCTCCAGCGGCATGCTCCGCACCCGCTTGCCCTTGCGAAGCTCGACCGTGGCTTCGAGCGCTATCAGAGCCGGCGGCGTATCCCCGATCGGCGACCCGTTGGCGACGTTGCCGCCCATCGTCCCGCTGGCGCGGACCTGTTTCGAGCCGAGGCGGCGCAGCAATTCCCCGAGATCGGGATCGAGCGCCCGGAAATGGGGCTCGATCTGGGCATAAGTCGCGGCCGCCCCGATCAGGAGCTCGTAGCCGGTGTCGCCGATGTGATCCAGGCCGCGGGCCCGACCGATATGGATGATCTTGGGCAGATCGCGGAACTGCTTGGTGATCCACAGTCCGACGTCCGTGGCGCCGGCGACGATCGTCGCGTCGGGGTGCTGCTCGTAGAGATCGGCAAGACTCTCGAGACTGGCCGGCGACGCGAAGAACCGATCCGAGTCGCCAATGAAGACATCATCCGTATCCGCGAGAAATCCGATCAGCCCGGTGGTATCGGCGGCGTTGGCGGCGAAGCGATCCGTGGCGGCTTCGGCGCAGACCTTGACAGCGGCGTCGACGATCGGGCGGTAGCCGGTGCATCGGCAGAGATTGCCCGCGATCCAGTCGTTGACGGCCGCCCGGGTCGCCGGACGCTTGTCCGAATGATAGAGCGTGAACAGGCTCATGACGAAGCCCGGCGTGCAGAAGCCGCATTGCGAAGCGTGCGCGTCGTGCATCGCGGCCTGCACCGGGTGAAGTTCCCCGTCACGATCGGCGAGATCCTCGACCGCGACGACTTCGCAGCCGTCGACCTGGCCGAGAAGCTGGATGCATGCGTTGACCGGCTCGTAGGTCAGCTTGCCGTCGCGTACCCGGCCAAGGGCGACGGTGCAGGCGCCGCAATCGCCTTCGGCGCAGCCTTCCTTGGTCCCGGTCGCCCCTTCGACCTCGCGAAGATAGTCGAGGAGCAGCGCGGTCGGAGCGATATCGCCGAGTTCGACCATGCGGCCATTGCGGATGAAGCGGATGGTGTCGCGCATGGTGCCGGTCAGCTTCCGCGATAGGTTGTGTAGCCGAACGGCGAGAGCAGCAGCGGCACGTGATAGTGCGTCTGCGCCGCGTCGACGGTGAAACGGATCGGGATCACGTCGAGGAAGGAGGGCTCGACCGCGTGGGCGCGCAGATAGGCGCCGGCGTGGAAGCGCAGCTCGAAGACCCCATCGGTCAACGCCGCCCCCTCCAGCAGAGGCTCGTCGACACGACCGTCGGCATTGGTCGTGGCGACAGCAACCCGCTCGGCGGTCTCGCCGAGCCGGTAGAGGTCGATCCGCATGCCGGCGGCCGGCCGGCCAAGCGCGGTATCGAGGACATGAGTTGTCAATTGCCCCATAAGCTACACCTACTCTACGCAGCCTCGCCACGGGCCGTGGCTGACCGTCTCCGCACTGCACAAGATCGCGGACCGTTCTGCAACAATGGATTATGCCCAAAACCTGATCAAACGCTAATTTTCATCATCGTGCCGGCAAAAGCGGCAGAACGTCCATTTTCATCCCCATTCTCCCGGCAGGTCGCGAGGAACCGACCCAAGGTCTTTCGCCGGATTTCCTCCGCGTCATAGCCTAGCCAGGCTGGGAAACGGCGGCGACCGACCGGGCGCGGCGCAACTGGCCCGCCAGCAGCGTGCTCAGCACGACCAGCGGCAGGATCGTCGCGAAGCCGATCCTCAGTCCCGCATCCTCGGAGACAAAGCCGACCATCGTCGGTCCGACCAGCGAACTCGAATAGGCGAAGAAGGCCAGCGCCGCGACATTGGTCGCGGGCGAGCGGTCGGTGCGGGCGGCCGCCGCGCTGATGGCCAGCGGAAAGCCGACGGAAACCCCCAGTCCCATGGCGACGAAGCCGACGACGGCCTGGATCATGCCGCTGGCCGACACGGTCAGCAGGATGCCGGCGATGGCAAGCGCTCCGAAGGCCCGCGCCAGCGGCACCGCGCCGAAGCGATCCGACAACGGATCGCCGAGAAACCGGCCAATCGCCATGAACAGGGAAAAGGCGCCGATCGAAAGGCCGATCGCTGCCGGCGAGGCGTCGACGACGTCCCTGAGAAAGACCCCGCCCCAGTTTCTCGAGACCTGCTCGACCATGACCATGCCAAAGACGAACAGGCAGAGGCCAATCAAGGACAGCGACGGCAGGGCAAAGGCCGGACCGGCCTCGCGCCGTTCGGCCGTCACGGGTTCGAATTGCGGCAGGGCGAGCGCGGTGGCGATGCCGACCGGCAGCGCGATGGCGGCCACGATCGCCAGATGGATGCCGGTCGTCAGCCCCGCCTGCGCCATCCCGCCGCTCATCACCGCCCCGACCATCGAGCCGAGGCTCCAGAAGCCGTGACAGGTATTCATGATCCGGCGGCCGAGGCCGATCTCGATCCGCGCCGCCTCGACATTCATGGCGACGTCGGTCAGCGCGAAGCAGGCGCCCATCAGGAATAGCGCCGTAAGCAGCGCCGGCACGTTCCAGGCGAAGCCGGGAAGCACCAGCGCGACGCAGAGGCCCGACAGGGCAAACAGGATCGTCCGCCGCGCGGTGAACCGTTCGATCAACGGGCCGGCAACCGCGATCCCGAGAAACATGCCGAGCGGCAGGCCGACCAGCCCCACCGCCAGCGCGCTGTGGCTGAGGCCGAGCGACGCCTCGACGTCCGGGATGCGGGGCAGCCAATTGGCCAGAAGCAGCGCCTGGAGGAAGAACACCCCCATCACGAGCCGGGCCGGTGTCAGATACCGCCGGCCGATCCTCCCGTGCCGTCCTTCATTTCCCCCGGACCCGTCTGCCTTGAATCGCTGGTCATGCATTCCGCTTTCGCCGGTTCCGCCCGGCGACGACGTTGAGAAGTTCGACGATCGCCGAGAAAGCCATCGCCGCATACAGATATCCACGCGGAATGTGGAACCCGATCCCGTCGGCGATGAGCGCTATGCCGATCATCAGGAGAAATGCCAGCGCCAGCATGCGGGTCGTCGGATGCCGCTCGATGAAAGCGGCGACCGGGCCCGACGCGAGATACATGATGCCGATCGCAATCACCACCGCGGCGATCATCACGCCGACATGCTCGGCCATGCCGATCGCGGTCAGGATCGAATCGACCGAGAACACCATATCGATAACCGCGATCTGGGTAACGATCATGCCGAAACCGGCATAGACCTTCACACCGGTCGTTTCGGCTTCCGCGCCTTCGCCGCCCTCGACATCCCTGTGGATTTCCGTGGTCGCCTTGTAGAGAAGGAACGCGCCACCGGCGATCAGCACGAGGTCGCGCCATGAGAAATCCTGGCCGAATACCGTGAACAAGGACGCGGTCAGGCCAATCAGCCAGAACAGCGACAAGAGCAGTAGCACCCTGAAAACCAGGGCGAGCGCGAGACCGATCCGCCGCGCCCGCGTCGCCTGTTCCGGCGGCAGCTTTCCGACAATGACGGAGATGAAGACGATGTTGTCGATGCCGAGGACGATTTCCATCGCCGTCAGCGTGACAAGGCTCGCCCAGATGGCTGGATCGGCGATCCAGTCGAATGCAATCATCCCGTTCTCCAATGAAGGCCCGGCAGATGGTCGATGAAATTGTCCGCCAAGCGCCGAATTGCAAGCTTCGACCACGCAGAAAGCCTTCAATGGAATGGATTTGTTTGACCCGCCCCGCCCGAACCTGACAATTGCGCCAGGTTTTCGTGGAGCACCGTCAATGCAGAATTTCACGCCCTTCACCGCCGCCATCGGCGGGATTCTGATCGGGGTGTCGGCGACGCTTCTTTGGGCCTTCAACGGTCGTACCGCCGGCATCTCCACAATTTCCGGTCGGATTATTCCGATCCATCGCGGTGATGTCTGGTGGCGCCTCGCCTTTCTGGTTGGACTGCCGATCGGCGCCAGCCTCGGCGTCGCCTATGGCCCGGCCCTCTTTGCTGAAATTCCCGCGCAGAACCCGGTCATCGGGACCGGTCCGGTGCTGCTCGTCGTGGCGGGACTGCTGGTTGGCGTCGGTACACGTCTCGGCGGCGGATGCACGTCCGGCCACGGCGTTTGCGGTCTCGCCCGGCTTTCGCGCCGTTCCTTCGTCGCTGTCGGCGTCTTCATGGCGACGGGCGCGGCGACCGTCTTCCTCTTGAGGCACGTCCTTTGATGAGAAGCACCCTCACCGCCCTCGCCGCGGCGCTGGTCAGCGGCGTCATCTTCGGCATCGGCCTCGCGATCGCCCAGATGACGGACCCCGAGAAGGTCAAGAATTTCCTCGATATCGCAGCGATTTCCAGCGGCGGCTGGGATCCGAGCCTTGCATTCGTCATGGGCGGCGCGGCCGTGGTTGCCTTCTTCGGCCTTCGGTTGAACAAAGTCATGCAAAAGCCTATTGCTGAGCCGGTTTTCCATGTTGCCACCAAAACCCGGCTCGACCGCCAACTGGTTGTCGGTTCGGCGCTTTTCGGCATCGGCTGGGGGATATCCGGTCTCTGCCCTGGGCCCGCCGTTGCCGATCTCGGCATCGTCCCGCAGTCCGTGGCAATTTTCGTGATGGCGATGCTTGCCGGCTCCTGGTTGACTGGGGAGATCGCCGGATGGTCCAAGAGGATCGTCGCCCCAGCAGCGGATGCCGTCGCCAAGTGAACACCGCCACCTCAGTGCCGAGCACGGATATCCTCGTCGTCGGATCAGGCCCGGTCGGACTGGCCACGGCACTCCATCTCGATACGCTCGGCTACCGGGTCACGATCGTGGCACCGGCCGGACGGCCGGACGATCACAGGACCGCCGCGCTGCTGGCCGGATCGGTGTCGTTCCTCGAAGACCTTGGCGTCTGGCCGCTAGTCGCCGATCAGGCCGCGCCACTCCGCTCGCTGCGTATCGTCGATGCGACGCGGCGCCTGATCCGGGCGCCTGAAGTCCTGTTCCACGCAAGCGAAATCGGCCTCGCCGCCTTCGGCTACAATATCGCCAACGCGGCGCTGACGACCGGACTGGAGCGGCTCCGCACGGAGCGCGGCATTCCGCGCCTCGAGGCCAGCGTCGAGAGGGTCGCCGCGGGTGACGACATCATCACCGCATGGCTCGACAACGGCGAGGCGATCACCGCACGGCTTGTCGCGGCGGCCGATGGCAGGCGATCGCGGGTGCGCGAAGGCATTGGTATCAGCGTCTGGGACTGGCGCTATGACCAGGCCGCGCTGGTAACCAACCTTCGCCACGACCTGTCGCATGAGGACACCTCGACCGAATTCCACACCGAGGGCGGCCCCTTCACGCTCGTGCCGCTTCCGGGGAACCGGTCCAGCCTCGTCTGGGTCGACCGGCCGGCGGAATCGAAGCGACGCGCGGAGATGTCCGCCGCGACGCTCGCGGTCGCGATCGAAACCCGCTCGGAATCGATGCTCGGCAAGATCACCCTCGATGGGCCGGCCCAGGTTTTTCCGCTCTCGGGCATGGGCGCCAACGCATTCGCGGCGCGGCGGGCGGTTCTTCTCGGCGAAGCCGCGCATCTCTTTCCTCCGATCGGCGCCCAGGGCCTCAATCTCGGCTATCGCGACGTCGCGGTTCTCGGCGAGGTGCTGGCCGGACCGGTCGACGATCCGGGAGCAGCGGGCCGACTGGAGGCCTATGACACGGCGCGGCGGGCCGACATCTACGCGCGCACCGCCGCGGTCGACGCGCTCAACCGAACCCTGCTCACCGGATTTCTCCCGGTCCAGGCGCTGCGCGGGCTGGGACTCTTCCTGCTCGATCGTATCCCGGCGATCCGCCGGGCGGTCATGCGTCGGGGTGTCGCCGCGCCCGACAAGGCTAGCGGAACGGATACATCGGCAAACCGCCGCTCAGCATGATGATGAGTGCGATCGTCACCGTGACGATCGAAACCGCGGTTCCATAGAAGACCGCCGCGGCCGCCCGTCCCTCGTAGGTCGCGTATTGCCGGGCCATGGCGAGCACGTTGGCCGCCGGCGGCAGCGCCGCCATCAGCACGGCGGAGTAGACCCAGATCGAATCGAATCCGCCGATCCAGCTGAGGAGCAGGTAGACGATCACCGGGTGCACAACCAGTTTCACCAGCAGGATCACCGGCATCTCCGGCGTCACCCTGCCCCGTGACATCTGGACGAGGCCCGCGCCGATGGCGAACAGAGCGACGGGCGCAGCGGCGGATCGCAGGAATGTCAGGACGGCGTCGATCGGGCCGGGAAGCGGAAGGCCGACGAGCGCGACCGCGAAACCGGCCACGGAGGCAATGATGAACGGATGCGTCGCGACGCGCCTCGCGATCGACCGCGCCATCGAGCTTCCATTGGCGGGCGTCGTGCCGCCGAGCGCCATCATCAGCGGCACGAGGGCGAAGAGCAAGGCGCTGTCGAATGTGAAGATCAGGGCGGTCGGGGCCGCCGCCGTCGGCCCGAATGCGGCAACCGTCAAGGCCGGGGCCATATAGCCGATATTGGCATAGGACCCGACCAGCCCCTGGATGGTTGCCTCCGGCACATTGCCGCGATTGACCAAAGCGCCGAACGAAAACGCCAGCGCGAAGGCGCAGTAAGTGGCAAAGGTCGTCGTCACGACGAATGACCAATTCGCCAGGCTGTCGACCGGGGTTTGTGCCACGAGCTGAAAGAACCAGGCGGGCAACGCGAAGTAGTAGACGAACAGATTGAGGCCGGAAACGCCCTGGACCGGCAGCCCCAGCCACTTCGCCGCCGTGAAGCCCGCGGCGATCAGCCCCAGGAAAGGCAGAATGATCGTCGCAATCTGACTCATGGTTGTCGGGCTTCCGGGTGACCGCCCCCGGGGCGGCTCGGACGAGGCGGCGGCTGAAACAGCCCGGTGCCTATCGGTTTCGCCGGAACCGGTCAATCATCGGCCGCTTTGCCGCAGCGCACACCGGCCTGTTGACACGGCCGCGCGGGCATGGCCCATAAGCGCAATGCCGACGAAAACGACCTCGATCCTGCACAACGCCCGCGAGGCAAAATTCGCGATTGGCCAGATTGTCCGCCACCGGATGTTTCCGTTCCGTGGCGTGATTTTCGACGTCGACCCGGTATTCAACAATACCGAGGAATGGTGGTTGGCGATTCCGGAGGAAATCCGGCCGACCAAGGATCAGCCCTACTATCATCTGTTCGCGGAGAACGACGAAACCGAGTACGTCGCCTACGTTTCGGAACAGAACCTGCTTCCCGACGAATTGGATGAGCCGCTAAGGCATTCCCAGATCGGGGAATTTTTCGCCACCCGCGAAGGCGACACCTACATCGCCCGCGATCGCGACCTCAACTGAGCCGCGATCGCCCGTTTGATGTGGCGGCCGCTACTGCGCGGCGCCTTCCTTGGCCTGCTGCTCCTGGAGCTTCTTGCGCTCCGCGGCGACGCGATCCTGCAAGGCCTTGGAGAGATCCTCCTGGCGCTTGGCCAGACCCGTCGGGTCGAGGCCCTCCCCCTCATACGCCTTGGTGAACCCGGCGAGCGTCATCGGGAAGCTGACGGGCTTTGCCTGAGCATTCATCGCCGTGACGATGAGCTGCTTGCCGTTCTTCATCGATGCAACGAAATCCGCGTCGACGGCGAGTTCGCCGTAGCAGGCGTTGGGGAAGCAGACGCCGTAGGCAATCTCGTACTGCTTTCCGTCGTCGACCTGCGCTCTCATTCCGGGCTGGAGAAGCATGCCGGGCGGAACGGCGACGACGAAGGACTTCTTGTCGTCGCCGGTGATCTCACGCACCGTCGCCGAGACGATGAACTGGCCGGTTTCGGCCGTCACCTCCTGGATCGTGAGGCAAAGTTCCTTCCCGTCATTCGGGTTCTTGTTGCAGACCTTGGCCCAAGGAGCGTCAGGCGTGGGCCCCGGGGCCTTCTCGGGCGCGTCCTGGGCCGAGGCCGCCATCGGCATGCCGATCGCGAAGATCACGGCGGGCACGAGGCGTTGCCATTTTGCGAAAGTAACCTGGAGATTTGCTATGATTTGATGTCCTGTCTGGGTTGCGCAACGGAGCCGCTACTGCGCGGCACCTTCCTTGGCCTGCTGCTCTTTCAGCTTCTCGCGCGCCTTGGCGGCGCGATCCTGCAAGGCCTTGGTGAGATCCTCCTGGCGCTTGGCCAGCCCCGTCGGGTTGAGGCCCTCTCCCTCATACGCCTTGGTGAACCCGGCGAGCGTCATCGGAAAGCTGACCGGCTTTGCCTGAGCATTCATCGCCGTGATGATGAGCTGGCCGCCCTTCTTCATCGACGCGACAAAATCCGCATTGACCTCGAGTTCGCCGTAGCAGGCGTTGGGAAAGCAGATGCCGTAGGTGACCTCATACTGCTTTCCGTTGTCGACCTGCGCCCTCATTCCGGGCTGGATAAGCATGCCGGGCGGAACGGCGACGACGAAGGACTTCTTGTCCTCGCCGGTGATCTCTCGCACCGTTGCCGAGGCGATGAACTGACCGGTTTCGGCCGTCACCTCCTGGATCGTCAGGCAAAGCTCCTTGCCGTCATTCGGGTTCTTGTTGCAGATCTTGGCCCAGGGGGCGTCGGGCGTCGGCCCCGGCAATTTCTCGGGCGCGTCCTGGGCCGAGGCCGCCATCGGCATGCCGATCGCGAAAATCACCGCGGGCACGAGGCGCTGCCATTTTGAAAGATCAATCTGCGGATTTGCCATTTTTCGTCCTTGGCTCGATTGCCGCCGCGTGGATCGCGGTTCCTTCGGGCGGTGTCCCCTCGCGTGGCTGATTGGCCGCCAAATACGGCGACTTGTTGACTGGTTGCGGCCATTCCTTAGCCCGGCTGCGAGCCGATTTCCAGCTTAGACGCCAATATCCCGCGAAAATGGCCCCGCCGGTCCTCGAACGACCGAGCTGTGCTACGATAAACAACCTCTTCGTTTTTCGAATCCCACCAGAAGCGAATGGCAAGTCGACCATGTCCGCAACCATCATCTCCATCGCCCTGAAACGTCGGATCGCGGCGGCGATCGCCGCGACACTGGGCCTGGGTCTTGTGCCGCAACTGGCCGCCGCGGAGCCCGCGCACGGTATCGCAATGATCGGCGAGCCGGCGTTGCCACCCGACTTCAAGAACCTTCCCTATGCCAATCCGGACGCCCCGAAGGGTGGCAAGATCACCTATGGCGTCGTCGGCACCTACGACAGCATGAACTCGTTCATCGTCCAGGGCGGCACGACCTCGGCGCGCGGCCTCCGCGACCCGGTCTTCGGCAATCTCGTCATCGAGAGCCTCCTTACCCGCAGCGCCGACGAAGCCTTCACCCTCTATGGCCTGCTGGCGGAAACGGTCGAGACGCCGGAAGACCGGAGCTGGGTCGAGTTCACCCTGAATCCCAACGCCCGTTTCTCCGACGGTGAGCCGGTGACGGTCGACGACGTCATCTTTTCAATGGAAATCCTGCGCGACAAGGGAAGGCCCAACTACCGCTACTATTATTCCAAGATCGACAGCTACGAGCGGGTCGGCGAGCGCGGAATCCGCTTCAACATCGCCAGCGCCAAGGACCGCGAGTTGCCTCTGATTCTCGGCCTGATGCCGATCCTTCCGAAACATGCGATCGACCCCGAAACGTTCGACAAGTCGACCTTGACGCCGCCGATCGGCAGCGGCCCCTACACCGTCGCCGAGGTCGGCGCGCCGAACTACGTCGTGTTCAAACGCAATCCAGACTATTGGGCGAAGGATCTGCCGGTCCAGAAAGGTCTCTACAACTACGACGAAATCCGCATCGACTATTATCGCGACGCCAATACGATGTTCGAGGCCTTCAAGAAGGGCCTCTACCAGATCAATCCCGAGGGCGATCCCGCCCAGTGGAACACCGCCTACGATTTTCCGGCGCTGAAACAGGGCCGGGTGGTGAAGGAGACATTCCATCCCGGCACGCCGAAAGGCATGTCCGGCTTCGTCTTCAATACGCGGAGAAAGGTCTTCGCCGATGTCGCCGTCCGCCGGGCGCTGGCCAAGGCCTTTGATTTCGCCTGGGTAAACAAGAACCTCTACTACGGCGCATTCGACCGGGCCGCCGGCTATTTCAACGATTCCGAACTGTCGTCGATCGGCGTTCCGGCAAGCGACCGGGAAAAGGAACTGCTCGCGCCCTTCCCCGACGCGGTCGCTCCCGACGTGATGGACGGAACCTACCGTCCGGCCTCGAGCGACGGCTCCGGCGCCGACCGGACCGTCCTCCGCGAGGTTCTCTCGGAGCTTCAGGCCGCCGGCTACGAGCTTCGCGACAGCGTCCTGGTCAATACCGAAACCGGAAAGCCGTTGTCCTTCGAGATTCTGGTGACGACCAAGGAGGATGAACGGCTGGCCCTCGCCTACCAGCGAACCCTCTCCCGCATCGGCATCACGGCGTCGATCCGCAACGTCGACGCCTCCCAATACCAGCTCAGGCGTCAGACCTTCGATTTCGACATGATCCGCAACACGTGGGTTGTGTCGGCGTCGCCCGGCAACGAGCAGAACTTCCGCTGGAGCCAGGAGGCGGCTGACCAGGACGGATCGTTCAACTATCCCGGCGCCATGGAACCGGCGATCGACGCGATGATCGAAGCGATGCTGGCGGCGCGCACACAGGAGGATTTCGTCGCGGCGGTACGGGCGCTGGATCGGGTGCTGGTCTCGGGTTTCTACGTCGTTCCGCTCTTCTACCTGCCCGAGCAGTGGATCGCGCGGTGGACCACGGTCGATCACCCCGAGGCGACCGCCCTCACCGGCTACAGGCTTGAAGCCTGGTGGAAGGTGCCGGAATGACAGGTCTCGCCACGCCCGTCGCGCTCGAGATCGATGTGATTTCCGACGTCGTGTGCCCATGGTGCTATCTCGGCAAGCGGCGGCTGGATCAGGCTCTGGAACTGACGCCGGAGCTCCAGGCCAGCGTGCGTTGGAAGCCCTTCAGGCTGGACCCGACCATCCCGCCCGAAGGCATCCCGCGCAGCCGCTACCTGGAAGAAAAGTTCGGCAGCCTCGAGTCCGTCGCGCCCATGCATGACCAACTCGCCGATCTCGGGCGGATCGAAGGGATCGACTTCCACTTCGATCGCATCACCCGCTCGCCGAACACGGTGGACGCGCACCGGCTGGTCCGTTGGGCCGAGGCGGAGAATGCGCAGAGCCAGATCGTCGAGCGATTGTTCATGGCCTATTTCACCGAAGGCCGCGATATCGGCGATCCCGAGGTTCTCGTCGAGGCGGCGGACGACGTCGGCCTCGATCCAACCCGGATAGCCGAGCAGCTCGCCTCCGACATGGATCGCGCCACGGTCGAGGCGGATATCGAGAATGCCTACCAGATCGGGGTGACCGGCGTGCCCTGTTTCATCGTCGCCGGCCAATACGCGATCATGGGCGCGCAGGAGCCCGGCGTACTGGCAGAGGCCTTTGCGCAGATTGCCGAAGCGCGGCGCTCGGCGTAGCCCCTTCTCCCGTTCCGCCCCGGGCAAAGCGCCCCGTTCAGGCAGCGGCCTTTTCGCCCTCCCCGGCCAGCTTCGCCAGCAGGATCAGCAGGGCCGCCGTGCCCTTCAGCCGGTCGGCCGGATCCTCCCAGTCACGGATGATGACAAGCTTCTGGTCGGGCCGGACCTTGGCGAGCGTACCCTCCCGCGCGATCCAGCCAAGCAGGCCGGCCGGGTTGGCAAAGCTGTTGTCACGGAAGCCGACGACCGCACCCTTCGGCCCGGCATCGACCTTTTCGACATTCGCCCGCCGGCAGAGCGCCTTGATCGTCACCAGTTGCAGGAGGTGCTCGACCTCCTGTGGCAGCGGCCCGAACCGGTCGATCAGTTCGGCGGCGAAGGACTCGATATCCGGCGTCTCGCGAAGGTCCGCCAGCCGCCGATAGAGCCCGAGGCGAAGCTGGAGATCCGGGACGTAAGGTTCCGGAATCATGATGGAAGTGCCGACCGTGATCTGCGGCGACCACTCGCCGTCCGTCTCGATGTCTCCGGTCTTCAGCGAGGCCACCGCTTCCTCGAGCATCTGCTGGTAGAGTTCGTAGCCGACCTCGCGAATATGTCCCGATTGCTCCTCGCCGAGCAGGTTTCCGGCGCCGCGGATATCGAGATCGTGGCTTGCCAGCTGGAAACCGGCGCCGAGCGTGTCGAGCGACTGCAGGACCTTGAGCCGCCGCTCGGCGGTCACCGTCAGCGTCCGTTCCGGCGGCACGGTGAAGAGCGCGTAGGCGCGCTCCTTCGACCGACCGACCCGGCCGCGCAGCTGGTAGAGCTGCGCCAGGCCGAACATGTCGGCGCGATAGACGATCAGCGTGTTGGCGGTCGGGATGTCGAGACCCGACTCGACGATCGAGGTCGACAGCAGCACGTCGTAGGCGCCGTCGTAGAAGGCCGTCATGATGTCTTCGAGTTCGCCGGGGGGCATCTGGCCGTGGGCGACGGCCGTCTTCAACTCGGGCACCGTATCGGCCAGAAACGCCGCCTGTTCGGCGAGATCGCTGATCCTCGGGCAGACGTAGAAGCTCTGGCCGCCGCGGTACCGCTCGCGCAGAAGCGCTTCGCGGACCACCAGCCCGTCGAACGGCGCGATGAAGGTCCGCACCGCCAGCCGGTCGATCGGCGGCGTGGTGATCAGCGACAGCTCCCGCACTCCGGTCAGCGCCAGCTGCAGGGTCCGCGGGATCGGCGTCGCGGAAAGCGTCAGAACATGGACGTTGGCCTTCAGCGCCTTGAGCTGTTCCTTGTGCTTGACGCCGAAATGCTGCTCCTCGTCGATGATCAGAAAGCCGAGGTCGCGAAACTTGATCGACTTGCCGAGAAGCGCATGGGTGCCGATGACGATGTCGATGCCGCCGTCGGCGATCCCCGCCTTGACCTCGGCGAGCTCCCTGGCGCCGACCAGCCGCGACGCCTGGGCGACCTTCACCGGCAGGCCGGCGAAGCGCTCGGCGAATGTCTTGTAGTGCTGGCGGGCGAGCAGCGTCGTCGGCACGACCACGGCGACCTGGCGGCCGCTCAGCGCCGCGACGAAAGCGCCGCGCAGCGCCACCTCGGTCTTGCCGAAGCCGACATCGCCGCAGATCAGCCGGTCCATCGGCGTTCCCGCCGCGAGGTCTTCGAGGACGGCATCGATCGCGGCATCCTGATCCTCGGTCTCCTCATAGGGGAAGCGCGCCGCGAATTCGTCATAGGCCCCTTCCGGCGGCGTCATCACCGGCGCGGGCTTCATGGCGCGCTCGGCCGCGACCTTCATCAGGGCCTCGGCCATGTCGCGGATGCGCTTCTTGAGCCGGGCCTTGCGGGCCTGCCAGGCCGTCCCGCCGAGCTTGTCGAGCGGCGCGTCGGCCTGGTCGGACCCATAGCGGGACAGAAGCTCGATATTCTCGACCGGCAGGTAGACGCGATCGTTGCCGGCATAGACGATCTCGAGGCAGTCATGCGGCGCGCCCGCCGCCTCGATCGTCTTCAGCCCGACGAAACGGCCGATGCCGTGGTCGGTGTGGACGACAAGATCGCCCTCCGCGAGGCTGGTGACGTCGCTGAGGAAATCCGCTGGCCGGCGCTTGGCGTGCGGCCGCACCAGCCGGTCGCCGAGGATGTCCTGTTCGCCGATGACGGCGAAATCCGACGTCTCGAACCCATCCTCGACACCGAAAACGGCGAGGCCGACCGCGTCCGCGGGCAGCGCCGCCGCCTCGGCCCAGTCGCCGACCGGGTGGAGCCGTGTCAGGCCGTGATCGACCAGCACCTGCCCCATGCGGTCCCGCGACCCGTCGCTCCAGCAGGCGACGATCGCCCGCTTGCCGGCGGCTTGCACGGCGGCGATGTGCCGGATCACGGCGTCGAAGACGTTGACATCGGTCGCCTGCCGCTCGGCGGCGAAATCGCGTCCGCGCCGTGCGTCGAGATCGATGACGTCGGCGCGTGGCGGCTGCGCGAAAGGCGAGAGGCGCACCAGGGCGTGGCCGGCAAGCGCGCCGGTCCATGCCTCGCGGGTCAGATAGAGGCAGTCGGGCGGCAGCGCGTTGTAGGGAACGCCGCCGGTGTCGCCGACCTCCATCGCCTGGAGGCGGGCGCGATAGTGATCCTCGATCTGGGCCAGCCGCTCGCCGGTCGCCTCGTCGTCGAGGTGGTCGAGGACGATGGCCGCGTCGCCGACATGGTCGAACAGCGTCTCCATCTCCGCCGAGAAGAGCGGCAGCCAGTGCTCCATGCCGACATAGCGCCGGCCTTCGCTCGCCGACTGGTAGAGAAGATCCTCGCGGCTCGGCGCGCCGAAGCGCGCCACGTAATTCGAGCGGAAGCGGGCGATCGACTCCGGCGAAAGCTGCATCTCGTTGGCCGGCACAAGATCGATCTGCTTGCGCGCGGCCACGGTCCGCTGGGTCTCGGGATCGAAGGTCCGGATCGATTCCAGCGTATCGCCGAAGAAGTCGAGACGAACCGGCTCGCCGGCGCCGGCTGCGAAAAGATCGACGATGCCGCCCCGCACCGCATATTCGCCCGGCTCGCGCACGGTCGGGCTCCTGAGGAATCCATTGTCTTCGAGCCAGCGGACGACCCCATCCATCGGCATCTGACTGCCGACCCCGAGCGACATCGAGCCCCGTGCCACGAACTCTCGTGGCGGGACTTTCTGCAGCGCGGCGTTGACCGTCGTCAGAAGGATCGATGGCTTCGCGGTCGGCGCGATGAGATGCAGCCAGCGCCGACATCCGCCTCGCGATCACCGCCGAATGCGGCGAGGCACGGTCGTAAGGCAGGCAGTCCCAGGCCGGGAAATCGAGAATCTCGATGGCCGGCGCGAAAAACCGGATGACCCGCTCGACCTCGGCAAGCCGCTGGCCGTCGCGCGCGATGAAGACCACGCGCCGCCCGGCGACGGCCGCGATCTCCGCAAGTGCCTTGCCGACCATCCCATCGGGAACCGAGGCGAGCGTCACCGCTCCGCCGCCGGAAAGCGCGGCCTTGATCGAGGGTCTGGCGTAAGGCCGGGAAAGCGTTTCGGACATGGCGATCAGCGAATCTTTTGATGAAAGGCGATAAGGCGGTCGAGCACCGGCGAGGCGTCCTCGCGCGGCACGGGTTCCGCGCCGGTCACCCAGACGAAAATGCTGGGATCCGGAACTTCGAGAAGCCTTTCGAAATCGGCGAGTTCGCGGTCGGAGAAGGCGGCGACATGGGCGTCGGCAAAGCGGCCGAGGATCAGGTCGGTTTCGCGGGTCCCGCGATGCCAGGCCCGGAACACCAGACGTTTGCGGCGCGTATCCAGCTCAGTCCCGGCTTGTTCCAAGATCACGCCCCGCCAATAGAAGACCGGCGCCGGGCCGCATCGGCCCGTCGCTCTCCCGCCAGCATATAGCGTCGGGTGCCGCAAATGTCAGCTGCAGGTGATCGCACGATTTCTGACAAGCGGGGTCCGCTCGCGATATGCTGCTCCACGCGTCGACGCGGGGCAAACCAATGGCCACCTTCATTATTTGTCTGGTTCTGGCGTTTGTCCTCGGCTTCGCAGCGCACCGGGCGAGCATCTGCATGGTGCGCGCCGTGGCCGAGATCCACCATTCTCGAACCGCCTATATGGCAGCGAGCATCGGCAAGACGATCCTGTGGATCGTGCTGGTCACCCTGCCCGTCTTCTGGCTGGCCCGGTCTTCCGGTCCGTATTTCGGCGGTTGGCAATTGACGGCCTGGGCCGTCGCCGGCGGGTTCCTGTTCGGAGCCGGAGCCGGGATCAACGGTGCCTGCGCCTATTCGACCATGACGCGGCTGATGGATGGCGAGGGCCGGATGGCGGCGACCGTCATCGGCTTCACAGTCGGAATCGTCGCTTTCACTCTCCTGATCGACACCGGCCGGATTGCCGCCCCGAAGCCCGCGCCGACGAATATCGGGAAGCTGGTCGACTGGGCCGCCTTCATCGTCACCGGCCTCGGCATTCTCGCCGTTTACGAGATGGTGCGCCTGTGGCGATCGCGTCCCAAAGGGGCTTCGATCGGCAGCCTGATCCTCGCCCGCCAGTATCGACTCTCGAGTGCTGCGCTCCTGATCGGGCTGGCCGGCGCCACCATCTTTCTCCTCTTCGGCTCCGCCGGCTACACATCGACCTTCGAGGTCGTCATCCAGGGCCTGTTCGGCAAGACCGGCCCTTCGACCGCTCGCTGGCTCCTGCTCCTCGCGGTGCTCTCCGGAATGCTGGTGTCGGCGCTGCAAAGGGGAAGCTTTCACCTCGACATGCGGCCGCGGGTCGACTGGCTGCGCCATACCGGCGGCGGGATGCTGATGGGCATGGGCACGGCGCTGGCCCCCGGCGGCAACGATGTCCTGGTGCTCTATGCGATCCCGGTGCTTTCGCCGCACGCCCTCCCCGCCTTCGCCGCGATGGCGGTCGGTGTCGTCGGCGGGCTGGCCTTCATGCGCACACTGTTCGGTGTGGAGATGCGGGTCTCCTGCCGCAACGACACCTACGTCAGCGGCTGACCGGCGGTCGCGCGCCGCTCAGTCGTCCCATTCCGGCGCGAGATGGGCCGGATTGGCAACCCGTTGTTTGTGGGTCTTCGACAGGTGGCTGATCGCCGCCATCTCGTCGTCGGTCAGGGCAAAATCGAAAATGTCGAAATTGCTGGCGATGTTCTCCGGCTTCGAGCTTTTCGGGATCGGCACGACCCGATCCTGCTGGATGTGCCAGCGCAGGATCACCTGGGCCGGCGTGCGTCCGTGCTTGACCGCCACCTCGGCGATCACCGGGTCCGCCAGCACCGCCTCGCGGGCGAGCGGCGAGAAGGCGGTGAAAAACATCCCCTTTTCCCGGCAGGCATTCAGGACCTTGTCCTGGTTCAGATAGGGGTGGTACTCGCACTGGTTGGTCACCAGTGGCGCGTCAGTGGCCTCCCAGGCTTCCGCAAGGAGTTTGGTGGTGAAGTTCGAGACGCCGATATGCCGGGTCACGCCCCGCTCCCTCGCCTTGTTGAGCGAGCGGATGGTGTCCGCCAGCGGCACCGTCTTGCTCGCCCAGTGGATGAGCAGCAGATCGACCTGGCCGACGCCGAGCAGTTCGACGCTCCGGTCCGCCGAGCGCTGGAAGTCGTTGTCGGCAAGGTCATCGGGCGCCACCTTGGTGGTGATGAAGATCTCCTCGCGCGGAACACCGGAGGCCTTGATGGCGCCGCCGACGATATCCTCGTTGCGATAGCCGGCCGCGGCGTCGATGTGGCGATAGCCGATTTTCAGCGCCGTCTCGACAGCCCGGGCACAGATGTCTCCGCCGATGTTCCAGGTTCCAAAGCCGATCACGGGAATCGTCGCGCCATGCGCGGTGACACTTTGCAAGGCACCGGTCCTTTTCAATTCTGACGGGAGAATGGGCGCAGAGTGGCCGCTTGCGGCTGCCCGGTCAACCGCTGGCCCGGCGCGCGGTCCTTGGACGGTGCGGTCGGGTTGCATCACACCGTCAAAAAGAAAAAGGGACAGCCGCTGTCGCGCCTGCCCCCTCCTGCGTCCACGCTGCTGAAGGCTCAGTGTCTCGTGGTCCGCCGCCTCGTTTTCGATGGAACTGCCGTGAACGCCAGCTCCGATCGCCCTATTCCTGCCAACCGATGTCCTTGCGGATATGCAGTGGCAAAGCCTCGACTGCGAGCCGCGTCTGGCGACGCCGGCGCGCTTCTCCAACCTTTCCGGCAATCGCCCGGATCTTCGAAAATCTGACCATGATGCTCTCCGTTCGTTGAACCGAACGCGCGTCGCGCCGGTTCGTGTTTCGTTGTCGAACGGGTAGATAGGCGAATCGCGACGCCCGGTCTGTGACCGACGTCACGGCCGATCGAATGAATCTTCGGATCAGGCGGCCCGGGTCGCCGCCAATACCGCCTCGATCACCCGCTCCACTTCCTGGTCGGTCAGATCGGGATGAAGCGGCAGGCTCAACACTTCCCGCGTCAAATGCTCGGAGACCGGTAGATCGTGCCCGACATAGTCGCGGAACGCCGGGTGCTGATGGAGCGCCAGACGATAGAACAGCCCGGTGCCGATACCGGCCTCGTCGAGTTGTTCCTTCACCCTGTCGCGATCCGGAATGCGGATGGTGTAAAGAGCGAACGCGCTTTCGGCACCGGCCGGAATGGTCGGAACCGTCACCGCCTCGCCGAGGGCGGCGTCGTAGCGCGCAGCGATCGCCCGGCGTCGCGCCAGTTCTCGATCGAAGACGTCGAGTTTGGCGAGGAGAACGGCCGCCTGGATGGTATCGAGCCGGCCGGTGAGACCGAGCACGGTCGCCTCGTCGCCTGTCCCGGTCCGTCCATGGGAGCGGATCATGCGCACCGACTCGGCCAGTCCCTCATCCTCGGTCAGGATCGCGCCACCATCGCCGTAGCAGCCGAGCGGCTTGGTCGGGTAGAAGCTGGTGGCCGAGATCGGCGCCATCGCCCCGGCGCGCCGGCCGTCATGTTCACTGCCGAAGCTCTGCGCGGCATCGGCGAGCAGCATCAGGCCATGACGCTCCGCGACCGCCCGAATGGCCGGATAGTCGGCCGGCAGGCCATAGAGATCCACCGGCATGACGACGCGCGGCACAAGCTTGCCCGCTTCGTCAACGATGCGGATCGCCTCTTCCAGCGCGGCGGCATCCATATTGAAGGTCTCGGCGTCGACATCGACGAAGACCGGCGTGGCCCCGATCGAAGCAACCGCGCCGGCCGTTGCCGCGAAGGTGAAGGCCGGCACGAAGACGGCATCCCCCGGCTTCACGTTCATCGCCATCAGCGCGATCATCAGTGCGTCGCGCCCGCTCGACACGGCGATCGCATGTCCGACACCGGCGAAATGGGCCAGCCGCTCCTCGAGCAGCGTCACCTCAGGCCCGAGGATGAACTGACCGTGGGCGAGAACGGCATCGATCCTCGCCTTGATCTCACCGTCGAGCCGCGCCCGCTGGCGCTGGAGATCGAAGAGCGCAATCCGGTCGTCATTGGCGGCCGGAAGCAATGTTGCGGTACTGACCGGCGCCATTACGCGGGAACTCCGTCAACGAGGCGGGGCGAAGACATCCGCCCCTTTGAAATTTCGGCAAGGATCATATCAGCGACTTTCATAGCGTCGAGTCCGGCTACACCATCGACCGGCGGGCGGCTTGCCGGTGCGAACACTTTCCAGGAAGGCATTGATTTCAGTGGCAAGATTGTCGGCAGCGGCGAGTTGCAGCGTCTCGGTCCGGGCAGCTCCGTCGATACCCGCCACGATTGCGAGGGTCTGGGCCGACAGGTCAGCGGTGAGTCGGCGCCCGGCTTCCGTCACGCTCACCGACCGCTCTGCCGCCGCCGCGACCCGGCTTGCCGCGAGGGTCGCCACCGCGCCGTTCGCGAAGGACAGCCGGGCTTCCGCCACGTCATTCAATCCCGTCGCGACCGACGCGCCCGAAGCCGCGACCGAGATCACCGGCGAAGCGGCGATGGTCAGCGCGAGGTCGATATCATGGATCATCAGGTCGAGAACGACATCGACGTCGGTCGCCCGCCCGGTCCAGGTCGTATGGCGGACACACTCGATCAGGCGAGGCGCCTCGATCCGTTCCATCAACGCCCGGAATGCCGGCGCATAGCGCTCGATATGCCCGACCTGCAGCGTGACTCCCTGCCGTCCGGCCCGCTCGACCAGATCGCCCGCCTCCCTGGCATTGCCGGCAATCGGCTTCTCGACGAAAACGTGGATTCCGGCGTCGATCAGATCGCCGGCGACCCGATGATGGAGGGAGGTCGGGACGGCAACGGAGGCGGCTTCGACGCGTCCGATCATCGCCCGATGGTCCGCCATTGCCTCGACACCAAACCGCAGCGCCGCCGCCTCGGCCCGTTCCGGGTCCGCGTCGACCACAGCCACCAGTCGCGACGCCGCATTCGCTGCGTAGTGACGCGCATGGTGTGAACCGAAATAGCCAAGCCCGACCACGCCGACCTTCACCTCACTCACTGCCGGCATTACCGGAGGCATCCCTGTGCATTCATTGTCGCTGACGAATCGCAGGGAATTTAGACGGCGAGACCATCCGCGCGAATAAACAATTGCGAGCCGGTGAAACATGGCGAGAGCAGCGCCCTGCCCCTTCCCTGGCACAAATGCCTAAAGAAATCCGAACCACCAGCCCGCCAGCCCGAGAAATACGAAGAAGCCGGTCACGTCGGTGATCGCGGTCAGCAGGACGACGGAAGCCACCGCGGGGTCGATCTTCATCCGATCGAGGACCAGGGGAACCATGGCGCCCACGGTTCCCGCCACGAACATGTTGACGACCAATGCCACCGCGATCACGACACCGAGGTCCGGCAAACCGAACCAGAAGCCCGCGCCGATTCCGACGCAGATCGCCACGGCGCAACCGTTGATCAGCCCGACGACGGCCTCGCGGGCGATGACCCTGTACGCGGCCCGCGCCGCGATGTCGCGGGTGGCGATCGCCCGGACAGTCACGGTCATCGCCTGGGTCCCGGCATTGCCGCCCATCGAGGCGACGATCGGCATCAGCACGGCCAGCGCCACCATCTGCTGGATCGTCCCGTCGAAAAAGCCGATCACCGCCGCCGCGAGGAAACCGGTGATGACGTTGATCAACAGCCAGGGAATACGGCTGCGGGCGACATAGGCGACCGTATCGGTCGCCTCCTCGTCGCCGACGCCGCCGAGCCGGCGAATGTCCTCATCCGCCTCCTCCTCGATGACGTCGACGATATCGTCGACGGTGATCACGCCGACCAGCCGCCCGTCGCCGTCGACCACCGGCGCCGTCACCAGGTTGTAGCGCTCGAACAGCCGCGCGACATCCTCCTGGTCGTCGGTCGCCTTGACCCCGTGGATGTCGGAATCGGTAATGTCGCTGATCGCGACGGGACGCTTGCTGCGGAGCAAACGGTCGAGCGCCACCACGCCGATCGGATGAAAGCCGGCATCGACGACGATCAGCCTGTGGAATTCGTCGGGAAGATCATCCTCGTCCCGCATGTAGTCGATCGTCCGGCCGACATCCCAGAAGGGCGGCACGGCGATGAATTCCGTCTGCATCAGGCGGCCGGCCGAATCCTCGGGATATTCCAGGCTTCGCGACACGGCCGCACGGTCGATCAGCGGCAACTGCCGCAGGATCGCTTCCCGCTCGTCCTCCGGCAGATCCTCGAGGATCGTGACCGCGTCGTCCGAGTCGAGCCCCTTGACGCCCTCGACGACCGCAGCCGCCGGCAATGCCGCGATGAGGCGGGCGCGGAGCTTGTCGTCAACCTCGGTGAGGACGGCGAAATCGAAGTCGTCGCCAAGCAACTGGACGAATTCGGTTCGCTCGTCGGGCGACAGCGCGTCGAGCAGGTCGCCGACATCCGCCTCATGGAGCGGCGCGACGAGGCCTTTCAGGCGGCCGACGTCGCCCTGTCGAATCGCCGGGCGGATCGAGCCGATGAACCGAGGCGACAGGTCGCCCCGTTCGTTGCGGACGCGCGGCGCATCACCCGGCGGCATGTCCCGATCACGATTTGAAGATGGGTTGGCCATGATCTCCCCGGCGACAACAAGGATGCTGACTGCCTTGGCGCATCGCGCCCGCTGGCCCTGGGCTGGAAAGGCGATCGGCGGCCCACCGGGCCGCCGATCGTCATTTCAGTATCAGTATTCTGGTGCGGTCGAGAAGACTCGAACTTCCACGGGTTTTACCCCACAGCGACCTCAACGCTGCGCGTCTACCAATTCCGCCACGACCGCGGGAAAACGCCGGCTCATTTAGCAAATCGGTTCCGACCTTACAAGGCGCTGTGCCACGCCGCCGAGGCCAGAGCCGGGTTCAGATCGGGACCCGGCGCCGGGCAATGACGGCAACCACCACGCCAATCAGGCAGATCGCGACGACCGGGAACACCGTGATGGTGATCCAGTGCCAGCCAAATGTGCTGAAAATCGATCCCGAGCCGAAGGAAGCGGTCGCTACCGTACCGAACACAAGAAAGTCGTTCAGTCCCTGAACCTTGCCCCGTTCTTCCGGTTCATAGGTCTGGGTCAGCATCGCGGTGGCGCCAATGAAGCCGAAATTCCATCCGAGGCCGAGCAGAATCAGCGCGATCCAGAAATTGGCGAGATCGATGCCGACCAACGCCACGGCGCCGCATGCGGCCAGGAGAGCCATGCCGATGGTGATGATCACCTCCGCGCCGAAACGCGCGATCAGTCGTCCGGTGAAAAAGCTCGGTCCGAACATCGCCAGCACATGCCACTGGATACCCAGCGCCGCATTGTCCTCGCCGAGGCCGCAGGCGACCATCGCCAGCGGCGCCGCGGTCATCACCAGGGCCATCAGGGCATAGGAGCCCATGCCGCACAACACGGCCACGATGAACCGCGGCTGACGAGCGATCTCGGACAGCGGGCGACCACCCGACACCGCCACGCGTTTCGGTGCTTCACGCGCGGCACCGCCGAGCAACGCGAGCACCCCGAGCCCGACCACCGCCAGCGCCGACATGGCAAAATAGGCGCCGGCAAAGGGAAGCGGCTGAAGCAGGTCCCGCGTGAAGATCACGGTCTGTGGCCCGATGATCGCCGCGGCAATTCCGCCCATCATCACCCATGAGATCGCCTTGGCGCGAAACGCCGCGTCGCCGCTGTCGGCCGCTGCGAAGCGATATTGCTGAACGAAGGAGGTTGCCAGGCCGATGAAGAGAAATCCGGCAAACAGGATCCAGAATTGCCCGAGGATCACCGCGGCGGCTGCGACGATGCCCCCGATCATGGCAAACAGCGTTCCGGTCATGAAGCCATTGCGCCGCCCGATCTGCCGCATAAGCAGCGCCGCCGGCACCGCGCCAAGAGCAACCCCGAGGTTCATCCCGCTGACCGGGAGCGTGGCGAGCGACTTGTCCGCTCCGAGCAGATAGATCCCGGTCAGACCGCCAAGAGTGATCGCAATCGGCGGAATTGCGCCGTTAATCGCGGCAGCCGCCGACAGCACGAACGCATTCTTGCGCGCATGTGTGTCTTCCGCCGCGACGGGTATGTCCAGGGTTTGATCGGTCAAGGAAATCTCCCGGGGGCGGACTATAGACCGGCCGCCTTCGACCCGTCGTCAAAAATGTACGTGGCTCGCCTGGTTGAGGGCTATCGCGCGCCCGTCGCTGTCAAGCACCACCGGCGGCCCCTCACCTTCCACCACCCGGCCGATCCGCGTCACCGGAATGCCGGCCTGCGCGGCTTCCTCGACGAACTGGTCGGCGTCGGGCTCGGGAACCGTCGCGAGGATTTCATAGTCGTCGCCGCCGGTGAGTACGGTGGACAGCGCGGTCTTGTCGCTCTCGACCATCGCGCGGGCGCCGGCGGACAAAGGAATCGCATCGGCGAGGATCTCGCCGCCGACCCCCGAGGCCCGGCAGATATGGGCGAAATCGCCGACTAGACCATCCGAGACGTCGAGCGTGCTGGTCGCGAAGCGACGCAGCACCGACGCCAATTCGACCCGGGGCTGAGGATAGAGATAGCGATCGAGAAGGTGGTCCGCCGCCTTGCCGGCCGGCATCGAATCGAGGGTTCCGAGCCGGATGCGCAATCCGAGCGCCGAGTCGCCGATCGTACCCGACACATAGACGAGGTCGCCCGGCGCGGCGCCGGATCGCCGGATGATACTGCCCGCCGGCACGCGGCCGAACGCCGCGATCGAAACCGTCAGCCCGCCGGCGGCGCGATTGGTGTCGCCGCCGAACAGCGAGACGCCGTAGCGCTTCTGGTCGGCTTCGAGCCCGCCGACGAAATCCCGCAGCCACGCTTCGGTCCAATCGGCCCGCAGCGCAATCGACAGCAGATAGCCCACCGGCGTGGCGCCCTTGCCGGCGAGGTCGGAGAGATTGACCCTGAGCGCCTTGGCGGCGATGGCGCCCGGCGGGTCGTCGGGAAAGAAGTGAACGCCTTCGGCGATCAGGTCGGCCTTGAGGACGACGTCTTCACCATGGGGTGGCGCATAGACGGCGACATCGTCGGTCAGGCCGAAGGCGCCCGGATCCGATGCGAGCGGCCGAAAGTACCGTTCGATCAACGCGAATTCGCCGGGCCGCTCAGCCATTCCCGGTCAGGTCCGCACAAACTCGGCGGGACGATAGGAATGCGCCAGCTTGTCGAGGACCGCGTTCACCATTCCCGCTGCATCGGCATCGAAAAAAGCCCGGGCGACGTCGACATATTCGGTAATCACCACCCTCGCCGGCACGTCGGCACGGCTCGCCAGTTCGTAGGCGCCGGATCGCAGGACCGCGCGCAAGGTCGAGTCGATGCGGGCCAAAGGCCATCCGGGGGTGAGCGCCTGATGAATCGCCGGATCGAGTGCACGCTGATCGCGGACGACGCCAGAGACGACGTCGCGGAAGAAGACCGCGTCGGCGTCCCGGTACTGGTCGCCATCGACCTCCCGGCCGAGGCGATGGACTTCGAATTCGGCCAGGACATCGGGCAGCGTCGCGCCGGCGAGCTCCATCTGGTAAAGCGCCTGAACGGCGGCGAGACGCGCCGCTCCCCGCTGGTTGGCCGGTTTCGCAGGCTTGCCGCCCTCGCTCATCGGTCGAGGCCGAGCCGTTGCCGGGTCGCGATCATCGCCAGCGCCGCTTCGGCAGCGCCGCCCCCCTTGTTCTTTCCGTCAACCTTCGCCCGCGCCCAGGCCTGATCGCGATCATTGACCGTCAGGATGCCGTTGCCGACCGCCAGCCGACCGCCGACGGCGAGATCCATGATCGCCCGGGCCGATTCTCCGGCGACGATGTCATAGTGGCTCGTCTCGCCACGGATGACGCAGCCGAGCAGGACGAATCCGTCATATCGCTCGCCGCCCTGCTCCATCGCAGCGACCGCCATCGCCAGGGCAGCCGGAATCTCGAAGGCACCCGGTACCGAGATGTGATCGAAGCTGCCGCCCGCCGCCTCGATGGCCGCGGCGGCGCCCTTGACCAGCTCTTCGGCAAGGTCCTCGTAAAACCGGGCGTCAATGATGAGAAGATGCGGCGCGCGTGTCGCCATGGCCGTTCGAAGTCTCCGCTGGAGGCCGCGACTTAGGCCGTTTCTGCCAGCCGCGCAACATAGCGGGCGATCAGATCGACTTCGAGGTTGACCCTGTCACCCTTTTTTCGCTCGTTCCAGTTGGTTACTTGCAACGTATGCGGGATCAAAAGGCAATCGAAACGGTCCTCCTTCACCGAGTTGACCGTCAGCGAGGTGCCGTCGAGGGCAATCGAGCCTTTGGGAGCGATCATCCGGCCGATCTTGTCCGGCAGGCCGAACCAGAATCGCGTCGTCTCCCCGAGATCTTCGCGCTCGACGATCGCCACCACCGCATCGACGTGACCGCTCACCATATGGCCGGACAGTTCGTCACCGACCTTCAGCGGTCGCTCAAGGTTGAGGCGACGCCCGATGTCCCAGTCGGAAGCCGTTGTAACATCAAGCGTTTCCGGCGCTGCGTCGACCTCGAACACGGTCTCGGCGCCCTCCGCCCCGTCGCGCGACACGACCGTCAGGCAGATGCCGTTGCAGGCGATCGAACCGCCGATGACGAGATCCTCGGGCTTGATCTTGCACGCGATGGCGATGCGCTGCACGTCGTTGCGCTGGCCGTTGCCAATGACCGATCCAATTTCCGAGACGATTCCGGTAAACATCGGGCCCCCGCTCAAGCTCGCAGATAACGTCGCATCTGGTCGTCACCGACGATTGCGGCATCGATTTGGCGAAACCGCGGGCTCCGCTCGATCGCCGACAGCGCATAGCCTTCCAGGGCGCGCACGCCATCGGCGCCGACGACGACCGGAGCACGGAACAGGACGATCTCGTCGAGCAGGTCGTCCGCCAGCAGGGACGATGCGACCCGCGCCCCGCCCTCCACCAGAATGCGTGTCAGCCCCTCGCCGGCCAGGGCCGCCAAAGCTTCGGGCAAATTGAGACCATTCGGTCCGTCGGCGGTCGCTATGACCTTGACGCCGGCGGACGAAAGCGCCGCCCTGGCATCGCCGGTCGCCGCCGGCCCGACGATCGCAATGACCGGCACGTCCCCGCAGGTGGTGACCAGCTTGGAGTCCAGCGGCAGCCGCGCCGACGGGTCGAGAACGATTCGGATGGGCGACCGTGCCTCCAGTCCGGGCAGCCGGACGGTCAGGCGGGGATCGTCGACAATGACCGTGCCGATGCCGATCATCACCGCATCCGACTCGACACGCATCGTCTGGACGGCGGTCAGGGCCGGCCTGCCGGTGATCATCATCCGCTCGCCCTCGCGGCGGCCGATCATGCCGTCGGCCGAAACCGCGAGCTTGAGCGTGACGTGCGGGCGCCCGCGGGTGACGCGCGAAATGTGGCCTGCGTGATCGCGGGCCGCTTCGCCGGCAAGCACGCCCGACACGACGGATATCCCGGCTTTTTCCAATGCCGCCCGCCCCTTGCCGGCAACACGTGGATCCGGGTCTTCAAGAGCCATGACCACGCGCGCGACACCGGCCGCGATCAAGGCGGTGGCGCAGGGCGGCGTTACCCCCTCATGCGCGCAGGGTTCCAGCGTCACGTAGGCGGTCGCGCCCCGCGCCGCCTCCCCGGCCTCTTCGAGGGCGATCGGCTCGGCATGCGGCCGGCCGCCAGCAGCCGTCCACCCGCGGCCCACGACGATCGGCGCGCCGTCTTCCACCCGCACGACAAGCGCGCCGACCGCCGGATTCGGATGGGTCTGGCCAAGGTTGCGACGTCCGATACGCAGGGCGGACGCCATGAATCGCCGGTCGAGCTCGGTCGCGGAAATCCCGGTCGTCATGGATCGTCGGCCTCGTTGTCGCCGATCGGCACCTCGCCGGACAGTTCGCCGACGAAAGCCTCGAAATCCTTCGCCTCGCGGAAGTTCTTGTAGACCGACGCGAAGCGGACGAAGGCGACCGTGTCGAGCCCGCGAAGCCCCTCCATGACGAGATGTCCGATCGTCTCGGAGGGAATGTCGCTTTCGCCGGAACTCTCCAGCTGCCGGACGATGCCATTGATCATCCGCTCGACCCGGTCCGGGTCGACCTGCCGCTTGCGGAGCGCCACCTGCACGGAACGCATGAGCTTGTCGCGATCGAACGGCACCCGGCGGTTGTTCCTCTTGACCACCATGAGCTCGCGCAATTGCACCCGCTCGAAGGTGGTGAAGCGGCCGCCGCAGTCGTTGCAGACCCGCCGCCGACGGATAGCGGTATTGTCCGATGAAGGCCGGGAATCCTTCACCTGCGTATCGGGGTTACCGCAAAAGGGACAGCGCATGGCTGTTCGCCGCTTTCCGCGCCTGGCTCAGGCCGAATAGATCGGGAATCGAGCGGTCAGCGCATGGACCTTTGCCTTGACCGAAGCCTCGACCAGAGGTGCCGACCCATCCTCGGACTGGGCGACCGCATCGAGAACCTCCGCGATCAACTGACCGACCTGGCGGAATTCTGCGATGCCGAAGCCCCGCGTCGTGCAGGCCGGCGTTCCGAGCCGGATTCCCGACGTGACGAAAGGCTTTTCGGGATCGAAGGGGATGCCGTTCTTGTTGCAGGTCAGCCCGGCCCTGACCAACGCCTTCTCGGAGACGTTGCCCCTCAGCCGCTTCGGCCGCAGGTCGACCAGCATCAAATGGTTGTCGGTGCCGCCGGAGACGATCTCGAAACCGGCGCTCCGCAACGTCTCGGCAAGCGCCCTGGCGTTTTCGACGACATTCTTCGCGTAGACCCTGAAGTCCGGCCGCAGCGCCTCTCCGAAGGCGACTGCCTTCGCGGCGATGACATGCATCAGCGGCCCGCCTTGCAGTCCGGGGAACACCGCCGAATTAAACTTCTTCGCCAGTGCCTCGTCGTTGGTAAGGATCAGGCCCCCGCGAGGCCCGCGCAGCGACTTGTGGGTCGTCGAGGTCACGACATGGGCGTGGGGAAAGGGAGACGGGTGGACGCCACCGGCGACCAGACCGGCGAAATGCGCCATATCGACCATCAGGTAAGCGCCGACCGAGTCGGCGATTTCCCGGAACCGCTTGAAGTCCCAGATCCGGGAATAGGCCGTGCCGCCGGCGATGATCAGCTTCGGCTTCGATTCGCGAGCGATCCGCTCCACCTCGTCATAATCGATCAGGTGGTCGTCCGGCCGTACGCCATAGGGCGCGACCTTGAACCACTTGCCGGAAAGATTGACCGACGAACCATGCGTCAGATGTCCGCCCGCGGCGAGATCGAGCCCCATGAAGGTATCGCCGGGCTGGAGCAGCGCCAGGAAGACCGCCTGGTTCATCTGGCTGCCGGAATTGGGCTGCACGTTGGCGAAGCCGCAGTCGAACAGCTTCTTCGCCCGCTCGATGGCAAGGGTTTCGGCAATATCGACGAACTCGCAGCCGCCGTAGTAGCGCTTGCCCGGATAGCCCTCGGCGTATTTGTTGGTCAGCACCGAGCCCTGCGCCTCGAGGACGGCCCGCGAGACGATGTTCTCGGACGCGATCAGCTCGATATCGTCCTGCTGCCGCTTGAGTTCCTTGCCGATGACGTCGGCGATTTCAGGATCGCTCTCCGCGAGCCCGGCGGCGAAAAAGGCCGGCTGCGGGGCAGCGGCTAATGTATCGGTCAACGACATCAATCGACCCCAGTCATAGAGGAAGGTGGAAATCGCCGCGCATGCATTTCCCGACGGCGACCGCGCTCGGCGACGGGCTTAACATACAGGTCGGGACCCGCCAAGAACTGGCGTGGCACGATTGCGTCGGGTGTGCGGAGGCGATGGCATCGGCCTCGGATAACGCCGACGGGAAGCCCGCGACACCGAAGGCTCCCCCCAATCCGCGTTGGGCATGATCGAGGAAGAAAAATGGGCTGTCGGCGACGGTACTCGCCGCCATCCAGGCCCGACTTAAAGCGGGGCTTCGCTCTGGGCGTACTGGTCCAGACCGTCCAACCCGTAGATGTCGTTGCGGAAATGGACGACGCCGTCGCTCATCGCCCAGGCCGTGATGTATGTCCAGTACAGCGGTACGGGCTTGGCGACCTTGACATCAAGCCGTTCGCCATCGCGGAACTCTTCGTCGATCACTTCCCGCGACTGGCCGGGGGTATCCTTCAAGAGCCAGACGATGAGCTCACGGATGCCCTGGACACGAACGCAGCCGGACGAATCGAAGCGGAACTCGTCGTTGAACAACCCCTTGTGCGGCGTGTCGTGCATGTAGACGCCATCCGGACTCGGGAAGTTGATCTTGACGATGCCGAGCGAATTTTCGTCGCTGGGATCCTGCCGGAACATGTACTTGGTCGCTTCGTCCGTGTTCCAGTCGACCTGCTGGGGCTGCAGTTCGTTGCCGCTCTGGTCGTAGATCCTGATCCGGTAGTCGGTCAGGTAATTCGGCTTCTTCTGCATGATCGGGATCAGATCCTTCCGGATGATGCTCGCCGGCACCGTCCAGAACGGATGGAAATTGATCTCGGTGATCCTGGAATTGACGATCGGCGAAGGCCGGTCGACCTTGCCGACGATCGCCGTATGGCGCTGCGCGACATAGCCGTTTTCCACAGCCTCGACCTGGGCAGCCGGGATATTCACCATCACGAAACGGTCGGGCACCTTCGCCGTCAGCATCTTCAGGCGAGTCAGGTTGGTCGCCAGCTGGTTCAGCCGTACCGCCGCCGGAACGTTGAGGGCAGCGAAGGTCGAATTGCCGACGATCCCGTCAGCCGGAATCCCGTGCCGGGCCTGGAAGCGCTTGACCGCCGCGTCGACATAGGTGTCGAACGCATCCGACACCCCGTTCGCCATTTCGAGATCGCCGGAAATGATCAGTCGCTGGCGAAGGGCCGAAACGGCGGGTCCCCTTGCGCCAACCCGGAGCGCCTGGTCGGCCGGAACGATCGGCCATCCGCCGCGCGCAACGATATCGGAATACTGTTCGATGGCTCTCCCGACGGCGTCGACGATGTCCGGCGACATGATCGGGATATTGGTCCGCACGTCCGGCGCACTGACGACAGCCGCATCGAAACCGTCGGACCACTCGTTCGCCCTTTGCCGGAGAACGTCGTCGATCGGATCCGCCGCAGCCATCTCGGCGATAAATCCGAGCGCCAGGACCGCACCCATCGCCGACATCGCGGACGTCCTGAATACGGACTTTGCGGCTTTCATCACTCGATCATTCATACCGTAGGGTCCCCTGCGACGCAGCCAACCGGCCCCCGGGAGGCCCCGGGACGCGCAAACCTGTTTGCGTATCTCTACAGGATTTCCCTTTCGCCCGGTTAATATGGCGCTTTCGTGTCGCCGGTCGATGCCTGCAGCACGGCGGCACCGGACTGTGGCCGTCCTGCAACAGGATGGCCTCGGCCTGACGAGCACAAGCCCGGCCGAAGCCGGGCCTGCCCGCGGTCTGCAGCGAAGGTGAGACTCAGAGGCGATAAAGGATCTGATCGGTCCAGAAACGCTCCAGCCGCTGCAGGGACCGGTTGAGCTCCTGGAAGTCCTCGATCGCGATCCCGCCGACCTGTTGGATCGACCGGATGTGCCGCTCGTACAGGTTGTTGACGATACCGGCGACCTCGTGTCCCTTGTCGGTCAGGCTGACCCGCACGGAACGACGATCCATCCGCGACCGCTGGTGATGGATGTAGCCCATCTCGACCAGCTTCTTCAGATTGTAGCTGACATTCGATCCAAGGTAGTAGCCGCGGGTCCGCAACTCGCCCGCCGTCAGCTCCGACTCGCCAATGTTGAACAGAAGCAGAGCCTGAACCCCATTGACGTCCGAGCGTCCCGACCGGTCGAACTCGTCCTTGATGACATCGAGCAGGCGCCGGTGCAGCCGCTCGACCAGGGTTAGTGCCTCAAGATACAGAGGCTTGATGTCCACACCTTCCTTTTCGGTGGGAAGAGCCTCTGCAGCCCCTTTTGAATTTGCCATTTTACTCCGCCTCGCTGTTTCCCGGCAGGTATGCTCCCACCTGAGTCAACGGGCAGATTACGCCCCGGCACTGAAAATCCGCTTAAACTTCAAGATTAATCGGGCCTTACTTTTCGGCGCAGAATTCGTCAATCAATGTCGCGATTTATTCCAGGAATTTCAACGTATTAGGCGCGTTCGGCGGCTCAATGCTTCTCCGCGCGCCGCCCGATCATGAATAACGCGAGGTATATAGCCAGGGTCGCGGCATGAAACACGACGATGACGATGTTGCTGCCGAAGGTGGCGACAAAGACCGTATGCATCGCGATTTCCGCGACGGCCGCGTAGACCCACACGACATTGCCCCAGGCGACCCGCTGCCACAGCCCCACGGACGCGACCAGATCGACGACGGCCAGATGCATCGTCGCAATTTTCCATGGCGTCGGCATCGCCTCGAACATGCCGGCCGGACCGGCGATGATCCCGACGATGATCGCCCATTGGCGGAGGCCGAGCAGCATCATGATACCCGCCATGACCCTGCTATAGATATTGAGGATCTCCGGAATGCGTTCGGCGAGCGATGGCGACGTGTTTGAATCTTTTTCGCTGATGGACATTTCCGGACGGCGTCAAATCCGCTATTGGGCGAGAAAATCTCGTCGACGCCCTTACACCGTCGCGGCCGACGTTGCCAGCGGAGTTGGAGCGTTGCCCTGTCCGGCCCGGCACGCGGTGCCGCCGCGGGGAATCCTGAAACAACCGATCGGGTCGAGCCATGAACCGACACAGCCCCCTCACTTCGCGCGACTCCGCCTCCGTGCCCGACATGGAGGAAATCCTCGCCGGTCGCCGCATGCGACGAAACCGCAGGACGGACTGGTCGCGCCGGCTGGTGCGCGAGTCGTCCCTGTCGGTGGATGACCTGATCTGGCCCCTCTTCCTTGTCGAAGGCGAAGGAATCACCCAGCCGGTGGACTCCATGCCCGGGGTCGACCGATATTCGGTCGACAAGGCCGTCGTCGCGGCGGAGCGGGCAATGGCTCTCGGCATCCCGGCGCTTGCCCTCTTCCCCTATACAAATCCCGATCTGCGCGACGAAACCGGGTCGGAGTCGCTCAATCCGGAAAACCTCGTCTGTTCCGCCTGTCGGGCCATCAAGGCAAAGGTGCCCGACATCGGGCTGATCACCGATGTCGCGCTCGATCCCTATACGAGCCACGGCCACGACGGCCTGATGGCCGGCGACGAGATCGTCAACGACGAGACGATCGCGGCGCTGACCGCCCAGTCGCTGATCCAGGCGGAAGCCGGTGCCGATGTCATCGCCCCCTCCGACATGATGGACGGGCGCGTCGGCGCCATCCGCCGGGCACTCGATTCCGGCGGTTTCACCAACACCCAGATCATGGCCTATTCGGCCAAATATGCCTCCGCCTTCTACGGTCCGTTCCGCGACGCGATCGGAACCTCGAAGACGCTGAAGGGCGACAAGCGCACCTATCAGATGGATCCGGGCAATACCAACGAGGCGCTCCGCGAGGCCGAACTCGACATCGCGGAAGGCGCCGACATGGTGATGGTCAAGCCGGGTTTGCCCTATCTCGACATCGTCTGGCGGATACGGGAAGCCTTCCAGATGCCGACCTTCGCCTATCAGGTGTCCGGCGAATACGCGATGATCCAGGCGGCGGCCGGCAACGGCTGGATCGACGGCGACCGCGCCATGATGGAAAGCCTGCTGGCCTTCAAGCGCGCCGGGGCCGACGGGATTCTCACCTATTTCGCGCCTCTGGCGGCTGAAAGGCTGACGCGGTAGAATCGTCCGTGCGGGCAGTACGACACAGCGGCGAAACGCGCCGGGCCGCCGCTTGCTTCTCGGCGCCGTAGCGACGATGCTTGCCGCGGCCGCACGTCAACCGGGCGGTCGGGGGAGATCAGATGGGCGACGAAATACCGACGCGGTTGGGACCGGCCGTCTACGATCCGGATCGGCACCCGGAACTCTTCGATGGCATTCTTTCGAAGCGGGTCGTCGCCTTTTTCGTCGATGCCATCATCGTCGTCCTGCTGATGATTCCGGCCGCTCTCGTGGTCTTCATCGTCGGTGTCGTGACACTCGGACTTGGCTGGGTCCTCTATGGCGCGCTGTTTGCCATCGTCGCGTTGGGCTATGTGGCGCTGACCCTCGGTGGCCCCCAATCAGCGACGATCGGGATGCGCGTTACGGCGATCGAGATGCGGACATGGAACGGCGGTCCGAGCTTCCCGCTGCTTGCGGTCATGCACGCCCTGATCTTCTGGTTTTCGGTTGGCCTGCTCACGCCGCTTATTCTCCTCGTCGGGCTGTTCACCAGCCGGCGCCAACTGCTCCATGACCTGCTGCTTGGTACCCTGGTCCTCAATTCCGAGCCCCTGCACGGCCTTGATCGATGACCCACCCCTGCCCGGGACCTCGGCGAAGGGGCACGCGCGTGTGCGCGGTTTGCCCGTCGCGTCATCTGTGAACCGGTAAGCACGAAAATGGCGGCATCGGACATCTTGATGTGGCTGACATTCGCGATGATCGTCGCGATGGTCGTCGCTTATGCACTGGAGCGCTGGACGATCGAACTCGTGTCGATCGCGTCGGTGGTCGCCTGGCTCGTTCTCTTCTGGGCGGGCCCCAAGCTCTTCGGCATCGCAAGTCCCCTCGGGCCGGATGACATTCTCGTCGGCTTCTCCAACCAGGCGCTGATTACCGTTCTCGCGATGCTGGTCGTCGGCCAGGGACTGTTTCAGACCGATGCCCTTGAGCGTCCTGCCGCGCTGCTGGCCCGCGCCGGCGGCGGTACCGGCATGGGCGCGGTGGTGCTGATCCTGTTCGTCGCCATGGTGACCAGCGCGGTCGTCAACGACACCCCGGTCGTCGTGATGTTCCTGCCGGTCGTAAGCGCCATCGCCGCGACCCGCGGCTTTCCGGCGTCGAAAGTCCTGATGCCACTGAGCTTTGCTGCCCTGCTCGGCGGCAAGACGACGCTGATCGGCACCTCGACCAACCTGCTCGCGGCCGGCGTCGCCGAAAAGGCCGGTGGTCTCACCATCGGCTTCTTCGAATTCACCATCCCCGCGGTCATCATGGCCGCCTTCGGTTTTGCCTATGTCGCGCTGCTCCTGCCGCGCTTCCTGCCGTCCCGCGCCGGCATGGCTGACCAGATGACCGGCGGCAGCGGCAAGCAGTTCATCGCCCAGATCGATATCTCCTACGGGCACCCCCTCGCCGGTATTTCGTCCGTCTCCGGCATGTTTCCGGCACTGAAGGACATGACCGTCCGGCTGGTCCAGCGCGGCGAGCACCCCTTTCTCCCGCCCTTCGAGAACCTGACGCTGCGGCCGGGCGACACCGTCATCGTCGCCGCCACGCGAAGCGCCATTACCCGCGCGATCTCCGACGGCGCCGCGGCGCCGACGCACGAAGGGGCGGACGCGTCGCGGGAAGCCGCGCCGACCATGCCGACCAAGGACGTGACTCTGGCCGAGGCGGTCGTCGCGCCCGGCTCCCGTTTGATCGGACGAACCATCGAACAGGCCGCGATCCACCTCGACACCGGCACGGTGGTTCTGGGCGTCGAGCGCCGCAGCCGGATGCCGCGCATGCCGCTCAGCGATATCCGCCTCGAGGCCGGCGACGTCCTGCTGGTCGGCGGCACCCGCGAAGCGATCGAGGGCCTGCGGCTCAATCGCGACCTTCTCCTCCTCGAATGGTCCGCCGCCGACCTGCCGACCCGCCGTTACGCCAAGCGCGCCCTGATCATCTTCGTGCTGATGGTCGCCTATGCGGCAAGCGGCATCGGCCCGATTGTCATCGGTGCCCTGGCCGGCGCCCTGGCCATGATCGCCGCGGGCTGCCTCAACATCCGCCAGGCGATGCGGGCCTTCGACCACCGCATCTACCTGATGGTCGGCGCGTCGCTGGCCGCGGCCGCGGCGCTCGAGGCGACCGGCGGCGCGGTCTTCATCGCCAATGCGGCGATTTCGGCCGTCTCTGCCTACCCGGTCAGCATCACCCTTTCGGTGATGTTCCTGGTAGTCGCGATCCTGACCAACTTCCTCAGCAACAACGCCACCGCCGTTCTCTTCACGCCGATCGCGCTGCAACTGGCGCTCAAGACCGGCAACGACCCGATGCCGTTCGTTGTCGCGGTCATCCTCGCCGCGAGCTGCGCCTTCGCCACCCCGATCGGCTACCAGACCAACATGCTGGTGATGGGACCGGGCCACTATCGGTTCCGTGACTACCTGATCGGCGGGACGCCGCTGGTCATTCTGATGTGGCTGGTCTTTTCCGTGGTCGGTCCTTGGTACTATGGTTTGTGGTAGATCGACTCCGAACCGCTCCTGGCATGACCCACCAGCCGACTGACACACCGCAATTCTACCTGACCGCGCCGGCGCCCTGCCCGTACCTGCGGGATCGCCTCGAGCGCAAGGTCTTCACCCACCTGGTCGGCGAGCGGGCGGTGGCGCTGAACGACATCCTGACCCAGGGCGGCTTTCGTCGCAGCCAGAACATCGCCTACCGGCCGGCCTGCGAGGGATGCCGGGCCTGCATCTCGGTACGGACCGTCGTCGACGCCTTCGTGCCGACGCGAAGCATGACACGGGTCGTGCGCAAGAACCGCGACATTGTCGGCGCAAACACGACCGCCAGCCCCTCCTCGGACCAGTATTCGCTGTTTCGCCGCTATCTCGATTCCCGGCACGCGGAGGGCGGCATGGCCGACATGTCGGTTCTCGACTACGCGATGATGGTCGGCGAATCCTATGTGACCACCGAACTCGTCGAATACCGCTTCCGCGGGCCCGATACCGCTTTCACCGGCCGCGGCGAAGGCCCCCTGATCGCCGTCGCGCTGACCGATGTCCTCGCCGATGGCCTGTCGATGGTCTATTCCTTCTACGATCCCGACCATGCCGATCGCGGGTTGGGCACCTACATGATCGTCGACCACATCAACCGCGCCCGAAAGATGGGGCTGCCTTACGTCTACCTCGGCTACTGGGTCGAGGATTCCCCCAAGATGGACTACAAGCGCCGCTTCCGGCCACAGGAACACCTGATGGCCCGCGGTTGGGTGCGGGTGGACAAGGAGAGTGGCTGAGCAGCCTGCAATGCCTTGCCAAGGCCCTGTGCCGGCAAGGCGCAAAGGACCGGTCGCCAGCCTCAACAGTAGCGGCTGCTGATGCCGCAACCGGTCCCGGAAGCCGCATGATCTCCACCCCGCTTCTCGCCTTGCTCATCGGCCTTGTCGCCGGCCTCAGGACGATGACGGCGCCGGCTGCCGTCAGTTGGGCTGCGTGGCTGGGTTGGCTGCCACTCGGTGACACCTGGCTGGCCTTCTTCGCGCATCCGTGGGCCGCGCCCGTCCTGACCATATTCGCGATAATGGAGTTGGTCGGCGACAAGCTGCCGCAGACCCCGAGCCGCAAGCGTCCCCTGGCCTTCGCGGCACGTATTGTCAGCGGCGCCGTTTCCGGCGCCGCCTTGACGGCGGCCTATGGGGCATGGAGCACCGGCCTGATGGCCGGCATCGTCGGGGCGGTGATCGGCGCCCTGACAGGTTACGAAATCCGCTCACGTCTGGCGGCCCGACTCGGACTCGATTGGCCGGTCGCGCTCGGCGAGGACGCGGTCGCCGTCGGCGGCGCCGTGCTGATCGTCTGGGCGGCCGGCGCGATCTGAATCACGATCCCGCCGCCGGCTGCGGATCTGCCTTCACCCGATCGTCGGGGTGCCGAACTTGTTGGAGCGCGGGAAGCCCTGCGGCGGCAGGCGGCCGGCCTGGGCGCGGTCGCCGACCCAGTCCTTCAACTCCTTCATCGTCCGGCTGAAGTTGCGGCCGGAGGAATCCATCCATGCCAGGCCGTCGGTTGCCGCGAAGACCCGCGCGTCGGCGACGCCGCCGTCCTTGTAGCGCTGGAGGCGGACTCCCTTGCCACGGCTCATTTCGGGAACCTGATCGAGCGGGAAGACCAGAAGTTTGCGGTTCTCGCCGAGCATCGCAACCGTATCGCCGCCGGCGCCGACGCAGAACCGCATCTCCTCGCCACCCGACACCGTCATCACCTGCTTGCCCTTTCGGGTATTGGCGAGGATCTCCGATTCCGGAACGACGAAGCCGCGCCCCTCGGTGGAGACCACCAGCAGTTTCCGCTCCGGATCGTGGACGAAGACCGCGACGATGTCGTCGGCGGCGTCCATGTCGACGAGAACGCGGATCGGCTCGCCGTGACCGCGCCCGCCCGGCAACCGGTCGCCCGCCAGCGTATAGAACCGCCCGCCGGTCGAGGCGACCATGATCCTGTCGGTCGTCTCCGCCGTGAAGATGAACTTCAGCGCGTCGTCGCCCTTGAAGGTCAGGCTGCCGGTTTCCGTCGCATGCCCCTTCAGCGCGCGTATCCAGCCCTTTTGCGAGACGACGACGGTAATCGGCTCGCGCTCGATCGTCGCCTCCAGCATGGCTTCTTCGATCCCCGCGGCCGGTCCTTCGGCGAAGGTGGTGCGGCGCTTTCCGAGTGGCGTATCGGGGCCGAAGGTCTTGCGAACTTCGCGGATCTGTTCCGCGACCGCCGCCCACTGCTTGTCCTCGGACTTGAGCAGCGCCTGAAGTGACGTGCTCTCCTTGGTCAGTTCGGCGTGCTCGCCCCTGATCTCCATTTCCTCCAGCTTGCGGAGGCTGCGGAGTCGCATGTTGAGGATCGCCTCGGCCTGAACGTCGGACAGCGCAAAAGCGTCCATCAGCACCGGCTTGGGCTCGTCCTCGTAGCGGATGATACGAATCACTTCGTCGAGATTGAGGTAGGCGATCAGATAGCCGTCGAGCACCTCCAGCCGGTGGCTGATCTGGGCCAGGCGGTACTCGGAGCGCCGGACCAGGACCTCGCGCCGATGCGCCAGCCACTCGTTCAGGACTTCGCCGAGCCCCATCACCTTCGGCACGACGCCGCGCGAAAGGACGTTGAGGTTCAACGGAATCCGGGTCTCGAGATCGGTGAGCTTGAACAGCGATTCCATCATCACCGCCGGGTCGACGGTGCGGCTTCGCGGTTCGATGACGACCCGGATATCCTCCGCCGACTCGTCACGGATGTCGGCGACCAGCGGCAGGCGCTTGGCCTCCATCAGCTCGGCGATCTTCTCGATCAACCGCGCCTTCGGCACCTGATAGGGAATCTCGGTGACCACCACGACATAGGTGCCCCTCCCCTGATCCTCGGTCTCCCATCGGGCCCGCACCCGGAAGCCGCCGCGGCCGGTACGATAGGCTTCGACGATATTCGCCGGATCCTCGACGATGATACCGCCCGTCGGCAGGTCGGGCCCCGGCACATATCCGATCAGGGTCTCGATACGCGCGTTCGGAGATTTGATGAGATGCAGGGCCGCATCGCAGAGTTCGGCCGCGTTGTGCGGCGGAATATTGGTCGCCATGCCGACGGCGATGCCGGAGGAGCCGTTGGCAAGCAGGTTCGGAAAGGCGCCGGGCAGCACCACCGGCTCGGTCTCCGACTCGTCGTAGGTCGGGCGGAAATCCACCGCGTCTTCGTCGAGACCGTCGAGCAGGAGGCGGGCGACCTCCGTCATCCGCGCTTCGGTATAGCGCATGGCCGCGGCGTTATCGCCGTCGATGTTGCCGAAGTTGCCCTGCCCCTCGATCAGCGGATAGCGGACGGCGAAATCCTGTGCCAGGCGAACCAGCGCGTCGTAGATCGCCTGATCGCCGTGGGGATGGAAGTTACCCATCACGTCGCCGACGATCTTGGCCGACTTCTTGAACGAAGCGCGGGGATCGAGACGAAGCAGCCGCATGCCGTGGAGGATGCGACGATGGACCGGCTTCAGCCCGTCCCGCACGTCGGGCAGCGCCCGGTGCATGATCGTCGAGAGCGCATAAGCGAGATAGCGCTCCTCGAGCGCTTCCCGCAGGTTAACCGGCTCGATCGAACCGGAAGGTGGAATCAGATCTTTTCCCATGATTCGGGAGTATCGGCCGTTCGAACAAGACGCAAGCCTATGTCGACTGCGACTTGGCCCCGCGCTTGGTCCCGGTCCACCAGCGTTTGACGGCAACGCTGAAACGCCGGTTCATCCGGCGGACGGCGGGAATGTCGGTGGCGAGGACAATGAAGCCGAGCGGCAGCATCCAGAACCCCAGAATCGGCAGGAATCCGAGAAGGCCGCCGACAACCAGAAGGCCGCCGATCGACAGCCTGTGCAGCCGGTTGTCCGGAAGATTCACGGTCCGCTTGCCCAGTCGAATCTTTGCCACGCCCGAATTTTCTCCGCTCGGCGACGCCACAAACCGACGCCCACGCTACAAATGGAAGGAATTGCGACCGCCGACAAGACCGCGACGAAGCAAATCGCCCCTTTGCAACGCCCCCAAGCCTTTGCTATAGGGCTGCCACTCGGCAGGGCTAATGCCGATCCCCGGTAGCTCAGTTGGTAGAGCAAGCGGCTGTTAACCGCTGGGTCGCTGGTTCGAGTCCGGCCCGGGGAGCCAGTTTTTTCGCGGCGAAATGCCAGTCGGCGCCGCTATCCTGACCGATGTACGGCTTGACTCGCGCGGCGGGCTGGCGAATGAGACTCTGGCGGCGATTCGCTCAGGCGCGCGCCGGAGAGTGGTGAAACCTTTGAAGCAGCTTGATACTTGTTGTTAGGCCAAGGGGTTATGGGGCGACGACGGCCGGGATCACGCGATCATGCGGGTGATTCGACGACGGCCGGATATCCACTCAATCGACCAGAGGAGGTCGCAGGTGACTAATAACGAAGGCACAACCGGAAGCGGTGGCGGCGGCGGCCGCTCGATCATCTACATCATCGTCGCGGTCATCGTTCTGGCGATTATCTACTACGCCGCGACCACATACATGAAAGACGAAACACCACCCGCGGAGCCCGCCACGCCGACGGAGCCGGCTCCGGCGCCAGCCGAGCCCACGACACCGGCTCCGACTGAACCCGCGCCGGCTCCGGCCGAGCCAACGACGCCGGCTCCGACTGAACCGGCTCCGGCACCGGCTGAGCCCACAACGCCGGCTCCGACCGAACCCGCGCCGGCACCGGCCGAGCCCACAACGCCGGCTCCGACCGAACCCGCGCCGGCGCCAGCCGAGCCCACGACACCGGCTCCGACCGAACCCGCGCCGGCTCCGGCCGAGCCCATGACGCCGGCCCCGACCGAACCGGCTCCGGCCCAGTAGTCTGACGAGGACGTTTCGGCCGCTGCCGGAACGTCCGATTACCGCACAAAGAAGGCCGGCTCTCCTCGGAGACGCCGGCCTTCTTTTTGTGCCGTGGGGCTTAACCCTAACGCTCAAAATTCATTTCGAATCATCTCCATCTTCATCCCGCCCGGCATATCCTTCGACGGCAAACGGCCTTGGAGGCATGACGGATGGTGCACGCGCACGGACAACGCGTCGCGTGGGTCGACTACGCGAAGGGATTCTGCATCATCATGGTCGTGATGATGCATTCCACGCTCGGTGTCGAAAAAGCCGCCGGCGTCGATGGCTGGATGAACTATCTGGTCGAGTTCGCACGCCCCTTCCGGATGCCGGACTTCTTCATGATCGCCGGCCTTTTCCTCGCACGGGTGATCGATCGCGACTGGCGCACCTATCTCGACAAGAAGGTCGTCCACTTCGCCTATTTCTACGTTCTGTGGCTCACCATCCAGTTCGGTTTCAAGGCGCCGGGCATCGCCGCCGATATCGGCGTCGCCGGCACGCTGCAGGCCTATGCAATCGCCTTCATCCAGCCCTTCGGCACCATCTGGTTCATCTATCTGCTGCCGATCTTCTTCGTCGTCACCAAGGCGACGCGCGGCATCCCGTGGTGGATGATCTGGATCGTCGGCGCCGTACTCGAAGCCGCGCCGATCAACACCGGTTCGGTCCTCATCGACGAGTTCGCCTCCCGGTTCGTCTATTTCTACACCGGCTACATTTTCGCGCCGCAGATCTTCAGGATCGCCGATGCCGTGATCGCCAGGGGTTGGCTGGCCGGCGCGTATCTCGTCGCATGGGCGCTGGTCAACGGGTCCGCCGTCTTTGCCGGGATCGCCGATCTTCCCGGCGTCAGCCTCGGACTTGGCCTGATCGGCGCGGTGGCGGTTGTCAGCGTCTCCGCGCTTCTGTCGAAGTCGCACCTGATGCAACCGGTGCGCTATTGCGGGCGAAACTCGATCGTCATCTATCTGGCCTTCTTCCTGCCGATGGCGGTCGCCCGAACCGTCCTGCTGAAGCTCGGCATCATCGACGATATCGGCACGATTTCGGTGATCGTTACGGCGGCCGGCGTCATCGGGCCGCTCGTCCTCTTCTGGATCGTCCGCGGCACCTGGTTCCGCTTCCTGTTCGAACGCCCGGCATGGGCGCACCTTCGCCCCGCTCGACAGACCCTGGTCCCTGCCGAATAGGCAAAAGACCCTCTGGCGGGACCTTGTCCGCGCCCTCGTCCCGGGCGACCATGCACCAATGGTATCCGGCTCCTCCGACGCCCCGGCCCTGTTCTGGTTCCGGGACGACCTCCGCCTCGCCGACAATCCCGGCCTGGACGCAGCATGCCGAGCCGGCGCGCCGCTGATCCTCCTTTACGTCCTCGACGATAGTGGCGACGGGACGCGCCCGCTCGGCGCGGCCACGCGATGGTGGCTGCATCATTCGCTGGAAAGCCTCTCCGACAGACTCGCCGGGCTCGGGCAAATCCTTGTCCTCAGGCGGGGACCGGCGCGCGACATCGTCCGTGACCTGGTCGAGGAAACCGGTTCGCGCCAGGCGTTCTGGAATCGGCGATATGGCTTCGCCGGCGAACTCGACGCGGATATCGCCCGCTCGCTCGAAGCCGCAGGCTGCGCGACCGCCACCTTTGGCGCCAATCTCCTGTTCGAGCCGGATCAGGTCCGCAGCGGCAAGGGCGACCCCTTCAGGGTCTATTCGGCCTTCTGGCGGGCGGCGCAGCGGATAGGCGACATCCGAGCCGCGTTACCTTCGCCCAGATCGATGCCGCCGCCCGCCGCCGGAATAGCCGGCGAGTCGCTTGCCGCCCTCGCCCTTCTCCCCACCAGGTCGGACCGGGCCGGCGGGTCTGCGGCAATCCTGGCGGCCGGGCGAGGCAGGGGCCGGGTCCCGCCTTACGGCCTTCGTCGAAGACCGTCTTCCCGGCTACGCGGCCGGCCGCGATTTCCCCGCCGCCCCGGCAACCTCGATGCTCTCCCCGCATCTTCGTTTCGGCGAGATCAGCCCGGTGCTTGTCTGGCATGCCCTGGCAGGAACGACCGACGCTGAAAAATTCAGGGCCGAACTCGGCTGGCGCGAATTCGCCTGGCATGCGCTCGCCCAGGCGCCCGACCTGGCCGAGACCAACCTCCGCGACGAATTCGACCGATTCCCCTGGGATCCGCCAAATCAAGCGATTCTTCGCGCGTGGCAGCGGGGAGAGACCGGTTACCCGATCGTCGACGCCGGCATGCGCCAGCTCTGGCGGACCGGCTGGATGCATAACCGCGTGCGGATGGTGGTCGCGTCCTTTCTGACCAAGCACCTGCTGATCGACTGGCGGATTGGCGAAAAGTGGTTCTGGGATACGCTCGTCGACGCCGACCCGGCCAACAATCCCTTTGGCTGGCAATGGGTTGCCGGATCCGGTTTCGACGCCCAACCCTATTTCCGGATTTTCAATCCGGTGCTCCAGGGCGAGAAATTCGATCCCGACGGCGCCTATGTCCGCGCATTCGTGCCCGAGATCGCCGGCCTCCCCGATCGCTTTATCCACCGGCCGTGGGGGGCCTCGCCGATCGAGCTGGCAGCGGCCGGCCTGACGCTTGGCAGCGACTACCCCCACCCCGTTGTCGATCATGCCGAAGCGCGGAACCGGGCGCTGGCCGCCTACCAGACCATGCGAGGCGAAGCGTGATCCGCGACCCGGGGAGAAATGGATTCCCCCGGATGGAAAACCGCGGGGCAAACTTTCTACGGTCCGGGCTCTGATCCGGGGTCCCGCACTTGAAGGCCCGCCGACCAGCCGCTAGCTTCCGCACCACCTTGGCGGTTCTTCCGACACCGCCGCAAGAAATCCGGTCATGCACGCCAATCCATCCGTCGTCGAAGCTATCGGCAACACGCCGCTCATTCGCCTCCGCCGCGCCTCCGAGGAGACCGGGTGCGAAATCTATGGCAAGGCGGAATTCATGAATCCGGGCCAGTCGGTGAAGGACCGCGCCGCCCGGCAGATGATCCTCGAGGCCGAGAAACGGGGCGAACTCAGGCCGGGCGGCCTGATCGTCGAGGGCACCGCCGGCAATACCGGCATCGGTCTGGCGCTGGTCGGCAAGGCCCGCGGCTATCGGGTGCTGATCGTCATCCCCGAGACCCAGAGCCAGGAAAAGAAGGACATGCTGCGGCTGTCCGGCGCGACCCTGATCGAGGTTCCGGCCAAGCCCTATCGCGACCCCAATAATTACCAGAAGATCGCGTTGCGGCTGGCGGAGACGCTGCGGGAGACCGAACCGAATGGCGTCCTCTTCGCCGATCAGTGGAACAACCTCGACAACCGCAACGCCCATTTCCTGACCACCGGCCCGGAAATCTGGGACGACACCGGCGGCGACATCAACGGCTTCATCTGTTCGGTCGGCACCGGCGGCACGCTTGCCGGCGTTTCGACCTACCTCAAGAGCCGCAAGCCTTCGATCGTCATCGGCTGCGCCGATCCCGAAGGCGCGGCGATGTACAGCCTGTTTTCGACCGGCGAGGCCAAGGCGAGCCCCGGTGACTCGATCACCGAGGGCATCGGCCTCGGCCGCTCGACCCCGATCGTCGGCGATATCGTGGTCGAGAAGCCCTACATCATCCCGGACACCGAAGCCCTGCCGGTCATTTTCGACCTGATCCAGCACGAAGGGCTGGTCCTCGGCGGATCATCCGGCATCAACGTTGCGGGAGCGGTGCGCCTGGCGAAGGACCTCGGCCCCGGCCACACCATCGTAACGATCCTCTGCGATCTCGGCACACGCTACCAGTCCAAGCTGTTCAATCCGGACTTCCTGGAATCCAAGGGTCTGCCGGTGCCGGCATGGCTCGAGGACGAACCGGATATCGACGTTCCGATCGTCCGGGCGTGAGCGCTGTCGAAACGCCCTACTTCTGCCGCTTCAGGATCTCGCAGCCCGCGAGCGGGCTCTCGTCGCCAAAGGTCACGTAGCAGGCCTGCATCTCGTCGGGGTGGGTCAACCGGCCGTCGACGGCGCCTCCGGGCTCGGCCCAGATGAAGTCGAACTCGCCCCTGAAAACGCCGGCGAACGGAATCTTGCGGCCTCCGACATCGACGATGCCGGCGAAGCGCCGGCCTGTCTGTTCCGTTATCTCCGCCTTGATGGTTACGGAGCTGAAAACAGCCCCGTCCTTGCCGTTGGTCACGGCCTCACTGGCGCCGATCCAGGTTCCTCGGATATCGACAATGGGTGTCTCGGCGGCCACCGCCGAGACGAACAGCAGCAGCGCGGACAACGATACAAAAGCAATGCGCATTGGCTTGGATCTCCAAGTCTATGCGACCTGCTGACCCTTTTGCGGGGCGCGTGTCAAGCCGCCCCGCGTCGGGAATATGATCCGCAATGTCGGCACCGACTCCACACGGAGGGCGCCGGCGCGCTAAGATCACGGATCAGGTGATTTCGAGGACGACTGCCGTGCCGACCGAACTGCTTTTCCGCGCCGACGCCTATCTGCCCGAGACCGAGGCGACCGTGCTCGCGGTCACTGACCGTCGCGGCATCATCCTCGACCGGACCGTCTTCTTCGCCACCGGCGGTGGCCAGCCCGGCGACGCCGGTTCGCTGAATCGCAGGTGACGCGACGGCGATCGCGATCGCGACGGCGGTCTATGGCGACGACAAGAGCGAGATCGTCCATGTTCCCGGCGAGAACGAACCGCTGCCGGAACCCGGCGAATCCCTCCGCGCATCGCTGGATTGGGCCCGCCGCCATCGCCACATGCGCATCCATACCGCGCTTCATCTTCTGTCGGTGGTCCTGCCCTATCCGGTCACCGGCGGCCAGATCGGCGCCGAGGAAGGACGGCTCGACTTCGACATCGAAGGCGACGTTCCGCCCAAGGAGGAGATCGAGGAGCGGCTGAACGCCCTGGTCGCCGCCGACTATCCGGTCAGCGACGAATGGATCACCGACGACGAGTTGCTGGCCAATCCCGACATGGTCAAGACCATGAAGGTCAAGCCGCCGATGGGCAGCGGCAAGGTGCGTCTTGTTCGCATCGGCGATATCGATCTCCAGCCCTGCGGCGGCACCCACGTCCGCTCGACCGGTGAGATCGGACCGCTGGCGATCGGCAAGATCCAGAGCAAGGGCCGCCAGAACCGGCGGGTCCGGATTCATTTCGCAGGCGAAGCATGAGCGATCGTTCGCGCTGGTTCGTTTCGACCGAATGGCTTGCCGACCATCTCGACGAGTCCGAGATCGTCATCGTCGACGGAAGCTGGCATTTGCCCGGACAGGGTCGCGACGCGCGCGCCGAGTATGACGCGGCCCATATTCCCGGCGCGGTGTTCTTCGATATCGACGCGATCGCCGATACCGCCAATCCCCTGCCCCATATGCTGCCGTCGCCGGAGGCGTTCGCCGCCGCGGCTGGCGCACTCGGTATCGACGAACGGCAGCGGATCGTCGTCTACGATTCCCTCGGATTGTCCTCGGCGCCACGCACCTGGTGGACCTTCCGCACGATGGGCGCCCGCGACGTCGTGCTCCTCGACGGCGGCCTGCCGAAATGGCTGGCGGAAGGGAGGCCAACCGACGGTAAGCCGGCTAAACGTGCTCCGCGCACCTTCGCGCCGACCTTCGACAGCCAAGCTGTCCACGACCTCGAAACCGTCCGCGACGGCCTCGCAACGGGCGCGCTCCAGCTCGTCGATGCGCGGCCAAGGCCTCGCTTTCTCGGCGAAGCCCCGGAGCCGCGTGCCTGGGTCAGGTCAGGCCGGATTCCGGGCAGCCTCAACGTCCCCTCGTCCGCCCTTGTCGTCGACGGAAGGATGGTCGATCCCGATGCGATCGCGGCGGCATTCGCCTCGGCCGGCGTCGACCCCGCCCGCCCCGTCGTCACCAGTTGTGGATCCGGCGTCAATGCGGCGATCCTGACGCTCGCGCTCGAGATGATCGGCATCCGGAAAAGCGGCCTCTACGACGGCTCCTGGACCGAATGGGGCGGCCGCGACGATACGCCCGTCGCCACCGGACCGGAACAATAACGCCCGCGACACGTTGATCCTCGCAACGATCGGCGATTTCGCCGGTCGTCGCCGCCCCTTGCGCCGCAAGGTTGGCCCTGTGCCTGAGGGGGCACCAGCGACCCGGAAACGGGCCAGCGACGAGGAAAGACAAAATGCGACGACAGACACGAACCCTGCTCCTGGCAGGGGTTTCCTTTCTTGTGCTTGGCGGCACCTCATATGCCGGCATGCCGGCCGCCGAGCCCATCGTGATTGCCCAGGCGGACACGGGTGCCATGGCCGCAGCGGAACAGGCGGTCGCGGAGGCGCGCGCCGCGCTCGAACTGGCCAAGACCGCCGACAAGGGCGTCAAGAAGGCGCAGAAGGCCCTCGACGACGCTCTGGCGCAACTGGATAAGGCGCAGGCCGCCGCAGAGCCGCCCACCCCTCCGCCACAGGACGCCGGGAAGAAATTGACCGACGCGCCGCCGCCTGACGCGGTGCCGGCTCCCGAAACTTCCGCGCCGGACGTTGCCAAGGAGCCTGAGCCCAAGCCCCCGACCGAGGACATCGCCAAGGAGCCCGCTCCCAAGCCGCCCGCCGAGGACGTCGCCAAGGAACCCGCCCCCAAGCCCCCGACCGAGGACATCGCCAAGGAGCCTGCCCCCAAGCCGCCGGCCGAGGACATCGCGAAGGAGCCCGTGCCCAAGCCGCCGGCCGAAGACGTCGCCAGGGAGCCCGCGCCCAAGCCGCCGGCCGAGGACGTCGCCAGGGAACCCGCGCCCAAGCCGCCGGCCGAGGACGTCGCCAGGGAGCCCGCGCCCAAGCCGCCCGCCGAGAACGCAGCGAAAAAGCCTGCCCCCAAGGCGCCCGCGGAGGACGTTGCCAAGGAGCCCGCGCCCGAGCCCGATGCCAGGGCTGCGGACTTGGAGCCGGCGCCGACGGCTGGCGATGGCAAGCCGAAATCCAAACAGGCATCGACGGCGAAAAAGCCGGAGGGCGACGGACCGCGCAAAGGTCCTCCGCCGCAAACCGCCGAGAAGCCTGCCGACAAGCCGGCGAAGCCGCTGCCAAAAAGCGCCGACGCCATCCAGGAGGGCCAGAAGGTGGAGGCCGCCGACGGCCGTACGATCGAGCGTGAGCACGGCCGCGTCGTCATCCGGCACGACGACGAAGAGCGGTTCAAGAGCGACAACAGCCGGTTTGACCGTCGTCGGGGCGACGACGGCCGGACCATTATCACCGTGGAGCGGCCGAACGGCGATACGATCGTCACCGTCCGCGATGCCAATGGCGATATCGTCAAGCGGACCCGGCAGACCCGCGACGGCCGCGAGGTGGTATTGATCGACAACGAGCGCAACGGCCGTCGCGACGACGGACCGCGCCTTGATCTCGGCCAGATACTGCCGCCGATCGTCCTCAATATCCCGCAACAGGATTACGTCGTCGAAAGTCGCCGCGCCTCACCGCAGTTCCTCTACCAGACGCTGGTCGCGCCGCCCGTCGAGACGGTCGATCGCTCCTACACGCTGGACCAGGTGCGGTATAACGAACGCGTTCGCGACATGGTCCGGCGCGTCGACGTCGATACCGTGACGTTCGATTTCGGCCAGGCCTATGTCCCGGAAGCCCAGATCGACGAGCTCGACGGCATCGCCCGCGCGATGAAGGCCGCGATCGACCGGAACGAACAGGAGGTCTTCCTGATCGAGGGCCATACCGATGCCGTTGGTTCGGACCTCGCCAACCTCGCGCTCTCCGACCGGCGCGCGGAATCGGTCGCCGAGATCCTCACCTACTATTACGACGTCCCGCCGGAGAACCTGGTCACCCAGGGCTACGGCGAGAGCAGTCTCAAGGTGCCGACGCAAGAGGCCGAGCGCCAAAACCGCCGCGTCACCGTCCGACGGATCACACCGCTGTTGAACGCCGGCACCTGACGACGGCGAACGACCGCCCCGACGGGGCGCGGCGGCGACGCTGCGCCCTGTTTCCTTATCGACGGCGGGGCTTAGTGGAGGATCTGGCTGAGGAAGAGCTTCGTCCGCTCGTGCTGCGGATTGGTGAAAAAAGCCTCCGGCTCGTTCTGTTCGATGATCTGGCCGGCATCCATGAAGATCACGCGGTCGGCCACCTGCCGGGCGAAGCCCATTTCATGGCTGACGACGAGCATCGTCATGCCCTCGTTGGCGAGGTCGACCATCACGTCGAGAACCTCCTTGATCATCTCGGGATCGAGAGCGGAGGTCGGCTCGTCGAACAGCATGATCCGCGGGCTCATGCAGAGCGCCCGGGCGATCGCGACACGCTGCTGCTGCCCGCCGGAAAGCTGCCCCGGATATTTGTTCGCCTGCTCGGGAATCTTGACGCGCTCGAGATAACGCATCGCCACCTCCTCCGCCTGCCGTTTCGACATGCGCCGCACCCAGATCGGCGCCAGGGTGCAGTTCTGCAGGATGGTGAGATGGGGGAACAGGTTGAAGTGCTGGAAGACCATGCCAACTTCCCGGCGGATCTCGTCGATCCGTTTGAGATCGCTGGTCAATTCGATCCCGTCGACGAGGATGCTGCCGGTCTGGTGCTCCTCCAGCCGGTTGATGCAGCGGATCATGGTGGATTTGCCAGATCCCGAGGGACCGCAGATCACGATCCGCTCGCCGCGCATGATCCGCAGGTTGATGTTCTTCAGGACATGGAAGTCGCCGAACCACTTGTTCATCTCGACGATATCGACCGCCACCTCGGTCCGCGAACCCTCGCTCTCGCCTTTCCCGGAAACCGGATCGACTGCGGCGGCTTGTTCCTGCATTCGAGATTCTCCTGATCAGTTCCGATAGCCGGTATCGAGGCGGCGTTCAGTGTAAATGGAGTAGCGCGACATTCCAAAGCAGAATACCCAGAATACCAGCGCGGCGAAAACATAGCCGGTTGCCGGTGTCGCTGGCGACGCCCAGTTGGCATCGGTGAAATTCGACTGGACGATGCCGAGCAGGTCGAAGATGCCGATGATCAACACCAGGCTGGTGTCCTTGAACAGGCTGATGAAGCTGTTGACGATCCCCGGAATGACGATCTTGAGTGCCTGCGGTAGCACCACCAACCGCATCACCTGCCAGTATTTCAGCCCGACGGCGCGGGCGGCTTCGTATTGCCCGGTCGGGATCGCCTGCAGCCCGCCGCGAACCACCTCAGCCATGTAGGCCGCCTCGAACAGCGCCACGCCGATCAGCGCCCTCAGTAATTTGTCGAAATTCACCCCCGGCGGAAGGAAGAGCGGCAGCATGACGCTGGCCATGAACAGGACCGTGATCAGCGGTACGCCGCGCACGAATTCGATGAAGGTGATCGACGCGAAGCGGATGACCGGCAACTGCGACCGCCGCCCCAGTGCCAGCGCGATGCCGAGCGGCATCGAAGCGCCCATGCCGCTGAGCGCGACCACCAGGGTCACCAGCAGACCGCCCCAGAGCGGCGTTTCGACATAGGTCAACCCGAAGTCGATGGCGAATAGCCCGATGAGCAAGACCAGGATGCCGACGACCGACCACACCCCGAGGACCCCGCGGCCACCGGGATGTCCCCGGCCGGCAAGGATCGCCGTCAGCCCGGCGGCGAGCCCGACGATGGCGCAGACGATCGCAACCAGTGTGACCAGGGAAATCCCGGTGCCGAAGAGGTCGATCGTCGGACTACCGAGGAAGAACGACGCCAGCCAGACGACGACGACGATGCCGACCGCCGCGGGCGCAACAATCCCGGCATAAACCGGGGCCGCGGCGCGTGCCATCAGTGCGGCGATGGCGGCGGTCAACAGGCCGCCCAGTACGACGAGGGCGACAATCGTCCAGAGCGAGATATCGAAATTCCCGCCGGTCAGGAGCAGCAGCGCCACGAACGGGAAGATTCCGAACAGATAAACCGCGGTCTGCCGCTTGTAGGGAATCTTCGGTACGGCCAGCAGAACGATCCCGATGATCAGAAGGATCGCAGTTACATCAACTCGCCAGCGCTCCTCGACAGGATAGCGGCCGTAGATGAACTGCCCGAATTTCGCCTCGACGAAGGCCCAGCAGGCCCCTGCCCCCGGCACAATGCAGGCCTCGCGGCCGTCCCCGGTCCAGACCGCGTCGATGAACGCCCAGCGGATGATCGGCGGCACCGTCAGCACGATGAGGGCGATCCCCAGAAGCGTCAGGATCGTATTGCCGATCGAGGAAAACAGGTTCTGCCGGGCCCAGCCGACCGCACCGATATTGCCACGGGGCGGCGGCAGGACCGGTTCCTCCTCGCTTCGGACATACATCAGGGTCGCTGCGAGACCGGGTTCGATCATCGAGACGTCGCCGGGCTGGTGACCGTCCCGTGGTCTCGGCTCGTCACCCCGCTCGTCGCCGGACGCGATTTCGGCCTCGGTCGCTCCGTCTGGCGCGACGACCAGCTTGTCGACCGCGCCGAGCAGGCGATCCATGTGGGTTCGGAAGTCGCGCCCGCTATCGACTTCGGCCGCGTTCAGAAACGCCAGACGTGAGATCAACTCCGGGAGGTCCGCTGCGTCAGGCATGACAGCCCGCTCGACCAGGACCGGGATGACCGGGGTCTCATGCCGGAAGGCGGCCTCGATCTCCATCCGGACGGGATCGGAAGCGTCGTTGATCCGCGTTCCGCCTTCCGTCTTCGCACCGAGCCAGTTGGCGCCGATCAGCACAAGCAGGACATCGGATTGCCCGAGCACCTCCTCGAGATGCGCCCGGAAATCGACACCAAACGGGATGCTGTCGACATCCATGAAAACGGAATCGTCGCCATAGCGGGCGACCAGACGATCGAACATCCGCCCGGCGATCGCTGCCGAATCCTGCCTTCGGTAGGAAAGAGCGATGCGAGTCATTCGCGTCATCGCTCCACCAGCGCGACCCGGCGATTGAACCAGTTCATGAACAACGACGTCGCAATGCTGATCGCCAGGTAGACCAGCATCGTCAGGGTGATCGCCTCGACCGCCTGTCCGGTCTGGTTGAGCACCGTGCCGGCGAAAACCGAGACGAGGTCCGGATAGCCGATCGCGACCGCAAGCGACGAATTCTTGACGAGGTTGAGGTACTGGTTGGTCAACGGCGGGATGATGACCCGCATGGCCTGCGGGATGATGACAAGGCGCAGCGTCGGCCCCGGCCGCAGCCCGAGGGCAAAGGCCGCCTCCCTCTGCCCCCGCGCGACCGCGAGGATGCCGGCGCGCACGATTTCAGCGATGAAGGTGGCCGTGTAGAGGCTGAGGCCCAGGATCAGCGCGACGAATTCGGGCTGGATGTGGAGCCCGCCGACGAAGTTGAAGCCCTGGAGCTCTGGAAAGCTCAGGCTCAGCGGCGATCCGGTGGCGAGAAACACCAGGGTGGGAAGGAGAATGATGAGGCCGAAGCCGGTCCAATAGGCCGGAAAGAATTGGCCCGTCGCCAGCTGTCGTCGTCGCGCCCAGATGGCGATTCCGATCGCCGCGACAATCGCCACGCCGACGGCAATGACGGTCGCGCTGAAGCCGGGTTCGACGACCGGCCACGGCAGAAGCAGCCCGCGATTGCTGAGGTTCGATCCGAGCGGAAGCGTGATGGCCTGTTTCGGCGCCGGCAGCACCGCCAGCACGGCCTTGTACCAGAACAGGAGCTGCAGAAGCACCGGAACGTTCCGCAGCGTTTCGACATACACCGTCGCGATCCCGGCGATCAGCCAGTTCCGCGACAGCCGCGCGACACCGACCACGAAGCCGATGATCGAGGACAGGACCACGCCGATGAAAGCGATCAGAAGCGTGTTGAGCAAGCCAACGACGAAGGCCCGGGCGTAGGTGTCGTCCGGCGCATAGGAAATAAGGAATTGTGAGATCGCGAATCCGGCCCGGCTCCATAGAAAATCGAAGCCGGAGGCGATATTCGCCCTTTCCAGATTGTCCCTCGCGTTATCGATCACCCACCAGAAGAAGATGACCAGGCCGATCGCGAGAGCGATCTGGGAAACGATGCCGCGAACCTTCGGATCGTAGAGCAGCGAATTGCGAGCCCTACCGCGCACGCCACCGTCTGGTGCCATGTCTCCAAGCGCCATGAATGCGTTCCGCCTGCCCCTCAGTGGGCCCCGGGTGGAACGATTCCACCCGGGTTCCGTGTCAAGCGATCAGCCCTAGCGAATTGGGGGAGCGTATTGAATTCCGCCCTTGGTCCACAGCGCATTGAGGCCGCGAGCAATCTGCATCGACGAGCCAGAGCCGATATTGCGCTCGAATATCTCGCCGTAGTTGCCAACCGCGGTCAGAACATTGGCCGCCCAGGCGTTGGTCAATCCGATGTCCTCGCCGAACGTTCCGTCCTGGCCGAGCAAACGCCGGATCTTCTGGTTGTCGCTTGACTTCATCTCTTCGACATTGGCTTGGGTGACGCCCAGTTCCTCGGCATTGAGAAGCGCGAAACCCACCCATTTCATGATGTTGAACCACTGTTCGTCGCCCTGCCTGACGACCGGGCCAAGCGGCTCCTTGGAGATGACCTCCGGCAGGATGATGTTGTCGTCCGGTGCGCTGAGCGTCAGACGGAGGGAATAGAGCTGGGAGGCGTCGCTCGTATACGCGTCGCAACGATGCGAGTCATACGCGGCGGTGGCTTCCTCGAGCTTTTCGAAAACGACCGGCTGCAGTTGCATATTGTTGCGCGCGAAGTAGTCGGCAAGATTGAGTTCCGTGGTCGTGCCGGTCTGGACGCAGACAGTGGCGTTGGAAAGCTCCAGCGCGGACGTGATGCCGTCTTCTTTTCGCACCATGAATCCCTGCCCGTCGTAGTAGGTGACCACGGCGAAGGCCAGGCCCAGCGCCGTGTCGCGGGACATCGTCCAGGTCGTATTGCGGGACAGGAGATCGATTTCGCCGGACTGAAGCGCTGTGAATCGGTCCTTTGCGGTCAGCGGCGTGTATTTTACCGCGTTCGGATCATTGAAGACGGCCGCAGCCACGGCTTTGCAGAAATCGACGTCAAAACCGGTCCAGTTACCCGCGTCATCCGGCGCGGAGAAGCCAATCAATCCGGTATTCACACCGCATTGAATGAATCCTTTCGCTTTGACATCCTCCAGCGTCGTCGCATTCGCGCTGCCTATGGCAAGCGAACAGAATGCCCCGGCAATCACCGGAATCCAGATTGATTTCATCGCGTTAAACTCCTTTCCTGTTACCCTGCTCATTCAAATGAATAACGGCCGAAGAGCAACCCTACGGTGAGGACCCGGAATTTGCGACCGACCGCTCTCGCGCATTGATTAACCGGGCCATCACAGGCGATTATGCGACAGCGGTCAAGGGCACGGCGAGAAAGCTCTTCTCTGGCAAAACCTTGGCTGAATCTCCATTTCAAGAAGTTGAATAGGCACGGATGGTTTCTTCACACGACGACGGCGACGATCGAAAGCAGACCACCCGGCTCGTCCGGGTCGGCCGCGACAAGGACATCACCGGGCCGTTCGTCAATCCGCCGGTGGTCCACGCGTCGACCGTGCTGTTTCCCGACACCGACACCATGCTCTCCCGCCGACAGCGCTACCTTTACGGGCGTCGCGGCACACCGACAAGCGAAGCGTTCGAATCCGCCATCAGCGAAATCGAAGGCGCTGCCGGCGCCGTCATCTGTCCATCCGGCCTGAATGCCGTCACCACCGCCCTAACTAGCGCACTGTCGGCCGGCGACGAGGTCCTGGTCGTCGATTGCGTCTATGGGCCGGTCCGCCACTTTGCCGATACGGTTCTGAAGCGCATGGGAATCGCGGTGGTGTATTTCGATCCGGCCATTGGCGCTGGCATCGGCACCCTCTTCACCGAGCGCACCCGGGCGGTCTATCTGGAAGCGCCCGGCTCATTGACCTTCGAGATGCAGGACGTGCCGGCGATCGCCGCCATCGCCCACGAGCGCGGTGCGACGGTCCTCTTCGACAACACCTGGGCGACCCCGATCTACTTCCGGCCGCTCGAGGCCGGCGTCGATCTGTCGATCCAGGCCGGCACCAAATACGTTGGCGGGCATTCCGACGTGAATCTGGGCCTCGTCGCCGCCAACGAAAGCCACTGGCCGGCCCTCAAGGAAACCCACGGGACGCTCGGCCTGTGCGCGGGCCCCGACGACATCTATCTCGGCCTCAGGGGATTGCGCACCATAGCGGTCCGCCTCGAACGGCAGATGCAATCGGCCCTGACCGTCGCGAGATGGCTGAACGATCGTCCGGAAGTCGCCCGCGTCCTCCACCCGGCACTGCCGGGCGATCCGGGTCATGCGCTCTGGAAGCGCGACATGAGCGGTGCGTGCGGCCTCTTCGGCATCATTCTCGATGGCTGGAGCCTCGACGACACGAAGGCGCTGATCGATGGTCTCGATCTGTTCGGCATCGGTGCGTCATGGGGTGGTTTCGAGAGCCTCGCCATCCTCGCCAATCCGGCCAAACAGCGCAGCGCCGTGCCATGGACCGCGGAAGGCCCGCTGATCAGGCTGCATATCGGTCTGGAAGATCCCGGCGATCTGATCGCCGACCTCGAGGCCGGGTTCAACCGCATCGCCGGCCGCTGATCGGCGGCACTTACCGCGTCTTTCCACCGGCAAGAGCGGTCCTGAGGCCGGTGAGCATCGCCCCGAGACCGGCCGTGCCGAACATCGTCCGCAAGGCGATGGTCTTGGGCTTCAGGGTGCCGTCCGGCTGGCACTGGAACGCCACCCCGCTGCGCCCGAGCGCATGGGCATACAAGACCGTGAAGGCGGCGCCGACGAAGATCCCGGCGAAGACATCGCTCGGAAAATGCGCGCCGACCGCGACCCGGCTGACGGCGATCGCGGCAGCGCAGAACCCGATCACCGCGACCAGCACCGGGCGGCCCCGGAAGATGTAGGCGCAGGCAACGAAGGTGGCGGCCGCCGTCGTCGCATGACCGGACGGAAAGCTGACGTGATCGTGGGCGATGGAGAACGGCTGGAAAGTCAGAATCCCGTCCTTCTCGAAGCGCAATGGTCGCGACCGGCCGAGCGTCCACTTGATGACATTGGTGACCATGCCGGCGGCCGCGAGATTGAAGAAGAAGAAGCCGACGAGTTCCCCGACCTCGACCCATGCCGCCGCCACGTCCCGCTGAACACGGCTCCAGTTGGCGAAGAGCAGCAGCAATCCGAACACACCCGTGGGAACCAGCAGCCACCCGGATGTTCCGAAATCGGTAATGGACTTGAAGATCGTCTCGGTCAGCGGCGGCAGGTGCTTCGCCCAGTTCGGGGTCCAGGAGTCCACGCCGAAGACGGAAATCGCAATGACGATGACGGCGAGGACCGCCCCCGCCTGGACAAGGCGGATATGGGGATAGGCGCCGGGCGCCGGGGTGGGAACGCGCCGCCGTCTCAACCGACGGCGCAGAAGCCCGAGATTGTGACTGAAGCCGCCGTCGCCCGCGGCCACTTCGCTGTCCCGCCCGATCGTTTGATCTGTCTGCATCTGTAGGAGACGGCGATCCGTGTGCTTGATTGGCCCGGCGACGAAGGTGAGAGCCGGGAGATCAGGTTATAACAGGATTTGGCGACCCCGGCAGGACTTGAACCTGCGACCCGCAGCTTAGAAGGCTGCTGCTCTATCCAGCTGAGCTACGGGGCCGTCTGCAAGGTGGCTTCAATGGGTCCAGGGTTGCGGTCTGTCATACTTGAAATTGTCGGAATAGGACTGGAGCTTGACTTCACGCTCCCGGTCCTCCCGGACGCGATACGGGATGCCGTTCCGCTCGGCATAAGCCACCGCTTCCTCGCGCGTCTCGAACTCGAGGTGGATCTGCCGCCGCATGTCGGAAGATGACGTATAGCCCATCAGGGGATCGATCTTGAGCGGAACCTCGGGTTCGTATTCGAGGATCCAGAGATCGGTCTGGGCCCTGCCCGACTGCATGGCGGTCTTGGCCGGCCTGAAGATTCGCGCAAGCATTGGATGCCTCTCCACCAGGAGTTTCGAGCTGCCGACGCTGTGGCTTCGGCCTCGCCCGGAAGTGCATAGATAGGCCGAGCCGTTCCGCCCGATCAAGCCCGGATGCGCGGTATCGGACGGTTGCCCCCGATCCGCGTCGCCTCGGCCTGCGCGGTCAGAGCCAGTTCGGTCGCCAGGAAACAATGCGCCTGGCCCATCGCCGTTTCGGTCCGGTTGAGGACGTCGTCGCGAAGCTGCCGGCCGTAGATGATCTCGGTCCCCGAGCAGTCGACGTGACGTACACCCTTCCCGTCGACCAGAAACAGGTGGTCCCCGCCGGGCCTTCCGGCGATGTCGATATACTTCCGCAGCTCGATCGTCCCCTCCGTGCCGAGGACGAAAAGCCGCCCGTCGCCCCATACCGGCAGGCCGGCTTGGGTGAACCAGTCGACCCGGATGTAGCCGGTGGCGTTGTCGGAGACGAGCACCATCTGGCCGAAATCGTCGAATTCCGGCTTGTCCGGGTGATCGAAATTGGCGATCTGGCTCGAGGCGACCGTGGCGCTGTCGGCTCCGGTGAAGAACAGAAACTGCTCCGCCTGGTGCGAGCCGATATCGCAGAGGATGCCGCCATGGCGCGCCTTCTGGTAAAACCAGTCCGGCCGCGGAAAGTTGTCCTCCCGGTGAGGACCGAGACCCACAGTCTGGATCACCTGGCCGATCGCGCCGGCCCTGGCCAGTTCGCCGGCCGCGATCGTCGCGCGCTGAAGGAAATGCTCCGAATAGCAGATCGAAAAGATCCGGCCGGTCTCCGCCTGCACCCGCCGCAATTCGGCCAATTGGTCGAGCGTCGTTGCCCCGGGCTTGTCGAGCATCACGTCCTTGCCGTGGCGCATGGCCCGGATCGCCATCGGCGCGCGGTCGGCGAGAATGCCGGCACCGACCACCAGCCTCACCTCCGGGTCATCGAGAATCTCCCGCTCGTCGGCCACCCGCCGGGCTTGCGGAAAGGCCTCGCTATAGGCGGCGGCGAGATCGTCCTCCGGGCCGTGGAAGGACTTCAGCCGGCATCCGGCGTCGATCATCACACGCGTCTGGTCGTAAACGTGACCGTGATTGATGCCGATCGTGGCGAAGGCAAATCCAGCGGTTTGCGTCATTGAGCGTTCCGTTATCCGGGGCGATCGATTTTCGCGAGGCCGTGGCGGACGCACCGATCGGCGGTCGCCGGCCTTTGTCACTCCGGAAAGTCACTTGTCAGTTATTTGGTGGCAAGGCGGCCGACCTTATGCTGTCGGGCCTGCTGGGAGACAGGATCAGGCTCCGCCCTGCGCCCAGTAGTCGACGACAAGCGCCTTCTCGATCCATTCCGACGCGAAGGCGACGAATTCCCGGTGGCTCGGATGCGGAAGATAGGTATCCCGCGCTTCCTCCGAATCAAACGTCAGTACGAAGCAATGGGAATGACCGTCGGCCTTACCCTCCGGGCTGTTGTTCTCGCCCCACTCGAATGCCGCGATCCCTGGCACGCTACCGGCGAGCGCCCCGAAACGCCGCGCGATTTCGCCGATCTCGGCGTCGGTGGTGCCCGCCTTGAAGCCGAACAGCACCACATGTCGAAGTCTGGTCTTGTCCATGCGTTTCGCTCCGTTGAAAGCCTGCGCGGGGTGAGCGTCGCTGCGACTGGCCTCGGTCGCAATCTCCCTGTCGGGATTCCATCGGATCACCAAGGGTCACGACGGGCCAGCCGTAACCGGCGAGAACTCGGCCGGTCCATATGGTCGGGGCAGCAGGATTCGAACCTACGACCCCCTGCTCCCAAAGCAGGTGCTCTACCAGGCTGAGCTACGCCCCGACACGTTGGAACGCCGAGTATCTGGCGGTTTTCCGGGAGGACGTCAAGCGGCACGACCCGGCTTTCGCTCGCCGAGGCCAGGGCGCTTCGGGACCTGACGCCAGCGCGTTGATCAGTGCAGCTTGTCGGCGAGCGCCTGTGCCTCGGCAACGAGCGCCGGGTAGAAATCCTGGTCCTTCGCCTGCTCGGCGAAGCAGTCCTGAAAGGCCGCTTCGCCCTCGGTATAGATCTGGTCGAAATCGTCGGACTGGCCGTCATCCTCCGCATCCGATTGCTGGAGGGCCGCCTCGCCCCGCGCCGAGTAGTCCTGCCATATCGTGTCGCATGCGGGAATCGCATGGACCGAAGCGGTCACCGGCGCATTGGCCAAAAAGACCCTGCCCCCGCCGACAACGGCAACGATCATCTCGTCCGGAACCCCGATCGCGTAGTCCTGGCTGCGCATGTCGAGGATCGCATAGGCGAAATCGGCACCGGCAGGCGGGGTGACCGGGATCTCCGCGAACCGGGCCACGGCGGCGTCGGCGCTGATCGCCTGGGTATAGAAGGCGTTGACCTTCAGGGCGTCGCGAATGTTGTCGGGTATGGTCGGCGAGTCCCACCAGTCGCGATGGCCGACAAGCCACGCGTCGGCGAGGCCTTTGGTCGTCACCAGCACACTCGCATCCGAATCGTCGGCGCCGTAGACGAGACCGTCGAGCATACCGAAGCCGATGTCGCTGTCGAACAGCGTCTCGAGGCCGATCGCACCGTCTGGCGAAAATCCCGGAAGCGTGACCGGGCCAATGATCGTTTTCAGCTGCGTCTCAAGATCGCCGAGCGCCTCGTCAAGCGCCGCCATCACGTCGTCACCGAAGACCCCTTCGTAGGCCACCGCGGCGAACTTGGCGATGTAGGCATCGCGGGAAGCCAGATAGCTTTGTTCCGAAACAGGCTGGGCGGCGGCAACCGATGCCAGGAGCAGCAAGGCGATCGCAAGGGATCTCATTCGACGGCACCCCGGTACGGAAAGCACGCATTCTACACCGGAGCGCGAGGCACCGATACGTCGATCGTCGGTGAGACGCTGGTATTCGGCACCCCCACGCAGCCGCCGTTGTCTTGCCACGGGCCGTCGCTATACTCCCGGCCGGCCAGGCGAGGAGTAACCAGTACCAGCATGCCGAAGGGTGCAAAAGCGAAGCCGGCCGCGCGCAAGCCGCAAGCCACGAAACCCGCGCCGGCAACCGGTTCGCGAGCCGCCATCCTGATCGGCGTCGTTGGCGTCGTCGTCGTTGCGGCCGTCCTCGCGGTCCTGCTCTGGCCCCGACCAGGGACGGAACTGGTCGCCCAGACCGGGACCGAACCGGGCCTGATCGCCCGGGTCGAGTCCCTCTACAACGACATCTACGTCTACAAGCGCGCCAGCGGCGAGTACGTGCTGTCCTTCGGCGCCAAGCGCCTCCGCTACACGGAGTTAGTCGTCAATCCAAACGACGAACTCGACCTGCCGGTCTACTATACCCAATCGATGACCGTCGGCCTCGCCTATGCGCCGGCGCTTGAGCAACGCCGCGATCATCGGCCTCGGCGGCGGCCGCACCGCCTGGTATCACCACAAGAGCGTTCCCGACCTTCATTTCACCGCGGTCGAACTCGATCCCTCGGTCGCACAGGTCGCGCAGCAGTTCTTCGGGGTCAAACCGGAAAAGAATTTCGATCTCGAAATCCTCGACGGCCGCGTCTGGCTGACCAAATCCGACCAGAGCTTCGACCTGATCCTCGTCGACGCCTATCGCGGCCCCTTCGTCCCCTTCCATCTGCTCACCACGGAATTCTACCAGGAGGTCGCGAAGCATCTGAAGCCGGGCGGCGTCGCGGTGCAGAATGTCGAGCCGTCGACGATGCTGTTCGACAGCGCCGTCGCCACCATCGGCGCCGCCTTCGACAATCTCGACTTCTACGAAGGGCGCGGCAACATCGTCATCGTTGCCTATAACGGCCCGAAGCGCGACCCGGCCGAGCTGAAACGCGTCGCCGCCGAGCGGCAGGCCCGATACGGCTTCCGCTACGACCTCACCACGATTCTCGACCGCCGCTACCAGCCCGAATTCGACGCCGCCGCCAAACCGCTGACCGACGATTTCGCCCCGGTGGAATATCTGAAGGCGATCGACCGACATAACCAGAAACAGACCTGACCCGGCGTCACCTCATGGCCATAGCGACCACGCTTCCCCTTCACCGCCGGCTCGCCGTCGGAGTCGGCGCCGCCGTTCTGGTGGTGATCGACGTCGCGACGCTCGGCTTCGTCACCCTCGGCTTCGAGATGGTGGCGAGCCGCATCCTGACGCCGCTCTTCGGCAGCGGCATCTATACCTGGGCGACGATCATCTCGATCGTCGTCGGCGGACTGATGGCGGGATATTTTCTCGGCGGTTTCGTTGCCGACCGCTTTCCGGGTTTCGGACTCGCGGCCGTGATCAAGTTCGTTTCGTCGGCCTATCTGTTTTTCGTCTACTGGCTGTCGCAGGGTGGCCTCGAGGCGCTGATCAACCAGATCGACGGTGAGTTCACCGCGCTGTTCACCAGCGGCTTCATCGTCTGCTTTCCGCCGCTGGTCGTGCTCGGCATGTACTCGCCGCTGTCGGTCCGGCTGCTGCTGCGCGAACCAAGCGACGCCGGCCGGATCTCCGGCGGCCTGTTCGCCATTTCCTCCTTCGGCAACATCGTCGGGATCATCGTCACGACCTTCGTCCTGATCCCGTCGATCGGCACCCGGGCGATCACCGCGGGCTTCGCCACCTTCCTGCTGGCCTCGGCTTTCGCCTCGCTCAGCACACGGGCGATCTACGGCAAATCGGATTGAACCATCGCGCGAAAAAACCCGCGTGCACGGTTGATTCGACTCGACTATCCGGGAACGAGAAAGACTAGTGGGAGGACAGGCCGCTGGTGCCGGAATCGGGCAGCACCTCGGCCGCCATCAATCCCTTCGCGCCGTCGCCGAAACGGACCAGGACGGTCTGTCCGGGCCGCAATTCGGCAAGGCCATACTGCCGCAGCGTTTCCATATGGACGAAGATGTCCTCGGTGCCTTCGCCGCGAGTCAGGAAGCCGTAGCCGCGCACGCGATTGAACCACTTGACCGTCGCGCGAACGAGACCGCTGGTCGGCGTCACCGTCGTGTGGGTGCGCGAGGCGACGGTCTGCGGCGGACGCACTGCGGTCGAGTTGTCCATGCTGAGGATGTGGAAGGCCTGCAGTCCCTTCTCGCGCATCACCGCTTCGCAGACGACCCGCGCGCCCTCGTGCGCGGTCAGGAATCCATCCTGGCGCAGGCAGGTGACATGGAGCAGGACATCGGCCGCGCCGTTGTCAGGAACGATGAAGCCGTAGCCCTTCGATGCGTCGAACCATTTGATGACGCCCGACACCTCGACAAGGTCGACGGAGGTTTCCTCGCCAGCTTCGACGCCGAGAGGAAGTTCGGATGAGACCTTCGCCCCCATGCTGACGTAGTGCCCCTAATCAGTGCCGCATTTTCGGCGCAGCCTTCGCCGAATCTCTTTAGAGCATAGCACCCGCATGGAGAGAGGCCAGCCCAAAATGGGACTCTTTCCCGAGCCTGTGTACTCTGTGCAACGGTCGACGGTCCACGATCGGATTTGCCTTTGGCGCACACGACCTTATGCTGCCGCCGCCAAACGCCAAGTCCCCGAGGGAGCCCGATGAAATATCTTCACACCATGGTCCGCGTCGCCGATCTCGACGCTTCGCTCAAGTTTTACAGGGATCTTCTCGACCTCAAGGAGACCCGCCGAATCGAAAACGACAAGGGCCGCTTCACTCTCGTCTTCCTCGCGCCCGAGGGCCAGGAAGATGCGCCGATCGAACTGACCTACAACTGGGATCCGGAGGTCTACACCGGCGGCCGCAACTTCGGTCACCTCGCCTATGAAGTCGATGACATTTACGCCTTCTGCCAGAAGGTCATGGACGCCGGCGTCACCGTCAATCGCCCGCCGCGCGACGGCCACATGGCCTTCATCCGCTCGCCCGACAACATCTCGCTCGAGATCCTCCAGAAGGGCGAACGACTCCCGCCGCAGGAGCCCTGGGCATCGATGCCGAACACCGGCGAATGGTAGGACACGCGACCGCCGGGCGCTGACGCCGTAACGTTCGCCCGGCTCCGCCGGCAAGCCCCGAGCCCCGACTGATGATCGCGGCGATCGTCACCCCGATCGCCCTTGCGACCTTCCAGCAAACCGCCCGCGGGGCACTCGGGCGGCCTTCGGCGCGGTCCCTTTGGGACACCGGACGGCTGGAAATCCACGCCCGGGCGAAGAAGCCGACGGTATGCTCTTGTTTCGGGGTTAGGATCGCCTTTATAAGGCAGCGCGCTGCGCCCTTCGTCTAGCGGTCCAGGACGCCGCCCTTTCACGGCGGAAACACGGGTTCGATTCCCGTAGGGCGTACCAGCGATTTCAGTCGCTCACGAGATACCCGATGCACCTCGTCCAGCATTCCGCCATCATCGCTGATGGAATGCCGGTGCGTCGCAAGCCTCGCGGCCACAATACGATAAATCAGGTCCCGACAGACAGGCTGCCGCCGCGACTCCATCGTCGAAGAGTGTGGTTCTCAATGCGGGTCCTGTCTTGCTTGCTCGCCGCGGCCACGATTGCGATGGCCGGCACCGCCACCGCTGGCGAAAATCTCCGCCCGGGGATCATCGGTGCCGATGATCGCCGGCCTCTCCTCCAGAGTGGCCCGCCATGGGACGCAGTTGGTCAGGTCAATATCGGCGGCTACAGAACCTCCGGCCAGTGCACCGGAACCCTCGTCGCGCCGACACTGGTCATCACCGCAGCGCACTGTGTCTTGAGGCCGGGGGGCAAGACGCCATTCCCCTTGCACGACATCCATTTTCTCGCGGGCGTTCGCGGCTCCGAAAACCTGGGACACGCGACTGCCCGATGCCTGCATCTGCCTCCGGACATTCGCGTGGATGATCCCGAGACAACATCGCCTTCCACGGCAGGGAAGGTTTCGCTGGCGAGGCTAGCCAACGACGTGGCTGCGATCGTTCTCGACACGGCGCTCGCGGTCGATCCCGCGCCGCTCGCCCGGGATGTGCTGCCCGAACGCGGGCTCCAGCTTGTCCACGTCGCGTATCCGGCGGATCGGCGATTTCTGCCCATGGCGCATTTCGGCTGCACCCTCCTCAAATCGACGGACGCCTTCTGGTTTTCCGATTGCGACACCTATCCCGGAAGCTCCGGCGGCCCGCTCTTCGTCCTGAGCGACGGGGCGTATGGGGTGGCAGCCGTCATGGTCGCGGCAGGTGGCCAGGGAGCCAACGTCGCGCTGCCGTTGTCGAGATGGATCAACCTGATCGAGACGGCCACCTGCCCCGGCTGACGGGCTGCGTCTGCCGCCGTGCCGACAAAAAGCTGCTTCAGCCATCGTCAACAGTCTTTTACCGAGATTCCAGAATGCTCTGGAATCGCAATGGCGATGCTCTAGCTTGCTTGAATCGAGTTCAAGTATGCGTGGAGTTCGCTATGAGTATCATCGCGATCCAATGTCCGAAAACGGGGCAGCAGATCTCGACTGGCTTCGAGGTCGATCTTGCCACCTTTCGGGCGATGCCTTTGGTCAATCACACCGTGGAATGCTGGGCCTGCGGAGGGCAGCACACCTGGTCGGTCAGGTGGGCGACCCTGGTCGAGGTCGACAATGCCGAGGCAAAAAAGGCGGGCGTTCCGATTCCGAAGTCACCTGCCATCGCCTGAATTCCGCTCCTGAACGCGGATCGACGGCACAACCGGCCGCGGCATTAACTGCGATATCCGGACTGCGCGCGGGTGGCGGCAACCTCGCTCTGGCTTTATAACCACGCCTGGATCCGGTTCTCAACGAAACCCGCAGCCGCGGCAACCTCCGGTAAAGGCGCCGGGCGTCACGTTCGCGCCTGAAATCAGGCGCTACGTCACGCCTGGAACGATGCCATCACGATCAGCGCCGGCGATTGGGCCGGGGTGTGGTCAGGCTTGACTATGGTCGAAGGCGGAACAGTATTTTCGTCGATAGAGCGGAGTTGATATCGTGCCCTTTCAGGAAAGATCCAAGGGAGTGGAACAGTCAACGTGAACAGACGCGACTTCATGATTGGTGCCGCCGCCGCGATAGGATCGGCCGCCGTTTCGCGCCCGAGCGCGGCCGATGTGCCTACCCTCTACGACTGGCGGGCGATGCCGCCGACGCAGACGAAAGACATCTACGTCGCCTGGATGGTGACCAACCGGGGCGAGGACCCGCTGTATCTCGGCCAGCGCTACGACCGCTACGAACATCTGGTCGGACACCGCGACCTCTTCACCGACCGCGACAAGCGGGCCTTCCTGATGACCCCCCGCGAGGAATTCTGCCTGAAGCAGAACCTGCCTCGGGTCTACGAGCGCGATTTCCTCGACATCGGCTTCGGCGTCACGATTTCCGGCCCGAACCTGGTCGGTCGCATGACGAGTTCGATCGCCGTCGAGCACGGCGAGAAGGTTCTTGAGGTCGGCACCGGATCCGGATACCAGTCCGCCTATCTCGCGAACCTCACCGACAAGGTCTGGACGATCGAGATCATCAAACCGCTCGGCGAGCGGACCCGCGGCGTATACGATGGCCTGATCCGCCGCGGCTATGTCGAATATTCCGCCATCACCACCAAGATCGCAGACGGCTATTACGGCTGGGAGGAATTCGCTCCATTCGACAAGATCATCGTCACCTGCGGCATCGACCATATTCCGCCGCCGCTGCTGCGTCAGCTCAAGACCGGCGGCACCATGGTCATCCCGATCGGTCCGCCCGGGGCGCAGCACGTTCTGAAAGTGGACAAGAAGAAGGGACTTCTCGGCGGCGAACGCGTCGTGCGCTCGGACATCTACCATGGCTCGGTGGTGCCCTTCGTGCCGTTCACCAAGCTCGAAGGCGACGAGATTGTCGGCACGCACAACGAGTAGCGCGGCGGACTGACCGATGACGTCCGCCGCTCCGGTCCTGGAGGCGCCCCTCGCGGGATCGGCAAGGCTGCCGCTCTACCTCGCGGTGGCGCTGGTCGCCGGCGCGGTGATCGCACTGCAGATCGGCCTCATGCGCGTCTTCGCGGTCGGCAGCTGGGCCCACTTCGGATCGCTCGTTGTCAGCCTCGCCATGCTCGGCTTCGGTCTCGCCAGCGTCGTCATGTGTCTGGCGCGGCCGTGGTTCGACGCCAACTGGCGGGGCGCTGCCGGCTTGTCGCTGCTCGCCTTCGGGCCGCTCACGGTTGGCGCGACGATGATCGCGCAGGCGCTGCCGTTCAATCCGGTCTTCCTGGTCTCCGACCCGACGCAGAAGTGGCGGCTGCTGGCGAACTTTCTCCTCTACCTGCTGCCGTTCCTGGCCTCGGCCTTCTTCCTCGGAACCGTCTTCCTCAAGGCGCGCGAGGCGTTCGGCCGGGTCTATTTTGCCGATCTGACCGGCTCGGGCATCGCGGGGCTCGGCGTTCTCGCCGCGATGTATGTCTTCCCGCCGGAGTCGATCATCACCGTCCCGCTCCTCCTGTGGGCTTTCGGCGGTGCATTGTGGTTTCTGGGTCTGCGCAGCCCGCGGGGGCTTCTGGCGCTGGTGCTGATCGCGGTCGCCGCGATCGCCGGCCTGAACACCCTGCCCGCAGTCCTCGGGACGCCGGCGATCGCCGTCTCCCCCTATAAGGGCGTCGCCTATGCCAGGAACTTTCCCGACGCGGAGAGGATCTACCGGACCTATTCGCCATTCGGCGACCTGGAGATCTACGCCAGTTCGTACATGCACTTCGCGCCCGGGCTCTCCGACAACGCGGCGTTCAACCTGCCCGACCTTCCGGCCAACACCTATCTCGGCATGTATATCGACGGCGACGGCCCCGAGGGCATCATGCGGGCGCTCGGCCAGGAAGAGCAGCGAAACTATTCCTTCTATCTGCCGAGCCACTACCCCTATGTCCTGAAGTCCGAGCCCGACACTTTCGTCGTCCAGTTCGGCGGCGGCATCTCGACGATGGTCGCGCTCGCCGCCGGCGCGCCGCAGGTGACGGTGGCGATCAGCAATCCCGCCGTGCTTGCTGCCTTTCGCGATCCGACGCTTCGCGACTTCACCGGCGATCTCATCGGCGACCCGAGGGTGCACGTCGTCGATTATGACGGTCGGCTCTATCTCGCCGAAACCGACAATCGCTATGACGTGATCGACCTCAGCCTCGCCGACTCCGTCGGGCTCTCCAATCCCGGCGGCTTCACCATCGTCGAGAAATACACCTACACGCGCGAAGCCCTGCTCAGCTACATGCACGCCCTCGCCGACGGCGGCATCCTGTCGATCACGCTCTGGAACAAGGAAGAACCGCCGAAGTCCATCCTCAAGCTCTATGCGACCGTCGCGGAGGCCGCCGAGGCATTCGACCCGTCGACCGCGGCGAACGCGCTGTTCGTCGCCTCGAGCTACCTGTCCACCACCACGGTCCTTTACAAGCGCGGCGGCTTCACCGCGGCCGAGGTCGAGACCCTTCGCGCCTATACCGAAGAGATGTCCTTCGACGAGATCTATTCGCCCGGCTTCACATTCGACGACGCCGAGGCGGCGACGATCCTCGATGATTACCGCCAGTCGATCTTCGGCAACGGAACCGCCGCCGAGCCCGGTCCGACCGATCCGACCGCCGGCGACGGCGCCGATCAGGACGTCGAAGACGATCCGGCGCAACTGCCGTCGGTCGAGCTTGCGCGCCTCGCCTGGCGGGCATTGATCGATCACGACTGGCCGGCATTCGCCGACAGCTATGTCTTCGACACACGGCCGCTCACCAACGACCGGCCCTACTTCGCCGCCTATGTGAAGACGCAGGATCTGACCCGCACCACCGATCGACTGGAGCTCTTCCAGGACGAGTGGGGTTACCTTCTGCTTTGGGCGACCTTCGCGATCGCCTGCCTGCTCGCGGCGGTCCTGGTGGTCATCCCGATGATTTTCGGCTGGCGGATCGCCTTCAGCCGCAGTCCCGGCAAGATCGGGACGATTCTCTACTTCGCCTGCCTCGGGCTGGGCTACATCATGGTCGAGGTCGGCCTGATCAGCCGCTTCACGCTCGCCCTCGCCCATCCCACCGTCTCGGCGTCGGTGCTCATCGCCGGAATGCTGGTCTTCTCGGGATTCGGCAGCCTGCTTTCGGCCCGTGTGCTCGATCGGCCGAAGGCGGTCATGCCGGCGATCTTCGCGGCGATCGCGCTGCTTCTTTTTGCCTATGGCACCTTTCTCGACCCGATCCTCGACTGGATCGGCGGCACTGCCTATGGCTGGCGCCTTGCGATATGCTTCGCGCTGATCGCGCCGCCGGCCTTCCTGATGGGGTTCCCGATGGCCGTCGGCATGACCTGGCTGGCGCGGCTCGGAAAGGATGAAATGTTCATCTGGGCATGGGGGATCAACGGGTGCTTTTCCGTGGTCGGCGCCGCCGCCGTCCCGATTCTCGCCACCTCTTTCGGCCTGTCCTCGGTCCTGAATGTCAGCGCCCTCGCCTACCTGCTGGCGATCGCCGGACTGTTCGCGGTGCTGTTGCCGCTGCGCCTGCGAAGCGCCCCGGTGCCGGCATGAACGACCGCGCTCGCGCGGCACGCAGCAGTTTCACGCGGCTTGTCGCTTTCGCTTCGACGCTTGGGTTGGTGGCTGCAATGAGCGGTATCGGGATGTCCACGGCGATTTCGGCGCCGCTGGCGGAGGCGAAGAGCGCCTACGTGCCGTTCCAGGCCTCGCCGTTTCCCTATCGCGGCATCATCCCGCTGAAGGATATTCCCTTCCTCGACGCGGTCGACGGCACGCGCCGCGGCCATACCTCGCCGCGCGCCGGCAAGGTCTACTGGGAGGATCAGACCTACGCCGACCGGCGCTCGTTGATCTACTTCCCGGCCGGCTTCGACATCAGCCGCCCGGCGGTCATCGTCGTGTTCTTCCACGGCAATCAGGCGACGCTGGCCCGTGACGTCGTCGGTCGCCAGCAGGTGCCGCGTCAGGTCGCCGACTCCGGCCTGAACGCGGTGCTGCTCGCGCCGCAATTCGCCTTCGATGCGATCGATTCGAGCTCGGGCAATTTCTGGACGCCGGGTGCCTTCGCCCGCTATCTCGACGAGGCGGCCGCGAAGATGGCGTCCGTCCTCGGTGACCCGCGGGCGCGGACGACCTTCGCGCGCATGCCGGTTCTGCTCGTCGCGTATAGCGGCGGCTACAATGCCGCCGCCTATGCCTCGGCCGTCGGCGGCGCGGACGACCGGATCCGGGGCCTGGTGCTTCTCGACGCCGTCTACGCCGAGGAGGACAGGTTCGCCGGCTGGATCGCGCGCAACAGGAAGACCGCGTTCTTCTTCAGCGCCTATACGAAATCCTCGGCGGCCAATAACCAGATCCTGCAGGATCTGCTGAAGGCCCTGGGTGTCGGTTTCACGCGGCGGACGCCGTCGAAATTCGTGCCCGGCGAGGTGGTGTTCTTCGCGACCGATCCGGACCTCGTCCACGATGACCTTGTGTCCCACGCCTGGGTCGACGATCCGATCGCGTGGATTCTGGCCCGCGTGCCGGGATACCCGCGCTGAAGCGCGGGACCGGCCGCTAAAGACCCGGGGCCTCGGGCCGCGGCGTCCCGGTTCGGACAGGCGACGGCGGAACAGGCTGCGCCTCCCGGTCGAGCAGCGTCTTCAGGCGGGCGGCCGGGTCCATCAGCACCGCTCTGTCCGGGCAGGCATGGGCGGCAATCAGCGCCTGGGCCAGGCGGATGTCGCGCCCGATCGACCCGGCCGTGCCGAGCCCGGTCGCGCCGACGATCCTGCCGTCGGCGCGAAGATGGAAAAGGATCACCGCTCCGTCCGGCCGGCGCCGCGCGACCGCCGAGGAACCGAGATGCGGCAGGCCGACGATCTGCAGCGACAGATCATACTGATCCGACCAGAAGAACGGCACCGTGTCGCAGACCGCTTCGCCGCCGGTCAGCACCGTGGCGATGACCCGGGCATGGTCCTCCGCGTTCTGGAATGCCTCGACCCGGACGGTGCGTTCGAACACCGGATGCCAGAAAGTCGCGACGTCGCCACAGGCGAAGATTGCCGGATCGGACGTCCTGAGGCTGGCGTCGGCCCGGATGCCGACATCGATCTCGAGGCCGGCATCGGCCGCCAGTTCGACATTCGCCGCGACGCCGACGCCCACCACCGCGAGGTCGCAGGCAAGCGTTTCGCCGGTCGAGAGCCGCGCCGCCTTGACCATGCCCCGGCTCCCCGCCACGAACTCCTCGACCATGGCGCCCATGCGCAGCGTCACGCCTTCGGCGCGGTGCCTGTCCGCCAGCAACCCGGCAATCTGGTTCGGCACGACCCGGGCAAGCAGCCGGTCCGACGCTTCGACCACGGTGATGTCGAGGTGCCGCAAGCGCGCCGACGCGGCAATCTCAAGCCCGATGAACCCGCCGCCGACGATCATCAGTCGCTTGCCGCGGGCGAAGCCCTTGGCGATCTCCTGCGCCTGGTCGACGCTGCGCAGGCAGTGAATGTTGGCACGTTCCGATCCCGGCACGGAGAGACGCCGCACGCGCGATCCGGTGGCGATGACCAGATAGTCATAGCCGAGTGTCTGGTCGTCATCGAGGTGGACGGTTTTCGCCTTTCTGTCGATCGCCGTCGCCGAAACACCGAGGCGAAGGTCGACGTCCTTCCAGGCCGAATCGTCCGCCGGCCAGATCAGGCAATCCTCGAGCGTCGCGGTTCCGAGCAGGACGCCCTTGGAGAGCGGCGGTCGCTGATAGGGCGGATGGGGCTCCTGGCAGACCAGGGTCACGGCGAATTGCCCGCCGGCGGCCGCCAGCGCTTGCGCCAGCCGCCCTCCGGACTGGCCACCTCCGACAATGACCACGCGTTTTCGCCGTTTCGCCATGGGTTCGGTCTTCGTCCACCTGCGGTCCGATCCAGCGTATAGGCGAGTGCCGGACGACCGCAATCACCTATGGATGGCGCAACTCTCCCGCATGATGGTATTCCATCAACGAGGCCGGACGTCCGGACCTGGATTGGTCATCGCGGAATTGGGGTCACATTGGGGTGAGTCAGGACGAGGAAAGAGGAGGAAGGCCCGCGGGCTCGCGATCCGCGTCCGGGTCCGCGAAGCCGGGGCTGGCCGATGTCGCGCGGCGGGCCGGTGTCGGCATCGCAACGGTCGATCGCGTCCTGAACGAACGTGGCAACGTCTCGCCGGCCACCGCCCGCAAGGTCATCGAGGCCGCCCGCGACCTCGGCCTGCAGCGCATCCTCCCCCGTCCCTATCGCCGCGGCGTTCGATTGGGCGTTGTCATGGCCCGACGCGAGACACCCTTCGCCGAACGGGTGAACGCCGCCTTCGTCCGCGTCGGAGGGACACTCGACCGATCGGTCATTATCCAGCGGAGCTTCGTCGACGAAACCCGCCCGCACGAGGTCGCCAACCACCTCCTTGCGACCAACGCCGACGCCCTGATCATCTACGGTCAGGAGCAGTTGGCGATCATCGATGCCGTCACCATCCTGACCTCCAGGGGAATCCCGGTCGTCACGATGATCTCGGACATCCCGACCTCCCCCCGCCTCGCCTATGTCGGCATCGACCACTACAGCGCCGGCCGGACCGCGGCCTTCTTCATGGCGAGGATGGCCCGCCGCCCGGGTTCGGTTCTCGTCCTCTGCCACAGCTTCGACTATCGCGCCCACGCAGAGCGGGTCAGCGGCTTTCGCGACGGATTGCGCGACCACGCCGCTGACATGTCGATCCTCGATGTGATCGAGGGCCAGGATCGCCAGACCCAGTCCGAGGCGCTCGTCTTGAATCGAATCCAGACAGCACCGGAGCAGATCGCGGGGCTCTACAACACCGGAGGCGCGAACCGCGCGGTGGCCAGGGCCCTCGACCAGGTCGAATGGACCGAGAGGCCAGTGTTTATCGGTCACGAATTGTCGATCCACACCGCGCGGATGCTGTCGACCGGCGTGATGACGCTCACCATCGACCAGAATCCGGAAGAACAGGCGCGCCGGGCGATCGATGTCCTGCTCCGCCGTTTCGGCCATACCGACACACCGCCGGAGCCGAACGACGTCGCCTTCACCATCTTCGGTCCCGAAAATATCCCGCCGGCCGGCGCCGATCGTTGACACGCCGTTGGGCCTCCGGCCAGCCGCCGAACCGCGACCCACGGCTCTGCCTGATTGGAAACCATCACCGGATTCGCCATTTCCGGGCCTCCGACGCCCCTTAGACAATTGACAGGGATCAATGAGCGCACACTATCTAGGCATAACCCAAGCCCAAGCACCGGTAACGGGTCTCCGGGAGGGATCACGATGACGGACTATATCTACAGCGCCTCGCCGCCGAAGAGGGATTACAGCCTCGTCGGGCCCGAGACCAAGCGCGCCGAGGAGCGCGGACTTGCCACGGCCGAGTGGTATCACACGCCGATTCCGCGCAAGCGGATGAAGGAACTGATGCAGCGCTCGGACGGCCCGGCCACCCGCGACATTGCCATCTGGGCGGTGGTCTTCCTCGCCAGCGCCATCGGCGGCTTCCTGACATGGGGCACCTGGTGGTGCGTCCCCTTCTTCATCGTCTATGGCGTCCTCTACGGCTCGTCGAGCGACGCGCGCTGGCATGAGTTCGGCCATCGCACCGCGTTCCGGACCCAGTGGAAGAACGACATTCTTTACCAGATCGCCTCGTTCATGGTCCTGCGCGAGCCGGAGGTCTGGCGCTGGAGCCACACCCGCCACCATACCGATACGATCATCGTCGGCCGCGATCCGGAGATCGCCGCGCCGCGCCCGCCGAAGCTGTGGGAGCTCGCCCTCGCCTTCCTCGGGCTTCCCCAGGCGAAAGTGTACTTCAAGAAAGTCTTGCTGCACGCCACCGGCAAACTGAGCGACGAGGAGAAGACCTTCATTCCGGAATCGGAGTGGAACTCGGTCTACCGCACCGCCCGGATCCATCTTGCCATCTACGCGGCCGTGATCGCGCTGTCGCTGGCGACCTGGAGCATCCTGCCGCTGATGTATATCGGCCTGCCGTCGTTCTACGGCGCGTGGTGGTACCTCACCACCGGCTTGACCCAGCACGCCGGCCTGTCGGAGGACGTCCTCGACCACCGCCTCAACTGCCGCACGGTCTACATGAACCCGGTCGCGCGGTTCCTGTATCTGAACATGAACTACCACGTCGAACACCACATGTTCCCGATGGTGCCCTACTACAATCTGCCGGCGCTGCACGAGGAGATGAAGGCCGATACCCCGACGCCCTATAGCGGCTTCTGGGAGGCCTACAAGGAGATCATCCCGACGCTGATCCGGCAGGTCAGGGAGCCCGGCTACTACGTCAAGCGCCAGCTCCCGCCGACGGCCAGGCCGTTCACACCGCCGGGCTCGCCGCCCGCCAGCGTCGCCGCGGAATAGAGCGCGGTCCGGGCCGGCAGAGCGGCCCGGACGAAACCCCGGAAACGGCCTAGTCGGTGAAAAACACCTCCTCCATCCGCGCCCACCACTCGCCTTCCTTGCGGGTCGGCAGAGGCTCCTGCAACGGCCCGCAGATGTCCCACCAGCGCTGGGTCTCTTCCGACGCCGCCATCTTCTCCATATCCGCGGCGAAGTCGGTGCCATGATATTCCCAATAGGCGAAGAGCAGGTTCTCGGGCTCCTTCAGGAAGATCGAGTAATTGTGGATATTGCACTCGGCGATCATCTGGAGCACCGCGGGCCAGACCTCCCGGTGCAGGCGCTTGTATTCCTCGATCGTTCCCGGCTTCAGGGTCAGGACCTGCCCCATGCGTTCCATTGTCTGATTCCTCCCTCGGCTGATGCTGACGCGCCTTTCGCGGCCATTGGCAATAGACGATGCACGCCGATAAATGAAGCGAGCCGTCGATGACCGATCCGGGCGGCATGGTCATCATCGGGGCAGGCCACGCCGGCGGGCGGGCGGCACACGCGCTGCGGGAAGCCGGATGGACCGGAGCGGTCACGATGATCGGCACCGACGCCGTCGCGCCGCACGAACGCCCGCCACTGTCCAAGGAATTGCTTGCCGGCACCAAGGTCGCCGACGACTGCGCCCTCTTCGCCGATGATTTCTACCGCGAGCAGGACATCGACCTGCGGATGGACACGACGGCCGAGGCGATCGACCGCCAGCGCCGCGAAGTCCTGCTGAGCGACGGCACGCGGGTTTCCTACGAACGCCTGCTGCTCGCGACCGGCGCGGCGCCACGGCGTCTGCCGATCCCCGGGACGGCCCTCGCCGGGGTTCACTATCTGCGCGACATCACCAACTCGGCGGCGCTCAAGACCCGCCTGGTTCCCGGCGCCCATATCGTCATCATCGGCGGCGGTTTCATCGGCCTCGAGGTCGCGGCCAATGCGGTGACGCTCGGCTGCGCGGTCACGGTCGTCGAGGCGGGCGATCGCCTGCTGATGCGGGCTGTCCCGGCCCGCATCGCGGAGCGCATGCGGACGCGCCACGCTGCCGCCGGCGTTTCCTTCCGTCTTGGCCGGCAGGTCACGGAAATCCAGGGCGGTGACGGTGTGACCGGCGTCAGGCTCGACGATGGGACGGAGATCGCCTGCGACACCGTCCTGATCAGCGTCGGCGCGATCCCAAGGGTGGCGCTTGCCGAGGCCGCGGGTCTCGCTGTCGACAATGGTATCGTCGTCGACGCGACCCTTCGCACCTCCGACCCGAATATCTTTGCCGCCGGCGATGTCTGTTCCTTCGATCATGGCCTGTTCGGCGCCCGTATCCGGCTCGAAAGCTGGAAGAACGCCGAGGAACAGGGCCCGATCGCTGCGCGAAACATGCTCGGTGGCAGCGAGGAATGCAGTTCGGCGCCCTGGATGTGGTCGGATCAGTACGACATGACCATCCAGATCGCCGGCCTGCCGGATCGCGGCGCCCGGGCGATCGAGCGCCCGCTCGAAGGCGACGCGGTCGTGGTGTTCCACCTCGCCGACGACGGGCGGCTCGTCGGCGCCAGCGGCTACGGGCCGACCGGCGCGATCGGGCGCGCGATCCGTCTCGGCCAGATGATGATCGAGCGGGGACTCTATCCGGACCCGACGGCGCTTGCCGATCCGTCGGTGAACCTCAAGGCCCTGATGCGGCAACAAGCGGCCTGAGCCGCGGAGAAGAAGAATGCGACTCCCGGAGGAAAAGTCCCAATGGCTGAGGGTGGGGGCCGCGACGACCGCCTGACCGGCCCGGACGCGCGACTCGAGCCGCGATGGCTTTTTCGCCGGGCGCGACCTGCCGCCGATTGCAAATCCCCCTGTCCCCGCCGGCACCATCGCCGCCTAATCAAGGAGCATCATCCGTGCAGAAAATCCTGATCTTCCAGTCGCTCTGGGCCATGGAGCGCCGCCATACCGACGGCATGGAGCGGAGCGTCGAAGAGAATATCGAGATGATCGCCGACGCCGGATACGACGGCATCAGCACCGACTGGCGCAACCGCGACAACGTCCGCAGGATCTCGGCGCTGCTCAAGGACCGCGGCCTGACCGCCGAAGGCCAGTGTTTCCCGGCCACCGTCGACGACCTCAAGCCGGTGCTGGAGATCGCCACCGAATCCGGCCTTCACCACCTTGATATCCAGCCCAATATCCGGCCCCGGCGGTTGCAGGATTGCATCCCGCTGATCGAAGGCTGGCGACGGCTGTCCGAGGAGGTCGACTTCCCGGTCTATATCGAGACCCATCGCGACCGGATGACCACCGACCTGTTCTTCACCCTCGACCTGCTCGATTGCTTCCCGGACCTGAAGCTGCTCGGCGACATCTCGCATTTCCTCGTCGGCCGCGAATTCGAATGGCCGATCGACGAGGTGAACCACAGCTATATCCACCGCATCCTCGACAGCTCCTGGGCGTTCCACGGCCGCGTCGCCAGCCGCGAGCAGGTCCAGATCGAGATTTCCTTCCCCCACCACAAGATGTGGCTCGACCTCTTTCTCGACTGGTGGGAATACGGCTTCCGCAGCTGGCGCCGCCGGGCCGGGCCGGACGACACGCTGGCCTTCACCTGCGAGCTCGGTCCCAAGCCCTATGCCATCACCGGTCGCGACGGCAACGACACCACGGACCGCTGGGCCGAAGCGCTGATGATGAAGGACCTGATCAAGCAGCGATGGGATTCCCTCGCGACCTAGGATAGGGTGGCGCGACTTCGGGGAGGTTGATTGAAAACCATCAGCAATGTTCGACGCTGAGGTATTTAAAGCTCGTTCACATTCCGCCATTGTCGTCCGTGGCAGGGCGATTTCTTTCGCCAACCGCTATTCCGGAAATTGCCGGATACATCCAAGGGAGGATTCCTGATGCTGAGACATATACTTGCCGGCGGCGTTGCCGCCTCGATGCTTTTCGCGGGCGCCAGCGCCCTCCAGGCGCAGGAGCGCTTCACCTATCTTCTGCATTCGACGCCGACGAACGTGTTCTGGCAGGCCGTCAAGCTCGGCTTCGACGACGCCTGCGCCCAGATCCAGGCCGACTGCCAGATGGTCTTCCTGCAGCAAGACGGCAACTTCCAGGAGCAGCTGAACAACCTCGAAGCGGCGCTCGCCAACAACCCGACCGGCATCATCACCACCTTCGCCGGCGGCAACATCTTCGACGAGGCCCTGCAGCGGGCGCAGGACGCCGGCATCCCGATCATCGCCAGCAACGTCGATCATCCGGACGGAAAATACCGGCTCGCCTATGTCGGCCAGAACCTTGAAACGGCAGGCTACGACCTCGCCAAGGCCCTGTCCGAGCAGTTCCCGGCCGAAGGTCCGATCCACGTCCTGATCGGCGTCAACGGCCCCGGCCAGGTCTGGTCCGAGACCCGCGCCCGCGGCATCCAGCGCTATATCGAGGAATTCGCGGCCGCCAATCCGGACCGCGACATCACCTTCGATCGCATCGACGCCGGCCTCGATCTGGCCCTGGTTGGCCAGCGCGTCGCCGCCTATGTCCAGTCGACCCCGACCACGGCCTATTTTGATACCGGCTACTGGCATGCCGGCGCGGCGGTTTCGCTGCGCGATCTCGGCAAGAAGCCGGGTGAAGTCCTGCTCGGCGGCTTCGACCTTGTGCCGGCCGTGTTCGACGAGATGAAGAGCGGCTACATCCAGCTGACCGTCGACCAGCAGCCCTACCTGCAGGGCTATTATCCGGTCCACGAGCTCTATCTCCTGAACAACTATGCGTTCCCGCCCTTCGACATCGACACCGGCAAGGCGCTGATCACGCCCGATGATGTCGACGCTCTCCTTGATCTGTCGGCCAAGGGCATCCGCTGACCGTTCGCTGATCCGTATCGTCCGGGCCGCCTGAAACCGCGGCCCGGACGGCTTTCTCGGGGGACCAATGCAACCTATCGTCAAGGCGCTGCTGTCGCGTCCGGAGATCAGCGCGCTCGTCATGCTGATCCTCGTGATCATCGGCTTTGCGATCTACGCGCCGAATTTCACCTCCTACGGCAACATCCGCGTCACGCTCTTCGCCTTCCCCGAACTCGGCATCGTCGTGCTGGGCGTCGGCATCCTGATGATCGCCGGCGAGTTCGACCTCTCCGTCGGCTCGGTCTTCGCGCTTTCGCCGCTGATGATGGTGCTGGCGACTGGCCGCTGGGGCTTCGACCCCTACCTCGGCATCGCCCTCGGCCTCGTCGTCGCCCTTGCCGTCGGCTACCTCAACGGCTGGATCACGATCACCTTCAACATCCCAAGTTTCGTCACGACGCTGGGCATGATGTTCATGGTCCGCTCCGTCGCCGTAGTGCTGTCCGGCGGCTTCCCCCCACCCTTTCCGACCGAACTCAGCACCGGGCTTTTTGTCAGCGATCTCGGCCTGTTCCGCTCCTCGATGATCTGGTACGTCGGCTTCGCCGTCATCCTCGGCGTCATGCTCCATCGCTCGAATCTCGGGAACTGGATCTTCGCCACTGGCGGCCAGCGCCAGGCCGCGGCCGACATGGGCATCGACACCCGCCGCGTGAAGATTTTCTGCTTCATGCTGTGCAGCTTTCTCGCCGGCTTTGCCGGAATGATCACCACCTTCCGCCTGCGCTCGGCGATACCCTCTCTCGGCGAGGGCCTCGAACTGCAGGCGATCGCCGCGGCGGTGATCGGCGGCACCGCGCTGACCGGCGGCATCGGCTCGCTGATCGGTTTCATCGTCGGTACCGCTCTCATCCGCGTCATCGACAACGGCCTCGTCATGGGCCGGATCGACGCCAGCTGGTTCCGCTTCGCCATCGGCGCGCTGACCATCTTCGCGGTCATTCTGAACATCTGGTTGCGGCGTCGCGCCCAGAAGATGCAATAGGGAGGAGGCAATGACCGCCGTCATCAAGGAACACGCCTTCCCCCCGGAGCAGTTCGTCAAACCCAGCGCCAACCCGCTGGTGCGCTGCGAGGGACTGGTCAAGTGGTATGGCAGCGTTCAGGCGCTGACCGGCGTCGATTTCCACGCCGAGGCCGGCGAGATCGTCGGCCTTGTCGGCGATAACGGCGCCGGCAAGTCGACGCTGATCAAGATCCTGTCCGGCGCCGACCACCCGACCAGCGGCAAGATTTACTTTGCCGGCAAAGAGGTCTCGATCCGCTCGCCGAAGGTGGCGATGGCCCTCGGCATCGAGACCATCTACCAGTACACCGCGATGGTTCCGGCGATGTCGATCGCCCGCAACATGTTCATCGGCCGCGAGCCGCTGACGGGCCTCAAGATCGGCGGCATCGGCATCATGGACCAGAAGAGCATGGTCGACCACGCCACCAAGTCGCTGACCAACATCGACCTGACCCAGCGCTCGCCGAATACCACGGTGGAGGAACTCTCCGGTGGCCAGCGCCAGGCCGTGGCCATCGCCCGCGCGATGTATTTCAAGTCGCAGCTGCTGATCCTCGACGAACCGACCAACCACCTGTCGGTCAAGGAAACCAACAAGGTGCTCGACTACGTGGCGGAGCTGAAGGATCAGGGCATCGGCTCGATCTTCATCAGCCACAACCTGCACCACATCTTCCCGATCGCCGATCGCATCGTCGCGATGGCCCGCGGCGCCAAGATCGCCGATATCCGCAAGACCGACACGACGATCGAAGCCCTGACCGACCTGATAGTCTGAGGCGCGGGCCGGCAATCGGCCTCCCCAGTCGCATTTGACGGAGAATGAAACGTGGACGTGAAAGCAGCGATAGCCTTTGAAGCCGGCAAACCGCTTGAGGTAGCGACGGTCCAGCTCGACGGACCGAAGGCCTTCGAGGTGCTGGTCGAGATCAAGGCCACCGGCATCTGCCACACCGACGAGTTCACGCTGTCCGGCGCCGATCCCGAGGGGCTGTTCCCGGCGATCCTCGGCCACGAGGGCGCGGGCGTGGTCGTCGAGGTCGGCGAAGGCGTCACCAGCGTCAAGCCGGGCGATCACGTCATCCCGCTCTATACGCCGGAATGCCGGCAGTGCCCGTCCTGCCTGTCGCGCAAGACCAACCTCTGCACCGCGATCCGCGCCACCCAGGGCCAGGGCCTGATGCCCGACGGCTCGTCGCGCTTCTCCCTCGATGGCAAGCCGCTGCACCACTACATGGGCTGCTCGACCTTCGCCAACTACACCGTCCTGCCCGAGATCGCGGTCGCCAAGATCCGCGAGGACGCCCCCTTCGACAAGGTCTGCTACATCGGCTGCGGCGTCACCACCGGCATCGGCGCCGTCATCAACACGGCCAAGGTCGAGATCGGCGCCAAGGCCGTCGTGTTCGGTCTCGGCGGCATCGGCCTCAACGTCATCCAGGGGCTGCGGCTCGCCGGCGCCGACATGATCATCGGCGTCGACATCAACAACGACAAGAAGGAATGGGGCGAGCGCTTCGGCATGACCCATTTCGTCAACCCGAAGGAGATCGACGGCGACATCGTCCCCCATATCGTCAACATGACCAAGAAGGGCGCCGACCAGATCGGCGGCGCCGACTACACTTTCGACTGCACCGGCAACGTCACGGTCATGCGCCAGGCGCTCGAATGCAGCCATCGCGGCTGGGGCGTCTCGGTCGTCATCGGCGTCGCGCCGTCGGGCGCGGAAATCGCCACCCGCCCCTTCCAGCTGGTCACCGGCCGGGTGTGGAAAGGCACCGCCTTCGGCGGCGCCCGCGGCCGCACCGACGTGCCGAAGATCGTCGACTGGTATATGGAGGGCAAGATCGAGATCGACCCGATGATCACCCATACGCTGGCCCTTGCCGACATCAACAAGGGCTTCGATCTCATGCACGCCGGCGAGTCGATCCGCAGCGTGGTGGTCTATTGATCGCTCCGACAGCCTTCACCGAGATCAGGGAATACCGATGACGGAAACGACGACGGGCGCGTGGGTCGAGGCCTGCGCCACGGACGATATCGAGACCGAGGATGTGATCCGCTTCGATCACGAAGGGCGGACCTACGCCATCTACCGCTCGCCGGACGACGCGTTCTATGCCACCGACGGCATCTGCACCCACGAGCATGCGCTCCTGTCCGATGGGCTCGTCCTCGACGAGATCATCGAATGCCCGAAGCACAACGGCCGCTTCGACTACCGCACCGGCAAGGCCAAGGGCGCGCCGGTCTGCGTCGATCTCCGCACCTTTCCGGTCAGGATCGAGGACGGCAAGGTCTTCATCCAGGTCGGCTGACGCCCAGGCGCTACTTCTCGACCTCGGCGATCGAGGCGGCATTGTCCTTGGCGAGGTCGGCGTCGAGAAAGGCGCCCTCCTCCGGCAGCTCCATGTGGAAGTCCGAGGTGATGTCGATTTCGACATCGGCCCGCCGCATCGAGAATTGGAGGACGTGGCCGCCGACGCTGCGGTCGGCCGAGATGAAATGCAGGTGATAGCCCGGCGCGTTCAGCCCGACCGTGTAGTCGGGAAAGCGAAAGCCGACCAGGCTGCCGGCGATGTCGTGGTGGTCGAAGACCGGCTGGTCGCGGACCACGTCCGACATTGACGGATAGGGCTTTTCCTGGCGGGGCACCGCCCGCACCCTGATATGGTCGAAGGTGCCCGCCGCCTTGACAGCGTAGAAGATGTTGCGGCTCGGGACCGCGGCGTCGAGGGCCTGGGCGAAACCGTCGAAATCCATCGGATCGTCGACCGCGATCGTCACCGTCGGATCGAAGCGCATCACCACGGCGAACGGCGTTTGCGCCGCCGGCTCCGCGACATAGGCCCGGCCGTCCGACTTGCACTGGTAGAACACCCCGTCGAGGATGGTCATCTCACCGTCGAGCGCGTTGAAGGTGCCGAGCCCGAAGTCGCCGTGTTGCGCCAGCTCGCCGACCGACGTTTCGCCGTCATAGACCCGCTCGAGCAGCGCGCTGATCGTCGAGGTCTGGAAGACTTCATGGGCCTCGCGGGCGCCGTGGTGGAAGAGATCGCCCTGTTTGCGATGAGCCATGAAGGCTTTGGCGAAGGTGGCGTCCAGCATGAAGCGGCTCCCGGCTCTGTGTCGACGCTACGGGAAATCGCGGAGCCCGGCAACGCGAAGATGCCTGGCGAACGCCGCGCCTGAAGCTCAGTCCGGGTCGGCTCCCTCCGCCGCTGCCTCGTCGGCGATCTTCGGCCGGAAGTAGCGGCCAAGGATCAGCGGCGCCAGGAACCCGACGATGGCGAAGACCCACAGTCCGATCGCCAGCGGCGAACTCCACAGGATCGACCAGTCGCCATCCGAGATGGTCAGCGCCCGCCGCAGGTTCTTCTCCATCTCGTTGCCGAGCAGCACGCCGAGGATGACCGGCACCAGCGGCACGTCGAGCTTTCTCAGCACATAGCCGAGCACGCCGAAGCCGACCATCACCATCAGGTCGAAGGTCGATCCGGAAATCCCGTAGATGCCGACGAAGGAGATCATCGCCACCGTCGGCATCAGGTAGCGCGGCGGCACCAGAAGCACGCGGACGAAGAGGCTGACCAGCGGAATATTCAGCAGCAGCAGCATGACGTTGGCGATGAACAGCGCCGCGATCAGCCCCCACACCACATCGGGATTCGACTGGAAGAGCAGCGGCCCCGGCGTGATGTTGAGCGTCAGCAGCATGGCGAGCAGCACGGCGGTGGTCCCCGACCCCGGCACGCCCAGCGCCAGCATCGGGATCAGCGCGCCGCCGGCCGCCGCGTTGTTGCCGGCCTCGGGCGCCGCGACACCGCGCGGGTCGCCCTTGCCGAAGGTCCCCTTCTTGTCCGAAACCCGCTTTTCGAAGGTGTAGGCGATGAACGAGCCGAGCGAGGCGCCGGCGCCGGGCAGCACCCCGGCGATGAAGCCGAGGCCGGTGCCGCGCAGCATCGTGCCGATCGACCCCTTGATCATCGACCAGGGCGCCGTCACCCGGCCGACCTTGAGTTTCGCCGCTCCGGCATCCCCCTCGCCGCGATGCTCGAGGAAGAGGAACACCTCGGACAGCGCGAACAGACCGACGATCGCCACCAGGAAGTCGATGCCGTCGTAGAGATAGACGTCACCGAAGGTGAAGCGCGGCACGCCGGTCTGGTGATCGACGCCGATCATCGCGATGCCGAGGCCCAGCGCCGCGGCGATCGCCGCCTTTGCCTGGTTGCGGCTGGCGACGCCGCCGAGCGTCGCGAAGGCCAGCGTGAACAGCGCGAAATACTCCGCCGGCCCGAACAGCAGCGCGACCTTGACCAGTTCCGGCGCGAGGAAGACAAGCCCGATCGTGGCGAAGAACGATCCGACGAAGGAGGCGATGCCCGACAGCGCCAATGCCTCGCCGGCCTGGCCCTTGCGGGCCATCGGATAGCCGTCGAGCGTGGTCATCAGCGCCGGCTCGTCGCCGGGGATGTTGAGCAGGATCGACGAGATCCGGCCGCCATACATCGCGCCGTAATAGACGCTGGTCAGCAGGATCAGGGCGGGCGTCGCCGGCAGTCCCAGCGTGAAGGCCAGCGGGATCAGGATCGCGACCCCGTTCGACGGACCGAGCCCCGGCAGGGCGCCGATGATGGTGCCGAGGAAGCAGCCGAGCAGAGCCAGCCCGATATTCTGGATCGTCAGGGCAACGACAAAACCATCGAGGAGTGAAGACAGCGCATCCATCGCTCAGAATCCCCAGGGGCCGCGGGCCAGCGACAGCCCGAGTATCAGGTGGAAGATGACGTAGATGCCGACCGCGATCGCGACGCCGGCAAGGGCCGCCGATACCGGACCGGAGCCGAGCCGCCAGCCGAGCAGTGACGCCGCCACCGCCGTCGACAACACGAAACCGAGGCTCGGCAGGACAAGCGCATAGGCGATCATCACCGCGACCGCGAACACGATCTCCAGCAGTCGGCCCGGCGCCGGCCAGTCGGGCGCCGCGTCGGGCCTGACGATGGCATAGAGACCGCCAAGGGCGAGCACGACGCCGATGATGATCGGAAACGCGCTCGGTCCCAGCGGATCGACGATGAATCCCGTCTCGATCTGCGTCGCCTGCCAGATGAAGAGGGCAGCGAGCACGAATGCAGACGGCGCCGAGGACCCGGTCGCTCATCGCCGGGCCCTCAGGCCGGGAGCATGTCGCGCCCCGTCATTTGAGCAAGCCGATGTCTTTCGAAAGCGCCTCGGTCTTCGCCACCTGATCGGCGACGAATGCCTCGAAGGCGTCGCCCGAAAGGTCGAGCGGCATCAGGCCGTTATCGGCCATGATCGTCTTCCATTCGTCGGAGGCATAGACCTTGGCGATGGCGTCGGCCCAGAAGGCATAGGCGTCGTCCGACATGCCGCCCGGCGCATAGAAGCCGCGCCAGTTGGCGCCGACCGCGTCGATCCCCTGTTCCTTGGCAGTGGGAAACTTGTCGAATTCACCCGGCAGCCGGTCCGGCGCCAGCACGGCCAGCACCTTGATGTCGCCGGAATCGACAAAGCCCTTGGCTTCCGACATGTCGCCCGAGAAGGCCTGGACATGGCCGCCGAGCAACTGGGTGACGGCTTCGCCGCCGCCTTCGAAGGCGACGTATTTGATCTTGCGAACGTCATCGATGCCCGCCGCATTGGCCGCGATCAGCACCTTGAGATGGTCCCAGCCGCCAACCGCCGAGCCGCCGGCGATCGAAATCGACGTCGGATCGTCCTTGATCTTGTCCATCAGTTCGGTGAGCGAGCCGATGTCGGAATCCGCGGCGACGGCGATCACGCCATAGTCGGCCCCGACGGTGCCGAGCCAGCGCACCTGGTCCATCGTATTGCCGGGAAAGGCGCCCTGGGCAAGACGCGTCGAGGTCGCCGACGACGCCGCTACGATCAGGTTGTCGTCTTCGTTCCGCTTGTTGACGACCGTGGCATAGGCGACGCCGCCGCCGCCGCCGGCCATGTTGGTGACCTGCACCGGGTTGGGCACGATCTTGAGATCGTAGAGCGCCTTGCCGACCTGCCGGCAGGTGAAATCCCAGCCGCCACCGGCATTCGCCGGCGCGATGCATTCGGTGCTTCCCGGTTCGAAGGACAGGGCCGAAGTCGAAAACCCGCCAACGGCCAGGGTCACGGCCGCGGCGGCGAATGCGTGCCGCGCATCAAAATGGATCATGGCTTTCCTCCCGTTTTTTTGTTCGGTCCCGGGCGCCTTGCCGACAACGCCCGGTCCATTTTCCGATTAAGGCACCATGTCATGCGAGTGTCGAATCCTGACGACCTCCGGCCGGCATAGCCGGCCCGCCGGCGCCGAGGAAAAATTAACCGATCGCGGCCCATCCTCACGAATTGATTCCAGTGATTCGGACACAGGGGGTGGCATGGGCGTTGTTGTTGCGTTTAGACCGAAATTCGAGGAATGCAGCGACGAGGAGGACGATGCCGAAATCGACCTCTACACCGCTGTCGATGTCGCGATCCGCGACCTTCGCGAGATCGTCCTGCGCTGGGGCGAGCCTGCCGGGCTCGAACAGGCGGACGCCTGCCGTGAAATGCTGGAGCGGGTTTATCGCGGCGCGCTGTGAGCCCGTCGCACCGGCGGACCGACGCATCGTCAAAAAGGGCCGTGCCGTTTTCGGCACGGCCCTTTTGCGACAGAAAACCCGCCGTCAGGCGCAGACGAATTTTGGCGATCGCTATCCGCCGACCGATTCGCCTCTCCCGGACGCGAGATCGAAGCCATGTCGGATATCCGGCACGGCTTCCTATCATCCGCGACCTGCGCGAACGCCCTGATCGGCACGGGCTTGGTTCCAAGTCGAGACAATTGCCGCGAATTCGTTTCCGGATACGCAAGCCTTCACTGACAGGGTACCCTCCCTGCCTGGACCGAAGCACTCGACCGCAGCGCAAGAACGTCGCAGTCTGGGAACGATCTCGAAAGCGCGAGACAGGACGACGGGTGGCGGTCCCGCGCATGGCGCAAGGCCGTCTGCATTCCGAAGACTGGGATCATGGCATCTGAAACCGCCACCGACGGCACCCCAACCAACGGGGCGAACCCGTGGATCGACAGCCTCGTCGCCGGCGGCCGCTGGACGGACGGCGATGGCGGCGTCGTCACGATCGGCTATTCGCTGGAGTCGGGTAGCGATCCCAACCAGGGCAATCATCCCCAATGGGATGACGGCAGCTTCTGGGGCGGTGTCACCTGGCAGTCCAGCGACATCGCCGCCCTTACCGCCGCGATGGCCCTGTGGGAAGCCGTCGCCAACGTCGATTTCGTCGAGGTCACCTCCGGCAGCGCCGACATCTGGTACTGGCTGACCGATGACGACGGACTGGGCCCATATACGCTTGGCCTGCATGAGTTTCCCGAGCCGGGAACCGGCACGCCGAATTACGGCGTCTTCAACTACCAGGGCACCGGATGGACCAGCGCCGGTCTCGCGCAGGGCGGCTACGGCTTCGTAACCCTGCTTCACGAACTCGGCCACGCCCTCGGCCTCGCCCACCCGCACGACGGTGCGGCGGGGATCTTTTCCGACGGCACGGTCTTTCCCGGCGTTTCCTCCGCCTTCAACGACTATGGCGACTATGAGCTCAACCAGGGCATCTGGACGACGATGAGCTACAATTCCGGCTGGCCGTCGCAGTTCCCCGGCCACTCGGACAAGGCCTATGGCTGGGAAGGCACGCCGATGGCGCTGGACATCGCAGCCGTCCAGCTGATCTATGGCGCCAACATGACCTACCACACCGGCAACGACACCTACCTCCTGCCGCATACCAACGCCGCCGGTGCCTTCTGGGCCTGTATCTGGGACGCCGGCGGAACCGACACGATTTCGGCCGCCGGATCGTCGACATCGGCCACCATCGATCTCAATGCCGCGCCGTCTCGTCGGCGCCAATGCAGCCGGCTATGTTTCGTCGGTATCCGGACATCGTCGGTGGTTTCACCATCGCCAATGGCGTGGTCATCGAGAACGCCATCGGCGGCTCCGGCGCCGACACCCTGATCGGCAACGCCGTGGGGAATACCCTGAATGGTGGCGCCGGCGCCGACACCATGCGCGGCAACGCCGGCGACGACACCTATGTCGTCGACAATGCCGGCGACACGCGTCGTCGAGAATGCCGGCCAGGGCACCGATCTCGTCCGGTCCAGCCGTCTCCTTCACCCTCGGCGCCAATGTCGAGAACCTCGAACTGACCGGCTCGGGCAACATCGATGCCACCGGCAACGGCCTGGCCAACATCCTCACCGGCAACGGCGGCGGCAACACCCTCGACGGCAAGGGCGGCGCCGACACCATGCGCGGCAATGCCGGCAACGACACCTATGTCGTCGACGATCCCGGCGACAGCGTCATCGAGAATGCCGGTCAGGGCGCCGATCTCGTCCAGTCCAGCATCTCCTTCACCCTCGGCGCCAATGTCGAGAACCTGACACTGACCGGCTCGGCCAAAATCGACGCCACCGGCAACGGCCTCGCCAATGCCCTCACCGGCAATGCCGGCAGGAACACGCTGGATGGCGGCACCGGCGCCGACACCATGCGCGGCAACGCCGGCAACGACACCTATATCGTCGACAATTCGGGCGACAGCGTCATCGAGAATGCCGGCCAGGGCACCGACACTTGTCCGGTCCAGTGTCGGCTTCACCCTCGGCGCCAACGTCGAGAAGCTCGCGCTCCTCGGCGGCGCATCGATCGGCATCGGCAACGGCCTCGCCAATGCCATCGCCGGCAACGCCGGCGCCGACCGGCTCAAGGGCAAGGGCGGCAAGGACACGATCTCGGGGGGCGACGGCAGGGACAAGCTGTGGGGCAACGCCGGCCACGACGTCTTCGTCTTCGATTCCGACCCTGGCCGCGCCAATCGCGACAAGCTCAAGGACTTCAGGATCGATCGTGACACCATCCTGCTCGATGAGAGCGTCTTCGCATCGATCGGCGGCAAGCTCGGCAAGCACGAATTCGTCGTCGGAAAACACGCGACCGACTCGAACGATTACGTCATTTACCACAACGGCCGGCTCTACTATGACCCGGACGGCCGCGGTGGCGCCCACCAGCAGATCTTCGCCAAGCTCGCCGGCCACCCCGACCTCGACCACAAGGATTTCACGGTCGGCGATTTCGTCATCTGATGTCCGGCGGCGCGGCTCCGGAAATCAGTCATTTACCAACATCGCGAAAACAAAAGCCGCGTCGGGGACCCGACGCGGCTTCGTTGGTGCAGTCGAACCAGGTACGGCGATCAGGCGACCAAAGGCGATGGCCGCCCCAACCTCCGCCTAGGCGTGGATCATGAGATCGCTCGCCTCGATCTGGGTGTGCGGAACGACAGTGGACAATCAGACCGTCCTTGTCGAATCCGCCCTTCTTCCCGTTCGCGTCATAGAAAAGCTCGCCGGTCTTTTCCTTGTAGGTGAAGATATCCTTCTTGTCGTGCGGCTTCTTGTCCAGATTGAAGAACTTGTTCTTCAGCTCGTCGCTGCCGTTGAACCATTTGCTCTTGAACCCGTTCAGGAACGTCTTCGTAGACCACGACGTGATCGTCACCGGACGTGAAATCGTTGATCAAGACGAGGTTTTCCGGCTTGATCTCGAAGTTGAAATGGAATTTGTCGTCGCCGAGCCCGCCCGTCTCGTCGTCGTTGCCCCCGTTCCCCATGATTATTGTCGTCGCCCCTGCGACCAAGCAAAGTCTCGCTCGCGATGGTGCCGTTCAGCGTGTTGGCGTTCTCGTCACCGATGATGATTTCCGGCGTCTCGAAGGAAATATTCAGCGTCCACGATTTGAGCGACCCTGTATCGCTAGCCAGGCGTATCCTCAGCAATCTTCAGGGTCCAGTCGCCTTCGGCATTTCCGGGATAGAGGTTAGAGAGCGGTTGCTCCGGCTTAAAGATTCCGGTGAACGGTGTAGCCCCGTAGCCAAACCTTTAATGGGCGCATTGGTCGCGCCATCGTCAAATGTAGTATTCGTATAGTTGTCGCCCGGGCCTCCATTATCCGAGCTAAGGTCAATAGTCGTACCCTGCGGATCAATTAGAGAGATGTCGAGGTCGGCGTCCCATGTATGATCAACATTGAGGTTGACCGCAATATGCTTGATCTCGACACCGTCGGGGATTCCGATAACTTTAAGAACGTTGGAAATCCCATTGGGATCCACGGAAAAGTCAGGAATCGGCACGTCACCTGTAAAGGTATAGCTTTTCGTTACGATCATCCTTGCCTCCCTTGACGTTTACGTACGAGGCGGATGCCCACGAAGCTAAGGCTGAACGTTCGGCATTGAGGCTCACGTTCGCCTTTTATTTTGTCGTTGGCAACCGAAAATAGGTGAAAGGGCACTCGATTCCTTTTTTAAATGCGCTGCCGAGCGCCTCGGCGTACAAATGCACGTAGCTCGAAAATCGGCGGCGAACAATGCCAGATGTAGCGATAATTGGCGGCGGACCGGCGGGTAGCACCCTCGGTGCCCTGCTGAAGAAATATGCGCCGGACCTCGACGTAATGATCGTCGAGAAGGAGGTGTTTCCGCGCGATCACGTCGGGGAGAGCCAGCTTCCGCCGATCAGCAAGGTCCTCGACGAGATGGGCTGCTGGGACAAGGTCGAGGCCGCGGGCTTCCCGATCAAGGTCGGCGCGACCTACCGCTGGGGCTCCAGCCCCGGGCTTTGGGACTTCTACTTCGTGCCTGCCGCGAAGTTCCGGGACGAGCCACGACCGGCGCAATACGAAGGTCAACGCAAACTCACGGCATTCCAAGTCGAACGATCCCGCTACGACGAGATCCTTCTCGATCACGCCGCCGAACTCGGCTGTGAGGTTCGGCAGGGCACACGGGTGACCCGCGTCGATCGTGACGGCGACCGCGTCCGGGGCCTCGAGCTCGCCGACGGAAGCAGGATCGAGGCCCGTCATTACGTCGACGCTTCCGGCAATGCCGCGGTACTGCGCAAGGCGATGGGCGTTGCCGTCAGCGAGCCGACGGCGCTGCGCAATATCGCCGTATGGGATTACTGGCAGAATGCCGACTGGGCTGACACGATCGGCGTCGGCGGCACCATGGTTCAGGTGCTCAGCATCCCCACCGGCTGGATCTGGTTCATCCCGCTTTCGCCAACCCGCACTTCGATCGGCTTCATCTGCCCTGCCGAGTATTACAAGGCCTCCGGCAAGTCGACCGAGCAGCTTTATCTCGAAGCTCTGCCCCAGGACGACCTGATCGTTTCGCTGACTAAGAATGCCTCCCGCGAAGACAATCTGCAGGCGACGAAAGACTGGTCCTTCCTGTCGGAGCGGATGGCCGGTGAGAACTGGTTCCTCGCCGGGGAGACAGCGGGCTTCGCCGACCCGATCCTCGCCGCCGGCATGACGCTCGCCCAGTTGAGCGCCCGCGAGGCCGCCTACATCATCCTCGAGCTCGAGCGGGGCGAACTCGATCCAGGCTGGCTCAAGCAGCACTACGAGACCACGCAGAAGGAACGCATCTCCCAGCACATCAAGTTTGCCGACTTCTGGTATGCCGGCAACGGCCAGTTCACTGACCTCAAGGAACACACCGCGCGGATCGCGGCGGAAGCTGGCCTCACCCTAACGCCGGACCAGGCGTTTCAGTGGCTGGGCACCGGCGGATTCACCGATGACATCCAGGGCCAGGCCGGGCTGGCCGGATTCAATCTCACCTCGATCAAAAGCGTCACCGGACTCTTCACCGAAGGGGAGGCGACTTGGGAACTGAACCGCTTCAATACCTTCAGACTGAATCTCGACGGCGCGTCGGAGACGACGATCCCGATGTTCCAGAATGGCCGGATCGAGATTTGTAAATGCTACCTCCGCGACGGTCTGAAGCTGCCTGTCGTCGGTCTCTACGCATTGATGCTGGAAATCCTTGGGCGGCACAGCGACGTTGCCGCGATTGCGAAGGAACTGAAGCAGCTTCTAAGCCGGAATACCTTGGGCAGTCCGTCCTCCGCCGTCCCGTTCAAGCTGTTGATCGAAGTCTTGGAGGTAATGGTGGCGGAGAAATGGGTAACCGGCGCTTTCGACCCGTCAAAGCCGCGGTTGAAGGTTTCGATCCCGAAGGAAGGCGAACTCATTCATGTCCGCTGACGTCGGCCAGCCCCCCCGCATCGGATGCCGGCATTCAGGCCCGACGGACGCGACCAGGCCAGACGCTCGACCAGGAAATCGAAAGCCGCGGCGGATCATCCGCCGCGGCTTTTTTTTCGCGCAGGCTTCCGTTGTCACGGCCGCGCGGCGTCGATGATCCTCAGGCTCGGCTGGCTCCGCCCCTGCCACTGGTCGGCGGAGAGCGAGCCGGCGACATGCAGCGCCTGCCCGCGGGAATCGAGCAGCGCCCGGCCGAGATCGGTGTCGGCGGCGCGAAACGCCATCGCCTTCAGCGCCGTCCCGTCCGGGGACTTCAGCGACGCCCGGACGTGGCCGTTGCCGACGGTTTCGACATAGGCGACCTGATGCGCCGGAAAGGCGAAGACCGGCTCGGCATGGCCGGCGCCGAACGGCCCGGCCCGCGCGATCCGGTCGATCAGATCGATGGTCGCGCCGGTTGCCGCCAGGGCCGCGTCGATCGACAGGCTGCCGACCGCCTCGGCTCCCGCCGTCATCCCCGGTTCGGCGGCGAAGAAGGCCCGGAGATCGGCGAGCCGGCCCTTTGCGATGGTCAGCCCGGCCGCCATCGCGTGTCCGCCGCCCTTGACCGCGATCCCTGCCTCGACCGCGCGCCGCACCGCCCGCCCGAGATCGACCCCGGCGACCGACCGTCCCGAGCCGGCGCCGAAGCCGTTCGGCTGCAGGGCGATCGCCACCGCCGGCCGCTGGAAGCGGTCCTTGAGCCGCGAGGCGATCAGCCCGACCACGCCGGGGTGCCAGCGCTCGCTGGCGGTCACCAGCACCGCCGGCCCCGCGCCGGTGCCGATTTCGGCCTCCGCCTCGGCGATCGCCTCCTCCAGCATCACCGTCTCCAGCGCCTGGCGCTCGCGGTTCAGCCGGTCGAGCTCCGCCGCGATTCTCCCGCTTTCGACCGCGTCGTCGGTGGCGAGCAGCCGCGCGCCGAGCGCCGCGTCGCCGATCCGCCCGCCGGCATTGATGCGGGGGCCAAGCACGAAGCCGAGATGATAGGGCGCCACCGGCCCGCCGAGCCGGGCGATATCGGCGAGCGCCGCCAGTCCCTTGTTCTCCCGCCGCGCCATGGCGCGCAGTCCCTTGGTGACGAAGGCGCGATTGAGCCCGACCAGCGGCACGACATCGCAGACCGTGCCGAGCGCCACCAGGTCGAGCCATTGCAGCAGGTCCGGCTCGCCTCGCCCGGCCTGGTAGAATCCACGGCTCCGCAGCACCCGGTTGACCGCCACCGCGGTCAGGAAGGTGACGCCGACGGCGGCCAGATGGCCGAGACCTGACAGATCGTCCTGGCGGTTGGGATTGACGATCGCATCCGCCGGCGGCAGCTCCGCGCCGACCTGGTGGTGATCGATCACCACCACGCCGAGCCCGAGCCTCTGCGCCTCCGCCAGCGCCTCGAAGCTGGTCGAGCCGCAGTCGACGCAGACCACCAGCCGGGCGCCGGCCTCGGCCAGCTTGCCCATCGCCTCCGGATTGGGGCCGTAGCCCTCGAAGATGCGGTCGGGAATATAGACCGTCGCATCGACACCGACCGAGCGCAGGAAGCGCAGGAGCAGCGCCGCCGAGGTCGCGCCATCGACGTCATAGTCGCCGAAGATCGCGATCGGCTCGCCGCCGAGGATGGCGTCGGCGATGCGGCTTGCCGCCGCGTCCATGCCGGTCAGCGACGAGGGATCCGGCATCAGCCGTTTCAGCGACGGGTCGAGGAAGTCGGGCGCGTCATCGGCGGCGACCCCCCTGCCCGCCAGGACCCGCGCCACGATGTCCGAAACCCCGTGCCGCTGGGCCATCGCCTGGGCGACGCGCGCCGCCTCGCCGTCGAGCCGCTCGGCCCAGCGCCGTCCCGTCAGCGACCGTTCGACGCCGAGGAAGGCGCGCGCGTTCCGTGCATCATTGAGAGTTTGCAGCACAAGAGCCATCCGATCCGCTGGGGCGGCCGAGTCTAGCCCGATTCGCGCGCTCCGGCCCAAACCCGGCCGGGCCGCCCGAGCCCGCTGGCTCAGATGGCGTCGTCGAACTTCTCGAGGTCCTGGTGTTCGGCCTTGATCCACCGCACCGTACCGGAGGAAGACCGCATCACCACCGTATGGGTGATCACCGCCCGCCGCGCGAAGCGGACGCCGGACAACAGGTTGCCGTCCGTCACCCCGGTCGCGGCGAAGAGCACGTCGCCGCGCGCCATTTCCCCCATCTCGTATTTCCGGTCGATGTCCTCGACGCCCATGCGATGGGCGCGTTCGCGCTGTTCGTTCGAATTGATCACCAGGCGACCCTGCATCTGGCCGCCGATGCAGCGGAGGGCCGCCGCGGCGAGCACTCCTTCCGGCGCGCCGCCGATGCCGAGATAGATGTCGACGCCGGTCTCGTCGGGACTGGTGGTGTGGATGATCCCGGCAACGTCGCCGTCGCCGATCAGCCGGATCGCGGCGCCGGTCGCGCGAACCTCCTCGATCATCCGCGCATGGCGGGGCCGGTCGAGGACGCAAGCCGTGATCTCGTTGATCGGCACGCCCTTGGCTTCCGCCAGCGCCTTGATGTTGTCATGGGCGGTCGCGTCGAGATCGACGAGCCCGGCCGGGTAGCCCGGCCCGATCGCGATCTTGTCCATGTAGACGTCGGGCGCGTTGAGCAGGCTCCCCTCCTCGGCGATCGCGATCACCGCGAGCGCGTTGGGCAGGTTCTTGGCCGCGATCGTCGTCCCTTCGAGCGGGTCGAGGGCGATATCGACCCTGGGGCCGTTCTTGGTGCCGACCTCCTCGCCGATATAGAGCATCGGCGCTTCGTCGCGCTCGCCCTCGCCGATCACCACGGTTCCGTGGATCGGCAGCTGGTTGAGCTCGCTCCGCATCGCGTCGACCGCCGCCTGGTCCGCCGCGACCTCGTCGCCGCGTCCGCGCAGGCGCGCGGCGGCAACCGCGGCGCGTTCGGTCACCCGCACCAGCTCGAGCGTCAGGATGCGGTCGAGGGAAGGCCCCTTGGGGAAACGCACAGTCTCGTTCATGAATTGTCCCTCCGGCGCTCGCCCCGGGAAATCAGGTGAATTGTTCGATCCGTATCATTTGCGGATCGCCGGCGATATGGCCGTCCGACTTGATGGTCTCCAGCGCGGCGCGGATTTCCGCCTCCGTCGTCTCGTAGGTGATCATGATCACCGGCGCCGGCTCGCTCGGCTTCGCCTGTCCCGGCGCGGCGCGCGGCGCGCGGCGGCGCTGGACGATCGATTCCAGCGAAATGCCGCGATCGGCCATGCGCTGGGAAATCGCGGCGAAGGCGCCGGGCCGGTCATAGACCGAAAGCCGCACATAATAACCGCCCTCATGGGTCCGCATCCCGGCCCGCCGATAGGGTTCGAGGTCGGAGGCCGGCCGGCCGAAGGTGCCGACCCGGTCGCCGCGGGCGATGTCGGCGATATCGCTCATCACCGATGAAGCCGTCGCGTCCCCGCCGGCGCCGGGACCGGAAAGCACCAGCTGTCCGACGAAATCGGCCTCGACCGCCACCGCGTTGGTCACCCCGTCGATCCGGGCGATCGCCGAGGAGCGTGGCACCATCGTCGGGTGGACCCGCTGCTCGATGCCGGAATCGGTCCGGCAGGCGACGCCAAGCAGCTTGATCCGGTAGCCGAGTTCGTCGGCCGCCTCGATGTCGGCGCTGGTGATCGAGGAAATCCCCTCGACATAGATGGCGCTCGCATCGACCTCGGTGCCGAAGGCGATCGAGGTCAGCAGCGCCAGCTTGTGGGCGGCGTCCTGGCCGCCGATGTCGAAGCTCGGATCGGCCTCGGCATAGCCGAGCCGCTGCGCCTCGGCGAGGCAATCCTCGAAACTCAGACCGTCCTGCTCCATCCGGGTCAGGATATAGTTGCTGGTGCCGTTGAGAATGCCGTAGATGCGGCTGACGGTATTGCCGGCCAGCGCCTCGCGGAGCGTCTTGATGATCGGGATGCCACCGGCCGCCGCCGCCTCGAAATTGAGACTGGCGTTCGCGTCCTCGGCCAGTCTCGCCAGCGCGTTGCCATGCTCGGCCAGAAGCGCCTTGTTGGCGGTGACCACGTGCTTGCCGGTCTGAAGCGCTGCTTCGACCGCTGACCGGGCCGGCCCCTCGGCGCCGCCGATCAGCTCGACGAAGATGTCGTTGCCGGGATCGCGGGCGAGCGCCACCGGGTCCTCGAACCATTCCATGCCGCTGACGTCGATCCCGCGATCCTTGTTGAGGTCGCGCGCGGAGACGCCGGAAATGACGATCGGCCGGCCGCTGCGCACCGCCAGGTCGTTGCCGTGGCGTGTAATCAGCCGCACCAGAGAGGCGCCGACCGTACCGAGCCCGGCGACCCCGATCCTGATGGGCGCATTCGCTTCCATGAACGTCACTCGCGATCCTGACGACGGGTGCCGTCGCGTTGCCCTACGGCACGCGACGATCCCGGTTGCGGGGGAAATGAGCGCCTTGCAGGCGCACCCGCGGTAGTTAGCGGGCGGCGCTCAACGGGACGACGTTGTGCAATGTTTTGTCCGCCGATTCAAGGAATCGACGCAGGTTGCGTCCGGCCTGACGGATGCGCTGCTCGTTCTCGACCAGGGCGATCCGCACATAATCGTCGCCATGCTCGCCAAACCCGATTCCGGGCGCGACCGCCACATCGGCCTTCTCGATGAGAAGCTTGGAGAATTCGAGGGACCCGAGCTGCCGGAATTTCTCCGGAATCGGCGCCCAGGCGAACATCGAGGCGGCCGGCGGCGGGATCTCCCATCCTGCCCGTCCGAAGCAGTCGACCATCACGTCGCGCCGGCGCTGATAGACCGCCCGCATCTCGTCGATACACTCCTGCGGACCGTTGAGCGCCGCCGTCGCCGCGACCTGGACCGGGGTGAAGGCGCCATAGTCGAGGTAGGACTTGACCCGGCCGAGGGCGGAGATGAGCCGCTCGTTGCCGACGGCGAAACCGATCCGCCACCCCGCCATCGAGAAGGTCTTCGACATCGAGGTGAATTCGACCGCGACGTCCATGGCGCCCGGCGCCTGCAGGATCGAGGGGGGCGGGTTGCCGTCGAAATAAACCTCGGAATAGGCGAGATCGGACAAGCACGATAAGCTCGTTCCGCCGCGCGAAGCTGACCAGGTCCCGATAGAAGTCGAGATCGGCGACATGCGCGGTCGGGTTCGACGGGTAGCAGACGACCACGGCCAGCGGCTTGGGGATCGAATGCATCACGGCCCGTTCGAGGGCACGGAAATAGTTCTCGTCCGGCGCCGCCGGCAGAGCCCGGATGACGCCGCCGGCCATCAGGAATCCGAAGCCGTGGATCGGGTAGCTCGGGTTGGGACAGAGCACCACGTCGCCTGGCGCGGTGATCGCCTGGGCCATGTTGGCGAAGCCTTCCTTCGAGCCGATGGTGACGATCACCTGGCTGTCGGGATCGACCTTCACCCCGAAGCGGCGGCCGTAATAGGCCGCCTGGGCGCGGCGAAGCCCGCTGATTCCGCGCGAGGCGGAATAGCCGTGGGTGTCCTCGCGCCGGGCCGTCTCGGCCAGCTTCTCGACGATATGCGCCGGAGTCGGCAGATCGGGGTTGCCCATCCCGAGGTCGATGATATCGGCGCCCCCGGCCCGTGCCCTGGCCTTCAGCCGGTTGACCTGCTCGAAGACATAAGGCGGCAGCCGCCGCACGCTGTAGAATTCGTTCATGGTGCCCGTCCCGTCCATCGTCAATCTGCCGGCGCGCATTCCGGGTAGAGGTCCGCGGCGCCTTCTTGAGAGCATTTTTCGATTTGTTTCAAGGCGTCCGCCCCGTGTGTCTCGCCTTCCTTGGCGAGAGAGGTCGCCGAGTCGCCGCCCGAAGGCGTCGACGGCGCCGAACCACCCTGTTTGGCGCGGAGCGCTTCGAGTTCGCTGATGATCTTGGCGCGTTCGTCCGGCGGCAGCAGCGTACCTTCCGGCTGGGGCGGCACGACGTTGATATTCGGATAGCCCTTCGACGGCGCCTCTTCCGTGGCGGAGACCGGAATTGGCGTGGCCGCGACGGGCTTCGGCGGAGTCGCCGCCACGGTCGGCTGTGCCGGGGCCGGCGCCGGAGCGGCTACGACCGGCGTCGGCGTGGCCTTTGCGGCAGTCGCGGGCGGCGGCTCGGGCTGCTTCGCCGCCGATGCCGCGCCGTCAGCGGCCGCGACGCCATCGGGCGTGGTATTCAGCAGCATCGGGTTGCCAGCGAGGGGGGCAGGCTGTGTAAGGTTCGTGGTGGTTTGCACGCACGCACTCAGTCCGAGAGCCAGAACAAGCGAGGCCGGCAGCGCGAGGCCCCGTTTGGGACGCTTGGCTTTCCTCCCTGCACCGTCATCGTGGGTCGCTAGCGTGATCAAAGCGTTAAGACCGGCTCTTTAATCTATTATCATACGGGACCATCACGTCTTATTATGTCGAAAAAACGGGTTCTGGACGCGCCAGGCGGCGCCGGGCAAGGATGAGCACGGACAAATTCCCAAAAGACGGCTACGGAATCCGGGACCCGGAAGCCTTCGCCCACAACCTTGCCCGCATCATGGAAGAGGCCGGCAAGGCGGCTTCGGCCTACCTTAAGCCGCGTGAAGAAGGCAAGGCCAGCTTTGATTTTGTCGATGGCGCCGGCGACGTCGCCAAGGTGCTGTCCCGGGTCGCCGAGTATTGGCTTTCGGACCCGGAGCGAACCGTCGCGGCCGAATCGAGCCTGGTTTCTGGCTACATCGATCTCTGGTCGAACGCGCTGAAGCGCATGATGGGCGAGCCGGCAAAGCCCGCCGCCCAGCCCGACCCGGGCGACAAGCGCTTTTCCGATCCCCAGTGGAGCGAGAACCAGTTCTTCGACTTCCTCAAGCAGTTCTACCTCGTCACCAGCCGCTGGGCGGTCGACATGGTCGAGCGTGCCGACGAGGAGATGGACCCCCACACCAAGCAGAAAGCCGCCTTCTACACGCGGCAGATCGCCAATGCCCTGGCGCCGTCCAATTTCGTGCTGACCAACCCGGAATTGCTGCGCGAGACGCTGTCCTCCAACGCCGAGAATCTGGTCCGCGGCATGCACATGCTGGCCGAGGACATCGAGGCCGGGCACGGCGATCTCAAGATCCGCCAGTCGAGCCCCGGCGATTTCGAGCTCGGCGCGAACCTCGCCAACACGCCGGGCAAGGTCATCCACCAGAACAGCCTCTGCCAGATCATCCAGTATGCGCCGACGACCGAAACCGTCCTCAAGCGCCCCCTGGTGATCGTGCCCCCGTGGATCAACAAGTTCTACATCCTCGACCTGACCCGGGAGAAATCCTTCATCCGCTGGTGCGTCGAGCAGGGCCATACGGTCTTCGTCATATCCTGGGTCAATCCCGGCAAGGCCCATGCCCGCAAGAGTTTCGAGCACTACATGCGCGAAGGCGTCATCGAAGCCGTCGATGTCGCGCTCAAGGTCACCGGGGCGGATGGCGTCGACACGATCGGCTATTGCGTCGGCGGCACCATCCTGGCCGTCACCCTCGCCTGGATGGCGGCGAAGAACGACGACCGCATCAGGAGCGCGACCTTCTTCGCCACCCAGGTGGATTTCACCTATTCCGGCGATCTCAAGGTCTTCGTCGATGAGGAACAGATCGACGACGTCGAATACAAGATGAAGATGCACGGCTATCTCGAAGGCAAGACGATGTCGACCGCCTTCAACATGCTGCGCCCCAACGACCTGATCTGGCCCTACGTCATCGGCAACTACATGAAGGGCAAGGAGCCTTCGGCCTTCGACCTCCTCTACTGGAACGCCGACGCGACCCGCATGCCGGCGGCCAACCACGCCTTCTACCTGCGCAACTGCTACCTCGAGAACCGCCTGGCGTCCGGCGAGATGGAAATCGCCGGTGTCAGGCTGGACCTGAAGAAGTGCAAGATTCCGATCTACAATCTCGCTACCCGTGACGACCACATCGCGCCGCCGCGCTCGGTCTTCTACGGTTCGTCCTTCTTTGGCGGCAGGGTGACCTTCGTGCTGAGCGGGTCCGGCCATATCGCCGGCGTCATAAATCCGCCATCCCGAAACAAGTATCAGTACTGGACCGGCCCGGCGCCGAAAGGCGACCGCTACGATCAGTGGGCCGAGAAGGCGAAAGAGCATCCCGGTTCGTGGTGGCCGCATTGGCAGGCCTGGATCGAGAAGACGAACAAGATCCGGGTAAAGCCCCCGAAGATGGGGGGCGGCAGGTTCAAGCCCATCGAAGATGCCCCGGGCAGCTATGTGAGGGTGAAGGCATGAGTATTGCGATTATCGGCGCTGGTAACATGGGCAAGGGCCTCGCCCGCAGGCTGGCGGCGGCGGGCGAAACCGTCGTTCTCGCCGGGCGGGACGAGGCCAAGGCTGCCGCGATCGCCGCCGACATCCCCGGCGACGTCACCGGCGGAGCGATCGCCGATGCCGGTAACGCCGATGTCGTCATCCTCGCGGTTCCCTACCCGGAAGCCGCAAATGCCCTCGCCGAGGTCGGCCCCCTGACCGGCAAGGTCCTGATCGATATATCGAATCCGGTCGGCCCTGAGATGTCGCTGGCGGTCGGGATGACCACCTCGGCCGCCGAGGAGATCCAGAAGCTGGTACCGCAGGCCCGGGTCGTGAAGGCCTTCAATACGATCTTCGCCGAGCTGCTCGGCCTTCAGCTCAGCGAGCCCGACACCCCGCCCCAGATCATGTTTGCCGGCGACCACGAATTCGCCAATCACCGGGTGGAAGGGCTGATCAAGGCGATCGGCTTCGAGCCGATTGATGCCGGCCCGCTGAAGAACGCCCGCTTCATGGAACCGGTCGGCTTGATGATGATCCAGTTCGCCTACGGCCTCGGCCGCGGCGCCCGCATCGCCCCGCGCTTCGTCGAGTATTGAGCGGGGCCTTTCAGCCGACCGTCTCTTCTTCCTCCTCGACATGGCCCGATGGAATCCCGTCGATGCTGACGGCGTTGTTTTCACGCCGGTAGCCAACGAGATCATCCTGCGCCTCGGCCCAATTGGCGAGCGACGGGCGCCCGCCCTTGTAGTCGTAGACCGGAACGCCGTAGCCGCACGATGTCTGCGCGGACTCGACGTCGAGCACGATGATCTGCCGCGCCCCGACCGGCGCCTCCCCGTCGAAGGCCTCGTCCAGGACCCTGCGATACTCGGCGCTGCCGCGCGGCAGAATCCGCCCGCGCCCGTAGAGCCGCAGGATGTTGGGCGGCCCCTCGAATGCGCAGAACATCATCGTCAGCCGTCCGTCGGCCCGAATGTGCGCGGCTGTCTCGTTGCCGCTGCCCGTCCAGTCGAGATAGGCGACGGCGTTCGGCCCAAGCACCCGCATCGATTCCAGGCCCTTCGGCGACAGGCTGATCCGTGCGCCTTCGACCGCCGTGGCGACGAAGAACATGTGCTGCCGTTCGATGAACTCGCGCAGCTTCGGCTCGAGGCTCGTGTAGAATTTGGCCATGGCGCTCTTCCTTACTGCAGCTTGGCGAGCAGTTCCTTCGTCGGATAAGAATCCGCCGGCAGCCCGAGCTTCAACTGCACATCCTTCACTGCCTCGCGGGTCAGCTCGCCGATGATGCCGTCGATCTTGCCGACGTTGTAGCCCTTCTTGGCGAGGATCGTCTGCAGTTGGGCGGTTTCCTTGGCTGACAGGCTGTTGATCTTGCCGCTGCCGCGGTTGACCTTTTTGGCGCCGTCCATCCGGGTGGCGAAATAGGCCGCCGTCGTCGTGTAGACCAGCGACGAATTCCATTCGAGCAGCACGTCGAAGTTCGGGTAGGCGAGGAAGGCCGGTCCGTTCCGCCCCATCGGCAGGAGCAGCGCCGCCTCCAGTCCGTCCGAGGGCAGCGCCTTGCCGACGCCCTTCACTCCTGCGGCGACCCATTCGGAGCGCGGAAACTTGATCCGCAGGTCGGCCATTTCCCACGGGAATTCCTTCGGGACCGTCACTTCCTGCAGCCACGGCTCGCCGCGCCGCCAGCCGATATTGGCGAGGTAGTTGCCGGCGGAGCCGAGCGCGTCCGGGGAGCTCTTGATCAGGTTCACATGACCGTCACCGTCGAAGTCGACGCCGTAGTCGTAATAGTGCATCGGCAGGAACTGGAGTTGGCCCATCTCGCCCGCCCACGGCCCGCGCATCTGCGCCGGCGTCAGGTCGCCCCGGTCGATGATCTTCAGCGCCGCTATGAGCTGCTGGCGGAAGAGATCCGGGCGACGGCAGTCATAGGCGAGCGTGGCCAGCGATACGAGCGTCGGTCCGTCACCGGTAACGGCGCCGAAGTCGGTCTCCAGGCCCCAGAATGCGACGATCACCGAGGCCGGGACGCCGTATTTCTGCTCGATTTGCTGAAAGACCTTGCTGTATTTCTTGATCTGGGCCGGGCCCTGCTTGATCCGGTACTGCTCGACCATGCGGTCGGAGAATTCGAGGAAGGTCTGGGCAAACACGCCCTGGGCGCGGTCCTTGTTGACGATATTCTGGTCGAAATGGACGTTCCCGAGCCCGGCCTGGATCGCCTGCTTCGAAACACCGGCCTTGGCCGCATCTTGGGCGACGCCCTGCAGCCAGGCGTCGAAGTTCGCTTCCTTGTGACAGCTCGCAGCAAAAGCCGGCGACGCGGCGAGAGTCATGGCAACGGCGGCGGCCGCGGCAAGTCTGGCGGTCGAAATCATGGTGGACTTTAGTCTCCGCTGATCGAGTCACCCCCGAAGGCGGGACTATAGGGCGCGGGCCCGTCCGGGCAAACTCCCGGCCGTCGACCCACTCGCGGACCGGGCGCCCTATTCCGCCGGTTGCACGGCGAAATCCCCCCGCAACGTCAGCCGGGCCAGGACGAAGGCGCCGACGCCGCAGGCCGCGATCGCCGTCACCATCGGCATCGTCGTCCCGTCGAAGAAGAAGCTGACGATGACGATCGCCACCGCGCCGGCGACCATCTGCAGGGTTCCGCCGAGCGCCGAGGCCATGCCGGCGATCGGCCCGTGTTCCTCCAGCGCCAGCACCATCGTCGTCGGGATGACAAGGCCGAGGAAGGCGAAGGCGCAGAACAGCAGCACCATCAGCACCGCCAGGTTGTCGGCCCCTGCGAGCGTCACCGCGAAGAGAATCACGGTGAACGTCGCATAGCCAAGGGTCGCGGTCGTCACCACCCGCATCATGCCGAAGCGCGCCGTCAGCCAGCCGGCCATCTGTGACGCGGCGAAGAAGCCGACCGCGTTGACGGAGAAGGCCAGCCCATACTCGATCGGGCTGAGCCCGAAATGATCGATATAGACAAAGGAGGACGTCGCGATGAAGGCGAAGAAGCTGGCGAATCCAAGCCCGCCGATAAAGGTCAGGCCAAGAAATCGCCCGTGGCGGAGGAGCCGGCCGAAACCATCGACGAGGCTTGCGACGCTCACCCTGATCCGGTCTTCGGGCGGCCGGGTCTCGGGCTGGAAGAAGGCGAGCATGAACAGCCCCGCCACCGCCGCGACCGTCACCACGACGAAGACCGCCCGCCACCCGAACGGCCCGATCAGGCTGGCGCCGGCCAGCGGCGCCAGGATCGGCGATATGCTGATCACCAGCATCACCAGCGCCATCAGGCGCGTCGCCTCGGTGCCGGTATACATGTCGCGGATGATCGCCCGCGGGATCACCATGACCGAAGCGGCGCCGATGCCCTGCACGACCCGGAACCCGATCAGCCAGGCGATGTCCGGCGCCAGCGCGCAGCCGACGCTGCCGAGCACGAAGACCGACAGTCCGAAATAGAGCGGCGGCTTGCGGCCGACCATGTCCGAAATCGGCCCGTAAAAGATCTGGCAGACGCCGAAGGCGACGAAGAAGACCATCAGCGTCATCTGCGTCGCCGCCGTCGAAGCCGACAGGTTCTCGGCGATCGCCGGCAGCGCCGGGATATACATGTCGATGGCGAAGGGCCCGGCCGCCGAAAGCAGGCCGAGCACCAGCGCGCTCCTGAAAAAGCTGTTGGGCATCACGTTATCTTTCCAAGAAATGCGGGCCGGTCGCCGGGAGGATGGTGACACTGAGTCCGCCTTATACCCCTTCAGTGCATCAAGTGTGTCAGCAGGGGCAAGTGACAGCGTTCACGCACCTGCCATGTCCCCGACGAATGACCCCACGCGGTTTCGACACGAACCGGCTAATTTCCTGCGGATGACCCGGCGATCGCCTCAGATCCGCAGACTGACGAGCAAGGCTCCGCCCGCGATCAGCAGGATGCCGAGCCAGTTCGACCAGTTGAGCTGCTCGCCGAGGAACACCACGCCGAAGATCGCCACCAGCACCACGCTCAGTTTGTCGATCGGTGCGACCCGCGCGGCGTCGCCGAGTTTCATCGCCCGGAAGTAGCAGAGCCAGGAAGCCCCCGTCCCCAATCCGGACAGGAGCAGGAACAGATAGGTGCGGCGGCTGATCGAGCCGAGCGGCTGGAACTCGCCGAACATGAAGACGATCCCGACCAGCACCACGAGGACCACCACCGTCCGAATCAGCGTCGCGAAGTCCGAATTGACGTTCTCGACGCCGACCTTGGCGAAGATTGCCGTCAGCGCCGCGAACACGGCCGACAGCACCGCCCACACCTGCCAGCTATTGACCATCCCCATCGCCTTTTCCCCGCCTCGCGCTGATTCCTCGACATTGCGGCCATCGGCACCCGACCGCAACCGGACTGAATCCGTGGCGAGCGTGTCGACGCCTGTGGCATAACGGGGTCGCCATGCGTCCGCCGATCCTCAACCCGCTCTTCCGTCCGGTCACCAGTCTCGCCGGTATCGGGCCGAAACTCGCCGTCACGCTGCGCAAGCTGCTCGACGGCCCGGAACCGGACAGCGAGCCGCGAGCGATCGACCTCCTCTTCCACCTGCCGGTGGCGGTCATCGACCGCAGCCGCCAGCCCGGCATCGCCCTCTCGCCGGAAGGCGCCATCGTCACCCTCAAGGTCCGCATCGATCGCCATCAGAAGCCGCCGCGCGGCAACCGCCGCATCCCCTACCGGGTCTTCGTCCACGACGATACCGGCGAGCTCGCCCTCACCTTCTTCCATGCCAACGAGCCGTGGCTGGAACGGATGCTGCCGGTCGGTGAGACACGCTATGTCTCGGGCCGGATGGAGTGGTTCAACGGCCGCCCGAGCATGGTCCATCCCGACCATATGGTGTCCGAAGCCGATTTCGCCGACCTCCCGCTGATCGAGCCGGTCTATCCGATGACCGCCGGCCTCGCCCGCAAAACCTTGCTCCGCGCCGTCGGCGACGCCCTCGACGGTCGTGCCCGGACCTGCCCGGAATGGCTCGATCCGGCCCTCATCGCCGAGCACGCCTGGCCCACCTTCGACGCCGCCCTCCGCGCCGCTCATCATCCGACCGCGGTCGCCGATATCGAGCCGCAGAGCCCGCATATCGCCCGCCTCGCCTATGACGAACTTCTCGCCAGCCAGCTGGCGCTGGCGCTGATGCGGGCCCATCAACGGCGGAGCGCCGGCCGCGCCCGTCACGGCGACGGGCGTCTCAGGCAGAAGATCCTCGACGCCCTGCCCTTCACCCTGACCGGCAGCCAGCAGGCGGCGCTGGCCGAAATCGACGCCGACCTGGCGCAGCCCGAGCGCATGCTGCGCCTCCTCCAGGGCGATGTCGGCTCGGGCAAGACCGTCGTCGCGCTGCTTTCCGCCGCGACGATGATCGAGGCCGGCGCCCAGGCGGCGATCATGGCGCCGACCGAATTGCTCGTCCGCCAGCACGCCCGCACCATCGCACCACTCGCCGAAGCCGCCGGCATCCGCCTTGCCGTCCTCACCGGCCGCGAGCGCGCCCGCGACCGGGCCGAGGTCGTCGCCGGCCTCGCCGATGGCTCCATCGACCTCCTCGTCGGCACCCATGCGCTGTTCCAGTCCGGCGTCGAGTTTCGCGATCTCGGCCTCGTCGTCGTCGACGAGCAACACCGCTTCGGCGTCCATCAGCGGCTCGCCCTGACCACCAAGGGCGAGGCCACGGATGTGCTGGTGATGACCGCGACGCCGATCCCCCGCACCCTCGTCCTCACTTATTACGGCGACATGGATGTGTCGCGCCTGACCGAGAAACCCGCCGGCCGCCGGCCGATCGAGACCCGGGCAATCCCGCTGACCCGCCTCGACGAGGTGGTCGAACGCGTGCGCGCGGCGACTTCGGACGGCGCCAAGGCCTATTGGGTCTGCCCGCTGGTGGAGGAATCGGAAGTCCTCGACGTCGCCGCCGTCGAGGAGCGCTACGCGACGCTGACCGCGGCGCTCGGCGGCGGCATCGGCCTCGTCCACGGCCGCATGAACGCCGCCGACCGTGACGCCGAGATGGCGAAATTCGTCAGCGGCGAAACCAGGGTCCTCGTCGCCACGACCGTGGTCGAAGTCGGCGTCGATGTCAGCGACGCGACGATCATGGTGATCGAGCATGCCGAGCGCTTCGGCCTTGCCCAGCTTCATCAGCTCCGCGGCCGGGTCGGTCGCGGCGATCGGCCCTCGACCTGCCTCCTCCTCTACCGGGCGCCGCTCGGCGCCGTCGCCACCGACCGGCTGCGGATCATGCGGGAGAGCGAGGACGGCTTCGTCATCGCCGAGGAGGATCTGAGGCTGCGCGGCGGCGGCGAAATTCTCGGCACCCGCCAGTCCGGCACGCCCGGTTTCCGCATCGCCGATCTCGAACATCACGCTGCCCTGATGGAGACGGCCCGCGACGACGCCCGGCTGATCGTCGACACCGACCCGAACCTCGGCACCGGGCGCGGCGCGGGATTGAGGCTTCTGCTTTACATATTCGGCCGCGACGACGCGGTCCGGCTGCTCAGGGCCGGTTGAGCGTCACTTCGGCGCCGACCCGGCGTCCCGCCTCGCCGATCGTCAGCGGGCGCGCTCGTCCGGCAGCGGCTCGCTCGCCCTCTCGTCGCCGTTACGGAACTCCGGGCTGACCAGACCGGCCGAAATCACCAGCTTCGCCCCTTCCTCCACCGACATGTCGAGGCGGACGATCTCGCTTTCCCGGACGAACAGCAGGAAGCCGGAGGTCGGGTTCGGCGTCGTCGGCAGGAACACCGAGATCATCGGATCCTCCTCGTTGCCGAGGCGGTGGCTGACCTCGCCCTTGGTTCCCGTCGCGATGAAGACGAGCGCCCACAGGCCCTTGCGCGGATACTCGATCAGCCCGACCGTCTGGAACGACTTGGCCCGGCTGGACAGCACCGTCTCGAAGATCTGCTTGAGCCCCCGGTAGAGGTTTCGCACCACCGGCATCCGGTCGAGAAGCCCCTCGCCCCAGGACACCAACGTACGGCCGACCAGATTCGCGGTCAGGAAGCCAAGAATGGTGATGAGGACCACCGCCACCACCAGCCCGAAGCCGGGCACCTTGAACGGCAGATAGGTGTCGGGGCTGTAGGCGGCCGGGATGAACGGCGTCACCCAGGAGTCGATCCAGACGATCAGGCCCCAGGTGATGTAGACGGTCAGGAACAGCGGCGCCGCGATGATCAGGCCGGTGAGGAAGTAGTTCCGGAATCGGTGCATGCCCCTGCCCCGCCTTGCCTGTTCGGCGAGCGATGGTTCCGGCGGCTTCGCACCGTCCGTCATGTCCCGACCCTCCTCGGTCGCGCAGGCGACCGGACCGGGACATTATCTAGCCATTGCGAAGGAAATGAGAAGGCCCGATTGAGCCCGCGGCTACTCTACCGTCACCGACTTGGCGAGATTGCGCGGCTGGTCGACATCCGTGCCCATGAAAACGGCAGTATGATAGGCCAGAAGCTGGATCGGAATCGCATAGACCAGCGGCGTGATCGTCGACGGCATCTCCGGCAGGATCACCGTCTCGACCGCCTCGATCGCCGCCGCGTCCCGGCCTTTCGGATCGGTGATGCAGGATGATCCGCCCGCCGCGAGCCGCGACTTCCTGCATGTTGGAGACGGTCTTGTCGAAGATGCGGTCGTAGGGCGCGATCACCACCACCGGCATGTTCTCGTCGATCAGTGCGATCGGCCCATGCTTGAGTTCCCCGGCCGCATAGCCTTCGGCGTGGATGTAGGAGATTTCCTTGAGCTTCAGGGCGCCTTCGAGCGCGATCGGATAACTGGTCCCCCGCCCGAGATAGAGAACGTGATGAACCTTGGCGAGGTCGCGGGCCAGCGCCTCGAGCTGCCCCTCGAGCCTCAGCGCCTGGCTCATCAGTCGGGGCACTTCGCTGAGCGCACGAACGAGTTTTTCCTCGTCGACTTCCGATAGAAGGCCCCGCTCTTTTCCGGCCCTGACGGCAAGTGCCGCCAGCACCGCGAGCTGGCAGGTGAAGGCCTTCGTTGACGCGACGCCGACCTCCGGCCCGGCCAGCGTCGGCAGGACGAAATCGGAGTCCCGGGCGATCGTCGATTCCTGGACGTTGACGATCGCTGCGACCTTCTGGCCCTGCGCCTTGGCATAGCGCAGCGAGGCCAGTGTGTCGGCGGTCTCGCCCGATTGCGACACGACGATCGACAGCCCGTCCCGCGTCAGCGGCTGCTCGCGATACCGGAACTCCGAGGCGATATCGATATCGACCGGCAGCCGCGCGAAGCGCTCGAACCAGTATTTCGCCACCAGCCCGGCATAATAGGCCGTGCCGCAGGCGGTGATCGACAGCCGGTCGAGCGAGGCGAAATCGATGTCGGCCCCCGGCGTCGTCGCACAGCGGCCGGCGGCGAAATCGAGATAATGGCCGAGCGTGTGGCCGACGACCTCCGGCTGCTCGTAGATCTCCTTGGCCATGAAATGGCGGTGATTGCCCTTGTCCACCATCAGGCTGCTGACGAGAACCCGGCTGACCGGCCGCTCGGCCTCGATGCCGTCGGCGTCGTAGATCGTCGCCCCGCCGCGGGTCAGCACCGCCCAGTCGCCGTCCTGGAGATAGGTCACCCGATCGGTGAACGGCGCCAGCGCGATCGCGTCCGAGCCGAAATACATCTCGCCGTCGCCATAGCCGATGGCGAGCGGGCTCCCTCGCCGCGCGCCGATCATCAGGTCGTCTTCGCCGTCGAACAGGATGGCGAGGGCGAAGGCGCCTTCGAGCCGGCCGAGCGTCGCCTTGACCGCCTGCTCCGGCGTCATCCCGTCCTCGAGATTGCGGCTGACGATCTGGGCAATCACCTCGGTGTCGGTGTCGGTCGAGAACACGACGCCGTCGGCTTCGAGTTCGGTACGGAGTTCGCGGAAATTCTCGATGATGCCGTTATGGACCAGCGCCAGCCGGTCGGTGGCGTGCGGATGCGCGTTGCGTTCGGTCGGCGCGCCGTGGGTGGCCCAGCGCGTATGGCCGATTCCGGAGCGGCCGGAAAGCGGATGGCGCGCCAGGCGGTCCTCGAGATTCTTGAGCTTGCCCTCGGCCCGACAGCGGGTCAGGTGGCCGTCCTCGAGGGTCGCGACGCCGGCCGAGTCGTAGCCGCGATATTCGAGCCGCTTCAGCGCGTCGACCAGCAGCGGCGCCGCCGGTCCCGCCCCCAGAATCCCAACAATGCCACACATGTCGTTAACGCTCCGGAATCGCCAGGAAGCCTGCCGCGATTCATAGCCGGCCCGCGACCCACGGGAAATCACATCCTGTTTCCAGCCTTAACGTGCGCCGCAAAGGTTAACGGGATTTCCGTTCAACCCTGCTTCTTCCGCGCCGCCGATCGCCTGCGGAAGTCGGCCGCCCAGCCGGCCCGGTCGAACTGGCGTCCCCGACCGATTGCCAGCGCATCCGGCGCCACATCGCGGGTGATGACGCTTCCCGAACCGACATAGGCGCCGTCGCCGATCGTCACGGGCGCGACCAGCGCGCTGTTCGAGCCGATGAAGGCGCCGGCGCCGATCTCGGTATGGTATTTGCCGAAGCCGTCGTAATTGCAGGTGATGGTGCCGGCGCCGATATTCGCCGCCGCGCCGATATGCGCGTCGCCGATATAGCTCAGGTGATTGACCTTGGCGCCTTCGTCGACGACCGCATTCTTGACCTCGACGAAGTTGCCGATCCGGGCCTTGCGGCCGATCTCGGCGCCCGGCCGCAGCCGGGCATACGGCCCGATCACCGCGCCGGCGGCGATCGTCGCGCCCTCGATATGGGAAAAGGCGCGGATCGTCGCGCCGTCGGCCACCGACACGCCCGGACCGAAAAAGACCTGTGGTTCGACAACCACGTCGCGGCCGATCCTGGTGTCGTGGCTGAAATAGACCGTCTGCGGGTCGATCAGGGTCGCGCCTCCCTCCATCGCCGACCGCCGCGCCTGCTGCTGGAAGAGATGCTCCGCCGCCGCGAGCTGGTCGCGGGTATCGACGCCGAGCACTTCGTCCGCATCCGCCTCGAATGTCGCGACCGTCTTGCCGGCCGCGTTGGCGAGTTCGACGAGGTCGGTCAGGTAGTATTCGCCCTTGGCGTTGGCGTTGCGGATCTTCTTGAGAAGTGGCGCCGCGGCCGCCGAAAAGCCGATCACCCCGGCATTGCAAAGGCCGATCGCCCGCTCTGCCGGGCTGGCATCGTTGAACTCCCGGATCGCCAGCAGGCGCTTGCCCTCGACGATCAGCCGCCCGTAGCGGGCCGGGTCCGCCGGGCGGAAGCCGAGCACCACGACGTCGGCCTTGCCGGCAAGCACCCGGCGCATCCGCCTCAGCGTCTTGCCGGTTACTCGCGGCGTGTCGCCATAGAGCACGAGGATGTCGTCCTGCCCTGCGATCTCCTTGCGCGCCGCGAGCACCGCATGGCCGGTGCCGAGCCGCTCGGTCTGCTCGTGAACCGCGACCGGATAGCCGGTCCCGGCGACGAAGCGCCGTGTCGCCTCCGCCCCCGGTCCGACCACGACGGCCATCCGCGTCGCTCCCGCCGCGCGCGCCGCGTCGAGCACATGCCCCAGCATCGGCCGGCCGCCCACCGCGTGCATGACCTTCGGGATATCGGATCGTATCCGGGTGCCCTCGCCGGCGGCGAGGATGATGGCGAGGCAGGATCGTTTCGGCATGGCGGCGGCTCGTCGCTCGGATCGGTGGAGTGCAAACGCGGCGCGCCCGGACAGGACGCGCGGGCATCATGCCCGAAATTCAGGTGATTCGGCGGCGTCGATGCGGGATCGAGCGACGCGCGTCAGCCGACCTGCGCCAGACCGGGAAAGAGATCGAGCAGCCAGAAGGCGATCGTGGTGATCTGCCCGGTAACGAAAAGAACGCCGGTGACGACCAGCAGCGCCCCCATCGTCTTCTCGACCTTGCCGATATGGCCGCGGAAGTGCCGCATGAACCGCATGAAGGGCCCCGCGAACAGGCCGGCTGCAACGAACGGCAGCCCGAGCCCGGCCGAATAGGTCGCCAGCAGCAAGGCGCCGCTCCTGACCGTGTCTTCCGTCCCGGCAAGGCCGAGGATCACCGACAGGACCGGTCCGATGCACGGCGTCCATCCGAACCCGAAGGCGAGGCCCATCAGGTAGGAGCCCAGCGGTCCCGCCTGATGATTCCGGACCTCGACCCGCGCCTGGCGATGCAGAAACCCGATCTTGAAGACGCCGAGGAAATGCAGGCCCATCACGATGATGATCCCGCCACCAACGATGGTGAGGATATCCAGATAGCTTCGCAGCAACTGGCCGACGGCGGTCGCCGCCGCCCCGAGCAGCACGAAGATGGTCGAAAAGCCGAGAACGAAGGCGACGGATGACAGGAGCACCGTCCGCCGCCCGACCGTCGTCGGCGTGTTGCCGACCAGTTGGTCGAGGCTGACCCCGGCGAGATAGCAGAGATAGGGCGGCACGAGCGGCAGGACGCAGGGCGAGACGAAAGACAGGAGACCGGCAAGGAACGCGCCGCCAAAGGTAATGTCGAGAGCCATAAGAACGTCCTGCTTTCCGCCTTCGTGTGGCGGCGCAACCGGTTATAGTGTGCCGGTCGGTCGCGCCACAGTCACTTTTTCACGAGGTCGCCTCGTCGAGGCGGCGGCCCAAACCCGCCGGGACAACCGGCTTTTGGGCCGGTCGCCGCCGCCGGCCGCGACCTCGTGACGCGATACGGGTTGATTCAGGAACTGGACGCTGGCCCGATCTGCGGCTTTTCTCGGGTCCGACACCACGCGCGACGTCTTCAGGGGGCTTTCCTTGCCGCAGATTCTCACACTGGCGCTCAATCCGACCATCGATATTTCGGCCGAGGCCGATGTCGTCCGCCCGACCCACAAGACCCGCACCTCCAACGAGACTTTCGAGCCCGGCGGTGGCGGGGTCAACGTCGCCCGGGTCATCACCGAACTCGGCGGCAACGTCGAAGCCTATTGTGTCGCCGGCGGGGTGACGGGCGACCTGCTCACCGACCTGCTCGGCCGGATCGGCCTCCATACCCATGTCATTCGTGTCGCCGGCAATACCCGCATGGCGCACATGGTCTACGAGAACTCGACCGGGCTCGAATACCGCTTCGTCCCGAGTGGTGCCCATCTGACCGCCGAGGAGCTCGAGTCCGCTCTCGATGCCGTGCGGATGGCGAGTTTCTCCTGGCTGGTCGCCAGCGGCAGCATTCCAGCCGGCGCGTCGCCCGATATCCTCGCCCGCTTTGGCGAAATCGCGGCCGAAAAAGGCGCCAAATTCGTCCTCGACAGCCACGGTCCGGGCCTCAGCGCCACGCTGGGCAAGACACCGGTCTACCTCGTCAAGCCGAGCTTCAACGAGCTCCAGGCGCTGGTTCGCCGCGATCTCGACGGAGAATCCTGCGGCGAAGTCGCGGCGCAGATGGTGGCGGACGGCAAGGCCGAGGTGGTCGCCGTGACCATGGGCGCCGGCGGAGCGGTCATTGCGTCGGCGCGCGGCACGTTTCACATTCCGCCGATGCGGGTCGAGGTGAAATCCGCGGTTGGTGCCGGCGACAGCTTTGTCGCCGCCATGACCCTGGCGCTTGCCGACGGCAAGCCGATCGAGGAAGCGGCGACCTTTGGCGCCGCGGCGGGCACCGCGGCGGTGATCACCCCGGGAACGCGCCTTTGCATCCGCGAGGACATTTTCCGCATCTACGATCAACTGCAGCGGGCGGCTGCGCGGTCGGTCCCGGTGCCCGCGTTGCGATGAATCGAGACCAGGAGGCGGTCTTCGGCTTCCTCGCCGACCCGGCGACGCACGGCCTGACGACACCGGTCAAACGCATCGACACCAACGCCGCGGCCGTCTTCCTCGCCGGGCCGGACGTCTACAAGGTCAAGCGCGCCGTCCGCTTTCCCTTCATGGACCTGTCGACGCTGGCCAAGCGCCGCGCCGCCTGCGAGGCCGAGATCGCCGTCAATCGGCTCTATGCCCCCGACCTTTATCGAGGTGTGGTCGCGATCACCCGTGATGCCGCCGGTCGCCTCACCCTCGGCGGCGACGGCGAAGCGATCGAGTGGGCGGTTCATCTCAAGCGGTTCGACGAGACCCAGACGCTCGATCTCGTCGCCGATCGCGGTGATCTGACGCCGGACATCCTCAGGGACCTCGCCGCGGTGGTGATCGAGAGTTTCGCCAGGGCCGAACCCCGCGACGGCGAAAGCGGCCACCGCGGCGCTCGGCGCCGTGGTCGACGAGACCGTCGAGTCCCTGATCGAGCGGCGCGACGTATTCGCGCCGGCCGATGCGACTGCCTTTGCCGATGCCATGCGTGGCGCCTGTGCCGCGCTTCGCCCGCTCCTCCTCGATCGCGGCGGTCGTGGCCACGTCCGTCGCTGCCACGGCGATCTTCATCTGCGCAACATCGCCATGGTCGACGGCAAACCGGTCCTGTTCGACGCCATCGAATTCGATGAATCGATCGCGACCATCGACGTCCTCTATGACCTCGCCTTCCTCCTCATGGACCTGTGGGAACGCGACCTCCACTTCGAGGCCAATGTCGTCCTCAATCGCTATCTGTGGAAATCCGGATCGCTCGACGACGAGCTGGCGGGGCTCGCCGCCCTTCCCCTCTTCCTCGCCTTGCGCGCCGCCATTCGAGCCAAGGTCGAAGCGCTTCGCTTCGTCACCGTCAGCCATCAGCAGGATGCCCGGGCCGGCGCCCTGCGTTACTTCGACCATGCCCGCGCCTTCCTCGAACCGGTCGCGCCGCGTCTCATCGCCATCGGCGGCTATTCCGGCACCGGCAAGACGTCCCTGTCGCGACGGATCGCCCATCGCATCGGCCGTGCACCCGGCGCCGTCCATCTGAGGAGCGACATCGAGCGCAAGCGGCTGATCGGCGTCGACGAGCTGGATCGCCTCCCCCCCTCCGCCTACGAAACCGATGTCACCGACCAGGTCTTCGCCAATCTCCGCGATCAGGCGCGGATCGCGCTGGCCGCCGGCCAGAGCGCCATCGTCGATGCTGTCCACAAGACACCGGAGGAACGCCGCCTCGTCGCCGAGGTGGCGGAATCTCTCGGCCTCCCCTTCACCGGCCTGTGGCTGACGGCGCCGGTCGAGGTCCTGATCGGCCGCATCGCCCATCGTCGCGCCGATGCCTCCGACGCCACGGCGGCCGTCGTCCTGCTGCAGGCCGACCAGCCTTCGGGCGAGATCGACTGGACCGCCCTCGACGCCAGCAGACCGATCCGCGCCATTGCCGCCGCCGCGCTCCGCGCCGCCGGGCTGGAGCCTTGACCCCCGCTCTCCGCGCCGGACCGCGACGTCACGGCTAGTAGTGGCCGTTCGCCCGCATCAGCTTGTCGGTCCGGTTCTGCGTCCCGGCCAGCGCGTCATCGACGGATTTCCGGCGGCTCAGCATGTCGTGCATTTCCTCGCCGGCGATGGCGATGATTTCCGAGATTTCGGGAACCGGCGGCCGCGGCCAGATCTGCAGGCATCCCTTGCGGGCCATCTCGTCGACCGCCGGTATGATCGGCGAGACCGCCCGCACTTCCGGATCGCTGCTGACGCTGAAGCGCGGGCTGACGACGCTGCCGTTGGCGATATATTGCTTGGCAGCGCTCGGCGAAGTCAGCGACCGGATCGCCGCCCAGGTCGCCGCCACCCTGTCGCGCGAGATGTTGGTCGGCATCGCCAGCGCATAGCCGCCGACCGGGGCAACCGGCCATCCGTTCGGCCCGACCGGGTGCGGCAGATAGCCGGTATTGCCATGAGCCGGCGACTTCGGGTCGAGCTCGAAGAGCGGCGCCAGCAGCGTATAGCAATAGGCCAGCCCGACCGAGCCGCCGGCATAGGCGACCGCCCGTTCGTACCACGACATGCTGAGAATCGAAGGCGGCGAATAATCGAGGAGTTCCATCAGATAGTCGGCTGTCTGTCGCGCCTCTTGCGACAGGAACATCGGCCGCATCTGCTCGCCATGGGGATCCTCGGCATCGAAACCGTCGGCGGTTCGCGGCAGGTTGATCACCGGCCGGCCGAACCCGCCCATGATCATCAGGAAGGAGTGGCCGAGCGGCGTCCCGCGCGCCGCGTTCCAGGCGATCCCGTAGCGGCCGCTCGCCGGCTGGTGAAGCCGCCGGGCTGCGACGGAGCACCGAGTCCGTCGTTGCCGGCTCGGGAAGCTCCAGCTCCGAAAAAATGTCGGTGCGATAGACCAGAAGTTCCGGCGTCGTCTGCACCGGGACGCCGTAACGCTTGCCGAGATAGCGCGTACTGGCAACCGCGGCCGGATGGAAATCCGAACTGTCGAACCCGGTCTCGCTCATCAGGCCGTCAAGCGGCTGGATCGCACCATTCGACGCTAATTCGCCAAACCACGGCAGGTCGCTGGCGACGATATCGTAGCGCGATACCTTTAGCCGGCTATTTTCGATGATTTCCTGGCGTAGCCGGTCGATGGAAAGGGCCCGGGTCTGGATGCCGATGCCGAAGATATTCTGGAAATGTTTCTTCAGGGCATGCATCGCCATGAAGGTCGGATCGGCATGGACCAGCACGCGAAGGTCGCCGGAGAGATGCAGCTTGTTGTCCAGCGCCGGCTGCAACGGCAGGACGCTGGCGTCGTTGTAGGAGGCGCCGAAGAAATAGCCGTCCTGCGTCAGGGCCGAATGGTCGGAGTTGAAATTCGTGGCGAACAGCGAGCGCGCCCGCCGGGCGAATTCCTGCCACCGGTTGAGGAGCAGCGGCGAAGGGTGCAGCGAGAAGGACTTGCCGGTCGGTGTTCGCGGTCGCTTGACGATGAGCCCTTGCGACAGGCAGTCCGCGATGGTGCGCAGCGCCGTGCCATAGGACATCCCGGAAGCAGCCGCCAGCGACGAACTGGTCGTCATCTTGCCGTTCAGGTGGTTGCGCACCAGACAGGCAAGCAGACGCACCTCCCGGCTGCCGGTGCTGATTTCGAGCGCCGCCTCGGTCTCGTTCTCGAACTGTTCGATGAAGTCGAGGAACTGCACCATCTCCGGGTTCGAAATCCCGATACCCGATGGCAGATGTCGCGTCTCATAGGGACCTTCAGGCGTGCTGCCGCCCGGGCCGCGCGATGGCCGCGACGCCGCCCGGGACCGCCCCTCGCCGTTGAAACCGATTGAAGCCTTTGTCGCCATTGGTCAATCTGTCCAAACTGGAGCGGCCCGCCCGCGGGCGATGATCATCCTGCCGTCGCGGAATGTCCAATCTGAACATTGTCCATGAGCGCCTCTAGGTCCCCAATGCCTGCTGTTTCTTCATCAGCAACGCCACCTTCCGCTCGTCGACCGCTGCCAGCACCGCCTTTCGCCGCTGTCGGGAGTCGAAGAGGCGCGAACCGGTCTGGAACATGATGACGATGATCAGCAGGACCCCGAGATAGAGCTGCACCTGATAGGCCGGCGTGACGTTGAAGACGAGACCGGTATTGAGGAAGTTGACGGTCAACGTCCCGATCGCCGCGCCGATCACGCCCCCCTTGCCGCCGAGGATCGAAACCCCGCCGATGAAGGCGGCGACCGTGCCGGCCAGGAGCAGATACTGGAGGCCGAGCGCCTGCGCGGTGCCGGAGCGCAGGCCGATGATGGCGCCGCCCAGCCCCGCGCAGAAGCCGGAGATGGCGAAGACGATGATCATCGGCCGCTTGAGGTTGACGCCGGCTGCCAGCGCCTCCTTGCGGGCGCCGCCGACCGCGTAGATCTCCCGGCCGTATTTGGTATAGGCGACGAAGAAACCGACGAGGATGAAAACCGCGATGACCAGCAGGCTCGCCGGCGAGAAATAGCCAAGCATCTTGGTCTGGATGAAATCCGGCACGTCGAACTCGGTGAGCATCACCGTCTTTTCCTGTGCCGCGAACAGGGCCACGCCCCGGAGCAGCATCAGCGTCCCGACCGTCAGCACGATCGCCCGCACCCTCAGATAGGCGACGAAATATCCCTGGATGACGCCGATCGAGGTCGAGATCAGGAGACCGATGCCGAGCGCGGTGAAGGTGCCGAGCGAGTCGTTGAAGCGGACGACGATGACCGCCGTCAGCGCCGCGTTCGAGCCGATCGACAGGTCGATTTCGCCGGCGATGATGCACAGCGTCAGCGCCAGCGCGACAAGGCCGAGAACCGCGAAGCGCTCCATGATGGCGAAGGTGGTGTTGTTGGTCATGAACAGGTCGTTCGTGACCGCGAAATAGCCGTAGACGCAGACCGCGAGCAGCACCGCGAAGGACAGGTCGGGGTTGTCGACGACCTTGGTCTTGAGGCGATCCACCAGGGATGGATGTCCGTTCATCCCACTCACTCCTGCGCTCTCGCGCCCTTGCGGGCGAGGGAGAAGACGACGATCGAGAACACGATCATCAGGCCGACGGCCAGCACCCGCGGCCCGCTGTTGAAGCCGCGCAGCACCATCATGTTGTCGATCACCGAGATGAAGATCGCTCCGAGGCTGGTCCGCAGCGTCGAGCCGTAGCCGCCCATGATCGAATTGCCGCCAACCATCACCGTGGCAATGACGAGGATGGTCATGTCGCCGCTCGAACCGAATTCGGAGGAGAAATAGTTGGCCTGGGCGCTTGAAATCTGCGCGGCAAAGGCGACGGCGACGAAGCCGGCGCACACCGAGGCGATGGTGCAGACCTTGATCGCCATCGGCAGGTTTTCGTGGCCGGTCGCCCGTCCCGCCGCCCGGTTGGCGCCGATCAGGTACACCTCGCGTCCGAAATTGGTGTAGCGCAGCACGATCTGGGCGACGATCGCGATCAGAATGAAGGCGATGGTGATGTTGGGCAGGCCGAGGAAGGACCCCGTTCCCAGCCATTCCGCATCGTTGGGCCGGCGGAAGGAGATCACCAGGTTGTCGCTCCACCACGAGGCGAGGCCGTAGAACAGTCCGGCCGCGCCGAGCGTCACGACGATCGGGTTGCCACCGAGACCGATCAGCAGCCCCTGCCCCGCGCCGGCGACAACCGCGACCGCCAGCGTCGCCAGCAGCGACAGCTCGAAGCCGTAGCCGTGCGACATCCCCATGGCGAAGGTGACGATGGCGAGCGCCGCCGTCTCCTTCATCGACAGCAGGAAGAAGTTTCCGGACAGCGTCACGAAGGTCAGGCCGATCCCCATGATCCCGACCAGCGCCGCGTCGCGGATGATGGTCTTGATGTTGAAGATCGTCAGGAAGTTATCGGTGGTGAAGATCCCGTAGAGGAACACCACGAGGAACACCGCGATCAGCACCGTGACGATCGGCGAAGCCTGTCGCTCGACCCACGCGGCGATTGGCGGCGGGACAAGGGAGCGACCGAACTGGGCAAGCATCTCCATGGCGGCGCCTACAGATTGGTCTCGTTGAAGGGGTCGGTGATCTCCTTGAGCACGCCGGCCGTCGTGATCTCGGCAAGGTCGAATCCGCCGATCTTCATGCCGCGGTAGAAGGTGATCACCCGGTCCGGCAGGTATGTGATTTCCTGCATGTCGGTCGAGGCGAAGACGATGGCCGCGCCGGCGTCGGCGAGATCGCGCATCTTCTGGTAGATCTCGGCCTTGGCGCCGACATCGACCCCGCGTGTCGGCTCGTTGACCAGGATCAGCTTGGGCGAGATCGCCAGCCACTTGCCGAGCGCGACCTTCTGCTGGTTGCCGCCCGACAGCACGCCCGCTTCGGCCGAGAGCCGCGACACGTCGACGGTGAATTTCTCGGCGAGGCTGTGGGCGACCTGCTGCTCCCTGACTCCGAAATTCCAGCCGAAGCGCGATACGGTCTCCAGCGCCGGCGACGTCAGATTCTCGCGGATCGGTCGGCCAAGGAACAGGCCGTCATATTTGCGGTCCTCGGAGCAGTATCCGATCTTGCGGCGGATCGCGTCGATCGGGCGCTTGGCGAGGAAGGTCTCGCCGCCGAAATCGACCATTCCGGACCGCGTCTCGTGGGCGCCGGCGATCGCCGCGAGGATTTCGCCGGTGCCGCTGCCGAGCTGCCCGGCGAGGCCGAGGATTTCGCCGCTGAAGACCTCGAAGCTGACCGGCTCCAGCATGCCGTCCGGCCACAGGTCGCGGACCGCGAGCAGGCGTTCGCGCTTGTGGCCTGGGGAGCGCTCGGGGAACATGTTCTCGAGCTTGCGGCCGAGCATCAGCTCGACCAGCGAATTGACGTTGAGATCGGCCGCCCGGCGCGGGCTCTGGCTCTCCCCGTCGCGCAGAACCGTGATCCGGTCGGTGATCTTGAAGATTTCGTCGAGCCGGTGACTGACATAGATGATCGATTTGCCGGCCGCGGCCAGCTTCTTGACCATATCGAGTATCCGAATCGAGTCGGATTCGCCGAGCGCCGCTGTCGGTTCGTCCAGAATGAGCACTTTCGGGTCGTGGGCGATCAGCCGCGACACCTCGACCAGATGCTGTTCGCCGATCGACAGGCGATCGACGCGGGTCGCCGGGTCGACGTCGTTCAGTCCGACTTCGTCGAGGAAGCGCCGTGCCCGCGCCGCCAGCGCCCGCTTGGTGGCGAAGCCGCGGACGTTGTGACCGGCGAGGAAGATGTTCTCGGCGACCGACATCGCCGGGATCAGGCTCAGCTCCTGCTGGGCGATGGCGATGCCCGCTTGCTCGGCGACGCCGGGCGAGTGGAAATGGATCGGCCTGCCCTCGAAGGTGACCTCGCCGGTATAGCCGCTGTCGAAGCCGCTGATGATCTTGACCAGGGTCGACTTGCCCGCGCCATTCTCGCCGACCAGCCCCATCACCTCGCCGCGTCCGATCTCGAAATCGACGCCCCGCAGCGCGTCGATGGCGCCGAAGGACCGCGAGATACCGCTCAGTTTGAGAATGGTGTCCATGGCAACAACGCGCTCTTCTTCGTCGCTTGGTCGGACATGATCCCGGTCGCCGATCCTACCCCTCGCCAAAGGCGGAGGATAGCGATACGGGGGTCCCGGAGCAGAGGTCGGATCCGCCTCGAATGCCGGCGGAAGCGTCGTGGGGCGGCCCTCGCGGACCGCCCCATAAGTCAGACTGACCGGAGGGTCAGCCGTTGCCGCTCCACGCGCCGGAGCAGAGCTCGTCGATGCCGTAGAGCTTGCCATCGTAGCCGCGCATCGCCACCGTATCGAGGTTGTCGAGCGTGACCGCCGGGTTCGGCGTGAAGTTGATGTACTTCTTCAGCTTGCCGGTCTTGAGATATTCGGTGACCAGCTTGATCGCCAACTGGCCTTCATGCAGCGGCGACTGGAGCGTCGTGCCGTACTGCTTGCCCTCTTCGATCAGCTGCTTGTCGCCGTTGCACACCGTGCCGACGGCGATCACGTCCTCGCCCATCTTGTAGCCGGCTTCCTCGAGCGCCTTGATGCCGCCGGTCAGGATCGCGTCGTCCATGCCATAGACGAAGTCGATGCCCTGGTCCTTGACCTTGGCGATCAGCTTGGCGGCGCCCTTGTAGCCGTTCGACTGGCCGAAGCCCTCGTCGACGTCGCCGATGACCGTCAGGTCCGATCCCTTGATCGCTTCGTTGAAGGCGTTGATCGACAATCCGTAGCCGCCGTAGGAATGCGGGTAGGAAAGCACGATGACGTTGAAGCCTTCGCCTCCGGCCGCCTTCTTGGCGGCAGCCGCCTCGCGCAGCATGTAGCCGGCGTTGCGGGCCCGCAGCCGATCGTCGGGGCCGGCATAGCCGAAGATGTATTTCTTGTCCTGATCGTTGGGGAGCTGGTTGATCTTCAGCACCGGCACGCCGGTCTTGGCGAGCGCGCGGAGCGAGCCGAGGCCCGCGACGGCGTCCGACGGCCACCAGATGAAGACATCCGGCTTCTTGCCGGCGGCGAGAACCTGCTGGACCTGCTGGTCCTGTTCGGCCTGATTGAACTGGTTCTCGAAGACTTCGATATCGTAGCCGTTCAGTTCGGCCGTCGCTTTGATGCCCTTGATGAACTTGCCGATATAGGCTTCGCCGGCGGGGCCGTTGAACGAAATGATCAGCGGTTTGTCCGCTGCGGCCGCCGAGGCCAGCGTCAGGCCGGACACGACGGTCAGCGCCGCCGCGGCCGCGGCAACCCGTTTGAATAAGGACATTCTTTTCCTCCCAATGGTCTATCGCGCCAGAGCTGGCGCACACATCCGCTGTTCAATTCCTCCGGACGTTGCACCGATAAGAACCCCCCGATCGCGTCGTCGATACCCCTGTTTTGTCCATTCTGGTCAAAATTAGGCCGGATCGGACATTTCCGAGGTTCTTTAGCCGTGGCGAGACCTCTAGCGTCCCCTCCCGCGTCCGCGACACTCGCCGGACGACCGCGCCCGTCCGGGGGATTTGCGCAGGAAAACATCCAGGGAGGCCAGAATGGACACCGAACGGCTCAAGGACAAAAACGTCGTCATCACCGGGGCGGCACAGGGCATGGGCGCGGCGATTGCCGAGCATTACGCGGCTCAGGGCGCGAAAGTCTGCGTCACCGACGTCAATATTAGCGGCTGCAACGACGTCGTCGGGCGGATCAGGGACAAGGGCGGCGAAGCGATCGCGGTCGAGGTCGACGTCACCGACCGCGCCACCGTCAAGGCCGCCGTCGCCGCCGCAGTCGACGCCTTCGGCTCGATCAACGTCATGCTCAACAACGCCGGCATCAACAAGCCGCTGATGTTCCTCGATATCACCGAGGACAACTGGCACAGGATCATGGACGTCAATGCCCTCGGCGTGTTGATCGGCATGCAGGAGGCCGCCAGGCAGATGATCAGCCAGGGCAAGCAGGACCAGCCCTACAAGATCATCAATGTCGGCTCGATCCTCTCGCGCCAGGCCTTCGACGACGTCGTCCCCTATGCCTGCTCGAAGCATGCGGTCCTGGCGCTGATCAACGGTGGCGCCAAGGCGCTGATGCAGCACAACATCACGGTCAACGGCTACGGACCGGGCGTTGTCCGCACCGAACTCTGGGAGCAGCTCGACAAGGATCTCGTCGCCATCGGCAAGTTCGACAAGGAGGGCCAATCCATGGACACCCTCGCCCGCGACATGATCCTGATGAAGCGCTACTCCTATCCGGAAGACGTGGTCGGCACCGCCAGCTTCCTCGCAAGCTCGGAATCCGACTACATGACCGGCCAGTTGATCATGATCGATGGCGGCATGGTGATGCAGTAGCGCTTGCCCCTGGCCGGGGCTTCCGCGGTCGCCGACCAGCGTCCCCGCCGATCGCCGGCTTTCCGCCGGCCGCTGGAAGTGCGAGCATGATACGGCTTTCGTCCGGATCGAGCCCGTATCTCCAGTGGCCTACCTGATCCTGAAATATCTCCACATTCTCGGCGCGACGGTGATCCTTGGCACCGGCGTCGGGATCGCCTTTTTCATGCTGATGGCGCACCGCAGCCGCGATGCCGGCTTTGTCGCGCGCACCGCGTCGGTCGTCGTGGTTGCCGATCTCGCCTTCACCGCCACGGCCATCGTCGCGCAGCCGGTCACCGGATGGCTCCTTGCCGAGGAGACCGGCATCCCCTTCGACGCGCCGTGGCTGGTCGCAGCCATCGTCCTCTATCTTGTCGCCGGCGCCTTCTGGCTTCCGGTCGTGTGGATGCAGGTCCGCATGCGCGATCTCGCCGCGCGGGCCGCCGCCACGGCCGAGCCGTTGCCGCCGGCCTATTTCCGGCTCTATCGCCTGTGGTTCGCTTTCGGCTTTCCAGGCTTCGGGGCGGTCCTCGCGATCATCTGGCTGATGATCGCCAAACCGACGCTTTGGTGAGCGATGGGCCCGCCGCTCCCCACCATCGTCGTCCTCGGCGCGTCCGGCCTGATCGGCGAGGCGGTCGCTTCGTCGCTGCGTCGCGAGGGCTTTCCGGTCGTCCCCGTCGCCCGACGCTTCACGCCGGCCCAGAAGGTCACCCTCGGCGATACATGCCTCGAGACACCGATCGTCGCCCTCGACGAGGCGGCTCTCGCCCGCCTGCTCGCCGGCTGTCGGGCCGGGGTCGTCGTCAACTGCATCGGCGTTCTTCAGGACGGGGCCCGCGGCCGCACCGACGAGGTCCATGGCGGCTTCGTCGCCCGGCTCGTCGCTGCGCTCGGGCAGCAGCCCGATCCGCCCCTCCTCGTCCACCTCTCGATTCCCGGCCGCGACGACGACGACCGCACCGCCTTCAGCCGGACGAAACGCGAGGCGGAGCGCATCATCGCCGCCGGCGCGATCGCCCATGTCATCCTCCGGCCGGGCTTCGTCATCGCGCCGGCCGCCTATGGCGGCAGCGCCCTGATCCGCGCTCTGGCCGCCCTCCCCGTCGACCTGCCGGCCCGGGAATCGGCCAGCCCCTTCGCCACGACCGATGTCGGCGACATCGCCAGGACCGTCGCCGTCGTCGCCCGCCGCTGGCGCGATGGCGAACGGCAGTGGCGTGTGATCTGGGAGGTGATGGACCGCAAGACGTCGACCGTCGGCGATGTCGTCGATGGATTTCGCCATCGCTTCGGTGGCCCGGCCGTCCGGCTCCGCCTGCCGTCGTGGCTGATGACGATCGGCGCCAGGCTCGGCGATCTCGCCGGCTATCTTGGTTGGGCGCCGCCGATCCGCACCACCGCACTTGCCGAGATGCGCCGCGGCGTCGAAGGCGATCCCGCTCTCTGGATCGCTGCCACCGGCATCGAACCGGCGTCCCTTGCCGACACGCTGGCCCGCCTGCCCGCCACCGTTCAGGAGAAATGGTTCGCCCGGCTCTACCTCGCCAAGGCGCTGGTCATCGTTTCGCTGGTCGTCTTCTGGTGCCTCTCGGGCCTGATCGCCCTCACGGTCTCCTTCGGTGCGGCACGGGCGATCCTGGTCACCCACGGCTTCTCCCCGGCCCTCGCCGACGCTGTCACCGTCGCCAGCAGCCTTGTCGACATCGCCATCGGCCTCGCCATCGCCTTTCGCCGGACCTGCCGCGCGGGCCTCGTCGCCGGTATCGCCGTGTCGCTCGGCTACATGGCCGGCGCTGCACTCCTGACGCCCGATCTCTGGATCGAGCCGCTCGGCGCGCTGGTCAAGACCGGCCCGGCGATCGTCCTGATGCTGGTCGGGTTCGCGCTCCTGGAGGATCGCTAAACGGCTGGTGCACGATGATGGACCGGAAGACGGCGCCCGCGGCTCCGGCGAGAACGTGTCGCCACAATGAAAAGGCGCCAGCTCGTCGGACCCATGTCCGGAAGCTGGCGCCCCCCTGCGACTACGCTCGCGTTACCTTGAACCGGCTTCGCCAAAGCCTCAAAAAAAACGGCTCCGGCTGGAAAGTTCTGGTCCCGTCTTGTAGCTGGCGCCTCGATAGCCGCAACGGCTAGCACGTCTGGCGGTCATCAAGGCAGCCTCGCAGCCATTACGATACCGCAGACTGAGCGGCTGTCAAGTGTCCGCCGCACGACCATCCGAAATCGGACGTCCTTGCCCCCGGCCGCGTAGGCGGCCCGGCAGCTGGCGACGGCGCGCCGCCGCTGCCCAATCGGCGCGCTTCCTCGTCATCTGCCCAACCGATGGGCATCCCGCCTGACGCGTTAACCAGCACGACAGCTCTCTCGCACGTTTCTTGCATTCGAATTGCCCGGATGAATGCAGACGAACCAGGATACCGCGATGGATAGTGTCCTTGCGCGTCCGTCGCGCAACCTGGTTCGGGTTGCCGTTTTCATGCTGGCGGTCTGGACCGCCGGAACGATTGGCTACGCGGAGGCCGGATGGCCCCTTCAGGACGCGCTCTACATGGTGACGCTGACGGTCTTTACCGTCGGCTACGGCGAAGTGCACCCGATCGACACGCCATTCCTGCATATGCTGACGATGGCGACGATGGTGCTTGGCTGCACCGGCATGATCTTCTTCACCGGCGCTCTGGTCCAGTTCTTCACGCTGAGCCAGTTGCAGGAATTCCTGGGTAAACGGCGCGTGCAGACCGAAATCGAAAAGCTCAAGGACCATATCATCGTCTGCGGTTTCGGCCGCATCGGAGTCGAACTCGCCCGGTCGCTCAAGGACGGCGCCGCGGCTTTCGTGCTGGTCGAGCAGAACGAGCAGAAGGTCGCGCAGGCGCGTGACGAGGGCTACGTCTGCCTGCAGGGCGACGCAACCAACGAGGCGACGCTCGACGCGGCCGGCATCGGTCGCGCCCGGGTGCTTGCCAGCGTGCTGCCCAACGATGCCGCCAACGTCTTCATCACGCTCAGCGCCCGCAGTCTCAATCCCGGGATTGTCATCATCGCCCGCGGCGACGCCGTCTCCACCGAACGCAAGCTGGTGCATGCCGGCGCCAACAAGGTGGTGCTGCCAACCCATATCGGCGCCGAGCGGATCGCCGAAATGATCCTGTTTCCGGAAACCGCGCGCTTCATCCACGAGTTGGAGCGCATGCACGAGCTGGAGCGCACCTTGCGTGGTCTCGGCCTGTCCATCGAGGCGGTTGTCGTGCCGGAGAACGGGGCCTTCACCGGTTTGACGATCGAGGAGATCGAGCGGCGCGCCAACGGCACCTTCTTCATCGTGCAGCTCAATCGGCACGAAGGCGACGCCATCACCGATCCCGACAAGACCCTCCGGGTCGAAGCCGGCGACGGCGTGATCCTGGTCGGCCGCAGCGGACAGGCGATCAGCGCCCTTTTCGCGGCACCCCGCGAGCGCATCCGCGCCGGCCGCGTCACCTTCTGAGGCGCGGACCCTGTAGCCGGCGCCGCAGCACGCCTACCCGGCTCTGACGATCTTGTAGCCCTCGACTTCCTTGACCACCGGCAGGCCGGCCCAGCGATCGATATCGTGGAGAACGATCAGCCGTTCCTGATCGCCGCCGATCTCATCATTGATCTTGTCGATGGTCTTGAGCTGCTCCCAGACGCTGCCCGTCGCGTTGTTGAGAGGCACGTAAACGCCGTCGTCGTTGTGGCCGGTGAACTGGCGCCGCGAGTAGACGCAGTCGCCGGACACCACGAGGCGCCCCCGCCCCGTTTCGACGATGACGTATTGCTGGCCGATGGTGTGGCCCGACCCGAGCCGGACATGGATGCCCGGCAGGACATTGTCCTTGTCGCCATCGACCATCGTCACACGATGCTCGATCGACGCCTCGAGCGCGGTCCTGAGATTGTCGGGGTCGATGATCGCGGTGAGATAGCCGAAGCGCCGCGGCAGGGCGATCGCCTCGTACCAGGTGAGCAGCTCGCTCTTCTGGATGATCAGGTTGGCATTCGGGAACTCGCCGATCGAGCCCATGTGGTCGAAATGGGCATGGGTGATGACGATGTCGGTGATCGCGTCGGCGGCAACCCCGATCTCCGCCAGCATCCGCACCGGCGAGATCCAGTTGGGCACGCCGAACTTTTCCGAGAAGCCGGAGCTCCCCTCGCCCTGCATGAAGCCGGTGTCGATGAGGACGTTGCGGTCGCCCTTCTGCGCCAGCATGAACGAGAATGGCAGGTCGACCTTGCCGTCCGCGTACATGCCGCTGATCAGGTCGACCCACGGCTGCTGGTGCGAGCGGGCGTATTCGAGAACGTAGAGATCCCAGATATCGGACACGGTCTTTTCTCCCTTAGCTCTCGGCCAGCACCCGACCGAGGCTCGACATCCCGACCGCGACGATCAGGATCGCGCCCTGGAAGACATACTGGCTGTAGGTCGGAGCCCCGAAGATGTTGAGGCCGTTGAAGCCGAAGGCGATGATCAAGGCGCCGACAAGGGTGCCGAGGATGTGAAACTCGCCGTCGCGCAGCGTCGCCGACCCGAGGAACACGGCGGCGAAGGCGGTGAGCAGATAGGAGTCGGCGGCGCTGGTCGTGCCGCTGCCGAGGCGCGAGGCCAGCAGGATGCCGGTCAGCGCGGCGCACATGCCGGAGATGACGAAGCCCAGCGTCTTGACGCGGTCGACGTTGATGCCGGCGAGCCGGGCCGCCGCGGCGTTGCCGCCCACCGCCTGGATCTGCTGGCCGATGTCGGTGCGCTCGACCAGCAGCCACAGGCCGCCGAGCACCAGCACCATGATGATGATGTTGTTGGGGATGTCGAACAGCCAGCGGCCGAGCGACAGCTGCAGGAAGGCCTCCGGCACGCCCGAGACGATCGGCACGCCGGCCGAATAGGCGAAGGCCGCGCCGGTGATGATGGTTCCGACGCCGAGCGTCGCGATCACCGAGTTGACGCGCATCTTGGTGACGATGAAGCCGTTGATGACGCCGATCACCGCGCCGAGCGCCAGGACGATCAGGATCGCCAGAGGAATTGGCAGGTGGTCGTGGACGATCAGGCCGGTGACGAGGATGCCGTGCAGGCTGGCGGCGAAGCCGATCGACAGATCGAGCTCGCCGACGATGACCGCCAGGGTCAGCCCGCCGGCGATGATCATCGCCAGCGACGCCTGGTTGAGCACGTTGGTGAAGTTGCCGACAGTCGGAAAGGCGCGCGGCGACAGGATCGAGAAGGCGGCGATCATCGCCAGGAGGCCGATGATCGTTCCGTAGCGGGCGAAGACGCCGAGCGCGGCCTTGGCGCCCGGGCTGAGGTGGCGGCTGCCGACGGTGACGTCGCTCATGCGGATATCCGTTCGTTGTGTGGGTCTTCGGCGTAGCTCGCCTCGACGATGGCGCTGCGCGAAACCGCCTCGCCGGCGAGTTCGCGCACGATGCGCCCCTCGGCCATCACCAGCACCCGGTCGCAGACGTCCGGCAGTTCGTCCGGTTCGGAGGAGACGACGACGATGGCTTGCCCCTTCCCGGCAAGATTGCGGATCAGCCGGTGGATCTCGCCGCGGGCGCCGACGTCGACGCCGCGCGTCGGCTCGTCGAGGATCAGGACCCGCGGCGCGCGCTGCAGCCAGCGGCCGATCACCACCTTCTGCTGGTTGCCGCCGCTGAGACGGCCGACCGGCGAGTCCGGTCCCTCCGTCTTGATCGACAGCGCCCGGATCGTATCGAGGGCGAGGTTGGTCCGGGCCCGCGAGCTCACCAGCGGCAGCATCGGGCTCATGATGATGCGACGGAGGTTGGCGAGGCTGACGTTGAAGGCGAGGCTCTTGGTAAGGATCAGCCCCTCGGCGCGCCGCTCCTCCGGCACGAGGCCCAGCCCCGCCTTGACCGCGGCATGCGGCGTGCGCGGAGCGAAAGGCTTGCCGTCGAGCGTCATCGTCCCGCTGTCGGAGGCGTCGGCGCCGTAGATGAGATGCACCAGTTCGGTTCGCCCGGCGCCGACCAGGCCGCCGAGGCCGAGCACCTCGCCCTCGTGGAGGTCGAAGCTGATGCCGCGTACGCGCGGCGCCCGGGTAAGGCCCGTGACGCTGAGCACGACCTTTCTGCCCGCGGTCGCGTGACGCGTCGGCGTGTGGGGGAGCGGCACGCCGCCGACGATCGCCTCGACCAGCCCCTGGCGGGTGAGATCGTCGCCGGCCAGTTCCTCGACCGACTGGCCGTCGCGGAAGACGGTGACCCGGTCGCAGAGGTCGAGGATCTCGTCGAGCCGGTGGGAGACGTAGAGCACCGCCACGCCCGTATCCGACAGGTCGCGGACGATGGCGAACAGCTTCTCGGCCTCGCTGGCCGACAGCGAGGCCGTCGGTTCGTCCATCACGATCAGCCGCGCCTTGCGCACCAGCGCCCGGCAGATGTTGACCAGCCAGTTCTCGGCCGTCGAAAGGCCCTTGACGCTGGCGCCGAGCGGCGCCGTGATGCCGACCCGGGTGGCGATCGGCGCAACCTCGCGTTCGATCGCCCGCCAGTCGACCATCCCGAACCGCGTCGGCTTGGGAATGCCGAGCATGATGTTCTGGAGAACGGTCATGCCGGGGATGAAGGCGAGCTCCTGGTGGATGAAGGTCATCCCCAGTTCGCTCGCCTGATGCGGCGTCTCGATCGCGACCGGCTTGCCGTCGATCTCCAGGCTGCCGCCGTCCGGACGGACGAGGCCGGCGAGGATCTTGATCAGGGTCGATTTGCCGGCGCCGTTGGCGCCCACCAGGCCGTGCACCTCGCCCGGCAAGATGTCGAGCGAGACGCCTTTCAGCGCCTGGGCGCCGCCGAAACTCTTGGTGATGTTCCGCGCGACGACGAATGGGGACGTTTCCGCCCCCATTCGTCTCTGCGTATCGAGCGCATTCGGTTCGTTCAAGCTTCCAGCCTAGTTGATGGCTTCCGGATGCTCGCTGAGGAAGGCATCGACGGTCTCCTGGGTCACCAGCACGGCCGGCACTTCGGCGGCCTTGGGCTCCCAGGCGTCGCCCGCCTCTTTGATCTCCTTCAGCATCTTCACCATGTTGTACCCTTCGGTGAAGCTATCCTGCCAGGCGGTCGCGGTCATGTGGCCGTTCTTGATGTTCTCCAGCGCCTGGGCGTTGCCGTTGACGCCATAGACGCCGACATCGTCCCGGCCCTGCGAGCGCAGCGAACCGATGGCGCCGATCGCCGGGTCGTCCCAGCAGCCCCAGATCGCGAGCGTCTGGTCGCCGGCCGGGTGGCTGGCGAGCCACGCGTTGGCGTATTGCGCGCCGTCCTCGAAGTAGCCCGGGATGCGGACCTCGTTCTTGGTGACCTCGATGTCGGGATAGGCCTCGAGCGCCTTGTCGAGTTCGACCTCGCGGTTCCGGCAGACCTCGCCGGTGTGATAGGTGAGCTCGAGGATCGCGCCCTTGCCGTCCATGTTCTTCAGCATCAGCGCGTTGACCGGCACCACCATCGGGCCGCCGGAGCCGTTGGTCGCGGCGACCGAACCGCCGAGACCGCCGCCCCAGGTCACGACCGGGATTCCGGCGTTCTTCGCGGCGTCGAGGCCGGCGGCGATCGACGACCACGGAAACACCATGTCGACGATGCCGTAGGCGCCGATCTGGGCGAAGTTCTGGATGGCTGCGTTCGCCTGGTCGGCGCTGCCGGCCGCGTCGACGACATTGACCTCGAAACCCAACTCGCCGGCGGCCTTCTTGGCGCCCTCGATGTAGCGGGCATTGTTGGCTTCTGTGGCGCTGATCGAGACGATGCCGATCACCGGCTTGTCCTCCGCCGCCGCCGCGCCGGCGGCCACGACCAAGGCAGCGGCAAGGATGCCGCGCGAAAGCGTTTTCATGTGAGTTACCCTCCCTGGCTCGGTCGGCGCCCGGGTTGGGGCGCCAGCTAACCGTTTCGCTACATTTGCGGATTAGACCGGGAATCGCAAGCAGAAATCTTGATAGAATGGCTCTGGACAGCCATCAAGCGATTGGCCACATTGGCTAACCGTTTCGCCACAGGTGCCGATGACCACAATTCGCGACGTAGCCAGGGCCGCTGGCGTTTCGACGGCGACCGTTTCAGCGGTGATCAACGACTCCGCCTATGTCAGCGCGGATCTGCGCCAGCGCGTCCTCAAGGCGGTCAGCGATCTCCGCTACGCGCCGTCGCAGGTCGCGCGCAATCTCAAGCACGGCCGGACGCAGCTCATCGCCCTGGCGGTGGCGGATCTCGCCAATCCCTTTTACGCCCGCATCGTCTGGGCGGCCGAAGCCGCCGCGGCCGCCTGGGGTTATGCCGTCGTTGTCTTCAACAGCGACGAGAACCCGGATACCGAGAAGCGTGTCATCGATCGCATTCGCGCCCTCGGCTGCGATGGCGCGGTGATCGTCCCGGTGAGCGGTGCCGAGGACTATGGCGGCGGCATGCTGCGCGAGGGCGCTCCGGTCGTTCTCCTCGGCCGCTCCGTCGACGATCCGGGCCTCGATACGGTTTCCATCGACAACCGCTCGGCCGGCGAACGGGCGACCAGCTATCTTCTCGACCTCGGCCACACCCGCATCGGCTCGATCACCGGCCCGCTGCACTTGTCGACCGGGCGCGGGCGATATGACGGGATGCTGATGGCGATGCAGGCCCGCGGACTCGAGCCCCGGCCGGATCATGTCCGCTCCGGCGCGTTTCGCGAGGACGTCGCCTATTCGGTCGCCCGCGATCTTCTGCAGCGGTCCGACCGGCCAAGCGCCCTCTACGTCGCCAACGGCGTGATGGCGCTCGGCGTGATGCGCGCCATTTCCGATCTTGGCCTGCGCTGCCCGGAAGATATTTCGGTCGCCTCGACCGACAACATCGCCGGCATCGGCGGCATCAAGCCGCGACTGACCCGCACCGAGCACCCGGTGCTTGAAATGACCAACGAGGCGCTGCGCATGCTCGTCGACCGGATGCGGGGCACCGTCGACGCTGCGGGCCGGACAGTGGTCTTCCAGCCGGCGCTCGTCGTCGGCGACAGTTGCTCGCCGATCCGATGAAGACGTGATTGGATTTCGTCAGCCGCGCTCGCGCCCTGACTTTGGAAACGGCGTGACGCGTGTTGCGGATTCTTTGCAGACAGAGACTGCACCCTGAACGGGCATGCATCCCGAAGCACACCAGACATCGAAAATGATTGATATGTTGGTGAGCGCGCAGGGGCTCGAGGAGGGCGTCGACGGGCTGCTGCGCGACAAGACGAGGCCGCCCGGCAAGGCGCCGCTGCTGGCGGAAACGGTTCGGCGCGTCATCGATCTTGCGCTTGGCCCGCCACCGGGCGAGACCACCCGCTGGACCGGACGGATGCGGGCCAAGGCCGCCGGCGTCTCGGCGTGGTCGCCGCTCGCGTGTGACCGGGGCAACCTCGGGCCGCCTCCTCTGCCGGCCCGTTCTGCCTAACTCGGATTCCGTTCAGCTTCCTTCTCGACAAGCTGGGCGGCCCGCGTCGTGCAGCTACTTCGGCGTCCGTTGCAGTTGCGGGCCAGCGGGGCTCAACGTTGTCGAGCCCAGGGGGGTCGTCTGCGGGTTCGTCTGGATCGTCGCGCTGCCGCTCGAATAGAATTTGCAATTCAGCGTATACGTCGCCGCATCCTTGCCGTTGCAGTACCAATACTTCCGGCACTGATTCTTGCAGGCGTTGCGCGAGTTACCCGGTGGGTTGTGTTTCTCGCACCATGTCATGCAATCCGCCATCCCATCGAGCACCGTTTTCTTTTCCAACGCCGCAGCCGGTATCGTCGTCCAGACCAACGCTAGGGCGCCGACTGCGAACGCGCTCGCCGCGGGGATCAACGACCGCCGCCCGTCCCGTCCAAGACCTCGACCTGCTTGCTTCGGCATGACCTTGTCTCCTTGCCGCTACGTCAATACTGACTCGCAGTACAACGCCACCAAGGCTGCGTTCGGACGGCGGAACCACCGATGAACCGCTCAATCGGTGGCCTGGCTCGATCGAGGCGAGCGAGCATACATCCCTGGGCCGTCGACTTTGAACCGGGATTCCCGTGGAAGACTTTTGCACCGCCGTTCTCACGAGGCTACATGCAACGCAAGAGTTCGACAAATCCGTTGCTGCTCAGAGCTAATGCCTTGGTGATCCCGCCCGGCTTGAGCGGGCGAAACATGAACAGGCCCTGGCGCGTGACGATGTCGAACGTCCCGCCCGGACCGGTCGACGAGGGCATGATCTGGTTATTTCTGATCCTCAACGAGTATCCGCCGAACAATGCCGACACCGAAACGCCCGATCCCGGTCCACGCGCTTAGCGACCCACGTATTCACCTCGCGCCGCCGCACCGCGGTCGCCTCCAGCAGGGTCGGCTGAAGACGCTCTGTGGCTTGCTGGCGGTGACGGAGCTGCCCCTCTTCGCGATGGCGGAAAAAAGGGGCCGATGCCGCAAGTGCTTCGGTGAAGTCAACGAAGTGGGCGATTTGATCTGAGCGCTTGGGGGCTTCCGACCAGTCGCGAGTACCCGGGGAACCAGGACTTCCTCGCCCCTCGCTGGGGAGGCTTTTGCAGGTCGCGGCCCGTCCCGGCACCTCTCGGCTTCGGCGAATAGCGCGTGGGCCGAGCGACCGTCAACCTTGGTGGTAGGGACCAATTGGATCATAATGCGCGGGTCCCGATGGAGGGCACCAAATGACTCCCTTTTCACGCGAAGATTTTGACGTCGATCTTGAAAAGCGCGAAGTGCGTCATAAGGAATCGGGTATCCGGTTCTCGTTCTACAAGTATTTGAATGAGGCGGACTGGGAGCGATCTGATAACACGATGTTTCGGGACAACCCCGCCTGGGACGGCGACCGTCGGGAACCTCATCGGACCCGTGCGCTTTACGTCCTCGGCGTCAACCCAGGTGAGGCCCCGATGATTGTCCCAATCCGATGAAGTTGCCGAGCCATGGGGCACATCGCGAACAACGGCGAGGCCCAGGCTGGCACCCCGCCCGATCAGTCTGAGCCAGTCCGTTGTTTTTGCCCAACAGAAACTAACTCGTAAACCGACATTTTTCTAAATGGCTGCAACCTGATTGAAGGTCTTATCTGGTCATAATGGGGGCTTCTTGAGCGAGACAGTCGATCCTTTGGGTTTGTCTGATCCTTGGGGAATGACGGAAATGGACAAGATATTTGGTAGTCTCGGAGCCGGCCTATGCTCCTTGTTTTATGACTTGGACGCTTACTCTGTCGCATCGACATGCATGAGACAATCAACGCTATTTGGATACTTCGCGATTTTCATATTGATCATAATTATTCTCGGTCTAACTCGATTTTCTCTTAGGTAAATCATTGATTGCCTTGAATAAATATGACGATCCCTAATACGAGGAGTGGTGCCGTGGGAGACGATGACAAGCGCACAGTCGATGAGAGGCGATCCGGCAAAGACAGACGGTCCGGGAAAGACAGACGATCCCAGGGACAGACGACACATAAGGAAATGCGAAACAACGGGGAGCGGCGCTCCGATTCAGACCGGCGATCCGGCGAAGATCGCCGAGAGCAATCCGATCCCGTGAAGCTGGCTTAAAAGCGTCGACGCCTACGCAAAGTCAGTGAAGTCGTCGAAATGGACCACCGACTTGAGTTCAACCTTGGTATCGATGCCGTATACCTTTAGTACGTCACCATCACCGGCTTTGATTTTGGTGAAATCCTTGTTTGTGTTGTATTTCGCCATCTTTTTCAGTTGCTTAAAAGTGCTGGCGATGTCGTTGTCAAAATAAAGATCATCATTATCTTTAGAAAAATCCATTATTTTGTCTCTATCCATTCCTTTGCCATAATAGAAATCGTTGTCTCCTCCGTTTCCCCACAGATAATCATCGTCCGCCCAGCCGCAAAGCTTATCGTCGAACTCAGATCCATGAATCTTGTCATCGAATGAAAATAAAAACTGAAATACTTTTTCAGTAGTCGTAGCTGTGAAGCCAGGATTCGGCCCGGGTGTGAAGAGCATTGTAAATAAGCTCGGGGCCGCGTATGCATCCCCAGAATCTGCCTTCCACACGCCGTGAACGCCTCCCTCGCCAGGAAGAAATCCGATTTTAAACTCGAATTGTGTAAATGAATCGAGGTTTATGCCAGTTGAATCAGTATTAAATACGTAATATGTCGAAGGATAGACCGCTGTATAGGCATTTAATCCCCACGGAAAGGCGGTAACAGGAATTGGTAATTGATCTGTGTCACTGCCAACAATGTCCGTAGCTACGAAAGCGTTGTATCTAGCCATGTTAATCCTCCATGGTGGGATTGTCGAGCTTCTGCCAAGTCGTCTATCCGAAGAATAGAGTAGAACTTGTCACTCTTGTCCAGAAAACAATTGCAACAAACGTCACACTAGAAGGTGGGCAAGGACAGCGAGAACGACCTTGTGTGCCAGATGGAACGATGGAGCTACCGATTTAGTTGGTGCAAACAAGCACTGCGATGAGCAGAACTTAGACAGCTCGACAAAAACGCCGCCCGCTCAATACCCTGCTGCCGGTTTTGGTCGCCCCTTCGTCCAACAGCTACTGCTAAATCGTAATGTGGTGGGCCGAAATCCAGCCCTTCTTGCCCAGATAATCTGCCGCACACCAGTTCTTGCCGCAGTCGGACACCGTGAACCGAACGCCGGGCCATGCAAGACAGATTACGGAGTACTTTGTCCCGGGTCCTGAACGAATGTTGACGAAGACCCCGTTAGTGAAAGCGGTGTCGGCTAAGGCCGTGCCTGTCAGCCCGAGAAGCACCGTACCAGCGATCAAGAGGGACCGGATCATGGGATTGTTCCTCCTCAATAATCTCCCGATAACCGAAACACCCGTCATCCCAGCCTACGGTCGATGATCATGATCGCGGTTGCCTCTTCATTGATCGGTATCAATACCGCCCAGGGGGTGACGTACCTGTCCTACGGAATAAGGGATATCCGGGCTTCTTCGCGCAGGATCGGAACGCTGTGGTCGTTCGACGAGATCAATACGTAGGAGAACCCGGATGGGACCCTCCTAGGTGGGGTCGCTTACTGGAGCCGCAGCCTCCTCAGAGGACCGCTAACGCCCTCTCTTTGGCAGACCTCGCCCGTCATGAGCGGGGAGATGCAGCAGGGGTCTTTCGACGCCTCAATTCCTAACCGGTCGGGACAGGCACGGCTGACCCCCATAGGTCCGAGTGGTCTTATCGCCGACACGGAGCACGGTAATCGTTCGAGCGGATTAGTATGAAGGAGTCCCCAGATGGGACCCGTTGGTTAGGGGGTGGTGCCGGGTAGGTGGGGTCAGGCAGAACGGTCTGGGACTCCACCGCTCTTTTCCGACAGAACCAGCATGGTCGCTCGACGAGTCGTCGAGGCCCTGCTCAATCCGCGTGATTGCTATGTGATTGCTGGATGGAAATCCACCGCATATACGACACTCAATATGTCTGATAAGTCATTGATTTTTTTGGTGAGCGCGCAGGGGCTCGAACCCTGGACCTACTGATTAAAAGTCAGTTGCTCTACCAGCTGAGCTACGCGCTCTTGTGGCCTCATATGGCTGGCCGGTGCGGTTCCGGTCAAGTGTGCGTCGCCCGCGCTCCGCAATCTTTTCATTGCGCGGCGAAACCAAAGGCCGGATTCGTCCGTATTGGAATTGACAGCATGGAGGGAACCGTCATGACCAGCCGGACCAGACACGCCTTCTTCGTGATTCTCGTCGTTTTCGGATTCGCCGGCCTGCGTCCGGCAAGCGCCCAGATGGCCGACGCCGATCGCGACAGCATCCGCACCATCATCGAGAGCCAGCTCGGCGCCTTTCAGCGCGACGACGGCGACACCGCCTACAGCTATGCCTCGCCGATGATCCAGGGGCTTTTCCCGACCGTCGACGGCTTCATGGCCATGGTCCGCAGCGGCTATCCGCCGGTCTATCGGCCACGGTCGGTTGTCTTTGGCGAGATTCTCCAGACTCCGCAGGGCCCGGTCCAGCGCGTGTTTCTCACTGGCCCGGACGGCAGGAACTGGGTCGCGATCTATTCGATGGAGCAGCAGCCGGATGGAAGCTGGAAGATCAACGGCTGCAGGCTGGTCGAGGACAACGGCAACCTCGCCTGAGGCGGAACGGGGTCATCCCGCTCGGCGCGCCGGTTCGGTCGGCCCGGCCGGCCGGGCTACCGCGCGACGTCGGCGATGGCGCTGAGGGCTTTCATTTGCTCATCGGCCCCGATCTCGGCCGTCTCGACCGAGAGCAATTCGGCCAGCCGGGCCCGCGCGCGGTTCACCCGGCTTTTCACCGTCCCGACCGCGCAGCCGCTGATCTCCGCGGCTTCCTCGTAGGAAAAGCCGGAGGCGCCGACGAGGATCAGCGCTTCCCGCTGGGACTCGGGCAACGTCGCAAGCGCTTGGCGCAATTCCTCGAATTCCACCCGTCCGATCTGGTTGGGCTGGGAGACCAGGCGGTCGGCATGCTTGCCATCGACGTCTTCCACCTCGCGTCGGCGCTTCCGGAACTCGGAGCGGAAGTGATTGCGCAGAATGGTGAAGAGCCAGGCGTTGAGATTGGTTCCGGGGGTGAAATGGTCGATCTTGTCGATCGCCCGCATCAGCGTTTCCTGGACGAGGTCGTCGGCCCGGTCGGCTTTGCCGCACAGCGAATAGGCGAAGGCCCGCAAGTTGGGGATCGCCGACAGCATCTGGTCGCGGATCGCCGGATCCAGCTTCATTCGGACGTCTCGGACTTGTCGCCATCGTGGGGGGCGTCGATCTGGTTCAACAGATCGAGGAACCGGTCCGGAACGCCCTGATCGACCACGTCGCCATACATCGCGCGCAATTGCTCACCAATCTTCGCCTGGATGTCTCTTCCAAGTTTCGCGGTGTTCGGCGGGGTTGCTTCTGGTTTCAATTTTCCATCACGAACGGAAGATTTCCGGTCCTTCATGTCATCTTCAGCCCTCTAACGTCCGAAAACCTGTTCCGACGCCCAGTCGAGGTGGAACGTTTGGCGCGCGAAATGGTTTCATCGATACGGCAATTGTTTTTCGCAATGTGTCGACGTCATTCCGTGTCGATCCTGGATCGAGCCTACGCATCATAGTTCAAGGAGATATCAACGTGTCCGGGTCACAGGCCGTCGCTTCCCATATCCCGTTCCTTCGCCGCTACGCCCGCGCCCTCACCGGCGATCAGGCCTCCGGCGATGCATACGTCGCCGCCACCCTCGAGGCGCTTGTCGAGGATTCCTCCGTTCTCGATGAGGCGCCCGGCCCGAAAGTCGGCCTCTATCGCGCCTTCGCCCGTATCTGGAATTCACTGGCGGTCAACGACGCCGAGACCGTCGATGACGGCGCTCCCGCCGAAAAACGCCTGACCCGGCTGACGCCGCTGCCGAGGCAGGCGTTTCTTCTCGTCGCCCTCGAGGGCTTCACCGATGACGAAGCGGCGACGATCCTCGGCGTCGATACCAGCGAGCTCCGCGACCTCATCGACGAATCCGGACGCGAACTCGCGCAGGATATCGCCAGCGACGTCATGATCATCGAGGACGAACCGGTGATCGCGATGGAGCTGGAGAACCTTGTCGAGGGCCTCGGCCACCGGGTGACCGGAATCGCACGCACCCATGACGAGGCGATTACCCTGGCCAAGGCCAGGCGGCCGGGGCTGATCCTTGCCGATATCCGCCTCGCCGACGAGAGCTCGGGCCTCGACGCGGTCAACGAACTGCTTCAGTCCTTCGAGGTCCCCGCCATCTTCATCACCGCCTATCCGGAACGCTTCCTGACCGGCGATCGACCCGAGCCGACCTTTCTGATCGTCAAGCCGTTCCAGCCGTCGATGGTGTCGGCGGTTCTGAGCCAGGCCCTCTTCTTCGACCGCAAGGCGCGAAGCGGACACGCCGCGGCAACGACCTGACCTCGCGGACGTCGTTGCCCGCCTGTCACGAACGGGGCTGGTTTGTGCCAGCCCCGTCGTCGTTTGCAGTCGTCCGATCGGCTAGGCGCCGCGGTTCAGCCAGCTATCGATTTCCTTGTTGGCCTGCTCCTTGGCATAGCCATAGCGCTCCTGGAGGCGACCGGCGAGCTTGGTGCGTTCGCCCTCGACGACGTCGAGATCGTCGTTGGTGAGCTTGCCCCACTGCTTCTGGACTTCGCCCTTGGTCTGCTTCCAGTTTCCTTTGATCTGATCCCAATTCATGGCTGTCTCCTCTGATGTGATGTGAAACATTGGACGAAGAGGAAACGCGCCGTGCCGGTATCCGTTCCGAAATCGGAGCGAATAACCGCGGCGGCAACAGGGATGCGACCGGAGGCGGAGCCTCTGTCACTCGATCTCCCGGCGGAGCAGGGTCAGCGAGTAGAGCAGCCCGTCGGCACTGGTCGAAAGTTCGGCCGCGCCCCCGACGGCGGCCGGCACCAGCCGCGACAGCAGGACATAGCCGAACTCGGACTTGTCGGGCACCGCGATGCCTCCGGCGCCGCTCTCCCGCCATGCCAGCGCCAGCGCCGGCTCGGTCGATTTCGATTCGCTGGAGTTGAAGCCCGGCAGCCGGTTGACCGAAACGCTGACCCGGCCGTCGGGGGATCCGAGCGCGCCAGCCTGGACGGAATTCACCGCCAGTTCGTGGAAGGCCAGCCCGACATAGAGCGCCGCGTTCGGCTTCAGGTAAGTGTCCCGGCCCTCGAGCGTGACCTGCTCCCGTCCCCCCGCGGCAAAGGATTCGACCTGGGTGGCGACCAGTTCGCTCAGTCTGGCGCCCCGCCAGTTCGCCTCGGTCACCAGATCCTGCGACCGCGACATCGATTGGAGACGCCCGTTGAACCGCTCGAGAAAATCATCGGTCGAACGCGCCGTTCGCGACGTCTGGGCGGCCAGGCTCATGACGATCGCCAGAAGGTTCTTCGACCTGTGGGTGACCTCCCGCAGCAGGGTCTGGCGGATGGCTTCGGACCGTCGCCGCTCCGAAACGTCGACGATCGACGACAGGACGCCGACGATCGCGCCGGACTCGTCGCAATCCGGTTGCAGAAAGATGTCGTAGAAACGTTGGCCTTCGGGATGGTCGAGCGCCAGTTCGTGCTTCCGGGAGACCCCCTCGCGAATGACATCGGCCTTCGCCGCGGCCAGGCCGGGAGCCGCTCCGTCGGCGAAAAGATCGCTGTCCGTTCCGCCGATCGCCTGTTCCGCCGCCCATTCCACGGGCGCGTTTTCGAACCAGACATAACGCAGCTTGGCATCCTGATAGGAAAAGCTGATCGGCGTCCCGCTCAGAATCGCCAACGCCTTCTCGATGTGACTGCCGAGACCCTGTCGTTCACGGGGCACAATTTTGCTTTCGGACGGACGCACTTCACCGGTCCAACCGTCGGGCCGGGCATTTCGTTCCGATCCCTTAGCAAAAGCGCTGAGAAAATGGAAAAGCCCCGGGCACCGACCGCCGGAGGCAGGACCGGGATCCGGGCGGTCAGCGCGCGGCCAATGTCGAAAGAACCGCCTCGATCAGGTCGATGTCCCGGTAGGGCTTCATCAGCACCACGGCCGAACCGTCGTGATCCATGGCGAGGCCGCTGGCGATGACGTAAGGAATCCTGCGGTCGGCCAGTTCCTTCATCAGGCCGCCACTGTCATCGTTACCGAGGCGCATGTCGAGCACCACGACATCAACCTGCCGATTTAAGATGTGTTCCAAAGCCGACTGGACGGAATTCACTGGAAAAGCAAAGGCGGCCCCGGCTTCCTCGGCAATTCGTTGCGCTTCGACGGCGATAAGGAATTCGTCTTCGACAATAAGAACCGATAGCCCGGACAGGGGTCCGGCAGCGGTTCGGGGCATTGTGGATTCTCCGACGCTTAACATCGTCGAGCCTTCCCACGTCAGCACCGGGCTGTCGTTATCAAATGACGTAGCGCCGATTTTCTCCGCGTGCTCGGGATGCGCCTCGCGCTTCGCGTCGCCGGGAGCGCTTTCCTCGTGTAAAATGCTTCACCCGCCGAGGACCCGATGGCCCCCAATCCCCAAACGCGCTCCCGCCAGTACCCGTGCGAACGCTGTCCGCTCAAGGAACTGGAGCTGTTCCGGCCGTTTACGCCTGACGAGCTCGAATTCGTCTCCCGCTTCAAGACCGGCGAGCTCGCCGCCGAGGCCGGCACGACGATCATGGCGGAGGGCAGCCACAGCGCCCACCTCCTCACCGTCCTCAGCGGCTGGGGATTCCGCTACAAGCTGCTCGAGAACGGTAACCGTCAGATCCTCAACATCCTGATGCCGGGGGATCTCGTCGGCCTCCAGGGCGCCATCATGGACAAGATGGAGCATTCGGTCGAAGCCCTCACGGATATGTTCCTGTGCGTCTTCGAACGCGAGCGGCTCTGGCAGCTGTACCAGAACCATCCCGAGCTCGCCTTCGACGTGACCTGGCTCGCCTCGCGCGAGGAACAGGTGCTCGACGAGCACCTGCTCAATCTCGGCCAGCGCACCGCCGAGGAGAGAACCGCCTTCCTCCTGCTCTTCCTTTTCCACCGGGCCGAAAGTCGCGGCATGACCCGCGGCTCCACGGTCAAGTTTCCGCTGACCCAGCAGCATCTCGCCGACACCCTCGGTCTGTCGCTCGTCCACACCAACCGCACGGTCAATCGCCTGGCGCGGAAGCAGCTGATTTCGTGGCAGGATCGCACGCTCCGCCTGCTCGATCGCGAGGCCCTTTCGGAACTGGCGCATTGGGACGGCGAGCCGGAACGGAATCGCCCCTACATCTAGGTCGGTCCGGCTACCCGCCGAGCAGGGTGCGGATCGTCGACAGGATCGCGGCCGGGCTGACCGGCTTCTGGACAATGGCGACCTCGCCGAATTCGGCCGCCAGGTCGTTCGACCGATAGCCGGTGCAAAGGCAGAAGGGCACGTTCAGCGCGCGCAGCGCCTGCGCGACCGGCAGGCTCGAGTCGCCGCGGATATTGGCGTCGATGATCGCCGCGTCCGGCCTCGCTCCGTCCTTCAGGCGCTGCAAGCGCGTCATCGACCGTCGCGGTCGGCCCGATGACCGAATGTCCCGCATCCTCGAGAATCGAGGCGATCTCGTCGGCGATGATGAATTCATCCTCGAGGACGAAGATCGAAAGGTTCACGTCTGGATCCGGCATGGCTTCACGCTGTGACTTTTCCCTGGCTTCGGTCTTTGACGAACGGACGGATGGTCTGGAGCGGCGCGCGGATTTCGCAAAGCAATCCGCCTTCGAGGAATTCCAGCCGCGCGTCGCCGCCGAGTTCATAGGCGATGCTGCGCTCGATCAGCATCGAACCGAATCCGCGATCTTCCGGCGGCTTGACCGGCGGGCCGCCCGATTCCTGCCATTTCAGGATCATCCATAGCTGATCGTCGATCCGCGAGATCGACCAGTTGATTTCGACGCGCCCGGTCGGGACCGACAATGCGCCGTATTTCGACGCGTTGGTCCCGAGCTCGTGAATCACCAGCGCGAAGGACAACGCCGCCTTCGGGCCGAGCCGCAGCCGTGGTCCGCCGATCCGGATGACCCCGCCGACGTCGAAGCTCCCCGCCTCCTGCCGGATCACCGTGTCGATATCGGCGCCCAGCCAGCGTTCGCCGGCGAGCAGCTCATGCGCCCGCGACATGGTCTGGATCCGCCCGAGAAGCGAGTGCTCGAACAGCGGAACCGATTGCTGGGTCTTCGCCGTCCTGCGGATGATCGCCTGGATGACCTGCAGTGTGTTCTTCATCCGGTGATCGAGCTCGCGCATCAGCAGCCGCTGGATTTCCTGCGCTTCGTGGCGATCGGTGACGTCGACGGCGGTTGCCACGAGATTGTGCGTGCGCGCGTCGTTGGGCGCGAGCGGACGCACCCACAGGTCGAAGACCTTCGCCTCGTCGTCGATCTCGATGGTGAAATCGAAGCGGGCATCTTCGCCGTTCCGCGCCGTGGCAATCGCCTGGCGAACTCGGGCCGCCTCCTCCGGCTCGTCGAATTCGAGCGGAAGATTCCACAGCGGCCGATTGATCATCTCGTCCTCGCTATGGTGGAGAATCTCCACCGCCGCGCGGTTGGCATTGATCACCTTGCCTTCGGGGCCGAGCAGCCACGCCAACGGTCCGATGCCGTCGAGCATGCCACGCAGCTGCGCCCGCGCCTCGGCGATCTGCATTGTCTTCGAGCGATTTGCCACATAGCCGATCGCGGCCAACGTCGACGCCACGCCGGCGCCGACGATCAACAGCACGGCCCACCACATCACCGTCGAGGCGCTCGACGGGTTGTCCGTGACCGCGACGGTCCAGCTTCGGCCGCCGAAGGAAAACGTCCGCTGATTCGAGACGTCCGCCTCGTCGGCGCCCTTGTCCTGCGCGCCCTTGGCAAGCGTCACCGGATTCCCGATTGTCAGTGAGATGCCCCGGATGCCGCTGGTCCTCTGGGCAAAACGGGCAAGGTCCTCGACGGTCACCGACGCGAAGGCGACGCCAATCACCTGGCCGCTTCGATCGACCGCCGGCAAATAGAATACGACGCCGTCTTCGTTCGAAACCAGGAGTTTCGTCACACCACTGACGACCATCTGGAACTCGCCGATCGCCCGGTTGATGGCTTCGTCACGGATCGGTTCGGACGCCGCATCGAAACCGTAGGGCGGGTTGGCCTCCCCCGGCAGATAGGCGGCTTCGACGACGAAATGAATAGGCCCGATCCGCGGACCGCATCGGCTTCCCGTCCGGCCCGTTTTCCCAGATGCCGAGCGACTTTGCCGGCTCGGCATTGAACCGGGTCTCGTACCGCTCGCGGTCGGCTCGGCCGACGCGGCGCAGGAATCCGATGCCGCGAAGCACCTCGTTGGCGGCAAGCGGCGAGGCGAAGCGTTCGAATTCGTCCTCCGTCACCATATCGGCCGCGTAAAGGCCTCGCACGGCGCGCACGGAAATCGAGACGCGGTCGAGCGCCACCCGGACCGCGGTGGCGGCCGTGTCGATGCGAGCGGCCGCCTGTTCGTCACGCAGCCGCTGATAGGAATTGTAGACAAACCACCCGCCGACGGCGGTGAGACCGAGGCCCACCACTGTGATCATTGCTGTGGCGATCCGGCGGCGCCGGACTATCTTTCTCTGTGGCAAGCCACTTTCAATCCCTCTGCCGGTGCGTGCCCGACCTCAGGTAGCGGAGACGCCGTTACAGGTCGGTTACAGCGCCCCGACGACCAACAAGATTATGACCACCACCAGGATGACCCCGACGATACCGGAGGGGCCGTAGCCCCACGACCGGGAATATGGCCAGGCTGGCACCGCACCGAAGAGAATAAGGACGACAATGATCGAGAAGAATTGTAGCCGGGCGTCACTGAAATCTTCTCCGTGCCTACTGCAGTCTGTAACGCCTCCGGATGCTTCTGGTTCCAGCCGTCGCACAAAAAAAATCTCCGGAACCAAACCGCCAAAATCCCTGTTGTCCGCGCCGTAACCCGGCTGCGGCGGAACGCAATCCTCCCCGTTGCCGAGAAACGTCCGGCCCATGCGCCGGGCGTTTTCCGTCTGGCGCCGTCGTCAGTTGAAGCGGCGGCAGATCGCCGCGCGCCCAGCCGTCCTTGGTCTCGGCCGCGAAGTCCTCGTAGCGTCCCGCGGCGATTGCCGCCCGGATGCCGGCCATCAGGTGCTGGTAATAGGCGAGGTTGTTCCAGGAGAGCAGCATCCCGCCAAGCAGTTCGCCCGACTTGATCAGGTGATGGAGATAGGCCCGCGAATAGTCGCGGGCCGGCGCCCAGTCCATGGTCTCGTCGAGCGGCCGGCGGTCGTCGGCATGCCGGGCGTTCTTCATGTTGAGCTTGCCGAAGCGGGTATAGGCGACGCCGTGGCGGCCCGCCCGGGTCGGCAGCACGCAGTCGAACATGTCGACGCCGCGCGCGACCGCCTCGACGATGTCGTCCGGCTGGCCGACGCCCATCAGGTAGCGCGGACGGTCGTCGGGAAGCGCCGGCACCGTGGTGTCGAGCATCGCCAGCATCACATCCTGCGGCTCGCCGACCGCCAGGCCGCCGATCGCATAGCCGTCGAAGCCGATCCTCGCCAGCGCCTCGGCCGACTCGACGCGCAGGTCCGGCTGGTCGCCGCCCTGGACGATGCCGAACAGCGCCCGCTCCTTCGTCGCCCCGAAGGCGGCCTTCGAGCGCTCCGCCCAGCGCAGCGACAGCCGCATCGCCCGGTCGACCTCCTCGCGCGACGCCGGCAGCCGCACGCATTCGTCGAGCTGCATGCGGATATCCGCGTCGAGCAGCCCCTGGATCTCCAGCGATCGCTCCGGGGTCAGGCGATGGGTCGACCCGTCGAGATGCGACTGGAAGGTGACGCCGTCCTCGTCGAGCTTGCGCAGCCCGGACAGCGACATGACCTGGAAGCCGCCGGAATCGGTGAGGATCGGGTGCGGCCAGTTGGCGAAGACATGCAAGCCCGCCGAGCCCCGCCACCCGCTCGGCCCCCGGCCGCAGCATCAGGTGATAGGTATTGCCGAGGATGATGTCGGCGCCGAGCGCCCGCACCTGCTCCGGATACATCGCCTTGACCGTTCCGGCCGTGCCCACCGGCATGAAGGCCGGCGTCCGGATCACGCCGCGCGCCGTGGTCAGTTCGCCGGTCCGCGCCGCGCCGTCGGTCGCCGCGATTGTCATGGCGAAATCGTTCACCGCACGCGTCTCCGGATAGAGCAGGCTGGCATCGCCATAGGAATAGAAGCGTAGCCGGTATCGATCGCGTGCCGGTAAGCCGCGACCATCGTCTCGCGTCCCGAGAAAGCCGAGACCAGCATGAACAGGGTCGAGCGCGGCAGGTGGAAATTGGTCATCAGCAGATCCACCGCCTTGAAGCGATAGCCGGGGGTGATGAAGATCGCGGTTTCGTCGGCGAAGGCATGGATCCGGCCATCGTCGCCGGCGGCGCTTTCGAGCAGCCTGAGCGACGTGGTGCCGACCGCGACGATCCGGCCGCCGGCGGCGCGGGCGCGGTTCAGTTCGGCCGCCACCTCGGCGTTTACCGTGCCCCATTCGGCGTGCATCCGGTGGTCGGCCGTGTCCTCGGCCTTGACCGGCAGGAACGTCCCCGGCCCGACATGCAGCGTCACCCGCTTGAGGGCGATTCCGCCGGCCGCGAGCCGCGCGACGAGGTCGTCGGTGAAATGCAGCCCCGCCGTCGGCGCCGCGACCGCGCCCTCCTCCCGCGCATAGATCGTCTGGTAGTCGGTCCGGTCGCTGGCGTCCTCCGGCCGGCGTCCCGCGATATAGGGCGGCAGCGGCATGTGGCCGATCGCGTGGATCGCCTCGTCGAGAACCGGCCCGGCGAGGTCGAAGCGCAGCGCCACGTCGCCCCCCTCGCCTTTCTCCTCGACGGTCGCGTCGAGCCCGGCGACGAGGCAGGCATTGTCCGCCGCCGCGCCGAAGCGCAGCCGGTCGCCGACCGCCAGCCGCCGCGCCGGCCGGGCGAAGGCCCGCCACCGTGCGCCGCCGGCCCGCTCGTAGAGCGTCACGGCAACCGGCGTGACATTCGCCCCGCGGATGCGCTCGCCGCGCAATTCGGCCGGAATCACCCTGGTATCGTTGACCACCAGCACGTCGCCGGGCCGCAGGAGGTCCGGCAGGTCGCGGACGTGGCGGTCGGCCAGTCCCTCCCCCGGCGTCACCACCAGCAATCGCGCCGCGTCGCGCGGGGCGACCGGACGGAGCGCGATGCTCTCCTCCGGCAACTCGAAATCGAAAAGGTCGACCCGCACGGAAGGCGCGTTAGCGGCGGGAATAGGCGCGCCCGAGCGCCAGGACACCGATGACGATCAGCACCGCCGGCCAGATGACGTTCCAGTCGACGTCGAGGTCGAACAGGAACATCAGCGTCAGCGCCACCAGCACGATGCCGGTGATCAGCGGCCCGACGACCGCCGAACCGAACCGGCGGCCGTTCCGCTCATAGGCCTTCCAGGCGCCGGCCAGGGCGTAGGCGGCCGGAATCAGGATGAACAGCGCCCACCAGTTCCCCGGGATGGCGTAGCCCATGTTCTGGAACAGGAAGATCAGGCCGACCCCGATCAGGATCAGGGCCGCGATCCAGGCGCCTGCGCCGCGCGGATCGTCACTGTCGCTCTGCTTTGATTGCCTGTCGGACATGATTCTTCAGCTCCCGCTATTCTGCGCGAAGCATACCATAGCCGGGGTTGCCGAGCCGTTGACGTTGCGGCGGGCGCGCGGCGTGCTTCGCGGGCCGCAAGGCCGCGAAGCACGCGAAAAAGGCTACGCCGCGTCGGCGGCGACCTTCATCGACACGATCTTGTCGGGATTTGCCACCGGCTCGCCGCGCTTGATCTTGTCGATGTTTTCCATCCCCTCGGTCACCTTGCCCCAGACGGTGTATTCGCCGTTGAGAAAGCCTGCATCGCCGAAGCAGATGAAGAACTGGCTGTCGGCGGAGTTGGGGTCGCTGGCCCGGGCCATCGAACAGGTGCCGCGGACATGCGGTTCGGCGTTGAACTCGGCCGCGAGGTGCTTGCCGGAGCCGCCCATCCCGGTGCCGGTCGGGTCGCCGGTCTGGGCCATGAAGCCCTCGATCACCCGGTGGAAGACGACGCCGTCATAGAAACCCTGGCGCGCCAGTTCCTTGATCCGCGCGACATGACCGGGCGCCAGGTCGGGTCGCAGTTCGATCACGGTGGTCCCCTGCGTCGTCTCCATGACCAGGGTGTTTTCCGGGTCTTGTCCTTCAGCCATTCGGCCCTCCTCTTCGGTGTTCGTGGATTTCGGTCTAGTTGGTGTCGCCGGCGACCCGCATGGTGATGATGCGGTCGGGATTCTCGACCGGCTCGCCGCGCTTCAGCTTGTCGACCAGCTCCATGCCGTCGACCACCTCGCCCCAGACCGTGTACTGGCCGTTGAGGAACGAGCAATCCTGGAAGCAGATGAAGAATTGCGAATTGGCCGAATCCGGGTCGGAGGTGCGGGCGGCGCCGATCGTGCCGCGTCCGAAATTGGTGTTGGTGAATTCGGCCTTGAGGTCGGGGAGGTTCGAGCCGCCGGTGCCGGTGCCGGTCGGATCGCCGCCCTGCGCCATGAAGCCGTCGATCACCCGATGAAACGGCGTGCCGTCATAGAACCCCTGGCGGGTCAGCGTCTTGACCTGCGCGACGTGGTTCGGCGCGAGATCCGGCCGGAGCCGTATGGTCACGTCGCCGCCTTCGAGCTGCATGATCAGCGTGTTGTCGGGATCGAGCGGCTGGGCCTGCGAAACCGCGGGCAGCAGCAGGAACAAGGCCGCCAGGGCGGCCGTCATGTGTTTGATCATTCTGAATCACCAAAATCGCAAATGATGGGATGGATGGATTGTCCGACAAGGCGCAGATAGCCGACGCGGACGGTTCGGTCGCCCTCCTCCCCACGCAGGAGGCGGATGGAAATGACAAGGGATTCGACGGCCTCGTCGGCAAGGTCGATCGATAGTGACCGGCCGTCGTCGAAGGATTGATAGAGCGAAACCGGCGTCACCTGCGTCGATCAGCCAGCGTGCTCCACTCGCCGTCCGGCGTCGCGACACGGACCCAGTTCGGCCGGTCGGCCGGCAGTCCGGTGCCGAAATTCATCTCGACGCTGACTTCGGGCTCGTCGGTGCCGGCGCAGGACACCGTCTCCGTCGCCTGGGCCGGCACGGCTGCGGCGGCGGCCAGAAACACGAATGTGAGCAGACAGGTCTTGGCCAGCGGCATGACTATCCCAGCGGCAATGGAGTCGATTTCAGGAAGCCGGACGCTCGGCCTTGTTCTTCAGTCTCTGGACGATCGCCGCTGGCACGAATGGCGAGACGTCGCCGCCCATGCGGGCGATCTGCCGAACAAGCGTGGCGGTGATGTGGCGGGTCGTCGGTGACGACGGCAGGAAGATGGTCTTGATCTCGGGCGCCAGCACGGCGTTGGTCGCGGCCATCTGCATTTCATAGTCGAAGTCGGCGGCGTTCCGGAGCCCGCGGACAAGGATGGCGGCGCCGGCTTCCTGCGCCGCCGTCACCGTCAGACCGCTGAACGACGAGACTGCCACGCGGGCGCCCTCGCCCTTGGGCATCGCGCCGATCACATCGGCGATCATCGCCTCGCGCTCGCCGAGCGAAAACATCGTCGTCTTCGACGGGTGCACACCGATCGCGACGACGACCCGGTCCGCAATCGTCAAGGCCGCCGACAGGATGTCGAGGTGACCATTGGTAATCGGGTCGAAAGTGCCGGGATAAAGCGCGGTTCGGGTCATGGTCGCGTCGGTTTCGGCGATGCCGCATCGAGGGTGACCGGCTTACTACCGGGAACCGCCGGGGCGGGCAAGGCGTTCCCTCTTCGTCGAGGGGGCGAAGAGACCTGACAGCAGGTCTCCGATCCGCTCTTTTTAGATTTTATCTTTCCAATACTTACACCTGTGACCGGGATCACACCCTTTTAGTGACGTCGGTCACTGTGGATCGAAGAGAGCGGAACTATCTTCCCCTCATACCCGTTGTTTGCACGTGGCCGGAGACGAACCCGGCAAGGCAAGGAAGGAAGGGAAAGATGAACACCAGGATCCGCCAGATCGTCGTAGCAGTCGCCTTCTCGGCGACCGTCGCGCTTGGCATCACCGGTGCGACTCTTCGCGGCGAGACCAAGGAAACCAACATCAACGCCACCTGCCAGAACGCTGCCTGGCCGATGATCCCCGCCGAATGCCTCCAGGGCCGGGCCAATGACGTGCGTTACGTCTCGCCTGACAACGTTGCCGCTGCGGAAACGGCGGTTCCGACCGCGGCCAAGGTCGCCCTCGCCGATCGTTTCGAGACCGCCTTTCAGTAGGCGCAGCCGAACGACGCAACGAAGCTGAACACGAGATGAACGGAGCGATAGGCCACGGTTCAGTCGGTTGAGCAGATAGTCCGACACCAAGAGGCCAGGTTCCGCCAGGAGAGATGAGATGAATATCTGGATCCATACGACGATTGTAGCGACCAGCTTGGCGGCGACCGTCGCGGTCGCCTTCGCAGGCGCCGCGATCTACGACGCCGGCGCCCCAACCGTGGCAGCCAAAAGCGACCGCCTGGCCGTCGCCGGGCAGGCCCCCGCGAATGTCCATTACGTGACGGTCGAATCACGCGGCGACCAGCTTTCGGTCCTCGCCCGTGTCCCGGTCACACTGACCGCTTCGAACTAGACTTTCCGAAGCACGAAAGACGCCTTTCTACCTCCCAAGCTTTCCCAAGACCTCGCTTGAGCCGCCGGCGCCCCAACCGGCGGCTCTTTTTTTTGCGAGCACAACCGCGAGACGGCTTACCTATGCCGGCGGAATCGACTGCGGGAACCGGAAGACGTTCTCGGGGTCGAATTTCGTCTTGACCTGCCTCAGCCGAGCGAAGTTGGCGCCGTAATAGGCCTCCTGCCAGTCGGCAAGATTGGGGTCGGTATAGTTCGAGTAGCTCGCCCCAGAGCGGTGAGCAGCGACCGATTCGTACATGGCCCGCGTCCAGGCGACATTCGCCTCGGCGACCGACGGGTCGGATCCCGGCAGCCAGCGGGACTGGTACTGGGCCAGATACTGCATGCCGCGATGCGGGAAGGCGGTCGCGTCGGGCGCGGTGTCGTTGATCGCCCCGCCGCAGGATTCCAGCAGGAACTTGCCGACCTGGGCGCTGGCCTGGAAGTCTTCCGGCGTGAACCGGCGGTCGGCCTGGCGACGATCGATGGCCTCGATGATCGGTTCGAGGCCTTCGTCGGGCCAGGGCTCGAAGACGAAATCCGACTCGATATAGATGCCGGAGCGGGACAGCTTGCCGTGCGGGGTCAGTCCTTCGAGCATGCATTCGTCCGGCCTCAGCCCGGCGCATATCCAGTCGCGCTCGGTCGAGACATAGCCGCCCGTCGTCGCCTTGGTCGCGATCGGCTTGGCGCCCGCGGCCTTGGGCAGTTCGTCGGCGATCGCCTTGGCGCGATCGGCATCGCCGGAGAAGGTGAAATTGGCGTCGAGCGTGACCCCGCCGTCGGCCGTCGGCGCGCCGGTCACGACCTGAAGCTCGCTGTGTCCCTCGCGCGGAAACGACTGGATCCAGTGCTGCCAGGCCCTGAGCACCGGCAGCACCGCCGCCCGGTCGAAGGTGTATTGGATCTCGGTGAAGGGCTTGTCGACCGGCTGGAGGCGGAAGGTCAGCTCGGTCACGACCCCGAAATTGCCGCCGCCGCCGCCGCGGCAGGCCCAGTAGAGGTCGGGGTTCTCCGTCTCGTCGGCCGAGACGATCCGGCCATCCGCCAGGACCATCCGCACGCCGAGCAGGTTATCGCAGGTCAGCCCGTGCAGCGGCGACAGCCGCCCGAATCCGCCGCCGAGCGCAAGCCCGCTGATGCCGACCGTCGGGCAGGTTCCGCCGGGAACCACCATCTTGTGCGGCCACAGCGCCTCGTAAAGCGGCAGGTTCGTCATGCCCGCCCCGACTGTCACCATGGCGCGCTGCGGATCGGCGCGAACGGTCGTCAGCGAGCGGACATCGATGACGATGCCCGGCGTGGTCGAATAGCCGGCGAAGCTGTGGCCACCGTTGCGGATGACAAAATCCAGATGTTCCTCGCGGGCGAAGGCAACGGCGCTGGCGACGTCGCCCTCGTCGGCGACGATGACGATCGCGGCCGGATGGACGTCGGCGAACTGCGCGTTCGCCACCTGGCTGACCATCCCGTAGCTGGCGTCGCCCGGCACGACCAGCGTCCCGCGGAGCTGACGGGCAAGTCGCTGCAAGCCGGCCGGCGAGACGGGGCGAAGGATCGCGAAAGCTCGCGCCGGGAAGCAGCAGGGCTCCGGCGGCGCCCGTGACGAGCGCCAGCCCGGATTTGATGAAATCGCGACGTTCCATTGGCTTCCCTCCGACTTGCTTCGGACCGGAGCCGCCCGCGAAACCGCCGCTAGACAGCCCCCGGCTCGCCGGCTTCGCCGGTCTCGTCGTCCTCTTCCTCATCCTCGCCGAGATGCTCGACCGAAACCACCGTCTCGTCCTCGGCGGTATCGAAGACGATGACGCCTTGCGTGCCGCGGCCGACGATGCGGATGCCGTCGATCGGCATGCGGATGATCTGCCCGCCATTCGACACCAGCATGATCTGGTCGTTGGCCTCGACCGGGAAGGAGGCGACCAGCGGGCCGTTCCGCTCGTTGACCACCATGGCGACGATGCCCTTGCCGCCGCGGCCGGTGGTCCGGTACTCGAAGGACGAGGTCCGCTTGCCGTAGCCGTTCTCGGATACGGTCAGGATGAACTGCTCGGCCGCGCTCATCTCCGCATAGCGGTCCTGGGAGAGTTCGCCGGCGGCCAGTCCCTCGTCTTCCGTCTCGCCATCCGCCGTCGTCTCGACGACCGTTTCGCCGGCCTCCGGCTCGCCTTCGCCACGCACCGCCCGGCTCATCTTCAGGTAAGCCGCCCGTTCGGCGCCATCGGCGTCGAAATGGAGGAGGATCGCCATCGAGATGACCCGATTGCCCTCGCCGAGCGCGATACCGCGCACGCCGGTCGAATCGCGCCCCTTGAACACCCGCACCTCGTTGACCGGGAAGCGGATGCACTGGCCGAGCGCGGTGGTCAGCAGCACGTCATGCTTTTCGGTGGCAAGCTGCACGCCGACGATGCCGTCGCCCTCGTCGAGCTTCATCGCGATCTTGCCGTTGCGATTGACCTGGACGAAGTCGGAGAGCTTGTTCCGCCGCACCCGTCCGCTGGTCGTCGCGAACATCACGTCGAGCGCCGCCCAGCTCTCCTCGTCCTCCGGCAGCGGCAGGATCGAGGTGATCCGCTCGCCGCGTTCCAGCGGCAAGAGGTTGATCAGCGCCTTGCCGCGCGAGGTCGGCGAAGCCAGCGGCAGCCGCCAGACCTTTTCCTTGTAGACGATGCCGCGCGAGGAGAAGAACAGCACCGGCGTATGGGTATTGGCGACGAAGACGCGATTGACGAAATCCTCGTCCTTCATCGCCATGCCGGTGCGGCCCTTGCCGCCGCGGCGCTGGGCGCGATAGGTGTCGAGCGCCACCCGCTTGATCCAGCCGGAATGGGTGACGGTCACCACCATGTCCTCGCGCTGGATCAGGTCCTCGTCGTCGAGTTCGGCGCCGCCGTCGACGATCTCGGTCTTGCGCGGCGTGGCGAATTCGTCGCGGATCGCGGCGAGCTCGTCCTTGACGATGGTCTGGACCCTGACCCGCGAGCGCAGGATGTCGAGATAGTCGGTGATTTCGAGCGCGATCTTTTCCAGCTCTTCGTTGATCTCCTCGCGGCCGAGTGCCGTCAGCCGGGCGAGGCGCAACTCGAGGATCGCCCGCGCCTGCGCGTCCGAGAGCCGGTAGGTGCGGTCCTCGGCGATGCGGTGGCGCGGATCGTCGATCAGCATCAGCAGCGACGCGACGTCCTCCGCCGGCCAGTCGCGGCTCATCAGTTCCTCGCGCGCCGTCGCCGCGTCCTTGGACGAGCGGATGACGCGGATGACCTCGTCGATATGGGCGACGGCGATGGCGAGCCCGACCAGGACATGGGCGCGGTCCCGCGCCTTGCCGAGCAGGAAGCGCGTCCGCCGGCTGATCACGTCCTCGCGGAAGGACACGAAGGCCTGGAGCATGTCCTTCAGCGTCATCTGCTCGGGCCGGCCGCCGTTCAGCGCCACCATGTTGCAGCCGAAGGAGGTCTGCAGCGGCGAGAAGCGGTAGACCTGGTTGAGCACCACGTCGGCGACGGCGTCGCGCTTCAGCTCGATCACCACCCGCATCCCGTCGCGGTCGGATTCGTCGCGGATGTCGGAGATGCCCTCGATCCGCTTCTCGCGGACCAGATCGGCGATCTTCTCGATCATCGTCGCCTTGTTCACCTGATAGGGAATCTCGGTGATGACGATCGCTTCGCGCTCCTTGCGGACCGTCTCGAAGGTCGCCCGCCCGCGCATCAGCACCGAGCCGCGCGCCGTCTCGTAGGCCGAGCGGATGCCGGCCCGGCCGAGGATGATGCCGCCGGTCGGGAAATCCGGACCGGGGACGATCTCCATCAGCCGTTCGAGATCGATGCCGGGGTCGTCCATCAGCGCTATCGTCGCGTCGATGATCTCGCCGAGATTATGCGGCGGGATGTTGGTCGCCATGCCGACGGCGATGCCGCCGGCGCCGTTGACGAGAAGGTTCGGGTAGCGCGCCGGCAGCACCACCGGCTCGGTCTCGGAGCCGTCGTAGTTTTCCCGGAAATCGACGGTGTCCTTGTCGATATCCTCGAGCAGCGAATGGGCGACCTTGGCGAGCCGGACCTCGGTGTACCGCATCGCCGCCGGCGGATCGCCGTCGACCGAGCCGAAATTGCCCTGGCCGTCGATCAGCGGCAGCCGCATCGAGAAGTCCTGGGCGAGCCGCACCAGCGCGTCGTAGATCGCCTGATCGCCATGGGGATGGTATTTACCCATGACATCGCCGACGGCGCGCGACGACTTCTTGTAGGGTTTGTTCCAGTCGTAGCCCGACTCGTGCATCGAGTAGAGGATGCGGCGGTGGACCGGCTTGAGGCCGTCGCGGGCGTCCGGCAGCGCGCGGCTGACGATGACGCTCATCGCGTAGTCGAGATAGCTTCGCCGCATCTCGTCGGTGATCGAGACGAATTCGATGCCGGGCGTCATCCCCTCGCCGGGTTCGTCCGGCGTATGGGGCGGTGTTTGATCAGCCAATTGGGGTGCTCGGGAATCAGTGAAAAACCTAAGCGGAACCTAGGCATTCGCCGGCAAAGTTACAAGATGCGGACCGGCTGGGAATGGAGTTGAATTCCTGTTACTTTTCAAGCACCTGAGCACAGACCGGGTCAGACCCCCGGCAACATCGGGAACAGGGGCGCCATGAAGCGGCTGATCGCACGGGCGGGCGTGAGGACCAAGATCCTCCACATCTATGCCGACAGCATCCCCCAGAAGGTGCAATTCACGGCCCAGGCCGTCTCCGGATATGACTGGCCGGAGGGAACCGTCGAGGTCGTTCGCCGCCGCGGGATGTTCTGGCGAAAGCCCGAATTCAGCCCCCTCGCGCCGGAGCAGACCCTCACCAAGCGCGCCACCGACATCGACTACGCGGTTTTCGTCACGCCGGCCGAGGACGTCGAAATCGCCTTCCAGACCCGTCATTTCGAAAAGCATATGCTGTTCTGGCTGCTTGGCGGCCTCGTCGTCATCGCAATTCTTTCCCTGCTGCTCATTCCCCTGCTTTGATTGGCCGCCCGGCGGGCCCATAACAGGGGCATGGCCACCGACCTCATCCTCCCCGACGCAAAAGGCGACGAAGCCGCCTTCCGGCGCGCCGTCCGCCAGCTCCGCGACCACCTCCTCGGCGCCGTCGATGAAGACATGGCGATCATGCTGAACGGCCAGTCCTTCACCATCACCTGGGGCGACCGCCGGCTGGCGAAGACCGACGAGGCGGCCTTCTCGATCGCCTCGGGCATGCGCGTCATGGAAGCGACCGCCTCGACCCCTGCCGAGATCGTCTCCTCGGGCGAGGAACAGATCACCATCGTCATCGACGGCGAACGCCTCGTCTTCCACCTCGTCGAGGTCAAGGACGCCGCAGCGGACGAGTACCGCAAGACGCTGCGCTAGCACCCGCTCGGGAAGACTGTCCGGACGCTCAGCCCGGAAAGCACGAAGAATCAGCAAAGAGATAGGGCCTTCTGTCGTGGCTCTGCATTCGCGCGGTCCGGCTCCGACCGGCCGATTGCGCGGCCGGCTCCGGCACGGCGCGCCCACGCTGTGACGGACGCTACTGCACGGCGCCGGCATCGGTGCCATCATGCGATCCGCAACAGGGATCTCAGGCGATGCGAATCCTTCTCAGCCCTTGCCGCGAGCCGTGGTCGGGATCACCGCCGCTCACGCTGAGGCCCCGTATTTCTACGCCGAGCGCGGCCATTGGACCGTCATGGCCGGCGGGAGCGCCTGCCGCGCCCTCAACCGCCCGCCCGAGGACTTCAACGCCTCGCCCTACAATGCGCTGATGATCGTCGCCCGGCCGGACAATACGATGGGCGTCGACGTCTTCTTCTGGCCGGGCGCGTTCGACGCCGCCGGTTCTTACGACCTGCTGCTCACCTTCGACGCCGGCAAGGCCATGGCCCTCAAGTCGCGACCCACCATCGGCGACTACATGCTCACCTCGGATACGGATGTCGCCCTCTGGCGCGCATTCCAGAGCGCCGCCCGCCTCTACGTCGGCGTCAAGGGCGAGCCGACGCGCTCCCTCCACTTCGGCCTCGACGGCGTCGACTGGGTGCTGACCACCCTCCAGTCCTGCATCTCACGCCTGCCGAAGACCTGAGCCGACGAGGTCCCCCGGCGCGTCAAAGGCCGCCCCAATGTCATCCCCGGCGAGGGCGAAGCCCGAGGGAAGGGGATCCAGTAACCGATGCCGGTGCAGAACGAGGCGCGGCACTTTCGTCGCCGACTCCCCCCGAAATAAACTTATCCCCCCTCTCCCGCCCGGCCTGACAATGGGGGCGTCCTCCCCCACGAGGGGCGCGCCCGGTACCGGCCGGCCCGCGGAGGGAGGAGCGGCGCCTGCTTCGGCCGGGGATCGGACCCCGCCGGACCGGGAGGCCTCCGCGTGAACCGCCCGCCGGCACTACGACCGGCTGTCACAGGTTGACCCTAAGGCGGGCGGGCCCATCCGGATCGACGGCACACCGCCGCCGGCCCGGATGCGAGACGCCGTCGGCTTGAACCCGGCGGCTGCCCGCCCGGTGGAGCGCGGGTGCGGAGTGCCACAAGTCGCCGCGGCGGGCGCTCGGCGAGCGCCCATTTCCGCCCCGGAGCCTATTCCCGGGGCCGTCGGACGCTTGACGAGCGCCCGCCACCCCTCGGATTTTCCCGAGGGCACACAAGAGGCGAGGACGGCCGCGAGGCCGGACCGGGAAGGGACAAGAAGAGGCGAGGACGGCCGCGAGGCCGGACCGGGAAGGACAAAAAGTAGGGTGGGCAAAGCGGCGAAGCCGCGTGCCCACGAGGGACAGAACATAATCCGGCCCGGCTGGCCCCGGGCGCGGCAACGAAGGAGTGTGCCTCGTGCCTACACAACCGCTCATCCCCGAACTGAAGGACCCCCGCCATGCACCGCCGAAAGCGTCGCCCGCCGCTGCCGCCATCCCCGCCGGATGAGCCCGAGCCGGCGCCCACCGACCCCGCCGAATGGCAGGCGTGGCATGTCCGCGAGCGCGAGCGACTCGCCCGCGTCGTCCACGCCAAGGTCGCAGCATGGGCGGAGTCCTGGCGCGATTGCCCGCGGAAGGGTTGCCGCCGCAATCGCAAATGCCTCGCCGCCCTCGCCTGCCGGGCCGCGGCAGGCGAAGCGATGGACGACGAGCAACGGGCGAGGCTCAACCGCATGCTGGCTGACCTCCTCAACCGGCGGAAGCGTTCAGACCTCAGATGAGGAATATGTCGTGGTGGTTCAGGTGCGCCTTGTTCTCGAGGACTGCGATAAGGATCTGGTGCTGCCCGTCGAGGCCGTCCGGATCGAAGTAAAGGCTGCCATTGTGGTGGTTGTAGATGAAGCGGTCGTCGGCGTCGTGAGCCGATTTGCCGACGAAGAACTTCTCCCTGGCGAGTTCGCCGACCTGCCCGGCCTCGCTGAACTGGGAAAAGACGAAATTGAAATGGTCGGTTCCGTGCTTGAAATCGGTGATCATGTCCGAGTTCGCATCGTCGCGGCCATCGCTGCTGTAGATGAACGAATCTCTTCCCCGACCACCGGTCAGGGTGTCGTGACCGGATTCGCCCCAAAGGTCGTCACCACCCTTGCCACCAAAGAGGTGGTCGTCGCCAAGGTAACCAAAAAGTTCGTCGCTCCCGCGTCCGCCGTGCAGATCATCGGCGAAGCTGAGGCCCTCAAGGTCGTCGGCGCCACTCCCTCCGTAGAGGCTGTAAGATTTGTCGTCGACGCCGGCTTCGAAGATGTCGTTGCCGCCGAAGCCGTACTGCTTTTGCTCGGGGCCGGAATAGTTGTTGTCGTTGTTGTCTCCAAGATACGTGGCCATGTCGAATGCCTTTTGGTTGTCCGGGCGAGTGGGGGAATGTTGCCGCGCCATTGGCGCCCGAGAGGAGACGCGCATCTAGCAGGACTTCCCGAAGCGCGAAGTGATCACGATCACAACCCACGGAGGCAGGCTCATCCGCGAAAAGATCGCCAAAACCCGACGATCCCGCGCCCCTCTTAACCCCCCGTTAACCATGTTGCGGCGACAACATGTAACCGTTCATTAACCCCGGTTAACGCCGTGTCACTCGCCTTCGCCGCCAGTTCTGGAATTCGCCTCGCCGGCCGCTCATTCCTCGCCTTCGTGCTGGAGCCGATGCCGCCGGTCGCCGGATGGCTCGCCGATCTCGACGCGGTCGCGCGGCAGTCCCTCGCCTTCTTCGCCAACCGCCCGGTGGTGCTCAACCTCGCCCGCCTCGAGCCGGACCGCGCCGAGACCAACGCGATCATCGACGCGCTGAAGGTCCGCAACATCCGGGTCATCGCGGTCGAGGGCGTCGATCCGGCCTGGCTCGATCCGTCGCTCGCGCCGCTCGGCAGCGGCAAGGAATCGGGCAAGGTCGTCGATTTTCCAGGCAGCGCCCCGCGCGCAGCCGCCCGTCCGGCCGCCGCGCCGAAGGGCTCCACCATCGTCGACCGCCCGGTCCGCTCGGGCCAGTCGGTCTTTCATCCCGAAGGCGACGTCATCGTCCTCGGCTCGGTGTCGTCCGGGGCCGAGGTCATCGCCGGCGGCTCGGTGCATGTCTACGGCACGCTGCGGGGCCGCGCGCTCGCCGGCGCCACCGGCAATCCGGGCGCCTTGATCTTCTGCCGGAAATTCCAGGCCGAACTGGTCTCGATCGACGGCAACTACATGACCGCGGAGCAGAGTCCGCCGGAACTGATCGGCAAGCCGGTCCAGATCCGGCTGAAGAACGACGCGATCGTGACGGATATTCTCGACTAACAAGGAGCAGGGGCGAAGATGGGGACGGTAATCACAGTCACTTCCGGTAAGGGCGGCGTTGGCAAGACCACCTCGTCGGCCGCCCTCGGTGCTGCGCTCGCGCAAACGGGCGATTCGGTGGTTCTGGTCGATTTTGATGTCGGCCTGCGCAATCTCGATCTGGTACTCGGCGCCGAACGCCGTGTCGTCTACGATTTCGTCAACGTCATCCAGGGTCAGGCCAAGCTCTCCCAGGCGCTGATCCGGGACAAGCGGATCGAGACCCTCCACCTCCTCGCCGCCTCGCAGACCCGAGACAAGGACGCGTTGACCGAGGAAGGCGTCGAGGACGTCATCGGCTCGCTCCGCAGCGCCTTCGACTGGGTGATCTGCGACAGTCCGGCCGGTATCGAGCGCGGCGCGCTTCTCGCCATGCGCCACGCCGACATGGCCATCGTCGTCACCAACCCGGAAGTCTCCTCGGTGCGCGATTCGGACCGCATCATCGGTCTCCTCGACGCCCGCACCATGAAGGCCGAACAAGGCGAGGTGATCGAGAAACACGTGCTGATCACCCGCTACGATCCGGTGCGTGCCGCGCGCGGCGACATGCTGGCGATCGACGATGTGCTGGAAATCCTGTCGCTGCCGCTGATCGGCATCATTCCGGAGAGCCAGTCGGTCCTCAAGGCGTCCAATATCGGGCTGCCGGTGGTGCTCGCCGATCCGTCCAGCGACTCCGCCCGCGCCTATGCCGACGCCGCGAAGCGGATCAAGGGCGAAAGCGTCGACATGGCGGTGCCGACGGTCAAGAAGAGTTTGTTTGGGGGCCTGTTCCGGAGGGCAGCCTGATGATTTTGCGTTTCTTCAAACTGCGGCGCTCGGCGCCGGTGGCCAGGGACCGCCTTAAGGTCCTCCTGGCCCACGAGCGGGCCATGACCGGCCGGCCGGATCTGATTGCGGTGCTGCGCGAGGAAATCCTCGCCGTGATCCGCAAGCATGTTCCGGTCGATCCCGGCAAGGTCCAGGTCCGCGCCGATCGCGATGGCGCGACCTCGACGCTCACCGTCGACATCGAGTTGTCGACGATGGAACCGCCACGGGCCGCCGCCGCTTGAGGCGTCGGCTCCCGAAGCCCTCCGCGCAGACGCCGGTCAGGGCAGACTAGGGATGGGCAAATCCCGGAGGATACGGCTTCCCGCAGAGCCAGAAATAGTTGTGGTGCTTTGTGCTCCACACGAAGCAGTTAGGGAAATTCCAGGGGTTGGTGTCGAGGTCGGATCCCCACGGATTCTGGCGGCTTCGCGAATTGTAGCTTTGGTTATACGCCAGCAGCGGGCCGACGGCGATCAGGGTCGATGCGACAAGAGCGGCGATGATGACGACGTATTTGGGCATTACGACTCCTGCGGGGGCTGTGGTCGCATCATTCTAGCCACTTCCGCCGCCGAGTGAAATCCCGGCGCGAGTCTTCGGCGCTTGCGATGTCGCGCCGCGCGGCCGGCGCTGGTTGCCGCAACGGCATTGTGATACCACCCGCGCCGCGGCCAGCATCGCCGCGGCGATTCAGGACTCGGGCATGCTCAAAGGCTGGCCGGCGATTCTCACTCTCGGCTGGATTCTTCTGGCGCTCGCCGTCGGAGCCGCCGGCGTCGCCGTCTTTTCGCTGACTGCCGGCGACGGCCTGGCGCCGCTCTTCGCCGAGGACGCGGCCATCACCGCCGGTATCGGCGGCACCTGCATCCTCTCGACAATGGGGCGCGACTTCGAACTCCGCTTCCGCGACGCGACCCTGCTGACCGTTCTCGCCTGGTTTGCGGTCCCGACTCTTCATCGCCCTTCCCTATCTCGCCGAGCCGCTCAATCTTTCGCTGGCCGACGCCTATTTCGAGGCGGTTTCCGGTCTGACCACCACGGGCGCGACGGTCCTGACCGGCCTCGACAAGCTGCCCCATTCGATCCTGCTCTGGCGCTCGCTCAGCCAGTGGATCGGCGGCATGGGCATCATCGGCTTCGCCATCGTCATCCTGCCCTTCCTCAAGATCGGCGGCATGCAGCTTTTCCGCCTCGAGTTTTCCGATCGCTCCGACAAGCGCCTGCCGCGGGCGCGCTCGATCGCGGTCGCGGTCGCCGAGATCTATTTCGGCCTCACCGTCCTCTGCCTCCTCGTCTATCGCGTCCTCGGCATGAATGCCTTCGACGCCCTCAACCACGCGCTGACCACGCTGCCGACCGGCGGCTTCTCGACCCACGACGCCTCTTTCGGCTACTTCCACAGCCCCGCTCTCGAATGGGCCGCGGTCGTCTTCATGCTGCTCGCCGCGATGCCGTTCCTCGCCTATCTCCGCTTCATGCAGCGTGGCACGCTCCGCGAGCGCATGGACCCGCAGGTCGAGGCTTTCCTGCTCACCGTCGCCGCCGCGGTCGTTCTGTTTTCGGCATGGCTGGTCGCGAGCCAGGCGCTCGGCGTCGGTCAGGCGCTGACCGAGTCGGCCTTCAACATCGTCTCGATCGTCACCACCACCGGCTTCGCCTCGCTCGACTATCTGGGATGGGGCACGTTCGCCGCCGCCTGGTTTTTTGCGCTGACCTTCGTCGGAGGCTGTACCGGCTCGACCGCTGGCGGACTGAAGATCTTCCGGTTCCAGATGGCTTCCCGCGTCGTTGCGCGCCACGTCGGCCACTCGATTCACCCCCACGCCGTGGTCCCGCTGCGCTACGGCGGCCGGCTGGTTTCCGACGAACAGGTCGGTTCCATAGCGGTTTTTATCTTTCTCTACCTCGCGACGATCGTCGCGATTGCCATCCTGCTCGCCGTCCTCGGGCTCGACACGGATACAGCGCTTTCGGCCGCCGCGACGGCGGTCAGCAACGTCGGCCCCGGCATCGGCACCGTCATCGGTCCCTCCGGCAACTTCGAGCCCCTCCCCGACGCCGCGAAGGTCATTCTCTCCGTTGCCATGATCATGGGGCGCCTCGAAATCCTCAGCGTGTTCCTGTTCCTGTTCCCGAGCTTCTACCGGTAGGCACGGCGCTCCTAGACAGCGTCCTTCACTGCCGGCAGCACCTTTTCGCCGAGCAATTCGATGGTCTTCGCCACCTTGGCGAAGGGCAAGCCTCCGATATCGATCTGCGCCAGATAGCGCTGATGGCCGAACAGCTCGTGCTCCCACAGCAGCTTGTCGACGATCGCCTGCGGACTGCCGACGAAGAGCGGCCCGTCCGGAGCCGCCCGCTTGTCGTATTCCTCGCGCGGAATCCGCCGGGCGTAGTTCTCGCGCGGCGCATGCAGGAGGAAATACTGGGCGTAGCGGGGATAGAAATAGTCGAGCGCCGCCTGGCTCGTCTCGGCGATATGCATGTGCCCGGCGAGCGCCACCCGCAGCTTGCTCGGATCGTGGCCGGATTCGCCCCAGATTCGCTTGTAGTCGGCGACCTGCGGCGCCAGGTTTGCCGGCGGCAGCGTGATATTGGCGAGCGTCAGGGGCAGCCCCATCCGCGCTGTCGCCGCCGCGTTTTCGGCGTTCCCGCCCGTGCCGATCCAGATCGGCAGATGCCCCCGTGCCGGCCGCGGCGATATCTCGGAGCCTTCGAGCGCCGGGCGGAACCGCCCCTCCCAGGCCACCCGCTCGCCGGCGTCCAGCCTGAGAAGCAGATCGAGCTTCTCGGCGAAGAGCTCGTTGTAGTCGTCGAGGTCGTAGCCGAAAAGCGAGAAGGACTCGACGAAGGCGCCACGCCCGGCGATCAATTCCGCCCGCCCGCCGGAAATCAGGTCGACCGTGGCGAAATCCTCGAACACGCGGACCGGATCGAGGGTCGACAGGATCGTCACCGCGCTGGTCAACCGGATCTGCCGGGTCACGGCGGCGGCGGCCGCCATCATGATCGCCGGCGAGGAGATCGCGATATCGAGTCGGTGATGCTCGCCGAAGCCGAAGACCGAGAGCCCCGCCTCGTCGGCGAGTTTGACGGCCGCCATGATCTCGGCATAGCGCTGCTCGACGCCGACCGTCTCCCCGCTCTCGGGATCCGGCGTGATGTCGGCGAATGTGTAGAGACCGATCTCCAAGGTGCCCCCCTCTTTCTACCCGTCGGACTTTCCGTCGGGCGACGCTGGCCGCGAACGGCCCTCGCGTCAATCTTGATCTCGATCAAAGCCAGGCGAGACCCTCCGGGCAGAATCCGGCCGGCTGCAAAGGAGGGTTGCGACCATGCCAACGGATTCGATCATCTTCGTCGCCGGGGTTGTCGGCGCGTTCGTGGTTTTCTCGCTGGTGCTTTTCTGGGCGGACCACACCACGCGCAAGTCCTGAGCGCGCCACCCGCCCGAAACGGAATTGATCTCGCGCGCCGCCCGCCGCGGACGGAGCGGCTGGTGTCAGTTGCCTGTTCTCGCCCTGGGTCGGCTACGGCTGGTTCATCCTTTTCCGGTAGAAACGACCATCGAAATCCCGTTATTCAATCCGCCTTCGACGGGTTTCCGCTGGGGTCGACATGCTCGAAAAGGTCATTCACGCTTTCGTCACGCTGTTTGTGACAGCGGATCCGATCAGCATCATCCCGCTCTTCGTCGTCGTCACCGCCGGCCTGTCGGCACTGTCGCGCAACCGGGTCGCGCTGCGCTCGGTGACAATCGCGGGCGCCATCCTGATCGCCTTTGCGCTTCTCGGCGACGCCATCATCAATTTCTTCGGCATCACCATCCAGGCTTTCGAGATTGCCGGCGGGCTCCTTCTTTTCGCCACGGCCTTCCGCATGGTGTTCAGTTCCGGCGAGGGCTCTCAAACGCCGGTCCCTGACGCGGACAACGACAGCAATCTGACAAAGATTGCGGTCTTTCCGCTGGCGATCCCGATGATGGCCGGCCCCGGCGCCATCTCGGCCACCATCCTGCTCACCACCCATCGCGACACGTGGCTCGATCTCGTCATCCTGGTCGCCGTCATCATCGTGCTTATGGGGTTGATCTATGCGGCTCTGATGATGTCCGACAGGATCGACCGTATCCTCGGCGACATTGGTCGGATTGTGGCAAGCCGACTGCTCGGGGTCATCCTCGCCGCGCTTTCGATCCAGTTCATCGCCGAGGGCGTGCAGACCTTTGCGACCGAAATCGCCAGGGCGGCCGGTTCGTAGCTCCGGTCATTCGGGTGCGCCGGCAGCCAGGCTGACGCGCACCGTCGCGCCACCATAGCCATGCACCTTGTCGTGCGCGACGATCTCGACTTCGTCGACTCCGTCGGGAACCGCAACCCCGCTCAGGCTGCGGGTGAAGGGCTGCTCGTTGTCATGCGGATGAAGCAGCGTCCGGGTGCCGAGCATGGTCCCGTCGGGACCACGGACCTCCCAGGCATCGGCATAATGGTCCCATCCCGCGTCGTCATGGCGTACGGTGACGTCGAAGCGCCAGGTCCCGCCGGATTCCGGCGTGGCGACGACGTCGACGACATCGGCTTCGCCCGCCCCGGCAGGGATGATGGTGAGAGCGAGGAGAACAAACCCGAGGCGGACACCGCGCATTGACCTGAACCATGGTTGCATCGATCGCAGCAAACAAATCTAGGTCACGCTGCCAGAGAAACCACCCATAGAGGACCCGAATGGCCGCCCACGGCTCGAAGATCGTCATCTATGCCGCGCTTGCCGGCAACGCCCTGATCGCCGCGACGAAATTCGTCGCCGCGGCACTCACCGGCTCGTCGGCGATGATGTCGGAAGGGATCCATTCCCTTGTCGACACCGGCAACCAGGGGCTTCTCCTCTACGGCCTCCACCGCGCCGCCAAACCCGCCGACGCCCGTCATCCCTTCGGCTACGGCGCCGAGCTCTACTTCTGGGCATTCGTCGTCGCGATCCTGATCTTCGCCGTCGGCTCCGGCGTCTCCTTCTACGAGGGCATCGCCAAGATCATCGAGCCCCATCCGATGGAAAGCCCGCTCATCAACTACGTCGTGCTGGCGCTGGCCTTCGTCTTCGAGGGTACGGCCTGGACGATCGCCTTCCGCAGCTTCGGCAAGGCGCGCGGCAAGGTCGGCCTGATCGCCGCCGTCCGCGAATCGAAGGATCCGACGGTCTTCACCGTGCTCTTCGAGGACACCGCCGCGATGCTCGGCCTTGTCGTCGCCTTTGTCGGTATCCTTTTGTCGACGACCTACGGCATCGCCTGGGCTGACGGCGCCGCCTCGATCGGCATCGGCATCATTCTGGCGATCGCGGCGATCTTCCTGGCGATCGAGACCAAGGGCCTCCTGATCGGCGAGGCGGCCGCCCCGGAGATCGTCGAGACGATCCGCAACATCGTGCTCGCCACCCCGACCGTCGCCGGCATGAACGAGCTCCGCACCCTCCATCGCGGCCCGGAGGACATCCTCCTCGCCCTCTCGCTCGACTTCGAGGACAACCTCACCGCCGGCAAGGTGGAAGAAGCCATCCAGGCGCTGGAGACCGCCATCCGGGACCAGTTCCCGACCGTCGGCCGCGTCTTCATCGAGGTTCAGTCGCGTCGCGGCCACCAGCAATCGATGGCGGCGGAACGGCACCGCCTCGACCGCGAAGAGGATACTTAGGCGGCTATTGCAACGACTGGCGGTAGGCGTGGACCTCGTCCGGCGTCATCGCCGTGTCGCGTAGCGCCGCGACGTCCTCCGGCATCGCCGGCGCAACGCCGGACGCCAGCTTGTCGTTTCCCCAGTTGCCGCGGACGTAATTGACCACGGCCGCGATTTCCTGGTCGGACAGGAAGTCGAAGTTCGGCATCTGATTGTCGAAATCCATGCCATTGACCGTGATCGGCCCCGTCATGCCGTGCAGCAGGACGCGCAGGGGAAAGTCCTGCGCCAGGAACAGGTCGTGGTTGCCGGCGAGCGGCGGGAAATCCTGGGTCCCCTTCCCGGTCTCCTGATGACAGCCGATGCACTGGTCCGCGAACACCACAGCGCCGTCGACGGGGCCTGCCGGCGTCCCTGCGACCGGGGCCTCCGGCGGCGGCTCGGGTCCGAGATAGGTCGCCAGATAGTCGAGGATCTTCGCCCGCTGGTCGTCGCTGACCCGCAGCCCGAACCCGCGCATGTTGTCGAGCACGGCATTCCAGGCGCGGCGCGGAATGCCGGCGGAATCGACCACCGACTGGAGATCGTGGCAGGTGCGGCATTGGCCATAGATCAGATCGCGACCCGGCCCTTTCGGCAGGTTGAACCGGTCCTCGGCTGCGTTCGCGGCGGAAACCGGGAGAAGGCCGAGGAAAACAAGCCAGGCCAGCCGTCGCACGTCAGGCAACTCCGTCAGATTGGATATCGGGAAGGACGGGTAGAGGGCGCCACGTGGGCGCCCTCCATGGCCCGTATTCAGGCGGCGATCTCGACGACGTCGATGCCGTTCCACTCATAACCGCGTGGGTTCCAGCGGGTCAGGCCGTCGAGCGGCTGGGTGCGGCCCAGCCCATCCGTCGCGCGGCACATCAGCTTGTTGGTCCCGGACTTGAGCGTCGCCTTGGTCGACCAGTGGTACCAGGCCCACGGGCTCTCCGCCGGCTTGATGGTGGCGGCCTGCCACGTGCTGCCGCCGTCGGCCGACACCTCGACACTGGTGATCACCGCCTCGCCGTCGTTGAAGGCGACCCCGGAGATCTCGACCTCGCCCGCCTTGGCGCCGTCGTCCGCCAGCGGCGAGAAGATGACGCTCTTGATCTTCTGCCCATAGGTCGGGACGCTGTTGTAGATCGTATAGTCGTTGGCCTCGAATTCGCCGGGCTCGACCGGGCCGAGCGGCATCCTGTAGCCGACGGACTGGAAGGCGCTCGGCGACTGTTCGGCGGCGAAGAGCAGCGTCGTCAGGAACTTGACGTTCATGTTGCCGTAGTAGCCGGGGACGATCAGCCGCACCGGCCCGCCGTGAACGGCCGGGATCGGCTCGCCGTTCATCTTCAGGGCGATGATGGCGTTGTCGAGCCCCGGGGCGGCGAGAGGATAGCTCTTGGCGAAATCGGACCCTTCGAAGGTCGGCGGCTGGTCCCAGCCTTCCGCCGTCAGCCAGTGGGCGAGAGGACTCGGCACCACCTGCTGGTCGTCGAGGAAGGCCTTCAGCGGCACGCCTTCCCACTTGATGTTGCCCATGCCGCCGTTCTTCCACTGGCCGCCGGCGACCTTTTCCTTGGCCGCGTAATACGACCGGCCGTTGCCGGCGCACTGGATCACCATCACCCGGGTGACCTGATCCATTTTCTCGAGATCGGCGATGGAGAGCGTCCGCGGGCGCTCGACCAGCCCATCGATCCTCAGGCGCCAGTCCTCGCGCCGCGGTGCGGCCGGCGCCTCGGTCGTGGCGTACCAGCTCGCATCGCCCTCATGGGCGAAATGCAGCCGGTTGAACAGGATGTCCTTCGGCGTGTAGGCGTGCTCGCGCAGCAGCTTGAGCGGCGTCTCCATCACGCCGAGCTGGGCGTTGAGAACGATCATATCGGGCGACTTCCCTGCGATGATCTGCGCTGCGTTCGGCGCGTCCTCGGCGAGCGCGGCGCGTATCGAAGCCGGCGACAAGCCGAAGCTCAGCCCGGCAGCCCCCGCCAGAAGGCCGAATTCGCGTCGTGACAGTCCCCGTGCCGAAAGTCGCTCTCTCATGCTGTTTCCTCCACCATTGACGCCCTTGGACGGACGCTCGCGTGCCGGGCGTCGCCGACGCCCGATCGAAAGCCGATTAAGGAAGAAACGGATGAGCGTCCCGATTTTATTCCCGATGACCGGTCAGGCGACGCAACTGGCGCTTTTGGCCTTGCTTTCGGCGAGTGCCTGCCGGGTCTGGTCGTCGAAGGGAACCCCCGATCGGGTGGCGACTTCGACTTCCCTGGCAATGAACGCGAGGCGGGCGCGATCCATCCCCACGGCGAAGAGCAGATAGCCGAGCTGGTCGACCTGCCAGCCATAGGCCTGCTGCAGTCCCTGACTCTGCTCGACCATTTTCTCCGGAAGTCCGCCGCCGGCAAAGACGAACAGGCTGAGGTGGCAGCCATGATTGCCGCGATAGCCGATTTGCAGGAGATGAGAATCCTCGGATTCGGTCACCGTCACCCGCTCGATGGTCAGCTTGGCGCTGGAAAGGTCCGGGATCACCGGGACCCGGCGGAACTGCGACAGCGCCGCCATCACCACCGATGGCGGTGCTTCGGACGGGCTGCCGTTGTCCTCGGCGAGCCAATCGTCATGGATCGCCCGCGCCGCGGCGAGCGTCGATTCCGGAATCTGCCCGGACGGTCTGTCCGGCACCCAGAGCAGCGCCACGACGACGGCGACAATCGCCAGCGCCGCCGCGGTGAACACGCCGGCACGCAGGTGGCGGGAGGGCTTCCGGACAAGCTCGCGGAGGTCCGCCGGTGGCGGGGGCAGCACGTCCGACATCGCGCCCTTGAGCTGGTAGAGGCAGGCGATCCGGTCGGCGACGGCGGGGTCGTTGCCGGCCGCTTCGGCCACCGACGCCGCCGCAGCGGCATCCAGTTCCCCATCGACATAGGCGTTGAGACTCTCCCAGCTCGGCGCGGCGCGTGTCATCGTCTGCCGCTCCGCGCCCGGGAAATCGGCGTGACGTTGTCCGCCTCCATCACCGCCAGCAGGGCCTTCCGCGCCCGCGACACCCGACTCATCACCGTTCCCTGCGCCACACCCAGAACCTCGGAGGCCTCCTGATAGGAGAGCCCGCTGAAATCGACAAGGGCGATGATCTCGCGCTGGGCGGAGGGCAGCTTGGCGACCGCGAAACGCACCGTCAGCACGTCGATGATTCGCCGGTCGCCGCACCAGCCCGCCTCGGCGTCGTCGGTATCGTCGAAATCCGGATCGAGCCCGACTTCCTTGCCGGACCGCCGGTATTTGTCGATGAAAGCGTTGCGCATGATGCGGAACAGCCACGCCCGATAGGCCGGCTCGTCGCGCGGCGCCCGGCCGGCGTCGAGCGCGCGCAGCGCCGACTCCTGGACCAGATCGCGCGCGGCGTCGCGGTCCTGGGTCAGCGCATAGGCGAACCCGTAGAGCCGCTCGAGATAGGCTTCGATCCGCGTCGCCAAGGCGTATCTCCCTGCCGATGCCGGCGCCTGGAAGGCAAACGGCATCGATGCGCGCAAGGTTCGAGCCCGGCCCATGCCTTGTCAAGCGGGGATCGCCCGGGCGCTGTCCTGACGGCGGTTCTGCCGCGGAGGTTGACCGCCGCAACGGCGACCGCGACAGTTGCGACAGGCCAGATCGGTGGCGGCAACCGGCCCGCGCGCCGGCCGTCGGCCCCGAACGCGAGCGAAGCATTGCAGGTGCTGAAGACCCTTCGGCGTTTCTTTTCCTGGGTGACCCTGCTCAGCCTGCTGCCGATCGTGGTCGCGGTGCTGGCCAGCGGCTACATCACCTATCGCTACAACCTCGTCGTCACCCAGACGCGCGAGATGGTGCAGCATTCGCTCGAGGTCACCACCGCCATCGACGATCTGATGCTCGACCTCCAGGATCTCGAGACCGGGCAGCGCGGCTACCTGATCACCGGCGAGGACGACTATCTCGAACCCTTCGAGACCGCGCGCCGGCGGTTCGACAGCGACTTCTCGGCCCTGCGTGAAATGATCCGCGAGAACCCCGCCCAGCTCACCGCCGCCGACAAGGTCGGCTTGCTGATCCAGGACAAGCTCGACGAACTCGACGAGACCATCCGGGTCAGACGGGAGGACGGTTTCGACGCCGCCCGCGCCATCGTCGCCGACGACGCCGGCAAGCAGACGATGGACCGGATCCGCGAACAAATCGCCACCATGCGCGGCAACGAACAGGACCTCCTGACCGCCAACACCGATCGCATGCGTCGGACCGAAGGTCGGGTGATCCTGATCGTCGCTATCGGGATTACACTCAGCCTGCTCGGCCGGCTCGCGGCGATGGTCGTGCCGATTCTGTGGCGTGCGCGCGAGAAGCGAAAACGCGAAGCCGACGCCGCCTGACGTTCGGCGGGTCCTACCGCCCGCGAGCGCCGGTCAGGCGGGCTGCCTCCCGCCACGGCTCGATCGACCAGTAGCTTGTGGCGAGCCCCGATGGCGAGGGCAGCACGAAGAGACGCGTCGATCCGAGGCCGCTCTCCTGGAGGCCATAGGCGATCCGCCCGGTCGGGCGGCGAAGGACGAGGCTTGCCGCCTTCTTGCTGGTGAAGGCGAGAAGCGCGGGCGCGACCCTGGCGATACGCGTTTCGAGCGCCCTGACGTCGGCCTCGCTCACCACCAGTTCGCTGTCGGCGCCGACATGCTCCTTGGCGACGTCGGTCAGTCCGATGCGGTAATCGACAACCTTCGGAAAGTCCCGCGGCTCAAGCTGCCGCGGCGTCAGCCCGACGGCGTACAGCGTCGGCCAGAAGCGGTTGCCGGGCATCGCGTAATAGGCGCCGACCTCCGCCGACCGCCGGCCCGCGCCGGTGCCGCAGAAGACGATGCGAAGCCCCGGCCGGAGCACATCCGGCAGGACCGGCATCGGCGCTGCCCGAAGCGCCTAGAACGGAATCTCGTCGTCCAGTTCCTCGGCATAGGAGCCACCGGAGCGCCCGCCCTCCGAGCCGCCGCCGGACTCCATCGGCGTTGAGCGGCCGAAGTCGCTGCCGCGCTCGCCGCCTGCGTTATCGCCCGGCCGGTCGAGGAAGGTCAGCTCGCCGCGGAAGCGCTGGATGACGACTTCGGTCGTGTAGCGGTCCTGCCCGCTCTGATCCTGCCATTTGCGGGTCTGGAGGGAGCCTTCGACGTAGACCTTCGAGCCCTTCTTCAGATACTGCTCGGCGACCTTGGCGAGGTTTTCGTTGAAGATCACCACGTTATGCCACTCGGTGCGCTCCTGCCGTTCGCCGGTATTCTTGTCGCGCCACGATTCCGAAGTTGCGATCCGCAGGTTGACCACCGGCGCGCCGGAATTCAGCCGCCGCACTTCGGGGTCGCGGCCAAGATTGCCGATCAGAATGACCTTGTTGACGCTGCCCGCCATCGCTTTGACCTTTCCTGCTTCCGCGCATCGCCGCCGGCGCCGACTCGTCGCCCGGGAATGCGTCGCGTGTATGTCGTGTCCAGCCTACGCCTTTCGGTCGGGTCGCGTCGCCCCCGGCCCGGCTTATCCACAGATGCGCGAGATCCGCACGAGTTCCCGGACTTTGTTCACTTTATGTTCTCATAGAAAACGGACAAATGCAAGGCACCGTCCTGCCGCCGTTAGGTACCGATTGCGGCGAATAATCGACGGTTCGTGCCACCGCCGGAATATCTTTTTTTCGCTTGGGTGCGGCTTCGGCCGCGGGTAAAATCGGCACCCGGACAGAGACTCTCCCCGCCGAGGAACCGAATTCCTCCCGGGTGAAGGGTCAGTTTATCTGCAGGCTACCGGCGGAAATTCTCAGCCGGTTTTTCGCAAAGGAAGTTCCAGAATGAAGCGCCTTCTCGCGTCGGCGGCAGTTGTCGCGGTCCTCACCACCGCAACCGCCGCCTTTGCCGCCCCCGTGGACGTGGTCGGAAAGGTGAAATCCTACGACGCGGCCAAGCACGAACTCAATCTCCGCGGCAAGAAGAACGCGGACATCGTCTATTACCTGCCGACCGACCTCACGGACCCCGGCCTGAAGCCCGGCGTCAGGATTTCGCTGACATGGGACATGCAGGACGGCAAGCACATGGTCAGCGTCATTGCGCTGAAGCCAAAGCCGGCCAAGCCAGCCAAGCCGGCCAAGCCGACCACCAACTGACGTTCAGCCGCCCTTGAGCCGCTCCAGCGGCAGGACCTGGTCGACGTCGAAATACCCCTCCCAGGGATCGGACTTCTGCCGCGTCAGCAATGACGCGGCATTCTCGACCGTGGCCGAGTGGGCGTCCTTCAACCGCGACAGCGCCTGCCAGGTCACCGGCCAGGCGACTGGCGCGCCCTTGCGGGCGCGCGGCGAGAAGGGGGTGATCGCCGTCGCGCCGCGGCCGTTGCGCAGATAGTCGATGAAGATCCGCCCGGTGCGCTTCGCCTTGGTCGCCACCGCCAGGTATTTCTTCGGCTCGTCCGCCGCTATCGTCCGCGCCAGCGCCTCGGCGAAGGTCTTGACCTCCTCCCAGCCGTAGCGCGGCGTCAGCGGCGCGACGACGTGGATGCCCTTGCCGCCGGTGACCATCGGGAAGGTCTCGAGCCCAAGCCCGCGCAGCCTGTCGCGCATGTCGCGGGCCGCCTCGCGCACCGCGGCGAAATCCATGCCCTCGTCCGGGTCGAGGTCGAAAACCAGGCGATCCGGAGTCTCGATCGTCTCGTTGTGCGAACCCCAGATATGGAGTTCGAGCGCCCCCATCTGGACGCAGGCGACCAGGCCCCGTGCATCCTCGATATAGAGATAGAGGTCGCTGCCCTGCCTTCTCCTTGATGCGGATCGGCTTGAAGGCCTTGGGGAAGCCCGGCGATGCGTGCTTCTGGAAGAAGCAGTCGCCGTCCGCACCGTCGGGACAGCGCACCAGGCTCAGCGGCCGGTCGGCGACATGCGGCAGGATATGCTCGGCGACGGTGAGGAAATAGGCCGCCAGCGAACGCTTGGTGATCCCCTGTCCGGGAAAGATCACCTTGTCCGGATGGGTGACCCGAACCCCCTCGATGGTGATCGCCTTGTCGTCGCGGGCGTCGTCGATCGTCACGATCGCGCTGCCGCGTCCCGCGGCCTTGGCCGCCCCAGCCTTGCCGTCACCCTCTGCCATTGCATCGCTATCCTTCGGCACTTCCGCCACGATCTCCCGTGCGGCCTTGTCCTTGCGCAGTCCCTTGTAGCTCCCCTGCCGGATCGAGCCCTCGTCGGTGAAGCCGCGAAAGGCGATCTCGGCGACGAGTTCCGGCTTGACGAAATGCGCCCGCCGCCGCACGTCGGCCGGCACGTCCGGCGCTGGCGGTTGCTTGACCGCGCGCTTCTTCAGTTCGGGCCAGAGTTCATCGAATTCGCGTTCGCCGAATCCGCTGCCAACTCGCCCCCGATATGAAAGTTCCCCACCTTCCCGCACCGCCAGCAGGATAGACGAAAACGGCCGCGTCTTCACCTCGGAAGGCCGCCAGCCGATGATGATGAACTCCTGGCCGAAGCCGCATTTCGACTTGAGCCAGCTCTTGCTGCGGTCCGAGCGATAGCGGCCGTCGGCGCGCTTCGAGACGATGCCCTCGAGCCCCATCCCGCAGACTCGCGCCAGCATGTCGCCGCCATGGCCGACAACGTGGTCCGAATAGAAGAGCGGGCCCGACCGCGGCTGGTCGGCCAGCAGTTCCGCGAGGCGTTGCTTGCGCTCGATCAGCGGCTTGCGTTGCAGGTCTTCGCCGTCGAGGCTGAGGAGATCGAATATGTAGTAGCCGATCCCCCGTCCCTTGCCCTCGCCGAGCGCGTCCTGCAAAGCGCCGAAGTCGGTGTGGCCCGCCTTGTCGGTCACCGCCACCTCGCCATCGAACAGCGCCGCCCGGCAGGGCAGATCGAGCAGCGGCCGGACCAGCGGCTGGAACCTGTCGGTCCAGTCGTGGCCGCGACGGGTGTAGATCGCCGCGTCGCCGCCACCCACCGCCGCGATCGCCCGGTAGCCGTCATACTTGATCTCGTGCAGCCAGTCGTCGCCCTCCGGCGGCGCATCGACGAGCGACGCCAGCTGCGGCGCGATAAATTTAGGCGGCGCTGTTTTTATATTTGCCGACTTTGTATCGGCCTTCCCGCGCTTGATATTGAAGCCCGAATCCGTCCATTCGACGTTGCCGGCGGCGATCTCCTCCATCGTCCGGCCCGACCGGACGCTGGTCATCGCCCGTTCGGTAATCGGCTTCTTTTCCTCACCGGCATAGCCGTCCTTCTCCTTGATCAGCAGCCAGTTCTCGTGCTTCGAGCGCTCGCGCGGCTTCGGCTTCATCCGGACCAGCACCCATTTGCCGCGCAGCCGCTCGCCGTGGAGGATGAACTTGAAGTCGCCCTTCTCCAGCGCCGCCTCCGGATCGCCGACCGGCTCCCACGTCCCCTCGTCCCACAGCATCACCGTGCCGCCGCCATACTCGCCCTTCGGGATCGTCCCCTCGAAGTCGCCATAGTCGAGCGGATGGTCCTCGACATGAACGGCGAGCCGCTTGTCTTTCGGGTCGTAGCTCGGCCCGTTCGGCACCGCCCACGACAGCAGGACTCCGTCGAGTTCGAGGCGGAAGTCGAAGTGCATCCGCGTCGCATCATGCTTCTGGATCAGGTAGCGATGGCCGCCCGCGGCCCGGCGGGCGCCCTCGCCGCTCGGCTCGGCGGTCTTCCGGAAGTCGCGCTTGGCGCGGTAGGTCGAGAGGCTATCGGCCATGACGAGAACGCGCCTTCAGATCGCGGCTACAGACATCCTCGTCCCGGCGTACTCGCGTCACATCAGGCTGCGCGGCGGCCCTTCGGGCTGCTCTTCTTCGCGCCGGCGGACTTGCCCGACGAGCCGGAAGACTTGGCCGGCGCCTTCTTGGTCGCCGGCTTCTTGGCCGAAGCCGCCGCCTTCCTGGTCGTCGTATTCGCCTTGCCGCCGACGCTCTTCTTCAGCGCCTCCATCAGGTCGATGACCTTGGCGCCGATCTGCGGCTCGTCGATCGCCTCCGGCGGCCGGTTCTCGATCTTCGCGTCGATCAGCTCGCGCAGCGCCGCCTCATAGGGATCGCTGAACGCTCGTGGATCGAAGGGCTTGGCCTTGCGCTCGATCAGTTCCTCGGCCAGCGACAAGAGCTCCTTGTCCGGCTTGGCCTCGGGAACCTCGGCGTAATAGGCGTCGGGCTTGTGAACCTCGTCCGCGTAGCGCAGCGTCTCGATCATCAGCCCCTTGCCGCTCGGCCGGAGCGCGACGAGGTTGGAATGGCCGCGCGCGACGATGTGGCCGATGCCGACCTTGCCGGTCTCCTTGAGCGCGTCGCGGAGCACGACATAGGCCTCGCCCGCGGTCTCGTCGTCCTCCGGCGAGACGTAATAGGGCTTGTCGACGTAGAGGAGTTCCACCTCGTCGGCGTCGACGAACTGGATCAGATCCAGCGTCTTCTTTGCCTCGAGCTTGATGTCGTCGATCTCGTCCTCGGTGATCAGGACATATTTGCCCTTCTCGACCTCGTAGCCCTTGATGATGTCCTCGGCCGCGGCCTCGCCGACACCCGGCACCACCTTCTGGTAGCGGATGCGCTTGCCGCTCGGCTTGTGGATCTGGTTGAAGCTGATCCGCGCCGCCGATTTGGTCGCCGGGAACACCTGAACGGGAATGGAAACGAGCGCCAGCCTGATCTGGCCCTGCCAATACGCGCGCGCGGCCATGGTTTCTCCTTTTACGCAAACCAGGTAGTCAACACCGGAACCCGCTACCCTGTTCCGGTCCAAACCCTGACTTTATCGTCGTTGAACCTAACGGACAAATAACATTCGCTCGACGATACCTGTTCTTGTTGTGTTCTATACTTTGGCGATCGGCATCGTGTAGCAGACCGCCTCGCCCTCGAGCACAACCGTACCGTCGTCCCGCACCACACGGGTCTTCAGTTCGGTAATCGGCTTGTCGGCGCGTACCTTCGTCAGTTCGACCTCGCCGGTGATCGTATCCCCCGGCCGCACCGGCGCCTTGAAGCTCCAGCGCACCTCGAGGAAGACCGTTCCGGGGCCCGGCAGGTCCTCGGCGACAACCGCGTTGAGGATGGCGCTGGTCACCCCGCCCTGGACGACGATGCCGCCGAAACGGGTCGCCTTCGCCACCGCCTCGTCATAATGCAGCGGATTGCGATCGCCGCTCATCTCGGTGAAGAGTTCGATATCGCGCGCCGTAACCGGGCGCGATCGGCTGGCCGTCTGGCCGACGTCCGGCATCCCGTTCGGCCATGCATCATTCGCCGTCATCGATCCCGTCCCATCGCTGGTTCTCCCGTCCGCGGCCTATTCCCTGAATGACGCCGGCTCCAGCGGCCGCCGATCGACCGAGAGCGAGAAGATATCCGGCCGCGAATAATGGCCGGTCACGTCGAGCGAGCGCCGGGCGCGCCGCGCCGCTTCGGTGTCGATCTCGGCGTAGAGGATGTCCTTGGACCGGTTGAGCGGCCCGGCCGCGATCCCGCCCATCGGCTTCACCACCACCGCGTCCCCGTCGTTGATCCATTCCTCGTCGTCGAACAGTCGGTCGCGTTCGGGGAAATCGGCCGGCACGTCGCTGCCCTGGAGCGCCGTTGCGGTGCCGATCACCCAGCATCCGCCTTCCTTGGCAATGTGGCGCATCGTGGCGATCCAGCTCTCGCCATAATCCCAGGTCGGCGCGATGAAGATATCGAGGTCCTGGGCATAGAGGGCGTAGCGCGCGAGCGGCATATAGGCTTCCCAGCAAATCAGCGCAGCGATCCGCCCGCACGGCGTGTTCACCACCTTGAGGCCGGTCGCATCGCCCATCCCCCAGACCATGCGCTCGGGATTGGTCGGCATCAGCTTGCGGTGCCGGTTGAGGATCGTTCCGTCCGGGCCGATGATGACGACCGTGTTGAACAGCGTCGTACCGCTGAAGGCGCTGTCGAGTTCGTTGATCCCGAAAACGATGGTGACGCCGTGTTTCGCCGCCGCCTCCTGCAGCGGCTGCAGGTCGCCCCGGCCGAGGTCGACCGCGTTTTCGCGAAGCCGCGCATGGATCTCACCGGAGAGCGCCATGTCGCCACCGGGCTTGAGCCGCCATATCCAGGTCGGATAGCCCGGGATGAAGGCTTCCGGGAAGACGAGCAACGTCGCCCCGGCATTGGCGGCTTCCTCGATGGAGGCCAGCGCCCCGGCAATCGTCGCGTCGCGGTCAAGCAACGTCGGCGGCCTCTGGATGACCGCGACCGTCGATTTCATTGTCGTCCCCCTCTACTCGTACCTCGACCGTCAGGACCCGTCGGACAGCCCGCCGATCATTGCGCCGGCGCGGCATCGCCCGCTGCCGCCGCCGCGGCAGTGGCGAGATCGACCGGCGTCGAACTGTTCTGGTTGAGATAGGCGATCAGGTTCGCCCGGTCCTCCGGCTTCGGCAGCCCGACGAAAGTCATCTTGGTGCCGGTCACCACCTTCCGCGGATTGACCAGGTAGGTGTCGAGCCGGTCGACCGTCCATACGCCGCCGAAAGCGGTCATCGCGTCGCTGTAGGCGTAGTTTGGGAAACTGGCGACGGGCCGGCCGATGACGCCCCAAAGGTTGGGGCCGACCTTGATCGGCCCGCCCTCCTCGATCGTGTGACAGGCGCGGCACTTGTTGAATATCTTCATGCCCTTGGCCGGATCGGCGGCAGCGAACCGCTCCGACAGTGATTGGGCATTGGCCGCGCCGAGCCCGAACCCCATCAGCACCATTCCCGCGACGGCAAGATTTTGCAGTTTCATTCTGTCCTCATCACGCTGGTTCGTCCGGCGCACCATGCGCGCCGTTTCCATTCTCTCCGATTGCGTCGCCCCGCACCAGATCGACCGAAACCGGCCGGTCCCGGTCCGCCGTGTCCTTCTCTCCCGCCCGCGCCAGCAGTAGCGCCCGTTCGCGAGCATTCTGCGTCAGATCGGCGGCGCGCAGGAACTCGGCCCGCGCTTCCTCGCGCCGTCCAAGCTTCTCGAGCAGGTCGCCGCGGACGCTCGGCAGCAGGTGGTAGTCCTTCAGGACCCCTTCGCCGACCAACGGATCGAGACGGGCGAGCCCCGCTTCCGGGCCGAAGGCGAAGGCAATGGCGACGGCGCGGTTGAGCTCGACGACCGGCGACGGCGTCAGCCGGGCGAGCGCCTCGTAGAGCGCCGCGATCCGCACCCAGTCGGTCTCGTCCGCCTCGCGGGCCCGCGCATGGCAGGCCGCGATCGATGCCTGCAGAACGTAGGGCCCAGGCGCGTCGCCAAGCGCGGCGGCGCGGTCCAGCGCCGCGAGGCCCCGCCGGATGAGAAGCTGGTCCCACTGCCCGCGGTTCTGGTCGAGCAGCAGGATCGGCGCGCCGTCCGGCCCGGTCCGCGCCGCGAAGCGCGAGGCCTGAATCTCCATCAGCGCCACCAGCCCGTGCACCTCCGGTTCGCGCGGCGCCAGTTCGGCAAGGATGCGGCCGAGGCGCATCGCCTCCTCACAGAGCTGCGGCCGGATCCAGTCGTCGCCGGCGGTCGCGGCATAGCCCTCGTTGAAGATCAGGTAGATGACCTCGAGCACCGACGGCAGCCGCCGGGCAAGATCGTCGCCGTGCGGCACCTCGAAGGACACCCCGGCATCGGCCAGCGTCCGCTTGGCCCGCACGATCCGCTGGGCGACCGTCGGCTCGGAGACCAGGAAGGCGCGGGCGATTTCGCCGGTCGTCAGGCCGCCGAGCAGCCGCAGCGCCAGCGCCACCCGCGCCTCGGTCGAAAGCAGCGGATGGCAGGCGGTGAACATCAGGCTGAGCAGGTCGTCGCCGATCTGATCGTCGAGGGCCGCATCCGGGTCCGGCGCGTCGTCCTGGCGCGCTTCGAGGTCGGCGACAAGCTCCTGCGACTTGCCCGCCGCCATCTTGCTGTGGCGAATCCGGTCGATCGCCCGGCGCTTGGCGGTGGCCATCAGCCACGCCCCGGGATTGTCCGGAATGCCGGCCGTCGGCCACCGTTCCAGCGCCGCGACCAGGGCGTCCTGCGCCACTTCCTCGGCGAAGCCCACGTCACGCACCATCCGCACGAGGCTCGCCACCAGCCTGGCCGCCTCGATCCTCCATACCGCGTCGATCGTCCGGCGGATATCGGTGGTCGTCATGACCACCGATAGACCATTTTCGCCTTACCGGCGCAAGCGACGACAACCCTCTGCGCGCCCCGTTCCGGCTACGCGCCGGGCTCGCCGGCGTTGATCATCCACGGCGCGCCGAACCTGTCGATCAGCATGCCGAAACCGGCCGAAAAGAAGGTCGGCGAGAACGGCATCTTGACCGTACCGCCCTCGGCCAGGGCGTCGAAGATCCGCTTCCCCTCGTCGGCGTCGGCGAACTGGAGCGACACATAGACGCTCTTCATCGGTTCCTGGAACGCGGGCGGCGAATCCGAGCCCATCAGCACGTCGTCGCCGAGGTCGAGAGCGGCATGCATGATCTTGTCGGCCCATTCCGCAGGCACATGGGGCTCGGCTTCGGTGCCGCGGTGCTTCATCATCGCGGTGATCTTGCCGCCAAGGGCCTTCTCGTAGAATTTGAAGGCTTCCTCGCAGTTGCCGCTGAAAAACAGATAGGGATTGGCACGCATGGCGGTTCTCCTTTTTGCCATCTGACTACGACGACGGGTTGTTCGAGTCCCGGCAGTCCGTCGGATACATCTGCCGGATTTCACTGGCCCCCTCCCAGCCGGCCCAGTGCCGACGATGCAGGTCCATGAAACGTTCCGTCCAGGCGACGGCCTCCTCTCGCGAGGCAACGTCGTAGATTGCGAAGCCGCCGATCACTTCCTTGGCTTCGCTGAATGGGCCATCGGTCACGCTGACGCCGCCGTCCGATATCCGGACCTCGGCGCCGGTGGCGGTCGGCATCAGCCCGCCGACCTGAACCATCACTCCGGCTTCGGTCGCCTCGGCGCCGAGCTCGTTGATCGCCTCCATCAGCGCCGGCGGCGGCGGGTGCCCATCTCCGCCGATTTCACGATCACCATGAAACGCATGCGCATCTCTCCTCGAGTTCTGTCTCCGCGCCTGACCGCAGACGCCACTGGCGGCGGGGTGGCCCGTTATCGAGACGACGAACCACGCCCGCCGGAATTGACAGGGCCTGGAGAAAAATCCGGAAAAAGATTGGCCGCGACGGCGCCGGCTTAGCGGGCGCCGTCCCAGCAGGGTCCGAGCTCGCGGACCTCGACGATCGACCACTCGGCCGCCGGGCATTCCTCGGCGATCGCCACCGCCTCCTCCCGGGTCTTCGCCTTAAGCAGGAAGAAGCCGCCGATGATTTCCTTGGCTTCGGCAAAGGGACCGTCGACGGTGGCGTTCTTGCCGTTGCGGTGGCGGACGCGGACGCCGGTCTCCTCGGTCGTCAGCAGGGATTCGGCCGATGTCAGCAGGCCTCGTGAATCGAGGCCCGCGGCGAATTCCTGCATGACCTCGTAGCGCCGCCGCCCCTCCTTCGGGTCAACGTCGCGTTCGCCCGGCTGTTCGACGATGAGCAGCATGTATGTCATAGGCGCTTCGTCCCGCGTTAGTTGAGCGCCTTGCCTCCTACGCCTCTCCCTGGCGCAGGGCAAGTCCGCGAATTTGGACGATAGCGTCGACATCGCGGGCGCCGGCGAAACGTCAGCCGCCATTGAACGCGGCCTCGAGCTTCGCGACGTCGAACTTGATCTGCGACATCATCTCCTCGGCGACCCGCTTTGCCTTCCCCTTGTCCGGATCGCTCATCATCTCGCCGAGCACGGTCGGCACGATCTGCCACCGCACCCCGTATTTGTCGTTGATCCAGCCGCAGGCCTGCGGCTTGCCGCCGTTGTCGAGAATGGCGTCCCAGTAGCGGTCGATCTCGGCCTGCGAGCCGCAATTGACCATGCAGCGAGATCGCGTCGTTGAACGGGTCGTGCGGCCCCGCGCTCATCGCCATGAAGGCCTGGCCGCACAGCGTGAAGTTGACCACGACGACCGACCCTGGCGGTCCGCTCGGCGAATCCGCCTGCATCGCTGAAACACTGTCGACGCGGGACTCCGGGAAGACGCTCGCATAGAAGCGGGCCGCTTCTTCCGCTTCCCGGGTGAACCACAGGAAAGGAACGATTTTCTGGATGCTGGTTTCGGTCATCGGAACAGTCTCCGGTTTCGTTATTCGATTGTCCGTCCGCTCACGCGTCGCGACCAAGCGCCCGGTCGTTGGCGCGGTGATGTTCGATCGCCGGGCCTTGGTCGAAATCCTCCAGCTCGAAGAACGGCCGGATTTCGATCTCGCCGTCGCCGTCATAGGGATTGGGGCAGCGCCGCGCCCATTCGATCGCCTCGTCCATCGACTTGGCCTGGAAGATCCAGTAGCCGGCGATCAGTTCCTTGCTCTCGACAAAGGGACCGTCGACCACCGTGCGCTTGTCGCCGGTGAACCGGATCCGGGCGCTCTGCGACGTCGGTTTCAGCCCCGCGCCATCGAGCATCACCCCGGCCTTCACCAGTTCCTCGTTATACCGCGCCATCGCCGCCAGCATCTCCTCCGACGGCATCTCGCCGGCTTCCGAGGCCTTCGTCGCCTTCACGATCACCATGAATTGCATCATCATTCTCCTTGGCTGTTATCCTGCCGGGCCCTGCTGCCCTACGCCCATGACGAACGACACCCCGCGCAATCGACACGCCGGACCGATTTTTCGACAAAGCCGCCGCGGAAGGAAAGGCCGATGAGACTCGTGACGGGTGGCCAGACCGGCGTCGATCGCGCGGCCCTCGAGGTTGCGGCGGCGCTGGGGCTATCCTGTGGCGGCTGGGTTCCAAGCGGCGGCTGGGCCGAGGACCGGCCGGAGCCACCCGGAATATGCGCCGACTACCCGACCCTCGAGCCGACACCCTCCACCGACCCGGCCGTGCGGACCGAGTGGAACGTCCGCGACAGTGACCGCACGCTTGTCCTCGTCGACCCCGGCGGCCTCGCCGCCTCGCCAGGAACCGCCACGACGGTTGTTTTCGCCAAGGACTACGACCGGCCATGCCTCGTCGTGCCGATGGACGCGCCCGACGCGGAAGGTCGCATCGCGGCATGGATGTCTGACGCGGGCCCTGGCCTCGTGCTCAATGTCGCGGGTCCGCGCGAAAGCGAGGCGCCGGGAATTCACCACGCGGCAACCGTTCTCCTCCGTGCGGTTCTTTCGCCCTTCGCCGACCAGGAACCGTCCGCCGTCATCCGTCCCTGAGCAGTCGCCCTGGGCAGGCGATCGCCTTGAGAGTCAGACACCTCCGTCAACAGATCCGGCGCGGTGCACCGCCATTCCGCCCCGAAGTCGGGGAAAATCCCGGGGTGCTCCAGCCCTGGGAGCCATCCCGGCTCCCGCACCCCCGCACCATTGACCAGAAACAATGCGCAGCCATCACCCGGCCGATATCCTGCCTCCCGACGAAGGCAACTTGAGGTATCTGGTCTCATTGCAGCGGTGTCTGGAAGACTAGCTCGGTTCGGCCCTTGGGAGAAAAAGGTCGTGCAGAACCGGCTCACGGCAAAAGATCAGCTTGTGCGTCGCTGGCTCGCGTCTCGGGCCATTCGGGTCGCGATCCTCGGCGCGTTGGTTTGCGTCGCGCCCGCGAGTACCGCAGCGTTTGCGGCCTCATTTCAGGGTTTTCACCCGCGCCGAGAATGACACGATCGCGGCCAACACCGTCGTCCTCCGCTATCAGGGCGTGGTCGAACCGCCGATGGCATCCGACCTCAAGGCGATCTGGGCCGGCCTTTCCGGCCGCTATGAACGAGTCCTCTTCGATCTCGACAGCCCGGGTGGAAGCCTCACCGAGACCCGCAAGGTCATTGCCGAGATCAGGACGATCCGCGAGCAGGCCCGGGTCGACACACTGGTGCGCCACGGTGCGATGTGCGCCTCCGCCTGCATAGCGATCTTCGTCCAGGGGGAAGCACGCACCGCCGGCGGCGCCAGCGTCTGGCTCTTCCACGGGGCCTGCCGCGCCCAGACCAACGTTCCGGCGCTCGATCTGACCAGCGAGTTCCTTGACCTGCTCCGCGATGCGGGCGTGTCGGAGTCGTTTCTCTGCTATCTCGTTGATAAGGAGTATGTGCTTGCGCCCGGCAAGCTGTGGCTGAGCGGCTACGAGCTCTTCCACATCCATGACGCGAATATCATCACCCGCCTTCTGGAGCCCTGGCGGTCCGAGCCACCGCAGGCCCCCCCTTCAGGGTCCGGCATCGGACCCCGTTGATCCGGGTGCTCGGAGACGCCGCGTCTCAGTATCCGTCGGCAAGCCTGCTCCCCCCGGCCTATCGGACCCGGGTCATCTCGCGCGAGCAGCCGTCAGAGCCGGTGTCGCGATAGCGGTCGCCCGCGACCGTCGCCTTGTCCGGCCTCCATTCCTGGAAGTTGCTTCCCCGCCACTCGACGTCTCCGACGTAGCTGCCGTCGGGCTGGAGCGTGAAGCGGTACCCGATTTCACCGAGAGTGAAACCGTAGGAGCCAAGCCCGCCGAGTGCCGTATAGCGGCCAACATACTGGCCGTCTTCCAACGTGAAGGTAACCTGCCGGCCGTCGCAGCCCTGCCAGATCCCAAGGAGGTCGCTGCTCACCGGCGGCATCACCGGTGGTGGCCGTGGCGGAACCGGCTGATTGACACGGTACACCTCGACCGTGAGCCAGCCGCTGTTGTCGCGGTAGTCCGTGTCGAAGATCCAGAAGCTCAGCGGCATCCCCGCAGGCGCTTCGAATTCGCCGGATACATATACGTGCGATGACTGATAGAGGCCGCCGCACACCGGCACGCTCCAACTGTTCTGCAACACCGGCAGCGGATCGGGATAGCCTTTGGCGCTGAACTCGTAGCAGGCGTCGTTCCACAGATCGCGGCCGTTCTGCCACCACCGGCCGAAATACATCTGTCCCCACGCCCGGATCACATACCGGCTACCGGGTTCGATGCCGCTCGCCGCGATTGCTCCGCCGCGCGCGTCGACCGACCCGGACCACACCAGTTGCTGCGCAGTCGCCGGCAGTGCCAGGATCAGCCAGAACAGGACTACACGCACGATCGTCATGGCAGAACTCCGGCATCCTCTGCATCCGCAGGCAACCAGACCCGACTTCCATCGCTTTGCCTTGAGATGGATCAAGCCGGAGTCGCGGGTCGAGCCGGCGATAGCGACCGCGCCGGATGACTTCAAAGCGGCAGCCGGACCCGTTCCAGGACCAGCAGGCGTTCCTTCTGCACCGACCCGCCATAGGCGGAAAAGCCGCCGAGCCGATCGCCGCTGGCAAGCACCCGGTGGCATGGAATGATGATCGGCATCGGGTTCTTCGCCATCGCCTGGCCGACGACGCGCGCCGACCCCGGCGAGCCGACGCGACTGGCAAGCACGCCGTAGGTCACCGTCTCGCCCCACCGGATTCTGCGAGCCTCGTCATAGATGCGCCGGAACGGATCGCTCACCCCACCGAGGTCAAGCCCGACCCCGGAAAAATCGACCTCGTCACCGTCGAAATAGCGACGGAGACCGGCAATGACATCGGCGATTTCCGGCGGCGGCGCTTCGCTGGCAGCCCGCGCCCCGGACCGTTTTATGCGCCCCGCGGTGGCTGTTCTCGACGCCTCGGGCAGCTGAATCGCGGTTACTCCGGTCTCGCACCAGGCAATCGCGCAGGCCCCGAAAGTCGTGTCGAAAAGGGCGAATTCGCTGATCTTTGAGAGCATTGGCGCACCGGATTGAAATGTCACCGAAACCGCCTCCGCGTGTTTGGGTCGGCTCAGCCTGCGACAATCGGTATCATGCGGCGTTTGTAGTGAGTCGAAACTGAACCAGACACGGGACGGAGGTTTCCTATGGACACCGTAGCGGGCGAAGGTACGAACATCATCGTAACAATCATTATCTGGATCATTGTCGGCGGCATCGCCGGCGTTCTCGCGGCCATGCTGGTCAGGGGTGCGGGCTTCGGCCTGGTTGGCGACGTCATCCTCGGCATCATCGGCGCCGTCGTCGCGGGGTGGCTCTTCCCGGTGCTCGGCATATCGCTCGGCGGCGGCATCATCGGCGCGATCATCGCCGCGGCCATCGGCGCGATTATCATCCTGCTTATCGTCAAGCTGATCAAGCGAGCGTAGCGGGGCGATTCGGGACCGGCTTCCGGTCAAACGCCGGGGCCGGCGGCGCACGCGCCGTCGGCTTCCGGTGGTCCGGCCGCGGGACGGACTTCCGGCGGGCTTCGTTCAGATGACGAAGTCGCCGACGGTGAAGTCGTGGTGGTCGATGACCGCCTTCTTGTCGACCTTGGCGAAGAGCACCTGCTTGTCGCCGCCCTTGCCGTCATCGTCGTAGAAGAGCTTGTTGCCCTTTTTGATGATGTGGTCGTTCTTGTCGTGGGCCTTCTTGCCCTCGAAATATTCCTTCTTGTTCACCTTCGTCCCGACCGCCGAAAAGAAGTCCACGTCGAGGAAGATCTTGTCCTCCTTGTGCACGAAGCCCTTGATCTTGTCGGCGTTGGCCTTGGCGAGCGCGTCGGCGAAGACGTAGACGTCGTTGCCGGCCTTGCCGAGCAGCTTGTCCTTGCCGAGGCCGCCCGAAATGATGTCGTCGCCATCGCCGCCGTCGAGTTTGTTCTTGCCCGCGTTGCCGACCAGCGTATTGGCGAGTTCGTTGCCGGTGCCGTTGATCGCGGCGGAGCCGGTCAGCACCAGCTTCTCGACATTGTCGCCGAGGGTGAAGGCGACTGCTGCTTTCCACCGTGTCGGTTCCCTGCCCGGCGGATCTCGGTGACGCCTGTCCCCGGCATTGTCGACGACAGTAGACGTCGTCGCCGGTGCCGCCCCGCATGTCGTCGGCGCCACCCTTGCCGTCGATCGCGTCCGCCCCGTCGCCGCCAAAGAGCCCGTTGTTTCCGGAATTGCCGACGAGGATGTTGGTGAGGCCGTTGCCGGTACCGTTGATGTTGGCCGTCCCGGCTCGAGCAGCGTCAGGTTCTCGATGTTCTCCCCGAGGACGAACGAGACGCTGCTTGCCACCACGTCGGTCCCCTCCGCCGGCCGGCTCGATCAACCTTGTCGCGAGCATTGTCGACGACGTAGGTGTCGTTGCCTTCGCCGCCGGCCATGGTGTCGGCGCCGGCCTTGCCGTCGAGGACGTTGTTGCCGAAGTCGTTGCCGATCAACGTATTGGCCTGGCTGTTGCCGGTCGCGTTGGTGTTGCCGGAGCCAAGCAGCAAGACGGCCCTCGACATTGACGGGGAGCGTGTAAGAGATGGAGGAATAGACGATGTCGTTGCCCTCGCCGGCAAGCTCCGTCACCGTGTCGCCGACGTTGTCGACGGCGTAGCCGTCGTCGCCGGTGCCGCCCCGCATGTCGTCGGCGCCGGTATGTCCGTCGATTGCGTCGTTGCCGGCGGCGCCGGCAATATAGTCGTTGGCGTTGGTCCCTTTGATCGTGTCGTCACCGGTGGACCCGAATACCTGGACGGCGGTGCGCGTATCGACTGTCAGGTTCGACAGGTTCAGCGAACCTGCCGGGTTCATCACGATCTGCAGCGTCGCCGTGCCGCCTGCCTCGGTGGCGACCTGCGACGACAGGGAAATCCCGGTTCCGCCGAACTGGCTCGAATTGAGGACCAGCTTGGTGCCGTTGACGAAGCCGAGGGCCTCGATGCTGGTGACGTTCGCCAGGCGCAAGTCGAGCGTCGTGGCGCCCGTGTAGTTGTTCTTGACCACGGCGAGCGTGTCGGTCCCGCTATCGCCGGCGATCAAGTGCGCGAGAGCAAACTGATTGGCCGCGACAACCAGCACGTCGTTGCCGCCCAGCCCGAAATACTGGTCGGTACCGCCGAAGCCGCCGAAGAGAATGTCGTTGAACGCGCCGTTGGCCGCACCGTGCAGGTCGTCGTTGCCGTCGAGGATGTGATACGCGTTGGCGTCGTCGATACTGACGAAATTGCCCTGGGGGCTGATATTGTCGAGCTTCCCGGAGGCCACATTGTTGAGGAAAATCTCCACCGACGTGAACGTCCCTGCGGTTGGAGCACTGCCGTTATCGGCGAGACCTGTCCCAAGATATTTGAGATAGGTGGTCAAATCTGCCGCTGTCTGGACCTCGACATTGGTGCCTGCCGACACGACGTTGAAGTTACCGATCGTTGCAAGCCCGTTGGCGAACGCAAACAGGGCGAACATATTCCCCGCGATATTCGGATCCGCGTTGAAACTGGCCATATCGTTTCCCGGGCAGTGCCCGGCCCCCTTTGAATGCGGAAACGAAAATGCCGGTCGTCCACACCCGGCGACCGGCCCGTTTCACATCAGCCCCTTTGAGGTCAGAGAACCGGCGGTTGGCGGTTCGCGGATCCTGCTATCGCCGGACGGTAACACGATGGGCCGGCGATGCACGCCCAAATTTGCGACAGCCGATCCAGCCCTCAGATGACGAAGTCGCCGACGGTGAAGTCGTGGTGGTCGATGACCGCCTTCTTGTCGACCTTGGCGAAGAGCACCTGCTTGTCGCCGCCCTTGCCGTCATCGTCGTAGAAGAGCTTGTTGCCCTTTTTGATGATGTGGTCGTTCTTGTCGTGGGCCTTCTTGCCCTCGAAATATTCCTTCTTGTTCACCTTCGTCCCGACCGCCGAAAAGAAGTCCACGTCGAGGAAGATCTTGTCCTCCTTGTGCACGAAGCCCTTGATCTTGTCGGCATTGGCCTTGGCGAGCGCGTCGGCGAAGACGTAGACGTCGTTGCCGCCCTTGCCGAGCAGCTTGTCCTTGCCGAGGCCGCCGGAGAGGATGTCGTCGCCATCGCCGCCGTCGAGCGTGTTCTTGCCCGCGTTGCCGACCAGCGTATTGGCGAGGCTCGTTGCCGGTGCCGTTGATCGCCGCGGAGCCGGTCAGCACCAGCTTTTCGAGGTTGTCGCCGAGGGTGTAGGCGATGCTGCTTTGCACCGTGTCGGTGCCCTGCCCGGCACTCTCGATAACCTTGTCGCCGGCGTTGTCGACGACATAGGTGTCGTCGCCGGCCTTGCCGCTCATCGTGTCGGCCCCGGCCTTGCCGTCGAGGATGTTGTTGCCCGAATTGCCGCTCAGCGCGTTGGCGAGGCTCGTTGCCGGTGGCGTTGATATTCGCGGAAGCAGCTGCAATGGCGCCGGGATCGAGGAGCGTCAGGTTCTCGAGATTGTTTCCCAGCACGAACGAGATGCTGGACTTGACCGTATCGGTGCCCTGCCCGGCATTCTCGATCGCCTTATCGCCGGCATTGTCGACGATGTAGGTGTCGTTGCCGGCATTGCCGCGCATGGTGTCGGCCCCGGCCTTGCCGTCGAGCGTGTTGCCGCCACCGTTGCCGGTCAGCGTATTGGCGAGACTGTTGCCGGTTGCCTTCGGTGTTGCCCGAGCCGGTCAGCGTCAGGTTCTCGACGTTGCTGCTCAGCACGAATGACACGCTGCTCTTGACCGTGTCCGTGCCCTGTCCGGCATTCTCGATCGTCTTGTCGCCGGCATTGTCGACGACATAGGTGTCGTTGCCCGGCCGCCTTCCATGTCGTCGGCGCCGGTGCCGCCATCCAGCGTGTCGTTGTTGTTGCCGCCAAACAGGAAGTCGTTGCCGCCGAGGCCGCGCATCGTGTCGTTGCCGTCGAAGCCATCGAGCCGGTTGACGCCGTTGTTCCCGGTCAGCACGTTGGCGAGCGCGTTGCCACCGCCATTCACCGCCGACCCGGTCAGCGTCAGGTTCTCGATATTGGCGCCGAGGGTGTAGCTGGCGCTGCTGAACACCGATCGGTTCCCTGCCCGGCATTTTCCTTGATGAAGTCGTTGGTGTTGTCGACGATATAGGTGTCGTTGCCGCCACGACCCTGCATGTTGTCGACGCCACCCTTGCCGTCGATGCGGTTGTTGCCGCTATTGCCAAAGATGGTGTTGCCGCTGCCGTTGCCTGTCCCGTTGATGTTGCCTGAGCCAGTCAGCTGCAGGTTCTCGACATTTGCGGCAAGCGTATAGGAGATTGTTGCGTCAACGGCGTCGATGCCTTCGCCGACGTTCTCGATTACCTGGTCACCGGCATTGTCGACTTCGTAAACATCGTTACCTGCGCCCCCTTCCATCCGGTCGGCACCGGTCCCACCGGAGAGAATGTCGTTATCGGAACCGCCGTAAAGAAAGTCGGCGCTGGCCCCGCCTGAGAGATAATCGTTGCCGGCGCCGCCGTTCAGGATGTCGACCCCCTCCTGCCCTAACAGAGCATCGTCACCGCCAAGGCCGTTGACGGTCGCGCCATCCCTGCGGCTGGTGAAAATGTCGGATTCCGAGGTTCCGTCGATGGTCGAGTTACGCGGATCGAAGATTCCTGCATGGACGGACCCCTCGAAACCGACAAGGAAGCGGCCATCGCCCAGACCGGTGACAACGGTCGCCGCATCCGGGCCGGCCGTGCCGACGAAGAACTCGACACCGACCTTGTCCCCATTCGCCGCAAACCGCTGTCCGTAGACACCGCCGCGTTGCTCGTCGTTCCAGGCGACGACAAAGCCGCCGTCCCTAAGCGCTGCGACGCTGGCATTGGTCTGGTCGCCGGTGGTCGTCGTGTTGACGTGGAAAGACCTGACAAAGTCGCCGCTGTTGTCGCGAATCTCGGCTTCAATACCGGAATGGTTGCTGTCGTCGTCGTCCTCGTCGTCGTCGGTCCAGACGGCAACGAAGCCGCCGCCGCCAAGCCCCGCGACGTGGACATCGAATTCGTTGTCTGATGAGTAGCCGCTCAAGAAATTGGCGGTGGCCCCCGGTGTCCCATCCGTGTCGATGATCCGGAAGTAGGTGTCACGATCACCGGTGCCGTAAATGTTGTCATAGACGACCACGAACGTATTGTCGGACAGCGTCGCGACCTCGGCGCGCATCTGAACATCGACGTCGCCGGAGTCGAAGACCAGTTGCTCGAGACCGACACCACCTGCCGACGAGACGTATTTACCAACGACCTTGGTTTCGAAGGTCGTCGGGTCAATTCGAACGTAACTGACGAAAAAACCGCCGTCGTCGGCTACGGCAATCGACGGGGCGCCCACATTGGTGTCTTCGATGATCGTAAAATCACCGACGAGGGATCCATTGGTATTATAGGTTTCGACATAAAGACCGTTACCGGCGGCACCACCGTACTGGTCGTAGACGACAGCGAAGCCGCCGCCAGGCACGGGCGCGACAGAAAGGCTTGTCTCGGCCGCGTCCCCGTGCTGTGTCGCGACTTGCTGAAAATAGTATTGGGAGCCTTCGACAGTATAGAAATCGGCGTATAGATCGACCGGCCCGGGGATGGTCTCGCCCACCTGATAAAGCACGGCATATTGGCCCGCCCCGTAGTCGACGAACTTCGGTGTTATGCCGACCGCATCGACGATCGTGACGGGTAGCCAGACTGTCGGCGTGGTGGTGGTAACCATTGGCTTGCTCCCCCTGCGTTCGATCCGCACGGGGAACGAACCTCAAAGAAACGGCGCCCATGATATCGAGGGCGCCGCGCACCGCGGAACGATCATCATCCCTGCGTACATGACGCTGCGATGACAACCCTTGGCTTGTTCCGTTAAGTCCTCGCTTACCAAACCCGATCGACGCCTCTGTTTCACGCCCAAATTTTGTGCAACCCCCGATAAACACGATGGGCCGACGACGCACGCCCAAAATTCCGGCCGCCGATCCGCCCCTCAGATGACGAAGTCGCCGACGGTGAAGTCGTGGTGGTCGATGACCGCCTTCTTGTCGACCTTGGCGAACAGCACCTGCTTGTCGCCGCCCTTGCCGTCGTCGTCGTAGAAGAGCTTGTTGCCCTTCTTGATGATGTGGTCGTTCTTGTCGTGGGCCTTCTTGCCCTCGAAATATTCCTTCTTGCTCACCTTCGGCCCGACCGCCGAAAAGAAGTCCACGTCGAGGAAGATCTTGTCCTCCTTGTGCACGAAGCCCTTGATCTTGTCGGCATTGGCCTTGCACTAGCGCGTCGGCGAAGACGAAATGTCCTTGCCGCCCTTGCCGAGCAGCTTGTCCTTGCCGAGCCCGCCGGAGAGGATGTCGTCGCCATCGCCGCCGTCGAGCGTGTTCTTGCCCGCGTTGCCGACCAGCGTATTGGCGAGGCTGTTGCCGGTGCCGTTGATCGCCGCCGGAGCCGGTCAGCACCAGCTTCTCGAGGTTGTCGCCGAGGCTGTAGGCGATGCTGCTTTGCACCGTGTCGGTGCCCTGCCCGGCATTCTCGATCACCGTGTCGCCGGCGTTGTCGACGACATAGGTGTCGTCGCCGGCATTGCCGCGCATCGTGTCGGCGCCGGCCTTGCCGTCGAGGATGTTGTTGCCCGAATTGCCGGTCAGCGCATTGGCGAGGCTCGTTGCCGGTGGCGTTGATGTTGGCCGAAGCAGCTGCAATGGCGCCGGGATCGAGTAGCGTCAGGTTCTCGACGATTGCTCCCCAGCACGAACGAGACGCTGCTCTTGACCGTGTCGGTGCCCTGCCCGGCATTCTCGATCGCCTTGTCGCCGCCATTGTCGACGATGTAGGTGTCGTTGCCGGCATTGCCGCGCATGGTGTCGGCGCCGGCCTTGCCGTCGAGGATGTTGCTGCCGCCGTTGCCGGTCAGCGTATTGGCGAGACTGTTGCCGGTCGCCTTCGGTGTTGCCCGAGCCGGTCAGCAGTCAGGTTCTCGACATTGCTGCCCAGCACGAACGACACGCTGCTCTTGACCGTGTCCGTGCCTTGCCCGGCATTCTCGATCGCCTTGTCGCCGGCGTTGTCGACGATGTAGGTGTCGTTGCCGGCGTTGCCGCGCATGGTGTCGGCTCCGGCCTTGCCGTCGAGCATGTCTGCGCCGCCGCCACCATTCAGCCCATTGGCCTTGGCATTACCGGTCAACGTGTTGGCGAGGCCGTTGCCCGTCCCGTTGATCGCGCCGGAACCGGTCAGTTCCAGGTTCTCGATCCCCGCGCCGAGGACGAATGAGACGCTGCTCTTGACCAGGTCCGTCCCGTCCCCGCCGGTCTCGTCGGCGACATCGCCTGCATTATCGACGATGTAGGTGTCGTTGCCGGTGCCGCCCATCATAAAGTCGGCGCTGGCCCCGCCTGAGAGATAATCGTTGCCGCCGCCGCCGTTCAGGATGTCGACCCCCTCCTGCCCGAGCAGCGTGTCCGCCCCGCCGAGGCCGTTGACCGTCGCACCCTCCTTGCGGCTGGTGATGACGTTGGCGTTGCCATCGCCGTTGATCGGGCTGGTGCGCGGGTCGAAGATCGTGCCGTGGATGTCGATGTCCCCCGGGGCGTTGTCCACGTCCTCGAAGCCGACGATGAAGCGTCCGTCGCTGAGCGCCGCGACGACCGGATTGTCCTCGACGCTGAAATTCTCGGTGAATTCGTTACCGACCTTGGAACCGTTCGCGTCGAAGCGCTGGCCGCGGATCAGGAGGCCATCATCGTCCCAGACAACCACGAAACCACCATCGGCAAGCGCCGCCACCTCGGGCTTCTTTTGATCGCCGGCGGTTGTCGTGTTGACGTGGATGAAGTTATTCACCACGACGCCGTTGTTGTCGTACACGGTCGCCTGGATGCCGGGATCCCCCGTACCGTCGCTGAAGTCATTCCGCCAAACGACGACGAAGCCGCCGCCAGCCAGGGCAACGACATGGGGATCATTTTCGAGTGTACCCGAGCCGGCCACGACAATGTCAGCGGCGGCGACGCTGCCGCTGGACGAGACGATCTTCAGCTTGACGTCGATGTCGGCGCTGGAGCCAAAATACTCGTCTTCGAAGACGACGACGAAGTTGCCGTTCGACAGCGCCGCGGTCTCGGGGTTTGTCGAATTGTCCGCCACATCCGGTCGATTCGAAGATCAGGAACTCGGCGCTCGGCGCACCGCTGGAATCCATCGTCACGCCGACGATGTCGGTATCGCCGGCATTGTTCGACCGCTCGTAGGTGATCAGATAGTCACCGCTCGCGTTCATCGCGATAGACGGATTGGCCAGCGTGTCGGTGAGGATGCTGTTATCCGCCTGGATGATGCTGCCGAAGAGATGGGTGCCGTTCACGTCGTAGGCGTCGAGCACGATCGACGTGCCGAAGGCGTCGGTATCCTCGTAGACGGCGACGAAGCCGCCTCCGATACGCGGCGCCAGAGCGGCGTCCTGCTCGTCGTCGAAGTAATACGACTTGTTGACCCTGAACTCGGTGCCGATGCCGTTGCCTTCGGCATCGAAGATCTGACCGACCAGGTCGCTTCCCTCGGCCGTCGCGATCGGGCCGCCCGCGCCCTCCGTCCAGACGGCGACGTAGCGCCCCTGCCCGATATCGATGATCGCGGCATCGGACTCCGAGCCGGCCCCGGAATGATTGACCTGATCGCGCGCTTTCCAGACTGTCGGCGTCGTAACCATTGGCTTGCTCCCTCATGGGTTCGATCCGAGGGGGAGCGAACAGCCTCCAAAACAAAAAACACGGCGCCCTTGATCCTGGGGATCCGGAGCGCCGCGCAACGATCATCATCGCGGCTAACGCGCCGCCGCGATGACAACCTCGAGTATTCCCTTGTTGGCTGTCTGTCCACTTAATCCGATCGGCACGATCTCATCGCGCCCAAATTTCTTTGCAGGCGTGATCTCGATCTTGGCGGGAGCGCGCCGCGCTTGGGGAGTGGTGCCGCGCCAGCCGGGCGCGGTAGGCGTCGCCGCCCGTCTCAGATGACGAAGTCGC
>CAWEUQ010000026.1:0-6356 GCA_963812275.1 uncultured Alphaproteobacteria bacterium | reverse complement strand
TTCCGTCAGCGCCGACGGACCGTCGATCCGCCTGCAGAAGGCGGCGAGGATCGACGACATTCCCGAGCGCGACCGTCCGGGCGTGCTCGCCGCCTTCGATATAGTCGGCCTCAGCCATCCCGACCCTGAGGAGGGCACGATCCTCCCTGCCGTCCTCCGCTTCCTCATCGACGAGCGCGGTCTCGATCCGGCGAAGATGCTCTTCGTCTCGACCGGAGAATTCCGGCCCTATCTCGACCGCATTGACGGAGTGAGCGCCGATCGTTTCCTCGAGCGTTCGATCGAGGAAACGCGCGCCATGGGCGACGGCTCCGGCTATTTTGCGCCGGACGGCCATCCGCATGCGCCGGCTGTCGCGACGGTTGGGCTCTACTACCCCGTCCCGGGCTCCTCACCGGCCGGCGAGCCGATCTATCCTCCGCCGGACTACATCGAGGTCGCCGATATCGGCATTGCGCCAGAAGCCAGCGGCGGCATCGGTGCCGGGCTCGGCGCCGCACGCATCGCCATGGCGGCGGGCGAGGAAATTCCCGATTTCGGCGAGACCCGGCTCAACCTCCTTCGCCTTCTGGAGGACGAGGCGGAGCGTACCGGCAAGCCGCTGCCCGACGGCTACGTTCAGTTCGCGTCCTTGTGACCGTCGCCCGGCAGGCGGATCAGGTGACCCGCTCGATAAGGGCCATCGCAGCGGCGGGAGCGCGAACCTTGGCGCCGGAGATCATGTAGACGAAGACGTCGCGCTTGGCCTTCTTCGTCTTCGCCCCGAACCGTGGCACGTCGTCGGGTTCGCCGCCGCCAGCCCAGGTCTTCGCCATCTTGGCGAAGCGGTCGAGGTCTTCCGCCGAATACCCGGTCGGGATCAACTCCTCAGTCTTCTGCAGGCGCGCATAGACGAAATCGGCGGTCACGTCGGCGATCGCCGGGTAGTCGTCGGACTCGGCGTAGACGACGGCGACGCCGTGCATGCGCAGGAGATCGACGCATTCGGGAACCAGGAAGCTCTGGTGCCGGAGTTCGACGACATGGCGGAGCCGCAGGCCGCCTTTCTCCTCCGGCAGCAGCTTGAGGAAAGCGCCGAAATCGTCGGCATCGAAGCGCTTGAACGGCGCGAATTGCCACAACAGCGGGCCGAGCTTGTCGCCGAGTTCGAGCAGCCCCGAGTTGAGGAACCAGTCGATCCCCTCGCCGGCTTCCGCCAGCACCTTCTTGTTGACCACGGCGCGGTGGCCCTTCAGCGCGAAGACGAAACCGTCCGGCGTCTCGTCGCGCCATTTGGCGAAGCTCTTGGCCGATTGCGTCCGGTAGAAGGTGCCGTTGATCTCGATGGTCGTCAGGTGCTCGCCGGCGTATTTCAGCTCGTCCGCATGCTTCAGGCCTTCCGGGTAGAAGGTCCCGCGCCAGGGCGCGAAGGTCCACCCGCCGATGCCAACCCGGATCATTCCTCCACGCCTCCGCTTCTCCGTCAGAATCCGGTCGAAAATCTCGTATCGGGGGCGTCGCCGCGTCCGCCCGCCATGCTATAAGACCGCGCTCACCTTATTCGACCGCACGACGGGGGACCACGGTCATGCCAGAGATGACCTATCCAGCCTTGTATCATTCCGCCGACAAGGCGGCAGCCCGTTTTCATCATCTCTTCCAGGCGCTGATCGCGGGCGAGTATATTCTGCTCATCCTCGCCTCCGCCTTCCTGCTGATTCCCGAGGCCGACCGGCTCCTCCACGTCGCCTATGCGATCATCTTCGTCGTCGCCATCGGCTTCCTCTCCTACCGGACGATCCGCAAGCCCGAACAGGCCTGGGGCCTCTGCCGGGCGATTGCCGAGCAGGTAAAGTCCTATGCCTGGCGCTATGCGATGCGGGCGGAGCCCTTCGAGGACAACGACAAGGCACGCCCCAGCTTTCGCGATTACCTGCGCACCACCATGGCCGGCCAGCATGACCTCGGCGCCCATGTCGCCGGTGGCAAGCCCGGCACCGAGGCGATCACCGCGGAGATGGACGAGATACGCGCCGGCGATCTCATCACCCGGCGCAACTATTATCGCGACAACCAACTCGGCGACCAGGTCGAGTGGTATGCGCACAAGGCCGGCCGCAACCGCCGTGCCGGCCTCGCATGGGTCGCCGGCTGCATCATCGTCCTCCTCATCGGCTTCGTCGTGGCGCTCCTCAAGATCGTCTACCACCACGAGCTCGACCGCATCGCCATCGAGCCGCTGATCATCATCGCCTCGTCGATCCTCGGCTGGATGCAGGCGAACAAATACAACCAGCTCGCCGCAAGCTACACGATCGCCGCCTACGAGACCGGCCTGATGCTCGGCCAACTCGAGGAGACCGACACCGAGGAGGCGTTTGCCCGCCTCGTCGACGACGCCGAAACCGCCTTCGCTCGCGAAAACCACCAATGGGCCGCCAAGCAGCAGGGCGGTCACTGACCGGCGGACGTCGCGCGGCCCTCAGCGTGACGGGCAGCGGGCCGCGCGCTGCGCGTCGGCCCGTATCCGTGGGAACGGAATGTCCGCAAGCTCGCGGGCGCTCATCGCCTTCAGCACCGGGTGAGAAAGCGGATCGGCCGCCCAGCGCTCTTCGTCGCTGATCGGCTCGGGACGCCGCCGACGCGCATCGCGTCCGAACCACCGATTCAAGTTAATCGTGAGCATGGCGTTTCTCTCCGCGTTCGAAACGCGCCTGAAATCTGCCATTTTTAGAAAGGATTCAATCGACCTTATGTGATCAATAATATAGAAAAACTATATGCAAAACCTGAACCGCATCCATCTCAACGGTCTCCGCGCACTCGAGGCGGTCGGTCGGCTGGGCTCCTTGCGGGCGGCGGCCGGCGAGCTCGGTGTCTCGACCGGCGCCGTCAGCCAGCAGGTCATCAAATGCGAGGCACAGCTCGGCAAGGCGGTTTTCGATCGCACCAGCCGGGGCGTCGTGCCGACCGCCTTCGGTCGCGAATTGCTCGGCCAGCTGACCAGCGGCTTCCGTATTCTCGACGGCGCGGTCGGCCTCTCCCACCGCCATTCGGATTCGATCCTCACCATCTCCGTCGCCCCGGTCCTCGCCTCCAAATGGCTGGTGCCCCGGCTCGCCGACTACCAGCGAAAGCATCCCGACATCCAGGTGCGCCTCGACGCGTCGGTGACGATCGTCGACCCGGACGCCTCGGACATCGACATCGCGCTCCGCGTCGGCAAGGGTGACTGGCCGGGCGTGGCTGCCGACTTCCTCCTGCCGCAGGAGGTCTTCCCGGTCTGTGCGCCGGACATGGCCGCGCGCATCCACGAGCCCCGCGACCTGCTCGCGCTGCCGATCGTCCTCGACGCCAATTCGTCGATCGGCTGGGACGTCTGGCTGAAGCCCTTCGGCCTCGGCGAGAAGGACCTGAAGGAGGGAAACACCTTCACCGACGCGGCGCTGGCCCTCGATGCCGCCATCGCCGGCCAGGGCGTCATGCTCGCCTGGCAGACGCTCGCCCATTACGCCCTGTCGGTCGGCCAGCTCGTCGCCCCCTTCCCGGAGCGGGCGGCGACCGGTTTCGGCTACTGGCTGGTCACCTCGGCCACCCGCCGCGAACCCGCCAAGGTCCGTGACTTCCGCGACTGGATCAAGGCGGAGATCGCAAAGACCGCGCGGGATTTCGGGGAGTAAGTGGCGGGCGGATACCGGGCGAGCCAACTGCGAAGACCTCAATCCCGCCTTCCCGTGATCGCGGCCCCAGCACCAGAACCTGTCGTCCTCCGGCTTGACCGGAGGACGACAGGAGGGGCGATTGCCTCAACCCTTCGGCTCGATCAGGTCCCAGGTATTCCCGTAAAGGTCCTCGAAAACGGCGACCGTCCCATAGGCCTCGGTCCGCGGCGTCTCGCGGAATCGGACGCCGCGCCCGGCCATCGCCGCATGGTCGCGGGCGAAGTCGTCCGTCTCGAGGAAGAGGAACACCCTGCCGCCGGTCTGGTCACCAATGCGGGCCGCCTGTTCGGGTGTCGCCGCCTCCGCGAGGAGGAGCCGGACGCCGGCGCCCGACGGCACCACCACAACCCAGCGCTTGCCGTCCGGCAGCGGCGTGTCCGCCACCAGCGTGAAGCCGAGGGCGTCGGTGAACCAGGCGATCGCCTCGTCATAGGCCCGCACCAGAAAGGTCACCGTCGCGATCGCCTGAGCCATTCGTCACTCCTCATCGCCGCCGCCACGCGGCCCCGGCCAATTCCTGGCGGGAAGGCATCATCGCCGCCCCCGCCCGGCTTTCCAACCACCTGCCCTCCGCCGGGTGCGCCCGAGGACAGCCTGTGGCAGACTGACGCTCCTGAATTGGCGGAGGCGGGATCGAGCGATGGCGGACAAGACAGCATCGGCGGCGGGCGACAGCCTCACCAAGGCGCAGATTCTCGGTCTCGCGGCGATGGCCGTCGGAGTCTTCGTCATCGCCAACGATTTCACCGCGCTCGCGGTGGCGATCCCGTCGATCGAGAAGGACTTCGGCGTCGACCTGACCACCGCGCAATGGGTGATCAACGGCTACGCCATGGTCTTCGGCGTGCTGATCGTCACCGGCGGACGGCTCGCCGACATGTTCGGCCGCCGCACCGTCTTCTTCATCGGCTCGGCGATCTTCGCCATCGCCTCCTTCGTCGGCGGCTTCTCGCCGGACATCTGGCTGCTGCTGACAGCGCGATTCATCATGGGCGTCGGCGGCGCGCTGATGTGGCCGGCGATCCTCGGCATGACCTACGGCCTCCTGCCCGAGAGCAAGAAGGGGCTGGCCGGCGGCATCATCCTCGGCGCCGCGGGTTTCGGCAACGCCGTCGGACCGCTGCTCGGCGGTGTCCTGACCGACGCTGTGAGCTGGCGCTGGATCTTCTACCTCAATCTGCCGATCGCCGCCTTCGGCGTCCTGGTCACCTGGCTGGTCGTCCCGAGGGAGGACGGCGCCAAGGCCGAGCACAAGATCGACTATGGCGGCATCGCCGTCCTCTCCGCCGGTCTGATCGCATTGCTCCTCGCCCTCGACGAGGGTACCGACCTCGGCTGGCTCGACGTCCGGATCATCGGCCTCTTCGTCGTTGCGGTTCTGGCGCTGACCGGCTTCGTCCTGGTCGAGCGCCGCGCCGGCACTCATGCCCTGGTGCCGCGCGACGTCCTCGACAATCGCGAATTCGCCGCGGCCAGTCTGGCGGTGCTGCTGATGTCGGCGCTGTTCTTCGCCGCCCTCCTCTATCTGCCCCAGTTCTTCATGAAGCGGCTCGACTATTCGGCGATTCGGGCCGGCGCCGGGCTCCTGCCGATGATGGGCGTCTTCGCGGTCACTTCCTTCGTCGCCGGCCCGCTCTACAACCGGCTGGGTCCGAAGATCGTCGTCACCGCCGGCGCGGCGGCGCTGGCCGCCGGCATGTTCCTGCTGTCGCGGATCGCCAAGTCCTCGCCCTTCACCGACCTGATCCCCGGCATGGCCGTGCTCGGGCTCGGTGTCGGGCTGTTCTATTCGTCGATCACCACCGCCGGGGTGACCGCCCTCGACAAGTCGCGCTCGAGTCTCGCCGGCGCCATCATCTATATGGCCCAGATCGCCGGCGGTTCGATTGGCCTCGGCTTCAACACCGCGATCGTGGTCAGCAATCCGGTGCTGGCCGACGGCATCTCCATCGCCTTTTTCATCAACGGGTGCCTGGCGATCGCCGGACTGCTGATCGTGCTGTTCTTTGTCGGCGGCAATTTCGACCGCCAGCGGCTCGAAGGCATGGTCCACTATCACCGTGGTCACGGCTGAACCGCGTGCGCGCGCTCATCGCCTTTCTTGCCGCGTCTCTCACCTTCGCCGTCCCGGCGGCGGCCGGCGACAGCGACGACATTCGCGGCCGGCTGGAACAATGGACCGACGACTTCAACGCCGGACGAGCCGACGCCGTCTGCGACCTGTTCTCGAGCGAAGCGATCTCCAACTATCGCGGCCAGCCCGAGCGCAACTACGACGAGATCTGCGACCTGCTGAAGCATTCGATCGCCGATCCGGCCAACGACTTCCACTACGAGCTCGAGATACGCGAAATCATCGTCGAGGGCGATCTCGCCGTCGTCCGGCTGACCTGGACGCTGTTCATCTCGCCGATCAACGTCACCAGCGTCGAGCCGGGCATGGACATCTTCCGCCGCGAGGCGGACGGAAAGTGGCGGATCATCCGCTACCTTGCCTACGAGGAAGAGCAATAACCCTGCGCAAACCATGCCGGGCGTCATCGGTTCGCCACGCTGGCGCGGTTTGCTACCCTCGTTCACGAACTCCGAGGAGACGGCCATGACCAAGCATTTCGCGACGACCCTCGCCACGACCCTCGCCGCCACGGTGCTCGC
>CAWEUQ010000025.1:0-77168 GCA_963812275.1 uncultured Alphaproteobacteria bacterium | reverse complement strand
GATGTAAGCGATGTGCTTGTCGACGGAATCCGGAGTGATCCAATATTTCTCGCCGAAGGGCGTTTGGCGCGATTCCAGATGACGCAGTGGACCGGCGCGATGAAGGGGCACGCCTTCTTCGCCTACGCCGCCAACTACCTCATCGATCTCAATCACGCCCGTCATCGTCGATGTCGAGGCAAGTCGCGCCATCCGCCAGGCCGAGGTCGGCGCTGCACGCACTATGATCGAACGCACGGAGGAGCGCTTCGGCCTCTATCCGGAGCGGCTCGCCGCCGACAGCGCCTATGGCTCCGCGGCCATGCTCGGCTGGCTCGTCCACGAACGCGGGATCGAGCCCCTATGGTGCGCACGGACGTGTTCGTTCGGATGGCCAAGATCGAAGGCGCGACCACACCGCATGTCGCCCCGGATAATGCTCAGTAGAGGCCCATGTTCCGCTGCAGTGCATTTGCAAAATGCGCCTGCAACGCGACCAGCGCCTCGGAAGCGTTGCGACGGCGGCACGCTGCGATGATGGCCAGGTGTTCTCGCAACGACCGAAGCGCAAGCGGCGCAGTCACCTTCCGATCCAGCCGCATGATCCTGAGGTAATTGTGAATGCGCCGATAGCTGGTCTCGATCAGCGGGTTCCCTAAGCTGCCGACAATCGCGTTGTGGAGAAGCAGGTCAAGCGCCTCGAGCTCGTCGCGCATCGCCGGCGTCAACCCCTCGCGCTCCACTCCCTCCACTGCCGCCAGATGGCGACGCTCGATCTCAAGCATGCCGGACTCGTCGGCCGTCTCCGCGTACACCGCAACGGCTGACGCCTCGACAATGCCGCGAAACTGATAAGTGGCACGTGTCAGTGCCAGGCTTGGCTTGACGAACTCGATCCCCACCCGCGGGTGAATGGTAACGATACCGTCGGCCTCCAGCATCCGCAGTGCATCGCGCAACGGCGCAACGGGCACCCCTGTCTTTTCGACCAATTCGCTCTGCGAGACGAACGCGCCCGCTGGCAGGCGGCGTTCGAACAACATTTCGAGGACGCGCGTGTAGGCGACGTCGCTGAGTTCGAACGCCGTCGCCGGCCGCCCTTTCGCTCATCCCCAGAAGTCCAGCACCCGCCACTTGATTCGCCCTCGTCGCTGATCTAGTAAAGATGGATATCTGATATATCAGTCCAATGAACTAATGGATTACAATGAGAATTGCCGAATTTCGACTAACCCGCTTCCAGTTTGCGCGAGACCGGGTCATTGGCGACAGCCAGGTTCGGGCGGACGATGTTAACATTGCCGCTCTCGAACTCATTGACGAACGCGGCGAGACTGGGCTTGGCTTCGTTCAAAGCCTGTTCCTTCCGCTTCCCGCCCTTCACGAAGTCAATCGCATCTTCGCGAGCGAGATCTGGCCTGCCATTCAAGGTCAGCCAGCGCTCGGCCTTGTGCATCGTGTCGGCCGGCCACGCGGAGGCAACGAGCGCGCCTTCAGTCTGCCCTTCCACGAAGCAATCCAGGTCGCCTTGTGGGATCTGGCTGCCAAGGAGGCGGGCCTTCCCCTTCATCGCCTGCTCGGCAGCCGGCGCGACCGCGTGCGCGCATATGCGTCCGGCCTCGATTTCCACCTGAGCGACGTCGAGTTCACCGAGTTCTTCGGACACGCCGACTCGATCGGATACAGCGCCTTCAAGATCAAGGTGGGGCACCCCGATTTCGAGCGCGACCTTCATCGGCTGAATCTTTTGGCCAACACCGTCCGTCCCGGATCCCAAGTGATGATCGACGCGAACGAGGCATGGGGCGCCAAGGAAGCGCTGGTCAAGCTGACCGCCATCCGCGACGCCGGCTTTTCGCTGATGTGGGTGGAGGACCCGATCCTGCGCAGGGACTTCGAGGGATTGAGGATGCTGCGCCGGGGCGCGCCGTGGACGTTGATCAACTCGGGCGAATACCTCGACGCCGCCGGCAAACGCGAGCTGATGCTGGCCGGCGGAACGGACATTCTCAACGTCCACGGACAGGTCACGGACGTCATGCGCATCGGCTGGCTTGCCGCCGAACTGGGCGTTCCGGTCAGCCTTGGCAACACGTTTCTCGAAGTCGGGGTGCACATGGCCTGCGCTCTGCCAGAGGTCGAGTGGCTCGAATATTCGTTCCAGAATTTCGATCACCTCGTCGAGCAACCCATCGAAATCCGCGACGGCTGGGCCCATGCGCCCGACCGCCCAGGTCATGGGCTCGTGCTTTCCGAAACCGCTCGCCGCGATTGGGCGAGGCCTGAACTGACGCCGAGGGAGGACCTCGGACCAGCGCCCTTCAATCCCCGGGTTGGACGCACGCCGAGGCTTGCGGCCGCTGGGGAGTGAATGGACTACAACATCCACCGGAGGAACCAATCATGCATAAGTTGAAACTGGCAGCAGCGCTGGCCGCGCTAGTGGCCGCATCTCCCGCACTGGCGGCGGAGATCACGGTATGGGACGTCAATGTCGACGAGCCCAGCCATGCCACCTACTACGACCACGCCAAGGCCGCATTCGAGGCCGCGCATCCGGGAGACACGCTCACGTTTCTGTCCCAGCCGGACGCCGAATATTACACGCTTCTCGGTACGGCGCTGGCATCGAAGACCGGTCCGGACGTGATCTGGGCCAATGGCGGTGCGCAGGCCAAGAATCTCGTCGGCGGCCTGCTCCCGCTCAACGACATGCTGCCCGACCTCATTTCCAAGATGGTCGGAAAATCGGCATTCACCGTCGACGACAAGCTATACTTCATCCCGACGACGCTGCAGGGTCATGTCGTCTACTACAACAAGCAGCTCTACAAGGATGCCGGGCTTGATCCCAACACGCCGCCGACCACCTGGGCTGACGTGACGGCAATGTGCGATGCCATCAAGGCCAAGGGCGAGACAGCCTGCTTCATGATGGCCAACAAGGAAGGCTATGAAGCCGAGTTCTTCCTGTCGGAAATGGCGAACCAGTCGCTGACGGCGCAGCAACAGGCGGACTGGCTGGCCGGCAAGCTCCATTGGTCGGATGCGCCGATCAAGGCTATCCTGCAGGCTTGGGTCGATACTTCCAAGAATGGCTGGTATCAGGAAGGCGGCAATTCGCAGACCATGTTTATGGACGAGTTCACCCTGTTCGAGCAGGGGGTAGCCGCCAACGTCTGGGGCCTGCTCTCCAACGTCGCCCACTGGAAAGTGTTCGAAGAGGACATGGGCGTCGACAATGTCGGTGTCTATCCCATGCCCTCGCCGACTGTCGCGGCGGACCAGCATGACGGTGCCCCGGGCGTTCCGCTTGATGGGGGCGTCGGCTATGGCGTGAACAAGGACTCTCCGAACATCGATCTTGCGGTCGACGCGGTCGCAATTCTGGCCTCGTCCGATGTCCTGTCGTATCTGGTCAATGACTCGGGTGTGGTTCCCGCAAACACCGAGGTGGACACCTCGGGAATCGACAGTCCTGGCCTGAGGCAGATCATGGGCTGGCTGGCGACCCGTGCGGTGCCGACGACACATGCCAACAGCTCCGCGGCGGAACTCGACGAGTGGCATCGCCAGAGCCAGCTGCTGCTCAACGACGAAACCACGGTCGACGCCGCGGCAGCGGCTCTCGACAAGGTCCAAGCCGAAGCCAAGCCGCAGTAACCAACGCCCAATAGATGGGGGGCGCGGGGCGCCCCCCATTCTTGTTTGCAAGAGACCTCCCATGACCGCGAACTCGAAAAATCAAACCGGCCCGACCAAGCGGACTCGTTTGCGCACTCATCGCGGCCTGAAAGCGGAAGCGCGCATCGCGCTGCTATTCCTGCTCCCCGCCGTCCTGCTGGTCCTGGTCTTCCGCATCATTCCGCTCGGCTGGGGCTTCGCCATCTCGCTGACCAGCGCGACCGCGACAAGCCCGGGCGAGTTCATCGGTGCCGACAACTACCTACGGGCCCTGGATGACCCGAATTTCCGTTCGGCCGTAGCCAACGCGGGGGTCATCCTGCTGTCCGTGCCGATCTTCGTTACTATCCCGATGTTGCTGGCGATCCTCATAAACCAGGGTGTTCCTGGGCGCGCTTTTTTTCGCTCCGTCTATTTCCTTCCCGCCGTTCTCTCCAGCGTCATCATCGGCTCGATATTCAGCGTCGTTCTAAGCTTCCGCGGAAGCCTGAACGCTCTGCTTGAGACCTTCGGTATTCACGGCGTGGACTGGCTTGGGCGTTCGGCGACCGCCTTGCCGGTAACGCTTGCGATTCAGTCGTGGTCGACCTTCGGCATGGGCGTCCTCATCTTTCTCGCCGGGCTATCGACGGTGCCCAAAGACACGGTCGAGGCGGCAAGGCTCGAAGGCGCAAATATGCGGCAGATCTGGTTCCATGTCATCATCCCGGAGTTGCGCCCGATCATAGAGTTCTCGACCGTCATCACGACCATCGGCCTGCTGACCTCGATGTTCGGCCTGATCTACGTGCTGACCGGAGGCGGGCCGGGCACGGCCACGACGGTGCCGGAGTATCTGATCTGGGCCGCGCAGGGCAAACTCAACCGGCCCGCATACGCAGCTGCACTCTCGATGATCCTGTTTGTTATGACGAGCATTCTCGCCTGGCTGCAGATTCGCATCATGTCGCGCAATACAAGACTTTGAGGGCCGGGTGGCGGGAGCAGGAAAACGGCAAAGGCGGACCCTGAGGCTGCTGTCGATCCCAATGTGGATTTTGGCGGTAAGTTGCCTCTATCCGATCTTCTTCGCCGTCAACAACGCGCTCAAAACGCGGCACGATTACCTTCTCGACCGGTTCGGGCTGGCCCAGCAACCAACGCTGGACAATTTCGTTCAGGCCTGGACTCGCGCCCATCTCGATCAGTATTTCGTCAATTCCGCGGTTGCGACACTCGGGGCGGTGGTGCTTCTGACTGTCGTCTCTTCCCTTGCCGGCTTCGCGCTCGCATCGCTGCGCTTCCCCTACCGGCGCTTCCTGTTCGTTGTGATCCTGTCCTCGCTGATGATCCCCGTGCAGGTCGTACTAGTTCCGTTCATGCGCACCATGGTGACCCTTAACCTGGTGAATACGCATATCGGGCTGATCCTTTCCTATACCGCGTTCTTCCTGCCGTTCTCGGTCTATATGATGACGTCGTTCTACTCCGGCCTGCCCCGAGAGCTGATCGAGGCGGCGCGGATCGACGGCGCCAAGCTTCTTCAGGTCTGGTGGCATGTGATGGTGCCGATGGGCATGCCGGCTCTGATTACGCTCGGCATTCTGAATACGCTCAATTGCTGGAACGACATCCTGATCTCTCTCCTCATCATGCAGAGGAACCGCACTCTGATGGTCGGAATTTCCGCGCTGAAGGGCCAGTATTCCGACCAGATTCCGCTCTTCACGGCGGGCATCGTCATCGCCGCGGCGCCGATCGTTGTCCTCTACATCATCTTCCAACGGCGCATAGTCTCGGGGATCGCCGTGGGCGCGGTCAAAGGGTAGACGATGCCGGAAATCGAACTACGCAACATACGCAAGAGCTTCGGCTCGACAGAAGTAATCCACGACCTCTCGTTGCCCATAAACGAGGGCGAGTTCACCGTCTTTGTCGGGCCGTCCGGCTGCGGAAAATCCACTCTTTTGCGCCTGATCGCCGGACTTGAGGAGGTCACCAGCGGTGAAATCTACATCGGTGGGCGCGATGTAACCGACGAGGAGCCGGCTGACCGTGGCGTCGCCATGGTGTTTCAATCGTACGCGCTCTACCCGCACATGACCGTCGCCGACAACATGAGCTTTGGCCTGCGCATGGCGCACCGGCCAAAAAGCGAGATCGAGGAGAAGGTCGCGCGCGCTGCCGAGATCCTTCGGATGGGCGACTTGCTCGATCGAAAACCGGCGCAGTTGTCCGGTGGACAACGCCAACGCGTTGCGATCGGCCGCGCCATCGTACGCAACCCCAGGGTCTTCCTGTTCGACGAGCCGCTCTCCAATCTGGATGCCGAACTGCGCGTCCAGATGCGCGTCGAGATTGCCAAGCTCCACAGCGTGTTGGGCAACACAATGGTCTACGTTACCCACGATCAGACCGAAGCCCTTACGCTCGCCAACAGGATCGTCGTTCTGCGCGACGGCAATGTCGAGCAGATCGGCGCTCCGCTCACCGTCTACGACGATCCGGAAAACGCTTTCGTCGCGGGATTCATCGGGTCGCCGCGCATGAATTTCTTCGAGGCAAAATCTCTGGGAGGTGGACGCTTTGCGACCTGCGGCATCGAAGTTGCCCTGCCTCTCGACACGGCCGTGGAACCCGGATTGGCGGTGCAGTTCGGAATCCGGCCCGAGCACCTTGAGGCCGCTGAAGGAGTTGATTTGCCGGTGACGGGGGACGTCTCCGAGCAGCTCGGCTCGACTTCGTTCTTGCATGCATCCACGTCGACCAGCGAACCCATCGTCGCGGAGCGACGACTTGCGCGCGGGCTGGCCGATAACAAGATGGTGACGCTTCGCTTCCGGCCTCAGGATGTGCGGCTGTTCGATGGCGAGGGGAAGAGAATCCGCTGATGGTTCGGCGAATGGGCATGGTCATCGGCGTCCGCCCCGAAAAAATCGCCGAATACAAGGAACTGGCTCCCTCGCCGTGGCCGGAAACGGACGCGGCATTGAGCGCGGCTAATATCCGCAACTATCCGTCATCAAAACGAATGGGACGAGTGAGCTTTCCTGCGATTGTAGGATTGGGCTCATCGGAGTTTGAGGTTATGCCGCCTGGCTGTGGTGGTGCAAACGGCGGTTTCGGATGGTCATTTCCTTGATGCGCTTTCTCCTTTCGATGATGGTCTTATCGTGGAACTCGTCGGCCGCCTTGATGACGATGAAGGCCGGGCTGGTGATCAGGTCATGCGCCTTGAGCAGCCGGTAGACCGAGGCTTCCGACACGAAATAACCCTTCGTGTCGGTGAAGGTGACGGCCAGTTCCCGCGGCGACAGATCCGGCTTCTCAAGTACAAGGTCGACGATCTGCCGGCGCACGTCATCGGGAATGCGGTTCCAGACCCTGCCGGGCCCGCTGTTGCGGTCCTCGAGCCCGGCCATGCCGAAGGCGTGGTAGCGATCACACCAGCGATAGAACGTGGTCTTGGCGATGCCAAGCTTCTGCAGGGTGCGACCGGCCGGCAGGTGCGACTGTTCGACCAGGCGGATGATCTCGAGCTTCTCGGAGGCGGGGTATCTCATTCCTCGTCGCCCCCATCCGCAAGAGTGCTTTTTTTGAGCAGCCGGTTCTCGAGCGTGAGGTCCGCGACCAGCTCCTTCATGTCGCGCATCTCTCGGCGCAGCTCCTTCACCTCGCCAGCTGTTGGCCTGGCGTTCAGTGTCGCCTGCCAGCCGCTTCTTGCCGGCTTCCAGGAACTCCTTCGACCAGCTGTAGTACAGGCTCTCGGCAATCCCCTCGCGCCGGCATAGAGCGGCGATCGATTCCTCGCCGCGAAGTCCCGCCAGAACGATGCGGATCTTCTCTTCGGCTGAATGCTGCTTGCGGGTGCGCCGCCGGATGTCCTTGACCGTCCGCTCGGCGGCTTCCTTGGCATCAATCGGTTCACGTCTCATCGTCTTCCTCCTATCTGGAAACGATGAGCCGCAAATCCTCCGCTATGCAATCAGCTCAATCTGGCCCATGGGCGCTGATGCCGGACAGGGGCATAGGGGGTAGACGACCTGCTAGCGGCGATGAGGACGATCTCGTCGCCCATCTGCATCCGGACGAGCGGATCCACACCTTCTGGAAGTATTATCGGAATGCCTTCGCTCGCGACGCCGGGCTCCGCATTGACCATCTTCTGGTGAGCCCTGAACTCGTCAGTCGGGTCGTCGCCGCGGGGATCGATCGGACTGTTCGCGGCCATGCGCACGCCAGCGATCACGCCCCTGTCTGGATCGAGTTGTCGGAACCAAAGCGACGGCGGCGCCAGAGGCGCGTCCAAGACCTTTGAGCGTCCGCCCGGTCGCCATGGCAGCGCCCACCATGTCCATCGGATCAAAGCGTCTCCCGATCAGCCGCCGTCAAGAAAATCCGTCACCGCCTTGTTGAACGCGGCCGGGTCCTGGAACATCGCCATGTGACTCACATTCGGGATGATCACCAGCTTGGCCCCGGGGATGAGTCTGGCGAGCTCGGCGGTATGTTCCGGCTTGATCGCCTCCTCGTACTGGCCGTCGGCGATGACGGTCGGCGCCGTAATCCCGGCCAGCTCTTCGGGCTTGAAGTCGGGCTGCGAGAACCACATCGCCGATATGGCTTCGACGAACGGCTCGAAGTCACCCGGAGTCGGCGAGAGCTTCTGATAATCCTCGGCCGCCATGGCGATCAGCATGCCGAACACGGGATTGGTTTCGACCGAGGGGTCGACCCCCGACAAGTTGTAGTTCGCGCCGTACGCAAAGAGCTTGTTGAGCCGCTCCGGATTGTTGATGGCGATATCGATCCCGATTATACCCCCGTCGCTCCAGCCGACGATCGACGCCTTGTCGATCTCGAGATGATCCATGAGCGCCAGGACATCCGACGCCATCAAGTGGTAGCCGAAGGGCTGGTCGGAACGCGTGCTTCGGCCGTGGCCGCGGCTGTCCACTGCAATCACCTCGTGCCTGTCGACAAGCGCCGGCACCTGGTTGCCCCAGTTCAAGGTGCTGCCGAGCCCGCCGTGGAGAAGGATCACCGGATCGGGACCGTTCTTGTTCCAGATCTCGTAGTACATCTGGATGTCATTGACCGGCGCGAGGCCGCTCTCGTCCGGCGTTGGCAGCGCGGCAGGCCGCGGAACCGTCTTCCATGGCTCGTCCGCGTGCAATGGCACGGCGCCGACGAAAAGAATGAGGATCGCGGCACAGAAAATACGAGTCTGCGAGCGGATCGCTTCCATGAGCGGCAACCTCCCTCTGATCACAAGACCAGAGCGTCACCCCGGCTCTTGTTCCCTCTTGCCACCGGATCGGCTCCGATGCGCGGGAGAATATCACGCTTCCGGCTACGAACAGAGTCGGATCGGCATATGAGCGATGGGGCGCTCGCCGGCTATGGCGTGCCCGAGATCGAGATCGCCGGAATAATCGGCATCGATCCGAAGACGCTGAGGAAGCATTACCGCGAGGAACTCAACCACGGACACTCGAAGGCCAACGCCCGAGTGGCCGAGAACCTCTGTCGCAAGGCTACCGGCGACAGCCGCGAAGGTGTGACCGCTGCTCAGGCGGTATGCCCCGCGGGACATCAACCACAGACCTGCGCCCGACCTCCGTGGCAACAGGAGGCGCTGACATGGGCCGCCGCTCACACACACCCTCTCCCATCAGCCGCCGACAGGTCGAGGCGATGGCGGCCTACGGCGTTCCGGAGAAGGACATTGCCCGTGTCCTCGTCATCGACCCGAAGACGCTGCGCAAGCACTACCGGGACGAACTCGACACCGGTCACGTCAAGGCGAACAGCCGGATCGCCGAGAGCCTCTACCGGAAGGCAATGGGCGAAGGTCCCCAGTCCGTCACCGCCTGCATCTTCTGGCTCAAGACCCGCGCCCAGTGGAAAGAGACCGCCGTCCAGGAGGTGACCGGCCCCAGCCTCACCCCGACCCTCATCGTCCGCCAGATCATCGATCCACGCGTCACCAGGGAGAACGAAGAGATCAACGATGAGCGTCACACCATGAAGACGATCGAGCATATCCGGGATCGATGACCATGGGACGGCGCGCACAGGCCATCCACGGCTACCCGACGACACTGAGCGCCAGGTCAGGTGCTCAAGGTCGCCTGTGGGAAGAACCGGTCGACCAAGGGCAGGCAGGCCGCGCCTAAGGCGATAGACTTGCGGGCAATCGAACCCTCACGGACGGTCAGGTGCGACGGCGTGCCGGCGTCCATCTCGCTGAGGTGTCGCTTGACCGATGTCACCAGTTGCGTTCGCGTCCCGGGCGATACTGCGCCGTCCACAATGACCGTCTCGAAACTCGTCACCGCCGATATCGAGTGAATGGCGTGGGCGATACCATGGGCCAAGTCGTCCAGTGCCGCCTCGCGGGCCGGTCCCTGTTCAACACCTGCTGCAAGCGTCCATAACGGCACCATCCTGCGCTGCTTGTCGAGCACCAGGACCTTGCCGATGTTGGAGCCAGCGACGTCACGGGAGAAGCGCATCTGACCCTCGCGGACGAGCCCGCCACTGATTAAGTCGTCGACGAAGACATAGGCGAAATCCGCCAGTCCGCCGCCGAGGCCGTAAATCAGCTCGGCGCTGCATGCCGCCTTCGCGTCGCTGGAGATGTGAGCGGCGAGATCGACGCTCTCGGCGAGAGACCCGAAGATATCGTCCGCCTGCTCCCAAACCCGGTCGCCATCGCCGTCGGAAGCCTTCGACACGGCGGGTGCGATCGACACACCGATGCCTTGGATGCGTCCCCGCAAGGGCTGGGCAAGGGTCGCCTGGATATCCTCGATCGCCTGCCGTGCGATGTCCGCCGCGCCCGCCAGCTTCCTCGAGCGTCGCGAACGGACCTCCTCGGCAACAACCGAGCCGGCGAAGTCGAACAGAGCCAACTGTGAGTCGAGTCGGAATCGATCCGGAGTCCGAAGAACAGAGCCCCTTCCGGGTTGAGGCTGAGCGGCACATAGGGCTGGCCGATCCGGCCGCGCACCGGGGCGCCGGCATTGAGGAGTCCCGCATCGACGAGGCTGCGCGAAATCACGGAGGCGGTCTGCGCGGTCAGGCCGGTGAGTTCGGCGATCTGCGCGCGCGAAAGCTGGCCGTGGGAGCGGATCAACGACAACACGAGCCGTTCGTTGTCGGCGCGCAGCGCCACATGATTCGATCCGCGGTTGCCGCGTGGCGGCTCCCCATGCCCACGGCGTAGGATCGTGGTTCCTGGAATGTGACCTGTCAAAGTCCGCTCTCGCGAGGGCCGTCATGGCATGATGCTTCTTAAATAACTCAAGGTGACTTATCAATTGAGGAATTGTCGAGGCACCTTGCCACGATCCATCCAATTCGCCGGGCTGCCGAGACGATGAAAAGCTGGATCGCTACCTGGACTGCCGCTCCGATGAATGTATGGGCGCCCGATGCGCCGCTGTCGGGGTTCTTCAACCAGACCATCCGTGAAACCGCCAGGGTGAGCATTGGCGGTGACAGGATCGCGCTGAGATTCGCCAACGACTATGGATCGGCGCCGATCGTTCTCGGTGCCGTGGAGGTCGCCAGGGCCGGCGAAGGCGGACGTACCGAACCGATGACAACGCGACCCGTTTTATTCGGTGAGCAACCGCGGGGCGGTGATCCATCCCGGCACGTCGCTGATCAGCGATCCCGTCGACCTTGCCGTGACGCCTCTGTCGCGGCTCACCGTCAGCGCGTTCTGCCCTGGCTTCGTTCCGGTCCATACCCACCATTTCGAAGCACAGCAGTCGACCTTCATATCGGTCCCAGGGGACTTCTCGGCGGCGGAACAGATGATCGTCGCGCAGGTCACGACCAGCCGCTACCTCCTCTCGGCGATCTACGCCGAGACGGCGGCAACAGCGCGAGCGGTGGTTTGCTACGGCAACTCGATCACCGATGGCTACGGGTCCTCGGAGGATCGGGACAACCGATGGCCGGATCTTCTTGCGGAAAGGCTCCAGCAGGACGCGAATGGTCGCGAGATCGCCGTGCTAAACCAGGGTATCGGTGGAAACCGGGTCCTCCATGGTGGCCGCGGCGAAAGCGCCATGGCGCGCTTCGATCGCGATGTCCTCGGCTATCGGCAGGTATCGCACGTCATCATCCTCGAGGGGATCAACGACATCGTCTGGCCCGGTACTGCCCTGGCCGGATCGGACGAGGCGGTCACCGCTGCGGAGCTCGTCAGCGCCTACGAGCAGCTCATCAGCCGGGCCAGGCTCCACGGACTGGAGGTGACCCTGGGCACGCTTGGTCCGTTCGAAGGAGCGCTGCCGGAGTTCCCCCGGGGCGGGTACTCATTCGCCCCAGAAGGAACGCATCAGGCAGGCGGTCAACGACTGGATCAGGGCGACGCGCCCCGCAGTCGATGTGGTCGATTTCGATCGCGCACTCCGTGATCCAGCTCGCCCGACCCGCCTCCGCGAGGCCTTCGATTCCGGCGACCATATCCATCCGAACGACCGTGGATATCGGGCCATGGCGGAGGCAGTCGATGTCGGAAGATTAATTCAGACTGAATTAGTTATTGACAATCACCTACCCAGGTGAGGAAATGTCCACGTCCGCTGGAGGAGACGGACGCGTCGGGAGGACGCCGATGGATAGCCGCATCCGGGACCGGGTGGGATCGGTACTTTCCCCGACAGACCGATAGGGCAAGACGCGTCTGGTCGCATGCCTCATAGCGATCGGCACGGGGCCGGGAACTCTCGGCCTGGCCGTGGCGGCCCCGACCGCACGCCGACCTGTCCGCTGGGAGCAGGCAATTCACCGCCCGACCGGTGCAGAACCCAGCTGCACGGTGTCGGGCTGCATCGGAGGAAACCATGTCCAATCTGTTCTGCCGTGCAGCCGCGAGGCGCACTGCCCTGACGACGGTTACTGCACTAGGCCTCGTATCGGCGGGGCTGGCCCAGGCCTACGCCGAACCGCTCAAGTCGATCCTTTTCGTCAACCCGCTGCCGCAATATCCCGCCTGGCGGCTGATTGGCGACTGCGTCGCGGACGCCGCCAAGGAAGCGGGTGTCGAGGAAACCGAGTCGGGGCCGACGGACGGCACGCTCAACACCACCATGATGATCCAGCAGATCCAGCAGGGCATCGCCAACGATGTCGGCGCGATCATCACTTTCCCGGCCACCGACGGGTTCACGCCGATCCTGCAGCAGGCGCGCGACGCCGGCATCGAGGTCGGCACGCTCTATGGCGCAGGTGGCACTGAGTCCGGCGCGGACGTCAACGTGGGGGCCAACTTCACTGTCGTCGGACAGATCTTCGCCGAGGCAATCGCAGAACGCGAGGGCCAGCAGAATGTCGGCCTCATGATCCAGGGCCCGACGGGGGCCGGCAAGGCCTTCTCGGAGGCGTTCGAAGCGGCGGCGGCGAAGTCCGACAACGTCAAGGTCATCGCCGTGGTCAACACCAACGACGATGCCAGCAAGGCGCTCGACCAGGCGAGCGCCCTGCTCACCGCGCACCCGGAGATCAACGTGATCGCCTCCCACATGGGCACTGCGACCCAGGGCGCGACGGCTGCCATCAAGTCGAAGGGCCTTGTCGGCAAGGTCGTCTTCGTCGCCAATGGTCCGGCCGGCGGTGGCCGTGAAGGCCTCGGCGAAGGAACGGTATACAAGCTGATGATGCAGGACCTCTGCAACGCCGGCGGCCAGGTCGTCGACGCGCTCGTCAAGATCAGCGAAGGCAAGACCGTGCCTGCAAACCTCGACGTGGGCGTGAAGATGTTCGGCGAAGAAGGCATCCAGGACTACCTCGACAAGGGCTGGCAGTGATCTCGACTGTCTCCGCGGCCACCGGCACCCCGGCACCGGCCGGGGCGCCGCCATCGCTCGAACTTCGGGGCGTCGGCAAGTCGTTCGGCCAGGTGAAGGCGCTGGCCCGCATCGACTTCTCGGCGCACCCCGGGGAGATTCACGCCATCGTCGGCGACAACGGCGCCGGCAAGTCCACCACGCTCAAGATCATGTCCGGCATCCATCACAGTGACAGCGGTGAGATGCGCATCAACGGCGCACCCGTCACCATGCGCGACGCGTCCGAGGGGCATCGTCACGGCATTGCTGTCGTTCATCAGGACCTGGCGCTGGTCGAATGCCTGGATGTCGCGACCAACATGGCGTTGGGGGACATCCCGCGGCGGGGCCGATTCATGCTCGATCGCCGGCGCATGGAAAGCGAGGCGTCGAAGGTCTCGCCGACCTCAGATTGCGTCGGGGGCACACCGACCGGCCTTTTGTCCGGCGGCGAGCGGCAGATCGTTGCCATCGCCCGTGCGGTCCGAATGAACCTGCCGATCATCCTGCTCGACGAGCCGACCGCGGCGCTCGGCGTCCGCGAGACGGCCCAAGTCGGAGAGATCCTCAGGGAACTCAGGGCGCAGGGAAAGACGGTCATCTGCATAAGCCACGACCTCGAGTTCGTCTTCAAGCACGCCGACCGGATCACGGTCATGCGGCTCGGCAACAGCATCGGGACCCGTGCGGTCGTCGACACCTCGCGCGATGAGATCGTCGGCATGATCACCGGCGTCGACAAGGGCGATTCCACCGGCGCGGAGCCGGGACGATGACCGAAACGACCAAGATCGCCGGCGGCGCAAGGGCAAAGCGCTCGCTCCTGCGGCCCGAGATCCTGCTCCGGCCGGAGATGACGCTGATTGCCGTGATCATCCTCATCGGCATCGCCACGGCGCTGCGCAATCCTAATTTCCTCAATCCCGGCAACCTGACCGACATTGCCAGGGCGGCGGTGATCTACTTCGTGATGGCCTGCGGCGCGTCGCTCCTGATGATCGGCGGTGGCCTCGATTTTTCGGTCGGCTCGGTGTTCACCCTGGGCGGCATCAGCGCCGCCTGGCTCATGCAGGCCGGCGTCCCATGGCCCATCGCCATCGCCGGCGGCCTCTGTGCCGGCGGACTGGCCGGACTCCTCAACAGCGTCGTTATCGCCCGACTTCACGTGCCCCCTATCATCGCTACCCTCGGAACGTTTTTCGTCCTCAGCGGCGTGAGCGTTCAGATCACCGGCGGCCAGGACATCGTACCGCTGCCGGCGGCGTTCCAGGCGCTCGGTCAGGGCTCCGTGCTTGGTGTTCCTTTCATTGTCCTCTATGCCGCGGCGATTGGAGGGGGGTTCTGGTTCCTCCTGGAACGAACACCGTTCGGCGTCGAAGTCCGAGCCATCGGTGGAAATCGAAAGGCGGCGGTTGCGAACGAAATCAAGGTCCGGCGGACCGAGACCATCCTCTATGGTCTTGCAGGGGGAACGGCGGCGCTCGCCGGAATCATCTACGCGGCGCGGGTCGGCAGCGGACAGGTGTCGGCCGGTGGCGCGGGGGTGACGCTTTCCGTCGTGACCGCAGTCCTGATCGGAGGCGTCAGCCTGCTTGGCGGCCTCGGCACCATAACCGGGGTGGCCGTCGGTGCGATCCTGCTTTCGGAGATCGACAACGCGCTGATCGTTGCCAGCATTCCGCCCCAGTACAACAGCATCGTCGTTGGCGTCATTCTCATCGCAGCGGTTGCCGTCGATCACGTCCGACGTGAGCGCCTCTATAAGACCCGCAGATGACTACCAGTCACGAAGGGGCTGATCCCGAGATTCGCCACCTGATCGGTATGCTCGAGGACCAGGGGCCCGGGGCGCCACCCTCTGCGCTCCGCGAGGCCTTTGTCGATTTCGTCCGGAAGGTCGAAGCCAGGGGCTCGCCTCACGCCGAGGTGGCCGAGGTCCGGGATACGACAGTTTCAGGAGAAGCTGGTACGATCCCGGTTCGCATGTACCTGCCGGCGCAGGTCGACAACGATCCAGGCGACTGCTTCGTTTTCCTTCACGGCGGCGGCTGGACGGTCGGCGATCTCGAAACCGGCGACCTCGGCGCGCGGGCGCTTTGCGCGGGGCTCGGCATCCGGGTAATCAGCGTCCACTATCGCTTGGCACCCGAGCATCCGTTTCCCGCGCCGCTGGACAATTCCATGGCGGTTGTCCGCGCCATGCGCGATCGGTTTTCCGGATCGATCTATGTCGGAGGCGAGAGCGCCGGCGCCAACCTTTCGGCGGCGGCGGCCCTGCTTTGCCGCGACGAGGCGATCCCGCTGGCAGGCCAGTTCCTGATCAATCCGGCTGTCGATCATCGGACCACAAGTTCCTCCCACCAGCGTCTCGGTGACGGCGAAGGACTGACGAGCGAGGCGGTCGAGATGTTCTTTGGCTGGTATGCCGGCAACATGAATCCCTCGGATCCTCGGATATCGCCGATCTTCACGGAGACGCTGGCCGGTGTCGCGCCCTGCTTTCTGGTCACTGCCGAATTCGATCCGCTGATCGACGATGGCGCCGCCTTCGCCAAGCGACTGATCGACGCCGGCGTGCCGGTCTCCTACTTGCCCATGCCCAGGATGATGCACGCCTGGTGGGCACTTCTCACCGCAAGCTCGGCGGCCGGAGCGAACCTTCAGCGCATGCTCCACCTGGCGCGTGGTTTCGTAGCGGCAAATCGCTAGCAAGGCCCACCGGTCGATTTCGGGCTAGAAGCAGCCAATCATGGGAGAGCTTCTGAGCGCCCGCTCCATATGGCCGGCAGTGAGCTGTGACGTCGCGAAACACCTCGTGCCCACCGAGACATTGACCCAGGCATGAAATCAGAGCACCCCTCCGGCCGCTGCCTCACGTGGACCTTGCGCATCTTTTCCCTGAGGGGCGGAAGAACCTTTCTCCTTCGTTTCATATCGATCCGAGGAGATCGAGTGTCTGGTCGAGCCCAATGAAGGAGTTGAACTCGGCAAACGGAGTCAGATCCTTCGCGATAGAGGCGGGTGTCGGATTTCGAAGAAAGGCCTCCATCATCGTCTTCACCGCCTTGTGCATGGCGAGCAACGGCTCGACCGGACAAAGCACGAAGTCGAATCCGTATTCATGGATCTCCTTCAATGAAAGCGCCGGAGATTTGTCTCCTGACGGACTATGTTGAATAGGATCGGCTTTCCAAGCGGCTTCAACTCTCGCCCAATCTGCGCCAAGTGCTCGATGCTCGCGGGCGCATCCGCATAGAGTCCGTCGACGCCCACCTCGGCATAGGCTTTCAGCCGGGCGATGGCGTCGTCGATACCCGTCACGGCGATCGCATCGGTACGGGCCACAATAAAGAAATCCGGATCCGAGCGCGCATCGAGCATCGCGCGCAGTTTCTGCTGCATCTCGGCGATCGGGATGAGCTCCTTGTCCGCGAAGTGCCCGCACTTCTTGGGCTGCAGCTGGTCCTCGAGATGCAGGGCGGATGCGCCGGCTTCCTCCCAGAGCTGCATTGTGCGCCGCGCCTCCAGGGGACCGCCATATCCCGTATCCGCATCGGCGAACACGGGCACCGTGGTTGCGCGGCAGATACGGCGAATATGCTCGAACATCTCGGTCTGAGAGAGGACTCCGAAGTCCGGTTCGCTGCTGCCAGCAGTTCCAGCCACCTCGGCCTATCTCGGCCAGCTCGACGCCTTGCGTCGCTGTATCGGCGTCGCCCAGGCGCTCGGCGCCCCGCTCGTCAGGATATTCAGCGGCCGCAAGGAAATGATCCTGTTCGGGCGCAATGGCGCGGAGCAGTGGAACGTCGCCAAGGGCGCCTGGGACGCGCTTCCGGGCCTGATCGAGCCGGCGGTCCGTATCGCCGAGGCGGAGGACATCACCCTCGTCGTGGAAACCGGCAACGGCACCATGGTCAATTCGTCCTGGACGGCTCGCAAACTGATCGATGCGATCGGCAGCGACCGCCTCAAGGTGCTCTGGGATCCGGCCAACAACCGCTACGCCCACGAGGAGATGTACCCTGAGGGATACGAGCCCATCCGGGGCAAATACCTTGGCCACATTCACATCAAGGACGTCTTTGTCGACACACCAAAGGCGACGCTCGAAGTCCGTGAATTGGGCAAGGGGCAATTGGCGGATCAGTTTGCGCCCGCTGCCGCGGCGCTCAGGGCCGATGGCTATGACGGGGTAATTTCGCTCGAGAGCGTTTACCATCCGGGCAATGGCAACTTCGAAGACGGTTTCCGGGCATGCGTCGGCAGGTTCAAGGAGCTCTTCGGTGATTGACGCGCTCACCGCTCGGTTGGGCCGGCGCCTGCGGGCGGGGGTGATCGGCGGTGGCAGCAACTCGCAGATCGGTCCGACCCATCGCCTGGCGATGCGCTTTGACGACGCTTTCGAGATTTTGGCTGGCGTCCTGTCGGCCGACCCGGTCCGCTCAGTCGAGGACGGCCGGACCATTGGTATCGCCCGGCCCTACTCCGACCTGATGTCGATGCTCTCTTCGGAACGTGACCGCGAGGACGGCATCGACCTGGTAGCGGTGATGACACCGAACGACGACCACGTCGCAAGCTGCGTCGCATGCCTCGAAGCCGGCTTCCATGTCATTTGCGACAAGCCGCTGGCGAACACGACGGGCGACATCGTGCGGATCATCGAGGTCGCCGAGCAGCAGAACCGACTGGTCTGCGTGACCCACAATTATTCGGGCTATCCGATGGTGCGCCAGATGCGGGCACTGCTCCGCCAGGGAGCGATCGGCGATTGCGAAATTTCTTTCCCGGCTCACGTCCTACGAACGAGGACGACCAAGAAGCTCCAACCTAAAATCCAGGATTTCCGGTGGGGGTGATGGGCTGTAGCGGACCGCCGCTACCAATCCGCCAAATCGAACCCGATCTTCGCCTTTTCATCACCTCGGAGGCCGGCGAGGTGAGCGTCGAGATGCTCGCGGCGAACTTCGTCCGCCGCGGGATTATGGTCCGTCTGTCGCCTCGGAATTGAGCGCTTCACGGAGCGAAGGCGGCGCCGAAACGATGGAAGGCAACCGACGCACCGTCGGGCAGGTCGCCATCCGACGCCGCGATCTCGGCGAGTCCGTCGGCAAGCACCAGCGGGCGCAGGCGCGCCGATCCACCCTTGCCAAGCTTCTCAAGGCGCAGTCGACCGTCGGAGGTCGTGCCGGCGATGCGAGCGGGGACGAATTCGGCGCGGCCGAAAACATGCGAAAACCGGCCGGCGGCGACGGCCGCCTCACCGCGCGGCCGCACCGCCTCCAGCCCCGCCGCAGCGGCGATCAGCGGTCGCGCGAACAGCATGAAATTCACCATGGCGGCGACCGGGTTGCCGGGAAGCCCGATCAGCCTCGCGCCATGGAGGGTGCCGGCTAGAACCGGCTTGCCGGGTTTCAGCGCGATCCGGAACCGGCTGATGCCGCCGCCTGCGGCAAGAACCGCGCGGGCAATATGATCGGCATCGCTTCCCGCAACGCCGCCGGAGGAGACCACGACATCCGCGCGCTCCGCTGCTTCGGCGAAGACCCGCGACAGAACCGCCGGGTCGTCGCGGTGGCAGCCAAGATCGATCACCTCAATCCATGGCTGGTCGAGCAACGCGCGAAGCATGGGCCGGTTGGCGTCGTGAATCTCGCCGCTCCGAAGCGTCGTGCCTGCTTCGCGAAGCTCGTCGCCGTTCGACAGCACGGCAACCCTGATCTCGGCGGCGGACATCGACCCGTCCGATGCCTGACGCGGCGAGAATTGCCATGTGCCGGGCATCGAGAACGGTGCCCGGATCGACGACGATCGCGCCGGACGGCACGTCCTCGCCTCGGCGGCGGATATTGGCGCCGGTGGCGACCAGGACGCCGACGGTGACCGAGCGGCCAACCCGCGAACATCGCTCTTCGACAACCGCACCGGCGACCCCGGCGGGAATGGCGGCGCCGGTGAACAGACGAACGGCCTGACCGGGCTGGAGCGGCAGCGACCGGTGGTGCCCGGCGGGCAGGCTCCTGGCCACGGTGAACGTTGCGGGGGGTGGCCGATCGAGATCGTCGTGATGGAGGCCGTAGCCATCGACGGCGGAGTGGTCGAACGGCGGCAGAGCAGCCGGGGTCTCGGCGGCCGAGGCGAGAACACGCCCGATCGCCTCCGACACAGGCAACGTTTCCACCTCGCGCACCGGTCTGGCGAATCCGAGGATCTTCGCGAATGCCGTATCGACCGAGACGAGGACCCTCGGCGCGGAGGCGCAGTCGTTTTCCTGAACCTGAGGCAACAAGGGCCCGTTCCTTTCAATGCCGACCGGCGCAGGCCGGCCGGCAACCGGTCGAATTCACCCGCTCAGAGGCTGTACTCCTGGGACTTGAAGGAGAGATGCTCCACGTTGCCGGGCATCCGGGAGATCTTGCGGATGGCCCCCCAGGTTTGCTTGTAGTTCGGGATGATAAACTCGTTCACCCCCGCCGACACGACGTTGCCCTGCACGCCGGTCGGATAGCCGAAGAGCATGAAGGCCTCTTTCGGCTTGGCGGTGGCGGTCGGATAGACCATCGCCTGGGTCGAGCCGTTCTCATTATAGACCTCGACCAGATCGCCTTCACCCAGTCCAAGCTCGGTCATATCGGCGGGGTTCATCTCGATGAACGGGTAGGGCCACCGGTCGACGATCAGTTCTTCTTCCTGATCGAGATAAGCGTTTTGCCAGACATGATTAGTACGGCCGTTGTTGATCAGGAACGGCCAGGAGTCCTTCTCCTCCTGCTTGCCGGGCGCCTGCAAACCGCGCCATTGCGACTCGAAGAACGTCGCCTTGCCGTCCTTGCCGCCGAACTTGCCGTCGGCATAGAGGCGCTTGGTGCCGACGATATTGTCGCCCTCGAAGCCGACCGCCGGCTCCTGAAAACCGTTCGTTCCCATCGCCCGCAACCGGTCGTAGGTGACGAACTCGCCGCCGCCGGCATTGTTGTGATAGCCGTCCATGAAGGCGTCTTCTTCCGTCTGCCAGTCGAAGCCCTTGAACTGGTCGGCGTAGCTGTCCTTGCCCTGCTCCCGCAGGACCCGCTCCATGTTGTTGGCGATCCGCGCCGCGATCAGACAGTCGGGCATCGACTGACCTGGCGGGTCCATATAGCGCTCGGTCAGACGCATCCGCCGTTCGCCATTCATCGAGGTGAGGTTCATCTCGCCCGAGGTCGCCGCCGGCAGCCAGACGTGGCAGGCCTGCCCGATCCTGGTCGGGATGATATCCATGTCGACGGCGAACAGTCCGCCGTCCTTGATCGCCGCGACGATGGCGTCGACCATCGCCTGGCGGTCGCCGTAGGGGACGCTGAGCATCGCGTCCTTCACCTTGTCGGTGCGCTCCTTGTAGACGCGCTTGAACTCGAAGGCGTTCAGCGTCGTCTTGTAGTGGTCGCACGCCCAGACATGGTGGACGCCGCCCTTGCCTTCGAGGAGCAGCTTGTCGACATAAGGCGCCGGCCGGCCGATGAAGCCGTCCGAGGGACGGACATAGCCTTCCTGATGGCCGCCCATGCGGACGCAGCCGCCGCCAGGCCGGCCGATGTTGCCGGTCGCCAGCGCGACATTCACCAGCGACGCGTTGGTGCGGTAGTTGTCGTTGCCCCAGATCAGGCCCTTCTCGTAGGCGAACATCGTCCGCCGCCGGGCGCCGCCTTCCTTGGGCATGGCGATCCACTCCGCCGCCTTGACGATGTCGGCCGGGTCGAGACCGGTGATGCTCGCGGCATCTTCGATCGAGGTCTTGTTCGCCGCCACGGCTTTTTCGAAGTCGTTGGTCGAAGCGGCGATGAAGTCACGGTCGACCCAGCCCTTGTCGGCGATGTAGGTGAGGAGCGCGTTGAACAAGGCGAGGTCGGTGCCGGAGTTGATGGCGAGGTGGAGGACGTTGTCCTTGCCTGCCTCGACCTCGCAGGCATTGACCGTAACCGTGCGCCGCGGATCGACAATGACGATCCTGGCGCTTTCATGCGGCTCGCCGGGGAGCTGTTCGTTCTTCTTCTGGAGACTGGTGCCGCGCAGGTTCGGGATCCAGTGGTTCAGGAAATAGTTGGTCTGGGTTTCGAGGGAGTTGCATCCGACGGCGAAGATGGTGTCGGCGAGTTCGGCGTCCTCGTAGCAGTTGTTCAGCTCGCCGACGCCCATGTCGCGTGTGGCATGGACCTCGGAATTGTAGGCCGGCCGGTTATGAATGCGGATGTTCTTGATCTTCATTGCACCGAAATAGAGCTTGCCGGTGCCCCAGGTGTTCTCATAGCCGCCGCCCGCGCCGCCGTGATCGAAGGCGGAGACGAACAATCCGTCCTCGCCCTGGTCGTTGATCACCGCGACGGTAACGCGAGCAACGAGGTCGAGCGCATCGTCCCAGCTTGTCGGCTGCATCTGGCCGTAGCGCCAGACCATCGGGTCGGTGAGACGCTGAAGCTGCGTGGTTCGCGCGCGGCTGTAGCTCATCTCGGCGATGCGGGCGCCGCGAATGGAACCGAGGCCCGAGTTCACGACACAGTCATGGTCGGGCTTGACGACCATATGGACGTCCCGGCCGTTCTGCTTGACGATGTTGTACATCGACGGGGCATACCAGGCGGTCGTTTCGGCCGCCTGCTGCTCGCCGAGGTTGGCTCCGAGGGCGTTCTGGTCGGGAGCGGTGCCGCCCTCTCGGTTCACGTCCCAAGTATAGGCGTGATAGCCGCAGCCGACGATGCAATAGTGACAGACCACGTTATGCTTCGTTGCATCGGCGGGAATGATCGGAAGTCGTCCGACGTGACGCTTGTAGGCCATCTCTAACCTCCTTCAGAGAACGTTCGACAAGCGGCCGTAAAGGAGTTCGTCGACGCCCTCGGCGTAGATGTCTCCCTTGTCGTCGACACGCAATGTGTATTGGGGAAGGTTCTGGGTGGCCTGTCCCCAGATCTCGAGGCCGCCGCGCTCGCAGTCGAAGCGCGAGTAGTGACCCGGACAGTTCAGGGTCTTGTCGCCACCGTTGTAGCTGAGCGGGAAGCCCTTGTGCGGGCAGGTCGTGGTGAACCCGACGATGTCGCCGTCCGGCCCGACGCCACCATCGACCGCCGTGCCGAGCTTGATCAGAACACCGGGCGCCTCCCCATCCGGGTAGGCGACCTCGAACGGCTCGTTGACGACCAGGTCGCTGAGATTGGCGAGGCGGCTGGACGGGTATTTGACCAGCGCCTGGCCGGGCTCGGCCCTGGCCTCCGCCGGCAGGACCCCTGCCGCGGCCGCACCGGCCGCCGTAATTCCGGCACCGCGCAGAAACTGCCGGCGCCCCACATCGACGAGCTTGTCACACCTCCGCATCGCTTCCTCCCGAATGCTTCGAAGACGAGTCGACATCGCAAGCGATGTGCCACGTCCGCGGGGCAGGAAAATCAAGGGGTTGCGGAGTGCGTCCCGTTCGGGAATCCGAACCGGCCTACAGCGGTCGTTCGGACTCCCGAACGTCCTTCTGACTGTCCGACAGGCCGAGGCGCCGCATCTTCTCCCAAAGCGTCGTGCGCGAGATGCCGAGAAGCCGCGCCGCCTGGCCGACCTCGTTGTTGGCGATAACCAGCGCACGGCCGATATGTCGCCGCTCCGCCGCGCTGCGGGCTTCCTCCAGCGAGGAGAGCTTGCCGTGACTCTCCGCCGTCGACGCAGCCTCCGCAAAGACGTCGCCGGGCATCACCCATGGGCCGAGCGAGAGCGCGACCGCTCGCTCGACCCGGTTTCGGAGCTCCCGAATGTTGCCGGGCCAGTGGTGCGCAAGAGCTGCCTCCTCAGCCATGCCGCTGATGCCGGCGAGACCCGAATCGAAGCGATCGTTGAATTCGTCGAAGAAGCTCTCGAGGAACCAGGTGACGTCTTCCGGCCGATCCCGAAGCGGCGGCACGACGACCGACAGAACATTGATGCGATAGAAGAGGTCTTCGCGAAACCGGCCTTCGGCGACCTCCGTCGAAAGGTCCTTGTTGGTGGCACAAACGACGCGCGCGGTGAACGGGACCGGGCTTTCTCCGCCGACACGGAAAAACTGGCGTTCGGCAAGGAGACGCAGAATCTTTGCCTGAAGCTGTGGTGCGAGTTCGCCAATCTCGTCGAGGAACAATGTGCCGGTACCAGCCCTTTCCGCGTAACCGAGATGTCGTATCTGCGCGCCGGTGAACGCGCCCCGTTCGTGCCCGAAGAGTTCGGCTTCGAGGAGTTCGCCCGGGATGGCCGCGCAATTCACTCCCATGAAAGGGCCGCCCGAGCCGCCCGCTTCATGCAGGAAGCGGGCGCATACTTCCTTGCCGACACCCGTCTCGCCGGTGAGCAGAACGGAAGAATCGACGCGGGCAATCCGGCGAAGCGTTCGCTCGACGGCACGCATCGGCTCCGAAACCCCGAGGACCTGAGGCGAATCCGGAGGGGCGGTAAGGAGCCCCGCGAGACGATCGAGGAAGGCCGGCATCTCAAACGGCTTGGTCAGATAGTCGCCGGCACCGCAACGCATAAGCTGCACCGCCTCGTCAATGTCTCCGAAGGCCGTGATGAACAGGAACGGCGGCGGCGCGTTGCGGCCGGCGACGGCGCGAAACACATCGCCGCCCGACATGTCCGGAAGACGAATGTCGCAGACGACGGCTTCGGGCCGTTCGCGCTCGATTCCGGCAAGGGCTTCCCGCCCGCTCGTCCACCAGCGCACGACAGTGCCTTCGAGGCTGAGCCGCTGCGCAAGCGACTCTCCCATGATCGGGTCATCCTCGAGGAGGCCAACGTTCCGCGTCTCAAGCGACATCAGAGAGACTCCGTGCTTCGACCCCTTCGGGAACCTTGAGGCTCACGCGCGCGCCGCCGAGGCGAGAGGTGTCGGCGATCAACCGACCGCCGAGCTCCATCGCCATCCGGCGCGCGACCCACAATCCAAGCCCCGGACCGCCCGCCAGGGGAGCGGCCGACCCTTGATCGGCGATGAAGGACGCGACACCCGGCGGAATGCCTGGACCATTGTCATCCACTTCGATGATCAGGCAGCCACCTTCGACACGCGCAGACAGGCCGACGATGCCAAAGTCGGACACGGCGCGGCAAGCATTGATGAGAAGATTGAGGGTCATCTGCCGCACGGCAAAGGCCGACACGACCACCTCGGGCGGAAGCTCGTTCTGCCAGCGAAGGTCGATCCGCTTGCGGCGGATTTCGGGCTTGGTGAGCAACCGCAGGTCCTCAATATCGGCGGCAAGCAGATTGCGGGCCCGCGGGTCGGGCCGATAGGTTGCCAGAACCGACCGGACGACGTCGCGGATGCCGCGAAGCCCCCGGTCGAGCAGGTCGATCGCGCCCTGGCGGGCGTAGGGTTTGTCCCCATGCGACTTGAGGGTGTCCAGCGCATTGAAAAGGCCGCCGAGCGGATTGTTGACTTCGTGCGCGACGCCGGAGGCCAGCCTGCCGAGACTGGCGAGGCGCTCCTCGTCGGCCAGGCGCGCGAGGAGCGCCTCGCGTTCGGCGACCGTGGCCGCCATCCTGTTGAAGCTGCGGAAGAGACGCCCGGTTTCCGAGTTGCCGGCCGGGATGCTGCCCTCGGGGATGGGTTCCACGGCGCCATCGCGGGCGCTGTCGAGATGCTCGGCAAGCACATTCATCGGCGCCACCATCCTGCGGACCGCGAACCAGCCAAGCGCGGCGACGAGAAGGGTCAGGCCGGCATTGGATGCGATAAGGGTCCAGAGCACTTCGCGGCGCTCGGCGAGCAGGGGCGAAATATCGAGCTCGGCATGGAGGGTTCCGACCTTGCGGCCTTCGACGGTCAGGATCCGGTCGGCAAAGGCACGCGAGTCGGCTTCGCGGACCAGGACCCCGGGGCTTACGTGAGGCTCGGTCGGAAAATCATCGGGCAACCGCGAACCGATCGGCGCGCGCCGGGGGTTCGATGCGGCGAGTACCAATCCCACAGAGTCGGTCACGATGGTTTCGATCGGACGGACGGCCTCGTAGAGCTTCGGAGCACGATCAAGGATATCGAAGATCTCCCAGGGGTCTTCGCGCAGGACCGGCTCGATGAGTGGCGCCGCCAAGCCATCGAGATAGGCGTTGGTAAGGTCGTCGAGCTGGCGCTCCTGCAAGGTGGCGAGACGGCTGAGCACGCGCTCGGAAACCCCGGCACCGATCGCGAGCATCAGGGCCACGACGACGATTGGCACCTTGACGGTGATCGGGATACGCCGGCCGGTCGTCGACAGGGGGCTCACCCCAGCCCTCTCACCAGGTTCATATTGGCGGCAATCGTATCAAACAGCGAGATGGGCTGCTGCTCGAAGCGATCGAGACGCAGCGCGGCAAGCGCGCTGCGTCCGGCTTCGTGCTCGTGCATGCCGAGCAGGGCATCGCGCAACCGGACGGTGTTTTCGGCGTTTATCGGCCGAGGCCTGGCAGGCAATCGGCGGAAAGGCATACCAGTCCGAGGCGCGCACCAGCCGGGTGGCGCCGGTCAGGCCTGGCTCGACCTCGCGCAGGACCTCGTAGACATAGCCGTCAACGCTGCCGCTCCCGGCGAGGCCGGCGGCCACCGCGCGGACGACATTCCTGTGGCCGTAAGTGTAGATCGTCTGGCTGAAGAAGCGCTCGGGGGTGAGGCCCTTATGCGCCAGTTCCGCGGCCGTGACGAGGAAGCCGGAGTTCGAATCCGGGTCGGAAAACGCGTGAACATCGCCGATCAGATCGTCGATGGACTCCGCGTTCCGATTCCGGTCGGTGATCAGATACGACTGATAGAGCGGCCGGCCGCGCCAGACCGGCACCGCAAGCAGCGCCAATTCCGACTCGTAGGCGACGAACGGGTAGCCGCAAATCCATGCGCCGTCGACCTGGCCCGTCGCCACCAGTGTCGTGATCTCCTGATAGGTGCGGCGGGTGACGAGTTGAACGGGCTTTCCTGTCCGTGCTTCGAGACCAGACTTCAGCAGGTCGAGAAGGTCGAGGTCCGAGGTAAGCAGGACCGGAGTCAACGCGAACCGGATCGGAGCCTCTTCGGAGCGCAGCGGGGGTGATGGCGCAACAGCCAACGCCGCAGCGCTTCCGGCGAAGGACAGGAACCTTCTGCGGCTGACTGCAGCGGGACCGGACACCCATTCCTCCCGATGGCCCCTGACGCGCGGGCCTTTTTTTCCTTGTCGCAATTCTAACCGGTAATCCCGCCGCAGCAAGCATCGCGGAGTCGTCGATCGCGCCAGGCGAAAGTGATCACGGAAACCGAGGGATTGTAAGGCGCTTCCCGACAGACGGGCTCGCTTGCTTCATCGCGTCCGACAGGGCATGAGAGCGCAAAGGCCGGGACGACGGCCGTCGGACGAGGGTGGCATTGGGCGTCAATTCGGAGCGTTTCGCACTGACCGGCAAGCGCGCGCTGGTGACCGGCGCGAGCCGGGGTATCGGCCGCGCGATTGCCGAGGGGCTGGCAGCCGCGGGAGCCGACGTCGCGATTGCAGCGCGCAGTATCGACCGGCTCGATGCGACCGCGGAGGCGATCCGCGCGCTCGGCCGCAAGGCCGAGCCGATTGCCATCGACGTTTCGCGCGTCGCAGATTGCCGCGCCGGCGTCGCCCGTGCCGCGGAAGCCTTGGGCGGCCTCGATATCCTCGTCAACAATGCCGGTGTCGAGAAGGTCTCGCCCTCGCTCGATCTCGACGAGGAGACCTGGGACCTGATCCTCGACACCAACCTCAAGGGCGCCTTCTTCTGCGCCCAGGCAGCGGCGCGCCTGATGGATGGCGGCGCGATCCTCAACCTCTGCTCACTCACCTCCGAGCGCGGCATCCCGACCGCGGTCCCCTACGGATCGTCCAAGAGCGGGCTTCTCGGCATGACCCGGGCGCTTGCGGTTGAATGGGCGCCGCGCGGCATCCGGGTGAACGCCATCGCTCCAGGCTATTTCCGCACCGAGCTCACCGAAGTCTTCTACCGCGACGCCGACTGGCAGACGGCGATGCTGGCGAACATTCCGCAGCAGCGTTTCGGCCAGCTCGACGACCTTGTCGGCGCCAGCACGTTTCTTTGCTCCGATGCGGCGGCCTATGTCACCGGCGTCTGCCTGCCGGTCGATGGCGGCACGCTTGCTGCCATCTGAAAGTCTGGCCGAGAATCCGGCTGAAACCTGGACCCGAAAATGACCGAACGCATCAACCTGCATGAACTGGCCAACCTGTCGGAAGCGGAGCGGGCCCGGCTCCTCACCCGCACCGAGACCGACATGTCGCAATATGACACCAAGGTCCGGGAGATCATCGCCGAGGTGGCGCGAGACGGCGACAAGGCCCTCGTCCGTCTGGCCCGCGAATTCGACAAGGTCGCGATCGACCCCGCCCACATCGCCGCGACCGAGGCGGATTTCGACGCTGCGGAAGAATCGCTTGATCCGGACGTGCGCGCGGCGATGGAATTCGCCGCCGGCTCCATCCGCCGCTTCCATCAGGACCAGAAGCCGGAGGAGATGTGGCTGCACGAGATCCGGCCCGGCGCCTTCGCCGGCGACCGGACGACGCCGATCCCATCGGTCGCCTGCTACGTTCCACGCGGCAAGGGGGCCTTTCCCTCGGTCGCCCTGATGACGACGATCCCGGCGAAGGTCGCCGGCGTCAGGGACGTGATCATCGTCACGCCGCCGGGTCCTGACGGCGCCATTGACGACGCGACGCTGGTGGCGGCGCGGATGGCCGGCGTCGACAGGGTCTACAAGGCCGGCGGCGCCCAGGCCGTCGCGGCGATTGCCTACGGCACCGAGACGATCCCGAAATGCGCCAAGATCATCGGGCCCGGCAGCCCCTGGGTGGCGTCGGCGAAACGGCTTGTCTCTCACCTCGTCGATACCGGTACGCCGGCCGGCCCGTCGGAGCTGATCGTGCTTGCCGACGACGCGGCCGACGGGCGGCTGGCGGCCCTCGACTTGCTGATCGAGTCCGAACATGGCCCGGACAGCTCGGCCTATCTCGTGACCTGGAGCCGCCGCGTCGCGGAAGAAGCGCGGGCGGCGATCCCGGAATACTGGAAGGCGATGGGCGAACAGCGCGTTGCCTTTTCGTCCGCCGTTCTCTCGGGGCCAATCGGCGGCATCGTCCTGGCGCGCAACGAGGCGGAGGCAATCGCCTTCGTCAACGATTACGCACCGGAGCACCTCGAGGTGCTGACGGCCGAGCCGTTCGCGATGCTCGGCCGCCTCGAGCATGCCGGCGAGATCCTGCTCGGCAGCCACACGCCGGTGACGCTCGGCAATTATGTCGTCGGCCCGAACCATGTGTTGCCGACCAATCGCTGGGCGCGGACCGCCTCGCCCGTCTCCGTCTTCGATTTCATGAAACGCACGTCGATCGCCTATGTTACCGCCGACGGGTATCCCGAACTCGCGCGGCACGCCCGAACGCTCGCCACCTATGAGGGCTTTGACGCCCACGCCAACGCCGTCTCCGAGATTCGCGAGCGCCTTTTGAAGCGTTGAATTGCCTCGTCCAATGCCGGCATAATGCCGGCAGGACGCGGACATCGAAAAAACCAAGCAAGGAGCATCGTTTATGGTCTGGACCCCACGCCGTCGCGACGTCATGAAAGGCGGCGCCGCCGCGCTGCTCGCCGGCATTGCCTGGCGCCCTGCATTCGCCCAGGACATTCCGGCAACGCCGGAATCGGGCGCGATCAAGATGGGCATCGAGCCGTGGCTCGGCTACGGCCAGTGGCACATCGCCGCCAAGAAGGGCTTGTTCAAGGACGTCGGTCTCGATGATGTCGAGATCGTCAACTTCAACACCGACGCCGACATCAATGCCGCGCTTGCCGCGGGCCAGCTCGACGTCGGCAACATCGCCACGCACACGGCGATGAACTTCATCGCCGCCGGGCTGCCGCTTAAGATCGTCGCGCTGCTCGACGTGTCGAAGACCGCCGACGCGATGATCTCCGACGGCTCGGTCACCGACATCAAGGGCCTCAAGGGCAAGCAGGTCGCCTACGAGGAAGGAACCACCAGCGACATCCTGCTCAACTATGCGCTCAGCCAGAACGGCATGACGATCGCCGACATCGAGAAGGTACCGATGCCGGCCTCCGACGCCGGGGCGGCGCTGATCGCCGGCCGCGTGCCGGTGGCGGTGACCTACGAGCCGTATCTGACGCTCGCCATGCAGGAGAACGACAAGGTCAAGATGATCTACTCGGCCGGGGAAGATCCGGGGCTGATCTCGGACGTCTTCGTCGTCCGCGAGGAATTCCTCAAGGAGAAGCCGGGCCAGGTGGTCGCGCTCCTCAAGGCGTGGGACAAGGCACTCGCCGACTATCGTGCCGACCCGGCGGGCGGCCGCGCCATCATTTCCGAAGCGGTCGGCGCCAAGCCGGAAGAGCTCGCCACTGCCTTCGATGGCGTCGTCTACTATTCGCTCGAGGAGAACAAGTCCGAGCTCGCCGGCAACTTCACCAAGAAGGTCATCCCCGAGGTTGAAGCGGCCGCGAAGAACGCCGGTATCCTCCAGCAGGATGTCGATCTCGCGAGCGCGATCGACGGCCGGTTCGTGGATGCCGCGACCCAATAACCGGGGCAGATCGCGCCGGCTCTTTGCCCTGGGCGGCCGCATTTCGGGAACCGAGTTCCTGGGTGTGGCCGCCCTGGTTTTTGTCGCCCTCGGCGTGCTCTGGTTCGCCGTGACGGAAGCCGGATTGGTGCGCCCGCTGTTCCTGCCCTCTCCCGGCCAGGTCGTCAGCCGGCTGTCCGAACTCTGGCAAAACGGACAGCTCGCCGCCGATGTCTCGATCAGCGTCTACCGCATCACGCTCGGCTTCCTCATTTCGACCGCGCTCGCGCTGCCAATCGGCGTCCTCATCGGCTGCTACCGCTTCTGGGAGGCGGCGATCGAACCCCTCGTCGATTTCGTCCGCTACATGCCGGTCGTCGCCTTCGTGCCGCTCACCATCCTGTGGATCGGCACCGGCGACGGGCAGAAGTTCCTGATCATTTTCATCGGCACGTTCTTCCAGCAGGTGCTCCTGGTCATGGACAACGTCCGCTCGGTGCCGCGCGACTTCATCAATCTCGGCCGCACTCTGGAAATGCCGGACCGGCGCATCCTCCACCGGATCGTCATTCCTTCGGCGATGCCGGCGATCTGGGATTCGATGCGGATCAGCCTTGGCTGGGCATGGACGTGGCTGGTGGTTGCGGAACTGGTCGCCGCGACGTCGGGCCTCGGCTACCGCATAACCACCGCCCAGCGTTTCTTCCAGACCGACCTTATCTTCGGCTATCTCCTCATTCTGGGCATGCTCGGCCTCGCCACCGACCAGACGATGAAGTATCTGGGCCGCCGGCTCTTTCGCTACCTCGAGGTGCACCGCTGACCCCGCCGAAGCTCGTTGCCAGCAACCTCGGCAAGACCTTTCGCACCCGCCGCGGCGAAACCGTGGCACTGAGCGGATTCGACCTGACCGTCGGCGAGAACGAGTTCGTCGCCCTGGTCGGCACCTCCGGCTGTGGCAAGTCGACACTGCTTTCGATCGCCGCGGGCCTCGAGCCCTATGACGAAGGCTCGATATCCGTCGACGGCGAGCCGGTCACCGGACCCGGCCTCGATCGCGGCGTCGTCTTCCAGAGCTATACGCTCCTGCCCTGGCTGACCGCGATCGGCAACGTCGAGTTCGCACTCCGCGCCGCCGGCACGCGGGGTCGCGAGATCAGGGAAGTCGCCCGCGCCCAGCTTGCCCTGGTGGGGCTCGAGACCTTCGAGGATGCCTATCCGGCCGAGCTTTCCGGGGGCATGAAGCAGCGCGTCGCGATCGCGCGGGCATTGAGCTATCGGCCGAAGATCCTCTTGATGGACGAACCCTTCGGCGCGCTCGACGCCCTGACCCGCCATCACATGCAGGAGCTCCTGACCGCCGTGTGGGAACGGCACCGGCTGACCGTGCTCTTCGTCACCCACGATGTCGAGGAAGCGGTCTATCTCTCCGACCGCGTCGCCGTGATGACCAACCGGCCAGGCCGCGTCAAATCGCTGATCGAAATCGGACTTCCCCGCCCGCGTCGCTACGAAATGGTCTCGACCCCGGAGTTTCAGGCGCTGCAGGGGCGCGTGCTACACGAAATCCGCAGCGAGTTCGATCGAGATCGCCGCGCTCGGCTCCGCCCTGTCCTGATCGCGTGGGGAGTCAGCCCATGTCTTGGCCGTCCGTATCGGCAACAGGACCGCCTTGAATCCAAAGGATCATGGCAACACCCTGACGACCCTCGTTCTCAGCGGACATTAGCGATGGCGGCATCGATCACCGTCCGGAGCAGCCCCTTGCGGCGGCTGACCGGCAGCACCGGCGGGCTCGCTTCTATTGCGGGCTTTGCCCTGCCGGGGTCGCTGGCGTTTGTTGCAGAGCGCTGCCGTAGCGTTCATCCATGAGCGTGTCGAAATAGTCGTCCAGGACCGGCAGTTGCGCTTTCAACGCAACGAAGTCGTTGCGCGACATGACAAGAACATCAACCGCGCCCGCCGCCCGGGCACTTGCCCCCCGTCGCGTATCCCGAAGCAGCGCCTTTTCGCCGAAGACCTCACCGCGTCGAAGGACGGCTACCGGTGGTCCGGCGACGCCCGGCCCGGCGGGCCCGAGTATCTCCACCTCGCCATCGAGAACGATGAACAATTCACGGCCGATCTCGCCCGCCTTGATGATGAGTTCGCCGGCTTCGTAATGATGCACCTTGAGCCCGGTCGCGCTCACGCCCTGCGTCTGGGCGATGTCACGCGGGAACAGCAGATCGACGGTCCAGTCCAGCATCACCGTGACCTTTCGCGCCAAGCCGGGAAGCTTTGCCCAGTAGACGGAACGCCAGGCCAGCCAGGCAAGCGGGCCGGAGAAGCGGACACCGAGGATTTCCGCAACCGCGTAGCGTCGGCCGAGCGAGGCAAGCATCCCCATGCTGCGGTAGTGGAAAGCGATCAGGGGTCGCGCATCGATTGTCGCGAGTATGTTCTGCGCACAAATCCTGGCCTCTCGAACCGCGAATTGCGCCGTCGGGGGGCACAGCGAGTCGCTGTCTTCAGGGTCGGGGACGCCGGCATTGTCGCCAACGGCCCAATAGCCGGGCCGCCCCGTGCACCGCAGTGCCGAGTCCGTCTCGAAGACTGCGATGCCGCGGCCGTGCAGCTTCCCTTCGACAAATCGCTGTCGGTCGAGCAGGTCCTTGACCACGGGATTGGCCGCGTTGCCAACGGTGCAGACGAAGGTCCTGGTCGGCAGAAACTGGCCCGTCGAGAGGTGAACGCCGTGCCAGGTGGCGGCGCGCACACGGGCGTTCATGATCATTTCGACCGAGCGCTTGCGGAGGACTTCGCCGGCTGCCTCGCCGAGAGCCCGCGCCATTTCCGGCAGGACCACATCCCGCGAATGAATGAGGCAGAAGCGCACCTCCTTCGCGTCGACGTTGCGGAAATTCGAAATGCATCTGCGCACCATTTCCGACATCTCGCCCAGCGTCTCGACACCGGAAAATCCGCCGCCGGCAACCACGAAAGTCAGCAGCGCCGCTTTTTTCCGCAGGATCACTTTCGATGTCGGCCAGCTCCAGGCAGCGCAGAACGTGGTTCCGCAGCCGAAACGCGTCATCGAGAGTCTTCATGGCGAAGGAATGATCCTTGACGCCCGGCATCGACGACACGTCGCTGATCTTGCCCATGGCAAACACGAGATGGTCGTAGGGGACCTCGACCAGTTCCCGGCGCTCCCCCTGGGTGACGAGCACCACCTTTTTCTCGCAGTCGACCTCCTCGATCCTGCACCAGTGAAAACGGGCGCGCGGAACGAATTTCCGGATCGGATTGACGACGTGATTCGGATTGACGGCCCCGGCGGCCACCTCGGGCAGAAGCGGCTGGAAAACGAGATAGTTTTCCTCGGACAGCAACTCGACACGCACGTCCCGCCGCGGATGCAACCGCCGGGTCAAGTGCTTCGCCACTGCCGTTCCCGCGAAACCGCCACCGAGGATCACGACCCGATGCAGGGCCTCGCCAGCCTTGCCGATCGATCGGGAAGGAGCGGCGATCCGGTCGGCTTGCGATGGTGATCGCGGGTCGGTCATCGTCGGCGGTTACCGTTCGCGCAGCCCTTCGGGGACTTGCTTCGTGACTGCCCCATCATCGCACGACCGGCGAGGCAGGATTGAATATTATATGGCCTCGTTTCAAAGTCGGATATTGTTAGGCGGCGGTTCGTGTCGAATCCGAGACGGCCGAGGAAGGGCAGAGGGTGGCGTGGAAGTTCGTAGATTGCGCGAGCACCTTTCGCCCGGTCATGCCGCGGCCACAGTTTCGCACAGCTTTGGGATTGTTGCAGAATCCGCCTCGCAGAGCAGCGGACAGGGGGCATGGCCCATGAGCCTTCTGAAAGGTGCAACCTCACGGTTGTTGCCGACGCTTGTCTTCGCTCTTGTCGCATCGCCGGCCCTGGCCTCGGGCGGCGAGATGCCATCGCTCGTGCGGGATATCGGCCTGGCGCTCCTGCTTTCAGGCTTCTTCGCGGTCTTCTTCACGCGGGCGCACCTGCCCGCCATAGCCGGCTTCATTCTCGCCGGTGTCGCGGCCGGTCCCCTCGGCCTCGGTCTGGTCACCGATGGGGCCAACATCGACACGATCGCGCAATTGGGCTTCGTGCTCCTGCTCTTCATGATCGGCCTGGAGATCGACCTCGGCAAGATCCTGGGCGCCGGCAAGAGCATCATCCTCGCCGGGCTGCTGCAGTTTCCGCTGACCCTCGCCTTCGGCTTTGTCGTCGTCAAACTCCTCGCACTCCTCGGCGTTGGTGGAGCGTTGTTCGCCGGCAGCCTGACGCCCTTCTATATCGGCGCAATCATCGCCAGCTCCTCGACCCTGATGGTCGTGAAACTGTTCCAGGAAGCGTTCGAGCTCGATACGACGCCGGGGCGCCTTGCCCTCGGCCTGCTGGTCTTCCAGGACCTGTGGGCGACAGTGTTCATTCTCCTCCAGCCGCGCCTCGACGCCCCGCAGGTGCTGCCGATCATCGGATCGTTTGCCGGCATAGCGATTCTCACCGGTGTGGCGATCGTCGTATCGCGAACGGTGCTGCCGGCCCTGTTCCGCTGGGTCGCCAAACGGCCGGAAGTGGTACTGATGGCGGCGATCGGCTGGTGCTTCGCGGCGGTTTTCGCCGGCGGCGCCCTCGACTCCGTCGCTGGCCTCGTCATGCCGGTCGAGTTGCATCTGTCGGTGAGCGCCGGCATGGGCGCGCTGATCGCCGGCGCGACGCTGGCCAGTCTCCCCTATTCGCCAGAGATCATAACCAAGGTCGGCGTGGTGAAGGACTTCTTCGTCACGCTCTTCTTTGTCGGCCTTGGCCTCGGCATTCCGGCGCCCGGCGGGTTCGAGGTCCTTCTCGTCGTGCTGATCATCGCGGCGATCGCCCTCCTTGCCAGGCAGTTCGTCTTCTTTCCCCTGCTCTATTGGACCGGCACCGATCAGCGCAACGCCGAGGTCACTTCGGTGCGCCTCGCCCAGATCTCCGAATTCGGGCTGGTCATCGCCTTCCTCGGCGTCCAGTTCGGCCATGTCTCGGACGAACTCGCCGGCGCGATCGTCTTCGCCTTCGTCGTGACGGCGCTCATCACGACGCCGCTCTACCACGCCGCCTATGCCATTCACGCGCGACTGGCGCCGGTTCTGACGGCGATCGGCTTTCGCGAGCCGCCCGCGATTTCAAGGGCAAATCAGAAGGAGTGGCACCTCGCTCTCCTCGGCTTCCACCGGACGGCGGCCTCGCTCCTCTACAATATCGCCCGCGACGATCCCGAGCTGGTACGCGAAACCCTGGTGATCGACTTCAACGTCGCCCTGCACAGCCGGATCCGCGAGGCAGGCGCTCATGTCGAGTATGGCGACCTCGGCAACAGCGACACGCTTCGCCACTCCGGCATCGACAAGGCGAAGATCATCGTGTCGACGATCCCCGACGACGTGCTGCGCGGCATCGACAACCGACGTCTCGTTGAAACCGTGCGCCGGATGAATCCGAGCGCGATCATCATCGCCAACGCGATCAACTACGCCGACTGCGCAGGCATCTACGACGCCGGCGCCGACTACGTTTACCTCGCGCGCCTCGAGGCCGCCCGCTCCGTGGGGGAGGCGATCGGCGAGGCCCTCAACGGCCGGCTCGCCGCCTACCGGGCCGCGCGCGAGGAGGAGGAGGGCCTGCCCGCAACCCGACGGGAAGTCCTGAGGTGAGCGAGCCAATCGGCTTGCTCCATCAGCGGTCGCGCTTCTGCGCCAGGATGAGACCGTCGGCACGCCGACGACGACCGCCAGCAGCAGCGACAGCGCCGCGCGTTCGAGCGTCACCGGAAGCGCGTCCACGGGCAGGCCGATCACCGGCTTGTGGCTGAGGTCGGAGACGCCGAGATTGCCCTGCGCCGTCTCCCGCAGCCGAGATCAGGCAGCGGGTCGGCAGCGGCTGGTCGAGGCCGAGCTGACGGGTCACCGCCTCGACACGCTCCCGGGTCGCCTGCGTGCCGAGCGATTCCGATGAGGAAGACGGTCGTCCCGGCGCGACGGATCGAATCAGAAAACGAAGTCGACTGGTCCGCATCACCGACCGTGAAGCCCGAAGCGGCGAGCTCGGACAACAATGCTTCAGGCATCGTTCGGAAGATCGGCATACGATGTATCGCATGACAATTCATGTAACGATAAACAGCGCCAGAGCGAGTCGAGCCATCGGAGACGGCATGAGCGAAGAAACAAAGCCGAAAGTCGGGCGAGCGACAATCAGGGACGTGGCGCTGGCGGCGGCGGTTTCACCGATGACCGTTTCGAATGTCCTCAACGGTCGGCTGCAGTTCGTCGGCGCCTCCACCAAGAAGCGGGTCGAACGCGAGATCGACAGGCTCAACTACCGGCGGCAGGCCAATGCGCGCAACCTGCGGGTCTCCGAGCAACGTTCGATCGGAATGGTCGTCATCGATGAATCGCCCGCGTTCCTCGCCGACGTCTTCACGTGCCAGATCGTGGCCGGGCTCGCGAATGTTCTGAACCAGGCGGACTATACCCTGACCATCCAGGGCATGCGCAGCGATCAACTGGCGCAGTCGACGATCGTCCGGAATTTCGAGGTCGGCGGCCTCTGCGCGATGGTTTCGGGCGCTCCGACCGAGCGGAAGAAGGTGCTGAAAAAACTCGGCGACCTCGGCCAACCGGTGCTGGTGTTCCAGGAAAACCTCGCGGTGAAGGGGCCGAATTTCTGCACGGTCCGGCAGGACGACCAAGGCGGCGGGCGGCTGATCGGCGACCATCTGCTTGCTCGCCGGGTGTCCGACGTTCTGGCGATCGTGCCGCGCCTGACGTGGCCTGCCGTGGAGAGTCGCATTGCCGGATTGCGCGAAAGCCTCGCCGCCAATGGCGGCGGCGCCACGCTGGCGGTGATCGAGGCCGCGAGCGAGAGCTTCATCGATGTCCAGGACGCGGTGGTGGCGTATCTGGCCGACCATCCCCTCCCCGGCGCGGTGGTTGGCGCCAATGATCCGATTGCGACCGCGGCGATGCTGTATCTGCTGGATCACGGCCTGAAGATTCCCCAGGATGTGCGGATCGTCGGGTTCAATGGCTTCGAGGCGCATCGGTATTCGCGACCGCGCCTGACCACCGTCGTCTCGGCCTCCTACGAACTGGGCGCACAGGCCGGCCGGGCGATCCTGCATTACCTTGCGACCGGACGGTTCGAGCAGCCGGAATATGTGCTGCCCGTGGCCTTTGAGCCCGGCGCCACGACCTGATCGATTCAACCGACACCATTTCCCCGAAGAAGCGTTTGCGCTGAATCCTATTTAACGTTAAATGTATGTGGAGCAGGAGGGGCAAGGTGGACGACAGGAAACCTCAGAGAGAGGGTCCAGACGCGAAAGCGACCGCGACGGTCGACCATGCACCCACCGCACCACCTATGCTGCGCAGCGCCGAATGGTTTGGTCGCGAAGGCAAGTATGGTTTCATCCCGCGCAGTTGGATGAAGAGCCAGGGCTTCGGGCCGGACCTGTTCGACGGCCGTCCGGTGATCGGCATCTGCAACACCTGGTCCGAACTCACGCCCTGCAACCGGCACCTGCGGGATCTGGCCGAGCATGTGAAACGCGGCGTCCTGATGGCCGGCGGATTCCCGCTTGAGTTTCCGGTCAGCAGCCTCGGCGAGCCGCTCATGCGGCCAACGACGATGATGTTTCGCAACCTCGTTGCGATGGATGTCGAAGAAACCATCCGCGCCAATCCGATCGACGGCGTGGTGCTGCTCGCCGGTTGCGACAAGACCACACCGGCATTGCTGATGGGCGCGGCGAGCTGCGACGTGCCGGCCATTCTGGTGTCGGGCGGACCAATGCTGAACGGGCGTTTCCGCGGCCGTGAACTCGGCTCGGGAACCGACGTCTTCCGGCTCGACGAAGAATACCGCACCGGTCGACTGACGAGGGAGGAACTCGGCGACGCCGAAGAGGCGATGAGCCGCTCGGCCGGTTCCTGCATGGTGATGGGCACCGCCTCGACCATGGCCTCGCTCGGCGAGGCAATGGGCATCGCCCTGCCAATGAACGGCTCGATCCCCGCCCCGGACAGCCGCCGAAGCGTGTTGGCGGAAAGATCGGGCAGCCGCATCGTCGAACTGGTCAAGGCCGGCATCCCGATGTCGCAGATCCTGACCCGGGCAGCATTCGAAAACGCGGTGAAGGTCAACGGCGCGATCGGCGGCTCGACCAATGCGGTTGTCCATCTGCTGGCGCTGGCTGGCCGGCTTGGCGTGCCCTTCAGCCTCGACGACTGGGATATTCTCGGCCGCGACATCCCCTGCCTCGTCGACCTGAAACCCTCGGGGCGCTTCCTGATGGAGGAGTTCTTCAACGCTGGCGGACTGCCGGTGGTGATGCGCCGGATCGCCGACCGGCTCGATCTCGCCGCGCCCACCGTCGAGGGCAGAACGATCGGCGAGCGGATCGCCGGAGCGGAATGCTACGACGACGAGGTGATCCGTCCCGTCGAGCGGGCGTTGACCCCGAACGGCGGCATGGTGGTGCTGCGCGGCAACCTCGCGCCCGACGGCGCCATCCTCAAGCCCTCCGCCGCATCGCCCCGCCTGATGAAACATCGCGGCAGGGCAATGGTGTTCAAGGATTCGCAGGACTTTCGCGAACGCATCGACGACCCGGCGCTCGACATCGACGCCGACAGCATCCTGATCCTGCAGAACGCCGGCCCGGTCGGCTATCCCGGCATGCCCGAAGTCGGCAGCATGGCAATTCCCAAGAAGATGCTTGCCCAGGGCGTCACCGACATGGTGCGCATTTCCGACGCCCGCATGAGCGGCACGGCCTTTGGGACGGTGGTCCTTCATGTCGCGCCGGAATCGGCGCTCGGCGGGCCGTTGGCGCTGGTCCGGACCGGCGACATCGTCGCGCTCGATACCGATGCGCGAAGCCTCCACCTCGAAGTCGATGCCGCCGAACTCGAGCGGCGCAAGGCCGCCTGGATACCGCCAGAGCCGGCCTATACCCGCGGCTATGGCAAGCTTTTTATCGATCACGTGCAACAGGCCGACCAGGGGGTCGATTTCGATTTCCTCGAGGGCGGCAGCGGCACGCCGACATCAAAGGTCTCCTTCTAAACGGACAGGACAATTCATAGGTGAATACGAAATTCCAGTCGCGCCAGAACCCGCCTCTGCCGGCAGACTGGCAACGGCTCTATGCGGCGGTCCTGTCAGACGCGCTCGATGAAGTCGGGGTCGTCAATCAGGCGACATCTCCACGCATGCGCCCGCTCGACGACACACTCAAGATGTGCGGTCGCGCCCGAACCGGCATCTACATGGAAGTCGCCCACGTCGCCGAGGACGAAAACCCCTACGAGCTCGAAATTGCCCTCATCGACGATCTCAAGCCCGGCGACGTCGCGGTGCTTGCCTGCGGCGGCTCCGACCGCATCGCCCCGTGGGGCGGACTGCTGACGACGGCGACGCGTGCCCGCGGCGCTGCGGGCTGCGTCACCGACGGATTCGTCCGTGACATTCTCGACATCCGAAGCCTGAAGCTGCCGGTGTTCCATTGCGGGATCGCACCGCTGGATTCCAAAGGCCGCGGCCAGATTCAGGCGATCGATGTCCCGGTGACCTGCGACGGCGTGCGTGTCTGCACCGGCGACCTCGTGTTCGGCGATGCCGACGGTGTCGTCGTCGTGCCGCAGGCCGTCGAGAGCGAGGTGTTGCGCGCTGCTTTTCGCAAGGTCGAGGGCGAAAGCCATTCGATGACCGAACTCCGCGCCGGCGGTTTTCTGCGCACGGTCTACGCCAAATACGGAGTCCTTTGATGGCCGAGGGCCATGACGCCGTAAGCACCCGCGCCAATCCTCTGTCCCGCTTCTTCAAGATCGAGGGCACCGCGATCGCGCTGGTCTTCGCCGTCCTGATCATCCTTTTCATGATCACGGCACCGCGCGCCTTCCTCGGCTACCGCGTCTACATGAGCTTCATGGCCAGCGTCCCGCCACCGCTCATCATCGCGCTCGGGCTGACGCTCGTGGCCACCGCCGGGGAAATGGACCTCTCGTTTCCATCGATCGTCGCCTTCGCTAGCTATGTCTTCAGCTACCTCTTCCAGGAATACGACCTGACCTGGCTGGCGATGCTGGCCGCTCTCGGCATCGGCACTGTTCTCGGCTTCGCCAACGGCCTCATCGTCACCAAGCTCGGCATTCCCTCGCTGATCGCGACACTGGCGACGCTGTTCCTGTGGGGCGGGCTGGTGACCGTTGTTTCCGGCGGCGCCTCGATCGCCATTCCAGACGTTGAAGCCACGCTTATCCACGCGGTCTTCACCGGCCGGATCGGACCGTTTCCGGTCCAGATGATCTGGGCGGTCGTCACTTCGGTGGTGATCTGGATCGTCCTCAACCGACACCGCTTCGGCGAGAACATTCTCTTCATCGGCGACAATCTCAAAGTCGCCCGCGTCGTCGGGATTGCCACCGACCGCGAGAAGCTGAAGCTGTTCACGCTGATGGGTTTCCTGTCCGCCTTTGCCGGCGTGTTGCTGACGCTCGAGACGACGACCTATTTCTCGTCGCAGGGCATGGGATATCTGCTGATCGTCGTGGCCAGCGTCTTCATCGGCGGCACCTCGATCTTCGGCGGCTCCGGCACGGTGGTGGGTACGGTCTTCGGGTCGCTGATCGTCGCCATCATCGAGGCCGGCCTTGTCGCCAGCGGCATCCAGGGATTCTGGACCCGCTTCTTCATCGGCCTCGTCTTCATCATCTCGGTCACCATGAACACAGCAATCGAGGACCCGGACAAGGTGCCATTGCTGAAACAGCTTCGCTCTCGGGCGAGGACATCCGCCTGACCAGAGGAAAAAGGAAGATTCTCCATGAAAAACTTCGCTAAAGGGCTCGCCGGGCTCGCACTATCGGCCCTGCTCCTCACACCGACCGCGACCATCGCCCAGGAAGCGGTGGATTCGGGGATGACGATCTATTTTCAGATGGGCGGCAACCCCGGCGACACCGCCACATTGGCGCGCGAACTCGGCGCCCGTGACGCCGCCCGGGTGCTCAAGGTCGACCTGATCGAGCAGCACGCCGGCTGGGATCCGCAGAAGATGCTGACCCAGGCGAACGAAGCCCTGGCGGCGCAGCCCGACGCAATCGTCGTGATGGGCCATCCGGGCACCGACGCGATGACGTCGTTCATCCGCAAGGCAAAGGCTGATGGCATCGTCGTCATCGTCAACAACAACGCGCTGCCGGGCACCGGCCTGAGCTATTTCGGCCTCGACAATTACGCGGCCGGCAGGAACCTCGCCAATCTCACCATCACGGACGGCAAGCTGACCAAGGGTGACAAGGTGCTGGTCTACGGCGCGTTCATCGAAGGAGCGCCGGGCTACGATGTCGCGAAGGGCGCCACCGAAGTCCTCACCGAAAAAGGCATCGCCTTCGACAGCCTGCAATGGTCGAACGAAGCGGTCGCCGATCCGTCGCTGTCAATCCCGGTGCTCGTCGCCTATCTCCAGAGCAATCCGGATATCAAGGGCATCATCGTCCCCGGCCATGGCGGGATCACCGCGGTGCTCGACAAGGTGCTCAAGGGCGCCGGCAAGGCCCCGGGCGAGATCGTCACCTCCGGCTTCGACATCTCCTCGGCGGCGATCCAGGGCGTCAAGGACGGCTATATCACCGTCGTGCTCGACCAGCAGCCCTACCTGCAGGGCTTCATGCCGGTCGTCGCAGCGGTCCTCGAGAAGAAATACGGCATTTCCGGGCTCGACCTCAACACCGGCGGCGGCGCCCTGACCAAGGACAATGTCGATGCGCTCGAGGCCCTGGTGAAGACAGGTATCCGCTAGAAGCGGGCGATCACGAGCGTCGCCGGTCCCGGGGGCCGGCGACGCCTTTCTCATCCCTTCGAATGAACGGAATGCATTGATGGCGTCCACCCCCATCGTCCGCCTCGAAAATGTCGGCAAGCAGTATGGCAAGATCGTCAGCCTCAAGAACGTGACGCTTGAGATCGGCAATAACGAGATCGTCGGACTGATCGGCGATAACGGAGCCGGCAAGTCGACCCTGATCAAGGTGCTGACCGGGGTTGAGCCCCCGACGACCGGGACGCTGTATGTTCACGGCAAGAAGATCGATGCCTCTCACTATACCGTCCAGGAAGCGCACAAGCTGAGGATCGAGACGGTCTATCAGGACTCTTCTCTCGGCGAGAAGCAGCCGCTATGGCGCAATTTCTTCGTCGGCCGGCCGATCACCAACTGGCTGGGGATCATCGACGTGAAGGCGGAGAAGAAAATCGCCGAACACATCATGCGAAACACCATCGGTTTTCGCGGCGTCGGCATCGACGTCGACACGCCGGTCAGCCGGCTTTCGGGCGGCGAACGCCAGGGCGTGGCCATCGGCCGCGCGATGCATTTCGAAAGCGACCTGATCGTGCTCGATGAGCCGACCGTGGCCCTTGCCCTGAGGGAAGTGCAAAAGGTGCTCGACTTCATCCGCTCGATCAAGGCGGGCGGCCGATCATGCATCTACATCGAACACAACATCCACCATGTCCACGAGGTCTGCGACCGGCTGGTGGTGCTCGACCGCGGTGAGGTCGTTCTCGACACGCCCGCCTCCGAGCTGACCTACCTGGAGCTCGCCGACTATCTCATGTCGCTGAACAAGCAGCGCGTTGCCAAAGCCAACTGATCGGATCGCCCCTGACATGACCACCGCAGCCAACAATCGCGCCTATTGCGACTGCCACGTCAACATCTGGAACGACGAGCACGTCTTGCCGCTCTACCAGACCCAGATGGCGCGCGTCCGGGCCGGAGCCGTGGCGCCGAAGGCGGATGCCGAGACCCTCTATGCCGAGATGGCCGGGGTCGACAAGGCCATCATCTTTGCCCTGCGCTATGGCGACTCGGTGGGCATTGAGGGCAATGACGAGATAACCGCGGCCGCGGTGGAGAAACATCCCGACAAGTTCGTCGGCTTCGCCTACGTCGATCCGCGCCGCGCCGACTGCATGGAATTGCTTCGGCACGCCATCGAGGATCTCAAGCTCAACGGCGTAAAATTCGGCCCGATCTACAACGGCGTGGCGCTATCGGATCCTCGGCTCGAACCGGTCTACGCCTATTGCCAGAAGAACAACATCCCGCTGACCATGCATATGGGAACGACTTTCGCGCGAAACGCCCCCGTCGAAATGGGCCGTGCAATCCATGTCGAACCGATCGCGCTGAAATACCCCGATCTGACCATGGTCCTCGCCCACATGGGGCATCCCTGGTACGAGGACTGCATCGCGGTCGTGCGGAAGCAGCCCAACGTCTATTGCGAGATTTCCGCGCTCTATTACCGACCCTGGCAGTACTACAATATCCTGATCTCGGCCCAGGAATACCTGATCACCGACAAGATCTTTTTCGGCACCGATTTCCCGTTCGCGCGGGTCGAGGAATCCGTCGACGGTCTGCTCGGCATCAATGCTCAGGTCGAAGGCACGATGCTGCCGCGCGTCAGCCCGGAGACGATGCAGAAGATCCTCCGGTCCGACCCCTTCGCCACCTGGTGGCACGGCGACAATCCGCTGACGGATTAGCATCGGCACGGGAGGGCGGGAAGCGCGCCTGTCCCGGTCAGAAGCGGTCGTTCATTCAAACATTTGTCGCGGCGAGAATGGGAAGCGCCGAAGCGCCGAGTGCCGCGCTGCGTTCGCCAAGCGTGCTGACCCGCAGGCGCTGACGACCGAGATCCTGACGGACCGACGGACGCAAATCACCGAGCGCGCCAGCCAGCCGGTCAAGCAGCGCAATCGGCGCAGCCCCCCCGATGATGACGGCTTCGGGATCGAAGAGATTTTCGATGCCGGCGATGCCGATCGAAAGCGCTTCCGACGCGCGCCGGACCCAACGATCCATGGCCTCGTCGCCGTCCTCGCCGGCTTCGGCGGCGGCGGCGAGGAACGCCGTCATCGAGCCAAGCGACAGATACTCGCCCAGGCACCCGCGATTGCCGCAGTAACACTGCGGACCGTTCGGGTCGACGATCAGGTGACCGAACTCGCCGGCATTGCCGCGCGTTCCCCTGTACGGCTCGCCACGGATGACGACACCGCCGCCGACCCCCTCACCGATATAGACATAGAAGAAGTCGTTGAATTCCGTCGCCTGCCCGTAGAGCTTTTCCCCCAGGGCGGCAGCATAGGCGTCATTCTCGAGCAGGACGTCCGTGCCGGTTCGGGCGGCAAGCTGATCGGCGATACCGCGAACCTGGAGTTGCGGTATAGCACCGGGCGTCGGCACCCCCGGCCAGTCGATATCGAAGGGACCCGGCGTCACCAGCCCGATCCCGAGGCAGCGATCGATGCCGAAGCGGGCGCCAAATTCGGCATGAATATCGGCGACGAAATCGAGCCAGTCCGTCTCGATCATGGCGGGCACCGGGCCTTCCCGCATCTCGATCAGTTCACCGCCCAGGTCGGAGGCGACGGCGTTGAAGGATGTCGCATCGATGCGGACACCGACCGCGTATCCGCCGTCGCCGGCGATTTCGATGGCGATCGGCGGCTGACCGCGCCGCGACTTTCGACGCCCCGCTTCGCGAACCAGCCCGCCAGTCATCAGGGTGTCGACGATATTGGCGACCGCCTGGGGCGTAAGCCCGGTGAAACGCGCCAGCTCCGCCCGGGAGAGATTTCCATAGACCCGCAAAGCGTGCAGGACCACGCGGCGATTATGCCGGCCGACATGCCTGACGGTGTTGGCCGCGGGGCCGAATGGGTTGGTTTGGTCGAGCATGGGCGGACCGATACAACATTATAGTAAAGCAATGAACTTGATTTATTGACTCTCTGTCAAATCTCCCGTTACGCTGCGTTGTGCAGGGGGAGAGAGCCTTGGCCGCCGAAGCGCTTGTGGAGTTGAGAGGCATCGCCAAGAGTTTTGGCGGTCTGGATGCGCTGAAAGGCGTCGACCTTTCGATTTTTCCGGGTGAGGTCGTGGCCCTCGTCGGCCATAACGGCGCCGGCAAGTCGGTGCTCGTCCAGATCCTTTCCGGAGTCTATCCGCCGACCTCGGGGGAAATCCGCGTCGCCGGCAAACCCGTGCAATTCCATTCGCCCAACGACGCCCGCCGCTACGCGATCGAGACGATCTACCAGACGCTGGCGCTGGCCGATAACCTCGATGCGCCGGCGAACTTCTTTCTCGGCCGCGAGCTGCGGACCCCGCTCGGATTTCTAGACAAGAAACGGATGGCCGAAGAGGCCGCCGAGGCGCTCGCCGGGCTCAACCCGAATTTCACGGATATCGAACGGCCGGTGCGACAGATGTCGGGCGGCCAGCGCCAGGCGATCGCCATCGCCCGGGCCATCCATTTCAACGTCCGTGTCCTCATCATGGACGAGCCGACGGCGGCATTGGGGCCCCATGAAACCGCGCAGGTCGGCGCCCTCGTCCAGCGTCTGCGCGACCAGGGCATCGGCATCCTCCTGGTCAGCCACGACGTGCGCGACGTCATGCGCCTCGCCGATCGCGTCGTCGTCCTCAAGAACGGCGAGGTGATCGGCACGGTAAGGGCCGCCGAAAGCGGCGAGGACGAGGTGGTCGAGATGATCATCCGCGGCCGCAAGCTGGAGCCGGCCGGCGGCGGTTCGTCATGAGTGTCGTGGCATATACCCCTCGCCGGCTCAGGATTTCGGAGGTCGTGTCGCCGATCTGGTTCGTGCTCGTCGTGGTCGTGCTGATCGCGATCGCCATGTCGGACCGCTTTCTTTCGCCCAACAATCTCGCCGCCGTCCTCCAGCAAGGCGTCATCACCGGCATCGTCGCGCTCGGCATGACGACCGTGCTCATCGGCGGCCAGTTCGACCTGTCGACCGGCGCGATCGTCATGATGGCGGCAGTCATGTCGCTTCTGATCGGGCCGACGGGCGGGATCGGCATCGCGGCCGCAATCGCCTTGCCGATCGTCGCCGGCGGCGCCATCGGCGTCGTCAACGGTCTCGCCGTCTATCGCGCCGGCGCCAATTCCATCGTCGCCACGATCGGCATGCAGTTCCTGGTGATCGGCGGCGTGCTGGCCCTGGTCTCCGGCCAACATGTCCGGGCGGATGGCATCGGAGACGTCTTCCTGGCGCTGGCGCATGCTCGGCCGCTCGGCATTCCGCTCCCGGTCTTCATCTTCGCAGCGCTGGTCGTCGCGCTCGGCGTGGTGATGAGCAAGACGGTCTTCGGCCGCCATGTCTACGCGATCGGCGGCGACATCGAGGCGGCGCGCCGGGCGGGCATCAAGGTCGCCCGGACCGGCATCGCCACCTACGTCATCTCCGGCGCATTCGCGGCATTGTCGGGCGTGTTGATCGCATCCCTGGTCGGCCACCTCGATCCGACGGCGATCGGTGGCTACGAATTCCCCGCCCTGACGGCGGTGGTTCTCGGCGGCACCAGCCTGACCGGCGGCATCGGAAGGCCGGCCGACACCGCCGCGGCGATCCTGGTGATCGCGGTCATCACCAACGTGATGACGATCCTGAACTACCAGTATCCGATCCAGCTCCTCGTCCAGGGGATCGTCCTCACCGGCGCCGTCGCCTTCTACTCATGGCGGAGGGGGCTGTGAACGCGATCGCCTCTCCCGCCTTCATCCGGCTTTTCGTCAAGCCGCCGCTGGTGCCGCTTCTGCTGATCGCCAGCATGGTCAACGGCTTCTGGTCGCTCGGCAATATGGGCACCCTCGCCGAGTCGATCTCCACCGACGGCATCATCGTCGTCGGCATGACCATCGTCATGATCGCCGGGGGTTTCGACCTCTCGGTCGGTGCGGTGATGGCGATGGGCGGCGTCACGGCCGTGGTGCTGCTGCCCTATGGCATAGTCGTTTCGGCGCTGGGCGCGGCCATCATCGGCGGGCTTTCCGGGGTCCTCAGCGGCACGCTCGTCACCCGGCTGAGGATCAATCCCTTCATCGCCACGCTGGCGGTCATGGTCATGGTGCGCGGCGGCATCCTCGCCTACACCGACACGCGGCCGGTCGTCAGTCTCGACGACACCTTCCTGGCGCTGGGGGGCGGTCGTCCCGTTCCCTACGCCTTCATGGTCCTGCTGGCGATCATGGCCGTGACCCATGTGCTGCTCAACACCCGGCCGTGGGGACGCCACGTCTACGCGGTCGGAGCCGACGAACGCGCCGCGGCGATGTCCGGGCTGCGGGTCAGCCTGCTCAAGACCCAGTGCTACGTGCTGTCGGGGGCCTTTGCCGGCATCGCCGGCCTGTTGCTGGCGGCGCGGCTCGGAACCGGCTCGCCGATCATCGGCGAGACGACACCGCTGACCGCGGCGGCGGCCGCGCTGATCGGCGGGGCGAGCCTGCGCGGCGGCGAAGGCTCGATCGCCGGCGCCTTCGCCGGGCTCCTGTTCGTCGGGTGCCTGATCAACGTCATGAATCTTCTCGGCATACCGTCCTACTACCAGCGCATGACCATCGGCGGGATGCTGTTCGCGCTGGTGGTAACGGACGGCATGCTCATGCGCCTGCGGCCGCGCTGAGAGCGAGAAAGGCCGTCGGGCCGGCGTTCCGGCCAACAGAGTGGAACCAAGACTTGAGAGGAACCGTACCATGTCAAATCTGATGAAGTTTCTCGGCGGCGCCGCCGTCGTTTCGGCCATGCTGGGCGCGCCGATCACCGCGTCCGCCCAGGACATCGTAATCGGCCATTCCCAGCCCAATCTCGGCTGGCCCTACATCGCCGCCGTCACCAATGCGCTCGAGGCCGCGGCCAAGGAAATGGACGGCGTCGAGGTCGTCACGCTCAGCGCCGACGGCGACATCGCCAAGCAGAGCAGCGACATCGACTCCCTGGTCAACCGCGGCGTCGACGTGCTTCTGGTGACGTCGCTCGACGGCAATGCCGTCATCCCGGCGCTCAAGAAGGCCCACGACGCGGGAATCCCGATCCTGGCGGTCTCGAACGAGCCGGCCGAGCCCGGACAGGCCCTGCTCGCGGGCTATTCCGGACCCGACGACTACGTTCAGGGCGTCATCGCGGCCGAACTGCTCAACGACGCCCTCGGCGGCAAGGGCGGCATCGCCATCATCGAAGGCTCCCCCGGCCAGAGCACGACGCTGCTGCGCACCCAGGGCCTGAAGGACCGGCTGGCCGAGCTCAAGTCCGGCATCACCATCCTCGGCGCCCAGACCGCCGACTGGAACCCGGTCAAGGCCAAGGACGTCGCCCAGGCCTTCCTGACCGCCTATGGCGACGACATGGTCGGCGTCTTCGCCCAGGACGACAACTCGGGCGCGGCGGCGGCCGAGGTCTTCAAGGCGGCCGGCCGCGGCGACATCAAGGTTGTCGGCACCGGCGGGACGATCGACGGACTGAAGGCGATCCGCGAAGGCCTGATGTATGGCACGATGGACCAGTCGCCGACCACGGACGCCAAGCAGGCGCTCGAATTCGCGATCATGCTGGCCAAGGGCGAGAGCCTGCCCGAAAAGCGCAACATCATTCCGATGCCCAAGATCACCGCCGAAAACGTCGACGACTTCAAGGGCGAGTGGTAATCCGCGCACTGCCACGAGACGCCGGCCGGGAGCGATCCCGGCCGGTCTTGTTTGACGCATGAACCAGGGAGGCCACGCCGATCCATGCTCGATCCACGCGTCGGAATGAAGATCTACGACAATATCTGGTACACGCGCTTCCGGCTCGAGCCAGAAGAAGCCGCGGACATCCTCGCCGGCATGGGCGTCACCTATGTCATGGCGCAAAGCCGCCTGCTGCCGATGCAGGACACCGCGATCGAAAGCGAGATTCCGCCGGAAGAAGCCGAACGCTTCGCTACCCTCGACGACCGTGCCTTCCGCGACGCGCTGGCCTCGCGCGGCATCAGTTATTTCGCCTCCCTCAACATCGGCTTCGATCCGAACTTCATTGCCGATCATCCGGACCTGCTGCCGACCGACCAGTTCGGCCGAACCGAAGGGAAGACCGACTGGTACATCGCCCTGCCGCCTGACCGGAAACCGAACATCGATCACAAGATCGCCATGCTCGAGCCGGCGGTGCGCGCGCTCGCACCCGATGGCGTGCACCTCGGCTTCATCCGCTGGCCGGGCCTCTGGGAAATCTGGCTACCCGATGTCGATCGCGCCGAGATGCCCGACTATTGCTACGGCCCGGAGACGCTGTCCCGATTCTGCGAGGAAACCGGCATCGACCTGCCGGTCGATGACGCGGTCGCGGCCGCGCGCTTGATCGCCGAAAATCATCGTCCCGCCTGGCGGGACTGGAAGTGCGGCGCGACGACCAGGGCGGTCGCCCGGATTCGCGCGGCGGTCACCGCGATCAAGCCGGACGTCAAGATCGCCATCAACACGCTTCCCTTCTTCGTCGACGATTTCGACGACGCGGTCGACGAGGTGTTTGCCCAGAGCGTCGCGCAACTGACCGACGTTTCCGATGTCTTCGAAGTCATGGCCTATCACCAGATCCTCCGTCGCGACGCGGCGTGGCCGGGCGCCATCGGCTCGGATGTGAAACGGCGGAGCGGCGGCGCCACGACCGTCTGCACGGTCCAGGGCAGCGCGCTCTATCTCGACGGCATGCATGCCGGGCGCGGACGCGCCGAGACGATCACCACCGACGAGTTCATCCGATCCGTCGACGGTGTCGAGGCGAGCGATGCGGACGGTCTGTGCGTCTTCACCTTCACCGACTTCCTGAACATGCGCGACACCGACGACGGTCGCCGACGCATCGCGCGTCTTCAAGCCTTCCGGCGCTAGCGGTGCTCTTCGGCCTCGATATCGGTGGAACGACGCTCAAGGCGGTGGCGATCACGCCCGACGGAGATGTCGTCGCCAGCGAAACGGTCGCCGCCGGCGGACGCATCCCGCGCGAAGACCTCTTCGCGACCACCGTTGCGGCGCTCCGCGGCGTCGCCGGCGACATCCGGCCCGAGCACGTCGGCATCGCCTTCGGCGGACTGATCCAGCCCGACGGCGTCATGCGCATCGACAGCACCAACCTCCCCAACCTCGCCGACCTGCCGCTCGCCGATGCTTTTGCCGAAGTGCTCGGCGCTGCCTGCCGGGTCGAGCATGACGGTCGTGCCGCGATGCGCGGCGAGGCATGGGTCGGCGCGGCTCGCGGCATCCGCAACGCCATGACCCTCACGCTCGGCACCGGCATCGGCGCGGGCCTTCTGCTCGACGGACGCATCCATGCCGGCGCGCACGCCGGCGCGGGAGAGATCGGCGTCTGGCACCTCGTCGCGCCGACCGGCGCCGGTCCCTGGCCCACGGTCGAGGATATTGCGGCGCCGGCCAGCGTCGCGCGGCGGCTGAAACAAGATTTCGGCGCGTTGTTCGCTGCCTGGCAGGCCGACGACGGCAAGGCGAAGGGGCTAGACCAGGTCTTCGAGCAGATTGGCCGAAGCATCGCCAACGCCCATCTGCTCCTCGACCTCGAGGTTGTCGTCCTGATCGGCGGGGTGACGGCGCTCGGCGAACCGTTGCGCGCGGCGATCGAACGGACGTGGCTCGCGGCCTGCCCACCCGATTTCCGCCGGGACCTGTCCGTCCGGCTCGGCACGCTCGGCCCTTATGCAGGCGCGATCGGCGCCGCCTCGCTGTGGCGCGAGGAGAGCCTCCGATGAGGATCGTGGAAGCCGCCGACTACGACGATCTCGGCAGAAAATCGGCCGCCGTCGTGCTGGCCGCAGGTCAAGGCGAAACCATCGTCCCTGCTCGTCCTGCCCACCGGCAACACCCCTCTCGGTCTGTTCCGCGAACTGGTCGAGGCGGCTCGATCCGGCGCCGCCGATTTTCGACAAGCCGCGTTCGTGACGCTGGACGAATATGCCGGCATCGCGATTGACGATCGGCGGTGCCTGTCGTCATGGCTCAGGCGGGAACTGCTCGATCCGCTGGGGATCGCGGCGGAGCGCGTTTCATTCTTTCGATCCGGGCGCCGACCCCGAGTTCGAAGCGAAGCGTATCGAAGGGATCATCGCGGCGCACGGCGGCATCGACCTCGCGGTGCTCGGCCTCGGACCCAACGGTCACCTCGGCTTCAATGAGCCCGGCAGTCCTCTCGACTGCCGAACCCGGCAGGTTTCGCTGACCCCGGAATCGATCCGGTCGAATGCCGCCTATTGGGGGAGCGAAGCGGACGTGCCGGCGGAGGCCTTCACCCTCGGCCTCGGAACCCTGCGGGAAAGCCGCTCACTGATCCTCATCGCCAGCGGCGAGGCCAAGGCCGGCATTCTGGCGAAAACGCTCGACGATCCGATTTCGACCGACGTTCCCGCGACCTCGATCCGCCTTCACCCGAACAGCATCGTCATCGCGGATCGCGCCGCGCTCGGAAGGACTCGCGTCCCGGGGGACAGCGAATCCTGAAACCGGCAACAGACGTGATGGTCGGGAATCAGTCCGCCGGCACGCGATTTCCGCGCAGCAGCGCGGTGGCAGCGATGTCGAGTTCCAGGGCATCGGTCAGCGTCACCGCGTAGGCCGACACCGCCCGCTCCCGGCTGATCCATCCTTCCCGGACATCGGCCACGACCCGCTCGGGATCGCGTTCCTCGGGCGGGCCATAGCCGCCGCCGCCGCAACTGATCGAAACCATCGCCTGATCGGGACCGATGACGACTTCGGCGCATCCCGGCACCGGCTCGAGCGACCCGTCCGCCAGACGTCTGAACTGCGAGGACGGACCGCCATGCAGGCCGCCCCGCGTGCCGGCGGCCGGATTGGCGTTGCCGTCGCTGACATAGGCGACGGTGATCTCGCAACCGAGCGGCGAGAATTCGGAATAGGCGCCAAGCGCGCCGCGGAACCGGCCGGCGCCCTCGGTATCGGCCATCAGCCGGCGGGAATGGACGAGGATCGGGTGCCGCAGCTCATCGATCTCGATCGAATCCTGGTAGCACATGCCGGCGTTGCCGACATGGAGGATGGTCAGCCAGCCGTCGGTCGTCGGTGTCCCGGCGCCGCCGGTACAGCCGAGATAGACCTCGTTGACGAAGGGCTCGCCGTCGTGGATCCCGGAGATGACGCCCGACGATGGCGGGATCACCGCGCCGGTTTCCGCCATGCCGTAGCCGTCGGCGAGGTCGGCGATGGCGCATTGCACCGGGTTGGCGACGCGATCGGCGAGGTTTGTGGTCGCGACGGAACAGGAAGTCGGGTGTCGCGGACGGCCGACGCAGCAATTGTCGCGAATGTGGACCTTGATGCGGCGGAAGCTCCCCTCGTTCTTCGGCACCGTATGGTCGATCGAGTTGAAGATCGCGACCATCGGCGCCGACAGCGCGCATCCCTCGGAAAGGTTGATGCCGTTCTCCATGCAGTCCGGATTGTCACGGAGATCGACCTCGATCATCGCGTCCTCGGGGCGGACATCGACCGTGACCTTGATCTCGACGCCGTCGGCCGGCGTGGCGGGGAACGGATCGTGGCGGCTTTTCCTCGTCACCGTGCCTTTCGGCATGGCGCGGATCACATCGACCATCCGCTGCTCGCTGTAGTCGAACCACGCCTGGCAATAGGCCTGGAGCGCGTCCCAGCCGATCTCCCGACCGAGTGCGAGGATCTCGCGCTCGCCGACCCGGGCGGCGCCAAGCGTCGCGAGATAATCGCCCCACCACTGGTCCGGAACCCGGATGCGCAACCGGCACATGCGCACGAGGTCCATGTTGTGTTGGTAGTCGCTCTGGATCTTGACAGCCGGGAAGATCAGCGCGCCCTCGCCATAGACGTCCTTGGCGGCGCCCATATACGTGGTCGGCAGCGCGTTGCCGCAATCGGCCTGGTGACCCTTGGCGAGGACGGTGAAGCGGTGGACGCCGTCGTCGTCGATGACCGGCACGAGGATCGAATGATCGGCCGGATGGGTACAGCCGTGATAGGGCGAGTTGTGCAGGTAGGCGTCGCCGCGGCGAAGCTCCGGATGATTGTCGGTCATCGTCTTGCACATGATCTCGGGTCCGCGCAGGACATGGATCGGCAGGCTGTCGGAGGCGGTCAGGAGCTCGTGATCGGCAGTCAGGATGACGCAGGAAAAGTCACGCGCGATGGTCAGGATTCCCGACCGCCCGGTGCGGTGAAGGGTATTCGCCATCTTGTGGGCGATGCCCTCGAAACGGGCGGTGAGCACCGCCATCTGGACGCCGCCGATTTTCGGATTCGCGCTCTGTTCCATGCCGCGGCTCCTAGGTTCTCAGATCGACCACGAGAGTACCCATCGCATCGCGGCGAGCCGAGATGCCTGGATCGATGACTACGGAAGTGAAATCGGATTCGACGATCGCCGGACCGACCACCGTATCGGCCTCGGTCAAGGCCTCGAAGCGATGGACGGCGGCGTCGGTCCAGCCGGTTCCAGAGAAATAGACCGGCCGGCGGGCGAGCGTCTCGAAGGAGTCCGGGACACGGATGCGGCCGGGGCGATCGGCGCCGATCCGGCAGCGGACCGTTGCGTTCCACCCAACCGTCTCGACAGCGGAATTGGGATCCTCGACGGCGAAGATCTCGCGATGGGTCTTGTGGAAATCCTCGACCAGCGCCGCGACGTCGTCGGCCCCCCCGAAACGTCCGGAGCGGAGCGGCACCTCGATCTCCCAGGCCTGGTCGGGATATCGCGCCTCGGTCGACCAGTCGATCGCGACGGCCGAAGGGTCGACACCCGTCGTCGCGACGAAGGCCCGGCATCGCGCCTCAAGGTCTTCGAGCACGGCATTGACGCCGTCGACATCGAAGGCGCGGCTGTCGGTGTGGAACATCGCCTGGTGATGCGCCATCAGGTCCGAGACCAGCGCACCCGCCGCGGCGAGCACTGCCCCGGTCTCGGGGATGAGCACCGTGTGGCAACCGAGGCGAAGCCCGATCGCGACGCAGTTGATGCCCGCCGCCCCGCCGCCGGCGACGAAGGCGGCATGGGCGGGATCGATCCCCTGGTTGACGGTAATGCCCATGATCGCCTGCACCATGTTTTCGGTGGCGAGCCCGATCATCGCCGCGGCAGCTTCTTCGACATCGAGACCGAGGGGCTCGGCAACCTCGCGGCGGATCGCATCGACCGCGGCGTCGCGGTCGAGCGCCATGCGTCCGCCGAGAAAGAAGGATGCGTCGATGAAACCGAGGACGATCGAGGCATCGGTGACCGTCGGCCGGGTGCCGCCCTGGCCGTAGGCGACCGGCCCCGGCACCGCGCCGGCACTGATCGGCCCGACATGGAGCAGCCCGCCGCTATCGACCCAGGCGATCGAGCCGCCGCCGGCGCCGATGCTCCTGGTGTCGACCGAAGGCATGCCGGTCATGTGGCTCGACAGGGGCCGCCCGAGCCACGTCTCGCGGGTGCGCGGAATTCGCCCCGCCCGGACCAGCGAAACGTCGAACGTCGTGCCGCCGGTGTCGCCGACGATCAGGGTCTCGGATTCCCCGCCCCCCGCATAGGCCCGCGCGCCCACTGGCCCGGTACTCGGGCCGGAATTTATCAGGTGAACCGGCGCCTGGGCGACATGCGCGGCATCCATGACGCCGCCCTGCGAGGTGACGACGAGCAGCCGGCCGCGGAAACCGGCGGCGGCGAGCCGGGCCTCGAGCCCGCTCATATAGGCGCCCATGATCGGCTTCAGCGAAGCGTCGAGGCAGGTCGACATCGCCCGGCGATATTCGCGGATCGACGGGTTGATCCGGTGCGAAAGGGTGTAGGGAACGCCGGGCAGATGCGCCTCGATCAGCCTGCCGATCGCCAGTTCGTGCGCCGGGTTGACGATCGACCAGAGCAGGCAGACCGCGACGGCTTCAACCTCGGCCGTCTTGAGACGTCCAAGCAGGTCGACGACCTTGGCTTCGTCGAGGGCGATGTGGGTCGAGCCGTCGCGAAGCAGCCGCTCGGTGACCTCGTAGGTCAGGGCCTTCGGAACGAACGGCTCCGGATAGGGGACGGTGAAGTTGAACGCGTCCTGTCGCCCGCCCTCGCGGAAGACCAGGGTGTCGGCGTGCCCCTTTGTCGTCAGGAACGCGGTCCGGGCCGTCCGGCCGGTGACGATCGCGTTGATGGCGTGGGTCGTGCCATGGACCATGATCTCGGCACGGCCGAGATAGGCTTCGAGGCTTTCCCCGACATCCGCGGCAGCCATCGTCAGCGCGTCGAGAACGCCCACCGCCGGATCGGCCGGCGTCGTCGCCGATTTGTAGATACCGACGCCGCCATCCGGCTCGCCGACGATCAGGTCGGTGAAGGTGCCGCCGGTGTCGACCGCAAAGCGCAATCCTCGCCCCGCGACCGCGGCTGGGTGAAGCAGGCCGCCGGCTTGGGCGTCGGTCATGCCGACGGTCGACGAGGGCATGGGGCTCGCCTCAGAGAACACCGTATTTCGCGTAGACGTCGGCCAGCAAGGTTCCGTCGCGCAACGCGTCACGGGTATGATCCTCGTCGGTCACCTTGGCGAAGGCGCGTTCGAAAACCTCCTCGGCGATCCCTTGCGGGACCACCACCACGCCGTCCACGTCGCCGAAAACAACGTCGCCGCTGTGAACGATGACCCCGCCGCATTGCACCGGCCGATCCATCTCGATCATCCGCCCTCGCCCCCGACTGTCGAGCGGCCCGATACCGCCGTGAAAGACCGGGAACTTCAAAGCGCGGATCTTGTGGACATCCCGGACCAGACCATCGGTCACGCAGCCTACCCCGCCCCGCGCCAGCGCTGCGGTCGTCAGGAGTTCGCCCCACGGCGCCAGCCTTTCCGTCGGCCCGTCGCAGCCAAGGACCGGCACCTCGCCGGGCTTGAGGTCATCGAGAAGGCGAATCTCCAGTTCATACGGATTCTCGCCGTCCTCGACCGAATAGGTCGTGGTGTAGCCACCCGTGCGAGCCCGTCCCAGAAGAACGAGCGATTCGTCGAGCGGCCGGACGAAGGGGCGAAGCGCCTGGTTGGGATGACCGAGCCCGTCGAGCACGTCGGACAAGACCGCCGTATAGAGGCTCTGCTTCGTTTCGGCGGAAAAGATCACGGCGATGCCCTCGTTTTCATTTTGTACATTTAACGTTAAATATGGAGGTCACGTTCGTCAACCGGCACCCGGTCGCCAACCGTTCCCCCGACCGGCGTTCATCCCGCGCCGGACTAGCCTTGTTTCGCTCGACCGGCGGCCAGCGCGATCGCCCCCACGATCGCCAGGATCAACGCCGGCCCGAACATGATGACGAGAAACTGAAGAACGCTCACGGAAGGACCCTCTCGGCAAAGGATTGAGGCGGACAGCCGGATTCAATGCGTCATGATCAGATCAGTCAACTCGTTCCGGACGCTACCGCTGTCGCCCGAGAAAGCGCTCGTTCATCCGCGCCTCGGCCTCGTCCGAGCCGTCGTGGAAGGTCCCGAACCAATCGTCGATCGGCATCAGGTCGTTGCCGTAATTGCACTCGAAAAACTTGTGATGGAGATAGTGGAAATAGTCGCCGGTCCTGACCGCGGCATTGCCCTTGATGATCACCCGCTCGAAGCCGGAATGCCCCTGTGACGGCGCAAAGGCCAAATGCTGCAGGTGGAAAATCACGTGAATCGGGTGCGACGGGATGATCCAGTGGATCAGCACGCCGGAGAAATAGAGCACATGTTCCACCGGATGCATGGCCAGTCCCGACCACGGCCCGGGATTGGCGTTCTTGTGGTGCAGCGCATGGACGGTGCGATAGAGCGGCGGCCAGTGGATCAGCCGGTGGACCAGATAGAAGTGGACCTCGCGGAACAGCGGGATCAGCAGCAGCAGAATAATGCAGTAGACCGGGTGCGCCGCGAAATCGACATAGGGGATGTAGCCGTTGGCCATCGCCCATAACGACAGCACCTCAAAGGCCGTCCAGATCGGCACCGCACTGGCGATGGTCCAGAACATGTTGTCGAGGACCTGGTTGCGGAAGAGGAAGATCGGATTGTCGCGAGCCAGCCACCGGCCGTTGTATTTGTAGTCGGTCCCCTGCGCTCGCTGGACATAGAGCCGAAGGTGCCAGGCGCCGACGACGAGAACGATCAGGCCGAGATTGCGGGCGAGGATCACCGCGATCCAGCCGACTTCGAGCGTCCGCATCGTCGCCATGTCGGGCGTCAGAAAGAGCCAGGTCACGGTGGCGATCGCGACGTAGATGGCGTTCCAGGGAAAAAGGTAGCCCTGCCAGCCGAAGATCCACTTCAACAGGGGGACCGGCCGGATCGGCCAGGTGAAGAGCGGTGGCGTCTTGATCAGGTTCGGCGGCCGCCAGTCGCCGCGCCGGTCGCGGGTTCCGATATCGGTGGTTGTCACGTCGCGTTCCTCCCAGACGGTAACACCAACTGGCTTTCCGCTTCTTTTTGAACCGGCCGCGAAGGCCCTGAGCGGATAAGCGGTCCTGCTTCGGCAGGATGTGGAAGACTAGCGCCGACGCCGACGACTGAGAAGCCGAAGATTGGGTGCTTTCCATCACCGGCCGACGCGGGCTGGGGACCTGCTGGCGCACGAAGTTCGCGCTCGCGCTCGTCACCCCGCCGCGAGCAGTCGATCGCAGAATTGCTTGCCCTTCTCGAGGATTTCCGCCTCGCTCTCGGCATAGCCGTAGACCTGCGCCTCGTATTCGACGGAAAGCGCACCGTTGAATCCGGCCTTCCTCAGTCCCGCGACCAGCGCAGGAAAATCGATGGTGCCCTGACCGAGCGGCGGGAATTCGAAATCCGGGAAAAGCCCCTTGCCGTCCTTGAGATGAACGTGGGCGATGATGTCGCCGAGCTCGTCCACGACCCGGCGCGGATTCTCGTTCTGGACCTCAAGGTGGCTCGGATCGAAATTGACCTTGAAGGCGACGCCAGGCAGGTCGCGTCGCATCGCGTGATAGTCGTCGACCTTGTGGAACAGATGGCCGGCGATCGCCTCGATGCCGAGCCCAACGCCGCGGCCGCTCGCATAGGCAGTGGTTTCCTCCACCGCGCCAACGAACCAGCGCCAGGCTTCGTTGCGATCGACAGTATCGGCGACCGGACCCGACAGGATGTGGACGAAAGGCGCACCGACATCGACGGCGATATCCGTGCAGCCGTTGACGAAGGCGATGGCCGCAACGCGCGAGGCCGGATCGGCGTCGACCATGCCGATATGCGCGCCGACCGCCGGGATACGGAGCCCGCGCGCCGCGCAGGCTTCCGCCACCGCTTTGCGTTCGGCCGCACCGGTCTCGGGCGTGATATGCGCCGGCGCCCAGGGGAGCGTCTCGGCATTGAGTTCGATCGCGTCATAGCCGGCGTCCGCGACCATACGGACGCATTCGAGGAGAGACCGCGCCGGCAGACCCACGCTGTGGAAGCAGGAATACATGGCCGGGCTCACTGATAATCGGGGATGACGAAGGGCGCGTCGTCGGCCAGCGGCAGGTCGACCCAGGTGCCGGACCGCATCGAAAGGTACGCGCCCTGCACGAATTCCTGTGCGCGCAAGCCGTCCATGCCGGTGATCCGCGCCGGCTTGCCTTCGCGGATGCTCTCGCAGAAGGCTTCGAGCTGCGCCCGGTAGGGGCTGCGGCGCGGCGGCTTGACCGTGATCCAGCCGCCCTTGAAAGTCTCCCACCAGGCGTCCGGATAATGCGCCTCGCGAAGGACGTCCGGAAGGTCGTCCGCCGAGCGCTCGGTGTAGACGGCAAGCGGCGCCGAGGCGAAGGGCGATATCGTCTCGCTGGCGATATGGATCGTTCCCTCGCTGCCGTAGATATCGGTGCCGTCGCCGATATTCGGCGAATAGCGATTGCTCGCCAGGCTGCCGCGCGCCCCATTCTCGAACCGGGTCAGCAGGAAGACATTGTCGTCGACCTGTTCCGGCAGTTCGCTGTGGACCAGTTCGCCGAAGACACCGGAGAAATCGCCGACCAGGTGTCGGGCGAGGTCGATACGGTGAATGGTGAGGTCAATGATCGTCGCCCCGCCCGACTGGGCGAGGTCGTAGCGGTAGCGGGTGCTGGCCGGATAGGCGGTCGACTTCTCCGAATAGATCGACCGCATCTGATGAATCTTGCCGATGAAGCCCGCGTCGATGAGCTGCTTGGCGATTTCGACCTGGCCCCAGAAACGCTGGTTGAAGCCGACCTGGAGGATCACCTTCGCGTCGTCGCAGGCCTTGACCATGCGGCGGGCGGCAGCGGCTTCGACGGCCAGAGGCTTTTCGCACAGCACATGCTTGCCATGCCGGGCCGCCGCCATGACGCCGTCTTCGTGGAAACAGTTTGGCGTCGCGACGACGACCGCGTCGAGCCCGGGAGTCTCCAGCATCCGGTCGAGATGGTCATGGGCGGTGCCGCCGAAATCGGCGGCGATCGCCTCGGCGCGGCTGAGGTCGGTATCGAACACCGCCACGAGTTCCGCGCAATCGCTAGCCGTGATGGTCGGCGCATGGCTGAGCCGCATGATGGCGCCGGCGCCGACGAGGCCAATCCTGATCTTCGGTGATGACATGAGCTGTGGTCCGGTCCGGTTGCGAATTGTTCTTGTATCTTTGACGATCGACGACGCGATCGCGGGGGCCTGACAGCCCATGAGGCGTTGCGGCTTTCTGAGACGTCCCCCCCGAAATGGAGATATCGCACCGCCCGCGGCGATGCAAAGCGATCCGGTCGACGCCGGCCAGTCACCACCGGTGGCGATCAAGCGAGGCTGAAATGACCGTGGCAACGACGGGCGTTGACCCGATAGCCGTTTGGTGACCAGTCTTTAGAATGCACGATCGGCTCGAATGAACACGCCGAAACGGCGGTCGAAGGGGCAAGAACGGATGGCTGCGAATCGCTGGGGTCGTTTCTCGGACTGGGACGAGCGTCCGCTGAGGCTCGACAAATTCGCCGTCGAGGACGCGGAGAACGGCTTCGCCGCCTTCAAGAGTCCGCATGACCCGAAGCCCGGCATCCGCATCGTCGCCGGCCGCGTCGTCGAACTTGACGGGGTCGCCGAAGCCGACTTCGACATGATCGACCTCTTCGTCGCCCGCTATCACCTCGATCCGGCGATGGCGGAGGAAGCGATGGCGATCCCCTCCCCGGCCATCGCCCGCATGCTGGTCGACATGAACGTGCCGCGCACCGAGCTGGTGCGCATCGCCCACGGCCTGACCCCGGCCAAGCTCGCCGAAGTCGTCGCGGAGCTGAATGCGCTGGAAATCGCCTTCGCCTATTCGAAGATGCGCGCCCGCAAGACCCCCGGCAACCAGGGCCACGTCACCAACGCCAAGGACGATCCGCTTCAGCTTGCCGCCGACGCGGCGATCGCGGTTGCCCTCGGCTTCGACGAGATCGAGACGACGATGCGCGTGTCGCGCAACGCCTGGGCCAATGCGCTCGCCTGCGCCGTCGGCGCTTCGGTCGGCCGCGCCGGCACGCTCTTCCAGTGCGCCAGCGAGGAGGCCGAGGAACTGAAGATCGGCATGGCCGGCTTCACCTCCTATGCCGAGACGGTTTCGGTCTATGGCACCGAGCGCGCCTTCATCGACGGCGACGACACGCCGTGGTCGAAGGCCTTCCTCGCCACCGCCTATGCCTCGCGCGGCATCAAGATGCGCTGTACCTCCGGCGCCGGCTCCGAGCTGTTGATGGGCTTCCACGAGAAGAAGTCGATGCTCTATCTCGAAGCGCGATGCCTCTGCCTGCAGCGCGCCATGGGCGTCCAGGGGACCCAGAACGGCGGTATCGACGGCGCGCCGATCACCGCTACGGTCCCCGGCGGCGTTCGCGAGATGATGGCGGAGAACCTCGTCGCCGTCTGGCTCGATCTCGAATGCGCCTCCGGCAACGACGCCCGCTCGACCGAGTCGGAAATCCGCGTCGGCGCCAAGATCCTGCCCTACCTGATCGGCGGTTCGGACCTGATCTGCTCCGGCTTCGGCTCGATCCTCAAATACGACAACTCCTTCAACCCCTCGCTGCTCAATGGCGAGGAGCTGGAGGATTACCTCGTTCTCCAGCGCGACTTCGAGGCCGATGGCGGCCTGACGCCGATCGCCGAGGAGAAGGCCCTCGATCTCCGCCGGCGCGCGGTCGAGGCGATCGCCGCGGTCTTTGAAGAACTCGATCTCGCCCACCCGACCCGCGAAATGATGGCGAGCGTCGTCATGGCGTCGGGATCGGACGATACCGACAGCTACCTGCCCGGCGAGGTCGCCCGCATCTCCGAGCTTATCCAGCAGCGCGGCATCACCGTCGTCGACGTCATCAAGGCGCTCCATGCCCGCGGCTTCGGCGAGGAAGCGGCGAACCTCCTGTGGCTGGTCAAGCTCCGCATCTCCGGCGACTACCTTCAGACCTCGGCGATGGTGCGCGACGGCAAGGTCCTCAGCGCCGTCAACGACCCCAACGACTATGGCGGTCCCGGCACCGGCTATCGCCTCTCGGCGGCGCGGCGCGAGGAGATCGTCAACATCCGCGATGTCCTCGACCGCGAGACCGTGCTCGGCCAGGAAGAGGAATTCGCCCGCCACGAAGCGCCGGGCATCGTCTTCACCACGATGGGTGAGGCGACCGTCGGCAGCGACCCGCATGAGGTGGTGATCGGCGTCTCGCCGGCCTTCGGCGTCAAGCTGTTCCGGACGATGAGCGGCATCCCAGTAGCCGAACTGCTCGGCGCGATCACGGACGGCATCAGAAGCGCCGGCGGCAATCCCCGCATCGTCCGCCTGCGGCACACCGCCGACACGTCGTTCCTCGGCCTGTCGGCGGCGCGGCTCTCCGGCTCCGGCGTCGGCATCGGCATCCAGACCAAGGGCACCGCCGTCATCCACCACGCCGACCGGCTGCCGCACAACAATCTGGAACTGTTCTCCAATGCCCCGATCACCACCCTCGACCACTATCGCGGCCTTGGCCGCAACGCCGCGATCTACGCGCATGGCGAAATGCCCGAGCCGGTGGTCGTGCCCAACCATGGCGAGGCGATGGGCTCGCGCTATCATGCCCGTGTCGCGCTGATCTATGCCATCGAGACCGACCTCACCGCCGACGGCGCCGCGCCGGAGGAGATCGCAGTCGAGATCGTGGGAGTGCCGGCATGAGCGCCGACAAACTGACGACCGCGGATTATCCGCTTGCCGAGAAGCGTCCGGACCTGATCAAGGGGCCGCGCGGCGCACCGCTCGACGACGTCTCGCTCGACGCGGTGCTGGCTGGCGACGTCACGTTGGAGGACCTGAGGATCACCCCCGAGGCGCTTCGTCTCCAGGCGGAGATCGCCCGCGACGCCAATCGCGGCACCCTCGGCGCCAATTTCGATCGCGCCGCCGAACTCGTCGACGTGCCGCAGGATTTCATCATGCAGGTCTACGAACTGCTTCGCCCCGGGCGCTCGAAGAGCAAGGCGCCGCTTCTTGAAGCCGCGCGAACGTTGCGTGAAACCCATGGCGCGAAACGCATGGCGGCCTTCGTCGAGGAAGCGGCGGAGGTTTACGAACGGCGGGGCCTTTTCACGCACCGCTTCTGAAATCGAGCGCGACCAACCAGAGCGGATGGAGCTGGAATGAACTGGAAGACGGATTACCGGTCGATCTATTACCTCGGCGCCCCGGAACCGGACGATATCGACCTGAAGTTCGACGAGACCGCCCTTCTCGTCATCGACGTCCAGAATACCTACCGCTCGCGACCCGACCGGGAGAGCCTGTCGGCCGAAGCGCAGGCGCGCTATGACCTGTGGACACCTTTCCATCGCCGCCTCGACGAAGTGCTGGTTCCGAACACCGCCGACCTCCTCGCCCGCTTCCGCGAGAACGGGATCGAATGCGTCCACGCCCGCATCGCCAGCCATACCAAGAACGGCCGCGAGCGTTCGCTGAGCCATTGCAAGCCCGGCTGGAACGACCTGCTTCTGCCGAAGGACGAATGGGAATCGCAGATCGTTCCGGAACTCGCGCCTGAGGGCGACGAAATCGTCGTCACCAAGATGACCGACAGCGCCCTCGCCGGAAGCAATCTTCGGCTGCTGCTCGCCAATATGGGCATAAAAAACGTCGTGTGCTGCGGTGTCTTCACCGATCAATGCGTGTCCTCGACGGTCAGGAGCCTCGCCGACGAGAGCTTCAACGTCATCGTTGTCGAGGATTGCTGTGCCGCCGGATCCGACGAACTCCATCACAAGGAACTCGAGATCATCAACATGATCTACTGCAACGTGATGTCGAGCGCGGAATTGAAGGGCGATGATGGGCCTTTAGCCGGCCCCGGCTGGCACGCGATGTGCACAGACGGCGCTGACTAAATTGCCGGTCAAATTTGACGGGCGACAAGTCAAGAGTGAAGGTCCGGAGTCGGCTTATAACGCAATCGGGTATCCGCGCCTTCGGCTACAGCTCGCGAGAAAAGGAACTTCCAGAGGCGCAAATCGAGGCGTCGTCGGCTCGCCGGGGCGAAACCGACTTTCACGTCAAGACCGACAGGGCCGGAACGGCCCAGGAGAGGAGAGTGCTATGGGACGGAATGGCATCAGCCGCCGCAACTTCATGCAGCAATCCGCTATGTTCGCCGCGGCGTTCGCGGCCGGTTCCGGCGGGATGTTCCGCCAGGCGCAGGCGGCGCGCGAGAAGGAACTGAACATCCTGTGCTGGGAGGGGTACAACTCCGCGCAGGTTCTCGATCCATTCCGCACGAAGATGGACGCGACGGTCAAGGCGGAGTCGCTGACCAACGACCCGACCATGATCAACCGGCTCCGCGCCGGCGAGACCAATGTCTGGGACCTGATCAACGTCAACAATCCCTGGGCGCGCAAGGTCATGTATCCCGAGGGCCTGATCAAGCCGCTCGATCAGGAGACCTTCAAGCCGTATTTCGACAAGATGATGCCGGCGTTCAAATGGCCCTACAAATGGGCGATGAGCGACGACGGCAAGGAGCTGCTCGGCATGACCCAGCGCTTCGGACCCTACAGTTTCGTCGTCAACACCGACAAGGTCAGCCGCGAGACCGCCCAGGATGTCGGCTGGGATCTGTGGAACGACCCGGCCAATGCCGGCAAGTACGGCATCCTCGAAAGCGATGACTGGAACGTCTTCGACATCTGCCTGATTTCGGGTTTCGATCCGTTCAAGGAGCACACTGACGACGAGGTGGCGAAGTTCGCCGAAACCGCCAGCACGGTCTTCAAGGGCGCCAAGGTGGTCGGCGACATCGCGACGATGAACCAGGCATTCGTCGCCGGCGAGATCGATTTCCATATGACCGGCGGCACCTACAGCGCTTCGCCGGCCCGCGCCGACGGCTTCCTCAACATCCGCGGCATCACCCCGAACAAGGGCCCGATGGAGGGCGGCAAGGGCGGTGTTTCGTGGATCGAGGTGACATCGCTCGTCAACAATCCCGAGCTGTCGCCGCTGGCTCCGAAGTTCCTTGAATATGTCCAGGATCCGACCGTCGCGCACACGGTTGCCTTCGCCGAAGGCACGTTCAACCCGGTCGCCCAGATGAGCAATCCGGAGTGCTTCAAGCTGTTCACGCCGGACGAGCTCGACGCGATCCAGTGGGATAGCCTGGAAGAGGAGATGGCGAAGTCGGTCGAGTACGATATCGTCCCCGACTACGACAAGCTTCTCGACCTGATGACCGCCGCCAAGCGCGAAGCGTCCGGCGGCTGACCCTTACCCTTGCGGCGCCCCCCGGGGGCGCCGCAACACCACCACCAGACCAAACGAAGCAGGTATCGATGGCAGGGCGTGACGGCGTCATCCTCTATCTCAGAGGCTTGACCAAGACCTTCGCCGGCCACGCCGCCGTCGATGCGGTTGATCTCGAGATTTTCGAAGGTGAGCTTTTCACCATCGTCGGGCCGTCGGGAAGCGGCAAGACGACGCTCCTGCGGATGCTTGCGGGCATGGAGGAGCCGACCGCCGGCGACATCATCCTGCGTGGCGAACGGATCAATTCGATACCCGCCAACCGCCGCCCGACCTGCATGGTCTTCCAGTCCCTCGCCCTCTTCCCGCACAAGGATGTCGGCGAGAACATAGAATTCTCGCTGAAGATTCGCGGCGTCGACGTGGCGGCGCGCAAGCGGCGGGCGCTGGAACTGATGGAATTGCTGCGGCTGCCGGAGTCCTATTACGGGCGCGCCGTGACCCAGATTTCGGGCGGCGAGAGACAGCGCGTGGCGCTCGCCCGGGCGCTGGCCTTCGATCCGGAGATCCTCTTCTTCGACGAGCCGCTCTCCGCCCTCGACTACAAGCTCCGCAAGACGCTCGAGAAGGAGCTCAAGGACATCCATCGCGAGACGAAGAAGACCTTTGTCTACATCACCCACAGCCTCGAGGAGGCGATGGTGATGAGCGACCGGATCGGCGTGATGCGGGACGGCAAGCTGGTGCAGATCGGCTCGCCACAGGAAATCTACAGCACGCCGAACTCCAAATTCGTTTCCGAATTCATCGGCGACGTCAACGTCCTGCCGGTCAAGGTCGCCGGCGACCGGAGGCTGACGTCCACGAATGTTCCGGGCGAGTTCGTCGCGCCCGCCGATCGCCGATGGCATGGCGCGACGGCTATCTCGTGGTGCGGCCGGAATTCCTGCGCTTCCTGTCCGAGCCCGGCGACGCCGACAACCATGTCGTCGGCCAAGCTCTACAACGAATACGCCCTCGGCTCGCGCATCCAGTATCATGTGCGCGTCGGCGAGATGACCTTCGTTCTGGAGAAGCTGCGCCACGAGGCCTTCCAGGGCAGCCTCGACCAGGAAGTGCTCATCGGCTGGGACGCCGCCGACTCGATCGTCGTGCCCGACCGATGAGCGGCAGTTCCCGCATATCGGCCGGCACGTGGTCGGCGTCTCCGGTCCTCCTGTTCCTGCTGGTCGGCTTCGCCGCGCCGCTGGCGGCGATCATCGTCTTCTCGTTCATGCCGGAGCGCACCTTCGGCTTCGGCGGATCGCCGACCTTCGAGAACTACATAACGATCTTCGAGAGCACGACCTACATCTCGCTGCTCTGGTCTCTCGGCCTCGCCGCAGCAACCGTCGCGATACTGATCCTGATTTGTTATCCGGTCGCCTACGGGCTGGTGCGCGTCTTCGGCCGATGGTCGACGCTGATCACGCTGCTTTTCGTCATTCCGCTCTTCGTTTCCGAGAATGTGCGGCTCTATGGCTGGCTGCTGTTCTTCATCAAGAACGGCGTCCTGCTCGGCACCCTCAAGTCGATGTTCGGGCTCGACCTCGAGAGCATTCTCTTCACCCGCGGCGTGATCCTGTTCGGCATGGTCTATGTCTATATCCCGTTCATGCTGTTTCCGATGACACTCGGCATCTCGATGGTGCCGAACGAGACCCGGGAGGCCGCCCTCGATCTCGGCGCGACGCGGTGGCAGGTGTTCCGCGAGGTCGAACTGCCGCTGTCGCTGCCGGGACTGATGATCGGCTCGCTGCTGACCTTCGTCCTCGCGGTCGGCGCCATCGCCGAAGCGAAGGTGCTCGGCGGCCAGCAGATCATCCCGATCGCCCACGACATCGAGATCGCCTTCACCTATTCGCAGAACTGGCCTCTCGGCGCGGCATTGTCGGTGCTGCTGATGGTGATCGTCGGCGCCCTGGTTCTTGTCGCGCTGCGTCGCTTCGATCTCGACCGTTTCCTCGGCAGGCGGTGAGGCGATGAAGAGCAGAGCCGTTCGCGTCCGTCATGCCCTGATCGTCGTCTGGACGATCGCGATGGTGATCTTCGTCTACCTGCCCAGCCTCAGCATCACCCTCGCCTCGCTGACATCGAGTCGCTACTTCATCTTCCCGATCACCAAATGGGGGCTGGACTGGTGGCACAAGACCCTGACCTCGATCCAGATTCACCAGATCCTCGAAACCTCGATCATCATCGCGGCGCTGCGTCACCGTCATCGCCATCGTCCTCGCCTTCTTCGGCGCGCTGGCCTTCGCCCGCTATGACTGGAAGGGGCGGTCCTGGTACCAGAAGCTGATCCTGCTGCCGATCTTCTTCCCGCAATCGGTGCTCGGCCTGGCGCTGCTGCTGTGGTTCAACGCCATGGGCCTGCAGCTTTCCTGGCAGACGGCGGTCTTCGCCCATCTGGTCTGGATCGTGCCGGTGGTGACGCTGGTCATCTCCATCCAGGTCTACAGCTTCGACCCGGCGCTGGAGGAAGCCGCCTACGATCTCGGCGCCTCGCGCCTGCAGGTCATGCGCGAGATCACCATTCCGGTCCTGATGCCGGGCATCTTTTCCGGCGGCCTGTTCGCCTTTCTGCTCTCCTGGGGCAACTTCCCGCTGTCGCTCTTCACCACCGGCGCCGACACGACGGTGCCCGAATATCTCTACGCCAAGATGGTCGCGGGCTACACGCCGGGCGTGCCGGTGCTCGGCACCATCTCGACCGTCGGCGCGATCGTCATCCTGATCGGCGGCTATCTCGTCATGCTGGCGCTCAATCGCCGGCGGCGGGTCGGAGCCGGCTAAACAAACGAAGGAGGATACGGCATGCTCACGTCGCTCGACGGCCAGTCGGCCATTGTCACCGGGGCGAGCAAGGGCATCGGCAAGGGCATCGCCCGGGTCTTCGCCCGTCATGGCGCCCGCGTGCTCGTCGTCGCCCGCCACATCGAAGCGGCCGAGGCGACCGCGAAGGAACTGCGCGAAGCCGGCGGCGAGGCCTCGGCCTTCGCCGCCGACGTCCGCGATCTCGACGCCATGGAAGCCGCGGCGGCGGCCGCGGTCGAGCGCCATGGCGGCCTCGACATCCTCTGCGCCAATGCCGGCATCTTCCCGCAGGTCAAGCTCGAGTCGATGACCGGCGACGACTGGGACGAGGTGATCGGCACCAACCTCAAGGGCACCTTCATCTCGGTCAAGGCTTGCCTGCCGGCGATGAAGAAGAGCGACGGCGGCAGGATCGTCCTCACCTCCTCGATCACCGGCCCGGTGACCGGCTTCCCCGGCTGGGCGCATTATGCCGCCTCGAAAGCCGGCCAGCTCGGCTTCCTCAGGACCGCCTGCATCGAACTCGCCACCTACGGAATCACCATGAACGCCGTGATGCCGGGCAACATCGTCACCGAGGGCCTGGAAAATCTCGGCGAGGACTATCTCAAGACGATGGCCGCCTCGATCCCGCTGAAGCGGCTCGGCAGCGTCGAGGATATCGGCTACGCGGCGCTGTTCTTCGCCTCGAAGGAAGCCGCCTACATCACCGGCCAGACGATCATCGTCGACGGCGGCCAGATCCTGCCGGAGTCGCTGGAAGCGCTGAATACCTGATCAGGCGTCGTAGGCGGCGGCGCGGTATTCGCGCGGCGCCGTGCCGGTCCACCGCCGGAAGGCGCGCGAGAACGCCGACAGCTCGGAATAGCCGAGCAGCATGGCGATCTCCGAGAGCGGCAGGTGCTGCTGGCGGGTGTAGGACAGGGCGAGGTCGCGGCGCACCTCCTCGACCATTTCCTTGTAGGTCAGCCCGGCGGCGCTGAGATCCTGATGGATGACGCTGACCGGCGCGCGCAATTCGTCGGCGATCTGCTTGAGCGATGGGCAGCCCTCCGGAAGCCGCATCCTGACAGCGGTGCGGATGCGGTCGAGCAGCATGTCGTCCTGCGACGGACGCGAACCGAGCTGTTCGAGGCAGGTCTGCATCACCGCCAGCAGCCGCAGATCCCGCGAAGGCATCGGGCGCTCCAGGTCGCCGGGCCGGAACAGGAGCGCGTTCGTCCGCTGGGAGAAATAGACCGGCGCGCCGAAGGCAACCTCGTGTTCCCGGGCATTCTCGGGCTTCGGATGCTCGAAATGCACCTCCTCCGGCGACCAGTGGACGCCGCAGCATTCCCGCACGACGTTGAGGAACATGCCGAGCGACAACTCGGCATCCTGACGACGCTCGATGATCGAGGGGTCGGTGATCTGGTATTCGAGCCGGGCAAGCCCGTCGGTGTCGACCCGCAATTGCATCACCGAGCTTTCCTGATGATAGCGAAACAGGCCGACCAGGCATTCCAGCGAAGCGCCAAGCGTCGGCGCCGAAACGGCGGCATAGCCCCACATCCCGAGGTCACGCGGCTGGAACTGGTTGCCGAACCACAGGCCGAAATTCTCGTTGCCGGTCTGGCGCGCCAATTCCTCGAACAGCCGGCAAAAAGCGCTGAGGCGCAGCTTCAAAGTCGGCGAACCGGCCATGTCCGGCAGGATATGGGCGTTGCCGAAAATCCGGTCGACATCGCCGCGGCAACGTTCGATATAGCCGACGATCCCGGTCGCGGCCGAAGCGAGCACCCCCGGCGCGCGATTGTCGACGCCGGAGCCGATTTCCCGGCGCCGTCCTAGCGAAGTTGCCGAGCTTTCCAACATGCTCCAGCGCCTCCCGGGCGATCCCTGTCAACCCCGGGAAACCATGCTCGCACAGGTCCCCGCATCAGATCAAGCAATGCCGTCAAGGCCTTGTCGCTCCTGTCAAGAAACCACCCAACACTGTCAAGCCGACCGTCACCGCCCCGCCTAGTTTGCGGGTCGGATCGTCGCGCGGCCGCACGTGTTCCTGGCCACGATGAAAGCACGCTTCATGCCAACCGCCATCAACGAAACCGACGCCGGCGGGACGCTGCACCAGACGGCGCAGATGATCGAGAAGGCGCGCTGGGCGGCGGCGTCCTTCGCGACCTATCCGCGCGACACGGTGCTCGCCATCGTCGGCGCGATCGCCAAGGCCGGCGCCGCCGAGGCGCGCCGTTATGCCGATTGGGCGGTCGAGGAAAGCGGCTTCGGCAATGCCGACCACAAGGAGATCAAGAACCGGCTCTGCTCGATCGGCCTCTTCGATCACTACAAGGACGAGAACTTCACCGATTTCCGGGTGGATGCGGAGACCAAGACGGTTGCCATCCCGAAGCCGGCCGGAGTCATCTTCGCGCTGACGCCTTCGACCAATCCGGTCTGCTCGGTCTTCTACAAGGCGATCCTCGCCCTCCTCACCCGCAACGCGATTGTCATCAGTCCCCACCCGGCGGCCAAGGCCTGCGGCGCCGACGCCGCGCGGCTGCTGGCACGAAGCGCGGAGGCGGCAGGCGCCCCCGACGGCATCATCCAGGTCATCCCCGAGCCGACCATGCCGATCATCAATTCGGTGATGACCTCCGACCGGATCAACCTGATCCTCGCCACCGGCGGCTCGCCGGTCGTGCGCGCCGCCTACAGTTCGGGCAATCCGGCGATCGGCGTCGGCCCCGGCAACAATCCGGTCTATGTCGACGAAACCGCCGATGTCGCGCGGGCAGCCAGGCAGATCGTCGACTCCAAGGCCTTCGACAATTCGATCCTCTGCACCAACGAGTCGGCGGTCATCGCCCATGCGTCGATCGCGGCGCGCCTCGTCGGAGAGATGAAGCGCCACGGCTGCCACCTGATTTCGGCCGACGATCGCGACCGGCTTGCCGAACATCTCTTCCCCGGCGGCAAGTTCAACATCTCGCTGCTCGGCAAGCCCGCCACGACGATCGCCGAGAGCGCCGGCATCCGGGTGCCACGCGACACCCGCGTCCTGCTCGTGCCGCTCGAACGGATCGGCGACGATTATCCGCTGAGCCGCGAGAAGCTCTGCCCGGTCCTCGGCTTCTACGAAGTCGCCGATCGCGAAACCGCGCTGATCGCCTGCCGCGCGATGATCCGCAACCGCGGCGCCGGCCATTCGGCCGCGATTCACGCCGACGACCCGGCGATGATCCTGCGCTTCGGCGCCGAGATGGACGTGATGCGGGTGGTGATCAACGTCGGCTGCTCGACCGGCGCGGCCGGCTTCGACACCTTCCTCGCGCCGACGATGACCGTCGGCACCGGCTTCCACGGCCGCTCGTCGATCGGCGAGAACATCGGCCCAGAGCATCTCGTCCAGTGGACGAAGATCGCCTATAGCAGCGCCGCCGACATCCCGTTCGGCGACTTCGGCGGGCTGGCGCTACCGCAGCCGGCGACCCGGCCGCGGCTGCCGGAGGGCAAGATCGACTATTCCTTCGACTGGGTCGGCGGACGGCCGTCGCGCCCGAGCAACGCGCCGGCCGCCGATGTGTTCGCGCCGGCGGACGCCGACGAACTCAAGGCCGAGATCCGCCAGCTCATCCTCGAAGAGCTTCGCGCCATGCAGCACGAGCGGCAATAGGGCGCGGCCATGGCGACGATCCGCTCCTACATCTTCATCGACCAGCTTCAGCCGAAGACGATGTGCTATCTCGGCACCTTCATCCGGGGCTTCCTGCCGCGCGTCAACATGGCGGCGCTGGTGGTCGAGGTGGCGCCCGGGCTCGAGATCGAGAACATCACCGACATCGCGGTCAAGAATGTCGACGTCAAGCCGGGCCTGCTCGTCGTCGAGCGCCAATACGGCTATCTCGAACTCCACGCCAATTCGACCTCGTCGGTCAAGGCCGCCGGCCAGGCGATCCTCGACTATCTCGGCGCGACGGAGGCCGACGCGATGCGGCCGGAAATCCTCGCCTCGCGCATCGTCAAGCGGGTCGACAACTACCACGCCTTCCTGATCAACCGGAACAAGGCCGGCTCGATGATCCTGCCCGGCGAGTCGCTCTTCGTCCTCGAAATGCAGCCGGCGTCCTACGCCATCCTGGCCGCCAACGAGGCGGAGAAGGCGGCCGACATCAAGGTCGTCGACTACCGGATGATGGGCGCCACCGGCCGCGTCTATCTCTCCGGCGAGGAGAGCAACATCCGCGCCGCGGCGTCGGCGGCCGAACAGACACTCCAGGCGAGGCAATAGACGATGGCGGCAGGCATCGACCGCGAGGAACTTCGGGCGCTGGTCCGCCAGGCGCTGAAGGAGTCGCTCGGCTCGTCCGGCGCCAGGCCGGCGCCGGCGGGCGACGGGCTTGTCGCCGAGATGCGCGCGGCACTGGCTCGTGGCAAGCCGGCGACGGTCGCGCTGCCGGCCGGCATGAGCGACGACGCCGACCGCTTCGCCCGGGCGATCGCGGAAGCCTGCGCCGACGAAGCCCTTCGGGCGGCGATCGCTGCCGGCGACGTCCACTTCGATGCCGGCCGCCCTGCACGACCCGCCGCGTCCGGCGACTGCGGCACAGGCCAAGGCGGCGCCCGCGGCGGGCGGCGTCTTCGAAATGTCCTCGGGCATCCTCGGCGAGGCCAAGATCGTCGAGATATCGAGGTCCCATCGCAAGATCGTCATCGGCAAGGATGTCGTCATGACGCCGCTGGCGCGTGACAAGGCGCGCGAGATGAAGGTCGAACTCGTGAGGCAGAAGCCATGAAAACCGGAATGGTGATCGGCAAGGTCTGGGCGACCAAGCGGCTCGACGAGCTGCCGGGCGGCGCCCTTCTCGAAATCGCGCTGGAGGAGAACGACGGCCTCGGCGAACACCTTGTCGCCTACGACCCGCTCGGCGCCGGCGACGGCGAGCGCGTCCTCGTCACCCAAGGCTCGGTGGCGCGCGGCTGGTTCAAGGACGGCAAGCGCGGTGATCGACGCGCTGGTCATCGGCATCCTCGACGAAGCGCGCAAGCCGCCAGCGCGCGGCGCCAGGAAATAGAACGCCTTCAGGAAAAGTCAGACAAGGAGAACAGTCATGTCGAATGCAATCGGGTTTGTCGAAACCAAGGGCTACGTGGCGGCCTTCGCCGCGGCCGACGCCATGGTCAAGGCCGCCAACGTCACCATCATCGGCCGCGAGCAGGTCGGCGCCGGCCTCGTCTCGGTGCTGGTCCAGGGCGATGTCGGCGCGGTCAAGGCGGCGACCGAGGCGGGCGCCGAGGCGGCCGGCCATGTCGGCACGGTGGTCTCGGTCCACGTCATCCCGCGGCCGCATGCCGACGTCATCAAGCAGTTCGGCGTGCCGAGCAAGTAACACCGGTATTCGAGGACCGGAGAACGACGGGGCCGCCCAGCGGGCGGCGTTTCCGCGACCGACAGCCGAGGGAACCGGTGGCCGAACTACGCGTCTATCTCAAGATCGAACAGCTCAGGCGGCAGTTTGCCGCCTATATGGGCTCGCCGACGCGTGGGCGCGGCTATGTCCCGCTCGAGGGCATGCACTCGCTGATCATCGAGATCGCGCCGGCGCTGGCGATCCACCGGGTGATCGACCTTGCGCTGAAGTCGGTGCCGGAAGCCGAGCCCGGCATGCTCTATGTCGAGCGCCAATACGGCATCCTCGAACTGCATTCGCTGGACGAAGCCCACCTCGACGCGGCCGGAGAGGCCGTGCTGAAGGGCATCGGCGCCAAGGCAACCGACCAGCTTCGCCCGCACGTCCTTTACACCGATATCGTCGAGGCGGTGACCGACCAGCACGCCGTGATCCTCAACCGCAACCGCGACGCCTCGATGATCCTGCCCGACGAAAGCCTGCTCCTGGTCGAGATGCAGCCCGCCCTCTTCGCCGCGGTCGCCGCCAACGAGGCCGAGCGCGTCGCCCCCGGCCTGACCCTGGTCGACTGCCAGATGATCGGCGCCTCGGGGCGGGTGTTTCTCTCCGGCAAGACGGCAGACGCGGAAACCGCCCGCGACCACATCCTCAAGACGCTGGAGGCTGTCGAGGGGCGGGAGAAGTGAGGCCGGGTTCGCTCCCGGTTTCCAGCGGAAACGGCGTCGGCTCCCAGATGTCGCTGAGCTTCAGCTTGTCGACGGTGTAGGCCTCCCATTCGTGGAGGAGCCGCGCCATGGCGACGCGATCGCCCGATGCCAGCAGGGGGCAGAGGACGCCGGTGATGCGCTCGAACTCCTCGCGCATGAGCGGCATCGACCATCTCGTCCGTCCGGTCGCGAGTTCGGCGCAGGCGGCGCGGGCGGAGTCGAGATCGCCGCGAGCGATGTCGACGCCGACGGATCGCAGAAGGTAGCCGCTAAACGCGGTGATGGAGAAACGCGTTCGATCCGATGCGAAGGCGACGAAGTCGTCGAGCGTCTGGATCGCCCGCAGCTGCGGGAGCGCCTGCTCCTCGATAGCGGCGAAGAGGTCGTCCCGGACGGACGGGTCGTCCCAATACCAAAGCCGGCCGGCTACCGGCGGATGAATCATCGTCGCCCAGTTGAGCGGAATCGACTCGGCCGGCTCGCAGAGATAGCCGACCGCCCACCATGGTCGAAACCGCGCGGCCTCGCCCGTTCGTTCGATCAGAACCCCACGAAGCACATGCCGCACCGGCTTCACGATGAGCCAACGGCCATTGAGATGCAGATCGTCGTGCCGTTCAAGCAGCGGCGTCAGAAGCTTCTTGACTTGGCGCACTGTCGTCATATACGGCCTTACCCTCTGCCCTCCCGCTCGCGGCAGTCGCCTTCATGAACCTTCGCTCGATTCAAGCGGAAACGGCGTCGGCTCCCAGATGTCGCGCAGCTTTAGCTTGTCGACGGTATAGGCTTCCCACTCGTGGAGAAGCCGCGCCATGCCGGCGCGATCATTTTTCCCGACAAGATGGCATAGCTTGCCGACTGTACCTTCCGGCATCGACCACATGGTGCGGCCACTGAGCACCTCCTCGCATCCCGATCGCGCTGCCGCCAAATCTCCTCTCGCGACATCGACAACGATGCGCAGCAGCAGGAAGGCATCAAACGGACTCAGCGAGAACCGATCCTTGTCGTTGGCAAATGCGACGAAGTCCTCAAGCGTTTGCATGGCGCGAAGTCGTGGCAAGGCCTGGTCTTCGATCGCCGCGAACAAATCCCCCTGAAGAGACTGATCATCCCAGAACCACAGCTTGTTTGTCCCGGGCCGACTGATCATTGCGCCCCAATTCAACGGGAATGCCCTCTGCGGGACGCACAGGCTCATGACGGCCCACCGCGGCCTGAACCGAGCGGCTTCTCCAGTTCGGTCGATGAGCACCGCGCGCAGCAGATGACGAACCGGTTTAAGATAGAGCCACTGGCCCTTCAGGACGAGATCATCATGCCGCTCGACGAGTGGCGCCAGGAACTTCTTGATTTGGGCCGGGGCACGGTTTCTTGAGACAGCCGACTGCGGTTAATTGAACCGCAATCGGAGGTGCAAGATGGAAGAGAACAGCAATCCCAAAGCGACGGTCGGAACGATGCCCTGGCAACGACGACGCGCGCCGAGCACGCTGGCGGCGTCGGCGGCAAGGCCGGTGGGCATCGGTTTTCGGCAAAGATGAAACTGGCGGCGGTGCAGCGGCTGCTGCGGGGCGAGAGCCTCGAGGCGGTATCGCGCGATTTGAACGTCGCGGCACACCGCTTGTCGGAATGGCGTGATCGGGTTCTGGCGGCAGCAGAGAGTGCCCTGAAGGCGCGTGATCGAGACGAACGGGACGCCGAGATCGACCGGCTGAAGGCCAAGGTCGGTGAGATCACGATGGACAACGAACTTCTGGACGAGAAGATCGCGAGGTTGGAGGGGGGCCGCCCTTTGGCCCGCAGGAGGTCGAAGAGATGAGCCGCGCCGCTTCGCCTTCCGGGGACCAGTTCTACGGCGTGGCGCGGATCTGCGCGGTCTGGGGTGTTGCCCGGGCCACGGTCTACCGACAGCGTGTTGCCGACGACACCGCGAAGCCAGCCCGGCGGCGCGGGCCTGTCGGGGCGTGTTGCGACGCGGATCTGCTGGTGCACATCAAGGCGGTGATCGAGGCGTCCCGGTTCCACGGGGAAGGCTATCGCAAGGTCTGGGCCCGGCTGCGGCTGAAGGGGATCCGTACGGCCCCGCGACGGGTACGGCGGCTGATGAAGGAGCACGGGCTGCAGGCCCCCCACCAGGTCCGGCCAGCCCGGGACTATCAGCACGACGGCACGATCGTCACCGAGCGGGTCGATGAGATGTGGGGAACCGACATGACCCAGACGGTGACAACTGAAGAGGGCCGGGCCTACGTCTTCGTCGCGGTCGACCACTGCAGCGGCGCGTTCGTCGGCATCCATGCCTCGCATTGGGCCAACCGCTTCGAGGCCCTGGAGCCGGTCCGCCAAGGCGTGGTCCGGCACTTCGGAGCCATCGGGGGCGGCGTCGCCGCGGACCTGAGGCTGCGCCACGATCATGGGTCGAACTACATGTCCGACGACTTCCAGGACGAAATCAAATTCCTCGGCATCGCCAGCTCGCCCTCCTTCGTGCGCCAACCCGAGGGTAACGGCGTCGCCGAGCGGGCGATCCGGACCTTGAAGGAAAACCTGCTGTGGCTGCGCCACTTCGCAACCGTCGAGGAACTGCGGCAGGGCCTGCTGGCCTTCGCCGCGACCTACAACGCGACCTGGCTACGCGAGCGGCACGGCTACAAAACACCAGACCAGATCCGAGCCGATCAGCTCGGACTTGAAACCGCGGTCACCAGGGAGCACAAATTGGCCGCGTAGCGTCGCAGTCGACTGTCTCATAACCGTGCCCCGGTACAAGAACTTCTTGATTTCGCGCGGTGGTCATCGCGCAGGACCGGAATTCCGTACTGGTTCGATCCCGGTTTCCAGCGGAAACGGCGTCGGCTGCCAGATGTCCCGCAGCTTCAGCTTGTCGACGGTGCAGGCCTCCCATTCGTGGAGAAGCCGCGCCATGCCGGCGAGATCGCCCGATGCCAGCAGGGGACACAGAACGCCGGTGATGCGCTCGAACTCCTCGCGCATGAGCGGCATCGACCATCTCGTCCGTCCGGTCGCGAGTTCGGCGCAGGCGGCACGGGCGGAGTCGAGATCGCCGCGAGCGATGTCGACGCCAACTGTCCGCAACAGGTAGCCGCCGAAATCGGTGAGGGAGAAGCGCGCTCGATCCGATGCGAAGGCGACGAAGTCGTCGAGCGTCTGGATCGCCCGCAACTGCGGGAGCGCCTGCTCCTCGATAGCGGCGAAGAGGTCGTCCCGGACGGACGGGTCGTCCCAATACCAAAGTCGGCCGGCTACCGGCGGATGAATCATGGTCGCCCAGTTGAGCGGAATCGCCTCGGCCGGTTCGCAGAGATAGCCGACCGCCCACCATGGTCGAAACCGCGCGGCCTCGCCCGTTCGTTCGATCAGAACCCCGCGAAGCACATGCCGCACCGGCTTGACGATGAGCCAACGGCCATTCAGATGCAGATCGTCGTGCCGTTCAAGCAGCGGCGTCAGAAGCTTCTTGACTTGGCGCACTGTCGTCATAGTGACGGCCTCACCTTCGCCCTCCGG